>NC_013743.1:2592692-3889038 GCF_000025325.1 Haloterrigena turkmenica DSM 5511 | reverse complement strand
ATTCTTCCCTTCCCTCCACAAGGGTTTGGCACGATCGGCGGTATCGGCCGTCTGACGGCCTATTCGAAAGGTCCAGTGACCATCGAGGCACGAGACCGATGACGACGGGGTGAGAGACGTCCGTTTCGGGTCGATAAGGGATCATTACGCGCGCTCGCGATGCGTGTGCGAGATCGACACCTACGCGATCGACTAGGTCAGGAACACTCAGTAGTCGTCTCCAACCGCAATTATTGTTCGGTCACTCGACCTCGAAGCGAGTCGGGTATGGGCTGTTGCTCGAGGACACCAGCGATAAATATAAGAGGTATGATAGTAAGTGAGGGGCGAGAAATTTCGGTCAGCACTCGGAGTAGTTCTCGAGAGCGAGTGTGCCACGAGTTGTCAGACATCGAAGGAGTGAGATTCGAGGTAACATGGAACAGGATACGAAGGGTGAGATCAACCTAGCCCCCCACCCCTTCGTTTCAGGTGGAACGCTACGAAGGAGGGGGTGGGGGGAGGGGGGGTCTCTAGAACGGGAACCTTTATTTCCATGGGCCAGAAACTCGGTCCGTAGCACTAGCAAAACTAGATTTTTACTAGAGATGTTGGTTCTAGTTGCTAGTTCCTACTAGAACAGCCTCTCTAGACGGCTCGAGTTACTAGAGACGTCGTTCGACCCGAAACTCACCGGTTGACGGTCTGTACTGTCCGTTTGAACGGGATCTCGGGGTCGCTACAGAGTCTTTCCACCCGAACAATACCACTCCCCCACCCCCACGATCGCGACTCTCCACCCGAAACGAAGGGGTGGGGGGCTTCCATCGGATCTACGTACGTTCCTAGTATGATGTTTGAACTCACACTAGTATGCCGATCTATAGCGTCCCTCATATCGTGATATCTGGTACCGATCAACACACACTCGATAACTGACGCGTATTCGCTGTGTCAGTCTATCACTGTATGCAATGCTCCGTCGCGGTTCTCGAGTCGCCATCCGACTGATCCGTAGTCACAGTCCCGGCTCCGATCGACCCCCTGCTTCGACTCGAGGCAGCCATCGATCAGTCGAGGCAACTATTTATCGGTCGAGGTAGCCATTTATCGATCCTACTAGTACGTTTATCGGTTCCGCTAGTATGATCTCCCCATCTGTCCGTATAACTCCGTTTCGTTGAATAGTCTACACGTCTGACGTAGGCTTAAGTGGGTTCGGTTTGTAGTACGCGCAGATGCACCACCCCGCGGTGCTGGAGGGCCCCACAGATGGGACTGTTCACAGAACTCAAAGATAGTATCTCTCGGGTTACGGATCGCCTCTTCTCGGAAGAGGAACCCAAACGAATCGGTATCTACGGTCCGCCGAACGCAGGAAAGACGACGCTTGCCAACCGAATCGCTCGCGACTGGACGGGTGACGCTGTCGGTGCCGAAAGTCACATTCCACACGAAACGCGACGCGCACGGAGGAAGGAAGGCGTCGAGATCGAGCGCAACGGCAAGTCGGTCGAGATCGATATCGTCGACACGCCCGGCGTGACGACGAAAGTCGACTACGAGGAGTTTACCGACGAGATGGAGGAAGACGACGCCATCCGTCGCTCCCGCGAGGCGACCGAAGGGGTCGCCGAAGCCATGCACTGGCTCCGCGAGGACGTCGACGGCGTCATCTACGTCCTCGACAGCGCGGAAGACCCGATCACGCAGGTCAACACGATGCTGATCGGTATCATCGAATCTCGCGATCTCCCGGTTCTTATCTTCGCGAACAAGATCGATCTCGACGACGCCAGCGTCAAGCGCATCGAGGATGCCTTCCCGCAGCACAAGACGATTCCCCTCTCGGCAAAGGAAGGCGAAAACATGGACGAAGTCTACGAGAACATCGCGGAGTACTTCGGGTGAGTATCGATGCCAAAAGCAACTAACACGGACGACCCGGAGGGTCCCGACGGTGTCCAGATCGATCTGATCAGCGGCGAACGGATGGAGAACATGGCCACCATGGAGAAAATCCGGATGATCTTAGACGGCGTCCACGACGGCAACATCGTCATCCTCGAGGAGGGGCTGACCCCCGACGAGGAGAGTCGACTCATCGAGGTGACGATGTCCGAGATCAGTCCCGACGAATTCAACGGGATCGAGATCGAGACCTATCCGAAATCCAAGGCGAACGACTCGTCGCTGCTCGGCCGGATCATGGGCAGTGAGGAGTCCACGGCGAAGCTGACCGTTATCGGTCCGGCCAACCAGATCGAGACGCTCCACAAGGACGAAACGCTGATCAGCGCGCTCGTATCCCGAGACTAATGCCACACGAATGCACGAACTGCGGCCGGACGTTCCCCGACGGCTCCAAGGAGATGCTGTCGGGCTGTCCCGACTGCGGTGGGAACAAGTTCCAGTTTGCACCCGCCGCGCGGGCCGCGACCGGCTCGAGCGAGTCGGCCGCTACACAAACGTCCGATTCGGCTGGGAGTTCCGGCGGGAACGCGGCCGGAACGGCCGACGATGCCGGAACTGTCGAACGCGCCGCAGAGACCGTTCGTGACTGGGTCTCGTCGGGGACGAGCCGGTCCGGGAAGGCGTCGGCGACCGACGCCGACGAACCGGGAGCCAATGACGTCGACTCGATGACCGCCAGCAGCGATCCGGCCTCGGCCGCCGCGGCCGCCGGATCGACGCCGACCGACGGGACGCGACGAGACCGGTCGACCGACGATCGAGCGGAGCGTTCCTGGCCCTCGAGCGACGAATCGGCGGACGGCGCTGAGACGCCGGCCGGCGAGTTCGAGGAGTGGCCGGAGACGGCTCGTCGACCCGAGGATCGCTCGCCGCCGGAAGCGGACGCGTCCTCGAAATCGGCATCGACATCGGAAACGGACGCGTCCTCGGCATCAGCATCGACCTCGACGTCGACGGTGGACGCGTCCTCGGCGGCCTCGAGTGCGACCTCGGCGGCCGAGCCCGCCGACTCGCCGGGCGAGTCGATCATGGCCGACAGCGAGAACGACGCGCAGGCCGACGCTCGAAGCGAGGTCGTCTCGACGAACGATCTCCCCGACAACCCGCCCCAGCACGATCAGGGACCGGACACCGCGGCCAACGCGGACGACAAGACCCCGCCGAGCGACGGCCGGGTCGTCAGCGAACCGTCGGGAGAGCAGCCCTCGATCGAGGAGCTCCGCGAGGAACTCAACGAGCAGTTCGAGAGCATCAAGATCGTCAGTCCGGGTCAGTACGAGCTCAACCTGATGGAACTCTACAATCGCGAAGAGTACATCATCTCCTTACAGGAGGACGGTCGGTACGTCATCGACGTCCCGGACTCGTGGCGAGACGGCGAAGAGTAACGACCGGCGCCGTCGCGACCGAGTCCCCTTCACCCCTCCCTTTCGAGTGCAACCCACGGTTCACTACCGCTCTTTGGATATGACATTGGTATTTCGGTTCCACATGAAATGATGGTCTGGGAACTCAATGGTGGGGCGAGAATAATTCCGAACGGCTACGTGGAAGACTCGAGTGCCGTCACCGACGGCGAAACGCCTCGATAGCGGTCCGTTGCCGGGAGAGAAAGATGGATTTAAGCGACGCGCTCGAGTTGGCTTCCGTATGAGCACCCCAACCAAGATCGTTCTCACCACGATCGCTGCATCGGCACTGCTGGCGCTGCTGGTCGTCGCCCAGACCACTCTCGCCTGATGTTTACGGCTCGCGACCTCTCGAGTCCCGTCGAAGCGGTTCGCGACGAGTACGTACCGGACGTGCGGATCGTCGACTGCGAGCGCGATTTCGAGACGTTGCCGCCCGCTCAGGCCGAAGAGCTGGGACTGTTCGCCGACGCCCTCGAGCCGGCGAGCTATCCCGCCGACTGGCTGCCGGCGGACGCCCCGAAGCTGCTCGCCCGGTACGCGAGTTCGGATTTCACCGTCGGGATGCCGGGCGACGGCAGCGTCGTCTGGACCCGCCAGACCGATCCGCCGACGGTCATCGTCAAACCGCGCGTCGAGGGGTCGCCGGAGCCGTTTATCGACTTCCTGCTCGCCGAGGCGCTCGTCGAGCTCGACCTCGAGGTCCCCGAACACTTCATCGGCTTCTTCGAGGAGGCGTATCCGGATCTGGACCGGGCGGTCGCGCTCGATCCGAACGGCACCTACCAGGTGGCCGCTGCGCTGTACGACGGCTGGGTCGGACTCCAGAGCCGGGAGGTCTTCGCCGACTGGCACGACGACCACCCGGAGCTGGCCGACGCGTGGCAGGATGCGGGCACGCAACTCGAGGATCGGGTCTCGGGACTGTCGCGGGCGGTCGCACGCGGCGAGACGGAGTTCGCCGACGCGACGGAACTGGCGTGTGCGGCGATCAAACACGCTATCGAGCTACCGGCGCCGTTCGCGGCGCTGGACACCGACGCTTACCGTGATCACGGCCCTGAGTACGCGATTCGCTGGGCCGAGAAGACGTTCGACTCGCTTGCGGACTGAGCGTCGCACTCCGCTCATCGTCTCGACTCGTTGTCTCCGATAACCACGTCCGGACCGCCGAATCGAGTGACGTCGGCGGGCCGTCCTCGACTCGAGTCGCTCTCGACGGTCGCCCAGGGACGGATCGAGAGACGGAAACGGCCGGGGCCTTCTCGACCGTCACTGCATCGCGACCGAGCAGCGCGCTCTCAGGTGTGTTCGTACGGCGGAATCTCGGCTTCGACGACGTCACTGAGCAGTTTCAGCTCTCGACCGAGGAGAACGACGAAGTCGTCGAACGCGACGATTCCGGCGAGGTTCCCGTCCGCGTCTGTGGCGGGTACGCGCCGAACGTTCGTGTCCTCCATGGTCCGGAGGACGTCGAAAATTCCGCTGTCGATGTCGACGGTCACGAGGTCCTCGCTCATCACGTCGGCGGCGGTCACCGAGGTGGGATCTTCCCCGCGGGAGACCGCCTCGATCGTGATATCGCGGTCCGTGACGATCCCCTGTGGCTGCTCTTCCTCGACGATGACGACGCTGCCGACGTCCTCATCGTCCATGAGCTCGGCTAACTCGGTGAGCGACGAGTCCGGAGACGCGCTCACAACCTGTTCGCGGACGATCGATTTGATTTCGGGCATTGTCTTCACCGTTCCGTCGCCGCGATGGGACTCACGGCGACAGGCGCGCCTTCACCGAACGGTGTGATAAATCTCTATTGCCGTCGATCTGTCGTTCATGATGGTCAACATCCGTGCTCCGTGACGGGCGCGTCCGGAACCGCTCAACGATCAGGGGTCCGGTTCCCAACGAGGCACAGACCGACCGGTCCCTCGAGTCGTCCAGTGGCGACACTCACGAACCCGTTCGGGAAAATCCGCGCGACCGCTCAGAACTCGGCGTCGACGCTGCCGTCCTCGTCTAAGTCGATGACGCCGTCGAAGCGCTCGCGGAACTGCTCGACGAGTTCCTCGTCGTGGGGTTCCTCGGAGACGTGGAAGAGGCCGATGGCGTCGTACTCCTCGAGGAGGTCGAGGATGCGCTCGACGGCCTCGAGGGCGGCCTCGTCGCCGGCGTAGTAGGCCAGTTCGGTTACGGAGTCGAAACTGAGGCGGAGTTTCCCGTCGTGGGCCTTGAGAAAGCCGTCGATGTGCTCGACGATGCCGTCGATGTCGTCGGGGGCGGCGACGTAGTGGACGGTGTCGCTCTTGCGCCGCGAGTAGCCGTGTTCGATGCTCAGCGTGTCGAGGATCTCGGCGCGGTCCTCGTCGACGTCGTAGTACTCGAGTTTCTGTTTGACTTCGCGCGCGGTCGTTCGCGTAGAGACGACGAGGAAATGGTCGGTATCGGTCTTGAGAAATTCGGTGTCGATGCGGTCGGTTTCACCTGTGCTGGGGTGGAGAAGGAGCACACCGGTGCCGCCTGGTACCGTTTCCGGGGTGCCATCTATCTCAAGCGTATACTCCATATTGGCGTGAACAACTTTCGGCACCGACTTAATAGTGCGGATATTTGCGGGGTTCTCGCTCGCCGCGCGAAAAGACGACCCACGGAAGGGTTCGCTCGGCCACGATCCGATGCCCACGGATTTCGGCCGACCTAAACCTCTCCGTTCATTTCTATTTAGGCTAGCCTAAAAAGCCTGTCGGTCGATCCGGAATCAGCGGTTCGAATCGAACCACCGTCTCCTCGAAGCGGCGTAGACCTGCCACCGATCCGCCGCGGTGCCGAGTCGAACACGTTTTCCTCGCTCGGTGTGAGAATTCGCGTATGAGCGTTCGCGAGGAGTTCGACGAGTGGGCCGCGAGCGGCCGAGACAGGGGCATGGAAGACCGCCACTGGCACACCGCGAAGCACGCGCTCGCGCGGATGCCGGTCGAATCGGGCGACGTCGTCCTCGATCTGGGCTGTGGCAGCGGCTACGCCGGCCGCGCGCTGCGGGACACCAAGGACGCGGGCCGCGTCTACGGTCTCGACGGCGCGCCGGAGATGGCCCGCAACGCCGCGGAATACACCGACGATCCGGCGGTCGGATTCCTCGTCGGCGACTTCAACGAACTGCCGTTCGCCGACGACTCGATCGACCACGTCTGGTCGATGGAAGCCTTCTACTACGCCGCGGATCCACAGCACACCCTCGAGGAAATCGCCCGCGTCCTCCGACCCGGGGGCACCTTCTACTGCGCCGTCAACTACTACGAGGAGAACGTCCACTCTCACGAGTGGCAGGAGTTCATCTCGATTGAGATGACCCGCTGGGACCGCGACCGGTACCGCGAGGCCTTCCGCGAGGCGGGACTGCACGTCGCCGAACAGGACAACATCCCCGACCGCGAGATTACGATCCCCGCCGAGGCCGAGTTCCCGACCGACGACTGGGACACCCGCGAGGAGATGGTGGAACGCTACCGGGAGTTCGGCACGCTGCTGACCGTCGGCGTCGCGCCCTGATGACGTTCCGCCGACAGCAAGCCATCTCACTGTAACCCGATCAGCCGACGTGCGGTAGCGCGTGCTGGACCGCGGTGAACCAACGGTGAACCGCGGACCGAAACCACGCGAGGGATGAGCGAGTGAACGAGTGAATCGGTTGGGGAGGGTGTGGCGATTCCCCGGTGCCACGATAGCAGGACGCATTCATTTCCACCCGCCCTTCGCTCGTCTCCATCCGTTCTTAATTCATCCCTCTAAAACATGGTATCCGTTCCCGTACGCCCCCGTTTCGACTCGAGCTATCCGCCGTTTGACAACCCCTTCGCTTCAACTCGAGACGCGGCGCCGGCTATCGATTTCCGAACTGTAACTCGACCCGAAACTGTCCGTGGGAAACGAGGTCACACAGCAGCCAGGTGTACGTCGCCGTTACTCGAATCGCTCGCCGGCCGGAATCGCCACCTCGAGCCAGTTCTCCTCGGGCGGCAGCGGACAGTCGAAGGTGTCGCTGTAGGCGCAAAACGGAGTGTACGCGAGGTTGAAGTCGACGACGAGTTCGTCACCGTTCGCGAGGTCGCGATCGGCCGACAGCTCCATGTACCGGCCGCCCTCGTAGCTTTGCTGGCCCGTGGTCTTGTCCCGGAAGGGGACGAACAGCGGCTCCTCGTTGGGGCTCTCCAGCTGGTAGGCGTTGAGTTCGAACGTACCGTCCTCGAGTTCCTCGTCCGCTCGCTCCAAGGCAAACTCGAGCGTCGCGACTCGCAGATACCGCATCTCTCGGCCCGCGGTCGTATCCATCAGGACGACCTCAGGGTCGTCGTGGACCGTCGCGGTCGCGGCCACGCGGTAGTCCGGATCGGGATCGAAGTAGTCCAGACCGTCGAACTCCTCGCGCTCTTCGGGCGGGATCGGCGACTGCGGGTGGTCCGCGAAGAACTCGTCTTTCTCGTCGCGTTTCGACTCGAGCTCCTCGCGCCACTGATCGACGTCGTCGAGCGTGCTCATACCGTCAGTTAGGCGTCGAGACTGGAGTGGGTTGCGTTTGTCGCCGACGTTCTCCCCGAGGTTGTCGCTGACGCTCACCCTCGACTGAGGACCAGCGCGATGCCGGCTACAATCGGCACCCAGAGCACCGTCGTGAGAATCAGTTCGGCGACGGAACGGGTTACACCGCCGGTGCCCTCTCCGACGTAGAGAAACCCCGCAGCGAGCGTGACGAGGAGCAGCGTGAGGAGCGCGTTCGTCGTCCGCCGGTCGCGCCCCAGCGATCGACTCGAGTCCGACATCGGTCACTGGTAGTTGGATAACCGATAAATTACTTCTCATACCAAGACGAAAACGATGGCCAGACGCGTTTCCCGCCGCAGTCGTCTCGACACGCCTCCGCGACCATGACTGCCCACCCGCCTCTCGACCCTGTGCTTTTGGCGTCACGGCCCGTTCAGTTGCCACTCTCGGCTCGATCGGTCGCGGCCGCGTTACTCTGTGATCGTCAGGACACCGTTCTTCGCGGAGACGTCGCTGGCCTCCGGTGGGAGTTCGAACTCGAACTGTTCGCCGTCGGCGACGATGATCGCAGTCGAGCCGAGAACGTCCATCTCGAGGTCCGCGGCGGCGTTCCCGAAGTCGACGGCGATGACGCTGCCGTCGTCGTACTCGAACGTGCGGATGACCGCATCGTCTCGCTCGACGTTTTTGAGGGAATTGGGGACCTTCATTGTGTACCCGTGGGTAGGAGCCGAGCGAATTAAAGGGGCACGCCGGCAGCGTCCGGTTACCCGCCGTCGACGTAACGCTTATCGAAATTCCAGCGAACGCACCAGTATGTCACGGCGTTCGCGCCGGCCGCGACGGTTTCGACGGTCGCGGCGGGCTCGACGGTCTCGAGCGGAACCGGAACCGAAACCGAGGACGAACGCGGAGGCGAGCCGACGGCGATGACGGACCGCAGTCCACCCGTCGTCTTCCTCGGCTCGCTCGCGGTGCTCTCGGCCGGCGTCGTCGCGGTCTCTCGGCTGACCGGCGTCAGCATGGTCGTGCTCGCGCCGTTGTACATGTTCACGCCGATGCTCGCGGGGATCACGACCTGTCTCGTCGGCCCGCCATCGTTCGAACGGGCCGGGCTCCGCGTCGGCTGGGGACGGCTCCGCTGGCTCGCGGTCGCCGCGGTCGTGCCGATCGCACTCGTGTTACTCGGGACTGCCCTCTCGCTCGCCGTTCCGGGCGTCGAGTTCGTTCCCGACGCGAACCCGCTGACCGGCGAGGGGACGGATTTCGCACAGACCCAGGGCGGCGAACCCGTCGGGCCGTCGCTTCCCGGCTGGCCGCTCAACCTGCTCGCGACGATCGCCGTCGCGATCGGGGTCGGCGCGACGTTCAACGTGCTCTTCGCCCTCGGCGAGGAGTTCGGCTGGCGCGGCGTGTTCCTTACCTCGCTGTCGCCTCTCGGCTTCTGGGGCGCGTCGGCCGTCATCGGACTGGTCTGGGGGCTGTGGCACGCGCCGGTCGTCCTCGAGGGGTACAACTTCCCGAACGAACCCGTTCTCGGGGTCGGTGCCATGACCGTCGCCTGCCTCGCGATGTCGCCGGTCTACACCTACGTCACGCTCTCCGCGCGGTCGGTGCTGGCGCCGGCGATCTTCCACGGGACGTTTAACGCCTTCGCGACCACGCTGGTCGTCTTCGCGCAGGGCGGGTCGGAACTCGTCGTCAACCCCGTCGGCCTGATGGGCGCGCTCGCGTTCGGGATCGCCGCGGTCCTCATCGCGCTCCGCGGGGCGCCGGAACTCACCGCCGACTGGGCCGTCGCCGGCGACGACGCTGCGGGCCCAGACGTTGGAGACGGCGATCACGGCGGCGACGCGGGGACGCCCGAGTCATCGACCGGCGAGGCGTGAGCGCCGGCGTTTCACCGTTCGCCGATAGACCCGACGTTTATGGCGGAAGCCGCGGCCACTGTACTCCGTCAGGGATATGCACCACCATCACCGAGTAAGCGAAGAATGACCGACTGGCGCTCGATCTTCGGCCACGAACGCCCCTACGACGAGCAGGTCGACGGCATCGAGACCGCGATCGACACTGCTCGAGACGGCGGCTACAGCGTCGTCGAGGGCGCCTGTGGCACCGGAAAAACGATGATCGCGCTGACCGCGGGGATCGACCTCGTGCGCGATCCCGACACCGACTACGAGCGCGTGTTCGTGCTCACGAGCGTCAAACAGCAACTCCACCAGTTCGAGGAAGACCTCGAGACGATCAACGAGAACCTCCCCGACGACTGGAACCCCGTTTCGGGGCTCACCCTCGTCGGAAAGGCCGACGTCTGCCCCTACAACCGCGCCGGCGCCGGCGGGATCGACGACGGCAACGTCTACGACCGCTGTGAGACCCTGCGTGATCGCACCCGCGACCTCACCGGCGAGGGCGGCGACACGACCGCCGGGAGCCTGACCGCACAGGCCCGCAGCCAGCAGATGGGACTGGCGGACAGCGGCAGGCAGGGCGGCGGGCCGCGCCTTCTCCAGACGGCCGGCGAGACCGCGCCGTACTCGCCCGACCTCCCGGAGTACAGCGACGGCGGCCCCGTCGACGTCTCGACGGAGTACTGTCCGTTCTACGCCCAGTATCTCGAGGACCTGCCGGAGGAGGGCAGCGACGGTGACGCAGTCGAAGCGGTCCCCTACGACTTCACCGAGGCGGGGATGATAACCCCCGAGGACCTCGTCGCCCGTTCGGTCTCCCACGGCACCTGCCCGCACTCGGTGATGGGCGCCGTGCTCGGCCACGTCGAGGTCGTCATCGGGAACTACTACCACGCGTTCGATCCCCGGACAACCGGCTCCTTTACCGGCGCCCTGCTCGACGACTCCACGTTCGCCGTCTGCGACGAGGCCCACATGCTCGAGCCCCGCGTCCGTGATCTGGTCAGCGACGGGGTCGCCGATCGGACCCTGCGGGACGCCGAGACGGAACTCTCGCGGGTCATCCAGCCGATCAAGTTCGAGCGCGAGGGACGGCGCGCCGAGGGCGGCTCCAAGACGGCCGACGCCGACCTCGTCCGCGCGGAACTGAACGACAGCGACGTCTCCTACGACGAACTCGAGCAGACCCTCGAGTTCGTTCGCGACCTCCGGAGCGAGCTCGACCGCCGGGTCACGGCGCATCTCGACCGGAAACACAGGGGGTGGCAGTCGAACCTCACCGACCTCGCGGACGACGAGATCCCGCTGCGCGACCCCGCGGAACCGGCCGAGGACGAACTCACGGCCTGGGCCCGCGAGGCGGGGTACGGCGACGCCGACTGGGTCCGCGCCGAGGCCGTCGGCGCCGTCGTCGAACGCATCCTGAACGAGGCCGAGGACGAGGACCGCACCCGCGCCGCGCCCGCCGTCGGTCGCGTCCTCGGCGAGTGGTACCGCCGGGACCACACCGACTACTTCCGCGAGATCGAACTCGAGCGCACCTGGGACGACACCGAGCCCGCCGACTCGTGGCGCCGCGCGTACAACGCTCGCCTCGCCTTGCACAACTGCGTCCCCAGCGACGCCATCGGCGAACGCCTCGGGATGTTCGGCGGCGGCATTCTGATGAGCGCGACCCTCGAGCCGATGGACGCCTTCACGGAGGTAACGGGGCTAGACTACCTCGAGCGCGAGGAAGAGCGGCCGGTCGTCGAACGCCGCTACGGCCTGCACTTCCCCGAGGAGAATCGCGAGAGCTTCGCGGTCGCGGCGCCGAAATACACCTACGATAACCGCGGCCGGCCGGGAGAGGAGAGCGAGGCGCAACGCGCCTCGAGTGGAGCGGGCGATAGCCCGCGGAACCCGACGCGACGGCAGTACGTCGACGCCGTCACGAAGGTCGGCCGACTGCCGGGCAACGTCCTCGTCGGAATGCCGAGCTACGCGGAGGCCGACTGGCTCGCCGGCGTCTTGGAGGAGCGACTCGAGAAACCCGTCTTGCTCGACGCCGCCAGCGACGACGAGACGACGCAGGCGCTCAAACGCGAGTTCTTCGACGGCGACGGGAAGGTCCTCGTGACCAGCCTCCGCGGGACCCTGACCGAGGGCGTCGACTACAGCGGCGACCGCCTCGCGGCCGCGGTGGTCTGTGGCGTCCCCATCGTCAACACCTCGAGCCCGCGCACGAAGGCCGTCCGCCGGGCCTACGACGACGAGTTCGGCGACGGCTTCACCTACGCGCTGACGATTCCCGCGGTGCGCAAGGCCCGGCAGGCCATCGGTCGCGTCATCCGCTCGCCCGAGGACGTCGGTGTCCGCGTGCTCCTAGACGAGCGCTACGCCCGCGATAGCTGGGACTCCGTCCGTCCGTACCTGCCCGACGACGGCGAGTTCCAGCCCGTCAGCCCGGACATGCTCGACGTCGGCCTCGAGCGGTTCCGAGGGCGACTCGAGCAATAGCCGGGACGACTCTCGACTCGGCGCTTCCCGATCGACTCGCGGTCACTCATTCCGACTCGGAGTCGGAACCAGGCCCGGACTCGGTCTCGGAGCCGAACTCGGACTCGAGTTCGGTGTCGAACTCGGATCCGGACTGGTTCAGCGTGATCGTCGTCGTTGTCGTTGTCGTCTCGGCGTACAGCGAGTACAGGAGAATCGTGAAGCCGGCGGCGATACAGCTGCTTTGGATCGCGACGCCGAGCGCGACGTTGTCGGCGCCGACGTGGGCGATCGCGCCGCCGATCGAGCCGACGACGATGACGCTAAAGCCGATGGCGACCGCTCGCAGCGCCGCCGACCCCGTTCGCCGGAAGGCCCGGTAGGCCAGCGCGGCGACGGCGCCGCCGGTGACGAGCGTCGCCGTGTTCGCGGCCGCGATGAGGAGCGTGTATTCGTCCATAGCTACGTGAGATCACTCGGTGGTCCCCGAAACGATCGCGAACCGTCGCCGTTCCGTCGATCGCCTCGCGCGAACCGGTGGTACGGAGTCCGCGGTTCTCGTACTTCAGTGACGCCGTCTATTCTCAGTCGGAAAGAACGGTGCGAAGACGTTCGGCGGATTTCGTCGGTGCCGGTCGCTCGAGGCTGACCGTCGCCGGCGACGCGCTGGTCGCATGAAACCGTCCGCTGTGGCGACGCACCGGTCGGCGACCCCGTCGCCCTCGCTGTTCCGCCGATCCGAAAGATTTTGTCACACCGGTGAGAGTCTCGGCTGTGACAGCGAACGCGACTGCGGACGACGACCGACGGTACGTGCTCGCGGGTATCGTCGCACTACTCGGCCTCGTTACCGGTGTAATTCTGCTCGACGTCCTCGGCACGATCATGTTTGCACTGACGGTCGCTTACGTCCTGTTGCCCGTCCAGGGCTGGCTCCACCGACGCGGCCTCTCAGAGTGGCTGTCGGCCGTCGCGGCGACCCTGCTGGGCTTTCTCGGCACCGTCGCCGTCTTCGCGCCGCTGGTCGTCGCGCTCTACTTCCGGTTCGAGCAGGTCCAGACGATCGTCGAGGAAGTCCCCCGCGAGGTTCCCGTCGCGGTGGCGGGCTACACGCACACGATCGACGTCGCCGAAGTCAGGTCGCTCGCGCTCGAGTCCCTCGGCGACGTGGCCGTCTCCTTCGCTGCGGCGCTGCCGGTGCTGGCGATCAAGTTCGCGCTGTTCGTCATGGTGCTGTTCGCGCTGCTGTTGAAAGCCGACGCCGCCGGTCGCGCGGCCATCGCGCCGGTCCCCCACGGCTACCGGGACGTCGTCTACGCGCTCGCGACGCGGGCCCGCGAGACGCTGTACGCGATCTACGTCCTGCAGTTCGCGACGTCGATCGCGACGCTCGCCGTCGCCTATCCGCTGTTCTGGCTGCTCGGCTACGACGCGGCGTTCACGATCGCCTTCTTCGCCGCGATCTTGCAGTTCATCCCGATGATCGGCCCCAGTCTGCTGATCGCGCCGATCGCGCTCTACCACGTCGCCGTCGGCGAACTCGTCGCGGGACTTCTCGTCGGCGTCCTCGGGATGGCCCTCGTCGCCTGGCTCCCCGACATCGCCGTCCGACCGCGACTGGCCCGCCGTTCCGCCGGCCTCCCCGGGAGCCTCTACTTCGTCGGCTTCACCGGCGGGCTGTTCACGCTGGGCGCCATCGGCGTCGTCGTCGGGCCGCTGATCGTCGCCGTCTTCGTCGAGGCCGTCGATCTGCTGGCCGACGAGGTCAACGGCGACGCGACGTTCGCTGAACTCGTCGGGTCCGACCTCGAGGAACCTCCGGGCGGCTCCGGCGACGCTAGACCTGGCACCGAGACCACGATGACGTCGCCGGAGGAGTCGGGAACCCGACCGGCCGACGACTGACCGAGTCGTCGATTGCAGGTCGCGGAGACGGACGCGGCTTCGTGACCTCCCATACACCCTGTCACTTTTTACCACGCCCGTCGTCCGTTCGGTATGGCTCCCGGCCGAACGCTCGCCAACGCGATCGTCGGCGCTATCGTCGGCGTCGTGCTCTCGTTCATCCCGCTTTCGCCCGTTCTCGGCGGCGTTATAGCGGGTTTTCTCGAGGGACCGAACGCCAGACAGGGAGCGGTCGCCGGCGCGCTCGCGGGGGCGCTCGCCTTCCTCCCGGTCGCCGGCTTCGCGATGCTCGGCCTCGGAGTCCTCGGGTTCGGAATGGGGATCGTCGAGGCGCCGATCGAGGGCTTCGCGATCGCGGCGCTGGCGATCGTCGGATTCGGGCTGGTTCTGTTCCTCTACACCGTCGGCCTGTCGCTGCTCGGCGGCTACCTCGGCGCGCTCCTCGCCCGCGAGTATCCCGACCAGCGGCGCCGGACCCAGGAGACGATCGGTCTCTCGTCGGAACGATCGCGATCATTCGACGCGAGCCGGCCGCCGGACGTCCGCGCGGACTCGCTGCGGAACCGCGATTCCGAGCGCGAGCGGCCCGGAGCGCGCGAGTCCGGCTCCGAATCCGAGACGGAGTCAGACACGGAACGCGACCGGGACGTCGACCCAGAACGATTCTAGGGAGACGACGTCGCCGATCGCCGCTTCCGTCACTCGTAGCGGAGCGCGTCGATCGGATCCGTCCGCGCCGCCCGCCAGGCCGGGTACAGGCCCGCGAAGATCCCGACGAGCACGCCGACGACGATCGCCAACGCGACGTACTCGAGGGGGTAGACCAGCGGGAGGTCGATGTACCACGCGCCCAGATAGCCCGCGACGAGGCCCAACACCGTGCCGAGGATCGCGCCGATGACGCCCAGAACCACCGCTTCGGCCAGAAACAGCCCCAGGATCTCACGGTTCTGGGCCCCGACGGCCTTCATGATCCCGATCTCGCGGGTTCGCTCGGTCACCGAGACCAGCATGATGTTCGCGATGCCGACCGAGCCCACGATCAGCGAGATCGCCGCGATGCCGACGATGAAGTTCTGGAGCAGGTTCAGCACGTCCTCGAGTTGCTGGAGCAACTCCGCGCTCGTCTGCAGTCGCACCTCGAGGCCGTCGTCGAGTAACGCGCCGGCGTCCGACTCGCCGCTCTCGAGGTAGCTCCGCGCGCTCGCCTTCGCTCGCTCGATCGCCGCGTCGTCGGTCGACTCCGCTTCGACGACGATCGCGAGGAACAGCGCGTCGTCCGCGCCGTCCGCGTCGTTCGCGCCGTCTGCATCGGTTCCGTTGCCCGAGTTTCCGTCGGTCTCGGTTTCGTTCCCGTCGGTGTCGTTGTTCGCCCCACCGGAGTCGCCGCTCGGGAACGACGCGGCGGCGTCCTCCGTGTAGAAGGGGTCGGTCGGGACGTAGACCCGCGGCGACGGCTCGAACCCTTCGAACGGGCTCAGTCCCTCGGAGCTCTCGGTGATGCCGACGACGGTGACGGTCGTCCGCTGGCCCCCCTGCAGGGCGATGGTCAGCTCGTCGCCGACCGAGACGTCCCCCTCGAACTGGCCGGCGACGGCCGGATTGATGACGGCCTCGCGCTCGCCCTGCTCGAACTGGCGGCCCTCCGCGAGCGTGTCCTCTCGGATATACGGGGGGCCGGCGGCCACGAGGGCGTCGCTCTGCGGTGATATCTCGCCCTCGTAGGCGAGGGCTTGCGTGGACAACGGCATGTAGCCGTAGGCCGCTTCGACCCCCTCCCGTTGCTCGATTTCGTCGAGATCGTCCTGGCTGAAGACCGGCTGGGCGCCCGCGAGCGGGCCGCCCTCGGTCTCGGGCTCGGCGGCCCAGCCGTAGACGTTGCGCCGGTCGTCGGGGCTGACGTCCCCGAGGACTCCCTCCTGTAGGCTCGCGCCGAGCGTGACGAAGGCGATCACCGCCGCGATGCCGATCACGATGCCCAGCGTCGTCAGCGACGACCGCAGTTTGTGGCCGCGGATCGACCGCCACGCCAGGCGCAGGCTCTCGAGCGCTCGCATCAGTCGTCCGCTCCGGAATCGGTTCGATCCCGACTCGAGGGGTCATCCTTTCGCTGGCCCTCGCTCTCGTCGAGGATCTCGATCCGTTCGATCTTCCCGTCGAGCAGGTGGACGATCCGCTCGGCGCGTTCGGCGACGTGGCGTTCGTGGGTGACGACGACCATCGTCGTCCCGGCATCGTGGAACTCTCCGAAGAGATCGAGGATATCGGCCTCCGTATCGGTGTCCAGATTGCCCGACGGCTCGTCGGCCAGTACGATGGCGGGATCGTTGACCAGCGCCCGTGCGAGCGCGACCCGCTGGCGCTGCCCGCCGGAGAGCTCGTTCGGCAGGTGGTCCGCCCGATCCGCGAGGCCGACCCGCTCGAGCAGGTCGCGGGCCCGCTCGCGGCGCCGTTCGCGATCGATACCCTGGAACAGCTGCGGGAGCGCGACGTTCTCCGTGGCGTTCAGCCGGGGCATGAGGTTGAACGTCTGGAAGACGAAGCCGACCGTCGTCCCCCGGAGGGTCGTCCGTTCGCGGTCGGTCAGCGCCGCCACGTCTTCCCCGTCGACGACGACGGTGCCGGCCGTCGGCGTGTCCAGACAGCCCACGAGGTTCATCAGCGTCGACTTCCCCGAGCCGCTGGGCCCCATGATCGCGGTGTAGGACCCGCGCGGAATCTCGAGGGAGACGCCGTCTAACGCGTGGACCGGTTCACCCAGCTGGTAGGTCTTGCGGACGTCCTCGAGGGCCACCGCCGTGCCGGTACCGTCGTCGGTAGTAGCGGCGGTGCCCCCGGTTCCCGATGTCGCCATACGGGGTCGACCACGGCCCCGCCGAAAAAGCTAGTACTAGCGGCGGATCGCGTCCACGAACTCGAGCCAGCGCTCGTGGTCGTCCAGCGTCGCCGAACGGGCTTCGGCGCCGAACCGCTCGCGACGGAGGCTCTTCCGGAGCCCGAAACGCTCGTTCCGGTTCTCGTTCCTCTTATTCGAGGGGCTCGTTCAACAGGAGAACGTATATGTGTATTGAATAGAAATACGATATTTAATATTGTGACTACAATTGAACTTTCCGACGTGACGAAGCGGTACGGGTCGGAGACGGCCCTCGAGGGGCTGGATCTCACGGTCCAGTCCGGCGAGATCTACGGCTTTCTCGGCCCCAACGGCGCCGGGAAGTCGACGACGATCAACCTGATCTTGGACTTCATCCGCCCGACAGCCGGCGAGGTGCGCGTCTTCGGCCTCGACGCTCGAGCGGAGACCCTCGAGATCCGCAATCGGACCGGCATCCTCCCCGAGGGCGTCGAGACCTACGACCGCCTGACCGGCCGCAAACACGTCGAGTTCGCCATCGAGTCGAAAAACGCCGACGACGACGCCGACGAACTCCTCGAGCGGGTCGGTATCGCCGACGCGGCCGACAGGAAAGCCGGCGGCTACTCGAAGGGAATGGCCCAGCGGCTCATGCTCGCGACGGCGCTGGTCGGCGAGCCTGATCTCCTCATTCTGGACGAGCCGTCGACCGGACTGGATCCCAACGCCGCCCGCGAGATGCGCGAGATCATCCGCGAGGAGAACCGCCGCGGCGCGACCGTCTTCTTCTCGAGTCACATCCTCGGGCAGGTCGAGGCGATCTGCGACCGCGTCGGCATCCTCCGGAACGGCGAGCTGGTCGCCGAGGACACCATCGAGGGGCTCCGGGACTCCATGCCCGATCGGACCCGGCTTCGCGTCGAACTCGATCGGGTCCCCGACGATTCCGGCGGGGCCCTCGAGGCGATCCGGTCGGTCGACGGCGTCTCCGAAGTCTCGGCCGACGGCACGACGCTCGTCGTGACCTGCGAGGATCGGGCGAAGTCGGCCGTCCTCCGGACGATCGAGGAGTTCGGCGTCACCGTCGACGACTTCGCGACCGACGAGTCCTCGCTCGAGGAGCTGTTTATGGCCTACACCGAGGGCGACGCTCGGGGGATGCGCCCATGAGTACCGTCACCGTCGCGAAAAAGGAGTTCGAGGACGCCGTCCGGTCGCGCAAGCTGATGGCGATGACGGCCGTCTTCGCCCTGTTCACGCTCGGCGGCGCGTACGCCGCCGCGCGGCTCGGAGAGTTTTTCGCGGAAATCGGCGAAGAGGGTGCACAGGGGACGCTCGATCTCGTCTTCGCCCTGCAGACGCCCGCGAGCTTTCTCGTGCCGATCATCGCGTTGATGGTCAGCTACAAGGCGATCTGTGGCGAGCGCGAGAGCGGGAGCCTGAAGTTCCTGCTCGGCCTGCCCCACACGCGCAACGACGTCATGTTCGGAAAGGTTCTCGGCCGCTCGGCCGTCGTAGCCGCGTCGATCCTGATCGGGTTCGCCATCGGGCTGGGCGGTCTCGTCGCCTTCGTCGGCGCCGTCTCGATCGCCGACTACCTCCTGTTTACCCTGGTGACGATGCTGTTCGGGTTCGTCTACGTCTGTCTGGGAATCGGCATCTCCTCGATGACGCGCTCGACGACTCGCGCGGCGGTCGGCGCGTTCGGACTGATCCTGTTCTTCTGGATCGTCTGGTCGATCCTGTTGCAGGTGCTGCTGTACGTCGTCGAGGACACGCTCATCCCCGAACAGTACCCCGACTGGTACATCGGACTCGCCTCGATCTCCCCGGACGCCGCCTACGGCTCCGCGCTGGGGGTCGTCCTCGACGAATCGGCGCTCACCATGGCCAACGCGTACGGCGTCGAGGATCTTCCGCTGGTCGCGGAGCCGTGGTTCGGCTTCGTCTGGCTCGCGCTCTGGGCGGTCGTCCCGCTCGGACTCGGTCTCTGGCGGTTCGGAAGCGTCGATCTCTGAGGCGGAGACCGTCGATCGACTCGAGAGTACAACGTTTTTCCCGTCGCCCCGCGCCGTAGTAGCCATGAAGACGGCAGGCGGTTCCGACGCGGCGAAGCGACGGGCCGGCGAACGCGCCGCCGAAGACGTCGCGGACGGGTTCGTCGTCGGGCTCGGCACCGGTTCGACGACCGCATACGCGATCGAGGCGCTCGGCCGGGCCGTCGACGACGGCCTCGAGATCCGGGGAATCCCGACCTCCTTCCAGTCGCGCCGACTGGCCCTCGAGGTCGGGATCGAACTGACGACGCTGGACGCGGTTGAGGGGGTCGACCTCGCGATCGACGGCGCCGATCAGGTGGCCGACGACCCCGCGGCCGACGGCTACGGCGCGCTGATCAAGGGCGGCGGCGCCGCGCACACGCGCGAGAAACTGGTCGACGCGGCGGCCGATCGGTTCGTCGTCGTCGCCGACCCCTCGAAACTCGCGCCGACGCTCGAGCGGTCGGTCCCGATCGAAGTCATCCCCGACGCCCACACGGTCGTCGCCGACCGCGTCCGCGACGTCGGCGGCGAGCCGACGCTTCGGGAGGCCGAGGGCAAGGACGGCCCGGTCGTGACCGACAACGGGAATCTCGTCCTCGACTGCGCGTTCGGGTCGATCGACGAGCCCGAGGCCCTGGCGACCCGGCTCTCGCGGCTTCCCGGCGTCGTCGAACACGGCCTGTTCGTCGGGCTGGCCGACGCGACCTACGTCGGGACGGAGGACGGCGTCGAGGTTCGCGACTACTGATCGGCGCTCGAGGACCCACCGATAGCGGCTCGCTCGCGGCCGTCGTCTTCCGGCGCGGTCCCGCGGCCCGCGAGCAGTCCGACCGCCAGATACAACGCACCGATTAGTCGCGTCGCCGGAACCACCCACGGTTTCACCTCGAGTTCGGTCGGATTCTCGTAGGCCGTTCGGAGGCCGAGTCGAAGCGCCGTTCGCGGTGCCAGCGCGAGGACGACGCCCAGCCCGGCGACGAGCGGTTCGAGAACGGCCGTCCCGTCGGACCGGCGGCCGGTCAGCCAGACGACCAGCAGTCCCTCGAGCCGACCGATCGGGAGCGTCCACGGTCGCAGCCGGCCGGCGTCGGGATTCTCGAAGGCGAGCCGCTCGGCAGGACCGACGATTCGTTCCGGAGCGAGAGCCATGAGCAGTCCGAAACCGAGGACGAGGTATCGTCGCATACGAATCGTTCTCGGGCCGGTCACAAAACGGTTCGCGAGCGGTCCGCTGCGGACCGAATCAGGGAGTGTCGAGAGTCGCTACGCCGTCGACTTCGGTTCGACCTCGGGCAGCACCTCGTCGCTCTCCGTCGCCTCCTCGCCGCGCATCGACAGGACGACGACGAGCAGGTAGAGCGCACCGAGGGCTCGAGCCGCCGGCTCGATCCACGGCTTCAACTCGAGGTCGTCCGCGTTCTCGTAGACGACGCGCTGGCTGAGTTCGATGATCGGCTGCGGGAGCAGTACCAGAACGGCGCCGGCCAGCCCGAGCAGCGCGCTGACGGCCGTCGTGCCCTCCCGACCGCGGACCAGCAACCAGACGAACAGGAGCCCCTCGAGGCGCGCACCCCACAGCGCCCGCGGGCGTAGCTCCGCCTCGTCGGGGTTTTCCAGGCCGATCCGCTCGCACATGTCCATGACCGGTTCCGGTCTGACGATCTCGAAACAGCCGAAGCCGATCAACAATTTCCGGAGCATCCTCGATCGGTCGATACCAGCGCCAGCGTCAAAAAACTCGAGTCGGCAACGGCTCGCCGCTCGCGGACCGGGAGCCGCCGCTACTCGAAATCTGTCGGCGATAAAAAACGCGTCTGTGGCGAACCTTACAGGTCGCGGGGCTGGACCGTCTTCCGGTCGTTCGCTTCGGCTCGTCGCGCAGCGTCCTCGAGAAGCTCGTCGACTTCCTCGTCGAGTGCTTCGTAGAAGTCCGAGGCGACGTTCTTGTCATCGAGCGCTTCCTTCACGGCGGCTTTGACGATAAGGTCTGCCATACGATTTACCGGTTCCGCTTTACCCAATATAAATGCTCTGGTTGATATCCGGAATACGGGGGTTGCAGCGGTTGCTCCGCCTGTTTCGACGCCCGATACCACCGGAAAGTATATGTTTGATGAGTCGGCAGCCGCGATTCGACCCTCCTCGAGGCGGCAAATCCGGCTCGCGCGCGCTGTGAGTCCGCTCGCGCGCGCTTTCGTCTGACACGTGGGACCAAAACGCGTTCGAACGGGTCGACGCATTGGAGTACGTTCGCCCACGACTGGGCGTATGCGCGAACTGCTCGAGGCCGTCGCTGACGGCTCGCTCTCGCCGTCGGCGGCAGAAGCACAACTCAGAGGATACGTCACTGGCGAGGCCGGCCGGTTCGACGCGGCTCGAAAGCAGCGACGAGGCATTCCGGAGGCCATCCTCGCCGAGGGGAAGTCGGCCCCGCAGGTCGTCGCGCTCGCGGAGACCGCCCTCGAGACGACCGGGCGAGCGCTCGTGACTCGCGCCGCCGACCGCCAGGTCGAGGCGCTCGAGGCGAGTCTCGAGGAGACGTTCCCCGACGCGACCCTCGAGCGCCGAGGGTCGACGGTTCGGGTGCTGGCGGCCGACTACGAGCCGCCGTCGCTCGAGGCGACGGTCGGCATCGTGACGGCGGGGACCGTCGACGGCCCCGTCGCCGACGAGGCGGAAGTCGTCTGCGTCGACGCCGGAGCGACGATCGACCGGATCGACGACATCGGCGTCGCGGCCCTCGACCGGACGCTCGACCAGGTCGATCGGCTCCGCGAGGCGGACGTCCTGATCGTCGCCGCCGGCCGCGAAGGGGCGCTCCCGACGGTGATCGCCGGCCTCGTCGATACGCCGGTCATCGCCGTCCCCGTCTCGAGCGGCTACGGCCACGGCGGCGATGGCGAGGCCGCGCTCGCGGGGCTGCTCCAGTCGTGTACCGTCCTCTCGGTCGTCAACATCGACGCGGGCTTCGTCGCCGGCGCCCAGGCGACGCTGATCGCTCGCGCGATCGACCGCGCCCGCGACGACGATCGATCTAACTGATCCGAAAAAATATCTCTCGAGACCACAAGGCCAAACGGTGTTTGGAGAAGGATATTTACCTACGCACCGGGTAGCTTCGCGTACCGGCTTTGGCCGGTGTGACCAGTACCCAATGCCAACCTGTGACCATTGCGGCGCACACGTCTCCGAACGCTTCGCACGCGTCTTCGCTGACGAAAACGGCGAGATCCGCGCCTGTGTGAGCTGTTCGGCCAACGCCGGGATCGAACAAGCCGCCAGAGAACGCGCGCGCGGCGCCTGATCCCGCGGAGCATCGCGACTGAACCACGCGCCCCCTGTAGCGTGACGCTTTTTACGCCCCGTTTCGATCGATCGCTCATGACCGAGGCCGATCACGTCGTCTATGTCCTCGAGTGTGCCGACGGGTCGCTGTATACCGGCTATACGACGGACTTAGAGCGGCGGGTCGCCGAACACGACGCCGGCGAGGGCGCGAAGTACACACGCGGGCGCACGCCCGTGGAACTACGCTACCACGAGCGCTACGAGTCGCGATCGGCCGCCATGTCCCGGGAGTACGAGATCAAACAGCTGTCCCGTTCAGAGAAGGAACGGCTCGTCAGCCTCGAGTGAGGGTCTCGAGTCCACTCTCCTCGAGTTCGGGCATGCTCTCGTCGCCTCTCGAGCGGAGGTGACGGAAACCGGACGCACTCGTGTTAGTATTCTCTCGTTGGACGTCCCGAAAAATAGATACTATCGGCATCCCGTTATGGGAACGAAATGGAACTCGAGATCGTCGACGACCTCAGACAGCCGGCGTACACCGGCGAGAATCGGTGCGAGCCGTGTACGATACTGAACCTGGCTATCGCCGCCGCGGTCGGATCGCTGATCGCGCGCAAATCAAGGCTCGGCGGCGCGCTCGCGGTCGGAGTCTCGATCGCGCTCATCTACCTCCGGGGGTATCTCGTCCCCGGAACGCCGACGCTGACCAAGCGGTACCTCCCGCCGGAAGTGCTCCGCTGGTTCGGCAAGGAACCCGAACCGGAGCTCGCCAGCGGGCTCGGCGCCGACGCTGCGGGAAACGCGTCCGGTGCTGAGACCACTGACGCTACTGACGACGAGCAGCTCTCTGAGACGGCTGACGTCTCCGCTGAATCGAGCGCCGAAGCGGGAACGACCGACTCTGTCGATCCCGACGACGACCAGCCCGTTGCCGACCTCGAGACGTACTTCCTCGAGCATGAGGTCTTGGAGCCCTGCGCCGAGGAGGACGACCTCTGTCTCACCGACGCGTTCGAGTCCGCCTGGCTCGAGGCGATCGAGGCCGGCGAGGAGTCGAGCCTCGAGGTCGCGGACGTCGTCGACGCGTTCGGGTTCGACGCCGACGCCGATGCGTTCGAACTCGACGCCCGCGACGACGTCCACGTCCTCCGGTCCGAGCGGGGCATGGCCGGCCGCTGGCCGTCGCGGGCCGCGCTGCTCGCCGACGTCGGCGCCAGCCGCGCGCTGGCGGAGTGGACCGACGACTGGGAGGCTCACGATCCCGAACTGAAGGGCCAGATCCTCAACGGGCTCCGGATGTTCCTCGAGACGTGTCCGACCGGCGGCGAGATCAGCATGAGCGAGGAGACGGTCGAGTCCTGCTGTACCTCACACGAGGTCTTCGCCGTGACTTGCGACGAGACCGGCGAGCGGCTGTTCGAACAGCGACTCGACGCCGTCGACGTCTGAGCGCGGCGTTGCGTCGGGTCGACGGTCAGCGTTCGTCGTCGGTCGTCAGTCGTCGCCCGCTGCGGACTGTGCCGACGTGACGCTGGGGTCGATGAAGGCGTACTCGACGAGGTTCCGACCGAGTTTTTCCACTCGATCCTGCAGGCCCGGATCGCGGAACCGACGGCCGTCGATGGCCTCGGGATCGGCCTCGAACTTCCCCGAGGCGTCGCGGAGGCCGACCTGGTGGGGAAGGACCCAGCCGTGGACGCCACGAACGGTGATTCGAAGATGGTCCAGCGTCGAGCCGTAGCTGCCGCCGCCGGCGGTCGCCAGCAGACCGACCGTCGTCTCCTCGTACTCATCGAATCCGCAGTAGTCGTGGAAGTTCTTTAGCGCCCCCGAGTAGGAGCCGTGGTAGACCGGCGTTCCAAGGGCGACGGCGTCGGCCTCGCGAACGAGTCGCGTCGCGGCCGCGGCGTCGCCCTGGTCCTCGAGGTCGCGGTCGGGATCGTAGACGGGGAGATCGGACTCCCGGAGGTCGAGCAGCGTCGTCTCGGCGCCGGCGTCGGCGGCGGCCCGTAATACGTACTGCAGCGCCGTTCGGGTGTAGCTCTCGTCGCGGAGACTGCCGCTGACGGCGACGACGGAGGGCGTCTGACTCATACCGGCCCTACGACCGGCTGGCGGAAAACACCAGTGCCGGAACCCACCAGTCGTCGCAAGTCGGTCCGACTGCGCCGGGAACGGCCACCCGCCCCCGATCGCGTGCCGCGGAATGGCGTCGCTTTTTTCGCTGCCGACGTAGACGCACGCATATGGAGTCGATCAGCTTCGGCACCGACGGCTGGCGGGCGACGCTCGACGAGTTCACGACGCCGCGGGTCCGGATGGTCGGACAGGCGGTCGCAACGTATCTGACCGACGAGGGACTCGAGGGAACGGTCGCGGTCGGCTACGACGCCCGCGAGACCTCCCGTGGATTTGCCGAAGAACTGGCGCGCGTGCTGTGCGTGAACGGGTTCGACGTCGTGATGCCCGATCGCGACCGGCCGACGCCGCTGATCGCCCACGCGATCGTCGAGCGCGACCTGATCGGCGGGTTCGCCATCACCGCCTCGCACAACCCGCCGGAGTACAACGGCGTGAAGTTCATTCCCAAAGACGGCGCGCCGGCGCTTCCCGAGGTGACCGACGCCATCGCGGATCGACTCGCCGAACCCGATCCGCTCCCGGAAGACGAGCACGGCACCGTCGAGGAGGTCGATCTGGTTACCCCCCACGCCGACGCCGCTCTCGAGTTAGTCGAGGAGATCACGGGCAGCACCGACCTCTCGGGGCTGACCGTCGCCTACGACGCCATGCACGGCAGCGGCCGCGGGACGACCGACGCCCTCCTCGAGCGGGCCGGCGCCTCGCTCGAGTGCCTGCGTTGTGAGCGCGACCCCGAGTTCGGCGGCGGCGCGCCCGAACCGGCTCCGGAGAACCTGGAGACGCTGATCGACCTGGTCACCGACGACGACGCCGGTCCCGACCTCGGGGTCGCCAACGACGGGGACGCCGATCGGATCGCCATCGTCACCCCCGAACGGGGGTATCTCGACGAGAACCTCTTCTTCGCCGCGCTATACGACTACCTGCTCGAGAACGACGCGGGGTCGGTCATCCGGACCGTCTCCACGACGTTCCTGATCGACCGCGTCGCCGAGGCCCACGGCGAATCGGTCCACGAGGTCCCGGTCGGCTTCAAGTGGGTCGCCGAGGCGATGGGCGAACACGACGCTCTCGTCGGCGGCGAGGAGTCCGGCGGGTTCACCGTTCGCGGTCACGTCCGCGAGAAGGACGGCGTCCTGATGGCACTGCTGGCGGCCGCGATGCACGCCGAGGAGCCGTTAGACGAGCGGGTCGATCGACTCCTCTCCGAACACGGCACCGTCGTCCAGGACAAGATCAGCGTCGCCTGTCCCGACGAGGAGAAGACCCGCGTGCTCGAGGACCTCGAGGCGGAGATCCCCGAGGACGTGGCGGGAACCGCCGTCGACGGCGTCAACACCGCCGACGGCTTCAAACTCCAGCTCGCCGACGGCTCGTGGCTGCTGATCCGCCCCAGCGGGACCGAGCCCGTCCTGCGGGTCTACGCCGAAGCCGAGGACGAGCAGCGGGTGAGTGAGTTGCTCGAGGCCGGCGAGAAACTGGTCGAGCCGCTGGTATAAGAAGACGTCTACCGCGTTCGCTATTCGCCGCGTACTGAATCATTTCGTCGACGGCGGTAGCCGTCAGATCTTCGGTCACACGAGTAACCGCACGACCGATATCGAGATCCCGTATGGAGACGACGGCCCACGGAGAGGGGCGGCGTATTGCCGACGCCAGTGAAACGGTCGAGCCGGTTCTCCGGCGTCTCTACCGACGATCCGCTCCCGGGTTGCGCTCTCCGGGCCCTTCTTTACCCGCGTCGGTCCGTTCTGTACGCCTATGAGCCAACGCGATCACGAGGACGCCACGTACATGGAACTCACGCCCGACGCGTGGCACCAGAGCGACGAGGGCAACTACTACATCGACTGTCCGGAGTGTGGCTCCGCGGCGTCGCTGATGAACGTCGTCAAACACGGCCGCTGTAACGGCTACATGGACCAACAGGAGGACGAGACCGAACGCGACGAGGAGGCCGTCGACTGCACGGCGAAACTCCACCTCGAGCTTGGCTACCGGTCTGCTCCCGACGAGACGCTGAGCGAGGAGGCGCCCGGTGAGTCCGCCAGCGACGCCGAGACTGAGGAGGGTGTTCCGTCGTCGGAGGAGCCGGCGGGCTCGGACGGCGTGGTAAGCAGCGACCAGCAGTAAGAGAGTCGAACGGCTCGATCGGTCCGCGCTCCGTTTCTCCCGTTCGCAACGTCGCTCAGTCGACTCGCTCCGCCGGGATGCCGACGACCGTCGCACCGGGTTCGACGTCGTCCGTGACGACCGAGCCAGCGCCGACGGCGGCGTCCTCGCCGACCGTGATATCGCCCAGTAGCGTCGCGTTCGCACCGATCTGAGCGCCCTCTTCGACGGTCGGGTGGCGCTTGACCGGCTCGTTCGTGTCACCGCCGAGCGTGACGCCGTGGTACAGGTGGACGTCGTCGCCGATGTCGGCCGTCTCGCCGATCACGACGCCCATGCCGTGGTCGATCGTCACCCGCTTTCCGACCGTCGCGCCCGGATGGATCTCGACGCCGGTCAGCAGGCGGACGACGTTGGACAACAGCCGCGCGGTCAACTGGAAGCCGGCGGTCCAGAGCCGGTGGAGCAGCAGGTGCGCCCAGACGGCGTGGAGACCCGGATAACACAGCAGGACCTCGAGTCGGCCCGTCGCCGCGGGGTCGCGGGCGGCCATCGCCTGGACGTCCTCACGAATCCGTCGGAACATCGCTCACCCGGTTGCCCGCGGCCGGCGCGCTCGAAACCCGACGCTGTCGGCGCGATTTCCCGCGAGAATGTAGCCGACAGCAACACCGGCCACTGTCGCGACGAGGATACTCCCTGTCGGTACGCCCGGTGTGGCCGGTGGCTACCATATTCGGGCATACCGCCGAGGGCGCCTAAAAGGGTTCGTTTCGGCGCGGTCTGGCGCGACCCGAGGCCGTCACTTCCCGCGCGCGAGTCGTCGGCCGATCCGTTCGGGGAGTCCAGCGTCCGTGACCGCGTTCTGGACGGCCTCGATATCGTACTCGAGGCGGTGGGTCTCGACGGTCAGCGCGTCGAGGTCGACGACGGCGTAGCCCGCTCGCGGGTCACCGTCGCGGGGCTGGCCGACGCTGCCCGGGTTGACGACGATCCCCTCAGCGAACTTCTCGACGCCCTGAACGTGGGTGTGGCCGAGCACGAGGACGTCTTCGTCGCCGAGCAGCCGCGGCGAGAACTCGTCCGGGTACGTATAGCGGGTGTACCGGTCCGGATCGTCCGGGTGGCCGTGGACGAGTTTCACCCGTCCGTCGCACTCGAGGCGCTCGGCGGGCAGGGACTCGAGCCACGCCAGTTGGTCGTCGTCGAGTCGGTTTCTCGCGTGTTCGACGCCCGCCCGCGCCATCCCGTTGAAGCGAAACGGCGCGTCGCCGGCGACCGCGGCGTCGTGGTTCCCCATCACCGTCGGCACGTCCCGCTCGCGGAGTTCGTCGACGCACTCTGCCGGCCACGGGTTGTAGCCGACCACGTCGCCGGCACACAGGAGTTCGTCGACTGCGGGCATGTCCTCGAGGACGGCCTCGAGGGCGACCCGGTTGCTGTGGACGTCCGAGATGAGTCCGACCTTCATGCTCGAAGGTAACTGGTGCGAGGGGTTTGTAGGTTTGCCGAGCGCTCCGCGGGTGCAAGACGATCCTCATTCCAGCAGGCGGGGTAATTTCGTGCGGTGGCGCACGCTGGCGCCCGTCCGAGTGATCTCGAGGACGGGCGCCGACACCGTGCGAGGGATGAGCGAACGACCGTCAGGAGTGAGCGAATCGGTTGGGGAGGGAGCGGCTATTCCTCGCCGCCACGATAGCAGAACGCCACCGATCGACGCCGCTACTTTCAGCTTCGATAATCAGTTCGCGTAGTGCCTCCACAACACCGGTTCCAAACGACCCGGTTTCTGTGGTCCACCTTCGTGGGTCTCGAGGAACTAATTAGTCGCCGTTCTCGATCGCCGTCTCGAAGCCGTCGTCGGTGCGGACGACGCCGGCCGCACAGACGGCGTGTTCGAACTCGAGGTCGTACGCTTCGCTCGCGGCCGCGTCGGCGCTCTCGGCCTCGAAGTCGATCGGCTCGGGGGCGTTCTTCTCGTAGGTCGCGACCAGCGTCGGCTCGTCGACGGTCTCGACGAGCAGCGCGTCCTTCCGGACCGTTCCGATCAGCGCCTCGCCGTCCGCCCCGATCGTCGCCGCGATGCGGGGCGTGTCGTAGTCGTCTTTCTCGTAGTCCAGCGCCAGCAGGCTCTCCGCGAGGGCGTCGCGAGCGGGGTAGCCCAACTCGAGTTTCTCTGCGATCGGATCGACGTGCGAGCCGTTGCCGAAGGCAACCGTCTCGACGGTCGGCGTCTCGACGACGCGCAGGCAGTTGTACGAGACGTAGGGGTTGTCCGTCTCCGGGGCGTCCTCGGTGGGACCCACGGTCAGAGCCTCGTCTCGAGCGGTGAGCTCGCGGTTCGGGAACGATCTCGAGGAGACGCGGTAGGCGCCTCCTTCGGGGCCGACGACGACGAATCGTCCGACGTACATACTCGAGCGTGCGCGCGACCGGGAAAAAGGGGTGTCGGTTCTAATTCGTGGCAGAGTCGCGCCGGTATCGTCCGAGAGTTTATCCGATATCGGGCGGCCAACCGCGGTGTGACTACGGAGGCAGAGTGCCTCGAGGCGCTACGCGAAGCCGCCCAGCGACTCGGGGAGTCGCCGACGAAGGCCCAGCCCAGTACGAGGAGTTGGGATTGACGCCGGCGTCCGCGACGATCATTCGGACGTGTGGCGGCTGGAACGACGCGAAGGAGAAGGCGGGGCTCGAGACGTCGCACTCGAGGGGGTCTCGAGTCGGTCCGAAGCCGGACGACATCGAACTTCCCGAGGGAACGTCGTGGGATGAACTCTCTGTGGACCAGCGGTGGCACTATCGAAACACCGACTGGAATACGGAACGGTCCCTCGACCGACAAGCGAGACACCGGGCGTGGGTGTACGACTATAAGCAAGAGCAGGGTTGTAACCGCTGTGACAAGGGCGATCCCAGGTGCTTGGACTTCCACCATCTAAACGAAGATGAAAAGGAGATGGCTGTCGGGAAGATGATATCCTGTGGGTATTCGAAGGATAGAATTGAGAATGAGATCGAGAAGTGTCTCGTTCTCTGTGCTAATTGTCATCGGAAGGAGCACTACGACTCGCACTACACCGATCATCTGAGTTCGTAACACTCTAATACGGGTGCCGACTATCGTATGATACGCCGTTGGAAGCGGACACCAACGGAGACATATCAGTCCATTGGGGTAGTGGCCAATCCTGAAGCCTTCTGGGGGCTTCGACCCTGGTTCGAATCCAGGATGGACTACTCCTTCCGTTTTTTCGACTCGAGTACCTCCCCAGTCACTGCTGGCGATTTCCACCCGAAACGAAGGGGTCCGTGAGCGCCGTTCGGCCACCAGAAGCCCTATCTCTCCCTCCCCACTAGAAGTCGACTATGAATCGACGTACGTTCCTCGCCGTTAGTGGGGCGACGACGGTCGGCCTGGTTGCGGGCTGTCTCGGTGACGGTGGCAACGATGCGACGGCGGCCAATGAATTCGACTACGAACTGTACTCGACGCCCAGCGGCGTTGACGTTCCGCTCGTCCCGGTCGAGGACGCCTACGAGTGGTACAAAAACGACGAGGCACGGTTCGCCGACGCGCGCGGTCGGGCCCAGTACGACGAAGCCCGGATCAAAGGTGCCATTTTCTCGCCGGCGGAAGACGCGGGCAGCGTTGACGACGACCCGGTCAAGGAGTGGTCGAAAGACACCCGGATCGTCACCTACTGCCAGTGTCCACACCACCTATCGTCCCAGCGGGCCGCGTCCCTGATCGACGCGGGGTACGAACACGCGTACGCGATCGACGAGGGGCTCCGCGGGTGGATCAACGGCGGCTATCCGCTCGAGGGGTCGGCCGTCGACGCCGAATGGCAAAAGTACGAAATCAACGGGACGACCGATTCCGAGTACGCCGGCGAGATGGTCTCCCTCAAGCAACTCGAGGAGGATCGCAGCGAGATCGCGCCGATCCAGGATGACGGCTCGTACACGATTCAGTTATACTATTCGGGGTCGACGGACGCGAAGTTCAGAGTCGAGACCCCCGATTACACGGTCGAGGGAACCCTCAAGGAACTGACGAACGGCACTGTCTCCGGATAAGTTACGATTCCGGCCGTTCGTACGCCCCCTCACGCTCGAGTTCCCCGCGCTTGCGAAGCACGTCCGGCGTCCGACAGATGCCGGGCGCGCCAGTCACCTGCGGAACGGTACAGTTGTTACAGCTCTCACAGAGGACGCGCGTCCGTTCGCCCTCTTCGCCGTCGGTCTCGCTCTCGAGCAGCCGCGCCCCCAGCCGTGGCTCGGCGTAGAAGGGCCGGGCCATGCCGACCATGTCGCAGGCCGGCGGCTCGTCCTCACCGAACGACTCACTGCTCGAGTCCCCCAACAGTCGATCCATCTCCGCTCGCTCGCGAATACCGCCCTCTGCCAGCACGGGGATCGACACCTGCTCGCGAACGCGCCGACAGAAGTCCGCGTTCCATGCGGGTTCGAAGTCGTACTGCAGCGACTGGACCCGGTTCGCGACCGAGACGAGTCGCTTTCGCGTCGCGCCGCCGAACGCCGCGTCGTACTCCGCCTGCAGTCCCTCGTTGGTCCACGCCCGCTCCGGATACTCTCCGCGGACGATGCTCATGTCCCAGACGACCGACGTCTGCACCGGGACGACCGCGTCGTAGCCGATCCGCTCGAGTCGGCGGGCGATTTCGACGCCGTCCTCGAGCGACAGCTTCCGGCGAACGACGGGTGCGGGCGGCGCGGGCGTCTCCGCCGGTACTTTGGTCATCAGGGGCACGTCCCCGGCCCGGTCGCGGATCTCGTCGTGGACGACCGCGAGGAACTCGAGTCGCGCCTCCGGAGAGCCGCCGAACTCGTCGTCGCGCCGGTTGTAGAACGGCGAGAGGAACTGTTGGACGATCCCCATGTTGGCTCCCGCGAGGTGGATGCCGTCGTAGCCGGCGTCGACCGCGGACGCCGCCGCCCGCCCGAAATCGACCGCGAGGTCGTACACCTCGTCGGTCGAGAGGACGTGCGGATCGTACGAGAGAAAGCCGAGTCGGTCGAGCAGCCGCAACTGCCACGGTGGCCGCGAGACGGCGAGCTGCTCGAGGCCGGGATGCTCGCGACGGTACTCGGCGTGCCAGGTCTCCATGCTCCGCAGGCCGCCGTGCTCGAGTTGCACGAAGATTCGACCCCCGTGGTCGTGGATCCGGTCGGTCAACCGCTCGAGTCGCGAGACGAAGTCGGGATCGTGGACGCGGGTCATCCCCGGCGCGGCACAGCCGCCGTCGCCGCGGACGATCGTCGCTCCCTGACAGATGAGGCCGACACCCGACTCGGCGGCCGGCTCGAGGTCGTCGATCAGCGCGTCGACGGCGTCGGGACCGTTGCCGGCACACTCGAGCAGCGGCGCGCGATAGAGCCGGTTGGGAATCGTGACGCCGCCGATCTCGATGGGATCCTCGAGGGTGGCCATGGAGGTGATATCAGGCGATTCCACAAGAGGGTAGCGACGCCGACGGTTCGACTCTCGAGGGACCGGCAGACGGCGGCTCGGTTTCGGCGTGACTGGTTCGAAATACTGACGGTGCGAACGCCTATTTCGTGGTAGGTGTTAACACAGAATGGTGGTGGTGATGGCCGCCGAGAACGAGCAAATCACGGAGCCGCCCACCTGTTCGGGCTGTGAAATCGAGATGGAGTTCAGGGGCGCCGGGACCATGAGGACCGTTCCGGTCGTCGGCCAGGAGATCGAGTTCCGGCAGTACAGTTGTCCCGAGTGCGGACGGGGCGCTCGACTCGAACGGCGCGAGCACGAGGAGGAGTGGTCGCGACCCATCCTCTGAACGGACGCGAGGAGCCGAACCGTCCGAACGACTGTCGGTCCGGGGTATCGATCGTCGAACACGCTCCGCGGCGCTATTTTTATCGACGAACGCGATGATCGGATCGCCGTCGGACGGACGGTTCGACGGTGTCCGTTCGGTGGACGCCGCCGGGAGGCTCCGTTCCGAGAGGTGTCCGCGACGACCGAGCGGCTCACGGCGGCTGGATCACCGCTCGACCTTCGATCTCGTTGTGCTCGAGTCGTTCGGCGACCGTGTTGATTTCGTCGAGATCGTGGCGTTCGGTTCGCAGTTCGACGTCGCCGCGGTCGACGAGGGCGACGAGTTCCTGGAGTTCGGCGTACTTGCCGACCAGCGTCCCACGGAACGAGAACTCGCCGTCGACCAGTGCCTGGCTGGGTTCGTGGATGTGGCCGCCGTAGCCGACGATGTGGTGGTCGCCGCCGGCGGCGACGACGTCGGCCGCGAGTCCGGTCGTCTCGTCGCTCCCGACGAAGTCGATCACCTGCTGGGCCCCCTCGTCGTCGGTCAGCTCCCCGATCGCGTCCGCGAGGTCCTCCTCGGCGGAGTTGACGGTGTGGCGAGCGCCCAGGTCCTCGGCCAGCTCGAGGGCCTCGTCCTTGATGTCGGCGGCGACGATGTCGGCGGCGCTCATCGCCTCGAGACACTGGAGGCCGATGTGGCCGAGGCCGCCGACGCCGACGACGACGCAGGTGTCGCCGGGGTTCAGTTCGTCGACGGCCTTCTTGACTGCGTGGTAGGCCGTGATCCCCGCGTCGGCGTGCGGGGCGATCTCGGTCGGATCGACGCCGTCGGGCAGCGGGATCACCGCGCGCTCGTTGGTCTGCAGGTACTCGGCGAAGCCGCCGTCGGTGGTGAGCCCGTTGAACGCGCTGTTCTCGCAGTACATGTCCTCACCGAGCCGACAGGGCCGACAGATGCCACACGTCTGGACGGGGTGACAGATCACCGGATCGCCCTCCTCGACCAGCGTCACCTCCTCGCCGGTCTCGGTGACGAAACCGGCGTTCTCGTGACCAAGCGTCATCGGTAGGTCCTGTGGTGCGTAGTCGGCCCACATCCCCTCGATGATGTGGTTGTCCGTCTGGCACCAGCCCGCGCCCTCGACTTCGACCAGTATCTGGTCGGATCGCTCGAGGTCGGGTCGGTCGATCTCCTCGACCCGCAGCGCCTCGCTCATCTCGTCGGTGTACTCGTGGAGTCTGGCTGCTTGCATGGAACAGCGTCACAGTTCACCGGCATCAGTGATAACATTCCCCACGCGTATCGTTCTGCGTGAGTATTCGGGAATTGATATTTACTTCGAAGAGAGATTATTCAGCCGATGAATACTGGTGTGAGAGCGTAATTCGATCGTGTCTGAAAAAGAGTAATGTGGTGTGATAACGACGTGCACTGTGCCATGTACCAGCACAACGGGGAGGAGATCTTCGTCATCGACGGGCACGTCCACCTGTGGGACGCCACGGAGGAGAACATCAAACACGACGGTGGGGAGGAGTTCATCCAGTGTTTCTACGACTATCACACGACGTTCACCCCGGAAGACCGGCAGTGGAGCATTGACGAGTATCGAAAGTACGGCGCCGACCGAATGGTCGAGGATCTGTTCGGCAACGCCGCCGCGGACATGGCGATCTTCCAGCCGACGTACCTCACCGACTTCTACGAGGACGGCTTCAACACGACCGAACAGAACGCCGAACTCGCGACCGAACACCCCGAACGGTTCGTGCTCAACGGCACCTTCGATCCTCGCGACGGTGAGGAGGGCCTCGAGTACCTCGAGGAACTCCACGAGAAGTACGATATTCCCGGCGTCAAGCTCTACACCGCCGAGTGGCGCGGCGAATCGAAGGGATGGCGACTCGACGACGAGGAGGCCTTCCGATTCCTCGAGAAGTGTCAGGAACTCGGAATCGAGAACATCCACGCACACAAGGGGCCGACCATCCGGCCGCTGAACCGCGACGCGTTCGACGTGGCCGACATCGACGACGCGGCCTCGTCGTTCCCAGAACTCAACTTCGTCGTCGAGCACGTCGGCTTGCCCCGACTCGACGACTTCTGCTGGATCGCCGCTCAGGAGAACAACGTCTACGGGGGGCTCGCGGTCGCTGCGCCGTTCGCCCAGAACCGGCCGGGCAAGTTCTCCGAGATCATGTCCGAACTCCTCTGGTGGCTCGGTGAGGACCGCGTGCTGTTCGGCTCGGATTACGCGCTGTGGAACCCCGACTGGCTCGTCGAGGAGGTCATCGAAGCCGAACTCACCCAGGAACACCGCGCCGAGTACGGCGTCGAGTGGGATACGGAGACCAAGAAGAAGGTGATGGGCGAAAACATCGCCGACCTCTACGACATCGACATCGAGACGAAGCGCCGGGAGTTCCGAGACGACGAGATCAGTCAGGAGTTCGGTCTCGGGGACCACTACGCCAGCGAGGAACCCGCGGCGGCCGACGACTGATGACCGGGACCGAATCCGACGGTTCGACGTCCGCGCCCTCGCGGACGGCCGTCCGCGACCGACTGGACCGCGTCACCGATCCGGAACTGGATCGCTCGATCGTCGAACTCGAGTACGTCGATCGGATCGAGATCGACGGCGATCGCGTCGGCGTCGACCTCACGCTCCCGACGGCGTGGTGCTCGCCGGCGTTCGCGTGGATGATGACCGTCGACGCCCGCGACGAGATCGAGTCCCTGCCGACGGTCGACGATGCGCGGATCACGCTTCACGAACACATGCACGAAGCGGAGATCAACCGCAGCGTCAACGAAGGGCTGTCGTTCGCCGAGGCGTTCCCGAACGCCGACGGCGACGTCGCGGCGGTCCGCGCGGAACTCGACGAGAAGGCCCGGGTGGCCCGCCAGTACGACGCGGTCGAGACGCTGCTCGAGGCCGGTCTCGACGGGGAGGCGATCGTCGGTCTCAGGCTCCGGGACCTCGATGGGCTCGAGTCGACGGAAGACGGAAACGAGAGGTCCGTCGGCGAGAGCGAGGACGCGGACGAGACCGTCGCCGTCTACGTCCGCGAGCGCGCGTTCGCCGTTGCCGTTCCATCCGCCCCAATCGAGCGCTACCTCGAGAAAGCCCGCGAGACCGATCTCGTCTCGGCGCCGGACGACCGCCTGTTCCGGACGCCGGAGGGCGAGCCGATCGATCCCGACTCGTTCGACCTCGTCCATCAGCGGGGCAGACTCGCGCAGGTCAACATGTCGAGTCAGGGCGGGATCTGCGACGGGCTTCGCGAGGCCAGAGAGGGCCGTCTCGAGGAACCGGCCGACGACTGACGGCTGACGCGCGGCTCGCGGGTGATTCCCGCCTGCGACGCGCGCTTATTTCTCGACCTCGAGCAAGGCCACCCGCTCCCGAACCAGCGCCGACAGCGAGGCGTCGGTCGCTGCCCGTTCGGCGTCGGTGATCTCGAAGAACGAGTGGAGCGTCTCCTCGTCGGGCTCCTCCAGGGTCGGTTCGGTCGCGACGACGGCCGCGAGATCGGCGACGGCCTCGAGGGCGGTCGCTTCGTCGGCGTTACCGTCGCCGCGAACCCCTTCGTTTCCGGTGGAATCCTTGTCAACGAGGACCACGGCCTCGGTCTCGCTCTCGTCGACGCCCATCTCGAGGGCGCGGTCGATCTGGCGGCGGCCGGCGGCGTAGAGCAGGATCTCGACGGCCCGATCACGGGCGACGTTCTCGCCGCGGGAGATCGCGCGGTCGGCGAGTTCGACGGCCCGCTCGAGGTGGGCACGGTCGGCGACGTAGCGGGCGTCGAAGGCCTGTACCGTCACGCCGTGTCGGTCGCCGATCGCACCAAGGTCGGCGACGAATTCGTCGAGGTCGTCGATCGCGAGGGTACACTCGAGTAGCTCCATCAGAAATCACCCAAACTGGACTGGCTATCGTCGGATTCGGCCGCATCCGCCCGACCCGTTTCGTCCGTTTCGCTGCCTCCGCTCGAGCCGTTCGTCGCCGCTCCGACGGCTGGCCCCCCGTCGGCCGGTTCGACGCCGTCCATCGACGGATCTTCGCGACCGGCGTTCTCGAGGATGTTCTCGGCCGTCTTTTCGCCCTTGAGGACGCTCAGCACGATGCCTTTGTCGGCGCTCCGGAGGTCCGCAGGCTCCTCGATACCCGCATCGTAGAGCCGGCGAGCGCGCTTGCGACCCACTCCGCCGACGCTGACGAGTTCGAGCAGTTCCTCGCCGACGCCGTGTTCGACGCGGGCGCGGGCCTCGCGAACTGCGACGGTCCACTCGCTATCGATTTCCGCGGCCAGCGACTCGGCGGCGCCGAGCAGCCACTCGGCGGTGTCGACCTTCCCGCGGAGATCGCCGGGGCCGATCTTGTACCGGTCCGTGATCGTCTCCTCGTCCGTTTCGTCGGCCCAGTCCTCGAGCAGCTTACCCGTCTTCAGCGCGGCCAGCCAGTCCTCGAAACGGTCCTCCTCGTACTCGCTTGGGGCGTCGCCGAGCAGTTCGGTCTCGCGTTCGTAGAAGAGTTCGCCGAACTTCTCGTCCTCGCCCGAACGCAGGTAGAGTTCGTACATGTCCGGCGTCCGCGAGACCAGCTGGTAGAGGCCGAGCGCGGTCGGGCGCTCGTCGGCCCGCTCTAAGCCGTGGACGATCTCGGCGGCGCTCATCGGATCGAGGTAGAGCCGCGAGACGGTGTGGCCGAGGCTGGTCGCCTCGAGGGTCTCCTCGCGCTTCGCTGCTTGCTGTTCGGCGAGGTCGGCGGCGGAGGTGAACGGGCCATCGTCTTCGCCGCTGTCTTCGGCCTCGTCGTCTCGGCTCCGTTCTATGAAATCGTTCCGCTCGAGGTAGTCCAGCACGTCGTCGGTCACCGACTCGAGCCGGCCCGCCTCGCTCGACTGGCTCGCATAGAGGGTGGCCTCAAGGAACTCGAGCAGTCCACCGCGCGTGCGGGCGAAGCCGGAGGCGATGGTCGCGAGCACGTGGGTCCGGAGGGCGGGTTCGGCCGCCAGCTTCGAGCGCACCGGCTCGGGGTCGGCCCAGATGTACCGGTCGAACAGCTCCTCGCTCTCGTCGTGGCTCTTCGCGAGCAGGACGGCCTCGCCGTAGGGGTCGAGGCCCGGTCGACCCGCGCGGCCCATCATCTGGTGGACCTCGAGGACGTCCAGCGGGGCCATCCCGCCCGCGCTGGGGTCGAAGCGCCGCCAGTCGCGGACGATGACCCGTCGGGCGGGCGTGTTCACGCCGGCGGCGAGCGTCGGCGTCGCCGAGATCACCTTCAGCAGGCGGTCGCGGAAGGCGTCCTCGACGAGCGAGCGCTGGGTGCTCGAGAGCCCGGCGTGGTGGAAGGCCGCGCCGCGCTCGACGCAGTCGGCCAGGTCCGCGCTGGTCTCGGTGTCGCTGTCGTCTCGAATGTCGTCGGCGAGTTCGGCCAGTTCGGCGCGTTCGTCCTCAGTGATCTCGCGACTCGAGACCTGTCCGAGTCGCTTGGCGGCGCCCTCCGCGTTGCGCCGGGAGTTGACGAAGACCAGCGAAGAGCCCCCCTCCCGGAGGATGTCGCGGACGAGCGCGGCCTCCTGTTTCTCCGATCCCTCGACGGGGACCTCGCGGGTCGAGCCGTCGTCGAAGTTCAGGGCGTTACCGTAGTGAACGCCCATCTGGAGGTCGATCGGCCGCCAGTCGGTATCCACGAGGGAGGCGTCGAGCCAGTCGGCGATTTCGTCGGCGTTGCCGACGGTCGCCGAGAGCGCGACGACCTGCATCCCCGGGTTCAACCGGCGGAGTTTCGCGAGGGTGACCTCGAGCGTCGGCCCGCGGTTGCGGTCGTCGATGAGGTGGACCTCGTCGCTGACGACGCAGGTCAGCTCGGAGAGCCAGTCGGCGCCGTTGCGCACCAGCGAGTCGACCTTCTCGCTGGTGGCGACGATGATGTCCTTCGTCGCCAGCCAGTCGTCGGTGCTCTCGTAGTTCCCGGTCGTGACCCCCGTCGTCACGCCGAACTCCTCGTAGGCCTCGAACTCCTCCTTTTTCTCGCTGGCGAGCGCTCGCAGGGGGACGATGTAGAGCGCCTTTCCGCCGCGCTGGACCGCCGACAGCATCGACAGCGCGGCGATCATCGTCTTCCCGCTGGCGGTCGGGACGGCCGCGACGAGGTTCTCCCCGTCGGTCGCGCCGGCCTCGACGGCGTCGGCCTGGGGCGGGTAGAGTTCCTCGATTCCCTCCCCCCGGAAGTGGTCGGTCGCGCCGGGCGGGAGCCCCGTCAGCTCCTCGAGATTCATTGTCCGTCCTTGGCGCGTCCCGCGGTTTAAAGTATCGTCTCAGCACCGCTGCTCGCGAGCGGAGTTTCTCAGGGAGCCGGCGCCACACCGTCGTCCGATTTCTATCCGCTACCCCAACCGTTTAGGACGGCGTGAAGGTCCTCGACGTATGGCCGAACAGCTAACGGACGTCCAGCAGGCGATTGCGACGTCGTCGACGCCGGCCGCGAAGTTCCGGCGGCTGTCGCGAAGGCGACAGCGGGAGGTGTTCTTCCTCCTCCCGGAGACGGTCCGGCAGTCGCTCGTCGAGGACATGGACCCCGACCAGTTGCGGGAGTTCGTCCGGCGGCTCGACCCCGACGAAGTCACTGACATCGTCGCACTGGCGGACGAAGACACCCGGTCCGCGGTGCTCCGTCGACTCGACGAGGACCGCCGGGAGCGCGTCGAGTACCTCCTCGGATTCAGTTCCGAGAGCGCCGCCGGCCTGATGCACCTCGACTACGTCACCGTCGACGTCGATCGCGGTCTCGGGGAAATCTCGAGCCGCGTCCAGCGCCACGAGGCCCGGACCGGCCGGATTCCGACTATCTTCGTCACCGACGACGGGGAGTTCGTGGGCGAACTTCCCGGACAGGTGCTGGCGATGGCCGACGACGGACCGGTGGAGCTCAGCGAGCACGTTCTCGAGACGCCCGCGGTCGCGTACGACACGCCCGACGAGGACGTCATCGACGTGTTCCGCCAGCACCCCGAGAGCTCGGTTGCCGTGCTCGACGACGACGGTTCCGTGATGGGCGTCATCTACGCCGAGGACCTCCTCCGCGTCGTCGAGGAGGAGGCGACCGAGACGCTCTACGAGTTCACGGGCGTCCAGGAGGAAGAGAGCATCCTCGACGGCCCGTTCTCGAAGGTGCGGTACCGGTACAAGTGGCTGATCATCAACCTCGGGACGGCGTTCCTGGCGGCCGGCGCCGTCGGCTTCTTCGAGGACACGATCGCGGCGTTCACGCTCCTGGCGGTCTATATGCCAGTCGTCGCCGGGATGGGCGGGAACGCCGGCACGCAGTCGATGGCCGTCACCGTCCGCGGGATCGCTCTCGACCAGATCTCGCTGTCGACCGGCGGTCGGGCCGTCGTCAACGAGATCATCGCCGGCGCCGCGAACGGCCTCATTACCGGTGTTCTCGTCGCGATCATCGCGTCGGTGTTCAATCAGAGTCCCCTCCTAGGGCTCGTGCTGGGCGTGTCGATGGTGTTGAACCTCGTCATCGCCGGCTTCTTCGGGACGATCATCCCGCTGATTCTCGACAAGATCGGCAAGGACCCGGCGACGTCGGCGACGATCTTTATCACGACGATGACCGACGTCCTCGGCTTCTTCATTTTCCTCGGGCTGGCGCAAGCGGTCCTCTGAGGGAGGTCCCACCACCGTTTCGACGGCATCACTTTTCGTACGATCAGCCGACTCGAGTAGCCGGCGAGCGACTCGAGCGTGTCGATCGACTCGGGGACGGTAACCGAGTGTCGACCGTCGAGTCGCCCGCCCTCCCGCGATCGGTCGGCGACACTACCGGCGATAGATCGATGGCCGTGGCGACCGAACGCACTCGTATGATCGACCCCGACCGCGTCCTCGTCCCCACGCTCGGCCGCCCGCGGGAGGACGAGGCGCTGACCTACGCCCTCGAGACGTTCCCCGACGCCGAGGTCGTCCTCCTGGCGGTCGTGACGCCGCTCGGCGCGCCGCTCAGCGAGGGCGGCGTCCTCGAGCGAAGCGAGGAGCGAACCGCCCAGGCGCGAGCGAGCGCGATCGATCTGCTCGAGTCGGTCGTGGAACCGACCGCGACGGCGCGGGTTCGGGTCGAGACCGCCGACGGGCGGCCCGGAAACGTCATCCCACAGTACGCGAGCGAGGCCAGCGTCGATCACGTCGTCATGTACGGCCACGGAACCGAGACGAGCGGCTTCGTCCGGCGGTTTCTCGGTCGCGGAATCGCTGCGACCGTCGTCGAACGCACCGCGCATCCGGTGACGGTTCTCGACTGAGATACTGGTTTTCGATCGGTCACCCGCCGACGACGGCTGCCAGCAGGCGATAGAGTCCGTAGCCGACCACGGTCGAACTCCCCAGCGTCAGTAGCCAGAAGGTGATCGTGACGCCGATCTTGCGCCGCGAGACGCCCGCCGAGCCGCCGGCCAGCCCGCCGCCGATGACTCCCGAGAGGACGATGTTGTTCAGCGAGATCGGAATCCCGAGCGCGATCGCCAGCTGCGCGACGATAAAGCCCGGCACGAGCGCGGCGATCGAGCGCCGGACGCCGAGTTGGGCGTACTCTCGCGAGGTCGCCTGCAGCAGGCGCGGCGCGGCCATCCAGGCGCCCGCGAGGATGCCGGTCGCGCCGATCCCCAGCAGGGTGATTCCCGGCAGGCCGAGTTCGACCCGAAAGAGATTCTCGAGCGGCCCGGTCGCGAGGCCGACCTGCGAGCCCCCCGAGGAGAAGGCGACGATACCGCCCAGGACGAGCAGGAACGATCGAATCCCGTCCTCGACGGAGACGCGAACGCGCTCGCGGACCCAGTAGAAGGCAAGCGCGCCGCAGGCGATCGTCACGAGGGCAGTGCCGAGGTCGAACTCGCCGATGAGCGCTGGTCCGCCGCCGAACTGCCGGGCGACGAATCCGGCGAGGGTGCCTTGGTCGGCCGCCGGATCCGGAATGATTCCGAGCCGGATGTTGGCCACGATGGCGCCGACGATGCCGGCCAGCAGCGGCACGCCGACCGTCTCGGGGACGTCGTCGCGTCGGAGGACCGTCGCCGTCGCGTACGCCAGTCCGCCGGACATGACCGGCACCAGCGCCCAGAAGATCCCGAGTCGGCGGTAGGTCGCCATCGCCGGGTCGCCGCCCAGCGAGAGTCCGACGCCGACCATCGCGCCCGTCGTCGCGAACGCCGCGGGGATCGGATACCGCGTGTAGATGCCGATCGCCATGAACGTCGCCGCCGTCAGCAGGCCGGCAGTGGCGGCAAGCGGCGTGATCGCGACGCCGTCGATGAGATCCGCGCCGACCGTCTCGGAGATGCTCCCGCCCTGCATGAGCGCCCCCGCGGCCGCGAGCAGCCCGATCACGAACGCGGCCTGCATCGTCGAGATCGCGTTCGCGCCGATCGCGGGCGCGAAGGGCGGCGAGTTGCTGTTCGCCCCGAGCACCCACGACATGAACAGACAGGTGATGATCGCGGTCCCGACGAGTACCGCAGACGACAGTGCGACCATTACGTCTCGTACCCCGTCGTTCCACGACCCGCCCGAAAAGCGTTGGCTCGAGCGTCAGTCCCCAAGCGAGTAATTCTCACTGCGTCCGCTTAATCACGTGTTCTGAGTGGACCCCTTACCCAGCACCGCACGGTAGTGGGCCATCCCGTCGGGCCGGAGCACATCGCGGACGTGCCACGGCGTGTCGGCTGCCACCTCGCGGAGCCGAGCGGGCGAGCACAGCAGGAACTGTAGCGTCCGTCCCACCTCGCGGTATCGCTCGCCGTCGTCCCCTTCACCCTCGAACTCGAGGTGAAAACACCGGTGGGCGATTCCCTCGCGGGGATCCGATCGGTATCCGAAGAACCCGTCGTCCAGCCGGGTCGGATCGTAGTTGTCGACGACGGCCGTCGCCTTGTCGGCCGTGACGCGGGCGAACTCCCGGAGCAACTTGCTGATTCCGGCCAGCGAGCCGCCCAGTCCCAACTGCGTGCCGACGACGTGGACGGCCCCGAACGCGCCCGTCGGTACCGGTAAATCGAACATGTCGCCGACGAGCACGTCCTCGAGGCCCCGCTCCGCGGCTTCGCCGCTTTGCCTCGAGGTCCCGCAGCCCTCGCATCGCTCCCGGGCCGTCAGCACCGCGTTCGGACTCGCGTCGACGCCGACGGCCCGTACACCGCGGTTGGCCCACCACAGGAGGTGGCTCCCCGCGCCACAGCCCACGTCGAGGATCGGCTCGCAGTCGGACAGGCGCTCGAGGCACTCGATCGTTGCCCGGTCCCAGGACTCGCTGGGCGAGAAGTAGAACGACTCGACGTTGCCGTCCTGGGTGGCGGCGCCGTCGCGATAGACGAGCGTTCCCGGTTCGCCGCGGTGGTGGGCGAGCATCGCCCGTCCGAGTGGGTCGGCCGCCGCCTGTATCCCGTCCCGATCCATCGGTCGCGATTTCGACGGTCGGGTCCGATCTCGACTCATGCTCGAGTCGACGCCTCGGCCGATAATAATACTCTAGTGACATGTGTTCTATGCACACGCGGAACACGAATCCCGACCGCTACCGATTTACGACGATCGATCCAACTCTCACGCATGAAGGTCGAATTCGACGAGGAGGTCTGTATCGGGATGTACCAATGTGTCGCCGAGTGGGACGCCTTCGAGAAGGACACGTCGAAGGGGAAGGCGATCCTGAACGACTCGGAAGAGGTCGAGGACGGCGTCTTCGCCCGCGAGGTTCCCGAGGGCTCGGAGCTGGACGCGAAGTTCGCCGCCCGGACCTGTCCCGTCGACGCGATCAGAATCTACGACGACGACGGCGAGCAGTTGATCCCCTGATTTTCCTCGGTTTCGCCTCGCCTTCGTCGAACCATTACCGAGCCACGGCGGCCTCGACCAGCGCGGCCTCCGCCGTCCGGAGAAGCGTCGACGCCGCGCTCTCTGAACAGTCCAGTTTAGCGGCGACCTCGGCCAGCGACCCCGTTCGCGGGACGTCGAAGTAGCCCAGTTCCCGAGCGGTCTCGAGCGCCTCGAACTGGCGGGCGGTGAGCCGCCCCGCGAGCGTCTCCGCGCGACGCTGGTGTTCGCTCACGCGCCGGACCTCGACGCCGACGCCGTCGGGAATGCGCTCGAGCAGCGTCGGCATCGCTTCGGGATCGCCGAGAACGGTGATGTGGACGTTCTCCCGGCCCGTGTACACCATCGGTGGGACGATCACGAGGCCGGGAAGATCGAACGCCTCGAGGAGCGTCACGTCGGAGCTCCGGAGGTCCATCTCCACGTAGCCGTAGAACGTATCGGTGTCGACCGGCGTGAGGTCGTATCGGTACATGTGCTCGAGGTCGTCGGCCAGATCGCCGAGCACGTCTGGGTCGCCGACGATCAGCGACAGGAAGCGAATCCGCTGGGCCTCGCGGTCGATCTCCCAGGAGAGCACCTCCTCGCGCCTGACCGCCTCGAGCGTCGCCTCGGGGGCCGGCGACTGCATCGCGGGCGGGAGCCGAAGGGTGAGGTCGGCCGATTGCACAGCGGACCTTCGACGGCCCCATATAAAGAGATTCAGTGCTTCGAATGAGCGACGATGTCCCGTCGGCGTGAACCGAGAGCTATGAGCGACGCACGACCGTCGACGTCCTCGCTTCCGGGCCCTCGGGGCCTCCCGTTCGTCGGAAACACGATCTCGTTCGCCCGCGAACCGCTCGCGTTCCTCGAAGCGATCCGCGAGTACGGCGACCTCGCCCGGTACGAGGCGTTCGGTCGCGAGTTCGTCGTCGTTTCCCGCCCCGATCTCGTCGAGGCGGTGCTGGTCTCCCGGAGCGACGAGTTCTGGCGGGGATCGTTCGAACACGAGTTGGGCGAGGGAGTCGGTATCGAAGGCGTGTTCTTTTCCGAAGGCGAGCAGTGGCGACGGCAGCGACTGCTCTTACAGAACGCGTTCACGCCGGTGCGGATCGAATCGTACGCCGAGGTCATGGTCGACGAGACCGTCCGAGAAGTCGCCAGCTGGCCTGAGGGAGGAGTCATCGATGTGAACGAGCGGCTGTCGGCGCTGACTCTCGGCGCGCTCACGCGGTCGCTGTTCGCCCTCCCGCTCGAGGGCGACCGCGCCGACCGCGTGCGACGCTGGGTCGACGCCATGGGCGCGTACCTCGAAGCCGACTTCTTCGGGCCGGGTGCCGTGTTGCCATCGTGGTTCCCGCGGCGAACCGAACGCGAGTACGAGCGCGCCACAGCCGACGTCGAAGCGCTCGTCGGGGACCTCCTGACGGAGCGTCGGGAATCGGACGCCGAGGGTGACGACCTCCTCTCGCTGCTCGCGACGGCCGAGTACCCCGACGGGACCCGTCCCTCGGCCGACGAGATCTCCGATCAGCTGTTGACGTTCCTGCTCGCGGGCCACGAGACGACCGCGACCGCGCTCACCTACGCCTGCTGGTTCCTCGCGGCCGACGACGAAATTCGGGAACGGCTCGAGCGGGAGGTCGAGGCCGTCTGCGGCGACCGCGACCCGACGTTCGCCGATCTCCCGGAACTGACCGTCGCCGAGGCCGTCGGCCGTGAAGCGTTGCGACTCTATCCGCCGCTGCCGTTCCTCCATCGAGAGCCCCGCGAGCCGACGTCCCTCGACGGCGTCCGCGTCGCGCCTGGAACGACGATCCAGCTGAACATGTACGGGATCCACCGTGACGAGCGCTGGTGGGCGGCTCCCGATTCGTTCCGTCCGGAGCGCTGGCTCGACGACGCCGATCGACCCGAGTACGCCTCCTTCCCCTTCGGCGGGGGACCGCGACACTGCATCGGCATGCGATTCGCGATGACGGAGCTCAAACTGTCGCTGGCGACGATCGCGCGTCGGGTCCGATTCGACCGCGTCTCGACGTCGCTCGATCCGTCGATCGAGGTCTCGCTCGATCCCGGGACCGTCGAAATGCGGGTTCGCCGACCGTAGCTGCGGACGCTACGCGTCTCTTTATCCCCGATGTCGACGAAAAAAGCGGGCTCGAAACCGAGACGACCGCGATTACGAGATCTTGTCGTACTGCTCGGAGAGCTTCTCGGCGGCCTCGCCGAGCTGGTTGCGCTCGTACTCGGTGAGGTCCCACTCGACGATCTCCTCGACGCCGTCGGAGCCGAGCTTGACGGGGACGCCGAAGGCCGTGTCCTCCTGCCCGTACTCGCCCTCGAGTTTGACGCTGCAGGGCAGCACCTCGCCCGTATCGCGAACGATGGCCTCGACCGTGTGGCCGACGCCGGTCGCCGGGCCCCACTGGGTCGCGCCCTTCTTCTCGATGACGTTCATCGCCGAGGTCTGGAGCTCCTCGAGCAGGTCGTCCTTCTCGTCCTCGTCGAACTCGGGATCCTGTCCGTCGACGCGGACCTTGGAGAAGACGGGGACCTGGGCGTCGCCGTGCTCGCCGAGGATCGTCGCTTCGACGTTCTGGACCGGTGCGTCGAAGCGCTGGGAGATGACGTAGCGGAACCGAGCGGAGTCGAGTCGGCCGCCGAAGCCGATCACCTTCTCGCGGGCGCGGTCGCCCGTCTCGTAGAGGTGGCGGTTGAGCAGGTCGACGGGGTTGGACGTGGTGACGGTGACGAAGTCGTCGTTGTGCTCGGCGATCGAGGAACCGATGTCCTCCATGATCGGCGCGTTGTCGCCGGCCAGGTCGATCCGGGTCTGACCCGGCTGGCGCGGGATGCCGGCGGTGATAACGACGACGTCGGATCCGGCGGTGTCCTCGTAGCCCCCCTGCCGGATCGTCGTGTTCGAATCGTAGGCCGCGCCGTGGTTGACGTCGGCGGCCTGGCCGATCGTGTCGTCTTCCTTGTCCGGAATGTCCACCAGAACGAGCTCGTCGGCGATGTCCCGAAGCGCGATGTTGTACGCCGCAGCGGCCCCGACCGTGCCGGCCGCTCCGACTACGCTAACTTTCGTCATACCACGTAAATCTCTACCACGCTACGCGTTAAATCCGTCGGAAACCGCTTCGTTACCCGGTCCAACGAGCTGTATTTCGACGATCGTCGACCACTGCCGTACTCGTCCCGTTGCGCCCCAGAGAATTACACGAACCAGCACATCCTGCGCATTTACCGGGTACAAATCCGACGTTCGTCGACCGACGGCCTCGAGCGATTCGCGGTGTCTCCCCTCAAGTGCCTCGTCTCGAGGCCGACGAGCGCGGAAACGAACGCGACCGCCGAAGAGGAACCGAACCGATCATTGCCGATGCCCGCCGTCGGTCGGGTATGCGCGTCAGCGTCATCGGCGGCGGTGCGATCACTGACGAACAGGCGGCCCGCGCGGAAGCCGTCGGGCGGGAACTCGGCGCTCGCGGCCACACGGTTGTCTGCGGCGGCCGCGGCGGGACGATGGAAGCTGTCTGTCGCGGCGCGAAAGCTGAGGGCGCCACGACGATCGGAATCCTCCCGAGCGACCGCACCGCACAGGCCAACGACTACGTCGACGTCCCGATCGCGACGGGGCTCGGCCACGCCCGGAACGCGCTCGTCCCAATGAACGGCGACGCGGTGATCGCGCTCACCGGCGGCGTCGGCACCCTCTCGGAGATCGGCTTTGCGGGCATCTACGACCGACCCGTCGTCGGTCTCGAGACCCACGACGTCTCCGAGATCGACGTCGACCTCGAGACCGTCGAAACCCCCGAAGCGGCCGTCGACGCCGTCGAGGCGGCACTCGAGGACCGCGCCTGAGTCGGGTCCGCCTTCGCAGCTTTTTCGACGTTCCATCGTCTCTAGACGACCATGAGCGACTTCGACAAGGAAGCCGAGCGCGAGAAACTCCGGGAAAAGTACGAGCGCGACCAGGAGGAGCGACAGGCCACCCAGCGTATGAGCGACCTGCTGCTCAAGGGCGCGACGATGACCAACGCCCACTGCGGCACCTGCGGCGACCCCCTGTTCCAGATGGACGGCACCACCTTCTGTCCGAGCTGTCACGGCAACCCCGACGCCGTCGAGGGGACCCAACTCGAGGCCCAGTCGGCCGAGGACGCCGCCGACGAGGCGCCCAACGGGACGGCCGCCGATCGCGAGCCGAGTCGTCAGGACTCGAGCCCGGCGGCCGGCGGCTCGGAGACGGTCGAGACGTCCGAAACGGACACTCCGGCCGCGCGTCAGGACCGACAGCGCGGCCAGCAGGCGGGGAGTACCGACGCGATCGAGACGGCTGACTCGAGTCCGGCGGCCGACGAGACCGCGGCGACCGAACGGAACGTCGCGAACGAGGAGCAACCGACCGCCGCCTCGGCAGGCGATCGGCAGCCGTCGACCGCCCGCTCGGCGTCGACGCGTTCGACCGACGCCGACCGCGAGCGCTCCGCCCGATCGCCCGCCGACGACCGGCGATCGATCGACGGCGCCGGTGCCGGCGGGGCCGCTCGGTCCGCCGACGGCGACCTCGAGGCCGCCCGCGACTCGCTCGTCGCGGCCCTCGAGAAGTTCGCCGGGAACGCTGCGGCAACGGACGATCCCCGATACGCGCGTGAGTGCCTCGAGGCCGCCCACGAGGCCGCCGAAACCCTCGAGACGCTACGCTGACCGCGCCGATTCTCCAACGGCGCGCCGGTCGAGCGGACGGCGCCGGTCGAAGCGCCGTCGGCCGTCGGGTCGCTCGATACTGTTTTTCACCGTCCGGATCGCTCGAGTCCATCTCCTAGCGATCGAACGGAGCGCCGACCGCGGTCGCGAGTGCACCCTCTCATAACTGTTTCGGGGAACGTGTTCTCGGGGCTTCCCACCCGGTAAGAACGGGCTCGCCCCGTTATACTGCGGCTCTTCATAGGTACAACTGTCTATGAACGATCGTATCGGCGCACCCGGGTCCGGACTCTCGCGACGCGAACTGATGATCGCTACCGGCGGCGCGGCGGCCCTCGCCGGCTGTATGAGCCGCGGTCAGGGAGACGATCCCGAGTCGCCGGACTCGAGCGGCGACGAGGAGGACGCGTCGTCCGATCTCCCGCAGACGAGCGCGCCCGAAGTCGTCCAGGTCGACGAGCAGGACGGGAGCGTGACGCTGCGTTCGGTGACGGCCCGCCACCCCGTCCACCCGATAGATTCGATGGGTGGACCGATCGAGCTCCCGCAGGTCTGGGCGTTCCAGGCCGACGACGGCGAGCCGAGCGTTCCCGGGCCGATCCTTCGGACGACGGAGGGGAACGATATGGAAGTCACGCTGGACAACACGGACGCCGACCATCCCCACACCCTTCACTTCCACGGCGTACGGAAGTCCTGGAAGAACGACGGCGTTCCCACGACGACCGGGGTGACGGTCTATCCCGGTGAGAAACACACCTACACGATTCCGGCGAACGTCCCCGGGACGCACTTCTATCACTGCCACTACCAGACCCACCGGCACATCGATATGGGGATGTACGGCATCTTCCGCGTCGATCCGAAGGGATACGAACCCGCCGACAAGGAGTACTTCTTCACCCTCAAGGACTGGGACTCGCGGGTCAACCGGCAGATGGCCGGCGAGAACGTCGACTACAGTCCGCGCCAGCGAAATCCTGACGTGTTCACGATCAACGGGAAGAGCCTCCCGCGGACGCTCCACCCGGAGGAGGGGTCGCCCATCATCGTCGACCACGGCGACACCGTCCGCCTTCACATGGTCAACGCGGGCTACATGTCCCACCCGATGCACACGCACAACCACCGGTACCGCCTCGTCGAGAAGGACGGCGGACAGGTTCCCGAAGCCGCCCAGTACGAACACGACATCACCAATGTCGCGCCCGCCGAACGCCACACCATCGAGTTCGAGGCCGACGCCGACCCCGGCATCTATCTCATGCACTGCCACAAGGTCAACCACGCCATGAACGGGACCTCCTACCCCGGCGGGATGGTCAACGGCATCGTCTACCGCGATGCGATGAACACCGACGTCTTCGCGGATCTCATGGAGTACGCCGGCTACGAGGGTTGATCCGCTCACCGAGGTGAGACGCGGCGTCCCCGCTCCGGCGACAGCCGCGACAGCAGTGCGGACAGCGTCGATATCTACGGTTTCTCCGCTGATTCGGACGAGAGACGTCGATAGACGGATCTTCGAATCGTCGCGTCTCCTCGAGCGATCGCAAGTTTGTACTTCGCTCGAGTAAATAGATATAAATAAGCTGGAGATATAGAATTATTAGAATAACGAGACCGATACGAACATGGCTCTGCTAAATATGCTCCTCCTGACCGGCCTCGCCGTCCTGGCTGGAGTGACGATGACGTGCGTTCTCTGCCTCGATCGGCGGCAACTCCGCCGAACCATCGGTGAGTACGATCACCGACTCCGGGACGTCGCCCCGTATCTCGGCGCCGCGGCGCTGTTCTTCCTGACCAAGCGGTTGACCCACGACTACAGCGTGAAGCTCTCGCACGCGCTCGATTGGGATATCACGGCCGAAATCTACGCCGCCGAAGGCGAGTTCGTTGCCCACCTTCAGGATATCGTTCCGCAGGCCACGCTCGAATTCTTCTCGATCATGTACATGTTCGGCTTCCCGTTCCTCCTGGTGACCGCGCCGATCCTCTACTTCGCGCTGTCCTCCCAGCGCCACCTCAAGGAGTTGCTCATCGCGTACGTGTTCAACTACGTGATCGGCGCGATCTGTTACACGCTGTTTATCGCGTACGGCCCGCGCAACCACCTGTCGACCGTCGACGGTCTCATGTACAGCTTCTATCCACAGACTCAGGACATGACGGCGGCGGTCTCGGCGAACACGGACGTGTTCCCGTCGCTGCACACGTCGCTGGCGGTCGTCGTCCTACTGTTCGCGTGGCGCTCGCGCCGGGAGTACCCCCGCTGGCTCCCGCTCGCGACGTTCGTGGCCGCCAGCGTCGTCTTCTCGACGATGTATCTGGGCATTCACTGGTTGATGGACGTCGTGGCCGGCATCGTCCTCGGCGTGGGGAGCATCTACGCGGCCGAGCGGATCGTCGCCCGCGCGGAAGGCGACGCCGGTCGGATGTCCGTTCTCGACGACCGCGAGGAAGGAATCGCGTCCGACGCGAGCGACTGAGTCGAACCGGCGCGAGCGGTCGGGTTCGACCGGGACCGACTACCCCGTGTACTCGCTCCCGATCACTTCCCGGATTCGCTCGGCGGTCACCGCCCCGACGCCGTCGGCGTCCTGTAACTCCTCCTCGCTGGCGATCATCACCGCCTCGACCGTGCCGAACTCCTCGAGCAGCGAGCGCGCCGTCACGGGCCCGATCTCGGCGATCGAGGAGACGACGTACTCCTGCTGTTCGGCGAGCGTCTTGGACTGCTTCTCGCCGTGAACCGACACCTCTCGATCGGCGGTTTCCTGCTCGCGGCCGGCGATCACCGCCAGCAGCTCGGTCGTCTCCTGTTCGCCTTCCGTCCGGAGGACGCTCGCGCCGAAGTCGACGGCCAGACTCGAGAGCGCGCCCCGAACCGCGTTCGGGTGGACGTCCCGCTGTTCGTACAGTCCGTCGCCCTCGACGATCACGATCGGGCGGGAGTAGTGGCGGGCCATCGCGCCGACCTGCTCGAAGACCGACCGGTCGCCGCCGACCAGCGAGTCGACGAAGTCCGCGACGGACTTGCGCTCGACGACCACCCGGTCCGAACAGACGTAGTCGCCGACCTCGAGCGTCTCGAGGCGCACTTCGATCTCCTCGCGCCGCGAGAGGTCCCGCGCGATGTTGGCATCCATCTCGCGCTGGTCGGCGACGACCTCGATCGCATCGCCCTCGGCGTGGGGTTCGTGGGTTTCGACCTCGTCTTCCGCAGCGTCGTCGCTCCTATCGCCTCCGCCGGCGTCGTCTTCGGCTCCGTCGTCGCCCGCGAAATCCCGGAGGCCGGGCTGTTCCGAAACCCCCTCGCTTCCACTGGAAGAATCGCCGACGGCGTCGGGATTTTCACCGCGGTCGTCCACTTTCACTTCGCTTTCCGGAGCGTCGTCGTCGAAATCCGTCAGCGCCTGCTGGGAGTCGTCTAACTCCTCCTCGAGATCGTCGGCGACCCCCTTCAGGTCGCGCAGCTCCGACTCCATCTCCTTCTCGCGGCGCCGCGAGATCCAGAAGTAGGCCTCGTCGCGGGTGTCCTCGGCCATCAGGACGACGACCCGACCCTCGGACTGGCGGCCGGTTCGGCCCTTGCGCTGGATCGAGCGGATCGCCGTCGGGACGGGCTCGTAGAACAGCACGAGGTCGACTTCCGGCACGTCCAGCCCCTCTTCGGCGACCGAGGTGGAGACGAGCACCTCGAACTCGCCGCCGCGGAACTGATCGAGCACTTCCTGTTGTTCGGTCTGGGTCATCCCGTCGCTCCCCTCGCGGTCGCCCTGGCCGACGAACCGCTTGGCGTCGAAGCTCTCGGAGAGGAAGTCCGTCAGCGCCTCCGCGGTGTCGCGGGACTCGGTGAAGACGATGACGCGCTCGCCGCCCTCGAGGCCGAGCGTCTCGGCGAGCAGCATTCTGGTCTTGCGATATTTGGGATGGAGCTGGTCGAAGCTCTCAGCTTTGCGCATCGCCTCCCGCACTCGCGGGTCCGACACCAGCCGCTGGCTCGCCTTCGAGGCGCCCGACGAGCGGGCCTGGTTGCGCTGGCGGTCGAAGTACCGGCAGACGGCTTCGACGCTCTGGGTTTCGACTAGCGTCACGGCCTGCCGGAGCTTCATGATTTCCGCGTGAACGGACATCCCCTCGAAGCCCTCCGACTGGTCGTTGTTGATCAGCTTCTGGAGCTCCGCGCGCATCCGGTTCAGATCCTTCTGGGACTGGTCGGGCTGGGTCGAGGACGCCACGCCCAGTTCCTTCAGCTTCTCGAGGCGCTCTTTGATCACCTCGTTCAGCGCGTCCCGGATCTCGATGACCTCCTCGGGGAGGTCGATGCGCTCCCACTCGACGTCGGTGTCGTGGGTGAACTCGTCGACGTCGGCGTCCTCCTCGGTCATCACCTCGACCTCTCGGAGGCCGAGGTTCTCACAGACCTCGAGGATGGCCTCCTCGTCGCCGCCGGGCGAGGCCGACATGCCGGTGACGAGCGGGTCCCGCGCGTCGGCGTGGTAGCGCTCGGCGATGTAGTTGTAGGCGTAGTCGCCGGTCGCGCGGTGGCACTCGTCGAACGTGATGTGGGTCACGTCGGCGAGCGAGATCCGGCTGCCGACGAGGTCGTTCTCGATCACCTGCGGGGTCGCCATCACGACCGTCGCTTCCTCCCACATCGCGGCGCGATCGTCGGGGCTGACGTCGCCCGTAAACACGACGATCTCCTCGTCGGGAATTTGGAGGGCTTCGCGATAGAAGTCGGCGTGTTGCTGGACGAGGGGCTTCGTCGGCGCGAGCATCAGCGACTTCCCGCCGACCTCCTCGAGTCTGCGCGCGGTGACGAGCAGGCTCACCGTCGTCTTCCCCAGTCCGGTGGGGAGACAGACGAGCGTGTGGTCGTTCGCGGCCGTTCCCGCGAGCTTTAGCTGGTAGAGTCGCCGTTCTAGAAAGTCGGGCTCGAGAAGCGGATGCTCGATCGAGGGCGGTTCCTCGTCCTGTGCTGCCATTGCTGGCGATTCGAGACGGTCGCGGTTAAGCGTTGAGAAAGCGGGGTGAAAGTGATCCCCGAACGCGTCGCGCCGTCTCAGTCCGATGTTTGGCCCGGCGACTGCCGGTATAAGCACCTCCGCGACGTAGCGTCCGTATGGCCACCCGGACAACCACTCGTCGCGATTCCGACCGCTACTCGCTGCTTCGCGCGCTCGGCTTCGCGGTGCTGGTAAACGTCGTCGGCGCCGCCCCCAGTATCTTCTCGTCGCCCGATAGCGCCTGGTTTCGGAGCCTCGAGAAGCCGTGGTTCTACCCGCCGTCGATCGCGTTTCCGCTCGTCTGGACGGCGCTGTTCACGCTGCTCGGCGTCGCGCTGTGGCTGGTCTGGCGCAGCGATAGCGCCGGCCGACGGCTCGCGCTCGGGCTGTTCGCCCTCCAGATGGCGTTCAACGTCGTCTGGACGCCCGCGTTCTTCGCGCTCGAGGCCCCGCTGTTGGCCCTCGGCGTCATCCTCGCGCTCTGGGGACTGATCGTCGGAACCGTCGTCGCGTTCGATCGAGTCGATCGGCGCGCTGCGGCGTTGCTCGTCCCGTACCTCGCGTGGGTGACCTTCGCCGCCGTCCTCAATTTCGAACTCTGGCGGCTGAACGCCTGATCGATCCGGATCGCGGGCGAACCGACCGCGACCTCGACCCCGTGTTCGTGTGTCGAACCGCTCCAGAAGAGATCCTCCGCTCAGTCCGCGCTCGCGTTGGCGGACGAGCCGGTAGTCGCGGCCGGTACCGAGACGGTCCCGGTCGCCTCCGGAATCTCGCGCTGCCGATCGTCGATCGCCGCCCGGAACACCCGGGCTAGCTGCTGGGCCGTTTCCGGCGAGTACGACCGTTGTGCGTCGGTCCGTCGGTCGCTCGAGTCGCGATCGGCGGTCACCGTCCCGACCAGCGGAACGCGGCCGACGAGCAGCGCGAGGAGCCGTCGCAGTCGGTCCACAGGGGAGCGAGCGTGATCCCCCGCCGCCTCGTTCGCTCGTCCCGCGGATTCGTCGGGCGTCCGTTTCTCCCGCTCGACGTACCCCTCGAGTCGCGCCCGAACGGTCTCCAGTTCGCGGCGCGTGAACTCGTCCGTCGGCTCGACGCCCGTGATATCGACCAGTAGATCGCGATGTGGCTCGAGCGAGAGTCGCCACACGCCGTCCTCGGCGTCGAGCCCCTCGACCGGCGGCGGCGTCCGTTCTCCGTCGACGCGAATGCTGAGTTCCCCTCCCATGAATCGTTCAATAATACTAACTAATATATATTTAGTACTTTGGATAATAGCTATACGTTAGAAAACGTATCCCCGGCTTTCGCGTTCGAAACCCGCGGGTCGCTGCGACCGATATCGCTACCGACCGCGCTTGCCGTCCCGCCGGCGAGAGTACCGAGTTCGCTGTCGATCGAGTTGCCGTCCCGACGCGAACCCGTTAGCCGGACCCGCTCCCACCGTTTCGAGCCCCGTCCCGACCGTTCTCCTTCGCCGTCGAAGTACGTACTTCGGACCGACCGACGTCTCTTCTCGGTCCGAGAGCCAATTTGAATTCTTTCTGTAGTTAGATATGATGGACTATATACTGGTACGTACTTCAACGTATGTAAAATATAACGTCTTATCTCTGATTTTTCGAAGCTTTTTGGTAGGAAACTCGTGACGATTGCTCCACCAGTTGCCGACGACGAGGTATCGTTCGATCATCAGCGTCTCGACGCCGACTCCTACGACGACGTCTACGTGATCGGCGACGTTCACGGCTGTCTCGACGCCCTCGAGCAGTTGCTCTCGACGCTCGAGTTCGGCCCGAACGACCTCGGCGTGTTCGTCGGGGATCTGGTCCGGAAGGGACCGGACAGCAAGGCGGTCCTCAAGCGGGTGCGGGACTCGCCGCAGCTGCGGTCGGTCCGAGGGAACAACGAGCAGAAATTCCTCGACGACGAGGCCGACCTCGAGGCGCTCGAACCGGCCGATTACCGGTACCTCGAGTCGCTGCCGACCGCCATCTCGTGGGACGACAACCTCGTCGTCCACGGCGGCGTCGATCCGGCGCGCTCGCTTTCGGAGCATTCGGATCGAGACCTGCTGACGATGCGGAGTCCGAACGGCGACGGCTACGACGGCCCGTTCTGGTTCGACGAGTACGCGGGCCCGCTGCGGGTCTTTTTCGGCCACACCGTGCTCGATGAGCCCGTCGAACGCGAGTGGGCCGTCGGCCTCGATACGGGCTGTGTCTACGGCGGTCGGCTCACGGCCTACGACCTCCGCGGCGAGCGGTTCGTGAGCATCTCGACGCCCGAGCACCAGCCGCGCCCGGACGAGAAGTTCGCCGAACCTGCGGAGTGAGAGTGGGATGAGGGGGGATGACACGTCCGAATCCGACCGAGCGGAGCAGTGGAACCGACCGACCGACCGACCGAACCGAACGAATCGAGACGACGACGTGCCGACCGCTCGAGCGATGAGCGACGGCGGGTCGTCGAGTAGCGACACCGACGCGACGGCCGAGGAGGGAGCCGAGGACGACGCGTCGCTCGCGTACGACGGGGATGCCGATGACGCGCCTTCCGCTGATTCCGACGAGGGAGCCGGGTCCGAGCCCGATGCGGTCGAGACAGCGGTCGGTGGCTCCGACGCCGACGAACCCGCGCCGACCAGCGCTCTCCCCGCCGACACGTTGTCGGTCGACGAAACGAGCGTCGCGGACGCCGCGACGACGACCGACCGGCCCTCGGGAGCGGGCGGCGTCCGGGCCGAGTCCGTTAACCTCTCGGATCCGCGCTACTACCTCAACCGCGAACTCAGCGAACTCGCCTTCCAGCGGCGGGTCCTCCACGAGGCCACCGACGAGAAGAACCCGCTGCTCGAGCGGGTGAAGTTCCTCGCGATCTTCACGAAGAACGTCGACGAGTTCATCCGCAAGCGCGTCGGCGGCCTGAAACAGCAACTCGCCGCCGGCATCACCGAGGAGACCCCTGACGGCCGCACGCCCCGCGAGCAGTGGCGAGAGGCACTGACGGAGGCCCGCTCGCTGCTCGAGCGCCAGAGTCGCTGCTACCGCGAGGAGATCCGGCCCGCCCTCGACGAGGAAGGGATCCACATCGTCGACTACGACGAGCTCTCGGCCGCCGAGCGACGGGAGGTGCGGGACTACTTCGAGAGCTCGGTCCTGCCGACCCTGACGCCGCTGACGTTCGATCCGGCCCATCCGTTCCCGTTCATCTCGAACCAGAGCCTTTCCCTCGGCGTTCTGACCCGTGAACGACCCGGCGCCGATCTCACCTTCTCGCGGGTGAAGATCCCGCGAAACCAGGTCCGGTTCGTCCAGCTCGGCGACGACGACCGCTACGTGCTCCTCGAGGACGTCGTCCGAGCGAACCTCGATCTGCTGTTCCCGGACGTCGATGTCGTCGACACGGCCCTGTTCCGGGTGACGCGAAACGCCGAGGTTCGCCGCGACGAGGAGGTCGCCGAGGATCTCATCGAGATGATCGAGGAAGTCCTGGAGGAGCGCCGGTTCGCCACCGTCGTCCGCCTCGAAATTGAACGCGACGCGCCCGTGGAGGTCCTCGAGATTCTCCGGCGGGAGCTCGAACTCGACGAGCGGGAGGTGTTCCATCTCGACGGACCGCTCGACTACCGGGACTTCTTCGAACTGGCTGCCCTCGACCGGCCCGAACTGCAGTTGCCCGACTGGACGCCCCAGCCACACCCGCGGCTGGGAACCCGCGAGGACGGTCGCCCCATCTTCGACGTGATCCGCGACCGCGACGTCCTCGTCCACCACCCCTACCACGCCTTCGAGGACACCGTCCAGCGATTCCTCGAGGAGGCGGCCAACGATCCGGACGTGCTGGCGATCAAGGCGGCGATCTACCGCACGGCCAGCGACTCGAAGATCATCGAGACGCTCATCGATGCCGCCCGCAACGGCAAACAGGTCGCGGTCATGGTCGAACTCAAAGCCCGCTTCGACGAGGAGAACAACCTCGAGTGGGCGAAGAAACTCGAGGAGGAAGGGATCCACGTCGCCTACGGGACGATCGGCTACAAGACTCACACGAAGACCTCGCTGGTCGTCCGGGAGGAAGAGGACGGCGTGCAACTGTACTCCCACATCGGCACCGGCAACTATCACTCCGAGACCGCCAAGCAGTACGAGGATCTCGGCCTGCTGACCGCCGATCCCGACATCGGACAGGACCTCGTGCGCGTGTTCAACTACTTCACGGGCCACTCGATGCACCGCGACTACCGCAAACTGCTCGTCGCTCCCGGCAACATGCGCGAGCGGTTTGTCGACCTCGTTCGGACGGTTGCCCAGCGCGCCCGCGACGGCGAGGACGCCCGCATCGTCGCCAAGATGAACCGGTTAGAGGATCCGCAACTCGTCCGCGAACTCTACCGCGCGTCGATGGCCGGCGTCGATATCGATCTCATCGTTCGCGACATCTGTCGGCTCCGGCCCGGACTCGAGGACGTCAGCGAGAACATCGACGTCCACAGCGTCGTCGGCCGGTTCCTCGAGCACTCGCGGATCTTCTACTTCCGGGCGGGCGACGAGGACTGCTACTACACCGGCTCGGCCGACTGGATGACCCGGAACCTCGACAACCGCGTCGAGGCGATCACCCCGATCGAGGACCCGCGGCTCCAGTCGCGTCTCGACGAAATCCTCGAGACGATCCTGCAGGACACCCGAAACCGGTGGGTGATGCAATCCGACGGCACCTACGAGCGGTGCCGGGAGCGGGTCGACGAGGCGACGACGGACGTCCACGCGACGTTCATGGAATCGGCTCGAGAACGGACGACACGGCACTGACCGGTTCGAAACGGTTTTCGGCCCGGTACAGCGGTCTCGCCGGCCACTCGCACCGGAACGATCGACGGTGAATCGCGCCGAAGTGGATAATTTTCGTCGTCCTTCGAAAACTGATAATCCACCGCGTACTTTTCAGCGGTACTGATGTTCTCGAAACCATGACTGAGTGGACCACGACGCGGCGCGGACTGGTCGTCGCCGCCGGCGTCGGCCTCGCCGGCTGTCTCGGGAGCGGCGACGACGGTGGTAACGGGAATTCGAACGAGAACGGCTCCGACGACGGAACGGAGGGCTCGACCGAGCAGGTCAACGGCGTCCCGGCGGGAGACATCGAGGCTCGCCGAGAACAGATGCCCGATCCCGGCGTCACGGTCGACTGGTCGGACGCCCGGGAGTTCCGCGCGTGGCTGTTCGACGACGGCAACGCGAGCAACGGCCGGTTCGATTACGCGGAAGACCTGCCGCCCGCCGAGGACGTCGAGTCGCCGGTCCTCGAGGTGCTCGACGTCTATCCGGACCAGGTCGACGCGCTCGTCAGCCAGGGGACGACGCAGGTCGTCCTCGGCCAGTTCGACGCCGACGCGCTCGAGACGCAACTCGCGGAGTCGGAACAGTACGACGTCACCGACGAGTACGGCGGCTACGCCGTCGCCGACGGCGCCGACGAGACCTCCGCGGGACCGATCGCCGTCGGCGACGACGCGCTAGTCCTCGGTACCGGCTACGAGAACCCGATCGACGCCAGACACGGCGACCGCGACCGACTCGAGGACGTCGACCCGTGGATGACGCACGTCCTCGAGACGCTGCCCGAGGAGCCCCTCGTCACCGGCGAGTATCTGGAACCGCTCGTCGATACCATCGACATCCCCGAGATCTACTGCTGGGGGCTGTCGATGCCGGGGCGCGATCCCGAGACGGCGACCTGGGCGTTCGTCTTCGACGATCCCGACGACATCACCGACGACGTTCGCACGGAGCTTCGGACGCTGGCCGGCGAGGTCGACGACATCGCGGTCGACGGGCGCACGCTGACGATGGTCGGAACGATCCCCGAGCGCTCCGAGATGGGGCAGTGAGGAGCCGTCGGGTCGCCGGTCAGTCCGACACGGCCGCCGAGAGCCCCGGCAGCCACCGAACGAGCGCGATCGCACAGACGACGAACGCCGCCAGCACGACGTAGCCCTCGTCGAAAAAGCCCCGTTCGGCGAGCGCGCCGAACAGGACCGGACTCGCGGCGCCGATCGTCATGTAGGTGCTCCGCAGGAATCCCACGCCCGTCCCCTGCATGTCCGTCGGGAACGCCGCGGTCATGTACGGCAGCGTGATCGTTCCGTACCCGAGGATACTCGAGAGCAGCACGGTCCCGGCGACGACCGGCCAGAACCCCTCGAGGAACGGGAGGGCGACGAGCGCGACGGCCATGACGCCCAGAACGATCGGTAGCGACCGTCGAATCCCGAACTCGTCGTAGAGCCGCCCGGTCGCCGGCTGGACGACGATCCCGAGCGCGAAGAACGCGCTGAACAGCGCCGTGGCGACCCCCTCCGAGAACCCTTTGATCTCGATCAAGTAGGTCGGATAGAAGCCCGTAAACGCCTGCCAGACGCAGTAGGTGAGGATCTGGATCGCCGTCACGACGACGATCTCCCGGCGGCGCAGCTGGACGGCGACGTACCGGACGGTCTCGAGCGAGAGGCTGTCGACGGCGCTGCCCTCGCCGGAGGTTCGGCCGGGGACGACGGCCCACAGCAGGCCGGCGACCAGCAGGAAGACGGGCGCGGCGAGGCCGAAGCCGAACTGCCAGGCCAGCGTCGTCGCGATGGCGCCGGCCGCGAGCGGGAGCGCGGCGTTCCCGACCTCGCCGGCGGCCATCGTGACGCCGACCGCGGTCCCCGCGTTGTTCGGGAAGACGTCCGAGAGGATAGTGAACCGGGCGACGCCGTACAGCGCCGTCCCGAAGCCGAAACAGGCCGTCGCGAGATAGACCAGCGCCGCCGAGTTCGCGATGGCGACGACGCCGACCGCCACCGCCGAGACGAGCGAGCTCGCCACGAGGATGTTCCCCTCCCCGAGGCGGTCGGCGAGGATCCCGCCGGGAAGCTGTCCGAGCGCGTACGCGAGCCACAGCGCCGTCAGCAGGAATCCCGCCGTCGTCAGGTCGAGGCCGTAGGCCTCCCGCAGGAAGGGTAACAACACGGGATAGGTGAGTCGGACGCCGATCGAGAAACACCAGCCGGTCGCGACGGCGAACAGGATCTTCCCGCGACCCTCCGCGAGCACCGATCGAATCCGCGACACCCGTTCGAACCGCTGCAACCGAGACACGGACCTCCACGTTCGAGACAGGCGGTGTTGAGGCCTCCTGAACGGTACGGTGTTGCCGATACCGGAACCCGACGCCGGCCAACCCATCAAAAGTATAATAATAGATCGCCGACGTGTCGATCGTATGTCTGCGATCGAACTCCGCGGGGTGACCAAACGCTACCGGCGGTTCGGCATCCGCGGAAGCCGAACGGTCACCGCCCTCCACGACCTCGATCTCACCGTGCGCTCCGGCGAGATCTTCGGCTTTCTCGGCCCGAACGGCGCCGGCAAGTCAACGACCATCGACCTCCTGTTGGACTACGCCGCCCCCACGTCGGGCTCGATTCGCGTCCTCGGCCGCGACGTCGCGAGCGAGAGCGCGGCCGTCCGTGATCGGATCGGCGTCCTGCCCGACGGCTACGGTCCGATCGGCGACCGAACGGGCCGCGACCACGTCGAGTTCGCCATCGACGCCAAGGACGCCGACGACGATCCCGACGACCTCATCGACCGCGTCGGGATGCAGGGCCCGGCCGACTACCCCGTCGCGGAGTACTCGAAGGGGATGGCCCAGCGGCTCATGCTCGCCGTGGCGCTGGCGGGCCGGCCGGACCTCCTCGTGCTGGACGAGCCCTCGACGGGGCTCGACCCTAACGGCGCGCGCACCATGCGCCGAATCGTCCGCGAGGAGAACGAACGCGGCGCGACCGTCTTCTTCTCGAGTCACATCATGGAGCAGGTCGAGGCGGTCTGCGACCGCGTCGGCATCCTGGACGGCGGCGAACTCGTCGCCGTCGACTCGATCGACGCGTTGCGCGAGTCCGCCGGCGGCTCAGCGGCCGTGACGCTCGCGCTCTCCGCGGTCCCCGCCGACGTCGTCGACTACGTCCGAGCGCTCGAGGGCGTGGTCGACGTCGAGATCGACGAGCCGTCGGTGACGGTGACCTGCGACGACGCCGCGAAGGCGGCGGTCGTCGCGGCCTTCTACGACTCGCCGGCGACCGTCCGGGACGTCACGACCAGCGAGACCTCCCTTGAGGACCTGTTCGAACGCTACACGCGGGGTGTCGCCCAGTGAGTCACCTGGCCGCCCTCGCGCTGTTCGTCCGCGAGGACGTGCTCGACACGGTCCGCGAGCGGCAGGTGTACATGCTGGGCGCGATCTACGTCCTCCTCGGCGCGCTCCTGACCTACTCCGAGGGGCGGACGGCGGCGCGGCTGTCCGGGAGCGCGCCCACCCTGACGACGGGGCTGTACGCGCTGTTCTCGATGGTTACGCCGCTGCTGGCGCTGGCCTTCTTCGCGTCCGCCGTCGTCGAAAAGCGCTCGAGCGGCGCCCTCAAGGTGGTCCTCGGCCTCCCGATCGATCGCGCCTCGGTCGTCGTCGGAACGTTCCTCTCGCGGAGCCTCGTGATCGCCGCGGCGATCGTCGTGTCGTTCGTCGCCGCCGTTCCGGTGGGGCTGGCCCTGGGACTGCCCGTCGATCCCGCGCAGTTCGCCGGCGTCGTCGCGGCCCTCGTCCTGCTGGCCGTGACGTTCACCGCGCTCGCGGTCGGTCTCTCGTCGACCGTCCGTACGTCGACCCGGGCGACGGCCGCCGCGTTCGGCGTCTTCGTGCTCTTCTTCTTCCAGCTGTGGGCCCAGCTTCCGCGGATCGCGCTCTACGTCGCCCACGGCTTCTCGTGGCCCGCGACGACGCCCGAGTGGGTGGCCTTCGTCGACGCGCTGAATCCGATAGCGGCGTACACCTACCTCGTCACCGGGCTCTTTCCCGATCTCGAGGGCGGGACGTTCGTCAGACCGCCGCCGGAACCGACGTTCTACCAGACGCCGGCGTTCGCGCTCGCGGTGCTGGCCGGCTGGATCGTCCTCGCGCTCGGTGTCGGCTACTGGCGGTTCCGAACGACCGACCTCTGACCGGCGACCGAAGCGTGGTTTCGGTAGTTTTAGTCGCGTTCACTATCGCTTTTCTCCGTTGCGCTCTAGTCCGTGACCCCGTTCTGCGGTGGCGCGCGCTGTCGGCTGTCCGAGCGAAGCGAGGTGCGACTGGAGAGCACCTCGAATGCGAACGGGGAACGAAGTGACCCGTAATCGAGAGTGAGGACAGCCGTCGATACCGCGCGAGGTCTCTGTGAGTAGTGCGAGACCGAAGGTCTCGCATACCATGCGAACGGGCGCGAAGCGCCCGTGAGCAGACGGAGCGAACAGCGGCTTGGAAGACGTGAAGCGTCTTCCAGTGGATGAGCGAACGACTGCACGGAGTGAGCGTTAGCGCGGAACCGAAGGTTCCGCGAATCATCCGAACGGGTGCGAAGCACCCGTGAGGAGAAATCGGTTGGGGAGGGAGTGGCAACCCCTAGCCGCCAGAATGAGTAGAACGCGTGTTTCCGTTCGTCCCAACTCCTGTTACCGTTGAAGACGCACCTGTACTGTGAAAATCGGACGAATAAATTTTAAACCGGCCCGAACTCGAGGACGAGCGTCGCCAGCAGGCCGGCGTAGATGGGGATCGTCAGGTTGTCGTCGACGATGTAGTCGCCGATTCTGAGTTTGACGCCGTCGGCGACGGTCGCGCCGATCGCGGCCGCGACGACGGCCAGCGGCGTCTCGTGGAGAAAGGGCGCGGCGATGAGCGCCGAGACGACGAACATCGTGACCAGCACCCTCGGCCCCTTGACGAACTTGAGGCTGTCGTCCGAGACGGTCCCGCTGATCGGATCGCCGATCGCGAGCATCAGCATCGCCGGGAGGGCGACGCGGGGCTCGAAGAACAACACGGCGACCGTCATGCTGAGCATGTAGTAGCCGTAGCCGGCGAACTGGTTCTGTTCGTACTCCCGGGTCAGCGAGTCGTAGAGCGACAACTCGAGGCCGACGTAGAGCCGGAGGAACTCGAGGGCGATCGTCCCGACCGCGAGGAGGCCCATCAGGAGCTGAAATCGATCCCAGGTCAGTCCGAGATCGAACTGAGCGGCGAGGAGATAGAGCGCGACCAGTCCCGCCCCGCTCGCGTGGACGGCTCGTCGCTTTAGTTCGTCAGCCATCAGGTCTCCCGTCGAAGGTGACGACCTTCAGTCCGTCGGTTACGTTCGATACGATCCGCGCTCGGAAGCCAATTCACCGCTCCCGAGAAAACGAAATCAGTCGTTAGAGAGCTTGACGACGACAGTTCCGTCGCTCGAGACGCTCACGTGACAGTCCTCGTACGAAAAGCTCACGGTGAGCGGGTGGTCGCGAGTCGACGTTACGAGGTCGGCGAGCGACTCGGGATCGACGGTCGCGAACAGCGGCGCCATGCTACAGGGATCGCGGTTCGTGACGGCGCCGACGGTCTCGACGATCGTGGCGGTGAGCGCCTCGGTGACCGCGTCGCGCTCCGTTCCGAACGCCGCATCGAAGCGGGTGTGAAACGTCTCCGTGGTGGGGTCGTGGCCGACGCTGTCCTCGCCGATCGGTCGAGCGGGGACGACATCTGTGTGGATCGTATCCTCGTCCATTACGTTTCACTACGCAAGCGGTCGTAGTAAGGGCGGACGCTGACCTGTCAGCGTGCGTCCGCGCCGGACTTCTCGAAGAGATGTCGGAAGACGGTTCGCTGGGCCTTGCGCAGGTGCTGGTTGAACGTCTGGCGCGTGACGTCGAAGCGGTCGGCCAACTCGTCGCCGGTGCTGGTTCGGGGCGTATCGAAGTAGCCGCCGAAGTAGGCGGCGTCGAGCGCCGACAGCTGTCGCTCGGTGAGCGCGTCGGCGACGACGCCGTACAGCAGTTGCGGCGAGTAGACGAGGTCCTCGGAGACCAGTTCGACTTCGGGGTGGAACCACCGGATCCCGGCCGCGGCCTGCCGGGGGTCCACGTCGCCGGGCAACTCGCCCAGAAACCGGACCTCGTCGGGAGCGATGACAACGGCGCAGGCGCGGCCGCCGAGGTCCGGAAACACCTGCGAGACCGTCTCCGACTCCGCCGTCGCCTCGACGCGATGGTAGCCGTCGATCGAACTGAGCAGCCGCGCGTCGCGGTAGTGGGAGACCTCCTCGACGGCGGTAACGAACTCGCTCGCTGGAAGGTCCGACGTCCCCATGTACTGGACCGTCGTCCCGTTTTGCAGCGGGACGACCGAGTCGACCTCGAGTCGGATCTCGCCGTCCGCGACCCGAAGCGAGGGCGGGACCGCGGCCCGGTCCGTGCGGAACTCGAGGCGCCGGACGTGGTCGCTGGTCAACCGCTCCTCGCGGCGCTTCAGCGCCGTCGCGTCCTCGAAGGAGACGACGACGTACTCCACGTCGCCGTCGTCGTCCAGTACAGGGGCCGAATTGCTCGAGAGCCACCGCTCGGAGCCGTCGGGGAGTTCGATCCAGTGTTCGAAGCCGAAGACGGGCTCGCCCGTCTCGAGGACGCGCGTGACCGGGTTCTCCGACGTCGGAACGGGCGACCCGTCGTCGTAGTAGATGTTCCACTCGGCGTCGTCGTACGCTCGGCCGACGATCTCCTCGTTCGTCCGGCCGAGCGTTTCCGCCGCTCGTTCGTTCGCGAAGGCGTAGTTTCCCGCCGAATCGATCACGACGGTGCTGACCGGGTTCACGTCGAACACGCGCCGAGCCAGATCCTCGGGCGGGGTCCGGACGAACTCGTCTTCCCTGCCGTCGGCCGGCTCCTCGCCCGCGGCGGTTTCGGGGGACTCCGTCACCGTCTCATCGCCTCGTGCGGTCGGGCGCTCCGTCCCCGACGGTCGTCCCTCTCGCCGGGCCGGTCGCGGTCGCGCTGGTCGCCATCGAACGGTCGAGCACGCTCGCCCCCCTCTGACGGCGTCTCGGCGAATCGGCGCTGCTCCATACGAGTGAGAGGAGGCCGAGGAATAAATGGGATTCTATCAGAAGGACGTTACGCCCGCGTGGGACGCCGCTTCGCTTCCGGAAAGATGCTCTCCGGGAGGTACGCGGAGACGACCCAGTTCGGCGCGTTGACGGCCTCGTTTATCTTCAGGTCGACGGCCGTCGAACACAGCATGTAGGCGTCGTCCCGCTCGAGCCCGCGCTCATCCTGGAGGTGGTCGACCATGCTTCGGACGGCTCGTCTGGTCGCCGTCATCAGGTCGTCGGCGATGCCCGTCGTTCCGTACATCGGCTCGTCACGGCCGGTCGGGGTGAACGGGCCCGCGGTCTCGAACTGCGGCCGGTCGATCGACAGGTCCGAGCGCAGGTCGAACCGGCAGGTGACGGTCATCGGCGCTTCGATGCCGGTCCCACAGACCTCCCCGTCGCCCTGCGCGGCGTGGCAGTCGCCGATACTGAACAGGGCGTCCTCGACCGCCACGGGGAGATAGACCCTCGAGCCCGCCATGAGCTGCTTGACGTCCATGTTCCCGCCGACGTCCCGCGGCGGAAACGTGCCGTGGGCGCCGTCCTCGGCGGGCGCGACGCCGACGATGCCGGGGAACGGAGCCAGCGGCACCTCGATCCCGTCCACGAAGCGGCCGACGTCGCCCTCGAGGTCCCAGACGTGCAACGCCGGGTCGGGGAACTCGTCGGCCAACACTCCGAGCTCCGCCGGTCCCGGGAGGACCAGCGTGTAGCCGACGCCCTCGTGTTCGAGGTCGAGCAGTTCGACCTCGAGGACATCTCCTGGTCGGGCGCCCTCGACCGCGATCGGGCCGGTCAGCGCGTGGATCAGATCGATGTCGAGCGCGGCGACGTCTGCGGGCGTCGACGCCGGGTTGAGCTGTCCGTTCGTCGCGTCCCGACACGAGACACGGACGACGTTCCCCGGCTGGACCGTCAGGGCCGGCTCGCGTCCGTTGTCCCAGTCGCTGTGAACGGCGTCGTCTTCGGCGTCGATCCGATGGTCTACCGCGAACTCTTCGGCTCCCATATGATACTTCCTACGACACCACGGGATAAAACGGTATCTCGCGGGTAGCGGCGTCGAAACCGGAATTCGCGCTCGAGACGGTGAATCGGCCGGTGTCGGGCTACAGTTCCTCGAACGCGAGGTCGCCTTCCCGGATCGCCGACAGCGTCTCCGCGAGGTCGTCGACGGGGAGCCGCTTCTGGTCGGTCGTGTCCCGCTCGCGGACGGTGACGGTCGTCTCCTCGTCCTCGACGGTCTCGTAGTCGACGGTCACGCAGAACGGCGTGCCGACTTCGTCCTGACGGCGGTAGCGCCGGCCGATGTTGCCCGAGTCGTCGTACGTGACCGAGAGGCCGACCTCGCGCAGGTCCGCGACGATCTCGTTCGCCTGTGCCTCGAGTTCCTCGTCGTTCTGGAGGGGGAAGACGCCGACGAAGGTGGGCGCGACTTCCGGCTCGAGGTCGAGGTAGGTCCGTTCTTCGCCGTCGACCTCGTCCTCGCGGTAGGCGTGGTGGAGGACGGTGTAGACCAGCCGGTCCACGCCGAAGGAGGGTTCGACGACGTGGGGCGTGATGTGCTCGCCGGCCTCGGTCTGCTCCTCGACCGCGAAGCGGGTCTTCTCGACCGGGAGTTCGTGGGTCTCGCCCTCGAGGTCTATCTCGACGGTGTCGCCCTCGAACGCGGCACGGTCTCGAGCGGCCAGGTCATCGAGTTTCTGGACGACGGCCTGGGCGTCGCCGCCGAACTCGGGACCCAGATAGCTCATGTCGGGGTCGACGGTGGCGCGCTCGACGGTCTTCGGTTCGTCGTACTGTTTGAAGATCGTAAAGCGGTCGTCGGAGTACTCGTCGTGTTTCGAGAGGTCGTAGTCGCCCCGGTAGGCGAAGCCGGCCATCTCGATCCAGTTGCCGTCGACCTCGCTTTCCGCGTCCCAGCAGTCGCTGGCGTAGTGGGCCCGCTCGCCCGAGAGGTGCTGGCGGAACCGGAACCGGTCCATGTCGACGCCGACCGCGTCGTACCACGGCTTGGCGACGCCCAGGAAGTAGGCGACCCACGGGCTCGAGATGATCCCCTCCTCGACGGCGTCACCGATCGTCGTCCGGATTTCCTCGCCGTCCTCTTCGTTCTGTTCGCTGGCCGGGTAGAGGGTAACCTCGACGTCTGCGACCGTCGAGAGGTCCGGTTCGTCCGTCTCGGGGTCGACGAAGTACTCGAGTTCGGCCTGCGTGAACTCCCGCGTGCGGATGATCGAGCGCCGGGGGCTGATCTCGTTGCGGTAGGCGCGACCGATCTGGGTGACGCCGAACGGAAGCTGGTTGCGCGCGTACTCCTTCAGGCGCGGGAACTCGACGAAGATGCCCTGTGCGGTCTCGGGGCGCATGTAGCCGGGATCGGAGTCGCCGGGGCCGATGTTCGTCGCGAACATGAGGTTGAACGTGTCGACGGCCTGGCCCGCCAGTCCCGCACCGCAGGACGGACAGACGAGTTCGTACTCGGCGATGACCTCTTCGACCTCGGGGATGGGGAGGCTCTCGGCGTCCTCGTACTCGGTGTTGTCCTCGACGACGTGGTCGGCGCGGTGACTTTCGCCGCACTCGGGACACTCGATGAGCATGTCGTCGAAGCCGTCCAGATGGCCCGAGGCCTCGAAGACGGGCTCGGGCATGATGGTGGGCGCGTCGATCTCCATGTTCCCCTCGGCGACGGCGAAGCGGTCGCGCCAGGCGTCCTCGACGTTGCCCTTCAGCGCCGCGCCCTGCGGGCCGAAGGTGTAGAAGCCGCCGACGCCGCCGTAGGCGCCCGACGACTGGAAGAAGTAGCCCCGCCGCTTGGCCAGTTCGACCAGGTCCTCGCTCGTCGTCGCGGTCGCGCGCTTGTCGTCCGCGCGTTCTTGCTCACTCATAGAGTGCCTCCAGTAGGTCGACGTCACAAACGATGCCGACGAGGTCCTCGCCCGTGACCATCGGGATCTGTTCGATATCGTTGCTGATCATCCGCTGTGCGGCCTCCTGAATCGACGCGCTCGCCGAGACCGTCACCACGTCGTCGCTCATGAATTCGCTGACCGGCTCGGCCGGAATCTCGATGTCCCGCGTGGGGAGGTAGCGACTGCCGACGGCCTTGATCCCCTCCCACGACCAGTCGTCGTCCTGATCGCCGAAGTTGTCGCCGGTCTCCTCCTCGCCCTCGACGATGCGAGCGACGTCGATGACGTCGACCTCCGTCAGGACGCCGCTCATTCGGCCGTCGTCGTCCAGCGCGACGGTGTAGGGGACGTTCGCGTACGAGAGTTCGCGCTCGGCGACCGGGAGCGGTGCGCCCTCGTAGGTCGTGTTCACGTTCTTGCTCGCGTAGGACTCGACGGTTCCATCGGTCTCCTGGTCGCCCGTCGCGATCGCGTGGATCACGTCCGTCACCGTGACGATGCCTTCGAACTCTCCGTCCACGACCGGCACGCGACGCGCGCCCGCCTCGACCATCGTTCGCGCGACGTCCTCGAGGCTGGTGTCGGCCGTCGTCGTCGGGACGTCCTCGTCCATCAGGATGACGAGCTGGTCCTCGTCGGGCTGTTCGATCAGCGCGTCACGGGAGATCAGCCCTCTGTACTCGAGGCCGTCCTCAGTCGATTTGAGCACCGGAACGGACGAGAACGGTCGCTCCTGAAGGTACTCGAGGACGTCCGAGCGCGAACCCGGCAGTTCGACGGTTACCACGTCTTCGCGGGGCGTCATCGCGTCGGCTACGTTCATATCCCCACGGTACGGCGAAAATGAGTATAAACCCAGTGTTTCGTGTGCCCGCGATACCGACCCGACCAGTCACTCGATCGGATAGTTCGATTCGATGAGTTTATATGTGGTTGGGAGAGACTCTCATACATGGCGACGAACCCCCACGCCATGACGTCCGACGACGACACCGTCGTCGGTTCGATCGACTCGACGGACTCGAGTACGGAGTACGTCATCGCCGATATCTCGGCCGATGGCGCCTGGCTTTCCATGCAGGCTGACGACGCGCCGACGCTTCCGGCATGGCGATAATTGGGGGTGGGATACGGGATTTCTGTCCCGTCGGCGGACTCGGTCGCGCGCCGGTCACCGGTGATCGGACGCGTATCGGTTCCCTCCGACGGCTTCTTTGACGCGGGTAGTCACGACTCCTGTCGTCCGAGCGCGCAGCCGACGGTTTCGCCGGCGCTGTAACGGGACGACGCCGTCGCCGACTGCAACCGCTGCTCGAGTAGGCTACCGACCGAGACACGTGAGACAGCCGAAAACGAGCGGTTCGATTCCCGGTTCCGTTCGCGACGCTCAGAAGAGACCGAGCCCGATCGCGTAGGGCCACTCGAGGGCGCCGAGCGCGACCAGCGTCAGCGACGCGCCCAGCAGGCCGACGTTCTTCAGGAACGCGTTCATCTCGGACTGTCGCTGGTCCTCGGGCACGGCCCAGAAGTCGTGCATCGTCGGCGTCGCCACGAGCAGGAAGACGGCGAGCGCGCCCGCCGCGAGTGCGGGAAAGACGCCGAGTACGACGCCGAGACCGCCCGCTATGAGCACGAACCCGGAGAGCGCGACCGAGAACGTCGGTGCCGGAATGCCCTTCAGCTCGGCGTAGCCGGCCATGCCCTCGAGATCGAGGAAGTGGTTCACGCCCGTGAACGCGAGGACGCCGCCGAAGAAGACTCGAGCGAGGAGGAACAGTTCGGCTGCGAGCGGGCCGTCGAACGTCTGTAGCGGTACCGTTTCGATAGCTGGTATCATTCTGTAACCTACTGTAGCGACCGAACTGTAATAGCCGTTCTCGGACGTCGGTATCCCCTGGTAACGGCGGTGTTATCGACTATACGTGGTGATATTGTCATCGCCTCACATGCCCACGAACGGGGCCTGGAGTCCCGTCGGATAGCCACTCGAATCCATCCGATCGGCGCCTCGAACTCGCCGGATCGCGACGCGTCTCCGGCGATCGACGGCCGTACGGCGCCCAACGATTTTAGTACGCGAGGCTCGAGCGTTCGATCGATGGACGGTTCACGGCCCCAACGCGACGGCGGGCCCGAGCGTCCGCGGACGGCGGACGCCGTCGGCCTCGAGCGCGACGACTCACGACCGACGGTCGCGACGTTCCTCTCGTCGCTGGTTCCGGCGGTGCTGGCCCGGCGGGCGGTCGCCGTCTCGATCGCGACCGACCGCGACGTCTACGCGCGCGACGAGCCGGTCGAAATCGCGGTCGACTTCAAAAACCGGCTGCCGGTGCCCGTCTCGGTGCCGACGCCGCGGCGGCGCCGCTGGGGGTGGACGATCGACGGCGACCTCGAGGGCAGCGACGAGCGCCGCTACGTCCCGGAGCGGCCCTCGACGTTTCGGTTCCGCGGCGGGGAGCGCAAACGGGTTCGGGTGACCTGGAACGGCCGCCTCGAGCGCACCGACGGCGACCGCCGCGAGTCGATCGTCCCCGATCCCGGCACCTACGAACTCCGGGCGTTCGTCGCGACCGGCGCCGATCGGTATCGGCCCAGCGACGAGACGACGATTCGCCTCGAGTAGCGCGACTCGATGAGCCCACCGGTAACCGTTTACTCGGTTGCGTTGTGGTACCACACATGTCGCTCGAGCAGGTGTTCTCCCGACTGCCGGACCCGCGGTCGCACGCGTTCACGGATTACTCGCTGCCCCGCGGCGAGCCCGTGTTCCCGATCGCGGTCACCCGAGCGGAACTCACGACGATTCTGGACCTCTACGAGACGTTTCGGGCCGTCGACCCGACCGGACTCGACGCGAACCCGTTCCTCGAGGCGGCGACGACGCACATGGAGCGGACGTTCGGGGTGCCCCGATACCGGCCGGACGAGCAGTTGGCCGACGACATCGCGGCGCTGTTGAACGACTTCTCGGACGATCTGGGCGGGCGGTCGATAGGCGTCGTCGACGCGACGCCGGCCCACCACCGGACGCTGTACTTCTTTCTGATCAGCTGTCGGGGCTACTACGGCGCGCCCCACATCCGGTTCGAGCCCGACGAGGCCGCCGTCGAGACGCTGTACGACCTCTATCGACGGGTGACCGAACAGGAGGTGTACCTCAAACGGCCGTCGTCGGTGCTCGAGTGAAATCGTTGCGTTCCGTTCGGGCTCCCACGCATCGCCGGTCGCTCGAGCGAGGCGCTCTCGAGCGCGGCGCTATCGCCGGTGTTCGACCGCGTCTGCGGTCCCGCTGCGACGCCAGCATTCTCTGGTCCAACCACCACGGACGGCTCCGTGCAACGGGCCGCTATGGAACGACACGACTTCTACCAGTCCGTGCAGTACGAGGCGAACCTCGCGGGGCGAAGCCGACACGCGAAACGCGACGCAGGCGGTGCTGTCGGTCTTGGGCGAACGGCTCGACGAGGACCGCTCGCAGCACCTCGACGGCCAACTCCCCGACGAGATCGGCGACCACCTCGTCGAGGGTTCCGCCGAGCGTCGCTTCGACTACGACGAGTTCCTCGAGCGCATCGAGGAGCAAACCGACCGCGCTGCCGTCGGCGACCCGGAGCGACTGGTCGAGGGCGTCATCGGCACGCTGCTCGAGCACGTCGACGACGAGAACGGCGAGCGACTGCGCGAACGGCTCGCGGAACTCGACTTCGAGGAGGCGATCCCGGAGTCCGGACCCGGCGCTCGGAGCTGAGGCCTCGGATTCGCGGTCGGCGTCGCAGTGGCCGGTGTGACCGTTGTCGCGGCCCCAGCAGTTGCCGCCCGAACAGTCAGGGCGCGAGTGGGCGTGGAGACGCCTATGGAACGGGCAGCCATCGTCGAGACGGTCAGCGACCGCACCGACGCCGACGAAGACGGCGCGACGGACGCCACGCGGGCCGTCCTCGAGACGCTCGGCGAGCGCCTGAGCACCGATCAGGCCGAAGACCTGGCGGCCGAACTGCCCGCGGACCTGAGCGAGCACCTCACCGAGGGCGAGTCCGGGGAGCAGTTCTCCGAGGAAGAGTTCATCTCGCGGGTCGACCAGCGCATGGAGACGCTCGACGTGACCGGCGAGCGCGCTGCGACTGCCGTGATGGCAGCGCTCCTCGAGTCGGTCGACGAGGCGGAGCGCTCCGCGGTCGTCGACCAGTTCCAACAGTACGGCTTCGAGGCTCTACTGGGGGATACCGACGCCGATGTCGGCACCAGCGAGCGCTCGCCTCGAGAGCGGTAATCGCGGCTACTCGCCGCCCGCCGAGTCGAACCGACGGTACAGGTAGTCCCCAATCGAAATACGGGAAGACGTACTGCCCCTCTTTCTCGCGCTGGCAACGGGGAGTTCCACACCCTCCCCAGCCGACTCCCTCACTCACTCCGTTCGTTCGCTCGTCCCTCGCGAGTTGCGTCGCGTCTCGCATGCGAGTCACTCACTCCGTTCGTGCCTCGCTATCGCTCGCCGCGACGCTGCGCGCCGATGGTCGGATCCGATCGCTACTCCAGTCGCTCCGGTGACGATCGATCCTCTCGCGAAAAACGAGTCGTCTCGACGCTCCTCGAGTCGCTCGAGCGACCAGCTCAGGCCTGGTCGACCTGCTCGCGGTAGTCCTCGACTTCCTCGATCGCCTCTTCGACCTTGTCCTTGGTATTGCCGTCGGCCCGCTCGCGGACCTGCCGGAGCGTGTTGAGCCGTTCGTCGAGGATCGCGTGATCGGGCGTGGTGTCGCCCATCACGTAGTCGGCGAACGCGTCGGTGGTCTCGCGGATGTCGTCCCGGACGTCGTCGTCGGCCGATTTGGCCGCTTCCTCGAGGTCGTCGCGGGCCTGCTGGAGTTGCTCTGTCATAGTCGAATCCAGCACGAGACCACGCATAACGGTTGGGCGGGCATTGTCTACGTTTGGCTGTAGTCCGAGTTTTCGGTGCTGTCTACTCCTCGAACTCCGACGCTATTACAGACACCATGAAAGCCCCTGCCGTGCTCGACCATCCGGGCCAAGCGAAAGCCTACGGCTCTCGCTGGCATTCGCTCGTTTTGCTCGCGAATACCTCGCTGCGCTCCTCAGCCTCCGGCTTGCGGTGCTTACATCGTCGACCTTCCTCGATAGCGGCAGGGGCTTTCGTGATGTTGGCAGTCGTCAGTGCAATTCGGACATCTCATCCAAACGCGACGACACCCAATGCGAGCGCGTAAAGTACCTCGAGGCCCTGATCCCGCTAATGAGCGACTCCGATTCTCGAGGCCCTCTCCAGCCGGATCGTCCCGACGTCGATCGGCCGTTCACGGTCGACGCGCCCTTCGAGCCCGCGGGCGACCAGCCCGAGGCGATCGAACAGCTAGCCGAGGGGTTCCGACAGGGGATGGACAAGCAGACCCTGCTGGGCGTCACGGGGTCGGGGAAGACCAACACCGTCTCGTGGCTGATCGAGGAGATCCAGAAGCCGACCCTCGTCATCGCCCACAACAAAACGCTGGCGGCCCAGCTCTACGAGGAGTTCCGAAACCTCTTCCCGGAGAACGCCGTCGAGTACTTCGTCTCCTACTACGACTACTACCAGCCCGAGGCCTACGTCGAGCAGACCGACACCTACATCGACAAGGACGCCTCGATCAACGACGAGATCGACCGCCTGCGCCACTCGGCCACCCGTTCCCTCCTCACGCGCGAGGACGTCATCGTCGTCGCTTCGGTCTCGGCGATCTACGGCCTCGGTGACCCGCGCAACTACGTCGACATGTCCATGCGACTCGAGGTCGGCGAGGAGGTCGGCCGCGACGAGTTGCTGAAGCGGCTGGTGGACCTGAACTACGAGCGCAACGACGTCGACTTCACGCAGGGGACCTTCCGCGTGCGGGGCGACACCGTCGAGATCTACCCGATGTACGGCCGCTACGCCGTCCGTGTGGAACTCTGGGGCGACGAGATCGACCGCATGGTGAAGGTCGACCCCCTCGAGGGGAAGACCCAGGGCGACCAGCAGGCCGTCCTCGTCCACCCGGCAGAGCACTACTCGATCCCGGAGACCACGCTCGAGGAGGCGATGGACGAGATCCGGACCGACCTCGACAAGCGCATCTCCTACTTCGAACGACAAGGCGACATGATCGCCGCCCAGCGCATCGAGGAGCGAACGAGCTTCGACCTCGAGATGATGCAGGAGACGGGTTACTGTTCGGGCATCGAGAACTACTCGGTCTACCTCTCGGACCGCGAGTCGGGCGACGCACCGTACACGCTGCTGGACTACTTCCCGGATGACTTCCTGACCGTCGTCGACGAGTCCCACGTGACCCTCCCGCAGGTCCGCGGCCAGTACGCCGGCGACAAGTCGCGCAAGGACTCGTTGGTCGAGAACGGCTTCCGACTCCCGACGGCCTACGACAACCGGCCGCTCACGTTCGAAGAGTTCCAGGAGAAGACGAACCAGACGCTGTACGTCTCGGCGACGCCGGGCGACTACGAGCGCGAGGAGAGCGACCAGATCGTCGAACAGATCGTTCGGCCCACCCACCTCGTCGACCCCGAGATCGAGGTCTCGCCGGCCAGCGGCCAGATCGACGACCTGATGGACCGCATCGACGAGCGCATCGCGCGCGACGAGCGCACCCTCGTCACCACCCTCACGAAGCGGATGGCCGAGGACCTGACCGAGTATCTCGAGGAGGCCGGCGTCGACGTCGCGTACATGCACGACGAGACCGACACCCTCGAGCGCCATGAGATCATTCGCTCGCTGCGTCTGGGCGAGATCGACGTCCTCGTCGGGATCAACCTCCTGCGGGAGGGGCTGGACATCCCCGAGGTCTCCCTCGTCGCGATCTTAGACGCCGATCAGGAGGGCTTCCTCCGCAGCGAAACGACGCTCGTCCAGACGATGGGGCGCGCGGCGCGAAACGTCAACGGCGAGGTCGTCCTCTACGCCGACGATCCCTCGAACGCCATGGAGTCGGCGATCGAGGAGACCCAGCGCCGCCGCCGGATCCAGCAGGAGTACAACGAGGAGCACGGCCTCGAGCCCACCACGATCGAGAAGGAGGTCGGCGAGACCAACCTGCCCGGCAGTAAGACCGAGACCACGCAGGTCTCGGGCCGCGAGATCGAGGACGAGGAGGAGGCCGAACGCTACATCGCCGAACTCGAGGACCGCATGGACGAAGCGGCGAGCAACCTCGAGTTCGAACTGGCGGCAGACATTCGGGACCGCATCCGCGAAGTGCGCGAGGAGTTCGACCTCGCCGGCGGCGAGGACGAGGGGATCGCACCCCCGACCGAGGAGTTCTGACCCGGTCGGGCCGCCGCTCGATCACCGCTAACGGCCGGTCTTTCCTTCGAATTTATTATTCCTCACTGACCTGTGCGAGGCATGAACGCCTCGAGGCGCCGATACCTGGCGATGACGGGGAGCGCGGCAGCACTGAGCGCCGCCGCCGGCTGTACGAGTCTACTGGACGGCGAGACCGACGATAGCGGTGACCAGAACGCGGATTCCGATACCGACGAGGACGACGAAACCGATGCCGACAGCGACGCGTCGAGTACGGGCGTCGCGGCCGACGACTGGTCGTCGTTCCAGCGAACGCCGGGTAACGACGGCTACACCCCGTCGTCGGCGCCGACGGACGATCCCGCCGAACGGTGGTCGACGACGCTCTCGGGCGCGCTCGAGGCCCAGGTCGCGGTCGTCGACGGCACCGTCTACGCGGCGACCGACGACGGGGTCGTCCACGCCCTCGAGGCGGCCTCGGGCGACGAAATCTGGACCGAATCGCTCGAGGGCGGGATCGCGACCGGGCCGACGGTCGCCGACGTGGCGGTCTTCGTCGGGACGGACACCGGTCGCCTCGCGGCGTTCGAGTGACGACGCGTTCGCGTACGACCGCCGAAAACAGATTCGAAACGATCAGAGCACGCCGAACCCGTACTCCGCCATCCCGAAGACGGGCGCCCACAGCAGGTGGAGCGCGACGCCGACGACGACCGCGGGCAGGAAGTTGTAGATCGTGGCGACGATCGCGGCTCTGGCGTCGACGGCCAGCAGCGGGAACAGCGCGTCGCCGTCCTGGGCGATCGCGTTGGCGGTCAGCGCCGAAAACGGTAGTCCGCCCTCGGCATAGACGCTCGCCAGCAGGATCTGGGGGCCGCAACCCGGAATGAGGCCGACGACGGCGCCGCCGATCGGGGCGAGCACCCCGGCCGCCGCGGCGACGGTCGTGACGTCGATTCCCGTGAGGAGGACGGCGTACTCGTAGACGAGGAACGCTACGAGTACCCAGACGGTGACGAAACTCGTCTCCATCGCCGCGTGGGTGAGCGTGTCGTAGATCGACCCGAAGGAGTCGCGCGCCCGGGCGATCTCCCCCTCACCGACGTAGTGGCGGCCGATCGCGTAGAGGTACAGCGACAGCGCCGCGCCGACGATGCCGGTGATGGTGAAGAGTCCGTCGAAGCTGAGGCCCGCGGTCAGCGCGACCTCGGGACCGCCGCGCAGCAGGTAGAGGCTCCCGAGGACGAGCCCCGCGACGGCCGCGACCCACCACAGCACGTGTGCGAGGTGCGAGAGCGGGGTGAGAACTCGAGACTCTCGATCCGGGCCGGCTTCGTGAGCGTGTGCCGGCGCCGGGCCGCAGTAGTCGTGGGTGGGATTCGGTCCGACGCCGCCGTTGACGACGGTGCCGCCGTCGGCCATCGCCGGTGAGAGCTTCGCGACGGCGTCGTCGACTCGAGTGACGCCCAGTCCGACGGAATCGACGAGGTAGCCGGTCGCGACGGAGGCCGCGAAGGCGATGGCGTAGGCGTACAGCGCGGCTTCGGGCGCGAGCGCGAGGATGACGAACGCCGAATCGCCCGCGGTCGCCCCCAGCGTCGCGACGACAGTCCCGAAGCTGACCGTGCCGCGGACGTACAGCGGCATCACGACGATGGCGCCGCCACAGCCGGGCGTCAGCCCGAGGAGGCCGCCGAACAGTACCTGCAGTCGCTCGTTCTCCTCGATGACCGAGAGCACGGCGCCGTCGGTCCGGTACTGGATCAGTCCGAACGCCAGCACCGTCACCGCGACGAACGCGCTCACCTGCACGTAACCGTCCCGCAGCGACTCGAGGAGGACGGTCAGCAGTTCGTTCACGGGTCCTCACCCGCCGTTTGTGCGGGGTCCAACAAAAGATTAGACATCTCTAAACATGGGTTTAGCAGCATACTGTATATAATTGCTGGTAGCCTCTGCCGGTCGGTGTGGCGACGGTCAATAGATTGACCGCTCGCTACAGAGAGCGCCGGCTACGCTGCGTTCGCCGCCGTATGCTCTCCAGTACGAGCGATTGTCAGCGAACAGTCAGCGATCGGCACGGCGTCTCGAGAACAATCGCTCGGATGCGACTCGCTCGTCCGATTCGAGCGCCGAGGTCCCGACGATCAGAGCTCGAGCGTGTAGACGACTTCCCGGCGCTCTTCGCCGCCCATCTCGACGGTCCCCTCGCCAGTCTGCTCGAATCCCTGTCGCTCGTAGAACGCTCGGCCGCCCTCGTTGGAGGCGAGGTCGATCGCCCGCATGCGCTCCATGTTGAAGTCCTGCAGGTCCTCGCACAGTCGTTCGTGCAACGCCGTCCCGATTCCCTGCCCCTGGTGGTCCGGGTGCACCGCCATCCGGAGGACGTCGCCCTCCGCCCCGCTGACGACGCCGTGGGTGAAGCCGACGACCGCGTCGTCGATCTCGGCGACGAGAAACGCCGTCCCCGGTTCCGAGAGGGCCTCCTCGAGTTGCTCGTCGCCGTACCAGTCGTCGATCGTCTCGTCGATCGCGTCGGGCTCGAGTTCGTCGTACGTGTCGTGCCAGGTGGCGCGAGCGACGCTCCTGATCGCCGGACGGTCCTCGAGGGTGGCTGGTCGAAGCTCCATACCGCCCGCTACACCGTCGGCTGTCAAAGTGGTTTCACCCACTCTGTGGGTTGGTAACGGATGTCTAGAACGGTCGCTTCGAGTGGAACCGAAACGGGCGTCGAACGCTGGTTGCGGGAGGCGGTCGAACGGTACAACGCCGTGCGAACGACTGTCGAGCCAGCGGAGACCGGTTGCTGCAACCGGGGCGGTCGCTACGAAGTCAGTCTCGAGTGGAAGGAGGGGGGTCGCGATCGCTCCCGGCGGACATTGCGGTCGTCCTCACCCGGTGAGGAATCCGCCGGTCGGGATACGCGTCGCGGGAGTGCCGTCCTCGTTCGTCGTGCGGTCCTCTCCGAACTCGGGAGAGTGTCGGATCGTTCGTCGAGTCTTTGCCAGTCGCTGCGTGCCTGCCGTGACGGTTGCGAGTATCTTACTCATGTATGAGTAAAGAAGTGCGGCACGCATATAAGTATTTTCGAGATGAAAGATCGTGTGGTTCCAGCGGTAACGGCCAGAGATTCTACTATCGACCGAACGGGCGTTCTAGACCTATTCGATGCCGAATTTGGGTGATTTATCGACACCAATTTCCGATCCTAGAGAAAGGATATCAAGGGTACGAAATCAGATACAATGGCGAGATCGATGTCGAACCGTCAGCGGTGAAGGTGACACGCGGCGAAGTGTTCGCCCGACCCGACCGCCGGCTCGAGGTCGTACGCGGGTCGCTCCTCGGCGCAGATGCTCCGTTCTGCGAACGACTCGAGCAGGAGGGAACTCACCTCGTCCCAGTCGTCGTCGGTGACGGCCGCGTCGTCCCCGCTCGAGCCGCCGTCGCGGTCGGTCGCGAGCCGGTCGATCGCCTCGGCGACGATCTCGCCGGCCTCGCCGCCGGGCGGCTGGCCGCCGAAGAACTCTTGACGGAGCTCGGCGGCCGGCATCGCCTCGAAGGTCCGGCGTTTGACCGCCCGCATGAACGCGCGGGTGTGGGCCCACTCCTCATCGGTCAGGTCGTACTCCGCCGGCGCGATCAGTCGCGGACACCGCGTCCGGAACCGACAGCCCGAGGGCGGATTCTGCGGACTCGGCACCTCGCCCTCGAGGACGCCGCGGACGCCCTCCTCGCGCGGATCGGGGACGGGGATGGACTCGAGTAACGCCTTCGTGTAGGGGTGCTGAGGGTTCTCGAACAATTCCTCCTTCTCGGCGACCTCGACGATGTGACCCAGATACATCACCGCCACGCGGTCGGAGACGTAGCGGATGACCGAGAGGTCGTGGGCGATGAAGAGGTAGGTGAGGCCGAACTCCTCCTGGAGTTCGTCCATCGTGTTCATCACTTGAGCCTGAATCGAGACGTCGAGCGCGGAGACCGGTTCGTCGCAGACCACGAAGTCGGGATCGACCGACAGCGCTCGCGCGAGGTTGATCCGCTGGCGCTGGCCCCCCGAGAACGCGTGGGGGTGGCGGTTATAGTGGCGCGGGTCGAGCCCGACCTTCTCGAGCAGTTCCTTCGCCCGCGCCTCCCGTCCCTCGTCGTCTAACATGTCGTGGGCCCGCATCGGCTCCTCGATGATCTGGCCGACCTTCATCCGGGGATCGAGCGAGGACTGGGGGTCCTGAAAGATCATTTGCATGTCCGAGCGCGTCCGCCGAAGCTCCTCGCCGCCGAGGTCGGCCAGATTCCGGCCCTTGAAGTAGATGTCTCCCTCGGTCGGCTCGAGCAGGCGCAGGATCGTTCGGCCGAGCGTGCTCTTCCCGCAGCCGGATTCGCCGACGAGTCCGAGCGTCTCGCCGGGCCGAATCTCGAGGGAGACGTCGTCGACCGCCTGCACCGTCCCGGGGTCCATACTGATCGGCGGGAACCGGTCCGGCTCGAACTGCAGCCCCGCGAACAGCCCTGACTCCTGGGCGAAGTACTTCGAGACGGCCTCGAGCTCGAGCAGCGGGCCGTCCCCCTCGTAGCCGCTGTCGTCGCCCAACCGAAGCCCGCTACTCACGGTTCTCACCTCCGCCGTCGTCGGCCGTCGGGTTCGCGGCGAGGCCGGAGTCGGAGTCGGCGCTGGCGGTGTCCTCCCCGCTCGACGTCGGCTCGCGGCCCTCGAGCGGCGGGCTCTCCTCGTAGCCCACGTCGAAGACGTCGTGTTTCACGCAGGCCGCTCGATGGGGTTCGCCGTCGCCTGCGACGACTTTCGGCTCGGGGTGAACCCGCTTGCAGACCTCCCGCGCGTCGGGACAGCGCGGGTGGAACCGACAGCCCGAGGGCGGGTCGATCGCTTCGGGCATCACGCCCTCGATGGGCTCGAGCTCGTCGACGGTTCGGTCGGGGCGGGGCATCGAGTCGAGCAGAGCGCTCGTGTAGGGGTGTTGGGTGTCGTAGAACAGGTCGTCCACGGAGGCCTGCTCGATGATCTCGCCGAGGTACATGACGTTCACGCGGTCGCAGATCTCCGCGACGACGCCCAGATCGTGGGTGACCCAGATGAAACTCGTCCCGTACTTCGCCTGGAGCTCGTCGACGAGGTCGAGGATCTGGCCCTCCACGGTGACGTCAAGGGCCGTCGTCGGCTCGTCGGCGATGATGAGGCTGGGCTCGCAGGCTAAGGCCATCGCGATGAGCACGCGCTGGCGCATCCCGCCGGAGAACTGGTGTGGGTACTCCTCGTAGCGCTGCTCGGGATCGGGGATGCCGACCTCCCGGAGCATGTCGATCGCCTCCGCTTTCGCCTCGTCCTCTGGGAGTCCGCGGTTGAGTTCGATGAACTCCCGGAGCTGGCCGCCCACCGTGAAGACGGGGTTGAGCGACTCCATCGGGTCCTGAAAGATGACGGCGATCTCGTTACCCCGGATCCGGGTCCGGATCTCCTCGTTCGAGAGCACGTCGTCCCGTTCCCGGAGTTCGCCGTTCGGCCCCTCCTCGAGGCCGAAGATCGTCTCGCCCTTGTAGGTGATCTCGCCGGCAACGATCTCGCCGGGATCCTCGACGAGCCGCAGCAGGCTCATCGAGGCGACCGACTTGCCGGCGCCGCTCTCGCCGACGAGGCCGACGATCTCGCCCTCGTGGACCTCGAAGGAGATCCCGTCGACTGCGCGCACTGTACCGGCTTCCGTGAAGAACTGCGTCTTGAGGTTCTCGACGCGAAGGAGTGGTTCGGAACTCATGTTAGTCGTTGATCCGCGGGTCGAGGGCGTCCTGTAAGCCGTCGCCGAACAGGTTGAAGCCCATGATGGTGATCATGATCGCCAGTCCCGGCCAGATCGAGAGCCAGATGTTCGAGTGCATGTGGTTGCTGTGGGCGACGTTGAGCATCTGTCCCCAGTCGGGAGTCGGCGGCTGTGCGCCGTACCCGAGGAAGGAGAGTCCGGCGACGATGAGGATCGTCACGCCGATCTGCAGCGTCGCGTACACCAGCACCGGCGCGAAGCTGTTCGGAACGACGTGCCGCATGATGACGTTCCGATCCTTCACGCCGGCCGCCTGGGCCGCCTCGATGTAGTCCATCTCGCGGATACTCAGGACCCGACTTCGGATGATGCGAGCGAAGACCGGGACGAACGCGATCCCGACGCCGAGCACCGCGTACCAGATGTTCGCACCGCCGACGAAGACGGTGAAGACGATGATGAGGATCAGCGGCGGGATCGCGTACACCGTCTCGACGATCCGCATCAGGACGTCGTCGACCCGGCCGCCGTAGTAGCCGGCGACCGCGCCGACGATCGTCCCGCCGGAGAGTCCGATGAACGTCGAGGCCAGACCGACGAACACCGAGACCTGCGTGCCGTAGACGATGCGGGTGAAGTAGTCCCGCCCAGCGGGATCGGTTCCGAGCGGATACTCGAGCGTGCCGCCTGCCGGTAAGGGGTTCCACGGCTGGTCGGCGAGCGGGAAGTACGGCGGCACGTTCTGCCGTCCCTCGCCCGGCGGCGGGATGTGCGTGGGGTGATCGAAGATCGGTAGCAACTGCGCGAACGTGTAGTCGGAGACCTGCCCGAACGTGAGCCGCGAGAGGTTGCTGTCGATCAGCGCGTATACCGCGACGACCAAGACGAACGTCACGATGTACAGCCCCCATCGGGCCGTCGTGTCCCGTCTGATTCGCGCGACGGTGTACCGCCAGCCGACGCGAGCTTCGACCTCGTCCTCCTCGTCCGATACCGAGTCGGTACCGCCTCCGAGTTGTGATTCGCCGACTGCCATGGTTAGTTTCTCTCACCGTAGGTGACTCGCGGGTCGATGTACGCGTACGAGATGTCCGTGATGATGACGCCGATCACGAACAGCGCGCCGAGCGTCATCGTGATCCCCATCACCAACTGATAGTCGTTCGACTGGATCGCGTCGATGAACAGCCGTCCCATCCCGTTGATGTCGAAGACCGTTTCGACCAGCACCGCGCCGCCGATCGCGGTCGAGAGGTTGAGACCGACGATTGTGATGATCGGGAGCTGTGCCGGCTGAAAGGCGTGCTTCCGCAGGACCGTCCGCTCGGGGACGCCGTACGCGCGAGCCAGCCTGACGTACTCGCCCTGCAGCGACTCGATCATCTGCGTGCGCTCGACGCGCATGATCGTCGCCATCTGCAGGGTTCCCAGCGCGATCATCGGAAGCAGCAGGTGCCGCAACGACTGATAGTACAGCTCAAGGTGGCCGTCGATCCACCGGTAGGCGCTCGGCGGTCGCCACGGGTAGACGAGCCCGCTCGAGGGAAGCCACCCGAGTTTGACCGCGAAGACGAGGATCAGGACGATCCCGATCCAGAACGACGGGGTACTGACGCCGACGAGCGCGACGATTCTCGAGACGTGATCGGTCGGTTCGTTACGTCTGTCGGCGGCGATAACGCCGAGCGGTATCGCCGTGACCAGCGCGAACGCGTACGCCGACAGCACCAGCAGGAGCGTCGGTCCGAGCCGATCCAGCATGAGGCCGGCGACCGGTCGCTGGTAGTGGATGCTCCGGCCGAGGTCACCCTGTACGAGGCCGGCCATATACGTCAGGTACCGTTCGTGCAGCGGTCTATCGAGTCCGTACCGCTGTTCGATCGATCGAACCAGTTCCTCGCTGTGTTCCTGTCCCTGCAGCATGAGGCTGACCGGATCGCCCGGTCCGAGGTTCGCGAGGAGGAACGTGATGACGGAGATCCCGATCAGGACGGGAATCGCCTGCAAGACTCTATGTATCGTGTACTTGAGCAGTTTCATGTGTTCGCGAGTCGGTCGGTCGTTTCGTGGCCCCCGGTCGGCCGCCTCCTGATCCGTGCGGAACCGTTCGGAACCGGGACGCGGCGTCGGGTCGCCAGATCACTCCATCGATACGTTCGTATACTCTGCGACGAGCGTCGGGTTCCGCGTCACTTCCGGGTGTGCCTGCAGGTCCTGGACGTAGTTGCGCGAGGCCATCGTGTTGTCCTGCGTGAACGCCGGGAGGGCAGGCAGTTGTTCGACGATCTCTCGGATGACGGGCTCGTAAATGTCGTAGCGCTCCTCCTGTCCAGCGGAGTTGCGTCCCTCGGCGATCGCCTCGTGGAACCCGTCGCTCCCGCCGTAGAAGTGGCCCTGATTCGTTCCCGCCTGACTCTCGTGGAACAGCGGGTAGAGGTAGTAGTCCGGATCGGGACCGCCGGTCCAGCCCAGCAGGTACATCTGGTAGTCGTCGGCGCTTCCGCTGGTGTAGGTGTCGACCAGCGTCGCGAAGTCCAGTACCTGTACGTCCGCACCGTACCCGATCTCGTCCAACCGAGTCGCGATCCGTTCGGCTAACTGGGCGCGGATTCCCTCCGGCGTGATGATCGTCGGCGTGAAGCCGTCGGGCGCGTGTTCGTCGAGTAGCGACTGCGCCTCCTCGGGGTCGTACGACGGCAACAGTTCCTGATACTCGTCCTCGGGGAAGCCCCAGACCTCATTGACGACGGGCGGGATCGGACTGTACATCGGCGACGCCACGTTCGCGGCGTTCGACTCGATGAAGTCCGACATCGAGAACGAGTGGGCGATCGCTCGCCGCACTTCGGGACTCGTTGTCGGCCCCTCGTTACAATTAAACGCCATGTACATGAACGTCGGACTCTCCGCCGAATGAAGAGTGACGTTCTCCTCGTTCTCGAGGACGCTCCAGTCCTCGTTGGGCACGCCGGCGATGGCGTCGGTGTTCCCCGACCGGATGTCGGAGACGCGACCCGCGTTGTCGTCGTGAGCTTCGAAGCGGACCCGCTGGAGGTTCGGCTCGAGGTCGTCCCAGTAGTCGTCGTTGCGTTCGATCTCGACGTACTCGTTCTCTTGGAGTTCGGCGAAGGTGAACGGTCCCGAGCCGATCGGATTCGTGTTGAACGCCTCGCGGTCCTCGGTTCGAGCGCTCTCTGGGACCACCGTCACGCCCATCGTCGCGAGTTCGAACGGGCCGTACGGATCCTCCCCGAGGTCGACCTGGAGCTGATAGTCGTCGATGACCTCGGTGCTCTCGATCATGTCGTACTCCGAGGCGTTCTCCGTCTCCTCCTCGACCGGCGCGGTAAAGGAGTGCGCGACATCTCCGGCGGTCACTTCGTTTCCGTTGTGGAACGTGGCACCCTCTACGATCTCGAAGATGTACCGCGTGCCGTCGCGCTCGACGGTCGGCTCGCCCGTCGCGAGTTTCGGCTGGAGCTCGAGTCCTTCGCTGTACTCGTAGAGCCCGTCGAAGACGAGCTGAATCACCTGAAAGCTGTACGCGTCGTTCGAGACGACGGGATCGAACTGCTCCTCTCGCGACTGCTCTTGCGTGAAGCGGAAGGCTTTCCCGTCGCCGCCACCGCCGCCGCCGATGCACCCTGCGATGACTGACGCGGAAATCGCGGCCCCCGAAGCGAGGAGGTGCCGCCGCGTCGTTGACTGGTTCACCACCATCTTGGTTGGTGATACCAATCGATCTATTTTGGTATCAACCGTCTAACGAATGCAAATCAGTTGTTACTGATCCCTAATGGACTAGTACTAGATCCTGTTAGTCTCGTTTTCGCACGTTATTGCATTATACTGTACATTAATGGCGATATTCTTCTTCATCGATATTGACAAAAACACTATAATATCTCTGAATGTATCGTTTATTTATATCAACGCGCCCCTCGATATGCGCGCGGACGTCGGACGCGACCTCCCTCTACCACGGTATCGCGCCGGCCGAGGCGGACCGTCGTCCGCGCGCCAACCCGTGGTCTTTTTCTTCCGGCCGAACACAGCACATTGGTATGAACTATCGAGCCGTCGAAACCACGGGCGAGTACGTCGCCCGCCTCGAGCACGGCGCCGACTGGCGGGCCGAGATCGAGTCGCTCGCCGAGGAGGTCGAGGCCGACGCGGCCTGGTTTACCGCCCTCGGCGCGGTCCGGGACGCGGAACTCTGGTTTTACGATCAAGCGGAGTGCGAGTACTACCCGATCGAGTTCGACGAACCGCTCGAGGTCGCCAGCTGCGTCGGCAACGTCTCGTGGCTGGATGACGACCGATTCGCACACACCCACGCCGTCCTCTCGGACGACGAGGGGACGACGTATTCCGGCCACCTGAACGAGGCGACCGTCTGGGCCGGCGAGGTCTACATGCGCGTCTTCGAGGAGCCCCTCGAGCGCGAGTACGACGAGACCACCGAACTGGACCTGTGGCTCTGACATGCGCGAGGCAGACGAACGCTACTTCGAGCGGCTCGAGTCCCAGTTAGACGAGGCCTTCGACGTCGCCGAACGAGCCAAGGAGCGCGGCGCGGACCCGAAACCCGAGGTCGAGATTCCGACCGCGCGGGACATGGCCGACCGCGTCGAGAACATCCTCGGGATCGACGGCGTCGCCGAGCGCGTCCGCGAACTCGAGGGGGAGATGAGCCGCGAGGAGGCCGCCCTCGAACTCGCAGAGGACTTCGCCGAGGGCCGGGTCGGCGACTACGAGTCCAAGGCCGGGAAGGTCGAGGGCGCGGTCCGCACCGCGGTCGCCCTGCTGACCGAGGGGGTCGTCGCGGCGCCCATCGAGGGGATCGACAAGGTCGAGATCTTAGAGAACGACGACGGGACGGAGTTCGTCAACGTCTACTACGCCGGCCCGATCCGCTCGGCGGGCGGCACGGCGCAGGCCCTCTCGGTGCTCGTCGCCGACTACACCCGCGCCCTCGTGGGGATCGAGCAGTTCAGCGCCCGCGACGAGGAGATCGAGCGCTACGCCGAGGAGATCGCCCTCTACGACAAGGAGACCGGTCTCCAGTACACGCCCAAGGACAAGGAGACGAAGTTCATCGCCAAGCACATGCCGATCATGTTGGACGGCGAGGCCACCGGCGACGAGGAGGTCTCGGGCTTTCGCGACTTGGAGCGGGTCGACACCAACAGCGCCCGCGGCGGGATGTGTCTGGTCATGGCCGAGGGGATCGCGCTCAAGGCGCCGAAGATCCAGCGCTACACCCGCAACCTGGACGAGATCGACTGGCCGTGGCTCCAGGACCTGATCGATGGCACCTACTACGACGACGCGGCCGACGAAGGGGACGGCGAGGACGACGCCGACGAGGATGAGGCTGCCGACGAGAGCGAGGGCGAGGACCCCGCGGACGGCGACGACGCCGACGAACCGCAGGGTCCCCCGCGCGTCGAGGAGTCCACGAAGTTCCTCCGGGACCTGATCGCCGGCCGCCCCGTCTTCTCTCACCCCTGCGCGGAGGGCGGGTTCCGACTGCGCTACGGTCGCGCGCGCAACCACGGCTTCGCGACCGCCGGCGTCCACCCCGCCGCGATGCATCTGGTCGACGACTTCCTCGCGACCGGGACCCAAATCAAGACCGAACGCCCCGGCAAGGCGGCGGGGGTCGTCCCCGTCGACTCCATCGAGGGGCCGACGGTCAAACTCGCCAACGGTGACGTCCGCCGGATCGACGACCCCGAGGACGCCCTCGAGATCAGAAACGGCGTCGAGAAGATTCTGGACCTGGGCGAGTACCTCGTCAACTACGGCGAGTTCGTCGAGAACAACCACCCGCTCGCGCCCGCCTCCTACACCTACGAGTGGTGGGTCCAGGACTTAGCGGCCGCCGGCGCCGACGTCCAGGCCCTCGAGGACGACCCCCGAATCGACCTCGAGTTCCCCGAGCCCGAGGAAGCCCTCGAGTGGGCCGTCGAGTACGACGCGCCGCTCCACCCCGAGTACACCTACCTCTGGCACGACATTTCGGTCGACGCCTTCTGTGACCTCGCGGCGGCGGTCGCCGAGGGACGGATCGAGCAGGACGGCGACGGCAGCGTGAACGGCAACGGGGACGACAGCATCCTCGTCCTCGCATACGCCGACGTCGTCGCCGACGCCCTCGAGACGATTGTCATCGAGCACCGCCAGCGCCCCGACGCGGACCGCATCGAAATCGACGACTGGCGGCCGTTCGTCCGCACCGTCGGCTGCGAACCGCGGCGAGCCGTCGCCGACGGCGCCGCCTTAGATCTCGACGCCGACCGTGACGGAGGGGAGGAGGAACCGAGCATCGAACTCGAGCGCACGTGGTCCGCGGACGACCTCTCGGAGCGGGCCCGCAACTGGGGCCGCGAGGACGAACCCGACGGCGCCAACGCCATCGAGGCTGTCAACGAAGTCGCACCGTTTCAGGTGCGCGAGCGCGCCCCCACGCGGATCGGCAACCGGATGGGACGCCCGGAGAAGTCAGAGAGCCGCGACCTCAGCCCGCCCGTGCACACGCTGTTCCCGATCGGCGAGGCCGGCGGCGCACAGCGCAACGTCGCCGACGCCGCCAAGCACGCCGAGACGATGTCCGACACGCCGGGCGTCGTCGAACTCCAAGTCGGCCGCCAGCGCTGTCCCGACTGCGCGACGGAGACGTTCAAGAACCGCTGTCCGGACTGCGACGCGCGGACCGAACCCGACTACCGCTGTCCCGACTGCGACGAGTCCCTCGAGCCCGACGACGCCGGCCGCGTCGAGTGCGACCGCTGTGAACGCGAGGGAACCTGCGTCGAGAACCGCGAGGTCGACGTCAACGACGAGTTCCGCTCGGCCCTCGAGTCGGTCGGGGAACGCGAGAACGCCTTCGACATCCTGAAAGGCGTCAAGGGGTTGACCTCGTCGAACAAGATCCCCGAACCCATCGAGAAGGGGATCCTGCGCGCGAAACACGACGTCTCGGCGTTCAAGGATGGCACCGTCCGCTACGACATGACCGACCTCCCGGTCACGTCCGTCCGCGCCAGCGAACTCGACGTCGACGTCGGCCAGCTACAGGCGCTGGGATACGAGGAGGATATCCACGGCGAGCCGCTGACCCACGAGGACCAGCTCGTGGAGCTGAAAGTACAGGATATCGTCCTCTCGGACGGCGCCGCCGAGCACATGCTCCAGACCGCCGACTTCATCGACGATCTCTTGGAGCAGTACTACGGCCTCGAGCCGTTCTACGAGTTCGAGGATCGGCAGGAACTGGTCGGAGAGCTGGTGTTCGGGATGGCACCCCACACGAGCGCGGCAACTGTCGGGAGAGTTATCGGTTTCACGAGCGCGGCAGTCGGATACGCTCATCCGTACTTTCACGCCGCGAAACGGCGCAACTGCGACGGTGACGAAGATTGCGTGATGCTGCTACTCGACGGACTTCTCAACTTCAGTAAGTCTTTCCTGCCCGACCAGCGCGGGGGGAAGATGGACGCCCCGCTCGTCATGTCCTCCCGCATCGACCCCTCGGAGATCGACGACGAGGCCCACAACATGGACGTCGTCTCGCAGTATCCCCGCGAGTTCTACCTCGCGACCCGCGAGCAGGCCGATCCCGAGGAGGTCGACGTCCAGATCGCCGAGGAGAACCTCGGCACCGACCTCGAATACACCGGCTTCGAACACACCCACGACACCACCGACATCGCGATGGGGCCCGACCTCTCGGCGTACAAGACGTTGGGCTCGATGATGGACAAGATGGACGCCCAGCTCGAGCTCTCGCGGAAACTCGAGGCCGTCGACGAGACTGACGTCGCCGAGCGGGTCATCGAGTACCACTTCCTGCCGGACCTGATCGGGAACCTGCGGGCCTTCTCCCGACAGGAGACCCGCTGTCTCGACTGCGGCGAGAAGTTCCGCCGAATGCCCCTGACCGGCGACTGCCGCGAATGCGGCGGCCGCGTCAACCTCACCGTCCACAAGGGCTCGGTCAACAAGTACATGCAGACCGCGATCAAGGTCGCCGACGAGTACGATTGTCGCGACTACACGAAACAGCGGTTAGAGGTGCTCGAGCGCTCGCTCGAGAGCATCTTCGAGAACGACAAGAACAAGCAGAGTGGGATTGAAGACTTCATGTGAAACAACCTTTTGCTCTGCGTGCGGTCGCTCCGCGACCGCACTCGGCAAAACGTTGATGAAAAGCACTCCGCCCTCCGTTCTCTCACTCCTTTCAGTCGTTCGTTCACATCGGTCGTCGGCCCGCTCGAGAGCGCCTGCGGCGCTCTCTCGCGGTCGTAACGGATGAACGCCTGCCCTCCCCCGGATCGCACGGCTCTCGCGTTGCTCGAGCCGTGCTTCCGGCCATCGAAATTAGTCGACCGTAATCAATCGCCGACGCGAGTGATCCCGGGCATCTCGGCCAGCGGATACTCGGGTGTCGGCGCACAGCGGCGGTCCGGAAGCCAGTTTCGGAGGCTCTCGTTGAACCGCTCGGGGCGCTCTCGAGGCGCCCAGTGACCGCAGTTTTCGATCACGTCCAGCTCGGCCTCCGGAATCAGTTCCGCCGCTCGCACCGACCACTCGAGGGGAACGAGTGGGTCCTCCTCGCCGTGGATCAGCAGCGTCGGGACGGATAGCGACTCGAGGTCGTCGACGAAGTTCGTCGCGACGCGGCCGTCGTACGAGAGTTCGTTCCCCTGAAATTCCTTGAAGGCCTGGATCGAGCCGGGCTCCATCAGCTTCGCCCGGGCGTCGTCGACGAATTCGTCGGAGAGGCCGCCCGAATCGGCGACGAGACTGTCGAGGACCAGCCTGACGCTATCGGTGGTGGCCCCGGCGGCGATCTTGCCGAACTCCGTCATCCCGGGTACCCGCGACAGCAGTTTCCACGGGAGGGCGTTAGGAAGCCGCCCGCCCAGCCCGTAGCTATCCACGAGCGCCAACTGCTCGATCCGGTCGGGTCGCTCGAGCGCGTAGCCCAGCGCCGCGCCCCCGCCCATCGAGATTCCGACCAACGAGACCCGCTCGTAGGGGAGCGACTCGAGAAAGCCGGCGAGGACGTCGACGTAGGTCTCGATCGTGTGGGTGACCGAGCCGGTGCTGCGGCCGTACTCAGGCCAGTCGATCGCGTAGACGCGGTAGTCCTCGGAGAGGGCGTCGATGGCGTGGCGCCACGACACCGTCGCGTCGTCGATCCCGGCGCCGTGACAGAGGACGACGGGCGGGCCGCTCGTCCCCGCGCGCCGGTAGGCGATTCGACAGTCACCGACCGTTGCGACGCCGGTCCCCGTCATGATTCCCTCGCGCTACCGCCGGCGTGACTCGGAGACGGGACGACGGCCGGACAGCGCTCGAGCTGACGACCGAACGCGGACGTCTGAAACAACACACCCACCGAAAGCGCTCGATCGTTGTCGACCTTTTCCCTTGCAATGGTCGGTACTGCTCTCACCCCCGTGCCGTCGGTACCACACCGGCCGGCCGATCGCCGACCGTCGGGCAACTCTACTGTGCGGGAGGTTATCATACGATAGCTATCTAGATAGGGAGTGTATATTGTTTTCTATTGCCAGGGCTAACCCCTTCCACTGGTTTCCGTATCCCTGTCTCTGGTTTACAGTTTGTAATAGCCGATCGGCGAGCAGCACGATCGGCTGTTTCCGGCCGGGAACGGGCCTCGAGCGGTCGCTTGCACAATGCACGCTGTGACTTTATTCACGTTGCCGGCGTTCGTTCGCCCATGGTCAAAACTGGGGAGACTCCGGCGAAAGAAGGCGAGCAAGAGGCCGTCGAGGAGGTCATGGACCTCAATCTCGGGCAGGTCGTCTACGACGAGGACGGGAACGAACTCGGGAAAGTTCGGGGCTTCGAACAGAGCGGCTTCTTCGTCACCACGCGCGAGGGCGCCGAGGCGATGAGCGTCGAACACGCCCGCTCGGGTCACGAGTTCGGCGAGGCCGAACTCATGTGGCGCTGCATGGAGTGTGGCGAAATGGGTGACATCGACAAGGGACTTCCCGACGAGTGCCCGAACTGCGGCACCGAGCGGGAGAACCTGATGTACTGGACCGAGGACTGAACCGCGTCGGTCGGCCGTCCGAGGCCTATTCTATATCGCGAATTAGGGTTCATCACCTCGCGCGGCGTAGATTCGACCGGTGAGACACCACGGCCGAGAATCAGTCGCGACTGGGGTTCGGAGCGACGGTTTACACCGAAAACGGTGAGACGATCGGACGGGTCCGCGGGTTCGACGAGAACGGGCTCTACGTCACCTCGCGTGACGGGATCGAAGGAATGAGCGTCGAACACGTCCCTCGGGTCAGCAGTTCGGCGAGGCCGAACTCGTGTGGCGCTGCTGGGAGTGTGGCGAAACGGGCCGGATCGACCGCGACATCCCGGACGAGTGTCCGTCCTGTGGTACCGAGCGCGAGAACCGCTACTACTGGACCGAGGACTGAGCGGGCCCGCAGACGACAACCGTTTTCAGCCCGCTCGTTCCACCTCGAGCCATGGAGATCGTCGTCTTCGGGGCCGGAAGCCTCGGCAGTCTCGTCGGCGGGCTGCTCGCCCGCGAACACGACGTGACGCTCGTCGCCCGCGAGGCCCACGCTCGTGCCGTCCGCGAGTCGGGATTGACGCTCGAGGGGGAGGCGGCCGGCTTCCCGTTCACCGTGTCCCCGGCGGCGACAACCGACGGAACGGGACTCGAGGCGGAGCTGGCCGTCGTGACGGTCAAATCGTTCGACACCGCGGCCGCCGCCGACGCGCTCGCGACGGGGTCGTTCGACGTCGTCTGCTCCCTGCAAAACGGCATGGGAAACGAGGAGACGCTCGCCGCGCGGCTCGAGGCCCCGATACTCGCGGCAACGGCGACCTACGGCGCGATTTTGCGCGAGCCGGGCGTCGTTGCGTGTACCGGCGTCGGCGAGGTCGTACTGGGGGCTCGAGACGGCGGCCCCGCGGCCGCCGCGGATCGAGTTGGCGAGGCGTTCGCGACCGCGGGGATCGAGACGACCGTCGCCGACGATATGCCCTGCCGCCTCTGGGAGAAACTCGCCGTTAACGCCGGGATCAACCCCGTCACGGCGCTGGCTCGGACCGAAAACGGGGCCGTCCTCGAGGCCGACGCGACCGACCTCTCCCGCGCCGCCGCCCGCGAGACGGCCCGGGTCGCACGGGCCTGTGACGTCGGGCTCTCGAACCGCGAAGCGCTCGCCGCACTCGAGTCAGTCGCGAGCGAGACGGCCGCGAACACGTCTTCAATGCACCAGGACGTCCGCGCAGAGCGGCGCACCGAGATCGACGCCATCAACGGCTACGTGGTCGATCGGGCAGCCGAACGGGGGCTCGAGGTGCCGACGAACCGGGCCCTGACCTCGCTGGTCAGGACGTGGGAACGAGAACTCGAGCTGCGCTGACCGTCGTCGCGGCTACTCGCCTTCGATACTCTTGCACGGAATATATGATCGTGGACCGAGAAGTGCGTCGTATGCCCCACGACCAGGACGTCGAAGGCGAGAACGACCCCGAATCGGCGTCGACATACGAGTGTCTCGAGTGTGGAACCGTCGTCGAAGCGAACACCCATCCCGGTGTGTGTGAATGCGGCGGCGAGTTTCAGAACCGGGCGAAATCGCTCGAGTAGCGCCGATCGGGGTCGCTACATTCTTCGTTTTGCGCCGCCCGAAGTCGGCGCGGCATCCGTTTATCGCGGCTCCTACAGCGGTGCCGCTGAGCGCTTCTCGGCTCCACAGCGGACTCCGGCGAAAGGGAGCTGAACCACTGCCTCTCGGCGGATGAAATAGCGAAAAACTCGGTTGGAACTACACGGGACGACCGGCGGCTAGAACGGTGCTTCCGGCCCTTCGTCGGCGTCGCCGTCGTCGTCGACGGTTTCGCCGGGGAACGACGGGCTCATGCCGTCGCCACCGCCCATGTCGGCCTCGCCGCCGTCCATCCCGGTGTGGGCGTTGACCGTCTCGATTTCGGGGATCTCCTTGACCATCCGGCTCTTGATCGCCTGGATCGTCATCGGCGAGATGCCACAGCCGCTGCAGGCGCCGCCGAGGGCGATGCTGACTTCGCCGCTCTCGCGGTCGATGTCCTGAATCGCTGCGCTGCCGCCATGCATCTGGATCTGCGGGAAGTTGCGGCGGAGGAAGTTCGCGACGCGGTCTTCGAGGTCGTCCCCGTCGTTCTGGGATTCCGTGCTCATGGACCACCCTTGGATGTGGGTGCCCCTAAACCTTCCGTCCTACCCGTTCGGCTGCCGACGCTCGCGACGCCCGAATCGCGGTCCTCGAGTCGCCTGGTCCGGATCAGGCGAACCCGAAAACTCGCTGCAGTTCGGTCTCGATCTCCTCGACGTGGCGCTCGAGGACCTCCTCGAATCGATCCCGCTCGACCAGCACGCCCGTGAGTCGATCGTAGGGGTCGTCGGGGAGCTCGATGCGGAACTCGCCGTCGCCCTCGTAGAAGGGTTCGCTCTCGTTTAGCACCTGCTGGTCGATCGCGTGGACCAGTTCCGAGTCGTACTGATCGTTCATTCGATTGAACGCGTTCTTGTACGCCTGCTGGAGCTCCGGGAAGTAGTTGGCGTACTTGTCTTCGAATTTCTCGGGATCGAAGTCGGCCATACCCGGAGGGACGGAGAGCGGAGACAAAAGTCGGACGATCGGTCGGCCGCTGGCGGTTCGCAGCTGTCACTCGCGAAAGAATGACAAGGCGCTGACCCAGTAGCGGATGCGGTATACGAACGATGCGTACGCAAGCGGAACCGACACTCCCGTGCCCGGTTCAGGGAGGGACATGCCTCCCGATCAGCCCCCCATCCCATGCGAGGCATTACCACCGGGATGGGGACCCATCGACTGCTGTGACGGCCGGTTCGAGTACCGTTACAGCCAGCCGCCGCTCGAGCTCATCGCGGACCGAACGGCCGCCGATCGCTCGCACCCCGGACTCGGGCTCTGTCGGTGTTGGGAACTGCGATACCGGTACTTCCTCACTGACCAGACGATCACCGAGGTGATCGGCCGCGTCTCGACCCGTCGGGCCGCCATCAGCGGGGCCCTCACGTGTATGGAACGGATCCACGAAACCATCTCGGCGGCTGACGATCCGCTCGAGGTTCGAGACGTTCTCGAGAGCGTTTCCCTTCCGGATTTCGTCCCAGACGGCCTCTCGAAGTCGTCGTCGTAGTCCGCGCCGCCAGCGGACGATCACTTAAACGCGCCGCGCCAGATGCGCTCGAACCGTCCGCTGACAGTCGCCGCAGATCCCGTACAGCCGCGTCGCGGTCGATAGCAGCGGGTACTGAACGGAGAGATCCGCGTAGATCGCCGCGACGAGCCCCCGGTAGTCGGCGGTCCCACGGGGGTTCGTCTCCCCGGAGAACTGCCGCTGCCGATCGTCGATCAGCGTCTCGAGACGGTCCCGATGGGCCTCGAGGCAGCCGTGCTTCTCGTGTAGGTCGTCGAACCCGCACTGGAGCAGCGATTCGTCGGCCGTCGTTCGCAGCCACGCGACGATCTCGTCGATTTCGTCGATCGCCTCCTCGAGCGTCCGTCGCTCGCGCTGCAGCGTCTCCTCGAGCAGCACCGTCTTCCGGCGCTGGGTCTCGATTTCCTCGAGAACGGCCCGTTTGAGCGCCGGCGTCCAATCGGCTTCAGCGGCCAGCGAGACCGCGATCTCCTCCGAAAGCTCGGCCGCCATCGTCTTGCCGAGCGAGTCGTCGTCGGCCGCGATGGTGTGCGGCTCGACGGTGTCGACGAACGCCTCTCTAACGGTCGCACAGCGATCGTCGGGCGGCTTCGGGGTCGCGGCCGCCGATCCGACCGCCGTCGCCATCGCCTTCGGCGTCGCTGGCACGGCGACGGCCGCTTGCGCGGGTCCTGACGCCGTCGGCACGTCCCGCACCTGTCGTGCGAACGTCTCGAGGGCTGAGGCGCGGTCGGCGACGTCGGCCCGTTCGTCCTCGAGACACGCCACCGCACGGTGGACGACCGTCGAGTCCGTCATGACTCGTCCTCCCTGAGACAGACGAGGCCGCCCGCCGCCTCGACGTCGCTGGTCACGACGAGTTCCCAGTCGCCCTCGCCCAGTGCGGTCACGTCGGTCACGCTCAGCGCCGCGGTCACCTCGGACGCCCGGCGCAGGATGTCGATCCCGATCGGCAGCGTCGGAAATCGCCGGCCGTCGCAGTCGATGGCGTACCCGCGCAGCGAGACGCTCCAGGCGTCGGTCCCCGTCCGCGGCTCGCGCGCGACGTCGTACGCTCGCACCAGCGACAGCGAGTCCAGATGCGCCAGACTCGCCTCGATGGGATCGGTCGCCGACGGAACCGGTGGGAGGTTCGCCGCCGCGGTCCGCAGCAGCCGCGTCCGTTCATCGACGGTCAGATGTCGCTCGAGTTCGGCCGCCATCGCCTCGAGTAACACCAGACAGAGCGTGTTCCGGTCGGTCGTGGCCTCGGCCGCGGCCAGATAGGTCTCCATGATCGCCGTCTCGGCCTCGTCGTGATTGCTCTCCGAGAGGGCCTCGAACACGGCGCCGGAAACGTCGTGACAGAAACTGATCAGCGGATCGTCGGCCTCGCCGCCGTGATCGACGGGCTGCGGGGAGATTGGGCCCGTGTCTTCGCTAGGGTCGTCGGGCCCGTCGCCGACGTGTAGCGGCTGTTCCTGCCGGACGATTGGGTCATAGTAGGGCAACTGCGGATCGTACCGTCTGAGCGCTGCCCGGTACTGTTCGGTCACTCGAGCCGCGTCGGCCGCGGCCGTGCGGGTCGCGAACCGGTGGCCGGCGACGGGGACGGGCCGCTCGCCGGAGCGAGCGCAGACGACGTAGTAGTCGCCGTCGTCGCTGGCCAGCCGTTCGATCTCGTGGCGAATCTCTCTGAGTGTCGTTCCGACCATGGTTTCCTCCAGTCTCTCGGCGGACAGCAGGGCGGTCGCGCGGCGCCACGACCCGTCAGGAGCGGAATCGTCGTCGCGCCGAGTCACGGTAGCGGGGACCGCCGTTCGTTCTTTAGGCCTACCTAAAACAACATAAGTCCACCGAACTTTAGGGTGGCCTAATCCTCTCGAGGCGAGTCGATCTCGATCGGCGTCGTCTGCTGCCGCGGATCGCACACTGATCGTCGGAAACGAGCGATTGCCCGCCTCCACCGGTCCTGACTCCTCTCGGCGGGTCGGATTTTCTGCGTCGTTCGACCGACTGCCCCCGTTTCGACGCCTCGTCGTTCTCTTCGGTCGCTTCGCTGGAGTCGTCGATCGGTCCGTCACGGGGCGGTTCTCGTCACTATAAATCTGATAATGCTATATTGAATCTGGGTATCGATCGACCCTCGAGCGGCAACACAGCGTTTATGCGGACCTGCGCGGTACTGGCCGTAGCGTCCCCCGCCCTGATCCCGCTATGACGACTCAGATTCCGCTCGCGATCGATTTTCACGTTCACTCCGACGACTCCTACGATGGACACGAACCGATCGAACTCATCCTCGAGCAGGCCGCCGACATCGGACTCGACGGGGTCGTTATCACCGACCACGACGAGATCGGCGAGTCGCTCCGCGCGGCCGAACTCGCGCCGGAGTACGGCCTGATCGGCATTCCCGGCGTCGAGGTGTCAACCCGCCACGGCCACCTGCTGGCGATCGGCGTCGAGGAACGGCCCGATCCCGGCCAGCCCTTCACGGAAACCGTCGCGGCCGTCCGCGACCTCGGCGGCATCGCGATCGTCCCCCACCCGTTCCAGCGCAGCCGCCACGGCGTTCGCAAGCGTCGCATCGAGGATGTCGACGCGATCGAGACCTACAACTCCATGGTCTTTACCGGCTACCGCAACCGACGCGCTCGGACGTTCGCCCGTCGCCACGAGTATCCCCAGATCGGCGCCAGCGACGCCCACTACCTGCCTAACGTCGGTAAGGCCTACACCGAAATCCTCGTCTCGCCCGACGCTGCCACCGGGGCCGACATCGACGGCGACGAGCTCGTCGCGGCCATCCTCGAGGGTCGGACCCAGATCCGCGGCAAGCGGACGCCGATTCGAAAGAGCTCGGTCCAGTACGCCAAGGGCGCGGTCCGGAAGGGGTCGTATCTGCTGACCTCCCGGGCGCCGCTGGTGCCGACGGTGCCGGCCTCGATGGACCGGTCGACCTGAGTTCGCCGCGGGCTGTGACTCGAGTCGGCTACCGTTCGACTTTCGTCAGGAGAGTTGCTCGCCGACGATTTCGTCGGCGCGTTCGATGAACGCGTCTTCTTTTCCTTTGGGTACCGTCGCGCCAGCGGCGACGTTGTGTCCGCCGCCGTCGCCGCCGACGGCCCGCGAGGCCTCGCCCATGACCGTAGAGAGGTCCAGTCCCTGCCGGACGAGGGTGTGGGTGCCACGCGAGGAGACCTTGACCTCCTGGCCGTTCTCGGCGGCGTCACCCTCCGCGCTCTTCTCCGCGAACGCGAGAATCGGCTTCGAGCGGCTGATCCCCTCGTTGCCCATCGCCATGCCGGCGACGATGCCGACGATGGTCTCGCGGATCTCATCGCCCGCGTGGAACCACTGGAGATGGTCCTCGTGGGTGACGCCCTCGCGCGTGACGAGGTCGATCCCCTCCGAGAGGTTGCGCCGGTGGTTGCGCAGCAGTTTCCGGGCGCGCTCGAGCGCTCCGTCGCGGTCCCCGAGACAGACCCCGAGGCCGACGTCGGCGCGCTCGTAGCGGGCAGTCGCGTTCAGCAGCGTCGAGAACTCGCTGGCGTCCCGGAGCTCCGTGCCGACCGGCTCTTCGGGGAGGACGTACGCCGTACTCACGAGCTGGTCGATCTTCGTCGCGGGGACGCCTGTCGAGACGGCCCGCTTGACGAGCGCGCTGGCGACGGTCTGCTTTTCGTCGTTGGTCAGTCCCGACCAGCGGCGCCACTCGCCGTCGCGTTTCAACTCGAGGTCGAGACCGTCCAGAAACCGGAGCGCGCCGTTCTCGTCGTTCGAGATGCCGGGAATGTGGACGTCGGTAGCGTACTCGAGCAGCTTCGGCAGCGGCCGGGTCTGTTTCCCGTAGAGCGCCAGATCCTTGCCGGTCTCGAGGACGCCGGCCTCGACGCCTTCCGCGACGATCTTCTCGTTAGCGCCGTGGAGTTCCCCGCCGGAGGCCTGCATGTCGCCGACGGCGCCGACGACCGCGAGGGCGGCCAGATCGCGGTTATCGGCGCGGACGTCGGTCGCGCCCGAGGCGGTGACCATTCCCCCATCGGAACACAGTTCCGCCGACCGGTCCGCGGTGTCCGCGAGCGCTCGCGCGAGGACGTAACTCGCGCCGGCGCCGGAGAGTTCGGAGGCGCCGTCGATCCCGAACAGCAGGGGGTTCAGGTGGAACTCGGTGTCGCGGTCGGCGGGCTGGTGGTGGTCGGCGATGACGGGAGTGAAGGCGCCCGCGTCCTCATGTTCGCCGATGATCTCCAGCTGGCCGCTCCCGAAGTCGGTAAAGAGGACGGTGTCGTAGTCGGTCGCCGCGATGTCGGCGATGGCGTCCTGGTCGAGTTGTTTCTCGAAAACCGTCTCGAAGGGTATCGCCGCGCGCTCTAAGGCCTGTGCGGCGATCGCGGCGCTGGTGAGTCCGTCGGCGTCGATGTGGGAGGCCAGCAGGACGCGATCGGCATCGAGGAGACGGTCGGCGCAGGCGGCGGCGCGATCGGCGAGTTCGGGAACCGGATCGGTCATCGGTACATCGGTCGATGATGGGGCGGCATTCGGGATAAACCTCCGGTCATCCGTCGGCGGTCGGCGTCACCGTTGGCGTCTCACCACAGCCCAAGTAGCTCCGGCAGTGGTTCGCGGTACATGAGCAGGAGCACGTTGTTCGCCGCGAACAGGACGTACAGTCCGACGACGATGGCGACGAACCGGATATCCATCGGGTCCGAGAGGACGTGGCCGATCAGTATCACGACCGCGGCGTAGCACGCCGCGGCGAGCAGGACCCCGGGGAGTCCGAACAGCTGATAGAAGAAGACGGTGACGGGATTGAGCTCGCTCGCGTAGGGGACGAGAAAGAACAGGGTTGCGGCGACCGCATCGATCCCCCAGAATACGAGAAACGTGAGGCGCACGCCGATCGAACCCGGCGGGTCGAGTCGCTTTCCGAGGGACGATTGTACTGACACAGTAGTCGAAACATGGGGTCCATCAGGAGTAGGGATTATCCTTGCTAACGCGGGTTGTGACGGTCCTGCACGGCTTTTCTGCAGTCGCGATCTGCCCGACGGCGTCGAGTCGCGAGCCGTTACTCGCGACCGGGTCGGACGGCCGCGACCGTCTCCCGCGCGAGCGCGTCGAACGTGGCTTCCTTGGGCACGACGTCGACGTCGATTCCCCGCTCGGCGGCGGTCTCGGCCGTCGGCTCGCCGATGACGCCGACGGTGGCCGCGGCGAGCCCCTCGAGCGCCGCGTCCCGAACCCCTCGGTCGGCCGCGGCCTCGAGGAAGTGGTCGACGGTCAGCGACGAGGTGAAGCAGACGGCGTCGAGGTCGCCCTCGGCGGCCAACGCGGCCGACTTGCCGCTGCCGTCGGGACGGACCAGCCGGTAGAGGATCGTCTCGTGGACGTACGCGCCCGCGTCCTCGAAGCCGTCGAGCAGGACCGCGCTGCCGTGGTCGCTGCGGGCGACCTCGATGCGGGCGCCCGCGACGCGGTCTTCCAGGGCGGCGACGAGGCCGCTCGAGGTGAACTTCTCGGGGACGAGATCGACCGCGTACCCCTCCGCGCGGAGCGCGTCGGCCGTCGCGGGGCCGATGGCACAGACGGTCTGATCGCCGGGCTCCCAGCCCGCTTCAGAGACGAGTTCCGCGCCGGTCTTGCTCGTGAAGACGACGTAGTCGGCGTCGGTCCGCGGGGTCGCGCCGGTCGCCTCGACGGCCAGCATCGGGTCCGGAACCGGCTCGGCGCCGAGTTCGGAGAGCAGGGCCGCGGCCGACTCGAGGCGCTCGTCGTCGGGGCGGAAGACGGCGACGGTGGGTCTGTCGGTCGCCTCGGACGGTTCTGCTTCGCTCATCGGTCGCCTCCGGTGGCCTCTTCGTCGGCGCCGACCGCGCCGTAATCGTTCTCCAGAAAGTCGACGACCGACTCGCGGGTGCCGGCGACGTCGCCGATCACCGTCACCGCGGGGGGTTCGATCCCGACCTCATCTCGGGCGTCGACGATGGTCTCGAGGGTCCCCGTCGCGACCTGCTGGTCGGGCCAGGTGCCCCGTTCGACGAGGGCGACGGGCGTCTCGGGGGCCATCCCGGCCTCGAGCAGCGCCTTCGTGTAGTCGGGCAGGCGGCCGACGCCCATCAGGACGACGATGGTGCCGCCCGTCGCCGCGAGGGCCTCCCAGTCGACCGCCGACTCCGCCTTGGTCGGGTCCTCGTGGCCCGTGACGAACGACACCGAAGAGGCGTGATCGCGGTGGGTGACCGGGATGCCGGCGACCGCGGGTGCGGCGATGGCCGAGGTGACCGCGGGGACGACCTCGAAGGGAACGTCGTGGGCCGCGAGGTACTCGGCCTCCTCGCCGCCGCGGCCGAAGACGAAGGAGTCGCCGCCCTTCAGGCGGACGACGGTTTTGCCCTCGCGGGCGAGTTCGACCAGTCGCTCGTTGATCTCCGACTGGGGCGTGCGGTCGCCGTGAGCGCGCTTCCCGACGTCCTCGCGGCGGTCCTCGGGCAGGAGATCGATGATCTCCGGACCCGGCAGTTTGTCGTGGAGGACGACATCGCTTTCCTCGAGCAATCGCTTGGCCTTGACGGTCAGCAGATCGGGGTCGCCGGGGCCGCTACCGACGAGGTAGACGGTGCCCGGTTCGGCGTCGATGGTAGTGCCTGACATTCGTTATCGGCTAGCTATTTCCCCTCGGGCTTATCTTCCTCGGCGACGCTCTCTCCCTCGTCGCTCTCGGCGTCCTCGCGGGCGGCCTCGATGAGTTCGGCCGCGCCGCGGTCCGCGAGATCGCGAGCGAACTCGCGGGCGGCCTCGGCGTGGGCCTCGACCGGCAGGTCGCGGCTCCCCTCGACGGACTCCTCGCCGTCGCGGTCGAAGACGTTGACCGTGGCGTGGACGTACTCGCCTTGGACGACCGCGTAGATGCCGACCGGCGCGATACAGCCGCCGCCGAGTTCGGCGAGAATCGTCCGCTCGACGGTCGTCTCGACGCGGCTCCGCGGGAAGTCGATCGCCGACTGGATGTCGCGTGCCGTCTCGCCGTCGCGGGCGGTCACCGCGAGCGCCCCCTGTCCCGGCGCGGGAACGAACGTCCCCGTCGGGAGCTCCCGATAGTCGACGGAGTGGGCGAGGCCGCTGCGCTCGAGTCCCGACTGCGCGAGGACGATCGCGTCGTACTCGGTTTCGACCTCGCGCTCCATCGCCTGTCGCTCGAGTTCCGAGAGGTCGTCGAACCACTCGTCGACGGTGCGGTCGTATTCCGGTTCGTAGTCGTCGTCGCCGGCGTTCCCCTTGCGCTCCTTGTCGGCCTCCGAACGCTCCTGGTGTTCTTCCTGCAGCGACGGCGCCAGCAGCTTCTCGAGGCGCGTGTCCACGTTCCCGCGCAGGGGCTCGACCTCGAGATCCGGGCGCTCCGAGAGGAGCTGAGCCCGCCGGCGGAGACTCGAGGTGCCGACGGTCGCCCCGTCCGGAAGCTCCTCAAGGGTCGAGCCGTCAGGCGTGATGAGGACGTCTCCCGGCGGCCCGCGCTCGGGCACCGCCGCCGTGACGAGGTCCTGTGGCTGTTCGGTCGGCATGTCCTTCATCGAGTGGACGGCGCCGTCGAGGTCGCCCTCGAGGACGCGCTCGTCGAGTTCGCGGACGAACGCGCCCGTCTTCCCCAGTCGATGAATCAGTTCGTCCCTGATCTGGTCGCCCGTCGTCTCGACGGTGACCAGTTCCACCTCGTAGCGCCGGTCCTCTAAAGCCTCCTTGACCAGTGAAGCCTGTCGCCGGGCGAGTGTGGATCCCCGAGTCGCCAGTCGCAGCGTCCCGCGCGTTCTCATGGGAGAACAGTCGGCGCCTGGGGTATGAAAAGCGCACGCTTGTCGGGCGACGATCGGTGAACGTCGTCCGCGCGAGAAGTTGTATGGTATTTGTGACCAGGCAACATGAATTTTCGCGCGAACATATTCGAGAGACCATTTAACTTTCCGTCATTCGTAGGGCCGGTCGGATGAGCGAAACTCTGTACGAACGACTCGGCGGACAGGACGCGATCGGTGCGGTCGTCGACCAGTTCTACGAACGCGTAGTGGAGGACGAACAGGTCGCCCACTACTTCGAGGACGTCGACATGCAGAAACAGCGGGCCCACCAGACCCAGTTCATCAGCGCGGTCGCGGGCGGCCCCGTCGACTACTCGGGCGAGAACATGGAGGCCGCACACGACGACCTCGGGATCACGAGACCCGACTTCTACGTCATCGTCGAGCACCTCGACGCGACGCTCCGGGAGTTCGACGTCGACCCCGACGACCGCGAGGCCGTCCTGGACGCGATCGCCGAGTACGAAGGCGACATCGTCACGGCGACGGCCTGAGTCGCCGCCGCTGACAGCGCTCGAGACGGACCCGAGGCCTTTTGATCCCATCCCCGCTATCACCAGCCGATGGTCGCAGTTACGCTGGGTCCCGAAGGAACCTACTCGCACCGGGCGGCGACGGCGGTCGCGGACGGCAACGAGATCGACTTCCGACAGTCGGTGACGGCGATCGTCGACGCCGTCGCCGGCGGCGAGTACGATCGCGGCGTGATCCCGATCGAGAACAGCATCGAGGGCTCGGTCACGGAGAGCTTGGACGCGCTCGCGGAGTACGACGTCGCCGTCGTCCGCGAGATCGTCACCCCGATCCGCCACGCGCTGCTCGCCCAGGGGCCGGAGTTCGACACCATCGCCAGCCACTCCCAGGCGCTGGCGCAGTGTCGTACCTACCTCGAGCGCGAGTATCCCGACGCCACCCTCGAGGCGGTCGCCAGCACCGCCCAGGGCGTCGAGTTCGCCCGCGAGGATCCCTCCGTCGCGGGGATCGGGCATCCGGCCAACGCCGACGACGAACCGACCCTCGAGGTGCTCGCCGAGGACATTCAGGACCAGGACTCGAACGCGACCCGATTCTTCGCGCTGGCGCCCGCCGAGGAGCGCTCGAAGGGCGGCGGCAAGAGTTCGCTCGTCGTCTACCCCAACGCGAACTACCCCGGTCTCCTGCTCGAACTCCTCGAGCCGTTCGCCGATCGGGACATCAACCTCACGCGAGTCGAGTCCCGCCCCAGCGGGCAGCGACTCGGCGATTACATGTTCCACGTCGACTTCGAGGCCGGCCTCTACGAGGCCCGGACGAAGGAGGCGATCGAGGATCTCGAGGAACTGGCCGAGAACGGCTGGGTCCGTCGACTGGGCTCGTACGACACCGAACACGTCGTCGAGTAGTCGTCCGCCGTCGAGACTCCGTTTTACAGTCTGTCGAGGCGAATTCTCCGGGGCTTGACTCCGAGGCGGTTCACTATCGGCGTTCGCTACCGGACGACACTCGAACCGCTAGAACGCCGTCGTGTCGCGCCGGAGCTCGAGCGCCGCGGCGAAGTCGGCCCGCGAGACCAGTCCGACGGGCTCGCCGTCGCGCACGACGAATCCGACGTCGGACCGGCTTCGCTGTAACGTCTGGAGCGCGTCGAACGCGCTCGTCTCGGCGTCGATGCGCGGGAGGTCCGTCGTCGTGACGTCGCCGACGGTCGTCGTCTCGTACTCCGCCGGCCCGACGTCGCGCAGCGCGGTCGCGGTGATCGCGCCGACGATCGCACCGTTCTCGTCGACGACGGGGAGGTCCGTCCGCCGCGCGGCGAGCAGGCGAGCGAACACGGTTTCGACGGTCGCGTCGACCGGAACCGATCCCCGGGGCTCGAGGAGGTCCGTCACGGTCAGTCCCGAGAGGAGGTCGCCGAGAACGACCGCACGGGATTCGCTGGTTGCACTGACGTAGATGAAGAGCGCGACCAGCACGAGGATCGGGCTGAACGTCACGACGACGCCCAGGAAGATGAACAGGATCGCGAACAGCGTTCCGGCGCGGGCGGCCGTCCGGGTGGCGCTGACGTACGAGCGGTTGCGCGCGAGCACGGCCCGCAACACTCGCCCGCCGTCCATCGGAAACGCGGGGAGCATGTTGAACGCCACCAGCGAGACGTTCATGACGCCGAGCAGCCCGATCGCGAAGACGGCGACCGTCGCCGACTCGGGGACGACGACGAGCGCGCCGATGCAGGCGGCCCCGACGAGGAGGCTCGCGATGGGGCCGGCGACGGCGATCCAGAACTCGCGGTTCCACTCCCTGGGCATCTCGGTGAGACTCGCCAGTCCGCCGAGAATCCAGAGCGTGATCGACTCGACCTCGATATCGTAGCGCATCGCGACCCACGCGTGGCCCAGTTCGTGGACGGTGACGCTCGCGAACAGCCCGACGGCCGCGAGGGCCCCGATGAGCCAGCGGTCGGCGTCGGAGAGGCTCGCCGCGTCGACCGTTGCGGGCGTCGTGGCGTTGATGACGACCTCGTACGCGGCGAGCTGTTCACCGCTGCCGATAAGCCAGACGAGCACCGGAACGAAGACGAGCAGCGAGACGTGCACGCGGATCGGGATTCCCCAGACGCGGAAGACTGTGTAGTTCACGGCGTGTTTACTCGAGAGAACGCTGTTAGGTGTTGGGGATGCGGACGCCGCGCGAACCCGCTGGTCCGCTCCGTCCCGATTCGAGTCGAAATCCCCTCGCGGCTTTTTCTCGCTGGAGATGCTACGTACGGTATGCTACGCGCGTCCATTTCCATCCCGCCGGAAGCGCTGGCCCTCGACCACGCCGCGAGCGCCGTTCCCGGGCTCGAGGTCGAGGCGGAGCGAATCGCCGCGCACAGCACCGAGTGGGTGATGCCCTGTCTCTGGGCCGCCGATGCGGAGTTCGACGCCGTCGAGGCGGCGTTCCGGTCGGATCCGTCGATCGACGAAATCGTCGCGAGCGATCGGTTCGACGAGGCGGCGTTCTACCACGTCGAGTGGACCGAAGACGTGAAGCGGCGAATCGATTCGTACCTCGACAAGGAGGGATCACTGCTCGAGGCGCGGCTCGCGGAGGGGGAGTGGCGGGTCGACTTCCACTTTGCCGACCGCGAGCAGTTCGACGCGTTCCGCGACCAGCTCGCGGACCGCGGACACTCCTTTCGCCTGCTGAGCCTGACCGAACTGACGCGCCCGGACCGCGGAGTGCAGGTCCTCACCGCGGCACAGCGGGACGCGCTCGTGGCCGCCGCAGAGCGCGGCTACTACCGCGTCCCGCGGGAGACGACGACCGACGAACTCGCGGACGACCTCGACATCTCCCACCAGGCGATCTCCGAACTCCTCCGCCGGGGCACCGAGAACCTCGTCTTCGCGACGTTGCCTGCGGAGCGGGATTCCGAGTCGACGTAACCTCCGTCTGGTAGCCGCTCCTCATAATATCTTGCTCGGGGCAAGTTTGCTACTCTTCCGATCGTATCGCCTAGTCAATCAAATGACGAATGAGGGAGTATCACAAGACGTCGCGCTCCGCCTGTTGAGCCACGCCTACCGTCGCGCGCTCCTCGAGTGCCTCGATCGACACGACGCTCCCGTTTCGCTGGCCGACGCAGCGGCGGACGTGGCACGAAAGTGCAAGGGGAAACCGGCTCCCGACATCTCGGACGCGGAAATCGAGCGGATCAATCTCTCGTTGCACCACTCGCACGTCCCGCGGTTATCCGCCCGGGATGCGGTCGCGTACGACCGAGACCGGAAGACGGTAACGCTCACCGAACGCGGCGAACGGGTCATCGCCGTCCACGATCGAGTGAGCGCCGACTAGTCGCTCGAGATAACGGAATAGGATGGCTACGGACTGTAGTCGGGCGACTGCGACTCGATCGTGTCGGCGACGTTGCCCAGTTGCTCGCCGATCGTCGCGACGAGGTCGTCGAGCGTGACGATCCCCGTCAGTTCGCCGTTCTCGTCGACGACCGGGAAGCGGCGCGCGTTCTCCTCCTTGATCGCCCGCGAGACCTCGATCGCGTCCGCGTCCTCCTGCAGCGTCGTCAGCCCCGCCGTCATCACGTCCTCGGCCGGTGTCGCGGCGACGTCATCGCTCTGGGCCACCTCGAGGGCGATGTCGCGGTCGGTGACGATCCCGACCGGCTCCTCGCCCTCGGTGACGACCGCGGCGCCGACGTTGTTCGAGGCCAGCCGCTGTGCGACCGTTTCGAGTTCGGTGTTCGGACCTGCCGTTACGACGTCGTTCGGACCGAGTTCGCCGACTGACATAGCGGGAAGAGAGACTGCCGGCTGGCTATTCAGCGCGAGGCTTTCACCTGAACGCGACCCGCGATAGCGGGCCCAGCACCGCAAACGGTTTTCCGCGTCCCCGCGGTACCCCTGTCCATGACGCTCGACGACGGCGACGACGCGCCGACCGTGACCGCACCGAACCAGGACGGCGAGGAGGTCTCCCTCGAGTTCGAGGAGCCGACGGTGCTGTACTTCTACCCGAAGGACGACACGCCCGGCTGTACGATCGAGGCGAACCAGTTCCAGCGCGAACGCGAGAGCTACGAGGACGCCGGCGTCGAGATATACGGCGTCTCCGCCGACGACGTCGACTCCCACGACGCGTTCTGCGAGGCGGCGGGCCTTGAGTTCGATCTGCTGGCCGATCCGGACGGCGAGATCGCCGAGACGTTCGACGTCGATCTGCGGGACAGCGGCGTCACCGCGCGGACGACCTTCTTCCTCGCCGACGGCGAGGTGAAGGCGGTCTACGAGAACGTCGACCCCGACGGACACGCGCGCGAGGTGTTGTCCGACGCGCTCGACGACGGGCTGGTGACGCTACCCGAGTAGCTCCGCGTCCGCTCGCGCGGAAGCCACCGGCTCTTTTGACCTCGAGTCGCGGGCAGAATTTATCTCGCTCGAGCCCCTACCTGTGCGTATGCGACGAAACCCGTTCGACGATATCGAGGAGTTGCTCGACCGCGTCAGCCGACAGGTCGAGGAAGGGATGGGCGCCGGCGGCCTGCAGGTCCCGGGCTCGGTCCCGGTCGACGTCGTCGACGCCGGCGAGGAGTACCTCGTCACGGCTGACCTCCCCGGCTACGAGACCGACGACATCGAACTGACCCTCTCGGAGGGCACCCTGCGCCTCGAGGCCAGCCGCGAGGACGAGTCGGAGTACGCAGAGGGACGGTACCTCCGTCGCGAACGGACGCGCACGTCGGCCAACCGCCGGATCCGCCTCCCCGACCCGGTCGAGGAGGAGTCCGTCTCGGCCGGCTTCGAGGACGGCGTGTTGACCGTCCGGCTCCCGAAGGTCTCGGGAACCGACGACTCGAAGCAGATCGATATCGAGTAATCGCCGCGACGACGCTCGAGTCCGGATCCGGTTCGCCCGCCATCGATCGCCGTACCGGCTGGGCGTGACTCGAGTTGCCGGACGAGCGCGGTATCGCGACTGCGATTCGCATCCGCACGGTCGCGGTCGACCGGTCGTCACTGCAACCGGAATGTTCCGTGCATTTATCATGATGACATGACATATTCTGCCCATGGTCGAGCTAACCGCACTCGTCGTCGCGGGGGCTTTCATCCTGTTTGGCGGATTCGTTCTGTCACGAGCCAGTGACCTCGATAGTCGACACGAGACGATCGACGAACTCGCGTCGGCGAGCGACAAGCCGGTCGAACCTGGCGGCGAGGCGACGGTCAGCGGCCCGGTTCGCGTTCTCGAGTCAGCGTCGCCGACGCGGACCGGCCCCGACCAGAGCGGGGACGACTCGGCTGCCCTCTGGGCGTGGCGGGTCCGCCGGAAGGAGAACGCGGGGAACGGGACCCGATGGCGGACCGACGCGGCCGAACTCGCGGTCGGCGAGTTCGCCGTCGACCACAGTTGGGACCGCGTCCGCGTGGACGCGACGACGCTGGCGATTCGAGAGGGCGACGACCCCTTCGATTCGTCGGAGCTGTTTCTCGGCGACCCCGCGACCGAATCCTACCTCGGCGATCTCGACCCGGTTAATCGCTTCCTCGATCGGACGGGATTGGCCGGCGAGGGCGGCGTCGTCAGCGACCTCGAGTTCACCGTGAGCGTCGGCGGAAATACCACCATGCCGGACAAGTATCAGGCCACCGTCGTCCGGGACGGCGACGAACTGGTCGCTCGCGGCGAACTAACCGAGACGCCCGACGGATACGTCCTGCGAGGGACCGACGAGACGCCGCTCGCGATCGCGACCGGTTCCCTCGAATCGCAGCGGGAACGGGTCCGCTCGGAGGTCCGGCTCCGAAAGGCCGTCGGCGGGGTCCTCGTCGGTCTCGGTCTGGTTGTCGCGACCCTCGGTGTCCTCTGAGTTCGAGGCGGTCTCGCGTCTCGCGTGCGAGTCCATCCACGAGACCGAACGGATGCGCGTCGCCGGAAGCGTCGTTCTCGAAAGACCCGTGCTGGTGGCGTTCCCGTCCCGTTGTCGGATGGAAAGCTATACGGCGGCAACGACCCCACTCGTATATAAGAATGAGCGACGCGGGTTACGACCACGCGACGGTCGAACGGCGCTGGCAGGAGGCGTGGGACGAGGAAGACGCCTATCGGACGCCCGACGACGTCGAGGATCCGACGTACGTGCTGGGCATGTATCCGTATCCGTCGGGCAAACTCCACATGGGCCACGTCCGCAACTACACGATCACGGACGCGTACGCCCGGTTCCGACGGATGCAGGGCGACGAGGTCCTCCACCCGATGGGCTGGGACGCCTTCGGCCTCCCCGCGGAGAACGCGGCCAAAGAGCGCGACACCAACCCGCGGGACTGGACCTTCGACTGCATCGAGACGATGACCGAGCAGATGGAGTCGATGGGCTTCGGCTACGACTGGGAGCGGGAGATCACCACCTGCACGCCGGAGTACTACCAGTGGAACCAGTGGCTCTTCTCCCGGTTCCTCGAGGAGGACTTAGTCGAGCGCCGCGACGCCGAGGTCAACTGGTGTCCCCACTGCGAGACCGTCCTGGCCGACGAGCAGGTCGAGGGCGAGGCCGAACTCTGCTGGCGCTGTGACACCCCCGTCGAGCAGCGCGAACTCGAGCAGTGGTTCCTGAAGATCACCGAGTACGCCGACGAGTTGTTAGAGGCGATCGACGACCTCGAGGGGTGGCCCAACTCGGTCCGGCAGATGCAGCGCAACTGGATCGGCCGCCAGTACGGGTCGGAAGTCGACTTCGACATTGAAGGACACGGCCCCGTCACGGCCTTCACCACCCGCATCGACACCATCCACGGCGCGACGTTCTTCGCGCTGGCGCCCGACCACCCGATTAGCGAGGCGCTCGCCGAGGAGGATGAGGACATCCGTCGGTTCATCGAGGAGGAGGCCGACCCCGACGGCGACGAGCCGAACGGCGTCGCAACCGGACTGACCGCGACCAATCCCGTCACCGGCGAGGAGATTCCGGTCTACGTCGCGGACTTCGTCCTCTCGGACGTCGGGACGGGCGCGCTGATGGCCGTTCCGGGCCACGACGAGCGCGACCACGTCTTCGCCGAGAAGAAGGGACTAGACATCGTCCCCGTCATCGCTCCCGAACCCGAAGAGGGCGGGGAGCCCGAAGCGCCCGACGTCGAGGAAGCGGCCTACACCGAGGACGGCGTGCTGATCAACTCCGGCGACTACTCGGGGCTGGACAGCGAGACGGCTCGAGAGCGCCTGACCGAGGATACCGAGGGCGCTGAGGAGGCCACCCAGTACCAGCTGCGCGACTGGGGAATCTCCCGCCAGCGCTACTGGGGAACGCCGATTCCGGTGATTCACTGCGAGGACTGTGGCCCCGTCACGGTCCCCGAGGAGGACCTGCCGGTCGAACTGCCGGAGTTCATCAACACGACCGGGAATCCGTTAGACGCCGCCGAGGAGTGGAAGCAGACGACCTGTCCCGACTGCGGCGGGCCGGCCGAGCGGGAGACGGACACGATGGACACCTTCGTCGACTCCTCGTGGTACTTCCTGCGGTACGTCTCGCCGGGCCTCGAGGACGCTCCGTTCGACTTGGAGCGGGCCAACGACTGGATGCCCGTCGACCAGTACGTCGGCGGCATCGAACACGCCGTGATGCACCTGCTGTACTCGCGGTTCTTCACCAAGGTGCTGGCCGACCACGAGGGACTGGAGCACCGCGAGCCCTTCACGAATCTGCTGGCGCAGGGGATGGTCCAACTCGAGGGCGAGAAGATGTCCAAGTCCAAGGGGAACGTCGTCTCGCCCCAGCGGATCGTCGAGGAGTACGGCGCGGACACGGCGCGGCTGTTCATGATGCAGGCCGCCCAGCCAGAGCGGGACTTCGACTGGAGCGAAGAAGGCGTCCGGTCGACCAACGCGTTCCTCGCGCGGCTGAAGGGAATGGTGGAGGACTACGTTTCCGACGAGCCCGCGGGCGACGATGACGCCGTCGCGAGTTACGTCGACAGCGAGATCGACGCGACGATCGCGCTGGCGACCGACGAGTACGACGACCTGACGTTCAACAAGGCGCTGCGCGAGACGCAGGATCTGGTCCGAACGCTGCGGCAATACGCTGACTACACGGAGCCCCACGCCGAGACCTACGAGCGCGGGCTGTCGGCGGTCGTCCGCCTGCTCGCGCCGGTCGCGCCCCACCTCGCGGAGGAGCTGTGGGACGAACTGGGCAACGACGGCCTCGTCGCCGACGCCTCGTGGCCGGCCGCCGAGGTCGACCGCGACCACGTCACGAAGCGCCGCCGGCTGGTCGAGAACACCCGCGAGGACATCCGCGACATCGTCGAAGTCGCCGGTATCGAGGATCCGAAGGCGATCGACGTCGTCGTTGCGCCCGACTGGAAGTACGACGCCCTCGAGATCGCGATCGAGAGCGACGCCGGCAACCTGATCGGCGAACTCATGCAGGAGTCGCACATCCGCGAACAGGGCGACGCCGCGGCCGACTACGGACAGGACCTGCAGGCCGAGCGCGAGGCGCTGTCGATGACGCTCTCGCCCGAGGCCGAGTACGCGGCCCTCGAGTCGGCCGCCTGGCTGATCGAACGCGAGTTCGAGGCGCCGGTGACCGTCGTCGGCGCCGACGAGGCCGACGAGGGGGCACTCGCGAACGCCGAACCCGGCCGCCCGGCGATCGAAATCGAGGACTGATCGACGCCGTCCGCGCCGTCGGCGACGGACTGTCGCTCTTCGCTCGAGCGGTTCGCTTCCGAGAGTCGCCGCGAGTCGGCACGGCCGACGGGGGAGCCGTCGACCGAGCGCCGTAGCCGATCTATCCGGTCGCATCAACGGCGCCGAACGACTCCATCCGCCGTTGTCTATCCGAACTGGTACAATCGGACCGAACGCTGGCACGATCACTCCACCGAGCGAAGCCGTCCGTTTCCGAAGACTGCGTACAGCTACCAGGAATTACTTTTCGTGTGAGTCGCCCTGATTGCGCTCGCGGTCCTCGGATACCTCGAGATATATAATGATGTCTACAAACTGATCCAGAGTGTTCAGTTGTGTCGATACATTCAATTACGATGAATTACCACTATCATGGAGACACGTCGCAGCCTCGCGCTGCCCGACACGTCCACGGTACAATATGGCACTCGAGGACTCACTCCCCGATCGGCTCAGAGAAACGTATAGTGTAAAGATCGGTTTGATTTTCATCGCGATCGCTCTCGTGACGCTGCTCGTCTCGGGGCTCTTTTTCGCCCACGTCTCCGGAGCGGTCGGGCCGGCAGCGGAACAGCACTTCAGCGACCGAACCGACGACCGAAGCGACGTCGCGGAGACGTGGCTTGAAACGAACGCGGAGACGACGAACGGAGTAGCGACGGACGCGACCGTCCGCAACGGCGATACCGAGGCGATCGGCAACCGACTCGCCGACGCGCAGGCCGCCCGCGGCGATCGCGTCGCGGAAATTTACTACCTCGCCGCCGATGGCGAGGTGCTCGCGAGCAGCGACGACGCGGCGACGACCGAGAACTTCTTCGACGCCGCTGGCGTCGACGGCGAGACCGATGGTCCGACCGCGACCCACCAAGCGCTCTCGAGCGACGACGAGGTGCTCTCGTTCGTCGCGAGCGTCCCGGGCGAGGATCGGTACGTCGCTCTTTCGGCGCCGGTCGCCGCCTTCGCGTCGACGCTCGAGAGCGGCGACGACTACCGGACGGTCGTCACCGACGCCGACGGCGAACAGGTCGTCGGCGTCGGCGAACTGAGCGGGGACGCCGAGGTCGACGACGCGGCCGTCCTCGAGGCCGTCGGGACCGACGCGTCGGGCGTCGTGACGGCGACGCCAGAGGGAACCGATCAAGAACTCGCCGCGACGACGGCGACGATCGACGTCGGCGAGTCGACGATGGGGGTCACGACATACGGCGTCGCGGACGACGTCTTCGCGGCCCAGGACACCGCGACCGCCGGCATCGCGGCGCTGGCGTTCATCTTCGTCGTCAACCTCGGTTTCGTCGCCATCGTCCTCGGCGGCAACCTCTCCCTGCAGCTCCGCCGACTCGCCCAGAAGGCCGAACGGATGGGTGACGGTGACCTCGACGTCGACCTCGAGACCGATCGGATCGACGAGGTCGGCATCCTCTACGACTCCTTCGGGTCGATGCGCGACGATCTCAGCACCACGCTGGCCGATCTCGAGGACGAACGCGAACGCGCACGCGAGGCCCAGCGCCGCACCGAGCAGCGAAACCGGGAGCTCGAGGCGGAGGCCGAGCGGTTCAGCGAGGTAATGGCCGACTGCGCCGACGGCGATCTGCAGCGGCGTCTCGAAGCCCAGACCAACCACGAGGCGATGGTCGAGATCGCCGAGTCGTTCAACGAGATGATCGCCGATCTGGAGTCGACGGTGACCCAGGTCAAGCGGATCTCGCGTGACGTCGCACGGACGAGTACGGAGGTCCAGACCAGCTCCGAGGAGATCAGCCGGGCCAGCGAGGAGGTCAGCGCCTCGGTTCAGGAGATCTCCGACGGCTCCTCGGTACAGGCCGAGGATCTGGAGACGGCGACCACAGAAGTCAAGGAGATGTCCGCGACCGTCGAGGAGGTCGCCGCCGCGACGAGTACGATCGCCGACCAGTCGACGCAGGTCGACGAACTCGCGACCGCCGGACAGGAGGCGGCCGAGGAGACGACGGCGGAGATGCACGTCGCCAGCGACCAGACGGAGACCGTCGCCGAGACGATCCACGAACTCGAGCGCGAGGCCGAACAGATTCAGGAGATCGTCGAGCTGATCGACGAGATCGCCGGCCAGACGAACATGCTGGCGCTGAACGCGGCGATCGAGTCGGCTCGATCCCAGAGCGCCTCGAGCGAGGACGGCGGCTTCCAGGCCGTCGCCGACGAGGTCAAGGAACTGGCCGAGCAGACCCAGGCGGCGGTCGACGACGTCGAAGCCATGATCGAATCGATACAACAGCGCGCGACCGAGAGTGCGGCACAGATCGAGGAAACCGAGGAAACGATCGGATCGGCCACCGATCGCGTCGATTCCCTCGCGGACAACTTGGACCGGATCGCCCGGGAGATCGAACAGGTCGCGAGCGGCGTCACGCAGATCGATCAGGCGACGAACGAGCAGTCCGAATCCGCGGCGGAACTCGCGACGATCGTTCAGGACGTCGCCAACGTGGCCAACGAAACGACCTCGCAGGCACAGCAGGTCGCGGCGGCCTCCGAGGAGACGACGGCGACGATCACCGACGTCTCCGCCGAGGCGACGCGGCTCGACCGGCGGGCGACGGAGCTGGCCGACGCCGTCGACGAGTTCTCCGTCTCGGAGGCGGACGAGTCGGCGTCACAGCCGCCGGCCGTCGAACACGGAGGTGAGAGCCGATGATTCCCGAACTCGAGATGTACCGGCTCGGCTTCTACGTGACGGCCGTCGCGACGCTGGTGTTCCTCGGCTGGGTCGCCAAGAAACCGGCCGGGACGCGCCGGTACTACCTACCGGCGCCGATCGTCTGCGGGACGCTCTCGCTCGCGTACTTCGGGATGTCGGTCGAACTCCTCCGGGTGATGACGCCGAGCGGTCAGCCCCTTCCGATGACCCGCTACATCGACTATTTCGTCGCGACGGCGATCATGGTCGCGGTCGCGGGGAAGGTCGCGGGCGCGACCCGACGCCAGTTGATCGCGATCGTCGTCCTGACGGTCGGTTGGGTCGGCATCAGTCTCGGCCGATACTTCCTCACCGGGACGACGGTGCTCGCCGCGACCTTGGGAACGGTGGTCGTCCTCGGCGCGCTCATCTACATGATGGTCTGGCCGGTGACGAAGCGGTCCGGCGAGACCGCCGGCGAGCGGGTGCTGCTCTACGGGAAACTCAGAAATCTGCTCATCTTGCTCTGGGTCGCGTACCTGGTCGTCGGCGTCGTCTCGCGACAGGGGATCGGCCTGCTCGACGCCTTCGGCGGCATCTTCGCGGGCGCCTATCTCGACATCGCCACCCGCATCGGCTTCGGACTGCTGCTTCTCCGGGGGCCCGATGCGATAGCCCACCTCATCGACGAGACCGGATCGAACGGCGGTTCCGGCGAGTCCGGTGACGAGGTGACGTTCACGGAGTCGAGCGACGACCCCGGCACGGATCCCGACATCGAACCGGCCGACTGAACGGTCGCAGTCTCGATTCAGACGGTGACTATCACCGTTCGGGACCTCCATCGTATCTGACAGTCAACTGTCTCCTTTATGCGCCCGTTTCTCGTATTCGAGGCTACAGTCTCCCAGGACTGGCTCTCGAGGATGACGGATCACAACAACAGACAGACACGACGCCGAATACGACCGCGAACTGACCCCTTTCGGTGGGACTTCACCGACGGCTCGACCCCGACCGCGCCACACGTCGCCTCGATGACGTGGCGCGACGGGTTGTTCGTCAACTGGCCCGTCGACGCCGACGCCCTCCGTCCGCACGTTCCCGACCAACTGACGCTCGAGACGCGAGACGGCGACGCCTGGCTCAGCGTGTTGCCGTTCGTGCTCACGAAGGTCGGGCTCCGCGGCGCGCCGCCGTTTACCAGAACGGCCGTCGCCGAACTCAACGTCCGGACGTACGTCCGGTACCGTGGCGACCCGGGCCTGTTCTTCTTCAGTATCGACGTCGGGAGCCCGTTGATCGCCGCGATCGTCGGCCGAACGACGCGGCTCCCGGTCTATCACGCACACATGCGAGTCAGCGCGGACAACGGCGACGTCGCCTTCTCGAGTACGCGGGGCCAGACCGCCCTCGGCGCGCGGCCGCGGTTCGACGAGGACGCACCGCGGGCTCGCTTCGACGCGACGTATCGCCCCGACGGCGACGTCTTTCGGCCCGAACCGGACACGCTCGCCCACTGGCTCGTCGAACGCCGTCGGTTCTACGCCGCTGAAGACAAAGGGGTCCTGACGGGCGAAATCGCCCACGAGCGGTGGCCCCTCCGGCCCGGCGAAGTGACGATCCACGAAAACACCATGTTCGAGGTCAACGACCTGCCGGAGCCGACCGGCGATCCGGTCGTCTACTACTGCGACGAACTCCCGATGACGGGCTCGATTCCGCGGCGACTCCGTGGGGAGTGAGGACAGACGACCCGACGGCGGGCCGCCTTTCACCGACCGTAACCGCGGATCTCGACGTCGCACGGGGGTCTAGGCTCTCCTGACTGCGGGTCAACACCTCCCGAGGAAGATCGGAGAATTTGTTAACTATGATCCGAGATAATTATATTGGCTAATCACCCATGACTGCAACACCGACCGGCGGTTCGGTCGACGAACGGAATCCGTTCGTCTACGTCGTCGCGGCGCTGGCCGCGCTCAACGGCTTACTGTTCGGATTCGATACGGGCGTCATCTCCGGTGCGATGCTCTACATCCGGGAGACGTTCGAACTGGCAACGATATTCGGCTACTCGATGAATCCCTCGCTCGTCGAAGGGGTCATCGTCAGCGGCGCGATGGTCGGCGCGATCATCGGCGCCGCGTTCGGCGGTCGGTTGGCCGACCGACTCGGCCGCCGCCGACTCATCCTGATCGGCGCCGTCGTCTTCTTCGTCGGCTCGCTGATCATGGCGATCGCGCCGACCGTCGAAGTGCTGATCCTCGGACGGATCGTCGACGGGATCGGCGTCGGCTTCGCCTCGGTCGTCGGTCCGCTGTACATCTCGGAGATCTCGCCGCCGAAGATCCGCGGTTCGTTGGTCTCGCTCAACCAGTTGACGATCACGAGCGGGATCCTCATCGCCTACCTCGTGAACTACGCGCTCTCGGAGGGCGGCCAGTGGCGCTGGATGCTCGGCCTCGGGATGGTCCCCGCGGCGATCCTCTTTGCCGGCATGCTCTTCATGCCCGAGAGCCCCAGATGGCTCTACGAGCGGGGTCGCGAAGACGACGCTCGCGACGTGCTCTCTCGGACGCGCACCGAGAATCAGGTGCCGAACGAACTCCGCGAGATCAAAGAGACCATCCAGACCGAGTCCGGAACCCTCCGTGACCTGCTTCAGGCGTGGGTACGCCCGATGCTCGTTGTGGGAATCGGACTGGCAGTGTTCCAGCAGGTCACCGGCATCAACACGGTGATGTACTACGCGCCGACGATCCTCGAGTCGACCGGCTTCGCGGATAACGTCTCGATCCTCGCGACCGTCGGCATCGGCGCCGTCAACGTCGCGATGACCGTCGTCGCGGTCCTCTTGATGGACCGACTCGGTCGGCGACCGCTGTTGCTCTCGGGGCTCGGCGGCATGACCGTCATGCTCGCGATCCTCGGTGCCGTGTTCTACCTGCCCGGACTCTCCGGGATGCTCGGCTGGCTCGCGACGGGGAGCCTGATGCTGTACGTCGCCTTCTTCGCGATCGGGCTCGGTCCCGTGTTCTGGCTCATGATCTCGGAGATCTACCCGATGGAGATCCGCGGGACGGCGATGGGCGTCGTCACGGTCCTAAACTGGGCCGCGAACCTGATCGTCTCGCTGACGTTCCTCCGACTCGTCGACGTCTTCGGCCAGTCCGGAACGTTCTGGCTGTACGGCGTGCTGACGCTGTTCGCGCTGGTCTTCTGCTATCAGCTCGTCCCCGAAACGAAGGGGCGGTCGCTCGAGGAGATCGAGGCCGACCTGCGGGAGACGGCGTTCGGAACCGACGCCGACAGCGGCAGTCCGCGTCCCGCTGAGACGGACGACTGACCGCTTCGAGCGGTTACGTACTTTTTTCGGCCCGTATCCGCCGCGAGCGCTTCGCTCGAGCGGTGCCGACTACTGCTCGCCGGCGCCGACGAGATCGAAGGATAGTCCCTTCCCCGCGTCGCTTGCGCGGTCGTAGACGACGTGGGCTGCCGCGACGTCCTGGATGGCCAGCCCCGTCGAGTCGAAGACGGTGATCCCGGTCCCGTCGGTCCGCCCCTCCTTTGAGCCGACGACGATCTCGCCGATCTCGGCGTGGATGTCGTCGTCGGTCAGGGCGCCCTCGCCGTAGGGGACGTTGATCTCGCCGGAGTGGGTACACTGCTCGTGGTCGTCGATGACGATCGTCGCCGCCCGCAGGAGGTCGTCGCTCAACTCGTGCTTGCCAGCGGCGTCGGCGCCGATCGCATTGATATGCGTGTCGTCGCCGACGTCCTCGAGGCCGACGATGGGGTCCTCGACGGGCGTCACCGTCGAGAGGATATCGCAGTGGCCGGCCTCGGCAATCGACCCGCCGCGGACGTCGAACTCGTCCTCGAAGGTCTCGACGAACCGCCGGACGCGGTCTTCGTCGGGATCCGAGACGACGACCTCCTCGATCGGTCGGACCTCGCTGATCGCCCGCAGTTGCGTGTACGACTGGACGCCGGCGCCGACGATGCCGAGACTCGAGGCATCCTCGACGGCCAGATAGTCGGTCGCGACGGCCGCGGCGGCCCCCGTCCGCTTCATTGTGAGCGTCGTCCCGTCCATGATCGCCAGCGGGAAGGCGGTCTCCGGGTCGGAGTAGATCATCGTTCCCAGGACCGTCGGCAGGTCGTGGTCCGCGGGGTTGTCGGGGTGGACATTGACCCACTTCAGCCCGGCGGCGTCCCAGTCGCCCGTATCGAGATAGGCGGGCATCGACCGGAAGTCGCCGTTGTACCGTGGTAGGTCGATATAGGACTTCGCGGGCATCTGTGTGTCTCCGCGCTCGAAGGCCGCGAAGGCCTGCTCGACGGCGTCGATGACATCGCTGAGCGCAGCGTGTTTGTCGACGTCGTCGCTGTCCAGAAGGAGCGTGTTCATACCGGAAAATATCACGGGGCGCTACTTAGTTCGTCCTGAATTAGGCGTACTGCGATACGAGAGCGGCGAACGCGGCAACGATCGATGCCGGAACGGACTCGAGATCGGTGACTCGGACCGATTCTGACGGAACCCAGAGAGATCGCTCGAGGCGATTCGCGAAATCGGGATTCGGGGGCGACGATGAAATAGTGAGAAATGGGCCGACTCGGCGGAACCGAGATGGGCTAGTCGAAACGGTGGTTCGATGCGAGCGGCGTCCTCCGCTTCCCACCGCGAGGGCCGAAGGCCCGAGCGGGCCGACGACCGATGTGAGCGGAGCGAACGGAGGGAGAAGGCTTTTATACTAAATTTTGCCGAGGGCCGCCTTCGGCGGCCCGTAGAGCAAAATTTAGGCCTACATCATGCCGCCCATGCCGCCGCCCATACCGCCCATGCCGCCGCCCATGCCACCGGGGCCGCCGGCGGGCATGTCTTCGTCATCGTCGTCGTCGGCGACCGCGAGGTCACCGGCGGCGATGACGTCGTCGATGCGCAGCAGCATGACGGCCGCCTCGGTGGCGGACTCGATGGCCTGGGTCTTCACGCGCAGCGGCTCGTAGACGCCTTCCTCGGCCATGTCGATGGTGTCGCCGGTGTAGGCGTCGAGACCGGAGCTGGTGTCGCCGGCGTCGTGGTCGGCGCGCAGCTCGACCAGCGAGTCGATGGGATCGAGGCCGGCGTTCTCGGCGAGGGTGCGCGGAATGACCTCGAGCGCGTCGGCGAAGGCCTCGACGGCGAGCTGCTCGCGGCCGCCGACGGAGTCGGCGTAGTCGCGCAGCGAGAGCGAGAGGTCGACTTCGGGGGCGCCGCCGCCGGCGACGACCTTGCCGTCCTCGAGGGTCGTTCGCACGACGCCGAGCGAGTCCTCGATGGCGCGGTCGACCTCGTCGATGACGTGGTCGGTGCCGCCGCGGAGGATGAGGGTGACGGCCTTGGCGTCGTCGACGTCCTCGACGAAGATGCGCTGGTCGCCGGCGATCTCCTTCTGGGCGACGCTACCGGCGAAGCCGAGGTCGTCCTCGGTCAGATCGTCGACGGAAGAGACGGGCGTGGCGCCGGTCGCGCGGGCGAGCTGGGACTGGTCGCTCGCTTTGACGCGGCGGACGGCGATGATGCCCTCCTGGGCGAGGTAGTGCTGGGCCATGTCGTCGATGCCGCCGTCGACGAAGACGACGTCGGCGCCGGCCGCGGCGATGCCCTCGGCCATCTCCTTGAGCTGCTGTTCCTCCTGTTCGAGGAACTGCTCGAGCTGATCGGGGTCGGTGACGTTGACCTCGGCGTCGATCTCGGTCTCCTTGATTTCTAAGTCGCCGTCGATGATCGCGACGTCGGCGTCCTCAGCGAAGTAGGGCATGCTGTCGGAGACGCGCTCCTTGTCGATGATGACGCCCTCGACGAGCTCGGAGTTCTCGATGGAACCGCCGACGACCTTCTCGACTTTGATGTTGTCCGTGTCGACGCCGTCGTCGTCCGCGACGGCCTGAACGGCCTCGACGACGAGTCGGGACAGCAGGTCGCGGGCGCTCTCGGCGCCCTTGCCGGTCATCGCCGTGGCGGCGATCTGCTCGAGGATTTCGTCGTCGTCCTCCTCGACGTCGATGGCGACCTCCTCGAGGGCCTCGGTGGCCTCCTCGGCGGCCTGTCGGTACCCCTGAGCGAGGGTGGTCGCGTGGATGTCCTGGTCGAGGAGTTCCTCGGCCTGGCTGAGGAGTTCGCCAGCGATGACGACGGCGCTCGTGGTGCCGTCGCCAACCTCGTCCTCCTGGGTCTCGGCGACTTCGACGATCATGTCGGCCGCCGGGTGGTCGATCTCCATCTCCGACAGCAGAGTGACACCGTCGTTCGTGACGATGACGTTGCCCGTCGAGTCGACGAGCATCTTGTCCATCCCCTTCGGACCCAGCGTGGTCCGTACGGACTCGGCGACGGCTTTCCCGGCCTGAATGTTCATCGACTGCGCGTCTTTTCCGGAGGTCCGCTGGCTGTCCTCCGAGAGAACGATAAGGGGCTGGTTACCCATCTGCTGAGCCATAGTCAAGGGAACGATTGATTGTTATTCTATATAGGTCTTTTGTTTATTGGCCGGCCGATCCCCGTTCCGTACGGGGGTTTCTCACACGCCGTCGATCTCGAATCGGGCGCCGCCGTAATCGCTGTCGGTCACGGAGATGTTCCAGCGGTGGGCGTCGACGATTTCGCGGACGATGTGGAGCCCGAAGCCGGTCCCGTCGTCGCTGTCGGTGTACCCTCGCTCGAAGATTCGGGACCGCTCCGAGGCCGGGATACCGGGGCCGTCGTCGGCGACGAAGAACCCCTCTCCCTTCGCGAGCGTTCCGACGGTAACGACGAGTCCGTCGTCAGTCTCGGTGGGTTCGCTGTCGTCGGTCGACGGCTGACTGCTTGTCGAGCCATGCTCGACACTGTCGTCGGCCGCAGGCCGACTGCTCGTGGAACCGTGTTCCACGCTGTTCTCCTGAGCTTGCGAAGGAGAGTCTGTCGAACCGTGTTCGACAGCGTTCCGAAACAGGTTCTCGAACAGCTGCCGCAGCCGGTCCGGATCGGCGTCGAACGTCGCCGAGTCCGCGACGCGGAGCGTCGCATCCGGCGTTTCGACGGTTTTCCAGGCCCGTCGCGCGACCGACTCGAGATCGACGGCTTCCGCGTCGTCGATCCCCTGTCCCTGCCGAGCCAGCGTCAGCGTGTGTTCGATGATCCGATCGATGCGCTTGTGGGCGTCTTTGATCTCCCGGACGTACTCCTCGTCGCCGGTCTCGACGGCCAGTTCGAGGTAGCCCTCCGCGACGGACAACGGGTTTCGAAGGTCGTGGGAGACGATGTTCGCGAAGTCCTGGAGGTCCTCGTTTTTCTTCTTGAGTTCGGCGCGATCGTCCTCGAGCGTTCGGACCCGGCGGCGGCGCTCGATCGCGCCGATAGCCGCCGTCGCGATCGGTCGGAACGTCTGGACGTCGATCTCGGTGACGGCATCGGCGTCGATACCGCCGAGTCGGACGATCCCCAGTGTCTCGGACGGAACGACGAGTTCGGTCGTCCCCACGGTGGTCGGATCGTCCGATCGAAACGCCGACCACCACGGGTCTCTCCCTTCGGCGATCGGTTCGATCTCGAAGCGGGCGTCGGCCGCGGGCGTGACGACCTCGGGGACGAGTTCCGATCGGAGGCCGTCGTATCGGTAGACGACGACCGCGGTCGTCCCGAAGAACTCGTCCGCGGCGTCGGTCACCGGCTCCGCGATCCCGTCGGTCGTTTCCGACTTGACGAACGATCGGACGGCGGCGTCGACGACCTCGCATCGGGACCGATCGAATTCATCGTCGCTACCGTCGTCAGTACCATCCGTCTCCGCCGGCGGAGCCTCGACGTCGAGCGCTTCGATCCACTGCTCGACGGCGTCGCTCGAGAGTCCGGTCAGCGCGGCGATCTCCGCCGTCGAACGACCTCGTTGCGACGCCAGCGCCACAAGCAACCCGTCGCGCGTCGCCGGCGACGCGTCGGCCAGCACGGCCTCGACGGCGTCGCTGTCCGACAGCGGATCGAGATCGGACATTGCATTGCAGATAGTAACGAACCGGCATAGTCATTGTGGGGGTGGTGGCGGGATTTCGCGGCTGGTCGCGTTGGAATTTCAGCCGGCTCGTCGCCCCGTCGTCGGTTCGGGGCGAAGGAGACGCCTCGGCCGCCGTGACGGACAGTACGTTTATGTGAGTGTGCTTCCATCCTTGCGACTAGTATCGATGAGCGAGATTCTCGCCGGAGTCGGCCACGCGACCGACGACGACCCGACGGCGGCCGGCCGACGCGCAGCCCGCGCCGCACGAGACGACCTCGGCGGCGAGGAACGGATCGCGTACGCGTTCGGCTCGAGCGAGTACGATCAGACCGCGTTGCTTGGCGGTATCGAAGACGGACTCGACTGTCCTGTCGTCGGCTGTTCGACGGCCGGCGAAATCGCCCGCGCGCAGTCGCACACCGAAAGCGTCGTCGTGCTCGCGCTCGCGGGCGACGGCATTCGTCCCGGCGTCGGGTCCGCACCGGAGTTCGCCGAGTTCTCGAGAGAGGCGGGGATGGAAGCGGCCTCGGCGGCCGTCGACGACCTCGGCGACGGTCCAGTCCCGACGTCCGTTTCGGCGTCCGAGTCGGGCCGCCGGCGGTGGTACCCGAAACTGCTCGTGAACGCGTTCGGGCCCGGTCTGACCGGCAGCAAGGAGTGGGCGCTGATCGGCGTCCAGGACGCGCTGGGCTGGGCGCACGTCTCCGGCGGGTTCGCCGGGGACGACTGGAAACTCGACACGACGTGGGTCTACCGGGACGGCGAACCGGTCGAGGACTCGATGACCGTCGCCGCGATGGACGTCGACGTCAAGACCGGCATCGGCGTCGCCAACGGCCTGCGCGAGACCGACCACACGTTCACCGTGACGAGCGCCGAGGACAACCGCCTCTACGAACTCGACGGCAAACCCGCACTGGAGGCCTACCGCGACCGCTACGGCGACCGGGTGACCCAGGAGCACTTCCTGATGACCCATCCGCTCGGCACGGACGACGACGGCGAGGAGAGCCATATCGCGATGATCGCCGACGTCGACGAGGAAACGGGGTCGATGATCGTCGGCGAGAAACCGCTCGAGGACGGCCAGAAACTGACGGTTATGGATACGTCGGCCGACGCGGTCCTCGACGGTGTCGAGACCGCAATCGATCGAGCGCTGACGGCTGCCGGCGGGCCGGAGGATATCGCGGCCGTACTGGTGTTCGACTGCAACTGCCGGTGGTTTCACCTGTCGAACGAGGAGACGCGAAACGCCGAACTCGACATCGTCAGGGAGCGCGTCGGCCCGGACGTTCCCGTTGCCGGATTCTACAGCTACGGGGAAATCGCGACGCCGAATCCGCTGTGGAACGACGATCCGCGGTCGCTCATGCGCCAAGACGTCCACCACCAGAGCATCGCCATCGAGATTATCACCAATGAGCCACTGTAATCCCGCTCCGACGCGACGGACGAGCGCGCCTCACGCATGTCAATGACGACCGAATCCCCCGGCTACACCGCACTGATCCAGGCCGCGATCGACCGGGAGACGGACATTCTGGGCCCGGAGGACGCGATCGAGTGTGCCGACTCGGTCGACGGACTCGTCGTCGACGATGACGGAACCGTCGTCGCCGTCGAGCGCGACGGACGGGCGGTCCTCGGCGACCTCGTCGGCGCGTACGTGGTGACGGCCGGCGACGTGGCCGCGTTCCTCATCGCCCGTCGCCTCGAGAACATGTGCGACCGCGAGGAGGTCGATCTGCCGGAGAACCTCGCGAAACACATGTGACTCGCGACAGAGGCTCACTCCGTTCTACTCAGTGGCGAAAGAGATCGTCCGTCGAGAGCGATTGACGAAACTGAGACCGCGAGGTTATGACTGGCCGCCCGGGAACCGGTGGTACTCCATCCCCTGGTGTTTCATTTCGTTGTGTTTCTCCTCGAGGAAGGAGTAGACCGCCCCGTGGGGGGCCCCGTCCAAGAGCATCTCGGCGGCGCTGCGGACGACGTCGACCTGTTCGGGCGTCCCGATGATACCGAGCGTCGAGCCGTAGATGACGACGTCGGCGCCGGTCAGTTCCTCCATGAGTTCCCGCGTCCGGCCGCCCTCGCCGATGAGTCGGCCCTTCTTGCGTTTCATGTCGTTCTTGTTGCGAGCGGCAGCGTCGATGTCGACGACGTCGAACAGCATCATGTCGTCCTCGAGCAGGCGCAGCGCCGCCTCGGGGGCGAAGCCGCGGCCGACGGCGCGGACGATCTCGGGGCCTTTGAGCCCGAGAACGGGATCGCCGACGGTCTCGACGGCGACGGAGCCGTTCTCCGAATCGATGTCGAGTCGCACTTCCGCTTCCGCTTCGATCTCGCGCATCGTCTCGCCGCCCTCGCCGATGAGGACGCCGATGCGGTCCTGCGGAATCTTCACGTGTTGCATACTGTCCGATACTGGCTGGGTGAGGTTAAGACCTTGGTCCGAGCGTTCAGGGTCTGCGGGGAGCGACCCCGAACGGGACGAGTCACCTATCCTGACGGCCGCGGTAGGAGGGTGATCGGCCTCGAGCGCCGTCGTCGGCTCCCGCGATCGGTGCGTCGCTTCGACCGCGCGTCTGCACCGCCGGAAGATGGAGGTACGATGTTGAAGGACCGCTCTCGCGTAGGACGCCCATGGCTTCCGATCCAGCGTACGACGTCGTCGTTGAGAGCGACGAACCGCTCGAGGGACCCCTGCTCGTTGGCCTCTCGAACGTGGGACTGGCGGGACTCACGGCCGTCGATTACCTCATCACCCACCTCGAGTTCGAGCAGGTCGGTCACGTTCGGGCCCGCGGGCTGCCCGACATCACGCCGGTCGAGGACGGCGTCCCGCGACATCCGATGCGCGTGTACGCGTCGCCGCGGACCGAGTACTGCGCGTTGCTCAGTGAACTGTTCGTTCCGGTGTGGGCGGCCGACGCGTTCGCCGACGGGATACTGGAGTGGATCGATTCGACCGAAATCGATGAGTTAGCCGTCTTTCACGGGATTCCGTACCCGCACGGCCCGGAAGAGCACGACGTCTTCTACGTCGCCACGCCGACGTACAGGGACCGACGACTCGACGGACCGACCGTGTCGCCCGCCAGCGGCGGCGTGCTCGACGGCGTCGCCGGCGAACTGACGGCCCGCAGTCTCGACGGAGAGGCCCCGCCCCTCGGCACGTACGTTACACCGACGCATCCGCCCGGACCGGACCTCGAGGCGGCGCTGCGGTATCTGGACCTCCTGGGAACCGTCTACGACCTCGATATCGACGACGACCAGCTCCGCGAACGCGCCGCGGAGCTACAGCGGTACTACGCCGAACTCGCGGATCGCATGGCGGCGCTGGAGGCCCGAGAGGACCCCGGGAGCCAGAACTTTCCGGAGGATCGAATGTTCATGTGAGTCGCACTCGAGCGGTTCCGGAGGGACTTATCGACCCCGATTCGCACTCGGAGGTGTCGTCAGCTCGGAATGTCTCTGCTAGTACAGAGGTCGAGGATCGCTTTGACGATGTCGGGCGGATCGCGATAGATGACGAGCGACGTCTGTCGGTCGTACCCGACGAGACTCACTTCGCGTAATCGCGGCAGATGTATGTGAAACAGCTCGATCTCGATTCGGTCGAGCAGTTCCGCGGAACCGATATCGGATCGATACGCGCGCTCCCAGGCCGCGATCTGCCGAGCGATGCCGCCGAGCGATGCACGCCCTTCCGCTCGCAGATAATGTAGCACGCATCGACGCCGATAGTTCGCGAGGGCAGCGAAGAACTCGTCGAGGTACGGTCCACTCCCGACGCCATCGATGGGTGGTTCACCGGTCATTGCTAGTCCTTATTACCGACATGGCCGGAGAAAGGTCATAGATCAATAATACTTTTTCGGCCAATTACGGCGATTCGGTGACTGGAGTGCTAATTCAGCAATTTAGCCGAACTAATTATAGTATACCAGGTTGATAATACTCCGATCCCGTTCTCGAATCAGGTTGGAACTCGAGCGAAGCCGAATCGAAACGCCGCGCTCGAGGAATTGCGGTACTGCTCGCGCGGCGACCGGAGTCACTCGTCGACCGACCGGAACCGAATCGATTCCGAGCGGGTGTCGACGATGGCGACCGTACGGTCCTTCTCGCTCGCCAGCACGTGTGCGCCGGGGTTGAGCACCGTCGTCCGGCCCTCTTCGGACAGCTCGTGCTCGTGGTGATGGCCGTAACAGACGAAATCGAACATCTCGCCGGCCGCGATCGCCTCGACCTCCTCGAGATGCTCGCCGTGGAGCACCGCGAACGAGAGCCCGTCGAACTCGAGGCTCGCAAAGCGGCCGTGGAGTTCGCTCTCGCCGCCCAGCGCGTCGAACGCGGCCTGCAGGTTGGCGACGTCGCCGTCGTTGTTCCCGAGGACGCCGTGGAGTTCGAACTCGTCGAAGTAGTCGACCATCAGCGGCGCGACGAAGTCGCCGCAGTGGATCACGATCTCGACGCCTTCATCGGCGAAGATCTCGGTCGCTCGCTCGATAGCCTCGACGTTGTCGTGGGTGTCGGCAACGATCCCGATGTTCATATGGAATCGCGCGAGGGGGAGCCACTAATGCGTTCGGGAGCGACGCGCGTCGGCAGAGTAGACGACTCGAGCGGACTTACGCCTCGAGCCCCGTCGGCACGCCGGCCCGCTCGAGCGCTCGTCGCCGCTCTCCCGCGGTCAGCCGGTAGGGCTCGAGTTCGGTCTCGAGCGAGCCCAGCTCCCCGCGCCGCCGCTGGTGGTCGGCGAGGAAGTCGGTGATTCGGTCGATCGCGAGCTCCTTCAGTTCGCCGCTGAGCAGGTCACCCGACCGATAATCAGCCGCGATGCGCTCGAGTCGCTCGTCGTCCGGTTCGAAGAAGAATCGCAGGTACTGGAAGGGGACGTCGACGCTTGGATCGCCGCCCCGCTCGCGGTGTTCCGCGAGGGTCGCTCGGCCGCCGGTGTAGGCGTGGGTCCGGACCGTCTCGGCAACGCTCTCGGGGTCGTCCGTGAGTTCGATCGACGGCGCGTCGCCGGAGGAACTCATTTTGCCGGGTCCCTCGAGGCTCGGAAGGAACCGCCCGAGCAGCGCGCCCGGTTTGTCGACCGGCAGCGCCTCCTTCGCGGCGACGTCGCGACAGACGCGGACGTGGGGGTCCTGATCGACGGCGATCGGGACCTGCGTCGGTTGTCGGCCCGCGACGAGTTGTGGCAACAGGAGGTGGGTCGCCTGCACGGCGGGATAGAACTGCAGGCCAACGGTGTCCTGCTCGCCGTAGACGGCCTCGACGGTCGCCGGTGTGAGGTGTTTCGCGAGACGAACGGCGATCGGATAGATCACGTCCGCGTCGGCGGTGTCGACGACGATCCGCGTCCGGTCGGGATCGAAGCCGACGGCGAGGATATCGCGCAGGTTCTCGCGGGTGTGCTCGCCGATCGATTCGAACGACTGGTCCTTCGCGAGGAACTTCTCGTCGTCGGAGAGCGGGACGTACACCGTCGCGCCGGTCTCCCGCTGGAACCGCTTCGCGAGGTACAGCGGGAGGACGTGGCCCAGATGCATCGGTCCCGAGGGGCCGCGACCGGTGACGATCGCGTGCGGATCGCCGGCCGCGGCGGCCTCGAGGTAGTCGTCGACGTCCCGGCCCGCGTAGAACGTCCGCCGTCTGAGCAGCGGGTGGTCGGGGAAGCGTTCGATCTGCTCGTCGGTGAGCGGATCCGCGCCGAAGCGCTCGAGCAGTTTCTCGTAGTCGATCTCGCCGTCGACGGCGTAGGGCGTGACGGTGAACTCGTCGGCGGCCGCGGCCTCCTCAGCGGGGGATGCGGCGTTCGTCTCGCTGTCGGTGCCGTTCGGTATGTCGGATGGTGCTGGCATTGGATTCGTAGCTGCGACTGCGACGGTCGGAACGCGATTCGAGAAACAGAGCGAAGGGAGCGCCCGCCGCCGCGGCCGCCGGGTTAGGCCGCGTCGCCCGCAGCGACGGGACTGTCCGCTCTCGAGGGGGTCTGCCAGCGTCACTGCCACTCGAGAGCGGTCGTCATCGACGTATCGTATTGGCGCACTGATAAAGAGCGTTTCGGGGCCGGCAGCTCATACGGTCTGGTGCAAGTCATTTCCGGCGCAACCGCAGGACGGGTCGCGGTTGCGCCGGTAAATCGTTACAGCAGACCGTATCAGTCTCGCGATGGATCCGGCTCCGGACTCGTGACGAACTCGAGCAACTCGTCTTCGGTGACGTCCATCCCCTGTCGCGAGAAGAATCCGGCGACGTTCCGGCAGTCTCGCTCTAAGAACTCCCGGCTATTGGGGTGGTGGACCGTGACGGCCTGGCCGAGGTCGATGAAGACGAGCTGGCCCTCGTCCTGGTCGAAGACGACGTTGTACTCGCTGAGGTCGCCGTGGATCAGCCCCGCCGAATAGAGGCGGCGCATATACTCGCGCATGACCTCGTAGGCGGTCTGGGGGTTCTCGATGTGGACCTCGCCGAGGCGTTTCGCGCGGCCGTCGTCGGTGCCGATGTACTCCATGACCAACACGTTGCGCTCGGTGGCGATCGGCTCCGGGACGCGGACGCCGGCCGCCTTCGCCCGCTCTAGATTCGCCAGTTCCTTCTTGGTCCACGCGAGGACGACGTCTTTCTTCTTGCCGCCCAGCCCCTCGAAGCGCGGGTCGCCCTCGAGGTAGTCGCGCATCTGCCGGAAGTTCGAGGCGTTGATCCGGTAGATCTTGACCGCGACCTCGCGCTCGTCGCCCAGCGCGTGATAGACGTTGGCCTCCTTGCCCGTCGACAGCGGCCCGCCGAAGGCCTCGACGTAGCCGTCCTGGACGAGTTTGTACAGCGCAGCGAGGGTCGCGTCGTCGAACACCGACTGCTCGACCTTGAACTGGTCGGCGTCCTTGATGCGCTCCTCGAACTGCTCGAACTCCCGGTCGCGCTTGCGAGCGATCCGGTCGGCCTCGGTGTCCGAGACGTCGATCTCTTCCCACTCGTCGCCCGGCGTCTCGACCTCCTCGAGGTCGACCAGCCCGTATTCCGTTCCCTCTCCCATCTACTCGGTCGTAGGCGCTCCGACGGGTAAAGTACTGGGTCTGGTCGCCGGCCCGTTCCGGTCGCCGCGAAGTCGGGCGCAACAGCGAACGGGGAATGGCGATCTATTTATATTCGCTGTAGAAAAAACGCGTGCGACCTGCTCATGGCACTGGACTTCACACCGAAGACCTACGACGAAATCCCCGAGGATAAGCGGCCGTCCTTGGGGGAAGCGCTCGTCCCGATCGCGGGAATGATCCTGTTCCTCTCGGTCGGGATGATCTATCTCGAGATGGATCCGCAGATGCCGCTGTTGTGGGGGATCGCCTTCGCGGGACTGTTCGGCCGGTACTACTTCAGCTACGCCTGGAGCGACCTCTACGACGGGATCGGTCGCAGTATTCTGACCGGTCTCCAAGCCATCCTCATCTTGTTCGTCATCTACATGCTCATCTCGGCGTGGATCGATTCCGGGACGATCCCGACGCTCATGTACTACGGGCTCGAGTTCCTGTCACCGGGGATCTTCCTCCCCTTTACCGTCGTCCTCTCGGCGGTCGTCGCCTTCGCGATCGGTTCCTCGTGGACGACGGCCGGGACGCTCGGCGTCGCGATGATCGGGATCGGCTCCGGGCTCGGGATTCCGGAGGCGATGACGGCCGGCGCCGTCCTCTCGGGCGCCTACACCGGCGACAAGAACTCGCCGCTCTCGGACACCACGAACCTCGCCGCCGCGGTGACGAACACGGAACTGATGGACCACATCCGGGCGATGCGTCCCGGCACCGCGATCTCGTTCGCGATCTCGCTGCTCCTGTTCGTCGTGCTGGGCCTGAGCGCGAGCGGGACGATCCCCGTCGATCGGATCGCCGAGATCCAGGGCGGCCTCGAGAGCAGTTACGCGATCTCGCCGCTGACGTTCATCCCGTTGGTCATCACGTTCGCGCTCGCGTTCTACGGCTTCCCCGCGCTGCCGTCGCTCGGCGCCGGGATCTTCGCCGGCGTCGCGGTCAGCACCACGGTGCAGGGCGTCGGCTTCGCCGCCGCCTGGGAGACCGTCCACTTCGGGACCGGCCCCGAAACGGGCGTCGACCTCACGGACGAACTGCTCGCGAGCGGCGGCCTCGAGGGCTCCGTGTGGGTCGTCTCGATCGTCGTGGCCGCGCTGGCGCTGGGCGGAATTTTGCAGGAAACCGGCGTGCTGGCGGCGATCGCCTACCACATCGGACGGGCCGTCAGCAGCGTCGCGGGCCTGACGGCCGGCACGGCCGCGGGAACGATCGCGATGAACTTCCTCGCCGCGGAACAGTACATGGCGATCGTCGTTCCCGGGATGACGCTGCAGAACCTGTACGACGAATACGACCTCGAGAGCCGGAACCTCTCGCGGGCGGTCGAGGCGTCCGGGACGACGACGTCGGCGTTCGTGCCCTGGGGATCCGGCGGGGTCTTCATGGCCTCGGCGCTCGGCGTGCCGGTGATCGAGTACGCCCCGTACTACTTCTTCGGAATCCTCTCGCCGCTGATACTAGTCCTGATGGGCGCGACCGGCTGGCGGATCTTCTACAAGGACGATCCCGAACGAGAATCGCCGCCGGAAGCCGACGCGCCGACGCCCCCCGTCGAATAGCGTCGTCGTTGTCCTGGCCTTCCTTCTCGAAGCCGGATCACCGGACGGTACTGACGGCGACTCGAACCGCGGGCGGTACTGACAACGACTTGAACCGCGGGCGGTACTGACAACGACTCGAGTGCGGTCGAGCGCACCCACGCGCGGACTTTTTCCCGTCGCCCGTCGTACCGTCGGCCATGGACGAACTGCACGCAAACCGGATACCGACGGAACGGGGACGATGACGAGCCACGACGTGACCCTCGAGTGGGCCGACGGCTCGACGCAGACGGTCGCGGTCGCCGAGAACGAATCGGTCCTCGACGCGGCCCAGCGGGCCGGCGCCCGGCTGCCCTACGACTGCCGAAAGGGGACCTGTATCACCTGCGTCGGCCGATTGCTCGCCCTCGAGGGCGAGGATGCCGAGTCGGCCGAGGGTGGATCGGAGCAGCCGCCCGATCCCGCCGACGTGTTCACGTATCGGCGGTCGCCGGCGGCGCTGACCGACCAGGAGCAGGCGGACGGCTACGTCCTGCTCTGTGTCGCGCACCCGCAGTCGGACTGTCGGATCGAGGTCGGACCGCGAGTGCGCGCCGAAGTCGGCGACAGTCCCTGGGCGTAACCCTCGCTCTCGTCGCGCCCTCCGTTTTCCCCGACCAGATTTATCTCCGTGCTCGTGGTCGGACAGTCTATGAGTGATGTTAACGAACCCAGTGACGTCGAACCGGACCACGAGCACGACCACCACCACGAGGGCCCCGGCTACGCGACGCCGCAGGCCGCCATCGAGGAGGGCGAGCGAGAGGAACTGGCCTACGTGATGAGCCTCTACGTCGGCACGGACGTCGACGCGCCGGACTTCGTCTCGGTCGTCGACCTCGATCCCGACTCCGACACCTACTGCGAGATCGTCGACCGCATCGAACTGCCCAACCGCGGCGACGAACTCCACCACTTCGGGTGGAACGCCTGCTCGTCGTCGTGTCACATGGAGGGCCTCGAGCGCCGCCACCTGATCGTCCCCGGCCAGCGCTCCTCGCGGATCCACGTGATCGACGCGAAGGATCGGCGCAACCCCGAACTCGAGACGGTGATCGAACCCGAGGAGGTCTTCGAATACGACCTCTCGGCACCGCACACCGTCCACTGCATCCCGGACGGCGAGATCCTGATCAGCATGCTCGGCGACGCCGACGGCGAGTTACCGGGCGGCTTCCTCGAGCTGAACGACGACTTCGAGATCGAGGGCCGGTGGGAGCCGCCGGGCGAGATCGAGATGAACTACGACTACTGGTACCAGCCCCGGCAGAACGTGATGGTCTCGAGCGAGTGGGCTGCCCCCAAAACGTACTACCCGGGCTTCGACCTTGAGGACGTCGAGGCCGGGAACTACGGCCAGCGCCTCCATTTCTGGGACTGGGAGGCCGGCACCGTCGAGCAGACCATCGACCTCGGCGAGGAGGGGTTGATCCCGCTCGAGGTGCGCTTCCTCCACACCCCCGAGTCGACCCACGGGTTCGTCGGGGCCGCGCTCTCGTCGAATATCTTCCACTTCTGGCGCGACGGTGAGTCCGGCGAGTACCGCGCCGAGAAGGTCATCGACTTCGAGAGCCGGGAGCACGACGACTGGGACATGCCCGTCCCCGCGCTCCCGACGGATATCCTGATCTCGATGGACGACCGCTACCTGTTCGGCTCGAACTGGCTCCACGGCGAGGTCTGGATGTACGATATCTCGGACCCGTCGAACCCGCGGCGGGCCGACTCGCTGTCGGTCGGGGGAACCTTCGGCGAGGTGCAGGAGGTCCAGAACCGCGAACTGTCCGCGGGCCCCCAGATGATTCAGCTCTCGCTGGATGGCGAACGGCTCTACTGGACCACCTCGCTGTTCTCCTCGTGGGACGAGCAGTTCTACCCCGAGGAGGGCGAGCGCGGCTCGGTGATGCTGAAGGCCGACGTCGATCCTCGGAAAGGAACGATGGAACTCGACGAGGACTTCCTCGTGGACTGGGGCGAGTGTCCTGAGGGTCCAGCCCGCGCTCACGAGATCCGCTGGCCCGACGGCGACTGCACGAGCGACGTCTGGCAGTGACCGAATGGTGAGCCAGCGCCACGACGTAACGCTCGAGTGGCCCGACGCCGACCGCGAGACGCGGACCATCGCGGTCGACGAGGACGAGACGGTCCTCGAGGCCGCCGAGCGCTCCGGTATCGCCCTTCCCTTCGGCTGTCGCACCGGCGCCTGTGGGACCTGTACGGGGCGGCTGCTCGAGGCCGACGGAGCGGAGCCGACGGCCGCCGACGACGAACGCACCGTCGACGTCGACGGCGCGTTCTCGTACCGTCGCTCGCCTCGAGCGCTGAAGGACCGCCACCGTACCGCGGGCTACGTCCTGCTGTGTATCGCCTCGCCGCGGACCGACTGCCGGCTCGCCGTCGGCGCGAACGTCCACACCGAACTGGTCGAGAATCCGTGGAAGTGACCGATTCGGATGTGCCGGTCGCGTCTCGAGCGGAGCTTCCGTATTCGAGAGCCAGTCAGTAACGTTAACGGGTGCGAGCGGCAACCCACGAGCAATGTCTGTCGCCGACGAGGATGCGGAAAACCCCTATCTCCGGGATCCGCCGACCGACTTCGCGCCGGTCGGGGAGCTCTCGGAGGACGAGGCCCGCGAACAGGTCGAACTGCTCCGGGAGGCTATTCGCGAACACGACCGCCGGTACTACGTCGAGAGCGATCCCGTCATCGCCGACCGGACCTACGACGCCTTGTTCGCCCGCCTTCGGGACCTCGAGGACGCCTTCGGCCTCGAACATCCCGACAGCCCCACGCGAAGCGTCGGCGGCGAACCGCTCGAGGAGTTCGAGACGGTCGAGCACGTCGCGCCGATGCTCTCGATCGACCAGAGCGGCGAGGAGGCGGACGTCCGGGAGTTCGCGGATCGAGTACAACGAGAGGTCGGTGACGTCGACTACGTCTGTGAACCCAAGTTCGACGGCGTCTCGATGGAGTTCGTCTACGAGGACGGCCGCCTCGAGCGCGCGGCGACCCGCGGGGACGGTCGCGAGGGCGACGACGTGACGCGCAACGCGCGCACGATCGGCTCCGTTCCACAGAAGCTCCACGGCGACTACCCCGAGTTCCTCGCCGTGCGGGGCGAGGTCTACATGCCCAAAGACGCCTTTCAGGCCCACAACCGCGAGCGCATCGAGCGCGGCGAGGAGCCCTTCGCGAATCCCCGGAACGCCACCGCGGGAACGATCCGCCAGCTCGACCCCTCGATCGTCGCTGACCGCCCTCTCGAGGTGTTCTTCTTCGACGTGCTCGAGGCCAGCGACCTCGAGGACTCCCACAGCGCCGAACTCGAGCGCTTTCCCGACTGGGGACTCCGGGTCACCGACCACGTCGAACTGGCGGACGACATCGACGAGGCGATCGCCTACCGCGATCGGATGCTCGAGGCCCGCGACGACCTGAACTACGAGATCGACGGCACCGTGATCAAGGTCGACGACCGCGAGTCTCGCGAGGAACTGGGACGGACGGCCCGTCACGATCGCTACGCCTTCGCCTACAAGTTCCCCGCCCGCGCGGAGGTGACGCCGATCGTCGACGTGGCTGTTCAGGTCGGTCGCACGGGTCGGCTGACGCCGGTCGCCCTCCTAGAGCCGGTCGACGTCGGCGGCGTGACGGTCTCCAGAGCGAGCCTGCACAACCCCGACGAGATCGAGGAGAAGAATGTGAACGTCGGCGACACGGTCCGCGTCCAGCGGGCCGGCGACGTCATCCCCTACGTCGAGGAGGTCGTCGAGAAGGACAGCGAGGGTCATTACGACCTCCCCGACCGCTGCCCCGTCTGCGACAGCGCCGTCGAACGCGACGGCCCGATGGCCTTCTGTACCGGCGGGCTGGCCTGCGACGCCCAGCTCCGGCGATCGATCGAGTACTACGCCGGCGACGACGGCCTCGACCTCGAGGGGCTCGGCGAGAAAAGCGTCCGCCAGCTGGTCGACGCCGGCTTGCTCGAGTCCGTCGCGGACCTCTACGAACTCGACCGCGAGGACCTGACCGACCTCGAGGGCTGGGGCGAGACGAGCGCCGAGAACGTGCTCGCCGAGATCGAAGCCAGCCGCGAACCCCCGTTGGCGGAGTTCCTCTCCGCGCTGGGGATCCCCCACGTCGGACCGACGACGGCCCGCGAACTCGCCCGCGAGTTCGGCACGTTCGAGGCGTTCCGCGAGGCCGCCGAGGACGAGCCCGAACGCCTCGAGGACGTGCCGGACGTCGGCGAAACCGTTGCCGAACAGCTCCACGAGTTCTTCACCAGCGAGGCCAACGCTGCGGCGGTCGACGACTTACTCGAGCACGTCTCGCCCCAGGAGTCGGACCTCGAGACCGGCGGCGACGAACTCGAGGGACTGACGTTCGTCTTCACGGGCTCGCTCGAGGGGATGACGCGCGGAGAAGCGCAAGAAGCCGTCGAGGCCCACGGTGCCAACGCGACGGGTAGCGTCTCGGGGAACACGGACTACCTCGTTGTCGGCGAGAACCCGGGCCAGACGAAACGCGACGACGCGGCGGCCAACGACGTGCCGATTATCGACGAGGACGAGTTCCGGGAGTTACTGGCGGGGTACGGAATCGACCTCGAGTGAGCGGCTGCGACCCGGCGGCTCAGTACGGCGGCCACAGTCGCGTCGCCTCGCGACCGCGATGATCGGCTCACGCCTCGGCAGGCAACCGCTCCGCGATCTCTGCCACCGCCTCGAGGCCCTGCACCTCTCCTTCTCGTTCAGGGAGCGTCACGACCTCGAGGTCGGGAAACGTCTCGCGAATCTCCGCCACGCGCTCCGTATGCCGCTCGTGGCGCGACTGACACCGCGAGCAGTCGTCTTCGGGGTCTTCGAAGACCCGATTCACAACGAGGCGATCGACCCGAACGTCGGCCTCCCGTAGCGTCTCGACGAGTCGTTCGGATTCGGCGATGGCCATCCCCTCGGGCAGGAGAACGACCCGAAACTCCGTTCGCTCGGGATCGGTCAGCAGGTCGCGGGCGCGCTCGAGGCGGGCGCGAAACGCCTCGAGGCTCTCCGCCTCGTCCTCCTTGCTGCTGCCCATCATCGACATCGGGCCGAGGACGGCCGTCCGCGCGGCGTTGCCGATCCGCTTAGCCTGGCCGCGCAGCGACTGGGCCGTCTCGAGGGCCAGCCCCATCACCTCGGGCATGTCGAACAGTCGGAGGGTGTGGCCCGTCGGCGCGGTGTCGAAGACGACGACGTCCCACTCGCCTTCGTCGACGTACTCGACGAGCAGGTCCAGCGCCGCAATCTCGTCGCTACCGGCCGGTGCGCCCGAGGCGAACAACCGCCTGACCTCCTCGTCGTCCAGCCGAATGCCGGCGCTTCGGAGGTCCTTCGCCAGCGCCCGCGCCAGTTTCTCGTAGCGCTCCTTCTGCGTGTCGGGGTCGATCTCGACGGCCCAGAGGCCGCCGTCGCCATCGCCGCCGGTGTCGCCGCTACGCTCGCTGCCCACGTCCTCGAGATCGAGTTCGCGGGGATCAGCCCCCAGATCGACCTCGAAGGAGTCCGACAGCGAGTGGGCCGGATCGGTCGAGACGACCAGCGTCTCCCGGCCGGCGTCGGCCAGTCGGACGGCGGTCGCCGCCGCGCAGGTCGTCTTGCCGACGCCGCCCTTGCCGCCGTAGAAGATGCAGTCGGTCACGGCGTCACGTACGACCGGCCGAAACCTAAATCGATTGCCACGACCGGCGGAGTGTCATCGCTGGCGATCGGATTTGGAGGTGGCTCGAGCGTGAACCGCAGGAGAGAGTCGGTCGTGATCAGTTCACAGGTCGACGCGATCGAACCGCCAGAGCGCGATCGCGATCGGGACGACGATCCAGCCCAGCAGGATGATAAAGGAGAACCAGTTCTCGAGGTAGAACGGCACGCCGCCCGAGAAATAGTACTCGGGATAGGCGGTACCGAGTTCGCCGCCGGCCGAACTGAGCACCGTAATCGCGTTCTGGAAGGCGGTTCCGGGATCGATGGTATCGATGAACAGCGCCCAGTCGGGCAGTCGTTCGCCGGGCATCTCCTGAACCCCGTTCTGAGTGGGGATCTCCCTCGTGAAGCTGACGCCCTCGATGGTCCCGCGCCGCATCAGGATCTGGAAGACGGTCTGGAGCGCGTTCCAGACGATGTAAAACGTGAGAAAGACGCTGACCATCGCGGCCCCGGCGATGGTCGTCGACCGAGTTATCGACGACAGCGCGACGGCGATGCTCGTGTAGGCGACGCCGTAGATGATCGTCATTACGAGGAGGCTGAAGTAGTCGACGGGGTCGAAACTACCGAGTATCGCGGCGACGACAACGGCCGCGAGGACGAACCCGACGACCAACGATAGCGACAGTACGGCCGAGCGGCCGAGCAGTTTGCCCAGCAGCACGTCCTTTCGCGAGTGGGGCAGCGAGAGTAGCACCTTGATGCTCCCGCTCTCCCGCTCGCCGGCGATGGACTTCCAGCCTAGCACCAGCGCGATCAGCGGGATGATGAGCCTCGAGATCTCGCTGACCAGCGAAACGAGCGCTCCGGTCGTCTCCGCCTGCGTCGGCGATACGTCCGCGCCGAAGTACGAGAGCGCGCCCGTGACACCGACCAGCAGCAGGAAGAAGAAGATGCTCAGTCCCCAGAACATCCACGAACGGACGGCGTCCTGGAAGTCCTTCTTCGCGACGGCGCGGACGCTCTCGAGGTTCACGGAACTCGAGGTCGAACCAGACTGCGATCCGGATGCGGTCTCAGTGCTCATCGCGCGTGCACCTCCGAACCGGTCCCGGTCGTGTACGACTGGAAGACGTCCTCGAGCGAGGCCTCGCGGGTCGTGAAGTCTTTGACCTCGATACCGCGGTCCTCGAGTTCGCCGAGGACGGCCGTCTTCGAGCCCTCGACCTGGGCGACGAGCACCGGCGGATTCCGGTCCTCGACGGTAGCGTCGGAGACGTCCGGCAGCGAGCGGATGACCTGCAGCGTGTCGTCGTCGATACGGTCGACGGTGACCCGCAGCGTCGTCGCGCCGCCGACGGAGTCGCGCAGCCCCTCGACGGTGTCGACGGCGACCATCTCGCCGTCGCGGAGGATGCCGACGCGGTCGCAGACCGCCTCGACCTGCTCCATGATGTGACTCGAGAAGAAGACGGTCGCGCCGCGTTCGTTCTCCTCGCGGACGATCTGGCGCATCTCGCGGGCGCCGTTGGGGTCGAGCCCCGTCGAGGGCTCGTCCAGAATGAGGAGGTCCGGCTGGCCCACGAGGGCCATCGCCAGCATGAGTCGCTGTGACATCCCCTTCGAGAAGCCGCCGGCCTTCTTGTCGATGGCGTCGGCGAGGTCGACGCGCTCGAGGAGGGTTTCGGGATCGTCGTCGGACCCCTTCGAGTCGATGGCGAACTCCAGGTGCTGGCGGGCCGTCAGGCGGTCGTAGGTCTCGACGCCCTCCGGGAGGACGCCGGTCCGCGAGCGGATCTCGCGGCTGTTGGCCTGGGCGTCCATTCCCAGAACCTCGACCCGTCCGGCGGTCGGCCGGATGAAGTCGAGGATGACGTTGATCGTCGTCGACTTGCCGGCTCCGTTCGGACCGAGGAAGCCGAATACCTCGCCCTCTTCGACCTGAAACGAGAGGTCCTCGAGCGCGAGGGTCTGACCGTAGGACTTGGTCAGGCTATCGACTGTAATAGCTGGCATAGCTGTGTGGTCTCACCCGCGTCCGATAAGAGTTGTTACTCCCCCGCGATAATATTCCGGGTCGACGAGGGGAAAAAACGGCCTAGATCGGCTCGTCGGGGCCGTACTGCTCGGCGGTTCGTTCGGCCTCTGTGGCGTACCGCTTTCTGGTCTCCTCGTCGTCAACCGGCTCGAGTTCGTCCTCGGGGACGTCGACCGCTGCGGTGACTTCGGCGCCGGTTTGCAGCGACTGCCCCGACCGCTCCCGCTGTTGATACCGCGATCCGTCGGGCGTCGCGTAGACGAGCGTCACGATGTTCCGGCTGTCGAAGTCGCGCTCGACGAGCCAGCACTGAACCGTCGACTCACTCATACCCGGCCCTTGGGCGTCGACGACCGAGAATGTACCGCGTCTCTCGTCCGGCGACACCGCGCGGACGATCTCACGCAGTGCCAGACGCCGCGAGCTACTTGCCGCTCGAGGTCGGAGAGTACGACTCCATGCAGGGGACCTGGAGCGACCACGTCGACCAGCTGCTGGACGAGCGCGAGCGCGAACAGCACCGCGTCGACCTCGAGCGGGCGACGGTCGTCGTCACGAACCGTCGCGTGCTGGCCTTCACGCCCGACGAGGACGGGCCGAACTACCGGTCCGCCGACCGGCCGAACGTCACGCGGGTCTCCGTCGAAACCGACAGCGCGCCGGGACGGCTCCTCTGGGCGGCCCTCTTCCTGTTCCTCGGGCTCGGCCTGCTTCTGGTCGGCACGACGGTCGACCTCGCGGGCCTCGCCGACGACTACGCCGGCGCCACCGGCGATCCGACCGGCATCGCCGACGCCGCCCTCGAGACGCTCGCGATGATTTTGACGGTGTTCGATCTCTCGATCCTCGTCGGCGGCGGACTCCTGCTCGCGCTCGCCGCCCTCTGGTTCGCCGGCTACGCCCGGTCGCGCACCCGGCGACTCGCCCTTCGGGTCAGCGGCGGCGACGACATCTTTCTCCCGGTCACCGACGCCGACCTCGAGACCGGGCGGGCGGTCGCCCTCGAGGAGGCGATCGGACCCGACTCGACGCCCGCTGACGGCGACGCTATCGAAAGCTCGCCGGCCGACGACTCCGCGACCGACGAGCCGTCAACTGCCGACCAATCGAGTGACGCCCCATCAACCAACGAGTCGTCGACCGCCGAGGCCGATGAGTCAGGCTGAAAGCCACTGACGCCCTAGGCCCGTCGATGAACGCCGACGGGGTCCGCGAACGAGCGAAGTCGCTGCCGCGCGAGCCCGGCGTCTACCAGTTCCGGGCCGAGGGAACCACCCTCTACGTCGGGAAAGCTGTCGATCTCCGGAGTCGCGTCCGCTCCTACGCCGATCCGCGGACGGCGCGGATCCGCCGGATGGTCGACCGCGCCGACGAGATCGAGATCGCCGTCACCGACACCGAGACGCAGGCGCTGTTGCTCGAGGCGAACCTGATCAAGCGCCACCAGCCCCGCTACAACGTCCGGCTCAAGGACGACAAGTCCTATCCGATGGTGCAGCTGACCGACCACGAGGCCCCGCGGATCGAGATCACGCGCGACCCGGACGGCGAGGCGCAAGGCGCCTCGAGTGCGAGCGGCGGAGCCGCGAGCGGGCCGACCGTCTTCGGCCCCTTCACGAACAAGGGGCAGGTCGAGACCGTCGTCAAAGCGTTGCGGGAGACCTACGGCGTCCGCGGCTGTTCGGACCACAAGTACAGCGGTCGGGATCGCCCCTGTCTGGACTACGAGATGGGGCTCTGTACCGCGCCTTGCACCCGCGAGATCGACCTCGAGAGCTACGCGCAGGACGTGACCGCAGTCGAGCGGTTCTTCGAGGGCGAGACGGGCATCCTTGCGGACCCGCTGCGCCGGGAGATGGAAGCCGCCGCGGAGGACCAGAACTTCGAGCGCGCGGCGAACCTCCGGGACCGCCTCGAGACCGTCGAGACGTTCCACGGCGAGGGCGGCGAGGCGGTCCAGTCGGTCGGCGACGAGCGCGCGGTCGACGTCCTCGGGGTCGCCATCGAGGGCGAGGACGCGACCGTCGCTCGCCTGCGCGCCGAGCGCGGGAAACTGGTCGACCGGGATCGACACACCCTCGAGGCGCCCGCGGCCGAAGGCGCCGGAACTGAGGAGGGCGGCGTCCCCGCAGTATTGGCCGCCTTCATCGTCCAGTACTACGCCGAGCGCGACCTGCCCGACGCCCTCCTCTTGCCCGAACGCCACGGGGACGACGAGGTCGCGGCGTGGCTCGAGGCCGAGGGCGTCTCGGTCCGCGTCCCCGGCGCCGGCCGAGAGGCCAAACTGGTCGACCTCGCGCTGAAGAACGCTCGCCGGAACGTCGGCGGTCGCGACGAGTGCGGGATGCTCGCCGACGCCCTCGAGATCGACGCGGCCCGGCGGGTCGAGGGGTTCGACGTGAGCCACGCCCAGGGGAAGTCGGCGGTCGGCAGCGACGTGACGTTCGTCGACGGTAGCGCGGAGAAGGCCGACTACCGCCGGAAGAAGCTCACCGATCAGAATGACGACTACGACAACATGCGGGCCCTCCTCGAGTGGCGCGCCAGCCGCGCCGTCGAGGGCCGCGACGATCGGCCCGACCCCGATCTGCTCCTGATCGACGGCGGCGAGGGGCAACTCGAGGCGGCCCGCGACGCGCTGGCCGCCGTCGGCTGGGACGTACCCGCGGTCGCGCTGGCGAAGGCCGAAGAGCGCGTAGTCACGCCCGACCGGACGTTCTCGTGGCCCAGCGACGCGCCGCACCTCCACCTCCTCCAGCGCGTGCGCGACGAGGCGCATCGCTTCGCCGTCCAGTACCACCAGACCGTCCGCGACGAGGTTAAGACGGTGCTGGACGACGTCCCCGGCGTCGGCCCCGAGACGAGAAAGCGACTCCTCGGCCGGTTCGGTAGCGTCGAGAACGTCCGCGAGGCCAGCGTCGACGACATCGAGAGCGTCGAGGGAATCGGCGAGAAGACGGCGGAGACGATCAAATCGCGGCTCTAACGTGCTCGCTGTCGACACTGGTTCGACTGTTGACCGCTCTCCGAGCGGTTCATTCACCCGACCGTGCACAAGTGACTTCTTCCGCATCGTTGGAGCCACCGGTATGACGAACGAGGTGAGCCGCCGACGCCTTCTCGGCGTCGCCGGCGCGGTCGCGGTCGCCGGCTGTCTCGACGCGGGCGACTCGAAGGAGACGAACGGCGAGGGACAGATCGAACCGACTAACGAGCCGTCGATCGACGAGTCGGAGACCGCGAACGACTCGACCGCGACCGAGGCAAACGCCGCGGAAACGGTTCACGAGGACTACGAGACGACCGAGGTTCGGGCTGTGACCGCCGACGGCGACGAACTCGGGACGGTAACGGCGGCGATCGCCGACACGTCTGACCTCCGGTATCTCGGCCTCAGCGACACCGAGGAACTGCCGCCGGATCGCGGCATGCTGTTCGTCTACGAGTCGGTCGAGGAGCGCACCTTCGTCATGCGGGAGATGGACTTCGGCATCGACATCGTCTACGCCGACGCGGACGGGTCGATCACCGACATCCATCACGCGCCGGCACCGGGTCCGAACGAGGACGGAAACGATCAGCGCTATCCCGGCCGGGGACGGTACGTGCTCGAGGCCAACTACGAATGGACGACCGAACACGACGTCAGCGAGGGGGACATCCTCGAGTTCGATCTCGAAGAGTCGGTCGAACGCGAGGAGTGACCGACGCCGTTGTCGGGCCGCCGTCTTTCGACCGTTGCGAAAGCAAGGACAGGGCTATCCCCCGTACCGGTCCTATGCTATCGCATGTCAAACGACGACGAACTCGACGACTTGCTCGACGAACTCGACAGCCAGGGCGACCTCGAGACGTCACAGCAGATGCTGTCGATTCGGACGGAGAGCCGTCGATACGACAAGCCGGTGACGATCGTCGAGGGGTTCGACCTCGAGTCGGACGAGATCAAATCGATCGCGTCGGATCTCAAGAGTTCGATGGGGACGGGCGGGACCGTCGACGACGGCCGGATCGAACTGCAGGGCGACCACCGGGATCGGGTGCCCGACCTGCTCCGCGAGCGGGGATTCGACGTTCGCGAGTGAGCCGTCCCGGACGACCGAACTGACCCTTTTCGCGTCGAATCAGCGCCGTGATTCGGTCTCGCGGTCGAAGTCACTTTACGTCCGTCCTCGTAAGTACGAGTATGAGGATTCGTCCGGCAGCGGACGACGATTTTCCGGACATCCGAGCGATCGCTCGGAAAACCTGGCACGATACCTACGACGAACTCGACGAAGACGCGATCGACCGAACCGTCGAGAACTGGTACACCGACGACTCGATGCCGCTCGAGGCGCCGGGGACGGTCGTCCTCGTCGTGGAAGCGGCGGACGGAAGTCAGGCGGAGTCCGACGACGATGACGGCGAGATCGTCGGCTTCACTCACGCGGTCGTCCAGGGCGACACGGCCGACATCCTCCGGATGTACGTCGACCCCGACCGTCAGGCGGCGGGCGTCGGCACCGATCTCCACGAGCGACTGGTCGAGCAACTCCGGGTCTACGACGTCGAGCGGATCCGTGCCTTCGACTTCGCGTCCAACGACGCCAGCCGGCAGTTCTACGAGGGATTCGGGTTCGAACGAACCGACGTCGGCGAGGTCGAGATCGACGGCGAGTGCTACGACGAGGCGGTCTACACGCTCGAACTGTAGGGCGGACGCGTCACTCCCGAAGCGACGCGAGCGGCCGCTTCGGGTCGATGTCTCGCTCGCGATCGAGCTGTCGGTCGTGGGCTCGCTTGGCGGCCTCGTGGGCCGTGTCGCCGTGTACCGATGCTCTCGAGGCGAGAAACGTGGCAGTCGGTGTTACTGAAGCAGCGGATTCACCGGTGACGTTTCGTCGGGCGTCGACTCGTCGAAGAAGCCCTCGACGCCCTCGAGTTCGAAGGCGAAGTCGGCGTCGAACGCGCCGGCGGGAGTCTGGAACCCGGCGTCGGCGTCGCCCGCGAGCACCCGCTCAGCGACCGTCACCGCGCCGTCGACGGTAACGACGTACGGATCGGGCGTCCGTAGACGGGAGACGACGCGCTCGCCGTCTTCGGTGCGTGCTTCGCCCCAGACGTAGGCCGAGCCGCGCTCGCGGGCCCGCTCGGAGGGACCGTCGCGGACGCCGGCCAACTGCTTCAGCGTCCAGCGCACCGGTTTCGACTCGAACACCGGCGAGAGGTAGCGATGCAGCCGCAGCGCGGTGCGAGCGGGCTGGGGCATCACCGCGTACATCTCGACGTTCGGAATTCCGGTCGTGTAGTGGGCCGTCGAAATGTCGCCCATCGGCATCGTCACCGCCGGTCGCTCCCCGCGACCGAAGTCGATTTCGCGGGTCTTCCACCCCGTCGGCGCGCTCTCGAGGTCGCCGTCGCGGCGGACGGCGTTCTCGGTGTCGGCGCCCTCGATGACCGTTCGGAGCGTGCCGATCGAGGGCACGCGAAACGAGTCGACGCCCAGCGCGAGGTGAGTCGCCTCCGGCAGCCGGTCGGCGAGGTGGGCGGCCAGACAGTCCATCGGGATCGTCGAGAGTGCGGCCGCCGGGAGCAGCGTGATGCCGGCCTCCGTCGCCTCCTCGTCCCGGTCGTGGATCGACTCGATGACGGGGATCTCGCCGGTGATGTCGACGTAGTCGGTTCCGCTGCGGAGGCAGCCTTCGACGAGCGGTTCGGCCGTGTTCGAGAACGGGCCCGCACAGTTGAGGACGCAATCGACGTCCTCGAGGGCCGTCGCGACGGTCACTGGATCCTCGAGCGAGAACCGGCGGCCCCGTTGGCCGAGTTCGTCGACCTGCTGGCGGAGCCGTTCTCGGTCGCGGCCAGCCAGGATCGGATCCAGTCCGCGGTCGATCGCCTCCTCGGCGATCAGGCCGCCGACGAACCCGTACGAGCCGTAGATCAGGAGGGTCGGCATACCTCGACCGACGCCGCGTCGGCGGTTAAGCGGCGGGCCGGCATTGCTCTCGACCCGACGAGGCGAGCGGCGACGGTGAGACTCAGCGGCTCGAAATGCGACGACTCGAGGGGTCGATACGGCTCACTCGAGCCGTTCGAGCACCGCGTCCTTCTCGTAGGACAGCGACAGCGACCGCGAGCGACCGCGGCCGTCGACCTCGGCGTAGTCGGCGTCGATCAGCCCCAGTTGGTCGAGTTTGTTGACGATCTCCGAGTAGCGCGTGTAGCCCAGTTCGGTCTCCTCGTGGAAGGCCTCGTAGACGTCGCCGGCCTGCTCGCCGTCGTGGTGGGCGATCACCTCGAGCAGCGTCCGCTCGGTGTCGGTCAGCCCCGAGAGGCTCCGCGAGAGGTTGATGTACTTGGACTTCTCGTAGGCGTCCTCGACGTCCTGGCGCTCGACGGTACGACTGGCGCGCATCTCGGCGTTCAGCCCGGCCCGGCGCAGCAGGTCGATCCCGACCCGCAGGTCGCCGCTGTCGGCGGTGAGGTCGGCGACGTACTCGAGAGTGTCCCGGCCGATGACGCCGTCGTTGAAGCCGCGTGTGACGCGCTCCTCGAGGATGTCGACGATCTCGGGCTGGTCGTAGACGGGGAAGTAGACGTCCTCGGGGCGGAAGACGCTCTGGACCCGCGAGTCGAGTTCGTCGATGACGTCCAAGGCGGGGTCGGAGGAGACGACGACGACCCCGATCTTCGCGCCGGGGTACTCCTCGTGAGCCCGCAGGAGCGAGTAGAGGGTGTCCGAGGCCTCGTTCTCGTAGAAGAGGTAGTTGATGTCGTCCAAGGCGACGACGAGCACCTTGTCCTCCTCGACGAGCTTCTCGGCGATCTGGCCGAACAGCTTCTTGAACGAGATCCCCGAAGAGGGCGGTTCGTAGTCGAAGGTCCCCTCGAAGAGCCGCGAGAACACCGAGTACCGGGTGGCGTTGACCTGACAGTTGACGCGGATGGTACGGACGTCGCTGGTCTGGGCGCCCACCTCGTCGAACAGCTTCTGGATGGCCGTCGTCTTGCCGGTGCCCGGCGGTCCGCGGACCATGACGTTCAGCGGCCGGGAGCCGCGCACCGCCGGCCGAAGCGCGTACGTCAGGCCCTGCGTCTGGCCCTCGCGGTGCTTGAACGTCTCGGGAACGTAGTCGATCTCGAAGACGTGCTCGTCCCGGAACACGGATTCGTCCCACGACAACATCCCCTCTTCGGGGTCGTCTGCCATCACTTTCACCCTGCTGCCGCAGCGTCTTAATGGTTCGGGCGCCCGATCCCGCGATCAGCGTACGGCCGACCGGTGCGTGTGATCACATCACAATGATTAATGTTCATGAAGTCAACAGTCAGCCGAGGTGACCGATATGACCCCACCGAACCCACCGGCGACGATCCCCGATTTCCTGCTCGATCAGTTCACTGATCACTCGCCGGCGACGCTGCGGGAGATCGGCGAGTACGCTCGCAAAGAGACCTACGTCGCGCCGGAGGCGGCGCCCGACTCCATCGTCGAAGCCTTCGCGCTGCAAGACGAAGAGACGCTCGAGGCGATCGCCCGGTACGCCGACGAACTCGCCGACTTCCTCGAGGAGCACGACGCCGATTCGCTCACTGCGATCACCGGTCATCCGGTCGACGACACGGTGGACTCGTGGGGGCATCAGCGAATTCTAGACTGGCACAATTGAACGGCCGATCGGTAGCGTCTCCGGCGTGATCGACTCGGTCGCACGGGCCGGCTACGCGAGTTCGACGCGCTCCGTTTCGCGTTCGATATCGGCCTTCGCGATCCGTCCGTTGTGGGTCATTCGAACGTGCGCTCGGACCAACCGCTCTACCTCGTCGGAGCTGCTCGAGCGGATTATGAACTGGCAGTGATCCGCCGAACACTCGAACTGATAGGGCATGCCATAGCATCGCCCGGGTACGTGCGTAGCTATTTCACTTGCATGTGCGAGAACAGGACTCCGGCCGAGCCGATTCTGTGGTCGCGTCCAAACCGTCGTCACGCGGGTCGTGTTTCGCCCGCTTCCGTACCGGTTCGCGCCTCGGCGTCGCGCGCTGGCGACATTCCTGAGCATTACGAGGAGACGGCGCTGACACTGTGCGAGCCCTTCACGAGTAGTGCGGGACCGGAGGTCCCGCGCTAACGCTCCCTCCGGTCATTCATCTAGAGGAAGACGGTTCGCGACTTCCAGGCCTTCACTCACAGGTTCGCGAAGACCTCGCACGGGATCGTCGGCCGCCCTCACTATCGTTCAGGCGGCCGACAGCGCGCGCCACCGCATGCCGATCGCGTTGTCTCGAGCCGCAGGACGGAACGCCGTTCGATGGGCGTTCGATCGCGGTCCGCCCGTAACCGACGCCTCGAGAGACACGGAAATCGAGCGGTAGCCGAGCGGACGGGGCGAGCGAGCCGAACTAGTCGAACTTCTCGAGCAGCCGATCGTAGAAGACGGGTTCCGGATCGCCCTCGCCGTCCGGCGCGCCGCCGTTGGTCGCGACCGCGTCGTCCCGGGCCTCGTCGGCCAGTTTCTCCACGATCAACTCGGGGGTCGACCGCGCGAGGTGGTCCTTGACGGGCGAGCGGTTGACCTCGAGTTCGCCGTCCACGAGCCCCACTGCCTCGATGCCGTCGACGGTCACGTCGTAGTCGGCCATCTCGCGGATCTCGCCGGCGAGGTGGGAGACGAAGACGGCCGTCGCGCCGTTCTCGGAGAGCGCCTCGAGGATGCCGGCGATGATCTTCGCCGACGCGCCGGGCTCGGTGATGCTCTCGAGTTCGTCGACCAGTACGAGCGAGCCCTCGCCGCCCTGGGCGAGGTCGGCGAACTCCCGCACCGTCGACTCGAAGGCGCCCGCGTCGAGGGTCCCCTGGGTCTTGGCGTGGTAGTGGAGGTCGTCGAACCGCCGGAGGCGCACGCGCTCCGCCGGCACGGGCAGGCCCATGTGGGCCAGCACGACGACGCTGGCGACGAGATCCAGCGTCGAGGTCTTCCCGCCGCTGTTGACCCCCGACAGCAGCGCTACGTCCGAGACCGCGTAGTCGACGGGATCGATGACCTCGAGCGGTTCGTCCAGCAGGGGCGACTGACCGCCCTCGATGGCGAAGCCGACGGGGTCGCCGCTCTCGCTCGCCGCTTCGTCGCCGTCCGAGGCGCTACGCGCCTCGCTCTCCACGAATTCCGGCATCGTACACTCGTACTCCCGAGCGAAGCGGGCGATCGCGAGTTCGACGTCCAACTCGAGGGCGTCCCGAACGAGCTGGCGGGCCCCCTCGCGCTGGTCGGCCAGATCGGCCGCGAGCTCTCGCTTGAGTCGGCCAGCGCGACGCTCCTTGGCCGCGGTCAGCTCCTCACGCAGCCGCGAGACGACCGCCTCGTCGCGCTCGACCGGAAACGCCGGTTCGTCGCTGAACGCGCGGCGGGCGATCTCGCTCTCCCCCTGATCGAGATCCAGCGCGTCGATCAGGTGCTCGCGGGCGGCCTCGACGGCCGCGGCGTACTCGTCGGCGAGTTCTCGGGACAACAGCGAGTCGACGCCGGCGCCTCGCTCGACCAGCGAGAGCAGGTCCGAGCCTTCGATGGTCACGTCCTGCTCACGGATGGCCTCCCGCAGGCGGTCGTTGGCCACGCTCTCGGCCGCGCTCGCGGCCGCGTCCAGATCGTCGACAGCCGTCGTCAGCCGGTCGAGTTCGTCGTCGCCCGCGACGGTGCCGTCCTCGTCGAGCCGGGAGAGGCCGTCCTCGAGGGCTGCGAGGTCGCAGGCCGGTTCGAGACCCGCGACCTGATGTACCTCGACGGCCGCCTGCAGGCGGTCCCGGTTGCGCGCGAAGAACGATAGCGGCCGCTCCGGGACGACTTCGGCGGGGTTCTCGAGCGCGTCGGGTTTGACTTGCACGTCGCCCTCGAGAGTGACGCCGGCGAAGGATTCGTCCAAGGCGATCACCGTCGAGTAGCCGCGCGCGAGTTCGGCCAGTCCCTGGGCGTCCTCGACGACCTCGACGGAGAGTTCCGGAATCGCCTCCCGCGCTTCGGAGTAGCGCTCGGCGTCGGTCGTCGCCAGACAGCGCTCGCGGACGCGGACGTCGCCCGGATTCCGGAGCGGTTCGAGCCCCTCGAGGGCCTCGAGCACCGCGTCGTCGTAGTCGCGGTCGATCGCCTCGCGGGCGAACGCCTGCACGTCCTCGATGCGCGACCGGCGCGGACTCGGATAGATCGTCTCGAGTCGCTGGGCGGCGTAGTCGGTGACGGTCCGCGCTTTCAGCAGGGAGAGGACTTCCCGGTAGACCTCTCGTGCGCGATCGGTCGCGAGGAAGCCGCCGGGGTCGTCGTGTTCCTGCCGGATCGCGCCGCGCGCGATGCGGGCGGCCCGTCCCTGGGTGATCCCCGGCGCGGTCGCGATCGTCGCGACGTCGCCCCGCCGCAGCGCGCGCTCGGGCTCGTCGAGCGCTTCCAGCGCCCGAGCGGTCTTTTCGCCCACGCCCGGGATCGTCTCGAGGTCCATTGCTTCTCGAGGGTCGTATCCAACCGAAGCGAGAAAAAGTTCCCGCCCGGTTTTTGGCGACCGGCGTGGTAACTCGGCGCATGCCGGCCGGCGCACTCGAGTACCACGAACGGACGAAACACTCGCCCAGAAGCGTCCGCGAGGGGAGTACGGGGCTGAACTTCGACAACAAGCCGCGGCCGTACAAGGCGTACGTCGACCTGCCGTCGATACCGCTCGTCGAGCGGATCCGGCCGCCCCAGCAGCCGGCGCTGTCGGCGATCGCCGAGCCGACGCCCGACGGCGACTCGAGGCGCGGTCGCGACCCGGACCGCGAGACCGTCACGACGCTCTGTTACTACGCCGCGGGCATCACGAAGGCGATCGACCTCCGAAACCGGACGAAACTGTTCCGGGCGGCGGCGACCACCGGCGCGCTCTACCACGTCGATCTGTACGTCGTCTGTGGCGACCTCGAGGGGCCGGGTAACGACTCGAACGCCGATCTCGATCTCGAGGCCGGCGTCTACCACTTCGATCCCCGCACCTGCTCGCTCGACGTCCTCCGCGAGGGCGACCACCGCGGCGTCCTCGCGGCCGCAAGCGAGTACGATCCCGTCGCTGACGCGCCGCTGTCGGTCGTCGCGACTTCGACGTGGTGGCGAAACGCCTGGAAGTACGAGGCACGAACCTTCCGCCACGCCTTCTGGGATTCGGGGACGACGCTGGCGAACCTGCTCGCGGTCGCCCACGCGCTGGACTATCGCGCCGAGGTCGTCACCGGTTTCGCCGATCGCCCCGTCGCCGACCTGCTCGGTGTCGACCCCGAGCGCGAGGCGCCCCTCGAGATCGTCCCAATCGGCGCGGACGCGCCCGTTCCGAGTCCGGCGTCCGCCGATATCGACCCGATCGATCCCGCTACTGAACCTCTCTCATCGAACGAACGGGAATTTCCGCTGATCCACGAGGCCTGGCAGGCCGGAACGCTCGAGGACGGCGGCGCCACCGAGTCGTGGCGCGCCAGGGGACCGACGGAGAACCGGACGATCGGCACCCGAGACCCCGGCAACGGCGAGCGCGTCTCGCTCGAGCCGGTCGATCCGGAGACGGCCTCGAGCCGCCCCCTCCATCGAACGATCCGTCGACGCGGCTCCTGTCGCGAGTACGAGCGCGAACCGATCAGCTTCCGACAGCTCTCGACCATGCTCGATCGGGCCGTTCGCGGCGTGCCGATGGACGTGCGGGGCAGGGACGATCGGAGCGAGACCGGCGTCGACCCGCCGCTCTCGTTCGTCGACCCCTACCTGATCGTCAACGGCGTCGACGGTCTCGAGTCGGGCAGCTACCACTACCACCCCGACGCGGGCGAACTCGAGCGCCTCCAGTCGGGCGAGTTCCGACGCGAAGCGAGCCACCTCGCGCTGGACCAGCGGTTGGGCGGCGATGCCGCCGTCTGCATCTATTTCCTGACCGACTTGGAGGCGCTCGTCGAGGAGTTCGGTGACCGCGGCTATCGCGCGGCCCAACTCGAGGCTGCCCTGACCGCGGGACGGCTGTATCTGGGGACCTACGCCCACCGGACGCTGGGCGGGACCGGACTGACGTTCTACGACGACATCGTGACGGACTTCTTCGCGCCACGAGCCGCCGGGCAGACGCCGCTGTTCCTGTACACGGTCGGACGACCGGCCTGAGATCCTCGCCGCCGGAATCGGACGGCCGGGAGACGGACGGGAAGCGGGAAACGGGCGGCGGGAGACGAGAGACGTGCGACGGTCAACAAGGGCCGTGCGCCGACGTCGGTGTCGCACTTTTATACGGCCGCGCGTTACCCACTCGACTATGCAGCCAAGACCGCCCTGCGGTTCGTCGGCACGGCACCGACTCGGATCGATCCCCACTCCGAACGGACGGCGACGAGAGCAGACGCATGGAGTATGAACGCACCGACGTCGTCGACCGCGTCGAACTGCTTCGCGCCTACGCGTACGGCCTCTGTATGGGCGCGGCCGACGCCCTGCCCGGCGTCTCGGGCGGCACCGTCGCGCTCCTGCTGGGCTTCTACGGCCGGCTGATCGCCGCCGTCACCGCCTTCACCCCCGGCCGGGCGCTCACCGTCCTGCGAGGGTATCGTCCCGAGCGGCGCTCACAGGCCCGAGACGCGCTCCTCGAGATGGACCTCCAGTTCCTGCTGCCTCTCGGCGTCGGGATGGTCACCGCCGTCGTCTTCATCGCGGACATCGTCTCGTCGCTCGCGTCGTCCCACCCGGTCGCCCTGTTCGGCTTCTTTACCGGCCTGATCGCCGCCTCGGCGGTCGCCCTCTACCGGAGCCTCGAGATCACTTCGGCGAGCCACGTCGTCGCCGGGCTGGCCGGCGCCGGGCTCGCGCTGCTGGTCGCCGCCGATATCGTCGAGCTCCCCGGCAGCGGCGGAGTCGTGATCTTCCTCGCCGGCGCCGTCGCCATCAGCGCGATGATCCTGCCGGGGATCTCGGGCTCGCTCATCCTGATCCTGCTCGGCCAGTACGTCTTCCTCTCCGGGGAGCTGAGCGCGTTCGTTCACGCGGTCGCCGACCTCGTCGGCGGCGGCTCGCCCGCGGCTGTCGTCGACCCGGGGACGACCGTGGCGCTGTTCGTCGCCGGTGGGATCGTCGGGCTCGTGACGATCGCTCGCGTCGTTCGCGCCGCGCTGGCCCGCCACCGCTCGGTGACGCTGATCTTCCTGGTGAGCCTCATCGCCGGCTCGGTGCCGGCCCCGCTGCACAACATCGGCGAGACCCACGCGTGGACGGCCGAGACGATGGGACTGACCGCCGCGTGGGCGGTCCTCGGCGCCGTCGTCCTGTTCGCCCTCGAGTATCTCGTCGGCGGGTTCGATCCGGAGTAATTCGGCGGCTTCGGCCGCGCTTGCGCGCTCCGGGACGCTCGTTTTCCCGTCGGTCCACCACGAACGGATATGGCACTCAGAAAACTCCTCGGCTCGAAGGCGACCCGATCGCTGACGGTCGTCTCGGTGCTCTCCGACGCGAAGCGAGCGTTCAATCGCGGCAACAGGACGCGGGGTCTCCTGCTGGTCGGCGTCGCCGTCCTTGCTTGGAAGTGGACGGTACTCGGCATGGCCGCGCAGGGCATCGTCAAACTGCTCCGCCGCGGCGGGTCCGCGGCCTCGAGTCCCGCGTAGACGGACGAATCGAGTTCGTAGTACCGTCGACGGATCGCGATCCGATACCGCTCGAGCGTTCGTGCGCCCCTCCGTGATTGAACGGGTATCGTCGTCGGGGCGTCTAGTCGCCGAAATCGGCGTCCTCGAAGTTGTCGTTGGCGAGTTCGTCGATCATGTCCTCGATTTCTTCTCGCTTCTCGTCGTCGAGATCCTCGACCGCGCCGACGCCGTGGCCGCCGCTCTTGGCGGTCTGGAGAGCGTTCTTGTTCAGGTTTCCGTCCGGATCGACGACGGGCAGTTTCAGGTCCGTGAAGTTCTCCGGCGGGAAGCCCGATTCCGAGAGAATGAAGTGGTCCGCGACCTCGCTCAGGTCGTCCGTATCGAAGTCCTCGAGCTACGGCTCGTCCCACTCCTCGGTCGTCGTTCCCGAAAAGTCGGGTTCGTGCATCTCGTAGTCTGTCATATGCGGAACTCCGACGACTCGCAGAATCGAACTACCCCTTGCGTTCTCAACGGACTCGAGTCGCAGTTCGGACCGTTACCACCGCCCCGGTCGTTCGGCACGTCTTTTTTGCCCGGCGTGCAACGTCGAGGCGATGGCATCGCCGACGATCACCGTCGTTCGCAACGAGGTCGAGTCCGACTTCGAGTACCATTGCGACGCCCTCGAGGGTGTCGTCTCCGACGCCGCGGCCGACACTCGAGCGGTCGATTATCCGGCCGGCGAGCGCCCCGACCTCGAGGAAACGAACGGCGTCGTCATCACGGGGAGTACGGCGGGCGTCTACGAGGTCGACGCCCGCTCGTGGATCGCCGACCAGAAGCGGCTCGTCCGAGAACTGGTCGACCGCGAGATGCCGACGCTCGGCGTCTGCTTCGGACATCAGATCGCCAACGCGGCGCTGGGCGGGACCGTCGAGCAGGCCGACACGACCGCCCGACCGGTCGACACCGACCTCGCGGACGAGCCGCTCTTCGACGGCGTCGCGTCGGTCGTCCCGGTCACCCACGGGGATGTCGTCACCGAACCCGGCGACGAGATGGACGTGATCGCGTCGGCCGACTACTATCCCGCGTTCGCGACACGCCACCGGACGGCGCCGCTGTGGACCGTCCAGTTCCACCCCGAGTTCACCGCCGCGCTGCGCGAGCGCCTCGAGGCGGATTTCGGCTGGGCAGAAAACGAGCACGGGTTCGCTGACGTGAACGCGACCCGGGTCGTCGAGAACTTCGCGTCGATCGTCGACGACGCGACCGCGGCGGAGTGAGAAGAGCGTCGCAGGCCGATCTCAGACCGCTCGAACAGCGACTCGAGGGCGACGTCAGTCGTCGCTCGTCGGTCCGGGACTGCCGGTACTGGCGGCGGGGTTCTCGGCGATGAACCAGCCGTTTTCGGTCGCCTTCTCGGCGATGTGAGGCTGGAAGACCCACGCGCTCAGGGCGATGATCGGGATCATGGTGAGCCCGACGACCGCGTAGCCGAGGTGGAGGTTCGACAGGAACGGCGCGGCGAAGATCAGCGGGTAGATCGAGCCGCCGGAGGAGCCGATGCCGCCGACGAACCCCGCAACGGCCCCCGAGTTGTTCGGGAACATCGCGGGCACCTGGGCGAAGATCGCCCCCTCGGCGAACGCACAGCCGGTTCCGACGAGGAAGCCCGCGACGACGGCGATGTAGATGTGGCCGGTCAGGCCGGCCGCGGTCATGCCGAACATCGCGAGTATGACGAACACGAGCGTCGCGAACGTCCACTGCTCGCGGTAGCGGCCCGTGAACACCGGCAGGATGTCCTTCTCCTTGCGCGCGACGAGGTCGCTGACGTAGCCGCCGATCGGGCGGAGCAGTCCCGCCGCGATCGAGAACGTCGCGGCGAACGTCGCCGCGATCACGATGTCGCTCTGGCCGAACGCCTCGCGGTAGTAGGTGCCCAGCCAGCCGTTCATCGCCAGCTCGAGGCCGAAGGTCATGACGTAGGCCACCGCGAGCACGACCGCGCCGTGGCGCGTCGCGATGTAGAGCCACTGCTCGAAACTGACGCCCTGTTTGGTTTCCTCGCGCTTCGCGGTGCTTTTCGCCGCGTCGCCGAAGACGAAGTACAGGACGCCGATCACGACGGCGAGTACGCCCGTGTAGAAGAACGCGGCCCGCCAGTTCGACGAGAACAGCGGTCCGACGTACCCCTCACCGAAGATCCGCGGCAGGGTGAAGTACGCGCCCAGTCCCGCGCCGGCGTTGCCGATCCCAGCGAAGATCCCTTCCGCCGTCCCGAGTTCCTCCGCTTCGAACCACTCGGAGACGTGCTGGATGCCGATGACGAAGGTGATTCCGGCCAGCGAGGCGACGATCCGAGAGGCCGTAAACACCTCGTAGGTCTGTGCGAACGCGCTGATGATCGCGAAGGTTCCGACGAGGAGCATCGTCCCTCCCGCCGTCACCGGCGCCCCGTATCTGTCGGTCAGCGGGCCGACGATGATTCGGCCGAGCGGCACGGCGATGACGGCCGCGCTCGAGACGATCCCGAGCTGGGCCACCGAGAGCCCGAACTCGTCGGCGATCTCGCCCGTGAAGGGGGCGAAGGAGAACCAGATGACGAATCCGAGATTGAACATCGCCGTCGCGAGGATCAGGTTCTTGTACTTCGCGGGGATCATGCGCCGCCCTCACCCCCGATCGACGAATCTCGGCACGCGTGTGGTCCGCATACCGAGGACGAATCTGAAGTACAACCGTTTAGTTTTCCACGACTTAGGTTGTCGATTGGGCTCATATTGCAACTTAGCCTGGCTGTTCGATGCTATAAAAGGATAATTCTTAGATGGTCTCAACACTAGTGTGCAGTAGGTATCGGACTAAACCCCTTCTAGGACTTCGGCGACGTCATCGAACGACGGGAGAGAAAACGAAAAGTTGAACTAAAATCCAGAATTTATAGACAGATAGCGCTACTCAACTCGCGAAGAGAAAAACTCGTCCGCCAGCGACTCACTCGTCTAAGTGTTCGATCCCTTTCTTCGAGACGTTCGCCTCCGTGATCTCCCCGGGCATCCAGTCGGGCTTGTCGTCGGGAGCCGTCTCCTCCCACGCCCAGCCGTCGTAGATGTGGACCTTGTCCGTTCCCTTCTCCCGTAACCTGAGTTCGACGCGTTCCGCGGCGTCCTCGCTCGAGCCCGGCTCGAGCCGCCGGGCCGCCTTGAGAGCGGCCTGTCGCGGGGTGTTTCCGGAGAAGACGCTCGATTCCTCGCCGTCCGACTCGCGCAGTGCAAAGTTTCGTTTCCCGTCTTCGCGTACCATAAGTTTCGCCTCCATGTCAATCCAGCACACGATCCGACATAAAGATATCCCCCAAAACCGACCGACTGCGGCGGTATCTTTAAGTGAGTAGCTTCCGCCAGTGTACCGCATTGCTCGGAGGACGACTACAACAATGCTGACGGTTCCGTCCCCTGGTTTCACCGCTCGTTCGGTCATTCGTTGAGGCGTCGAAAACACTTAAGTATATCCTACGGCGAAGTTCGGGATAGAATCCCGCGATGGTACGGAAAAAGAAGCTGAGTCCAAGCGGTGCCAAAGACGAAGACGGCAACTATCACAACGTCCATCTGAACCTCCACGAGGACGAACTGGCAGTCGCGGGCATGGATATCGGCGACGAGGTTTTCGTCCGCGTCCGAGACGGCAAGATAATCATCCAGAAAGCCGACGAGGAAGACGTCGAACACGAGTTCTAAGGAACGAACTTTTGCGCTGCGTTCTGAGCGTGCCGGTAGCGCCGGTAGCGCTCCCGGCCGCTCGTCACTCGGCAAAACTTCGATGAAAAGCACTCCTCCCTCCGTTCTCTCGCTCCCGTTAGTCGCTCGTTCACATCGGTCGTCGGCCCGCTCGCTCACTTCGTTCGCTCGCGGTACGAATGCTCGAGCTGCGACCGCAGATTGAGTTCGAACTCGAGAACGAAAACCGAGCAGCCGACTACTGCAGCGCCTCGAGGTCGAACTCGAAGGCCGCGACCGGCACCTCGAGGTCGTGCTCGACGAGCACCTTGGGGTGGACCTCGCCGATGACGCCGACTTCTTCGCCGTCGATGACGACGGCTGCGGTGCGGCCCGGGATGAAGGTCGGGTGATCGGTCGGCGGCGTCTCGAGGTCGACGTCGAAGTTCTCCGCGAGCGCCTGCAGACGCGCCTTGGCGTCCTCGTAGCCCGCTTCGTGGCTCGCGAGGACGGCTCCGACGTGGCGGTTCTCGCCGACGCCGGTGTTCTCGCGCTCGTCGACGCGGGCCGTAAAGCCGATCTCCGAGAGGTGCTGGGGGTACGAGCGGTGGGTGTTGCGCTCTAAGACCATCAGCAGCGAGGGCATGGTCCAGGTCCGCAGCATGGTGTAGTCCTCGCTGTAGGCCTCTTTGATTGTCGCGGGCTCGCCGGCGCCGTAGACGTCGGCGTCGGGTTCGACGTCCATGCGCTCGTAGTTCTCTTCCTCGTTGATCATGTGGAAGTTGAGGAGGTCCTCGAAGCCGAGGCCCACGAGTTGGGTTCGGGCAGCGCGCTCGAGGCGGGAGCGCTCGTGGCGGCCGCCGACGGTCCCCACGTCGGGGTAGGTCGGCTCGAGGTCGTTGAAGCCGTAGGCGCGCCCGAGGTCGTCGATGACGTCCAGCGGGTGGAGGACGTCGACGCGGTAGGGCGGGATCGTCACGTCGTAGACGAGATTTCCGTCGTCCTCTTCCCGTTCCGCTTCGAGACCGGAGCGCTCGGCGAGGTCGATAACCTCCTCGGGGTCGAGACCGATGCCGAGAATGGTCTCGATGCGGTCGTGGGCGACCGTCTTCGTCTTCGTCGAGAGGTCCGGCCGGACGATTTCGCGGTCGGGGTATTCAACTTCGACGTCCTCGAGCGTAGCTCCGCGCGCGGCCAGCGCGTAGCAGACGATGTTGAGCATCTTGTCGATCGTCCACTGGTCGGTGCCCGTCATCTCGACGAACAGGTCCCGCGAGTCCGTCGAGACCTCGGTGCGCCGGCCGTTGATGACCGGCGGGAACGAGAACAGCCCCAGATCGTCGTAGATCGCGGGGTAACGCTCGTACTCGCTGACGAGGTCGGCGTAGGTCTGGCCCGTCTGATGGTCCTCGAGGACTTCCGCGGGCGTCATCTCTCGATCCGAGTCGAGGGGGACGAACGTGTCCGCGTCGGGCTCGAGCCCGACGTACTCGATCGTCGGCTCGCTCTCGTCCGTGGCGGACCGACCCTTCAGCATCGTCAGGTCGTGGACCCCGATCGCGCCCTTCGCTCGCTTGCGACCCATCGTCGCGTGGAGCTTCTCCTGGAGTTGGATGAGCGACTCGAGGGCCTCGTCGTCGAGATCGACGTCGCGGATCACCGCGCCCGTCACGTAGGGCCGCTCGTCCGGCACGGAGTCGTCGACCTCGATGGTCCAGTCCGCCGAGTTCGTCGAGGGAACGTGGACCCCGCGCGAGTCGCCGTAGTGATAGCGCATCGAGCGCGCGACGCCCTCGACCGAGAGCCGGTCGAGGCGGTCTGGCGCGAACTCGAGTTCGAACTCGCCGTCTTCCGTTCGTCCTTCGAACTCGAGGCCGAGGCCGAACAGGTCGTCTTTGAGTTCGTCGTCGCTCTTCTCTTCGCGACCGGTCAGGCCGCGCAGTTCGTCGGGATCGATATCGACGGTGGGCATCAGTAGGTCACCTCCGCGTTCCGCAGGAACTCGAGATCGGCCAGCGTGCCGTGGAGGTCGCGGATGTCCTCCGCGCCGGTGGTCAGCATGGCGAGTCGCTCCAGTGCGAGTCCCCAGGCCATGACGTCGCAGTCGACGCCCAGCGGTTCCAGCATTTCCTCGCGGAAGATGCCGGAGTTGCCGATCTCGATCAGTTCGCCTGTCGTGGGGTGGGTGCCGAACAGCTCGAAGGACGGTTCGGTGTAGGGGTTGTAGTGGGGTTTGAACTGGATGTCCTCGATACCGAACTGGGCGTAGAACTCCTCGAAGGTGCCCATGAGGTCCCGCACCGAGAGGTCCTCGGCCATCACCCAGCCCTCGATCTGGTAGAACTCGAGTAGGTGGGTCGCATCGAGGGTGTCGTTGCGGTAGGCCTTCTCGACGCTGAAGAAGCGCGCGGGCGGTTCGATCTCGCCGATCTGGGTCCCGGAGAGATAGCGCGTCGACAGCGAGGTCGTGTGCCCGCGAAGCGCGAGCGCGCGAGCGAAGTCCTCGTCCCACGGCGAGTGGTAGCCTTCGCTGTCCTCGCCCAGCCCCTCGCGGTGGACGCGCTCGACGTCCGCGACGAGGTCTTCCGGCAATTCGTCGATGTGACTGGGCTGCTCCATGGCGAAGCGATCCCAGTGGGTCCGCGCCGGGTGGTCCTGAGGCATGAACAGGCAGTCGTTGATCCAGAAGTCCGCGTCGACGTGGGGGCCGTCCATCTCCTGGAAGCCCATCCCGACGAGGACGTCCTTGACGCGCTCGGACATCTGGCGCAGAACGTGGACCTTGCCGCCCTCGAACTCCTCGGCGTCGGCCTCGACGTTGTACTCGGCGAACTCGACGTCCTCCCAGTCGCCGCTCGTGAGGAGTTCGGGCGTGACCTGGCCGACCGTCTCGGCGGTCTCGATGCCGGCCATCAACTCGGTGACCGCGCGCTCGGTCAGGATGACCTCGCGGACGGTCGACTCCCGGCGCTCGAGCAGGCCGCGTCGGTCGAGCTGGTCGATCGTGTCCGCGTCGACGTCGACAGCGTCGACGGGGGCCTCGTCCGCGTCCGAGAGCGCCTCGAGCGCGTTCGCCTCCGCGTCCGCCGACGGGTCGGCGTCGGGATCGGCCGTGATCTCGCCGCTGTCGATCGTGCCGTACCCCTTCCGGGCGTAGTTCGAGAGCGCGATGTCGACCTGCGGCCCCTCGAGCCCCGAGGCGCCGATGACCTGTCCCATCTGCACTGGTTCCTCGTCGGCGCCGGCCTCGAGGGCGGCCTCGTAGAGCCGGATCTCGGGGAGCGTTGCCGTCGCGTAGTCGGCGCCTTCGTCCGTGAGCGTTACCGTTTCGTCGACGCGTTCCTCGACGGCGACCAGCCCCTCCGTCTCGAGTTCGAACGCCGCTCCGGTGACGGTTTCGGGTGGAAGGTCGGCTCGCTCGGCGAGCGCGTCGACGGACGTTGCCTCGTCCGCACTCGCGGCCTCCAAGACCGCGACCTGTTGTTCGGGAAGTTGCATTCGCTTACCTGAATTGCCGTGGGTCGGTCAGTTAGCGGTTCCGACTCGGTTCGAGGTCGCTGCGAGCGGGTCAGACCGCCGCGAGGTCCGCCGTCGCGACTCGAACCGACTGCACTGACGCGGACGGTTTCGCCGCGAGCGACCGATACGGCCGCTCGCGGCTCCACCGGCCCGGACTCACCGGGCGAAGAAGAAGCCGAATCCCGATCGCAGTCGCTGTGGCCGACCGTCGACACCACCGTCGCCGTGGGATTCGGTTGCCATACGCGATAGCACTCAGTATCGGCCTAAAAACGTTGTGATACGATTACCCACACCACGGCCCGACGGGGCGACGGCGTCCCCGCTCAGTCGTTCGAGAGCCGCGTCGTCTCGAGCGAGCCGCTGTCGACCCACTCGAAGCCGGACTGCTCGGCGCTGGCCGTCGCCTCGGGGACCGCCGCGGGATCGAACTCGTCGGCGAACTCGATACGCGTCTCGCTGGGACCGCTCGCGGGCAGTTCGGGGAGGAAGTCGTCGTCCTCGAGGAGTCCCTCGACGTCGACGACGCCGCCGGCGCCCAGCGCGACCCCGAGCGCGCGGTAGCGGTCGTTCTCCGTGGCGAACTCCTCGCCCGCGCCGAAGGAGTCGTTGGTCACGCGGGCCGTCTTCGTGGTCCCCGAGAGCGTGCCGAACCCGTCGTCCGACGAATTATCCTCGTCCTCGGCCTCGCTCTCGTCGTCGCCGTCGGTATCGGATCGATCCGCTCTCCCCGCCGCTCGCTCGCGCTCCGTCTCGAGGATCGAGTCGGCGACGTCCCGTGGCGACGCGTCGGCACTCGAGTCGGCGTCGTGCACCCGCGAGACGATCGGCGACCCGCCCCGGAGTTCGAACTCGCCAGCCTCCGTTGACGGCGCCGACGTGGCTGTCGTCGACGCGGCTGCCGACGACAGCGGCCCCTGTGTCGAACCGCTCGCGTCGGCCGAGGTGTCGTCGGTGGGGGCGTCGTCGGTTCGTGCCGTCGAGGGGCGTTCGGGTTCGGCCTCGTCGATGAGCGACGCGACTGAGTTCCGTCCGTCGTCGGCCGCCGCTGTTTCCGTCTCGTCAACGCCGGCGAGGGGATTCGAGCGCCGTTCGGCGCGCTCGAGCGCCCACGCCGGCCACGGATCCGACTCGGTTGCGTCCGCCGGACCGATCCCGTCGTCGGCGTTCTCGGGTACGTACGCCTCGAGGTCGTGGGTCGGCAGTAAGGGTCGGTCGAACGCCGAAATCCGCTCGCCGTAGCGATCGCGAAGCGCCTCGAGCTCCCCTTTCTCGACCAGCGCGGCCCGCCAGCGGTCGGCGCCCGCCGAGAGGAGGACGATCGTCGCGTCGGTGCCCGCGAGCAGGCGCTCGTCGACCGCCCGCAGGACGGCGGGCAGGTTGTCGTCGGCGAGCGGCGTTTGCGGGTAGGCGACCGTCGCCTCCCGCTCTCGACCGTTCGAATCCGTCGCGGCGAGTTCCAGTCGGTCGCGGCCGTTCTCGGCCGGCCCCGTTCGCGTCCACTCGAACGACCAGCCGATCGCGTCGAAGACGGCCTCGAGTTCCCGTCCCAGCGCCCGCTGGGCGTAGCGCGCCGAGCAGGTCAGCCCGCGGTCGCTCCGGCAGACGAGTTGGCGCACCGTCGCCGTCCGGTCGCGCGCGTCCGCGAGGACGTCCGAAAGGATCGACTCGAGCGAGCGCTCCTCCTGACCGGGCGGAACCGCGGTGCGGTATTCCCGACGCTGGGCGCGGACGTCGTCGGGCGTGACGCCGAAGGAGCCGAGGACGTCGGCGCAGACGACGACGTCTCGGTCCGGATCGTCGGCGCGACCGGTCTCCATCGATGCGGCCTACACTGCGACCCCGGATATGCTTTCTCCTGAAACCGAGAAAAATCAGCGGCCAGACATCGGTTATACCCCTGCTACCGCGGCGCCGTCTACTGTCGCCGGCGCGGCGACTCGAGTTCGATGTCGGTCTCTTCGAGCAGTTCCTCGACTTCCTCGCGTTTCTCCTGGTGTTCCTCGAGGAACTCCCGCATCAGCTGGGCGGCCTGCTCCTTGCAGTCGCCACAGAGTCGCTCGCCGCTCGTACACTCGTCGTAGACGCGCTTGGCGAACTCGTCGTCGTCGCCGGCCAGCAGGTAGGCGTAGAGCTCGTAGACGGGACACTCGTCGGCCTTCCCGCCCTTCTCGCGGTGTTCCTCCGCTGTCTCGCGGCCGCCCGTGGACGCGGCCTTGACCTTGTCGTAGCCGTCCTCGGGGTCGTCCAGCAGCGAGATGTGGGAGGCGGGAATCGAGGAGGACATCTTGCCGCCGGTCAGCCCGGTCATGAAGCGGTGGTAGATCGAGGACGGCGGGCGGAAGCCGTAGCCGCCGTTGTCGACCTCGATCTCGCGGGCGAGTTCCTCGGCCTCCCCACGATCGAGGTCGAAGGCGTCGATGTGACTCTCGTAGACCCGTTTCTCGCCGTCGATGGTTTCGACGAGGGCGTCGAACGCTTCCTCGGTCGCCCGCCGGTCGAAGAAGCGCGTGCGCGGCCGGATCGGCTCCATGCCGGCCTCCTCGAGTTTCGTCAGTACCGAACTCAGCGTGTCGGCGCCGACCTCGAGATCGGCCAGCGGCGTCTCTTCTAACGCCTCGGCGACGTGGACGCAGCGCAGCGTGTCGTCGTCGAACGCCTCGGGCTCGAGTCGCTCGTAGAACTCCGCGACCAGCGCGCGCTCCTCGTCCTCGAGTTCGAAGCTGGCGTAGGCCTCGGTGACCTTGAAGAAGCGCATCCGTTCGGCTAAGTCCCGCGCCAGCCGGACGTGGGGGTCCTGGTCGGGGCCGACGGGGATAACCGTCGGTTTGGGCTCCTCGAGTTGCGGGTAGAGGATGTCGGCCATCTGGGTGACGACCGACTGCATGTGCGAGACGTCGGTCTCGCCGTCGAAGCCGTAGATCGCCTGGAACTCCGAGAAGTTGGCGTCGGCGCCCAGTTCGAAGGCGAGATCCTGCAGTTCGCGGTTCTCGGACTGGCGGTAGAGTTCGCCCTCCTCGGGGTCGAAGCCGAGCGCGAGCAGGGAGAGCAGGTAGTCCCGGGCGTGCTCGTCGATCTCTTCCCAGGACATGCCGCGGGCCGAGTTGGCCTCGAGGTCGGCGATCAGGCCGTAGGCGTCGGCACCCTGCTGTTGGTGCCAGATGATCTCGTCGAAGACCAGCTTGTGGCCGATGTGGGGGTCGCCGGTCGGCATGAACCCGGAGAGGACGGCCGCGGGCTCGTCGTTCTGCAGGGCCTCGGCGACCGGGCGGTAGTCCCGGTGACCGAAGATGACGCCCCGCCGCATCAGGTAGTGCGGATTCGGTACCTCCTCTAAGACCTCGTCGAACTCCTCGATGCCGAACTCCTCGAAGAGCTTGCGGTAGTCGGAGACGCTCGAGGATCCCCAGGGGTCCAGCGCGACGTCATCGGCACCGGCAGCGCCGCCGTCGGGTCGGAGTTCCGACTGCGGTTCCGCGGTCCCATCACCTCCATCGGTCGTCGATTCCCCTGACTCAGGCACCTCGAGTGGGTCGTCTCCGGTCATTAGATTCGTCTTGGCGCGCCAGTTCGCAAAAGCCTTCGGCTTCGCGGCGGTGTCCGCACCGAATCGGGAACTAACCCGCCTCGCGCGGCCGTCGTTTCGCTCGTTCGAACTGTTTTCGCGGGCGAAACGGGCTACCGCACGTATAAGAAAACCGAAGTTCGGCGACGGGTAGCGTGTGACCGAACGAACCAGACGGACGATACTGGCCACCGGAGCGGCGGCCCTGACCAGTGGGGCACTCGCTTCGATCGGGACGGTCAGTGCCGACGCACGGTCCCGCTCGTCGGCGGCAGCGGAATCGAGCGGATGGACGTCGCACCGCGGAACGGCGGCGAACACGGCGTTCGTCGAGACCGACGCGTTCCCGGAACTGGGGGCCGTCGCGTGGGAGTACGACGAGACCGGGGACGTCGTCGCCGCCGACGACTGGGTCTTCCTGCGGACCGACGACGGCGAGGTCCACGCGCTCGACGCCGCCGCCGGCGATCTGAAGTGGAAGCGAACGGAGCTCGAGGCGGCGGAAACCCCTGCAATCGCCGACGGGACGGTCTTCGTTGCCGGGAACCGACTGACCGCGCTCGACGGCGCGACCGGCGACGTGCTGTGGAAGGTCCCGTTCGACGAGGGCGAGTCCGTCGGCAGCCCGACGGTCGCAGACGGGACGGTCTACGTCGGCGCCGACGGATCGCTCTACGCGGTCGACGCTCGCGACGGGTCGATCGTCTGGCGGCACGACAGCATCGAGGTCACCGCCTTCGTCGGGGAACTCCAGGACGGCGAAGAAGAGGAACGCCAGTTCGCGGCCCACGCCGTCGCCGTCGCCGACGGTACCGTCTACGCGCCCACCTCGTCGTCGGGGTTCGTCGCTCTCGATGCCGTCTCGGGAAACACGCTGTGGACGACGGACCTGCGAACCGGCGACGACCTCGTTATTCCGACCGAGGACGGCGTCTACGTGGAAAACTTCGAAACGGGTCACATGGCCGGGGAGGCCTACCGAACGGCCTACGACGGCGAACCTGAGCCGGTCGGTCCCGGGAGTCTCGGGGAGTCCGACGATCGCTTCAATGAGTACACCGCCTTCGCAACGTCCGACGAGGTGCGCCTCGTCGTCTCCGATGACGGAGATCGTCTCGGGGCGTGGGACTACGAACGCGAGGAGTACCGGTGGGCGTACGACGACCTCGGCGAGATGCGCCTCTTCCAGTGGCCGCTGATCGTCGGCGACACGGCCGTCGTTGCCTACTTCCTGCCGTCCGCCGCCGACGGCGAGTTGGCCGGGTACGACGAGACCGAGGAGTTCGGAACGGAACCGGCGATCCTCGGGATCGACCTCGAGGACGGCTCCAAACAGTGGGCGATCTCCTACGAGGATATCGGAGGCCTCGGCCGCTCGAGCGACGATCATCCCTACGTCGTCAGTGAGAACGCTCTCTATGTCAGCACCGACAAACTCGTCGCCGTTCGACCGTCCGCGGACGGAGGTGACGGGGAGGACGATCCCGATGACGCGACCGACGAATCGGACGACAGCGAGGCAGACGACGGCGAGACAGACGACAGCGAGACAGACGACAGCGAGACGGACAACGATGAGACGGATGGCGACGAAGCGAACGACAGCGAGACGAATGGCGGCGAAGTAAACGACAGCGAGACGGACGGTGGAACCACCGACGGCTCATCGTCGGTGGACGAACGCAATAACGACAGCGAACCGGACGCGAACCTCGGAACGGATGCGTCCGAAAACGCCTCGGGAGGGGAAGCCGCCAACGAGAGCGAGTCGGACGGAGCCACGGACGAGGCCGATAACGTCCCCGGCTTCACGACCAGTGCCAGTCTCGTCGGCGGCGGACTCTCGCTCGAGTGGCTCCGCCGTCGAGCGACGACGGACGAGTCGGCGGAGCGAAGCGAGTGATTCCGTTCGACGGGTTCTGACCTGCTAGAGTAAAGCGACGCCTCGACGAACGATACGATATGCAGATCCGGGTGTTCGACCGCGAGTGTGGAATCGACGACTCGAGGATCGACGCGGACGCAGAGGTGATCCGCGAGCGGGTCCGCGAGTACGAGGCCGGCGAGCGAACGACGTTCGACTTCGAAATCGACTATCTCGACGGGTTCACGGGTGACGTCATGCGGGCGATGGAACGGATTCCGTCCGGCGAGACGCGAACATACGGCGAGATCGCGGCCGACCTCGAGACGGCCCCGATCGCGGTCGGACAGGCCTGCGGCCGCAACCCGGTACCCGTCGTCGTCCCCTGTCACCGGATCGTCGGCGCCGACTCGCTGACCGGCTACGCGGGCGGACTGGACCTGAAGCGACGACTGCTCGAGCACGAGGGGGCGGTGATTCCGGGCGAGCCGTAGGTCGGTGTGCGATCCGCTCGAGCGTCCGCGAACCGTTATATTCGCTCCGCGTAACGTCCGCGTATGGTCGAGTTCCCGATTCTGACGGACGGCGACGTCTACTCGCAGTTCGACTACGAGACCGTCGTCGACGCGATGCACGACGCGTTCGCCGAACGCGCCGCGGGGACCCTCGAGGCGCCGCCGCGCTGGTACGTCGAGGCCGGCGAGGGCGAACTCGTCTTCACGGTCGGCGCCGCGACGGGACCGACGGACGCCGCTGGATTCCGGGTTTACGAGACCCACGGGTCGGGCGAGGACCACACGCAACTGGTGGCCGTCTTCGACGCGACGACCGGTACCTTCGAGGGACTGATCGTCGGCCACGCGACCAGTAGTCTCCGGACGGGCGGGATCGGTGGCGTCGCGATCGACTGTCTAGCCCGCGAGGACAGCGACACGCTGGGAATTCTGGGCGCTGGGTTTCAGGCGCGGACGCAGGTCGGCGCGGCCTGTGCGGTCCGGGACTTCGACGAAGTACTGGTCTACAGCCCAACGCCGGAGAGTCGCACGGCGTTCGCCGAGACCGCAAACGAGGACGTCGAACCGCCCGTCCGCGCGGTCGACGACCCCGAACCGGTCGTCCGCGAGGCCGACGCGCTCGTCTGCGCGACCGACAGCACCGACCTCGTCTTCGATCCAGACTGGCTCGAGGCCGGAACCCACGTGACGACCATCGGACCGCGCTTCCGAGACGCTCACGAACTACCCCTCGAGGTCGTCGACCGCGCCGATGCCATCGCGACCGACTCGCTCCCGCAGGTCGATGCCTACGACCGCGAGTATCTGGTCTCCGGTGATGACTACGACCGGATGGTCGAACTCGCCGACGTGCTCGAGAACCCGGATCTAGGTCGCACGGATGCGAACGAGGTCACGCTGTTCTGCTCGGTCGGACTCGCGGGGATGGAGGTCGTGTTAGGACAGCGGTTTCTCGAGGAATTCGGCGCTGAGAATCGGTAGTCGGAGCGATTCGAACGTGATTCGAAGCGTTCCGTTCGGCGGTCTCTCGGTCGACTCAGTCGGTATACGCCGCGACGACGGCATCGGCGGCGGCGAAGGCGCCGGTAGGAGCAACACGCCGAGGACGGCCCACGCGAGAATCGGTAGAATGGCCGATGTATGCCGATTTCAGGTGGGGATCGTCCGTTTCTGGCGCGCCGTCTACGCTGCCCGATCTGCCGCGCGCAGCTCCTCGAGCCGGTCCGATTCAACTCCAGCTAACACGACCGCCGCGAAGACCGTCTCGCCGTCGGGACGGGGCGCATCGCCGCCCAGCACGCCGTTCTCGCCGACGGTCGACTGCAGCGCCCGCCGCCCCTCGGCGACCGCCTGCCGGTTGAGCCACGTCGGCGGCCCGCCGACGACCAACAGCCCGCGAGCGGCCGTCTCGGGGTCACACTCGAGCGTCAGCTTCCCGTGGACGCCCTTCCGGACGACCGTTTCGACGGCACTGACCGCTTCGCTCGTCTCGACGTCCCGTTCGGTCGGCAGGAGGCCGAGCCCGAACCGAGAGCGCTTCGTCTCGACGTCTTGATCGCCGTAGCCCAGCGCTACGATCGCCGATTCGTTGCCGAGAATTCGCTCGACGTCGCTCGCGTCGATCACGTTCTGGGCGACCGGACCGTCCGACTCGCCGCCACCGCCGGCGAAGACGGCCGCGACGCGACCTGCGAGTTCCCGGTTGGACCGATCACGGGCGTCCGAAACTGTCTCGCCGGGGCGCAGCCACGCCTCGTTGTCGAAACAGACGACGGCGCTCGCCAGCCCTTCGAGGCGCTCGAGCGTGGCGACCGCGTTCGACGCCGCGGTCGGCCGTGGCGGCTCGTCGCTCCCGGCGGCCGCGGTCGTTCGCGAGTGCGGTCCGGTATCCCCGGCGTCGGCGTCGGGATCAAACTCCCGATCAGCCGGCAGCGTCGCCAGCACGTAGACGGACGCGTCGTACCGGCGCTGCAGCGCGGCGACGAGTGCGGGCGCCGTTCCGCCGCCGGTCGCGCCGCCGAGTCCCACGGCGACCAGAAACGCGTCGGACTCGCCCGGCGTGCCCTGTTCCAGCGCCTCGAGCAGTTCCTCGGCGTGGGTCTCGCCCATCTCGAACCGGCGCTCGAGATCGTCGTCCGCGTCGATTCCGGTGCCCTGTCCGTACTGGTGGCGGTGCGATTCGGGCACGACGGTCCGCTGGAGCGTCGCCGCGTCGGTGTCGAAGACGAAAACGTCCGTCAGAAACGAGTGGTCCGCCGGCTCCGCGGCTCGGATCGCGTCGGCGATCCGACAGCCCGCGCCCCCGATGCCGATCACCTCGAGTTGCATACCGGGATACTCGGCTGAGGGGTTTTCACGGTTGCGCTCGCTCGAGGCTTAGGGTGTCAGCCGCTCGAGGGACCACCAGTCGACGCCGCCGGAGTCGTCGACCAGCGCGAACGCCATCGTCTTCCGGACGCCGTGGGCCAGCCGGACGTCAAGCGCGAGGTCCCGAGGCTCGAAGACGTAGTCGGCGGGGTGGACCCGGACCAGCAGCTCCGAGTGACCCAGGTTCTCGACGGACTCGACGTCGGCGTAGGTCCGGAAGTCAGCGCCAAATTTGTAGCCCGTTTTCGGGACGACACCGCGTTCGCGCAGGGTGGTGTAGACCGCCAGCCGCCGGTCGAACCGCTCGCCCTCGACCTCGCGGCCCCGCTCGCGGACCGCCGTCGGCTCGAGGGCGATCGCGCCGCGTTCGGCGAGGTAGGCCGCCTCGAGCAGCGAGCACTGCAGCGTCGGCTTGTCGTACTCTCGACCCTCGAGTGGCTGGCCGTAGAAGGCCGACTCGTAGAGGTCGACCGGCGGCTCCCAGACGACGACGCGGTCGGCCAGCAGGTCGGCCTCACAGCCGTCGGGGAGGGCGGCGTCAGTGGACCCCGACGGATCCCGCCGGGAGACCTCGAAGTAGGTGATCTCGCTCTCCTCGTCGACCACCGCGAGGACGCCGTCGGTGAGTTCGCCGGCCGGGACGTCGGTTCGCTCGCCGATCACCCGCAGGGCGTACTCGATCTCGCCGTCGCCGGGGCCTTTCCCGCGCGGAAAGACCGCGAAATCGGCCGGTTCCGCGGGCGGGTCGGCGATCCAGGGCTCTACCGCCGGCGAGAGATAGAACCCCCGCGATCGCAGGTCGGCGTAGACGAGAAATCGCACGCCGAACTTCCGGCCGGGCTCGCGGGCCACGAACGCGCGGAAATCGAGCCGTTCGCCCGTGTCGTCGACGACCGCTTCGAGGTCCCCGCGGTAGAGCAGGTGCGCCGCCTCGACCGGCGCGAGTGCGATCTCGTTGCCCTCGAGCGGATAACCGTACCCTCGAGAATCGTGATAGCGCTGGCGCGCGTCGTCGCCGACGTGAACGACGCCGGCCGCTTCGTCGAACCGCCCCTCGAGTGCCATAGCCGGGGTTTGACGGTCGGGGACTAAGTGGCTGCGGATCGATTCCTCTCCTTCACCGTCAGTATTGCTCGAGTCGCCGTGGACAATGCGACCATCCTGAAAGCCCCTTTCAGTCCCACCCACCGCAGCGGTGGCTGATCAGGCGGCTGTAGCGTGGCCAGAGCCGCCGCTGTGAGACCGCCTAGTCAGTTATCGGCCGCGGAATCGGCCTCGAGCGGCTTCGCTAACCCCTTCTCGCACGTGGCGTCGAGACAGCGAGTGCCGCTGGCGGTCTCGAAGGTGGGGAGGCCACAGCCGCACTCGCCGTCGACGACGCCGGCGGGGACCGCGAAGCCGGTGTCGCAGTCGGGGTAGTGCTCGCAGCCGGCGATCAGGCCGCCGCGCCGGAGGATCCGGAGGTCGCCGTCGCAGTCGGACTCGGGGCAGTCCCACTCGCGGTCGAAGGCCGCTTGCACCGCCGCGTCGAGGGATTCACAGCCCCGGTCGAGGCAGACGTCGAACGCGAGGCCGCGCTCGACGCGCATCCGGGGGAGGCCGCAGTCGCAGTCGCTCTGCTCGTCGCGGATCGTCGCGTCGGCGGGGACGCCGTAGCGGTCGCCGCAGCCGACGCAGTGGACCCCGCTCGAGCGCACGAGGGCGGCGCCGCAGTCGGGACAGTGGCCGACGGGAGCCCCGGCCGCGGAGGCCGGATAGTGAGCGAAGCCGTCCTGCTCGTGGGCGGCGATCCGGAGCGTCTGGGTGTCCTTCTTCGCGACGAGCGTGAAATCGCCCGTGCGGTCGCTCGAGACGCTGTCGGCGCGGGTCAACCACGCGACGGGCTGGTAGCCGTCGCTGTCGTGGACCAGGACGGTGTTGTCGGGTTTGACGATGGTCGTCACCCGGCCGCGGTACTCCTCGCGGTCTCCTGTCTCGGCGATAACGGTACAGTCGCCCGCGAGCACGCGGATCGCGTCGTCGATCATGGGCGGTCTGGTCCCGGTTTCGTACTTAAACCCGCGGCTCCGTGGCTGGTCTCGAAGGCGAGAATCGGGACGTCACTTACGCGCTTTCGAGCGAGGTCGCGGTCGCGATTACGGTTGACCGCCGCGCTCGTCGCCCTGCGGTCCGTTTCCTCGTTCGTTCGGCTCGCCGGACGAGCGGTCGTCGTCGACGATCGATCGGGCGACCGCCGCGGTCTCCGGGCCACCGAGTTCGCCGGCGCGGTCCCGGAGCATCCGGATCGACTCGACGTCGACGCCGCGATCGGCTAAGACGTCTTCGGGGACCCCGGCTGCGGCGGTCTCGGCCGCGTCAGCCCGTCGCTCGAGACTTCGCATCTCGGCGACGGTCGTCGCGACTTCCGCGCGGTAGCGTCCCTCGCTGATCTCGCCGGCCTCGCGGGACTCGTTCAGTTCCTCGAGTCTGTCCTCGAGCTCCGTCAGGCGCCGGTCAGTCTCGTTGAACTGCGCGGCGATGACGGCCGCTTTCGTCTCGTTGGACTCGGCGTTCGCGATCCGGACGCCGAAGGCCCGTTCCGAGACGTTGCCCTCGAGTTCGGTGTTCTGGACGCCGACGGTGGCGGCGAACTGTGCGCCGGGCTCGATCGATTCGGTGTCGTCGTCGGCGTCGGTCTCCGACTGCGCTCCGCCGCTTGAGGTCACGCTCGCCGCCGCGAAGGGGACCGCGACCGTCGCGACGACGAGAATCGCTGCCAGTGCGATCGACGTAGTTCGGTTCATTGGTGGGTGTTGTCTTCCGGTGGTGATATACGCTCGAGACGATGACTTGGGTTCACCGACGATTAACGCGATTCAACGCCGTTTTCGATCCGCCGCCCTCTGGCGATTTCGCCGGTTTATCGACTTCGTATCAGACATCCGTCCGGATCGGGATTCGGTTTCGGTTCGCTTTCATTTCGGTTCGGTGCCGCCGGTCTCGTCGGTCATCGGGTCGCCCTCGTCGGGTAGCGAGAGCACGTTCTCGCGGCCGAGGCGGAACGACTCGAGTTTCCCCTCGTCACGGAGGCCGCTGACGACCTTGCTGGTCTTGGCGTCGGTCCACTCGAGTTCCTCGACGACGGCCTGCTGTTTCATCCGGCCGCCGTTCTCGCGGACGAGCCGAAGGACCTGTTCCTCGTTGCTGAGCAGGTCCGGATCTGGCGCTCCGGTCCCGGTCGCGCTCGAGTCCGCCGCCTGCGCAGACTGCGCCGGCTCCGCCGACGCCGTCGGGTTGTCGCTCGGTGGCGACGCTGTCGCGTCGTCTGCTCGAGCGGCGTCGGGATCGCTTCGATCGGCGTCCCCCTCGACCGGCGGCGCGCTCGGCCGCGAGCGGGTGCGATACCACCAGAGGCCTGCGGCGCCGAGTCCGACGACGGCGAGGACGGCCGCTGCGAGCAGCGCCGAGGACGGCCCCGTCCCCGTAGCGGTGACGACGACGCGCGGCTCGCCGGAGACGAAGTCGGTGTCGCCGCCTCGCCAGATGACCGCGCGGTCGCGTTCGTCGTCGGGCTCCGGCGCGACTGAGGTTCGCTCGTATCCGTCCGGCCACTCGATCAACAATCGGGTCCCGCCGTCGAGGTAGATTCCCTCGAGTACGTCGCCCGCTCGGAGTTCGTCGCCCTCGACGGCGGCGAACCCGTGCCACCGGAACGTGTACCTGACGACGCCGTACTCCCGAGCGAACGACTGGCGTTCGGTCTCCACGGCGAACCCGTCGGTGGACATCTCGCGGCCCGTCGCGTTCTCCGCCGTGGCGACCGTCTCACCCATCCGGTCGGCGAACGACTGCGTGTGGTTGTCCGGATCGTCGCGGATATCGTCCCGCAGCGATTCGAACGCCGTCGTGCTCTCCTCGTCGTCGAGCCGAATCAGGAACTCGAGGGTCCATTCGGCGGTTCCGTTCGACCGGAGCGCGACGTCCATTCGGACCTCGTCCGCGTCGATCTGGTCCTGCTGGACCGCGAACGGCGTCGACTCGGACTGTCCGGCGTCCGCGGCTCCGGCGGCGGCGCCGATCGGGCCCGTTGCGGCGAGGAGGAGCGCGGCGACCACGACCATCACGCCGACGCGATCGTTCATACGAGTGGGTAATTTTCACCTCTGTTAAAACATGCGGAAGTTGGGAGAGCGGCGCTACCTACCTTCAACGGTGCGAAAAGGCTGAAACGGCGAAGAAGCACTCAACGAATGTTCATTTCCCAGCGCCGTTCAACCCTGTGTCTGCATCGCCGGGCGTGAGGATCCGAACGACCTCACCGAGCGACTCGAGGAGGCCGGCGACGAAGTCGGATATCGCCCCGAGGACGTCGGAGACGAACTCCGGTGCCAAATCCGGAAGTTCGTCCGGTGGACCGTCGGCCGGTTGTGCCGCCGCCGCGCCCGTTGCGCCGACGAGGAGTGACACCGTAATCGCGATTGTGAGTAGCGTTCGTCCGTACATCACAGTTCTCCACTGGACGTTCACCCTCTTGAACCGGTCAGTTCGTGAGCCCGTTTTGCGCCGATTTATGCCGAATATCGACCGGCTTCGCCCCCTCTCAGGTGGCGATACCGACGCGTCCGGTAGCCACACGCGACCGGCGCGTATTACACCGATCGGGACGCGGCAGCGCTCGTACCCGATCCGCGTTCCTGTGGCGACCGGGTACGTCAGCGGATGCGTCTCAATGCAGGTGTCGACAGGAAAGCCGGCGAGGGTGCGTCAGCGAGGGACGGCGGCGGCACCGTTCAGGCGCCCGGGACGCCGAGCGCCGAGACCGAGCCGATACCGAGCAACTCGAGGGCCGCGAGGACGACGACCGCGGCCGCCCACGCGGCGAGACCGACTGCGCCGGAGCGAAGCCAGCCGAGCCGGTAGCGCCACTTGACGACCGCGACCCACGCGACGGCGGCCAGCAGACCGCCGAGCAGCGGTATCGGCTCGAGGAACGCCCAGGCCAGCGCGCTGAGCAGCGCGGTCACCACCGCGTGGCCGTAGTCGCGGGCGTCCGCGGCGACGTGAGTGCCGGCGTGGAGGGCCGCGCCGCCGACCAGTAGGCTCACGGCGAACGTCAGCAGCCGGTCCTCGAGTCCGATCGGCGCCGACGGAGCGAATGGGGGCATGGGAGGGGGCAGTTATGCGATGGACTATTCGTCGTCCTGTTCGTCTTCGCCATCCTGTTCGTCTTCATCGTCCGCGTCGCTATCGTCCGGCTCGACGGGCTGCTCGCCGTTCGATCCATCGGCGTCGTCGGTATCGTCGCCGTCGCTCTCGTCGGTGTCCGCGCTGTCATTGCGCTCGTCGCGTTCATCGACGTCTTCACTCTCGTCTTCGTTGTCGTCCGGCGTCACGTCGCTGACCGCGTCGCCGAGCGAACCGCTGAGGTCACCGCTCAGGAACGACGAAATCCGTTCGTGGATCGCGGAGACGTGATCGGGGACTTGTTCGGGGAGGTCGGCGTTCGGACCCTGTCCGTTCCGGTCGGCGGCATCGTCGGCAGCGGATCCGTTCTCGCTTCGGTCCGCGTCGTTCTCGCCTCGGTCCGCGTTGTCGTTCGCGTGTCCGTGTCGTTCGTCCGTGTTGTCCGCCCCCGCGTCGACGGAGACGGGCGTGCTTCCGGGCGCTGCGGCGGCGAACCCGGTGGCTGCGATCAGTACTGCGCAGGCAACGGCGATGAGCGTTGTTCGGTTCATAGCTCGCATCCGACTCTCGGTGGCCGGACGGACTTGAAGGGGGGTCGTCGTGACCTCGGTTTTCGAGCGTTTGAAGCCGTTTGAACGACGTTTTCGTGGGTTTGTGACCCGTTTAATGCGGATCGAAGGCGGTTGGTCCGCCGCCGCGTCGGTGGGACGAATCGAGGCGACGAACGCGAGTCGCTCGAGCGGCGCGCGCGGTCGGCGCCGATCTCCGGACCCGGAACCGTCTCTCGTCGAGAGCGCCTCCTCGCCGAGCGAGTCGCCGGAACGAAAGCAGCGGGGACTACGAGTCGGACGCCTCGAGCGCCGCCTCGACGCCGTTGACCAAATTGGACGCGGTCGTGCCGCCCTCGTCGCGCCAGTGGACCTCGCCCGCGCCGTCGAGGGCCAGCGTCGTCGGGGTCCCGGTGACCGCGTAGGTGTCGAACAGCGCGCCGTCCTCGTCGACGGCGAGGGTCCAGTCGCCGTCCTGCTCGGCCCACCAGTCCGACAGCTCCGACGGCGAGGACGCCGAGCCGGAGTACTCGTCGACGACGGTCACGACGTGGACGTCGCCGTCGGGCCCGACCTCGTGGGCGGTCGCGAGTTCGTCGCGGGCCTCGCCGACCCGCGAGAGCATGGCGCGGCTGGTCGGACAGGTGATCCGGATGCAGTTGACCAACTGGATCTGTCCCTCGCTCGGCACCCTGATCGTCCCCTCCTCGCTTCCGGGCGCGTCGACGGTGGCGAGTTCGACCGCCGACTCGTCGTTCTCGTCACTGCCGTTCTCATCGCCGTCCCCGTCACTGTTCGAGCCCAGTCCGCCCTCGAGGCAGCCCGACCCCGCTGCCAGTACCGCCGTGCTCGCGATGAATGCGCGTCGTTTCATGTCGTCTCGGACGGCCGCCGCCCGCCGGTTCGGCTCCGTATACGTGTTCGTCGCCGTGAAGTCACGTGTTTGTTTCCCCGGATCGGGACACGTGAGGCGCCGACACGCTCCCGCTGCGATCGGCTCGGCCTCAATCGATACAGACGTACGTTCGCGTCGTGCCGACGCCCTCGAGCGAACGGACGGACGCGGTGACCGTCGAGAGGACGTCGTGGGGATTCTCGCCCTCGAGTTCGACCACGACGTCGAAATCGCCGGCGATGACGTGGGCCTCGACGACGTCCTCGACTCCGCGGACCGATTCGCACACCGCGTCGGGCATCCCGGTCGCGACGTCGATCATGACGAATGCGTAGACCATTCTCATGGACACTCCGCCGCCGAGGGCCAAATAACGACCGTGCGCCGCCTGGCTCGAGACCGCGCGTGCGAACGGTTGCGTCTCGGCAGCTGCTCGATCCGTCTCGTTCTGGCGACGCTTGCAGAACGCGCTTATCCCTCGCTCCCGTTGGTCGTCCCATGACCGAGACCACCGCCGAGATCGTGCTGTTCGATGGTTTCGACGAACTGGACGCGATCGGCCCCTACGAAGTGCTCGAGAACGCCGCGCAGGCCGGTGCCGACCTCGAGGTCGATCTGGTGACGCTCGACGAGACCGACCTCGTCACGGCGAGCCACGACCTGCGCGTCGAACCGCAGGGGACGCTCGGCCAGCCCGACATCCTGCTCGTCCCCGGCGGCGGGTGGACGTCGGCCAACGAGGGCGTCCGCGCGGTCGTCGAGGACGGCGTGTTGCCCGATAAGGTCGACGCGTGCTACACTGAGGGCTCGACGGTCGCCTCCGTTTGTACCGGTGCGATGGTGCTGGCCGAGGCCGACCTGCTCGAGGGCCGGCCGGCCGCTACGCATCAGGTTGCAGTCGAGGACCTCGAGGCCCACGCGGCGAACGTGGTCGACGAGCGGGTCGTCGACGACGGCGACGTGCTGACCGCCGGCGGCGTCACCTCGGGGCTCGATCTGGCGCTGTGGCTCGTCGAGCGCGAGTTCGGTGCGGACGTCGCGAGCGAGGTCAGCGAGGAGATGGCCTACGAGCGCGGCGAAGTGTTCGGCTGATAACAGTCCGTACAGATATCGGCGGTTGCGTTGCTCTCGTCTCGAGCGAGTAGCAGCGGGAGCGTTCTGTTATCGTGGCAACTCTCCGTTGCCACGCCCTCCCCAGCCGATTCGCTCGTTCGCTTTGCTCACTCACTCATCCCTCGCGCACTGTCATCGATCGGCCCTCGCTTCGCTCAGGCACGATCGACAGCGCGCGCCACCGCAACGCGGCGCGGTCAGCACAAGAGGAGCGACGGACCACTATCGCCCGAGCCATCGCACCCGGTTGCTCCTTGCCAAATTGCTATCCGTGACGCCCGGGTAGGCAGGGCCACATGAACGCAGTGCTGTTCGACATGGACGGCGTCCTCGTCAACAGCGAGGACTACTGGACCGAGTTCCAGGCCGAGGACATCCTTCCGGCGGCCGTCCCCGACGACGACGTCGACGTCGCCGAAGTGACCGGGATGAACTACCGCGAGACCTACGACTACCTCGAGGCGGAGTACGAAACCGCCATCTCCCGCGAGGAGTTCGAGGAACGCTTCGAGGAGACCGCTCGCGAGATCTATCGCGAGCACGCCGAGGTCCTCGACGGCCTCCACGACCTGCTGGCCGAACTGGACGCCCGCGGGGTCGAGCGCGCGCTCGTTTCCTCCTCGCCCCACGAGTGGATCGACATCGTCCTCGAGCGGTTCGACCTCGAGGGGTCGTTCGACCACGTGATCAGCGCCGAGGACATCGACGCGGCGGGCAAGCCGGAACCGGACGTCTTCAAGTACGCCGCGCGCGAGGTCGGCGTCCCGGCCGAGGAGTGTGTCGTCGTCGAGGACTCGGAGAACGGCGTCGAGGCCGGCGCGCGGGCCGGCGCGCTGGTCGTGGCGTACCGAATCGACGCCCACGACGATCTCGACCTCTCGCCGGCCGACGAGATCGCGGACTCGGCTGCGGAACTGCGCGAGACGGTCCTCGAGTCGACGTCGTAGCCGGCTCGATATCCCGCTGGATCCGCCGGCTCGACATGCACTGACACGCGTATTCCGGACGTTGCCGGGAACCCCCCGTTTCGCACCCCGTTCGCGGCCTCGAGCCGGATCCAATCCCGGTCTCAGACGACGTCGACCGTTTGACTCGAGACGATCGGCACCAGCGGCTCCTCGGGGAAGGCGACGCTGACGGTGTACTCGAGAACGTCTGCGTCGGCGCCGAAGACCCCGACCGGGACGGTGTCTGCGTCGCGCAGGTAAGAGTTCGTGCTGGTCATCTCTACTCCGTTAACGGTCACACGAATCCCGGCCCGCGCGGGCTCGCCCACGTTGCGGACGGTCACCTCACAGACCTCGTTCTCGCCGGTGGCGATCGTCTCGGGGAACTCGCCCCAGTCGATCTCGAGGGCGGGCAGCGACTGGGCGCCCTCGTAGACGCGCTCGGCGACGCCCTCGGAGAGGCCGGCGTCGACGAGCCCTTCGACGCCGATCTCGACGATATCGCCGGGGGCCGACAGTCCCTCTCTCGCGAGCTTGCTCGCCCGACCCGGCCCGACGCCGTCGATGGCCGTCAGCCCGACCGCGTCCTCGGCGACGCCGTTCTCGATGCGGGCCTCGACGCGCCGGGCGAGGTTCGCGGCGTGGGGGCCGACGAACCGATCGAGGAAGGCCCCGAGCGCCGAGACGAGTCGCGTCGCGTTGCGCCGGATCACCCACGCGTCGCTGGCCAGTTCAGACGGCGTTGAGCCGTCGGCCGCCCCCCGGAGGATCGCCAGCACCTTCCGCTGGCCCGCTTCGAGGTCGTCGGTCTCCTGACCGACGAGCACCGCGTTGATCGCGTCCCGCTCGGACTGGCGGGCCGACACCGAGTCGAACTCCTCGGCGGTCGCGACCGTCTCGAGGATGTCGCCGGTCTCGAGGGCCGTCTCGTCTCGCTCGCGGCTTCGCCGCTCGCCGTTCCGAGGCGACGCCGTCGCCTCGCTGCTCTCGACGCGGTCACAGAGCTCCGCGAACCCCGCGGCCGTCTCGAGCCGCAGGTAGTACTCGGAGGCGAGTTTGCCCCGCGCGGTCGGTTCGATCGAGAGGTCGTCGGCGTCCATCTCGACGAACCCGCGGCCGACGAGGTCCTCGAGGCAGTTCCGAACGCGCTCGCGGAGATTGGGGAAGTCGTACGCTTCGGGTTTCGACTGGCCGCGGACGTAGTAGAAGGTGGTCTCGAGCCAGTCCATGACCTCCTCGAGATCGGTAATGGTCCCCATCGCGATCTCGGCGTTGAGGTGGGTCTCTAAGCTCTCGGCGAGGCGGGACTCGATCTCCTTGCCGTCCCGGAGCAGCCGGCGGTACTTGTCCGCGTCCGCGCCGTCGCAGACGACCCAGCCGTAGCCGACGTCGTCGTACCCCGGACGTCCGGCGCGACCGAGCATCTGGAGGACGTCCAGGGGACTCATGTCGACCTCGCCCTCGAGCGGATCGTGGTACTTCGTGTCCCGAATCACGACGCAGCGAGCGGGGAGGTTGACGCCCCAGGCCAGCGTCGACGTCGAGAAGAGGAGTTCGACGTGGCCCTCCTTGAACCACTCCTCGACCAGGTCCCGGTCGTTCTTCGAGAGGCCGGCGTGGTGGAAGGCGACGCCGTCTAACACCGACTTGCGGAGCGTGGCGTCGTCGAGTTCCTTCGCGTCGGTATGAAAATCGTAGTCGCCGCGAGCGCCCATCGGGATATCGCGTTCGGCGATCTCGTCTCTAGCCTTCTTGGCCGCCTGCACGGTGTCTTGACGGGAGGAGACGAAGACGAGCGCCTGGCCGTCCTCTCGCAGATGCGGTTCGGCCAGATCGAGGGCGCGATAGAGCCGACGGTACTTGTCCGCGAAGGCGTTGTCGCCGTGCGTGTAGGTCTTGACACCCGATTTGAGATCGACGGGCCGGTACTCGTCGCCGAACTCGAAGGTGGTCTCCTCGGGGGCGTCGAGCCACGCTGCCACGTCGTCGACGTTCGGCATCGTCGCCGAGAGCGCGACGACGCGCGGATCGCAGAGCCGTCGGAGCCGGGAGATCGTCACCTCGAGCACCGAGCCCCGCCGATCGGCGTCCAGCAGGTGGACCTCGTCGATGACGCAGACGTCGATGTCGGTGACGAAGTCGTACCGCCGCGAGTCGTGTTTCCGGGTCGCCGAGTCGAGCTTCTCGGGGGTCATCACGAGAATGTCCGCGCGCCGCGCGCGGCGCGGGTTCAGGTCCCGCTCGCCGGTGACGACGTACACCGAGTAGTCGAGGTCCTCGAAGCGGTCCCAGTCGTCCTCCTTCTCGTTGGTCAGGGCCCGCAGCGGCGCGATAAACAGCGCGGTGCCGTCGTCGGCCAGGGCCTTGCAAATCGCCAGCTCTGCCAGCGCGGTCTTGCCCGAGGCCGTCGGCGCGCTCGCGACCACGTTGTCCTCGGACTCGAGCAGCCCCGGCAGTGCCTCGCGTTGCATGCGGTTGAACTCCTCGAAGGCGAAGGCGTCGGCGAATTCGGGGAGAACCTCGGCGACCTCCATCACCCTCAAACGGGAAGCGCCGGGTCAAAGGCGTTTCCTTCGAGGCCGCCGACCCTACCGGCCAGCGAGCGCGGACGGTCTCGGAAATAACTAATACGACGATGATGTTCGCCCTCTCGTTACATGTCCGGAAACGAGAAGCCGCGGCGGACGTCGCGCCGCGGCGTGCTGTCGGCGGTCGCGGGAACCGGCGTCGCCGCCGCGTTCGGGACGGTCGCGTCGAACCGCGCGACCGGCGACTCGAGTATCGGTATCATCGACTCGGTCGACGAACTGCCGCTCGGCACCTTCGAGTCGTCGCTCGACGGGTGGGAGACCGACGGTGTGCTCACGCTGTCTCGGGTCTCCCGACGGGACCGTCCGGTCGCCGTCACCGAGGGCGAGTACGCCCTCGAGGTCGCCGCTGACGGCGATCCGACGCCGACGGTTTCGCGGCCGGTCACCGATCTCTCGCTGTCGGGGCACCCGTACTTCGTCGCCGACGTCACACCGGGCCGGATCGACGGGACCGATGTGCCGGTCGCCTTCCGATTCCGCCTCTATCGCCCGTCGGACCTCCTCGAGGACGGCCTGACGGGGGAACCGGTCGCCGAGTCCGAACCGGTGACGGTCCCGCAGGCGACGCCGGGACACGTCTACTGGGACGCGAGCGATGTCGATTCCGCCCTCCTCGACGCGGTTTCCCGACTCGAGATCGGCTGGTACCCGGCCGACCGCGGTCCCGATTCGTCCGATTCGGCGGACGGAGCGGACGCGTATCCCGGCGGAATCGTCTTCGACGACATCCGCGCGACCGACTCGGTCGATCCCGTGGGGCGGGCCCGCCTCGCGGCGACGATGCGGGACCTCCAGTTCGACCACGGCGCCTACGTCCGAACCGAAGTGACCGAGGAGTTCGAATCCGGGGAGGCCGGTGTATTCGTCTTCGCCGACGGCGAGACCGTGCCGTACGGTTCGAGACTCTCTCCACGGATCGGTTCCTGCTCACGATCGCGGACGCCGAGATCGCGTTCGGCGGGGGGTGGTCCTGATGGCCGACCGCGCCGCGTCGGCGACGACCGTCACGCTGCTGCCCGGCCACAGCGAGAACAGCTCGGAGGGCGGCGACCCCTTGAACAGCGCGATGCCCGACTACGACGGGCGGAGCCTCGACGCGTGGTTCGTCGCCGACGTCGTGACCGACCTCCCCGACGACCTCGAGACGGTCCGCGAGATGCGAAAGCACCTCCCGGAGTACGACGAGGGCCTCCGGCAGTACCGCCTGGCGAACGGGATCGAACTCTCCTTCACCACGCCCGACGGTCGGAGCGTCGTGGACTCGAGCGTCGCCCTCGAGACGAACGCGGACGAGGCGCCGTCGTACGTCGGCGTCGAGGGCGAATCGGGAGAGGAGAACATCGTCAGGGACATCATCGAGCGCGACGACCTCGACTGGTTCGACGGGAAGGACAAACTCCGGGCCGACGTCGAAGACAAGCGCTTCGAGAGCGACGCCGTCCGCGAGTCGGTCGACGGCGTCGCAGGCGTCCGCGCCGCCGTCGTCTTCGGCGGCACCGACACGTACATCGAGATCATGCGCGAGAAGTTCTACGAACTCGGGCCGGTCGAGTTCCTCGAGACGACGGGGATGGACGTCGAGGCGGTGCCCGCGTTCATCGTCCAGCCGCCGACGATGTACACGTTCCTCGAGCTCGCGGTGATGGCCGACGGAACGACGCTCGCCCGGGCCTGGGACGCGAGCCCGTATCCCAAACACTACCTCTACGTCGACGAGCGAAAGCGCGACGAGACCGAGTTCGAGGAGGGGAGTCGGCTCGAGGGCGGCGAGTGGCGGCGAAACGAGAACGCGAACGAGCGGTTCGGTCAGTGGACGTTGGAGGAGCAGGACCTCCGATCGCCGTTCTCGCCGCACACGCGAGCGGGCTACGAGCAGTCTGTCGACGGCGCCGCCGCGACCGGACTCGCTCCGGTGATGAGCCACGGCGAGGACGGCAGTGAACTGACGGCGTCGACGGTCGCGTCCGCCCTGCCGCCGCTGTTCCCGTGGTAGGCGATCAGACGGCCGTTTCCTCGCTCGAGGTCGTGACGTCCTCGAGTTGGTCGCTCAGCAGCCGCGAGGCGCGCTCGGGTTCGGGAACGCGTTCGAAGACGAGTTCCGGCTCGCCGGAGCCGGCGGTGTAGACGGTCAGGTCGCCGTAGCCGAGCGCGCGCCCGAGGACGCTCTGGCTGAGGCTGGTGTTCTGGACGCGTTCGAGGCGAAACTGGGTGACGTCTCTCGAGACGACGCCGTGTTTCTTGTAGAGTTCGGAGGTCGTGATGACGTAGCGGGTGTTCGTCCAGACGAGGTAGCGCGCGCCCGCCAGGGCCGTTCCGGCGACGGCGACGAGGACGCCGAGGAGCGTCAGGAGTCCGACGCCGTCGCCCGCCGTCCACCCGGCGAGGACGAGACCGACGATCGCGACGGCGACGCCGATCGGGAGCCGCGACCCCATCGAGATCGGATGAGGACGACTCTCCCAGACGATGTCGTCCTCGTCGCTGATGTGAAACCAGTCGGGCGTCGTGCTGAACGCCATTGTCGGCGGTATTCCGTTCGCTCCCGTAAAGCTATGGGTACGTCGTTCACGCTGACTCGCTGCGCGCCGCTTGCACGTCCAGTCCGGGGCTGTAGTAGTACACCGCCTCCGACTCCGGCATCTCGAACCCGTTCGCCCGCAGGATCGTGTTCGTCTCGACGTCGGCGGCCGCGGGGTAGAGGGTCCACGGCTCGTGGTCGACCCGCGTCTGGCGGAGCGTCCCGTCCGGTGCTTCGGTGTAGAACCGGTACCGTTCGACGAGAAATCGCGCGAGCGGATCGTCCTGCGCCGAAATCGCCTCGCCCGTCGGTCGGTAGGTGGCCTCGTACGCCGCCGGCCGCGCGCCGGGGTGCTTGCGCCGACTCGAGAACCGAACGCGGCCGCTCTCTCGATCGAACTCGAGGCCGATCCGGGCGTAGTAGTAGGGCAGGTGATGGAACAGCCGCGCCCCGAGGACGCTCGCAATGCCCTTCGCGTCGAGGCTGAAGAAGTAGACCGCCGGTTCGCCGTCGCGTCGCACGTACGTTCGGAGGTTGATCTCCGGCAGTCGAATGCCGAGCCGTCTCGGGCAGCCCTGCGGCCGGACGGCGACGTTAGTGAACGGAACCACCGAGAGCCAGCCTCGGCCGTCGTGTTCGTCGACGGTGAGGTCCCTCGGGAGGTGGGCCTCGAGCAGCGCCGGATCGACCGGCCAGTTCTCGAAGAGGAGGTGCCGCCAGCCCATCTGCAGCGGAACGACCATGTCTCACACAACTGACGGCCCACAAGTAATCCTTCCGCTGACGTGTTCACCACCGCGTTCGGGACGTCGAGGCTCGAGGGACACCGTTTTTCACTGCCCGTCGCTATAGACCGGGTATGAGCAGCGCACGCAAGCCCGACTGGCTCAAGATGCGGCCGCCGTCGGGTCGGGAGTTCACCGACATCCGGGAGACGCTGCGCGAGCGAAACCTCCATACGGTCTGTGAGGAGGCCAACTGCCCGAACCTCGGCGAGTGCTGGTCGGGCGGCGCCGGAACGGGCGACGGGGAGGGCGGCACGGCCACGTTCATGCTGATGGGCGATCGCTGCTCTCGAGCCTGCAACTTCTGTGACGTCGAGACGGGCGGGATGGAGTCGCTCGATCCTGACGAGCCGGAAAACGTCGCCGAGGCGATCGCCGAGATCGGACTGGATTACGTCGTCCTGACCTCGGTCGACCGCGACGACCTGCCCGACCAGGGGGCCGGTCACTTCGCAGAGACGATCCGCGAGATCAAGGAGCGCCATCCGGGCATTCTGGTCGAGGTCCTGATTCCCGACTTTCAGGGCGAGGAGCGTCTCGTTCGGAAGATCATCGACGCCGATCCGGACGTGATCGCCCACAACGTCGAGACCGTCGAGCGCCTGCAGTTCCCCGTCCGTGATCGCCGGGCGGGCTACGAACAGAGCCTGGGCGTCCTCGAACAGGTCGATCGGGAAAGCGACATTTACACCAAGACCTCCGTCATGCTCGGGCACGGCGAGTACGACCACGAGGTCTACCAGACGCTGGCCGACTGCCGCGAGCGCGGGGTCGACGTCGTCACCCTCGGCCAGTACCTGCGGCCGTCGATGGACCACCTCGAGGTGCAACGATACGACCATCCCGACAAGTACGAGACGTGGCGGCGGGTCGCCGAGGAGGAACTGGGATTCCTCTACTGTGCCAGCGGTCCGATGGTGCGCTCGTCGTACAAGGCCGGCGAGTTGTTCGTCGACGCCGTGTTGCGGGAGGGGAAGAGCGTCGAGGAGGCGCGAGCGGACGCGCGACGCGACGAGCAGACGCCGGCGGCCGAGTGATTCGGTCTCGCCGGGTACTCGGTCTCGGTCCGTAGGGTGTCCTATCGGGCGGACTGGCCGATGTGGCGGCCGGAGGTAGAGACTACTCGTTCTGGACCAACTCGCCCGAGCAGTCGTACTCGAGCAGTTCGTATCTGGCGACGTCCGGTTCGTCGTCGGACGGGCCGGCTTTGTCGGTCAGTCCGTAGAGGGTGAGCGACTCGAGTTCGGTGTCGTGGGACCGGTTCCAGCGGCCACACAGGTAGTTCGCGTAGTACGAGCGATGGTTCTCGTTGCCGGCGTACCGCATGTTGATGACGTACTTTCGATCCCGCGAGGTCGCGTAGGTGTCCTCGACGCTCGGCGGCCGATCCCAGTCGACGGCCGTTCCGTCGCGGGCGTCGACCGTCGTCCCGTCCGCCAGTTCCCCGGGGACCACGAGCCACTTGGCCGTCGACGTCGGCTCCGGAGCGAACATTCGCCAGCTCTGATCGGCCTCGGCCGTCTCGAGCACCTGATCGGCGGGATCCGGAACCTCGGTGTAGTCGACCGCTTCGGCGTTCGAGAGCACGACCAATACGAGAAAGAGCCACGGAATCACCGTACCGAACGCGACGCGACTCCGCGCTCTGAGACTCGAGAGCGACGGCGCGGCGCGACCGACCGCGACCGGAAGCGTCGGCACCGGCAGCGTCGGAACGAGGTGTTGGAGTTTCGCCAGCCCCCGTCGACAGTTGTCTGCGACGCCGAATCGGTCCGTGAGAGCGGTCGCGTCGTCCCAGACGACCGACGGGTAGAAGACGAGGAGTCCCGCGACGACGATCAGCGGGAACAGATCGATGCGAAGCGTGACGAGCATGCCGAGGTGCATTCCGACGAACAGCGTGGCGAGCATCGCGCGTCGGTAACCCGTCAGCAACACGAGCAGCGGAGAGAGTAGAATGAGCGCCATCCAGACGCGCGTGAACGCGCGCAACAGTTCGAACTGGTCCGCGAGGACGTTCCCGAGCAGGATCGTGAGGTGGTCGGCCTGGAAGATGTGGACGAGCGCCTCGCCGTTCATCCACACGTCGCTTCTGGTCTTGTGGACGGCGTTGGTCACGTACATCAGCAGCACCTGTAACAGCAGCGCCATCGTCGCGACGGACGCCACGGTCGATCGCTCTCGATCGATCCGGCGCGCGTCGACCGACCACCGTTCGCCGAGCGGCAGGAACATTCCCCAGAAGCAGAGCATCCGCAACAGCATGTCGCCGCCGTTGATGACCACGGGATTGCGGGCGTGCAGCGAGATCAACAGGAGCCACGAGACGGCCGTCGCGGTCCGCGTCCGATAGCCGACCGCCATCGCGAGCGCGAACGCGCCCGCGACGAGGAACAGCAGCGCCTGTGCCCACGCTTCCCCGGAGACCGCGTGCAGCGAGTAGACCGACGAGTAGTCGGCGAACAGCGCTTCCCGAGGGAGCACGCCGGCGTCCGTGTAGAACTTGCCGAGTTCGCGCGAGCGAAGCAGGAGGTCGACGAGTATCAGTGCGCCGACGGCGATGCGAAACGCGGCCAGCGCTCGCAGATCGACCTCGAGTCGCCGCTGGAGGCCCAGCGAGAATCGATCTAATCCGTTCGACAACTGCTCACGGACGGTGTGCGGGGAGGGGGTGTGCCGATTCATCGGTTCGTGGTAAGTCGTCTGTTCGACTCACGTGTCGCTCATGATAAGTTTTGTGAACGCTGAAACGTTGACTTCACCGCCGGCCGGACGATGCTCGAGGCGGTCCGCGAGGAACTCCGTCGAGCGACGGACGTCGTTCTTTCGTGCGAGCGTCCGCGAGACCGCGCACGGACGCTCCGATCCGTCGTGACTGGGCCGTTCGCCGACCGTCCGTCCTCGGAGTCGAGCGTTCGGCGACCCGCCCGCGCCCCGGCGTCGCCCGCGATCCGGTATCGCAACTCGCTGCCCGTCAGCGGCCAGAACTGTACAGTCGTGTCCAGTTCTTCCCGGCGTGGCGGGCAAGAATCTCACCAATAGTAAACTATTTTGGGAAACTCCTTTACCCTGAGCGATAGTTCATTAGGGTATGTACAGGTGGGTCTTCCCGTGAGTACGATACAGCGCGACCCCCGAGAACGAGTACAGGTGCTCGACGAGGACGGCCGGGTCCTCGAGGGCGCCGACGTCCCCGACCTCTCGGCCGACGAGCTCGTCGAGATGTACGCGCAGATGCGGCTGGTGCGTCACTTCGACGAACGGGCGGTGAGTCTCCAGCGGCAGGGGCGGATGGGGACCTACCCGCCGCTGTCGGGACAGGAAGGGTCCCAGATCGGCAGCGCCCACGCGCTCGCCGAGGAGGACTGGGTGTTTCCCAGCTACCGCGAACACGGTGTCGGGCTGGTGCGCGGCGTGAGCCTCGAGCGAACGCTGCTCTACTGGATGGGCCACGAGCGGGGCAACTACATCCCGGAGGACGTCAACATGTTCTCCGTCGCGGTGCCGATCGCGACCCAGATCCCCCACGCGACCGGCGCGGCGTGGGCCTCGAAGCTGCAGGGCGAGGAGAAGGCCTTCCTCTGTTACTTCGGCGACGGCGCCACGAGCGAGGGCGACTTCCACGAGGGGCTGAACTTCGCCGGCGTCTTCGACACCCCGAACGTCTTCTTCTGTAACAACAACCAGTGGGCCATCTCGGTGCCCCGCGAGCGCCAGACGGCCAGCGCCACGCTGGCACAGAAGGCCGAGGCCTACGGCTTCGAGGGCGTCCAGGTCGACGGGATGGATCCGCTGGCGGTCTACAAGGTCACCAAAGAGGCCGTCGAGAAGGCCAAGGATCCCGATTCAGTCGCGGACGACTCCCCCGGCGACGCGACGCGGCCGACGCTGATCGAGGCCGTCCAGTACCGCTTTGGTGCGCACACGACCGCGGACGACCCTTCCGTCTACCGGGACGAGGAGGAGGTCGAACGCTGGAAGGCGAAGGATCCGATCCCGCGACTCGAGTCGTACCTCCGTAACGAGGGGATCCTCGACGACGACCGCGTCGACGCGATCGACGAGCGCGTTCGGGCGGACGTGGCCGACGCGATCGAGACCGCGGAGTCGATCGAACGGCCCGATCCCGAGGAGATCTTCGCCCACGTCTACGAGGGGATGCCTCGACGCTTACAGCGGCAACTCGAGTACTTCGAATCGATTCGCGAACGCCACGGCGACGACGCGCTTCTGGAGTGATACCATGGCAGCAGAGACTGAACCCAACTCGGAGTCGGCATCGGACGTATCGGAGACGGAGAACCTCACCCTCGTCCAGGCGGTTCGGGACGGACTACAGACGGAGATGCAACGCGACGACGATGTCGTCGTCATGGGCGAGGACGTCGGAAAGAACGGCGGCGTCTTCCGCGCGACGGAGGGGCTGTACGACGAGTTCGGCGAGAATCGAGTGATCGACACCCCGCTGGCCGAGTCGGGTATCGTCGGCACCGCCATCGGGATGGCCGCCTACGGGATGCGCCCAGTGTCTGAGATCCAATTTATGGGCTTTATTTACCCCGCGTTCGACCAGATCGTCTCCCACGCCGCGCGCCTGCGGACGCGCTCGCGCGGACGATTCACCTGCCCCCTGGTCGTCCGCGCGCCCTACGGCGGCGGCATCCGGGCGCCCGAACACCACTCCGAGTCGACGGAGGCGATGTTCGTCCACCAGCCCGGGCTGAAGGTCGTCGTCCCCTCGACGCCCTACGACACGAAGGGGCTGCTCACGAGCGCGATCCGAAGCCCCGATCCTGTGCTCTTCCTCGAGCCCAAGCTCATCTACCGGGCGTTTCGCGAGGACGTGCCCACGGGATCGTACGAGGTGCCGCTGGGCGAGGCGGCCATCCGCCGCGAGGGCAGCGATATCTCGGTCTACACGTGGGGCGCGATGACCCGACCGACGCTCGAGGCCGCCGAGAACCTCACCGAGGAGGGGATCGATGCCGAGGTGGTCGACCTGCGGACGCTGTCGCCGTTGGACGAGGAGACGATCGTCGAGTCCTTCGAGAAGACGGGGCGCGCGGCGGTCGTCCACGAGGCACCGAAGACCGGCGGGCTGGGCGCCGAGATCACTGCGACCCTACAGGAGGAAGCGTTACTGTATCAGGAGGCGCCGGTGGAGCGCATCACGGGTTTCGACACGCCGTTCCCGCTGTACGCGCTCGAGGACTACTACCTGCCCGAACCGGCGCGCATCGAGGACGGCATTCGAAACGCGGTGGAGTTCTAACATGCTCAGGGAGTTCGAGCTACCGGACGTCGGCGAAGGGGTCGCGGAGGGCGAACTGGTCTCGTGGCTGGTCGAGGAAGGCGAGACGGTCTCGGAGGACCAGCCGGTCGCGGAGGTCGAGACCGACAAGGCCCTCGTGGAGGTCCCCGCGCCGGTAAACGGCACGGTCCGCGAGTTACACGTCGAGGAAGGCGAGGTCGTCCCCGTCGGGACGGTAATCATCTCGTTCAACGTGGAAGGGGAGGAGAGCGAGACGACGACCGATGAGGAACAGGGGCGGGCCGGCGAACCCGAAGGCGTGGACGCGCCCGAGGAGGCGACCACGGCCGGGAGCGAAACTGGGGCCGAAACTGACGAAGCCGCCGGCAGTCCCGAAGCGATCGGCGCCGACGCCGAGGAAACCGCCACGCCCCAGGACCGCGTCTTCGCGCCCCCGCGCGTGCGACGCATGGCCCGTGAAGAGGGAATCGATCTCTCGAGTCTCGAGGGCAGCGGCCCCGGCGGCCGGATCACCGCGGCCGACGTGCAGGCCGCCGCGAGCGGCGGTCCCGTCGGCGGAGCGCAGGCCCAGCAGCCGGCGGAGACGGCAGCCGAATCGGGCGCGACGACGGGCGACTCGAGCGAGACCGGCGGTGCTGCAGTCGAAACGGAGGGCCGGACCGAAGCCGAATCCGGGATCGAATCCGAAGCCGGATCCGGAGCCGCGAGCGCCGGCGAACCGACGACTCCGCCGGCGAACCTCGAGTCCGCGGACCGCGACAAGACCCTCGCTGCACCGGCGACTCGACGGATCGCTCGGGAGAAGGGCATCGACATCGACGCCGTCCCGACCGACGAGGAACGTGAGGGCGAGGCGTTCGTCACGCCCGAAGCGGTCCGGGAGTACGCCGAGGCCCAGCAGCGGGCCCAGGAGGCCGACCGCGAAGCTGTCGAGGCGGGCGAACCGGTCGGTGCGAAGGGAACCGACTTCGCCGAGGGCGAGCGCGAGCGCCGCGAGCCGTTCAGGGGCGTGCGCAAGCGGATCGCCGAGGCGATGGTCGAGTCGAAGTACAGCGCGCCCCACGTCACTCACCACGACGAGGTCGACGTCACCGAACTCGTCGAAGCGCGCGAGGAACTCAAACCCCGCGCCGAGGAGCGGGGCATTCGGCTGACCTACATGCCGTTCATCATGAAGGCGGTCGTCGCGGCGCTGCAGGAGTTCCCCGAGATGAACGCGGTCATCGACGAGGAGGGCGACGAGATCGTCTATCGCGACTACTACAACGTCGGGGTCGCCACCGCGACCGATGTCGGGCTGATGGTTCCGGTCGTCGAGAACGCCGACGAGAAGGGACTCCTGCAGCTGTCCTCCGAGATGAACGAGCTCGTCCAGAAGGCCCGCGAGCGGTCGATCAGCCCCGGCGAACTGCGGGGTTCGACGTTTACGATCACCAACGTCGGCGCCATCGGTGGCGAGTACGCGACGCCGATCATCAACTACCCCGAGGCGGGGATCCTCGCGATCGGCGCCATCAAGCGCAAACCGCGCGTAATGACCGACGAGAACGGTAATGAATCGATCGAGCCCCGATCCGTGCTGACCCTCTCGCTGTCGTTCGACCACCGGCTGATCGACGGTGCGATCGCCGCGCAGTTCACCAACACCGTCATGGAGTACCTCGAGAACCCCAGCCTACTATTGCTCGAGTGAGCGTAGACGGACCTACGACTCGTCACCACCACGTTACGATTCACCGACTATGTACGCTGAACTACCGCACACACGAGACGCGCCGTACGCACACACCGAGGAGGGAGCGAACTGATGGTCGTCGGAGACGTCACCACCGGAACGGACGTCCTGATAATCGGCGCTGGGCCCGCTGGCTACGTGGCCGCGATCCGGGCCGGACAGCTCGATCTGGACGTCACGCTCGTCGAGAAGGAAGCCTACGGCGGGACCTGTCTGAACCACGGCTGCATCCCGTCGAAAGCGCTGATCACAGCGACTGACATCGCCCACGACGCCCGCAACGCCGAGGCGATGGGGATCCACGCCGATCCCGCGATCGACCTCGCGGGGATGGTCGACTGGAAGGACGGCGTCGTCGACCAGCTCACCAGCGGCGTCGAGAAGCTCTGCAAGGCCAACCAGGTCAACCTGCTCGAGGGAACCGCCACCTTCACCGACGAACACACCGCCCGCGTCTCCCACAGCGGCGAGGGCCAGGGCTCGGAGACCCTCGAGTTCGAACACGCCGTCGTCGCGACCGGCTCGCGGCCGATCGAGATCCCCAACTTCGAGTTCGGCGACGAGCCCGTCCTGAACTCCCGACAGGCGCTGGCGCTCGACTCCGTCCCCGACTCGCTGGTCGTCGTCGGCGCCGGCTACATCGGGATGGAACTGGCCAGCGTCTTCGCCAAACTGGGCACCGACGTGACCGTCATCGAGATGCTCGACTCGATCCTTCCGGGGTACGACGACGATCTGAAGCGGCCCGTCAAACAGCGAGCGAACGATCTCGGGATCGAGTTCGAGTTCGGCTACACGGCCTCCGAGTGGCACGAACGGGCCGACGGTGAGGGGATCACGGTCGCCGCAGACCCCGTCGAAGAGACCGCCGCCGACGGCGGTAGCGCCGAGGCCATCGAGGACGAAACGGGTGAGTCCCTCGAGCTCGACGCCGAAAAGGTGCTGGTCGCGGTCGGCCGCGAACCCGTCTCCGACACGCTCGATCTCGAGGCCGCGGGCGTCGAGACGGACGACCGCGGCTTCATCGAAACCGATTCGCGCGCACGCACGAACGTCGATCATGTCTTCGCCGTCGGCGACGTCGCCGGCGAGCCGATGCTCGCTCACAAGGGCAGCGCGGAGGGGCAGGTCGCCGCCGAGGTCATCGCAGGCGAGCCCGCGGCGATCGATTACCAGGCCATGCCCGCGGTCGTCTTCACCGATCCGGAAATCGCGACCGTCGGGATGACCGAGTCCGAGGCCGAGGAGAACGGGTTCGATACCGTCGTCGGCCAGTTCCCGTTCCGGGCCAGCGGCCGCGCGCTGACGACCGGCGAGTCGGACGGGTTCGTCAAGGTCGTCGCCGAGGAGGAAGACGGCTACGTACTCGGCGCCAGCATCGTCGGTCCCGAAGCCTCCGAACTGATCGCGGAACTCGGGCTGGCGATCGAACTGGGCGCGACCCTCGAGGACGTCGCATCGACGGTCCATGCCCACCCGACGCTCTCCGAGTCGGTGATGGAGGCCGCCGAGAACGCGCTCGGCCACGCGATTCACACGTTGAACCGATAAGCGGAGCGCAACGCCCGTAGCCGCCGTTTTTCGGGCGATGAACGTGCCGCCGATTGCCGATGATTCCCCTCGAGCGGGAATATCTCTTTCGGGGCGGGAATTACCTCTGCACCCTTCATTAGGGGGTCCCTCTGTTCGAGTATGAGCCCGATCCCAACCGCGAACTCCGCTCTCCGACGCCGAACCGTCCTCTCGATGGCTGGTACGGGTGCCCTCGGCGCCCTTGCGGGTTGTCTCTCCGGCCTCTCGAGCGACGGTGCCACGGCGACCGAACCGGACAACGAGTCCGACGCCGACGAAGACGGGAAACCGCTGACCGACTACGAGTACACCGCACCGCCGCAGATCGTCGATCTCGCCGAGCAGGACCACAAGTCGACGCTGCGGACCGTCTCCGCGCGCCACCAGCTCGTGAGCGACGAGGCCAAGGGCGGGCCGGTCGAACTCCCCGAGGTGTGGGCCTGGCAGGCCGACGACCTCGCGCCCAGCGTGCCGGGACCGATCTACCGCATGCAAGAGGGCGAGACGTTCGAACTCACGTTCGAAAACGACCACGGCTATCCGCACACCGTCCACGTCCACGCGGTCGGCAAGTCCTGGAAAGACGACGGCGCGCCCGTGACCACGCAGACGCAGATTAACCCCGGCAACAGCAAGACGTACGTCCTCGAGGGCGACGTCCCCGGGACGCACTTCTACCACTGCCACGTGCAGACGCATAACCACCTCGACATGGGGATGTACGGCATCATCCGCGTCGACCCCGAGGGGTACGAGGCGCCCGACCGGGAGTACTTCCTGACGCTCCGGGAGTGGGACAGCCGACTCCACGAACAGACGGCCGGTGGGGACGCCGAGTACGACGTCAGCGACCGGCGGCCGAACTTCTACACGGTCAACGGGCGAAGCGCGCCGACGACGTTCCACCCCGAACTCGGCTCGCCGCTGATCATGTCCGAAGGCGAGACGGTCCGTATTCACGTCGTCAACGCGGGCTACGAGACCCACGCCTTCCACACGCACGGCCACCGCTTTACCGTCGTCGAGGAGGAGGGCAGTCCGATCCCCGAGGCGGCCCGCTACGAGCAGGACGTCGTTCCGATCGCTCCCGCCGAGCGACTCACCCTCGAGTTCGAGGCCGACGCGGACCCCGGACTCTACCCGGTCCACTGTCACAAGGTCGACCACGTCACGACCGACGGTCGCTACCCCGGCGGGATGGCGACCGCGATCGTCTACGAAGAAGCGATGGACACCGAGGAGTTCGCCGACGTGATGGACGACGCCGGATACGAGGGCTAACCCCCGATCCGTTCGAAAACGGTTCTCCGGCTCCGCCGGGTCACTGCACGTACAGCGAGTACGCGATAACCAGGAAGCCGGCGAGAACGAGAAGACTCTCGAGTAAGATCCCCGTCGCGAGCCGAACACTGAGGAGTTCGTAGAGCATCCCCGCGAGGACGAGTCCGAGCGTCACGAGTCCGAATCCGGCGGCGAGAAGACCGAGCGGACGCTGCCGCGTCCGCCGATAGGCCTTGAACGCGACGTACGTGATGACTCCGCCGACCACCAACACGAGCGTCTTGACGACCGCGAGTGCGAGCGCGATTTCGGTGACACCGGTGTACGGGCTCATGTCTCCTTTCGGACCTCCGACCACAGTTCCGCGAGGCGCTCGTCTGCCGTCCGGGCCGGACGCTCGATCTGGACCGCCAGCGACCGATCCTCGTCCAACGTAATCGTGATCTCGTCGAACGCGATCGCGTACTTGCTCGCGTGGTGGCCATCCTGGCGGATCTCGGTCGACTCCTCGAGCAATGTCGAGTCGGTCAGCACTTCCAGCTTCCGATACAATGTCGACTGGGGGATCTCGCACCGCTTCGTGAGCTCAGAGGCCGTCATCGGTTCCTCGAGATTCCGGATAATCTCACGGCAGTCGGGATCGTCCAGCGCGGAGCAGATCTCCTCTGCGGACGGCGTCGACTCCGAAGCGATCGGGTCCCGGACCATTCGTATACTCGTTACGACGCACGTGGTTTATCGGCATCGATGCGTGTCCCCGCTTGCAGCGCCCAATGCGTGGCTCCCGATGCGGTCAGTCGCCCGGAGACGCTCTCACTCGTGTCTCGAGTCGAGCCCATCGCGACACCTTCTTGCGCGTGCACGCTCGAGTACGGGCACGCGGGTCTCATTCGGTCCGACCGCGTCTGCGAGGACGGGATGACCGACCGACCTCCGCCCGCGTGATATTCTGGCGCGATCGTCGATTATCGGAGCTCGTGCTCGAGGACGACGTCCATTTATCCCTGTCGCTATCGCGACTGAATGATGGAAAACCGTGGCACGGTAGCGGGTTTCGCACCGCCTCTGGTTCGACGGCCTTATATAGTAACCCGGTCTTTCATACTAATGCGAACGACGTGGCGCACATCGCCGCGTCCCCTCCGGCCGCGTTCCGGCACGGAGGTAGGCACTGCATCCACTCCCGTACGTGACCGTCGGACCGATCCGATGGTCTTATCCGTATTAGGGCATTCCGAACGTGATGTGCTCGTGGCCGGCGCAGCCGGCTACGGCGATCCGATGCCCTTATACGTAACAGGGCACTCAGATTGGATCGCAACCGTCCCGCCGGATGCGGATTCCGGCGAGGAGCGATCCGACGCCCTTAAGTGTATACGGGGATTCGGATGGATTGCAAAGAACATGTGATCGACGGGGCGTTCAACTCGTCCCGTCATCTCGGACCACTCGAGTCCGAAGGGATTAAGTACCCTTCGTGGCTTACGAGTAGATCCGAAGGAGATGAGGATTCCACCCCTGCGGTCCGCCGTACAGATGGGATCTGATGTTAGCCTTGGTAGTTCGGTGACGCCCGATCGGTCGACGATCTGTGGTCACCGAACGTGGACCCATGTGTGAGTGTGTATCTTAACATTCACCGCCAACAAACCCTCCCCAACATTGGGGAGAACATATAGCATTCCGGTTGATCCTGCCGGAGGTCATTGCTATTGGAGTCCGATTTAGCCATGCTAGTTGCACGAGTTCAGACTCGTAGCAGATAGCTCAGTAACACGTGGCCAAACTACCCTATGGATCCGAATAACCTCGGGAAACTGAGGCTAATTCGGAATACGAATCCCAGGCTGGAACTGCCGGGATTCCGAAACGTTACGGCGCCATAGGATGTGGCTGCGGCCGATTAGGTAGACGGTGGGGTAACGGCCCACCGTGCCGATAATCGGTACGGGTTGTGAGAGCAAGAGCCCGGAGACGGTATCTGAGACAAGATACCGGGCCCTACGGGGCGCAGCAGGCGCGAAACCTTTACACTGCACGCGAGTGCGATAAGGGGACTCCAAGTGCGAGGGCATATCGTCCTCGCTTTTCGCGACCGTAAGGTGGTCGCAGAATAAGTGCTGGGCAAGACCGGTGCCAGCCGCCGCGGTAATACCGGCAGCACGAGTGATGACCGCTATTATTGGGCCTAAAGCGTCCGTAGCTGGCCAACCAAGTCCATCGGGAAATCCGCGCGCTTAACGCGCGGGCGTCCGGTGGAAACTGGATGGCTTGGGACCGGAAGACCAGAGGGGTACGTCCGGGGTAGGAGTGAAATCCCGTAATCCTGGACGGACCACCGGTGGCGAAAGCGCCTCTGGAAGACGGATCCGACGGTGAGGGACGAAAGCTCGGGTCACGAACCGGATTAGATACCCGGGTAGTCCGAGCTGTAAACGATGTCTGCTAGGTGTGACACAGGCTACGAGCCTGTGTTGTGCCGTAGGGAAGCCGTGAAGCAGACCGCCTGGGAAGTACGTCCGCAAGGATGAAACTTAAAGGAATTGGCGGGGGAGCACTACAACCGGAGGAGCCTGCGGTTTAATTGGACTCAACGCCGGACATCTCACCAGCATCGACAACGTGCCGTGAAGGTCAGTGTGATGAGCTTACTGGAGCCGTTGAGAGGAGGTGCATGGCCGCCGTCAGCTCGTACCGTGAGGCGTCCTGTTAAGTCAGGCAACGAGCGAGACCCGCACTCCTAATTGCCAGCAACACCCTTGTGGTGGTTGGGTACATTAGGAGGACTGCCAGTGCCAAACTGGAGGAAGGAACGGGCAACGGTAGGTCAGTATGCCCCGAATGTGCTGGGCGACACGCGGGCTACAATGGCCAAGACAGTGGGATGCAACCCCGAAAGGGGGCGCTAATCTCCGAAACTTGGTCGTAGTTCGGATTGAGGGCTGAAACTCGCCCTCATGAAGCTGGATTCGGTAGTAATCGCGCCTCAGAAGGGCGCGGTGAATACGTCCCTGCTCCTTGCACACACCGCCCGTCAAAGCACCCGAGTGGGGTCCGGATGAGGCCTCTGTAACAGAGGTCGAATCTGGGCTCCGCAAGGGGGCTTAAGTCGTAACAAGGTAGCCGTAGGGGAATCTGCGGCTGGATCACCTCCACAGACCGAGACCAGGCCGTCGTGCCTGGCTCACCACGCGTGGCGCGTTGCGCCACGCACTCCACGTTCGATCGACCATCCGTTTGGCCGATCGGGCACCTTAGAACTACCAAGGCTAACACTTTCGCGCTCTGTCCACCCTCCGGGGTGGACGTGGGCCCATAGCTCAGTGGTAGAGTGCCTCCTTTGCAAGGAGGATGCCCAGGGTTCGAATCCCTGTGGGTCCATGACTCGGAGCGGATCGAGACCGTGCCCCTTAAGTGGGACAGGCGTCTTCGATCTAATCCGAACGAAAACCGATGCACCAGCCCGTGTAAACGTGGCTGGGAAGGGTTAATGCATGCCGCGTCTACGGCGTGCAGATGAGACTGTGTGTACGTGTAGTCCAGGCGTCCACTGGACCCGTTCCCGGGTCACATACGTGGTTGCATCCGCAACCGCCGATCCGATGAACGTGGCTACTGTGCCAGCTGGTGGATCGCTCGGCTTGAGAGCTGAAGAAGGACGTGCCAAGCTGCGATAAGCCTGAGGGAGCCGCACGGAGGCGAAGAACTCAGGATCTCCGAATGGGAATCCCCACCGCAATTGCTTCGCGCAATGGGGAACGTCGAGAATTGAAACATCTTAGTATCGACAGGAAAAGAAAGCAAACGCGATGTCGTTAGTAATGGCGAATGAACGCGACACAGTCCAAACCGAAGCCTTCACGGGCAATGTGGTGTTCGGACTGACGATCACTTCCCGAAACATGACACGAAGTCTCCTGGAACGGAGCACGAAACAGGGTGACAGTCCCGTATTGTCCTGAAGTACGGAACGAGTCAGCTCCAGAGTATCGGGGGTTGGATATCCCTCGTGAAGATCGCGGGCATCGACCGCGAAGACTAAACACTCCTCAAGACCGATAGCGAACAAGTAGCGTGAGCGAACGCTGAAAAGCACCCCACGAAGGGAGGTGCAATAGGGCGTGAAATCAGTTGGCGATGGAGCGACAGAGCATACAAGGTCCCGGACACAATGAATCAGGTGCAAACCTGTAGTAAGCTGTTTGGGAAGCCGGTGTTCTGTCGTACGTTTTGAAAAACGAACCAGGGAGTGTGCCTGTTTGACGAGTCTAACTCGATTATCGAGGAAGGCGTAGGGAAACCGACATGGCCGCAGTGCTTTGCACGAGGGCCGCCGTGTTCAAGCGCGGGGAGTCAAACGGGCACGACCCGAAACCGGATGATCTAGGCGTGGGCAGGGTGAAGCGTGCCGAAAGGCACGTGGAGGCCCGATAGCGTTGGTGTCCTACAATACCCTCGCGTGACCTACGTCTAGGGGTGAAAGGCCCATCGAATCCGGAAACAGCTGGTTCCAACCGAAACATGTCGAAGCATGACCTCTGCCGAGGTAGTTCATGGGGTAGAGCGACGGATTGGGGGACCGCACTCCGAGAGGAGTGCGCCCCCCTGTCCAACTCCGAACCTATGAACGCCGTTTGACGCAGGGAGTCCGGTGCACGGGGTAAGCCTGTGTACCGTGAGGGAGACAACCCAGAGCTGGGTTAAGGTCCCCAAGTGTAGACTAAGTGCGATCGAAGGTGGTCGCAAGCCCTAGACAGCCGGGAGGTGAGCTTAGAAGCAGCTACCCTCTAAGAAAAGCGTAACAGCTTACCGGCCGAGGTTTGCGGCGCCCAAAATGATCGGGGCTCAAGTCTACCACCGAGACCTAGCGGCACTCTTGACCGAGTGATCCCGTAGGTTGGCGTTCTGTTCGGGTGGAAGCATGGCTGAGAAGTCATGTGGACCGTTCAGTAACGAAAATCCTGGTCATAGTAGCAGCGTTAGTCGGGTGAGAACCCCGACGGCCGAACGAGTAAGGGTTCCTCAGCAATGCTAATCAGCTGAGGGTTAGCCGGTCCTAAGTCAGCCCGTAAGTCGAAGCTGACAACAGGGAAATAGGTTAATATTCCTATGCCAGTGTGCACTCAAAGCCGACGCTTTGGGGCCGCCTCTCCCGAGCTTTCGCTCGGGCGAACAGTCGAAATTCGTGGAAGCCGTAATGGCACGAAGCGAACGAATGGCTGAATAGCGCAAGAGAGGTCAACCTAGAGCCCGTGAAAAGGCAAGCACACTGTCCGTACCGAGATCCGACACAGGTACTCGTGGCGGCGAAAGCCAAGGTCTGTCGGGATCAACCGACGTTAGGGAATTCGGCAAGTTAGTCCCGTACGTTCGCAATAAGGGATGCCTGCCTCGCAACGAGGCAGGTCGCAGTGACTCGGGCGCTCCAACTGTCTAGTAACAACATAGGTGACCGCAAATCCGTAAGGACTCGTACGGTCACTGAATCCTGCCCAGTGCAGGTATCTGAACACCCCGTACAAGGGGACGAAGGACCTGTTAACGGCGGGGGTAACTATGACCCTCTTAAGGTAGCGTAGTACCTTGCCGCTTCAGTAGCGGCTTGCATGAATGGATCAATGAGAGCGCCACTGTCCCAACGTTGGGCCCGGTGAACTGTACGTTCCAGTGCGGAGTCTGGAGACCCCCAAGGGGAAGCGAAGACCCTATAGAGCTTTACTGCAGGCTGTCACTGAGACGTGGTCGCCATTGTGCAGCATAGGTAGGAGGCGCTACACAGGTACCCGCGCTAGCGGGCCACCGAGCCAGCATTGAAATACTACCCGATGGTGACTGCGACTCTCACTCCTGGCGGAGGACACTGGTAGCCGGGCAGTTTGACTGGGGCGGTACGCGCTTGAAAAGATATCGAGCGCGCCCCAAGATTTCCTCACCCGCGTCGGAGACGCGGGAAAGAGCGCAAGAGCATAAGGAAGTCTGACAGTGTCCGGCACAACGACGGACGCTGACGCGAAAGCGTGGTCTAGCGAACCAATGCGGCTGCTTGATGCGGCCCATTGCTGACAGAAAAGCTACCTTAGGGATAACAGAGTCGTCACCCGCAAGAGCACATATCGACCGGGTGGCTTGCTACCTCGATGTCGGTTCCCTCCATCCTGCCTGTGCAGAAGCAGGCAAGGGTGAGGTTGTTCGCCTATTAAAGGAGGTCGTGAGCTGGGTTTAGACCGTCGTGAGACAGGTCGGCTGCTATCTATTGGGGGTGTTACGGTATCTGACAAGAACGTTCGTATAGTACGAGAGGAACTACGAATGGGTGCCACTCGTGTACCGGCTGTCCGAGAGGGCACGTGCCGGGCAGCGACGCACCACGGGGTAAGAGCTGAACGCATCTAAGCTCGAAACCCACTTGGAAAAGAGATACCACCGAGGCCACTCGTAGAAGACGAGTTCGATAGACTCGGGATGTACGCACCAAGGCAACGAGGTGTTGAGTCCGCGAGCACTAACCGGCCAAGCCACACACTCATAACTACAATCGCATTGGATCCATGACGCGGTGAACGGGTCCGGACGCAAACTGGACTACACGTATACTACGGTCGACCACCACCGATATTGGCATGGTCACGGTTCGATTCCGTGAATCGGCGTTCGGCGGCCACAGCGGCGGGGAACCACCCGTACCCATCCCGAACACGGACGTTAAGCCCGCCTGCGTTTCGGCGAGTACTGGAGTGCGCGAGCCTCTGGGAGAGCTGATTCGCCGCCACCACTCATACTTCATCATCAGGCCCCACACAGCACCGGCTGTGTGGGGCTACTCGTATTTATAGCAGGTACTGTCGCACAGTAACGACTGTGCCGTACCGCTATGCTTAAACGACCGCAGTGATAAGGGACAAACGCGCCAAGGTGGCAGAGTCCGGCCGAACGCAGCGGCCTGCAGAGCCGCCCACCGCCGGTTCAAATCCGGCCCTTGGCTTTCTGTCGTGATCAACCCGAGGAGCGATCGCGCTGAATAGAATTGTGGTAATACAGCCCCTATTCCACGGAGTAGCCACTGGGTTCCTGTTGTAATGACTTCGCAGGTACCACTTTGGGAAGCCCGTGAGCAGCTGGTGGCTCGCTAACAGCGATTCACCACCAGTCAGCAGGTCACTCACAGTTTTCTCAGTCACCGTGTTGCTCTTCACGAAATAAATTGTCGCACAGACGAGTCGGGCGCGACCTGAACACACAACCGGGTGTGCTCGCTGCGTTGCGCGCGACCTCCCTGCGTTCTAATCCCGTCGCATCTGATGCTCGCCGCTCGAGCATTTACTCGCGGTGAGAAGCGGGCCGGGCGCGATTTGAACACGCGACCGTCTGGTTAAAAGCCAGACGCTCTGCCAAACTGAGCTACCGGCCCTGTGGATGCTACTTTCGGGGAGTGATGGTTAAACGTTTCTTTCTCTTCCCACCCGGTGACCGGGTGAGGGCGCTGGACGCACTCGAGCGAACTGTGTTCAGTCGAAGTACTCTTCGAGTGCCTCGGTGACGATTTCACCGGGGAGAACGCCGTCGACGGAGGCGCGGCGGCGGAGATCGCGATACGTCGACGGCGAGAGCGTGAGTTCGAGGTGGCCCAATGCGACGCTGTGGTCGGCCAGCGCCTGCTCGATCGGAGTGCCGTCGTTGATGGTACTGGCGACGCTTCGGACCTCGCGGACGGTGAGGTCGCCGTCGAGGGTCGCCCAGGCCAGAAGGAGTCGCGCTTCGCCGCCGACGCGGGCGATGTGTTTGGCGGCGGTGGGTGCGATGCGGCCGAGTGCGACCTGTTTGCGGACCGACCGCGGGAGGTCGTGGACGCGAGCCCACTTGCGGATAAACGAGACCGTCGCGTCGCCGCCGGCTCGTTCGGCTGCGGCCTTGTAGGAGCCTTCGCCGCGGACGAGCGCGGCGCAGGCGGCGGCGCCGCGCAGCATGTAGAGGTGGTCGTCGTTAGTCGAGCCGCTGGCGAACTCGCGGACGGTTTCCGCGGCGTCAGCGAGGCTCTCGGGGTCGTCGGGATCGAACTGGACGGCCTCGCGGGCGCGCGTGCCGGCGACCGATTCGTCGCCCCGGATAACTGGTGCACCGACGGGTGATTCGCGGTCCGTCGGGATCGAGCGACCATCCGCGCGACGGCGATGTGAGCGATCACCGGGCCGATTGTCGGTCATGCCTCTCGATAAGGACTTGAACGCTAAAAAAGCCGCTGCCGTGGCGAATCTCTCACTCGTCGCGCTTTTCGGCGAGATGCTCCCAGATTTCCGTGCAGCCGGCCCCTTCCTCGATGTCGTCGAGGTGGGCATCGTCGCGCTCTTCGTCGTCCTGCTCGGGCTCAATTGTCTCCGGTTTGCATTCGGCCGCGTCAGTCATGGATGCCTTTTCGAACGCAGCGGGCATAAGTACCACCTCGGCTGCAAGCGATACCCGTGCTCGGTCTTACAGGTCAGTTATGCCGCTATCTCCGACACGGTACCGTTTCGAATCGCGATGCTGGCGGGTGATTCCGCTGGAAACGTCCGTCACGAATCGGCGCCGCGAGAGCGAACGCTCGAGAAGACGACCAATCAAAACGACCGAGCGTCAAGTGAGAGAGCGCGAGTCCGAACCGCCCGTCAACGACTCGAGCGAGAGCGGGCTGAAAGCGGGTACCGAGACGACTGGGGGCCGGTGCGGGCGGCGTGGTGAATCTGGAGAGGGGTCGTTTCTCCATCGGCCGTCGAGTGCAGATCGGCGGGAACCGTCCGCGACGCACTGAGAATCCATGGACGATGACAGTCGATAGAGGTTGGCGGCGGGTATCGAAGGACGTCCGAGAGGGCGAAGCGGCCGCTCTGGAGGGAGTGCCGGATACCGGCCGCCGAGTCGACCATCGTAGGCAAAATAATCCGGTAGATGAGGCACCGATCGAGGGTTTGTTGTGCAGTGTGAACTGGTGACAGTGGTGTGTTGGAAGCGGAACGATACCGATCGGATCCGTCGGTCCGACGCGCGGTTCAGCGCTACTGGAATCGAGCGCGCTGCCTCGAGTCCGCGATCGACGGTTGTGGTCGGCGTCGACACGTTGGGCTGGCAGCCGTCGTGCGTCGAAGACTTCCAGCCCGATCGATTCTCGAGCGCGCTCTCGCGGCGCCTAAGTGGGTTCGTCGTAAGCGTTTTCGTATGTCTGATCGACTGATGACGGTCAACGCGTACACGACCTTAGACTACGTCGAGGCTGTCGCGAAGGGAGCGGCGTTCGAGTGGGAGTCGATCGCCGTCGTGAACGCGACCGCCGACACGGAGGATCCCGACTGCGTCCACCTGCAACTCGAGTTAGACAACCTCTCCGAGGAGCACCTGCCTAAACACATGGAGGAGCTGGAGTTGACGCCCGAGCAGGCGCGAGCGCTGGCGGCCGATCTCGAGAAACACGCCGATCGCGTCGACGACGCGCAGGCCGACGGGTGAGGGGGCGCTCTCGCGAGCGACGGAAAACCCGTCCGTTCGCGGGCGCCTGCCGTCGCAGGCTGGCGATTTTTTCACGGCGCTGGCGAATCGTCGGCCGGATCATGAGCATGGACACGATTCAGGACCTGTTCGAACACGGCCTCGAAGACATCTACCACGCCGAGCACCAGCTACTCGACGCGCTCGAGGATCTCGAGGGGAACACGGAGCGCGAGGAGATCGCGCAGGCGTTCTCGGAACATCGCGAAGAGACCCAGGAGCAGATCGATCGACTCGAAGAGGTCTTCGACATGTTCGGCGAGCCGCCCGAGAAAGAGGAGTACGAGGAGTTCGAATCGATGGATCCCTCCCAGGAGGTCATGGACTACCACAACATGGCGGCCGCCGAGAAGACCGAACACTACGAAATCGCCGCTTACGGCAATCTGATTCCGCTGGCCGACCAGCTCGGAATGGACGACGCCGCCGACTTGCTCGAGGAGAACCTCCGGGAGGAACAGGACGCGCTGGACGAACTGAAGGAACTCACCGAAGAGTTCGAGATGGACGCCATTCCGGCGGAGTGACTGATATCGACGACGAGGACGAGCGCGCCGAGACGGACAACGAGGGCGTCGACAAGTACCCGGACGGTCGACCGCTCGAGTCGCCGCGCGGCCGAGGGCACTACTTCTTTTAGCGCTGAGCGTCTACCCCCGACAGTGACAACGCCGGCGTCCGGAGCGGCCGACGGTGACGGCGGGCTCTCGATCCGTCCAGCGGAGCGGGCGGATCTGCTCGCGGTCGTCCGCATCGAGAACGAGTCCTTTTCCCAGCCGTGGCCCTACGACGCCTTCGAACGATTTCTCGGCAACGACGGGTTTCTGGTCGCCCTCGAGGAGGGCACGATCGCCGGCTATCTCGTCGCCGACGTGAGCACGCAGTTCGGGCGACAACTCGGCCACATCAAGGACATCGCTGTCCACCCGGACCACCGCGATTCGGGAATCGGAACCGCCTTGCTCACCCGGGGAATGGCCGTGCTCACCGCCCGCGGTGCCGACTCGGTCAAACTCGAGGTCCGCCGGACCAACGACGGCGCGAAGCGACTCTACCGCCAGTTCGGCTTCGAGCCGCTCCGGCGCGTGCCGGGCTACTACGGGAACGGCGAGGACGCGATCATCATGCTTCGGAAACTCGAGTAGGCGAGCGGACCCCGCGTGAGAGCTGGCGTGCCGTTCGCGGGCCTCCCGCGGTCGCGATCGCGACCGCGGACGTGGCCGTTTTACCGCCGGCGTTCCTACCCGCGAGCATGGGATACGCCTGCCCCGTCTGCGACGCCGAACAGGCCGACGCGGAGCACCTCGCGAATCATCTCGCGATCACTGCCTCGCTGGGCCGCGAGGATCACCGCGCGTGGCTCGAGGAGCACGCGCCCGACTGGAGCGACTGCAGCCCCGAGGAACTGGGCGAGATCGTCGGCCAGTACGCGCCCGAGATCGACACGCCGGAGTTCGAGTCGGCGAGCCACGGGCACGACCACGGTCGACCGGGCGGTCTCGAGGAGGGACTGGCCCGCCAGAGCCGCCAACCGGGCCGGGGCGACCAGCTCGGTGGCCGCTCGGGTCGGGGCGGCATGAGCGCCGAAGCCGAGACCGCCCTCGAGGAGGCCCGGGAGCTAACCCGGAAAATGCAGGAACAGGCGGACGCGGGCGAAGAGGGGGAGGCGCCGGACGACGAGACGGGAGCTGCCGAAACGACCGACGACGGCACGCCCGCTGTCGACGACGGGTCGTCGGAACGCGAAACTGGTAACTGACTACCGCGAGCACGTCGAGGTATGCACACTGTCGGGACGTTTACGCCGGCGTCAGCCGAGGAGGCCCGGGACCGCTACGCGGAGGTCGGCCCTGCGGCCCAGACCGTCGTTCGCGAGGTGGCCAAGGCCATGGAGTTCGACCGCGAGGAGTACGACGACCGCGTCACCGGAGACGTCGTCGAGACCGCCCGCGACGCGCTGTTCGCGAGCCTGCTCGAGGTTCACGTCGGCACGCGCGAGGAGTTCGCGGACTGGCGGGACGAGTACGACGGCGAGGTCACGACCGTCGGGAGCGAGAACGTCGACTCCGTCGTCTGGCACGCCGGTCCCGAGAGCGACGCCGTCGCCGCGACCTTCCAGAACGAGGAGGAGGCCGCGGTCGCGACCCTCCGGCGGCAGGCGTTCGGGCGGCTCTATCGGGAACTGGTTGAGGCGAACTGAGCGGCGGTCGCTGCGGAGCCGGCGTTTTCCGACACGACCCGAGCACCGAACGGCATCTATTACCCGCTCGAGGCCGACAGCATCCGTCGATGACTGCACCCGACGAGTTCGACGCGCCCGACGAGTGGACGCTCCGCGAGGAGGTCACCGAGTACGAGACGCCCTGGTACGACGGCGGCTACGATCTGCTCGAACAGCCCGACGGCACCGAGAAGCGCTACTACTGGGCGGACCTGCCGGACGCGGTGATCGTCGTCGCCAAGATCGACGGCGCCGCCGTGGCGTCCATCGACGGCGAGATGGCGGCCGCGAGTGAGAGCGAAGACGAGGGCGACCACCTCCTGTTCGTCGAGCAGTTCCGGCCGACGATCCGCGAGACCCACCTCGAGCTCCCCGCGGGCATCGTCGAGGACGGCGAGTCCTACACGCGCGCTGCCGCCCGCGAACTCGAGGAGGAGACCGGGTTCAAACCCTCGAGCACCGCCTTGCTTCAGGAGTACGCGGTCGCGACCGGCGTCCTCCGCCATGACCGGGGAATCGTCTTCGCAGAGGGGCTCGAGCCCGGCGAGCGCGAACTCGACAGCAACGAGTTCCTCGAGGTGACGACGGTGCCCATCGACGAGGCCATAGAGCGCGCCCGCGAGCGGCCGGCCAACGACTCGACGCTGTCGGCGCTGTTGCTGGCGAAAGAGGACGGCCTGCTCTGACGCTCGCCGCGATGACAGCTATCGAGACACCGCTCGATCGAACCCGAACGTCGAACGCGGTCGGCCTCGAACCGAACGTGTCGCGGGGAACAGTGAATCGAGCCGAACTGCCGTCCGCGAGCGAGAATCGACCCGTGGGCTTATTCTGTCTGCGTCCCAATCCCGGCGTGATGGACGGCGAAATCTCTCCCGATGAGGTCAAGGAACTCCTCGAGGACGGCGCGGACGTCCTCGTCATCGACATCCGCGACGAACAGAGCTTCGAGCACAGCCGAATTCCCGACAGCGAGAACATCCCGTTTCACGAACTCACGAGCCGCGTCGAGGAACTCGAGGGCGAGGACCGCATCGTGACGGTCTGTCCCCACGGCAAGGCCAGCGTGCAGGCGGCCCAGCTTATCGGCTCCTACGAGGGGACCGCCGACGCGACCGTCGAGAGCATGGAAGGCGGCCTCGAGAAGTACGGACTGAAGTTCGGCCTCATCGGCAGCGAGGACGAGACGGACGAATCGGTGAACGCCGAGTCTCCCTTCTGATCTCGCGGGGCCGCGTTTCCCCGACGGCTTCGGCTTTCCCGCATCGACGGTGTCGAGGTCGAAGATACTTCTCCGCGGAATAGACCGAGCAGTCGATGCGAGACCGATGGCTCACGAGAGGGTGAAAAACGGAATCACTGAAGAAGTGATACGGTGGCCGCGGAGTTCGGAAGTCGTCTCAGAGCATCGCGGGCATTATGCGACGTTGAAGCCGCGGTCCCGAAGGAACTCTTCGATGCGGCCGGTGTGGTTGCCTTGTAGCTCGATCTGGTCGTCTTCGACGGTCCCGCCACAGGCGAATTTTGACTTGAGATCCGACGAGAGACTGTCCAGGTCGACGTCCTTCGGATCGAATCCTTCGACGATCGTTACCTCTTTACCGTATCTGCGCTCGTCAATGCGGATGTTGAGTTGCTGTTGTCCCTTGGCCACGTCCTCGCAGACGCAGAGTTCCTCGGGCAGCCCGCACGTCGAGCAGACTTCCGACATTACGTTCACTGATACGAATCGGCCATATTAAACACTATCGGGACCCGTATCCCGTCACGCGGTTCTTTTTGTGTGTGTTGGCGCTCACTTTCGCCGTCGACCGACGCCGGGCAGGTGCTCACGCGCGAGTTCGTCGACGATCGCCATCGCCTCGTCGGCCCCCTCGCGATCGACGCCGCCGCCGTACACCGCCCGTTCGTACCGCTCGAGGACGGTTTTCGCCCGCGGATCGACTCCCACGTCGGATTCCTCGGCCAGCGCCTCGAGGTAGCCGCGCGCGGACTCTGAGCGCTCGCGGGGGCGGTGGGAGGCGGCCAGCAGGCGCTCGAGCCGCCGATAGGCGCGTTCGGCGTCGCGGTCGGGGTCGTCGCTGCGCCGCTGCCAGTAGCGGCCGACCGTTCGGCGGAGCCGCGCGACCGCGCCGGTGTGATGGACGCTCGCGACTAACCCGGTGAGGGCGACGAGGGCGACGGTGGCTGCCTCGCGGGAGATCGATACCCGCTCGACGAGCGCCCTGAGCAAGCCGTCGTCGTCCTCCTCGTCGGTGAGCGAGTCGTTGTCCGCGTTCGGATCGGACGGATCGGGCTCCGGTTGGGGCGAGGTCGAGTCGTTGTCGGTCTCGTTGTCCGGCCCGTACCCGGTGTCGGGTTCGGAGCCGTTCCGGGCCTCGCTCTCATTGTCGTCGATGATCTCCGACGGGGACTCGCCGGGTTCGTTCTCCGCTTCCTCCTCGGAGAGCGGCACGTCCTCGCTCGAGTCGGTGTCGACGTCCTCGGCGCCGTCCTCGCGGGCCTGCTCGACCTGTTCGTTGTGGGCCGCGTTGCGGGGGCCGGACGGCGTCGGTTCGAAGGCGACCCAGCCGTGGTCGGGGAAGTAGACCTCGACCCAGGCGTGGGCGTCGGTGCCGCGGACGACGTACTCGTCGTCGTCGACCTGCTGGCCGCTCGTGTAGCCGGTGACGTAGCGAGTCGGAACGTCCTCGGCTCGCAGCATCTGGGCCATCGTCGTCGCGAAGTAGACGCAGTAGCCCTGGTCCATCTCGAGTAAGAACGCCTCGGCGACGTTGCCGTTCGGTCGGTCGACCTCGAGGGAGTAGCCCTTCGTCGACCGGAGGTAGTCCTCGATCGCGACGGCTTTCTCGTAGGGCGTGTCGGCGTCGGCGGTGATCTCGGCCGTTCGGGCCTCGAACTCCTTGGAGGTGTCCTCGGGCGTCTGGAGGTACCGCTCGGAGATCGGCTCGGGGTAGTCCGTTCCCGCCCGCTGGAGGGCGGCGGCGTCGGGATCGATGACCGCGCTCTCGACGGCGTACGTGTCGCCCTCCACGAGGGGGTTGCTCGGATGGATCTGCCCGTGGCTCGAGACCTCGGTGTGCTGGGTGAGATCCCCGTCGACCGTGACCGGTTGCGGAGCGGCTGGCATGACGCCGAGCGTGGTTTCGGCCGTGACGAGCTGGTGCACCCGTTCGCTCTCGCCCGGCGGCTTCCCGATCGGACCCCCGTAGTCGCTGCGGTCGCCGGTCCGGACCCACTCGTCGCCGGCGAAGCGATCGTAGACGCCCGTCCGCCAGTAGGAGGCCTGGTCGGCTTCGACCGTAAACCGGACCTCCGGCGAGAGCTCGACCGAGCCGCCGATGCTCGAGCGATCCGAGGCGTGGTCGATGGTCCCCTCGAGCGTCCCGGTCTCGGTCCCAGCGAAGTGGCCCGGTGTCCCCGAGCCGCCGGGGACGACCGTGACGGTCAGCGAGAGGACGACGATCAGCGCGAACAGGGCCGTGAGCAGGTCCGCCTGGGCGACCGAACCGCCGCGGCGCTCGAGTTCGCCGCAGCCGACGGCGCCGATCCCGGCCAGCGTCCCCACCAGCGTGGGTACCGTCCCGGCGTCGCCGGTCAGGACGAGAAAGAGCAGCGCGATACCGCCGGGAACGACGCCGAGCGCGTACCGACCCCGGACGGCGAGATACCACGAGAGGAAGACGGGCGCGGGGACGAACGCGAGCGTCCAGACGCCCGCTTCGACCATCCGGAGCAGGGGGAGGCCGGTCGCGAGCGCGGCGGCGTCCGAGAGCAACACGTCGCCCGCCGAGAGCAGCACCTCGACGCCGAGGCCGGTGTACTCGAGGTAGTAGGCGAAGCCGAGCGCGCCCGCGACGAGCGCGGCGACCGTCGCGGTCCGCGGGCGGATCGCCCACGCGAGGACCGTCGCCGCGACTCCCATCGCGACGACGAGGGCCAACAGCGTCTCGGTCCCGCCGACGACTCGCGTCACGTCGCGCAGGACGCTCACGTACGACGCCGTCAGGACCAGCACGCAACAGAGCGCGAGCAGCCGGAATGTTCCGGGACCGACCGATCCGTCCGGCGCGATCTCGATCGTCCGCTCGCCCGTCTGGGAACCGGAGTTCGTACTCATGTCGGTACCCCCGATTCGTCAGGGCCGCCGTCGGGCCGATCTCGACCTCGTAGATCGGGTGCTCCGAGCCTATCGTGTGAGGTCCGTTCTCGGTCGCGATCCCCGACGAGTCGTTCGAACGGGATCGATCGATCGTCGATCACGACCCGCGTCCCGTCGGCGTCGCTCCGGATCACGACGTCCGCTTCCTCTCGCCGCCCCGCCTCGAGTTCGCCGGCCTCGAGGCGGGCCGCCGCCGCCAGCAGCCGGCGAGCGTGGTCGTGGCCCGAACCCGGCTCGCAGTCGGCGTTCGGGAGCGCGAGGCCGACGTCGACGTCGGCCTCGAGGAGGTGTCTCGCGACGCTCGCGACCGCCGTCGCCAGCTCGTCGTCTCGGCCGGACACGCACTCGGCGGCGATCGTCGCCGTCCCGGTCTCCTCGGTGTCCGCGTACTCCGTGACGACGAGGTCGGCGTCGGGCCGCTTGGCGGCCGACTTCCAGTGGACGTCCCGCAGCGAGTCGCCGCGCTGGTACTCCCTGAGGTGGTCGAACGCGTCGCGATCCTGTCCCGCGAGCGCGTCGGTGACCGCTCGAACCTCGCTCCCGGGGCCGGATCGAACCTCGTAGACGCGCGGGTAGACGAGGGCGGTCGTCGTCCCCTCGTCGGCAAAGCGGCGCCGGACGAGTCCGAAGAGGTCGCTGACGGTGATCGTCGCCGGCCCCAGTCGGTGTTCGCCCCGCTCCTCGAGTCGGATCTCGTACCCGACGCGGTCGTCGCCCGCGAGGGTCGTCTCGACGACGGGCGCGCCGTCCTCGATCGCGGCCGTCTCGTCGTCGCTCTCGAGTACCGCGATGCCGTCGCCGACGTCGTCGCGGACGGTCGCCGAGACCGTCGCCGACGACTCGATCGCGAGTTCGATCGTCCGTCGATCGCCGGGGAACCCCTCGGGGACGGGCGCGCGTCTGATCTCGGGGCGGTCGGCCCGGCCGACCGCAACCACTCCAGCAAGCAGAACTACCGCCAACGGCACCACGACGGCGTTGAGCGCCCGCGGGCCGAACTCCCATCCCATCGCCAGCGAGACGACCACGACGAACAGCGCCGTCCAGCCGCGGAGCGTCAATCGCATCGTCACTCGACCGGCACGCGCTCGAGGGCGTTCTCGACGACCGTCGCGCCGTCGCGCTCGCGATCGCTCGCCTTGATCCGGTGGGGGAGGACGACGGGCGCCTCCGTCTGGATGTCGTCGGGGATGACGTAGTCGCGGCCGGTAGTCACCGCACGCGCCTGGGCCGCCCGCAGGAGGGCGATCGTCCCGCGGGGGCTGACGCCGACGCGGGCGTGTTCGCGGGTGTAGCCCGCCAGCCGCGTCGCGTACTCCCGGACCGGCCGCTCGACGCGCGTTTCCGCGACGGTCTCGCGGGCCGCGACGATCGTCTCCCGGTCGGTTACCGGCTCGAGTGACTCGATGGGGTGGTTCCCGACGGTCCGGCCGAGCAGTTCGGCCTCCTCGTCGGGGTCGGGATAGCCCAGGTGGAGCTTCTTCATGAAGCGATCGAGCTCCGCGAACGGCAGGTCGTAGGTCCGGTTCGGTTCGATCGCGTTCTGGGTCGCGATGACCGTGAACGGATCCGGCAGCTCGCGGGTGTCGCCGTCGACGGTCACCTGCTCTTCCTCCATGGCCTCGAGTAGCGCCGACTGGGTCTTCGGCGGCGCGCGGTTGATCTCGTCGCCGAGCACGACGTTGCCGAAGACGGGACCGGGCTGGAACTCGAACTCTCGACTCTGCTGGTTGAAGACGTTCACGCCGGTGACGTCCGTCGGGAGGAGATCGGGCGTGAACTGAATCCGGCGGAACTCGCAGTCGATCGAGGTGGCGATCGAGCGGGCCAGCATCGTCTTGCCCACGCCGGGAACGTCGTCGAGTAAGACGTGTCCGCGGCCGAGCATCGCCGTCACGACGTGTTCGACCACGTCCTCGTGGCCGACGATCACCTCGGCGACGTTCGCCTCGAGGTCGGCACAGAGGTCGGCGACCGTCGAGACCGCGAGCCGATCGGTCGACAGCTCGGTCCCGGTCCGGGACGGCGGATTCGCGTCAGTCATGGCTCGAGTACGGACACAGCGAGGACCCAGTTACACCGCTCATCAGTACGTCAGTAGTGGCTCCGAAACATATGCTTTGCGTCGACATCTCCCGATTTGCGCCGGACCGCGAACGCGCGTTCGTCGCCGTTTGCTCCTCGTCACCCGAGCCGCGGGGCGGTCGCTGACCGGCCGCGTCACTGTCCTCGCGTCGATACCGGCACAAAGAACCGACGATCAGGCCGGACAGCGGACGGTACTGCCGTCGCTACCCGGCTAACGATCAGAGAACGATACCACTACACCGAACCGGCTTACAGGCGTTCGAGGTTCGTCGCTCGGGGGCCCTTTTCGGCCTCCTCGATCTCGAACTCGACCTCCTGACCCTCCTCGAGGTCGGGGCCGCCGACGTCCTCCATGTGGAAGAACACGTCTTCGTCCGCGTCGTCAGTTTCGATGAATCCGTAGCCGCCAGTGTCGTTGAAGAATGCGACCGTACCTTGCGCCATTGCACCTCTATAGAACCACGACGGAAATATAAAGCTTCGGGAGCACACTCGCAGGCATACCCGATATATCGGCCCGTCACCGGTCCCAGGTGGCGATTTCCGGGGGTTACCAGCTTTTGCAGTCCGGACAGACGAGATCCCCGTCCTCGCGCCAGACGCGGTCAGTCTCGTCCCCACAGCGGTGACAGGTGTACTCGCCCCAGCCGTACGTCGAGAGCCCGGCGTCACCGCTCAATTCCTCGTCGATATCCGCGGCGAGACCGTCCTCGACTGTGCTGTCGTCGGACTCGACCCGTCCCGGGTCGATGTCATCGAACTCGGACTGCGCCGAGACACTGCCCCCCGAGTCCGAGTCGTGGTCCAACTCTGTGTCCGAATTCGAGTCCGAGTCGGTCTCCGAAGCCGAGTCGCCGTCACGAGCGTCGTCGTCGTCCGACGGCTCGGACTCGGCGAAATCCGTGAGTGTCGCGTCGTCGGTCACGAACGGGCCTACGACCGGCACCGGCTTAGCGGTGGCGGCGAGGGTGCTACGCTCCCGCCCTCGAGGAGCCGCCGAAGGCGGCGAGTGGGGCGGGGGAGTTCACTGGCTCCGCTCGCCACACGAGCGACCGTCCGGTCGTGCGGACCGCCACCGTGCGACGGCGTACCGGCACGGCCAAGTAGCATCGGTGACAACCCCCGGACATGGACACCGTCACTCCGATGAACGTTATCGTGGACAACCTCACCGAGATGATCGAGCTCTTCGGCGACGTTGCGACGGGCGAGGCGCTCGCGCCGCTTCTCATGGTCGTCGGCGGTCTGCTGGTCGTCTTCTCGATGGCCGTCTTCGGCGCCCTCACTCTCGGCGCCGTCGGAAGTCTCTTCTCCTCGAGCTAATCCCGACGCCGGCGATCTACGCCGACGTCAGTCGTTTTCGCCGTCCGTCGCCGCCGCCAGCGCCTCGCTCGCGCGGTCGACCGCGTCCTCGAGGTCGGGGCCCAGCGGCGAGCCGACGACGATGCCGTCGACGTGCTCGAGCGCCGCTTCGAAGCGCTCGGCGACCGTCTCGGTCGTCCCGGCGATACAGAAGGCGTCGATCATCTCGGGCGTCACGCGACCGAAGGCCTCGTTCAAGTCACCCCGCTCGAGCGCCTCGCTCACCTCGTTGGCCGCCTCGCGGTCGATGTCGTGGCGCTCGAGGACGGGATCGGCCGCGCCGCCGGCGATGAAGGCCACGGGCGGTCGGGCCGCCTCTCGAGCCGCCTCCTCGTCGCCCGCGACGCTGACGCTCGCGAACGCCAGCGACTCGAATTCGCCGGCGTCGGCCGGACGGTCGGCGAGCCCCTGCTCGAGTTTGCCGGCGGCCCACTCGAGGTCCCGCGGATGGGCCGCGTTGATCAGGACGCCGTCGGCGTGTTTCGCGCTCATCCGGAGCATGTGGGGCCCCTGCGCGCCGACGTAGACCGGGATCTCGCCCGCGGGCTCGAGGTTCAGCGACGCGTCGCGTGCGGTGAACGTTCCCTCGTGGGTGACGGTCTCGCCGTCCCAGAGTTCGCGTGCGAGGTCGAACGTCTCGAGGACCCGGCGAAGCGGCCGATCGCGCTCGACGCCGAGATTGGACAGCGAGGAGCGGTCGCCGGCGCCGACGCCGAAGACGGCTCGCCCGTCGCTGACCTCGTCGATCGTCGCCGTCTGGGCCGCGAGCTTGACCGGGTGGGTCTCGTAGGGGTTGACGACTCCCGGCCCGAGGCGCAGGTCGTCGGTCGCCGATGCCATCCTCGAGAGCACGACGAACGGGTCGCGATTGAAGTAGTGGCTGCTCGTGAAGGCGATATCGAACCCGTCGGCCTCCGCGCGGGCCGCCAGGTCGGCGATGCGCTCGGGCGGGTGCTCGGGCGTGAGTTCGATCGCCCAGGTCGGACTGTCGGGATCACTCATTCGCCGACCCTCCGCGTTCGCCCCGTCGGCCGTCCGTCCGAATCGAGGACCGATTCGGAACCGCGTGTCGGTTCATGTCCGCAGGGTCGGCCAGCGCGGTGAAAAGCCCACCGTCACCGGAGACGGTGGCCGCCGTCGCGGAGATAGGGTGTACGGCGGGCGTCGACCACCGGCTACTCGGCGCGCGCCCGGAAGAACAGCGCCGAACCGCGGCGGTCGAACTCGAGGCTCGAGAACCCCGTCTCGCGGAGGCGGTCGCGAAACGACTCGACATCGAACGGCTCGGCGCCGACCGTCAGTCGCGCGACCGCCCGCACGGGCGCCGCGCCGAGCACGTACTCGTCGACGATCGTCGTTCCGACGAGTCGACCACCGGGCCGGAGGACGCGGCGGATTTCCGCCAGCGCCGCGTCGATGTCGGGAAAGAGGTGCAGCGCCCAGCAGCAGGCCACCCGGTCGAACGCGTCCGTACCGATCCACAGTTCATCGGCGCTCATCCGCGCGAACGCGACGTTCTCGATCCCCTCGCGGACGGCGTATCGCTGCGCTCGCTCGAGCATCCCTCCGGAGATGTCGACCCCCACGACTGACGCTGCGTCGCCGGCGACGCGTCGAGTGATCCGGCCCGTGCCGCAGGCGACGTCGAGCACGGTCGGCGCTTCGGCTTCGGCCTCGATTTCGGCCCCGGCTCCGGCCTCGGGCTCGAGCATCGACGCGATCGTCGAGCGGTCGTCCCGCGGCGCGGTCGCACCGCCGATGAGGCGGTACAGCGGTCGGAACCAGACCGGCGTCTCGTAGACGGGTGCCAGTCGGTCGAAGACCGTCTCGTGCGAGGAGTCGCTCACCCCGTTGGGGACCGGGAAACGCGGGATCCCGTTCGCGATCGGGATCGTCTCCCCGCAGTTCAGACAGTCCAGTTCGCCGTCCCGCCGCGACAACCGCCAGCCGCAGCGTCGGCAGACGTATCCCGGTTCGAGCGCGGCCATCGCCGTGACCTACGTTCGCGTCGGCCTTGAGTTCCCCCGCCGACGTCCGGCGGCGGGGCGTCTCTCGAGACGGAATCGAACGACGAACGAGTCGCGCGTTCGCGTCGATCTCAGCCGTCGAACTCCCAGTCCCGAAGCGCTTCCCGAACGAGGTCGTTCTCGACCGCTCTGAACAGTTCGTCGCTGCCGTCGTGGTCGCCGAACTCCCAGTCGCGGACGGCCACCGCGGGGACGCCGCCCGCGCCCTCGCCGGTTACGAGATTTGCGGCGGCAGCGAGTTCGTCGACCACCGACTGGACGGTGACGCCGAGTTCGTGGCCGTCGCGGTCCGCCTCGCCGCGCCAGTCCCGGCTGGCGGGCATGCCGGCCCAGCCGATCGCGACGCCGGTCTGGCCGTGTCGGAACGGGCGTCCGCAGGTGTCGGTGACGATCACAGGGACGTCCTCGTAGCCCCGTTCCTCGAGTCCCGCGCAGATGCGCTCGGCGCTCTCGCTTGGCTTTCTGGGCAGCAGGAGGATGTCGTGGTCCGGCACGTTCGACCGATCGATCCCCGCGTTCGGACAGATGTGGCCGAATCGCGTCTCGGCCAGCAGGAACGGGACGTCGATCAACAGCTCCGCGCTCTCGTCTAAGACGGCCTGTGCGAACCGCGGGTCCTTCTCCTCGCCGGCGATCTCCTCGATCCGGTCGGCGATCTCCTGTGCCCGGCCGCTGACGGGATAGTCCTCGAGATCCGCCAGTCGTCCCTCGGCCTTCGAGACGATCGTGCTCGCGACGGTGAGCACGTCACCGGGCTCTAAGTCGACCCGCTCCGCGACGAGTTCGGCGATGTCGTCGCCGGGACGGACCTCTGGCAGGCCCGTCACTGGTTCGAGTTCCATACTGGTGGGTGGAACAGCGGTGTCAAAAACACATCGTCATCGGGGAACCGTTGGCGCCGACGATTACGGCCGCTCGCACTCGCGTAGCGTCCCCAGTCCGTCGAGATCGACCTCGAGTCCCGCGACGCCGCAGACGTCCCACAGGGTCGCGCCGTTGCTCGTGAGTACCGGCACCCCCAGTTTCGACTCGAGGGAGCCGACGGCCGCGAGCGAGCGGTAGTTCGTACAGGAGACGAAGACGGCGTCGAGTTCGTCGCCGTCGACGCGCTCGATCACTTGCTGGACCGCGTCGTCGGGGGTCAGCGCGCCGATCGCCGTGTTCGCCTCGAGGCCGCGGCCGTCGATCGAGGCGACTTCGAACCCCGCGGCCTCGAGGAACTCCCGCTCCTTCGCGTCGAGATCGGCGGTGTAGGGCGTGACGACCGCGATCCGTTCGGCGTCGAGGGCCTCGAGGGCGCGGACGACCGACCGAGCGGTCGCGATCGCGGGGACGCCGGCCGCTTCCGAGAGGCGGTCCTCGAGTTCGGCGTCGAACCCCGGTCCGTGGAGCAGGCTGCCGGTCGTACAGGCGTAGGCGACGGCGTCGACGTCGGCGTGGCCGAGCAGTTCGGCCGCCCGCGCCGCGTCGTCGCTCATCGCGTCGAGCTCGTCGACGGTCACCGACTCGAGTGCCATGCGCGCGCCGTGGACGGTGACGTCGTCGGGGAGTGCCCGGCGGAACTCCGATTCGGCCGTCGTGTTCGAGGAGGGGACGATCAGTCCCAGTCGGCCGCGCACGCCGGCGGTATCGTCCGTACCGGACGCGTCAGCTATAGCGCCCGCGTCAGCTCTGGGAGCGTCGGAGTCAGTCATCGCTCGGTCACTCCCCGTCTCCCTCGCCGTCCGCGTCGGTCGTCTTTTCGGCCGCGCGATCGGCATCGAGCGCGTCCGCGTCGCGCTCGTCGGGATCGCCGTGGCCGCCGCCGCCGGGCGTGCGGACGGTCACGGTCGTTCCCGCCGCCACGTCGACGGTCGTCTTCGCGGCGACTTCCTCGCCGTCGATCAGGTTCTCGCCGGTCGCGCCGCTCTCGCCGCCGGCGACGCCCTTGGGCGCGTGGCGTCGGCGCTCGGTCAGCAGCGACACCGTCGCCGGCTGCTCGACGGTGACGGTGCGCTCGAGGCCCAGACCGCCGCGCTGGCGGCCGTGACCGCCGCTGTCGGGCCGAAGCGCGTAGCGCTCGACCCGCAGCGGATACTCGTTTTCGAGGGACTCGACGGGCGTGTTCAGCGTGTTGGTCATGCCGACCTGGACGCCGTCCATCCCGTCGCGGTCCGCTCGCGCGCCGAAGCCGCCGCCGATCGTCTCGTAGTAGGTAAAGGAGCCGTCGCGGGCGCCGATGGTCAAGTTGTTCATCGTCCCCTGTCCCTGGGCCGGCACGCGGTCGGGCGCCGCCTCGGCGAACGCGGTGAAGACCACGTCGGTCACGCGCTGGCTGGTCTCGACGTTGCCGCCGACGACGGCGGCGGGCGACTCGGGGTTCAGCAGCGTTCTCGCGGGCGCGCGGACGGCGACTGGCTCGTAACAGCCGTGGTTCGGCGGGATCTCGGGATCGGTGATACAGCGCACGACGAAGTAGACCGCGCTCTTCGCGACGGCCAGCGGCGCGTTCAGGTTCCCGTCGAGTTGGCCGTCGGTGCCCGCGAAGTCGACGTCGATCGTCGCGCCGTCGATCGTCACCGCGACCGAGATCGCGATGTCTTCGTCGGTGACGCCGTCACCTTCGAGGACGTCGGTCGCCTCGTAGGTGCCGTCCGGAAGCTTCCGGATCTCGTCTTCGATCCGTTCGCGAGAGTAATCGATGACGGCGTCGAAGCCCTCGAGGACCGTCTCGCGGCCGTGCTCGTCGAACAGCGCGGCGAGGCGTTCCTCGGCGCGCTCGTTGGCCGCCTGCTGGGCCCGGAGGTCGGCGCGGCGCTCGCCGGGGTTGCGGACGTTCGCGAGCACGAGCGAGCGGACCTCTTCCCGGGGCTCGCCGCCCTCGACGATCCGCGTCGGCGGCAGGCGAAGCCCCTCCTGGTAGATCTCCTGGGCGCCGGCGGGCATGCTGCCGGGGGTCATCCCGCCGACGTCGGCGTGGTGGGCCCGCGAGACCGCGTAGCCGACGATGTCGCTCTCGTCGCCGTCCGCGTCATCCCCGTCGGCTCCGACGTCCGCGCCGGGCGCGATCGGCGACACCATCGTCACGTCCGGGAGGTGCGTCCCCCCTCGGAAGGGATCGTTCAGGATGAACACGTCGCCGGGCTGGGGATCGTACTCGAGGACGGCGTCGACGGCCGCGGGCATCGCGCCCAGGTGGACGGGAATGTGCTCGGCCTGCGCGATCATTCGACCCTCGGCGTCGAACAAGGCGGTCGAGCAGTCTCGGCGCTCCTTGATATTCGGCGAGTAGGCGCCGCGGATCAGCGTCTGTCCCATCTCCTCGGCGACGCTCTCGAGCTGGTTGCGCAGCACCTCAAGGGTCACCGGATCGATGCCGTCGGCGTCCGTCGCGTTCGATTCGTCCGGTTCACTCGTCGCGTTCGTGGTCTCGTTCGAGTCTGGCGTCATCGGGAATCACCCCCCCGCGTCATGACGAGGGTGCCGTCCGCGAGAATCTCGCCCGCCCAGGTCGGCGGGACGACGGTCGTGCTCTCGGCCTGCTCGAGGATCGCCGGCCCGGAGACCGTCGATCCGGCCGCGAGGCGGTCCCGGTCGTACACTGTCGCCTGCTGCGGCTCGGTGCCGGCGCCGGGGAAGTGGGCCTCCCGCGTGCCGATGGGCGCGTCGCCCGCGCCCTCGTGGCGGACGGTCGGCTCCGATCCCGGCACGGTCGCCGTCGCGCGGAGGTTGACGACCTCGACAGCCTCATCTAAGGCGTAGCCGTACGCGCGCTCGTGGGCCTCGTGGAACCGCTCCGCGACGGCCTCCGCGTCGAACTCCTCGTCGGCGGGGACGGTCAGTTCGAAGCTCTGGCCCGCGTAGCGGCAGTCGGCCGCGCGTTCGACCCGCGCCGCGTCGGGGTCGGAGGCGTCGGCGAGGACGTCCGCCACGAGGCCGTCGTAGACGGCCTCGAGATTCGCGGGGTCGGCCTCGTTCAAGTCGGCTCCCACCGTCCGCACGGCGTCGTAGCTCTCGTCGGCCGCCAGCAGGCCGAAGGCCGAGAGGACCCCGCCCGGTCGCGGGACGACGACGCGATCGACCTCGAGCGAGTCGGCCAGCGCCGCGGCGTGCATCGGGCCCGCGCCGCCGAACGCGACCAGCGCGAACTCGCGGGGGTCGTGACCGCGCTCGACGGTCACCGAACGGATCGTCCGCGTCATCGTCGCGTTCGCCACGCGGTAGACGCCGCGGGCCGCCTCGAGCGCGCTCTCGAGACCGGCCTCGTCGGCCAGTCGCTCGAGGGCCTCGCGGGCCGCCTCGACGTCGAGGGTCATCTCGCCGCCCAGCGCGGTCTCGGGGCCGATGTAGCCCAGCACGACGTTGGCGTCGGTGACGGTGGGTTCGGTGCCGCCCTTGCCGTAACAGGCGGGACCAGGGTCGGCGCCCGAAGAGCGGGGTCCGACACGGAGGGCGCCGCCGGCGTCGACCCAGGCGATCGAGCCTCCCCCCGCGCCGACGGTGTTGACGTCGACCATCGGCGTCCGGATCGGGAGGCCGTCGATCTCGGCGTCGGTCGTCCGCTCCGCGCGGCCGTCCCGGACGAGGCTCACGTCGCTCGAGGTGCCGCCCATGTCGAAGGTGACGAGTCCCTCGACGTCTTCGTCGTCGACGGTCGCCGCGGCGCCGACGACGCCAGCGGCCGGGCCCGACAGCGTCGTCGTCACGGCGTGGTCCCGAACCGTCTCGGGATCGGCGATGCCGCCGTTGGCCTGCATGATCCGCGGCGCCGGCACGCCGGCGTCCTCGGACTCCTCGACGAGTCGGCCCACGTAGCGGTCGATCGCGGGCCGCACGTAGGCGTCGACGGCCGTCGTCGACGTGCGCTCGAACTCGCGGAACTCCGCGAGCACCTCGTGGGAGGCGGAGACGGGAACGTCGAGTTCCTCGCGCAGCGTCTCGGCGACGCGCTCCTCGTTCTCGGGGTCGGCGTAGGCGTGCAGCAGCGAGATCGCGACGGCTTCGACGTCTCGCTCGCGCAGCGTCGCCGCGAGGTCTCGGACCTCGTCGGGGTCGACGGGCTCCTCGACGCCGTCGGCCGTCGTTCGTTCGCTCACCTCGAAGCGCCGCTCTCGGGGCACCAGCGGTTCAGGCTTCTCGGCCTCGAGATCGTACAGCTCGGGCCGGTCCTGCCGGCCGATCTCGAGGACGTCGCGAAAGCCCTCGGTGGTCACGAGGGCGGTCTTCGCGCCGCCGCGCTCGAGCAGGGCGTTGACCGAGACGGTCATCGCGTGGGCGAACTCGTCGATCTCGGCGGGGTCGATCCCCGCGTCGTCGCAGGCCTTACGCAGGCCCTCGAGGACCCCGATGTGCTGGGGATCGGTCGAGGGAACCTTCGCGGTGACGAGGTCGTCATCGACCGAGAGGGCCACGTCGGTGAACGTCCCGCCGACGTCGACGCCGATTCGGGTGCCGGTCCCGTCGCTCGAGGGCGACGCACCGCCGTCGGTACGGGGGGTGTGGTCGGTGATCGATGCGTTCCGCGTCGGGTCGGAAGGGTTTGAATTCGTCATTCGATTAGAGGAGCAAGACGTCGTAGAGCGTTCGAAGTCCGATACCGATCACGACGAGGGTGACGAGTCCGCCAAGCACGTTCTGGAGCGTGCTGTTCGTGTACTCGCCGAGCAGGTCGTCGTTGTTCATCGCGTAGATGAGGAAGACCGCGAGAATGGGCAACAGGAGCCCGTTGGCGACCTGCGCGAAGACGATGACCTCGACCGGGTTGTAGTCCAGCGCCGAGAAGAGGATCCCGACGCCGATGATCGTCAGCCAGATCGCGCGAAAGCGGGTCGATTTGAGGTCGCGCTCCCAGCCGAGCGCGCCGGCGGTGGCGTAGGCGCCGGCCAGCGGCGCGCTCATCGAACTCGTGAAGCCGGCCGCGAAGAGGCCAATCGCGAAGAACGTCAGCGCGTAGCCGCCGAAGACGGGCTCGAGTTGGTCGGCCATCTCGCCGACGTCGCTGATCTGTGTCCCCTCGGGGAACACCGCGGCCGCGGTGACGACGATCGCCGTCGTGATGACGCCGCCGACGGCGACCATCGCGATCGTGTCCGTCCGACACTCCGCGAGGTCCGCGGCGCCGTCCCACCGCTCCTGGACGGTGCTGGCGTGCAGGAACAGGTTATAGCCGACGACGGTGGTCCCGACGAGGCCGGCGATCAGGTACGCCGAGCCCTCGGGGACCGTCGGCACGAGGCCGCCCCCGAGCGCGGTGAGATCGGGCCGGACCATGACGGCGTTGAGTACGAACGCCAGCCCCATGACGATGACGAGGCCGATGAAGACCCGCTCGATCAGTTTGTAGCTGCCCGTCCACAGCAGGCCGGCGGCGACCAGTCCCATGATCGGGCCCCAGACGTTCTCGCTGATGCCCGTAATCGTCGCCAGCCCGGCGGCGCCGCCGACGATGTTGCCGGTCTGGAACGCCGCCGTCCCGATCCCGATCGCGCTCACAACGAGCGTGATCGTCACGCCCCTCGCGAGCGGGTTCGAGAACTCGTTTCGAAACGCTTCCCCCAGTCCCTCCTTCGTGATCAGGCCGAGTCGCGCGCTCATCTCCTGGAGGACGATCGTCGCTAGAATCGAGAACGCGATCGTCCACACGAGCAGGTACGCGTACTCCGCACCGATCACACTCGCCGTCGTGACGGTTCCCGGACCGACGAACGCCGCCGCAACCAGCGCCCCCGGACCGATCGCCTTCAGTCGGTCAGCAATTCCCATGATGTGTGTCCACACACAATCTTCGATGAAACGAGTAAAAGGATTATTAAGAATCGAACACACGACGATTCGCGTCGCTCGAGCGGGAACGAATCGCGTATGAAGACGTATGAACTCGTATGATCGTTCGGGGCCAGTGAGTGTCGGGCTCGAGTCAGTCCGGCCGCTCGGTGACGATCACCTTCGAGACGCCCCGGTCGATTTCGATCTCCGTCGGCATGTCGACGGTGCTGCGCTCGAGGAAACGGGTCATGAACCAGCGGATCGCTTCCGACGGGAAGACGATGTGGTAGACGTCGCCCTCCTCGCGGCGCACCTCGAGGAAGCCACAGAACGAGAGCCACTCGAGCACCTCGCCGACGCTCTCGAACCGCTGGGCGTACTCGCGGGCGTGGTAGTCGGAGACGCGGTCGGCCGCCGCCACGAACTCCGGGTCGGGGTCACCGCCGTCGTAGCAGTGCTCGAGGAAGGCGTGAAGGAAGTCGACGTCCAACAGGACGTGTTCGCCGGAGGTCAGCATCCGGTAGTACTGCTCTAAGTTGTCGCTGGGCCGGCCGCTGGCCGCCTCGAAGTTCGCCGCGTAGAACGTCAGCGCCCGGCGAACGAGTTCGCTCTGTCCGTGATTGGTCTCGGACAGCAGCGTCTCGAGGGCCGCGTGCGAATCTTCGTCGAGAGATACCGTGACACGTTCGGTCATGCCACGAGGTAGAACGCGAAACGGGTATAGTTCACGGGATTTGCCGGCGCGAAGACAGTCACTCGGCCCCTCCGTCGCGGCGCTCAGTCGGTCCGCTCCTCGACCGCGAGCGATCCGTTCTCGACGGTCGCGACGAGCATCGTCGCGCGGTCGGCGGGGCTGGCGCCGGTCGCGCTGCCGGGGTTGAGCACGCGGACCCCATCGACCGTCGTATCGACGACCTCGTGGGTGTGGCCGGCCACGGCGACCGGATCGGCGTCCACGCCGGCTTCGCCGCGGGCGGTCTCGACGACCCGGTCGTGCCAGCCGCGCGGCGACCCGGTGCCGTGGGTGACGACGAACGTCACGCCGCCGACCTCGAGGGTCGCGGTCGTCGGCACGTCGATCGTCGCGGGATCCGTGTTGCCGCGGACGGCCGTCAGGTTCGCGGGCCCACCCGCGAGGTCGACGACTCGCTCGTAGGCCTCGTTCGAGTCGAAATCCCCCGCGTGGATCGCGTGGTCGGCGCGTTCGAGTTCGTCGACGACCCAGTCGGGAATCGTCCGCTCTCGAGTCGGTACGTGCGTATCGGAGACGATGGCAACGTGCGGCATAGGCGAGTATCGGGCGTCGAGTCCCGAAAGCGATTCCCTCCGGGCGGCCGTTGCCTCGCGTATGAGTGACTCACCGGGTGCGGGTCGCGGTCGCGACGGAAACGAATCGGGCGGCGGAGATGAGTCGGACGCGACCCGCGTCGTCACCGCCTTCCTCCGAAACCGCGGCGCGGTCCTCCTGTTGCGACGCAGCGACGCCGTCGGCACGTATCGGGGACAGTGGGGCGGCGTTTCGGGGTTCGCGGAGGGCCAGCCGGACGAGCAAGTTTCCGTCGAGATCCGCGAGGAGACTGGTCTAGAGCCCGGCAAATCGGTTTCGTTCGTCCGCTCCGGACGCCCCGTCGAGTTCGAAGACGCCGACCTCGAGCGCGAGTGGGTCGTCCATCCCTATCTCTTCGACTGCGAGACCCGCGAGATCGAACTGAGCGAGGAACACGACGCCTTCGAGTGGGCCGCCCCGACGGCGATGCTCGACCTCGAGTCCGGGCCGGACGACGAGAACGGACTCGAGACCGCTGTCGGTGACGAAATCGGCGAGACGGTTCCCGAACTCTGGACCGCCTACGAGCGCGTCGCCCCGACGGTCCGCTCGATCGCGGCCGACGACGAGCACGGCGCCGCGTCGCTGTCGATCCGCGCCCTCGAGGTGCTGCGCGATCGGGCCGGATTGCTCGTCGCCGAGCGCGAGGCGACGTCGTCGCCTCGAGACGACGAACGGGGAACCCGTGCGTTCGGCACCGATCCGGAGGAAGAGTGGGACGAGCTCGCCGAACTCGCCGGTCGGTTGCTCGAGGCCCGACCCTCGATGGCCGTTCTTCGGAATCGGGTCAATCGAACGATGGCCGACGCCGCCGATGTCGCAGACGGCGACGAGACCGCTGTCAGCGCGCCCTACGTCCTCGAGTCGGCGCTGTCGAACGTCGACCGCGCGCTGACGGCGGACGAAGACGCCGCGGCGAACGCCGGTGCGCGGATCGACGGCGCCGTCATGACGCTCTCGCGGTCCGGCACCGTCCTCGAGACGCTCCGCGGTGTCGCCCCCTCGCGCGTGTTCGTCGCCGAGTCCCGGCCGGCCCGGGAGGGGATCGACGTGGCCGAAGAACTGGCCGCGAGCGACGACGTCGACTGTCCCGTGGCGGTCCACACCGACGCGGCCGCGGCGCACATCCTCGCGAGCGAGGATGTCGACCGCGTCGTCGTCGGCGCCGACACGGTGCTCCCCGACGGCGCCGTGGTGAACAAGACCGGCACCCGCGGGCTGGCGATCGCCGCCGCCCGCGAGGGCGTGCCGGTCTCGGTCGTGGCCGCTACCGACAAGGTCTCGACGCGCGAGGGCGTGAACCTCGAGTCCGGCGATCGGTCGGCGGTCTACGACGGCGAGGCGGCGGTCGACGTGGTGAACCCCACGTTCGACGTGACGCCCGCCGACTGCGTCGACGAAGTGGTGACCGAACGCGGGACGCTCGAGACGGGTGATATCGGGGAGATCGTCGAGGAGCTGCGGAGACTCGAAACGTGGCGAACCGGTCGCGAGCCGACGAACCGAGAAACGACAGACCGAAACCCTTCGAGGGAGTAGCGGCTACCGGCGGCTGTGACGAACTGTTACCCCCTCTGAGCCCCTTGTGACGAGGATTTTTCCCGAGCCGCCACTCATCGACGTCGACGAGCGCACAGTGTCGCGATAGGTATCGACTTGCGTCGAGCCCGCTCGCTCGAATCTCGCTGTAGTCGGTCTCCGCGTCACCGTCGACGCGTCCGCCGTTCGCCCAAACCTTCAACCCCGACTCGTGCGTAGCGCCCGCCATGCAGTTCGAACTCGAGCGACTCGGCGTACACGACTCGGTCGAGGCGGTGTTTCCGCCGTCGGAACTCGCGGACTTCCTCGCCGATCTCCCCGCCACCGTCGACGTGGTCGGTGACGACGAGATCGCGGCCTGCGACGCCGTGGTCACCCTGGAGCACCGCGAGGCGTTCCTCGAGTGCGACTGGGTGCACTCCATTCAGGCTGGCGTCGATCGATTCCCGTTCGACGAGTTCGAGGCCAACGACGTGGTACTGACGAACAGTACGGGCATCCACGACCGGACGGTCGGGGAGACGGTCGCGGGCTACCTGCTCTCGTTCTCGCGGCGACTCCACGACCTCCTCGCCAACCAGCGGGAGCGCCGCTGGGAGCGCCCCGCGTGGGACGATGGGTTCACGCTGCCGGGCAAGACCGCCTGCGTCGTCGGCACCGGGACGCTCGGTCGGGGAGTCGCGGAGACCCTCGGCGGACTCGGACTCGAGGTATGGGGCGTTCGACGGTCGGACGAGCCCGTCCCCGGTTTCGACGAGATCTACACGAACGATTGGCTACTCGAGGCCGTCGGAGACGCCGACTTCGTGATCGTGACGGTACCGCTGACCGACGAGACTCACCACCTCTTCGACGCCGAGGCGTTCGACGCGATGCGCGCGGACGCCTACTTCGTCAACGTCGCTCGCGGCCCGGTCGTCGACGAACCGGCGCTGATCGACGCCCTCGAGTCCGACGCCATCGCGGGCGCGGCGTTGGACGTCTTCGAAGAGGAGCCCCTGCCCGAGGACTCCCCGCTGTGGGCGATGGACGAGGTGATCGTCACACCTCACTGCGCGGCCTACACGCGGGACTACTTCCGTGACGTCGGTGAGATCGTCCGCGAGAACGTCTCCAGACTCGAGACCGGCGAGGAATTATACAACCGCGTCGTCTGACCGGCGCTCGGGTCACGGCCGATCGTCGTCCGACCCAGTGCCCAGTGGGTCGACGGGAGACGGCGGCACCCACGAGATCGACTGTCGCGACCGTGCCCGGCCCCGTCAGGATCGCTCGTCGTCGCGTCGGCGATTCGAGAGGAGATACCCTGCGGTCCCGAGGCCGGCGAGCGTGCTGGCGATCCCGAATCCCGGCAGCGAATCGTCGTTGCTCTCGTCGCTCTCGTTGGATTCTCCACCGGCCCCGTCGGTCTCATCGCTCTCACTCGGATCCGCGGCGGTCCCGTCGCCGTCCTCCTCCCGGTCCTCGAGATCGGCCAGCGCCGCTCGAAGCGTCACGATCTCGAGATCGCGCTCTTTCGCCGCCCGAATCGCGAACCGGATCCGTTCGGGGGACGTCTCGTCGAACTGGCTGTGACCGACCGCGATGCCGAGGGTATCGTTCGCGGCGACGTTGTCGAAGAAGGACTCGATCTCGGCTTCGGTCACCGCGTGTCCGTCGATGCTCGAGCGACCGAGCGCGTGCGGATCGAGTCCCTCGAGCGCGTTCAGTCCGTTGCCACCGCGGTTCGCGAACGCGGCGTAGTGGTCCCGAACGAGGTCTTCGACCAGCCCGTCGCTGCGACCGAACGGCGAGACGAACCCGTCGACCTCGACGCCCATATCTTCGAGCGCGTCCTTCGAGCCGACGACCTCGTCTCGGATCCGGTCCTCGGTGAAGCGGACGTACGCGGTCTCCGCGTCGAACGACTCGCCGATCGGCTCCGCGAGGTCGAGGTAGATCCCGTCGTCGTCGTTTCGGCCGCCGCCGGCGACGGCGTTCTCGACGGTTCGGTCGCCGTCGCTGATCACGATCTCCTCGCCCTCGTGTTCGGCGAGGAAGCTCCCGTCGAGAGAGAGCCGTTCGTCGCCGGCCGCGGCCGGCGCGGTCAGATAGAGGTTGCCGACCGCGACGTGACTCGCGGTGTGGGCCATGATCTCCCAGCCCGCGTCCTCCATCTCCCGCAGGTGTTCCGGGAGCAGCCCCCAGGAGGTGTCGACGTGGTCGACGACAGCCGCACAACAGGCGGGGACTCCCTCGTCCTGATGGACGGGGAACGTGTCGGTCCAGTCCTCGCGCCAGCTATCGTCGTAAACGAACACGACGCGACCGTTCGTGTTCGATTCGGCGGAACCGACGACCGCTCCGGTTCCGGCAGTCCCGAGGCCGGCCACCGTCAACGCGCCCGTCGCGCCGAGCCGGCAGACGTCGCGTCGCCCGAACCCGCTCATCGCCGGGCACCTCGACCGTTGCCCGTAGCGCGTTCGTTCCGCCGAAGCAGTGGAGCGGACCGATCGGTCCGTACGCTACTGTCCATGGTCGCGTCGTCGACGTGTCGGGTCGTTATTATTATACGGTTAAGTGCAGTAGAACGGACGAATTCGGGATTCGGCTCGGGCCCGATTTGCGTGCCGACCGCGTTCCACGCCCGACGATGACTTCCCCTCGGCTCTCGCTCCGCGAGGCGACGTCCGCAGACGCCGCGTCGATCGCCGACGTCCACGAGGCGTCAATCTGCGCCTTCGGCAGCGACGGGTACGACGACGAGCAGGTCCGGGCGTGGCTCTCGAACGCCCATCCCGAGCGGTACCCGCTCGAGGAGGACGGCTTCCGCGTCGTCGTCGCCGACCACGAGGCCGACGGCGTCGTCGGCTTCGGTCTGCTCGACTGCGAACCCGCCGGCCGTGACGACCCGTCGACCGGCGAAATCGGGGCCGTCTACGTCCACCCGAACCACGCACGGCGGGGCATCGGCCGCGCGATGCTGGAGGCGCTCGAGTCGGCCGCCCGAGACGCGGGCCTCGAGACGCTCGTCCTGACCGCCTCACGGAACGCCGTCGGGTTCTACGAGCGACAGGGGTACGAGGGCGTCGAGACGGTCGCCCTCGAGATGCAAGACGACGTGGCGCTAGCGTGTCTGCGGATGCGGACGCAGTTGGAAGACGGACAATCGCGATAGCACGGTTCGAGCGCGCCTCGCTCGAGTGGCCGGGCGCACGACTCGAGAAGTACGAGAGTCGTGCAACCCGGGGAAGGGCAGGCCGTTCCATGACGAATGCCGCGAGCGACCGCAGGGAGCGAGCGGGCCGACGACCGATGTGAGCGACTCTAAGGAGCGAACGGAGGGAGGAGTGCTTTTGATCAACCTTTTACCGAGCGAACGAGCGTAGCGAGTGAGCGCAGGGTAAAAGGTTGGTCAGAAGAACTTGAACAGATCGTCCCGGTTCTGCTCGTGCAGATGGGTGCGGACGGCCTCGTTGAGGGAGCTGATCTGTCCGTTCTTGGCGGTGATCGGTGCGATGGTCTCCTGCCACTGTTTCCACGGCGGGTAGAGGCCGAGGCGGTCGCAGAGGTCGTTCAGGCGCTCGTCTCTGTCGTCGACCTTGTCCATCTTGTTGACGGCGACGACGGTCGGGACGTCGACGTCCCGCAGGAAGTGGAACATCTCGACGTCGTAGGGAATTTCGTCGGGGCCGGAGTGGCGGTCGATGATGTCGATGACGCTCTTGCCGTCGACGACCAGAACGCCGACGAGGATGTTGTCGGCGTACTCTTCGACGTACTGGACGATGTCGGTCTTGATCTCCTCGCGGTACTCCTCGTCGACGCCGCTCATGAAGCCGAAGCCGGGGAGGTCGGTGACGACGAAGTCTTCGGCGGCCCAGTCGTAGTGGTTGGGCTGGCGCGTGACGCCGGGTTTGCCGCCGGTGTCGAACTTGTGCCCCGTGATCTCGCGCATGAGCGTGGATTTCCCCACGTTCGAGCGACCGACGAGGACGACCTCCGCCTCGCGGTCGGGACGCGTATCGAACATATCCCGTCGTAGGAGCGTCGCGGGTTTATAGACGGTGATCGGTTCGCTCGCGACGACTCGAGTCGACCGCGGCGTTCGCGGTCCGCGAGCCGGAAGTGGCGGACTCGAGGCTCGCTTCGGGCCGCGAAACCCGTCGCCTGCGCGGCGAAAGCGCCCCAAGTTATGAGCCCGGGGGTACTCAGCCACCAACGTGCGGCTCGTTCAGTTGACAGTACCGACGGGGAAGCGGGAGACGATCCTCGAAGAGCTCGACGAGCGGGGGATCGACTACGTCCTGACCGACGAGGAGAGCAACCGGGGGTACACCGCGGTCGTCTACTTCCCGCTGCCGGATCCGGCCGTCGAGCCGGTGCTCGACGAGCTCCAGGACGTCGGCGTCGACGAGGACGCCTACACCGTCGTCGTCGACGCGGAGACGGTGGTCTCGCGGCGCTTCGAGGCCCTCCGCGAGGAGTACGAGAACGGCGACGTCGAGACCGACCGCATCTCGAGGCAGGAGTTGCAGTCCGAGGCAGATTCGCTGACGCCGACGTTCGCGGTCTATGCGATCATGACGATCATCAGCGCGGTCGTCGCGACCGCGGGACTGTTTCTCGACTCGCCGGCCGTCGTCGTCGGGTCGATGGTGATCGCGCCGCTGATCGGACCGGCGCTCGGACTGAGCGTCGGCTCGGTGATCGACGACGAGGAACTGTTCAGAGAGAGTCTTCGTTACCAGATCATCGGCATCCTCCTCGCGATCGGCGCGGCGGCGGTCTTCGCGCTGCTGGTCAGGGTGACCAACATCGTGCCGCCGGGGCTCAACATCAGTACCGTCGGCGAGATCTCCGAGCGGCTCGCGCCGGATCTGCTCTCGCTGGTGATCGCGCTGGGTGCCGGCGTCGCGGGGATCATCAGCATCGCGACGGGGACCGCCGTCGCTCTGGTCGGCGTCATGATCGCGGCAGCGCTGATCCCGCCGGCCGCGGCCGCCGGTATCGCCATCGCGTGGGGCGAACCCTCCGCCGCGATCGGCGCGACCGTGCTCGTGCTGGTCAACGTGCTCTCGGTGAATCTCGCCGGGCTCCTGACGCTGTGGTGGGCCGGCTATCGCCCGGAGAACCTGTTCTCGCTCGGCGAGACGGAACAACGCGTTCGCAGGCGAGTGCTCGGACTGGCCGTGATCGTCCTCGTCTTCGCCGTCTTCCTCGGGGCCATCACCTACTCGTCGTACACCGTCTCGACATTCGAGGAAAACGCCAACGAGGAGGCCGAACTCCTGCTCTCCGAGGGGGAGTTCGCCGAGTACCAGCTCCTCGAGCTCAACGTAATCATGGACGAGAGTTACCCCTTCATCGGACCCCAGCGCGTCGTCGTCACCGTCGGCGGTCCGCCCGGCGAAGCGTCGCCCGAGCTGGCCGATCGGTTACACGAGCGGATCAACCAGCACACGGACGAGGAAGTCGACGTTCAGGTCAGGTACGTCGGGCTCGTCGAGCGCTGAGTCGTCCGCCCCGCCCGATTCCGTCTCGTGCTCGCGTTGACACCGATCGCCGGCGACCCGGACGCCGACGGCCGGTAGGATTATCCCGTTTCCGTCCCGTCGTTTCCTCGAACCCTCTCCGCCGATGGTCCGAACCTCCGTCGTCCAGTTACTGTTGTTCACCGCCGCGATCAGCGCCGCGACGCTGTTCGCGGGCACCATCGCCACGGAGGCCGGGCTGTACGCCCAATCCGTCGAGGGCGAGGGCGAACGGGACGTCGCGACGATCGACGGCGAGATTTCGCTCATCAACCACCCCGAGGCCGGGACGACGTACAACGAGACCGCCGACGGCGTGACGATATACGCCAAGAACGTCGGCGGCGCCTCGCTCGAGCCCGCCGCCGACCTCCTGATCGACGGCGAGTACGTACTGCCCGTCGAGACCCGCGTTCTCGAAGGATCGGATTCCGTCTGGCGCGAGGGATCGGTCCTCGAGCTAACCGCCTCGGCGTCGCTCGAGCCGGGAGTCCACCGCGCGGTCGTCGACGCCGATGGTGCCCGGGATCGCCTCGAGTTCGAACACCGGATCGCCTACTGGACCAGCCCGGCCGGGCAGAACGGAACCGCCGACGACTGTACCGCGGAGAACTGTACCGTCTCCCTGAACGAGAGCGGCGGCGAACTGACGCTCGAGATGGCGACGGAGCTCGACCAGCCGAACGAATCGGTCACGTACGCGAGTTCCAACGAGACCGTCGCGACGGTCGATCCCGAGACGGGGACGACCGACGCGGACGGGACCGACTCGACAACGCTTCACTTACACGAGACGGGTGAAACCACCGTCACGCTCGACGTCGGGTGGGATACAGACGAGATCCTGATCCGCGTCGAGGAGTAGGCGAACCGAATCGCGACGACGGATGCTATCGGATCGGAGACTCCGCTCACCGATCGCGGAGTCGCTCGAGGGGGCTCAACCGCGAGTCTCCGTCGGCGTCGTCCGCGTTCGACTCCGACCGATCGTCGCGGCCATCGTCCGTCTTCGCGTTCGTCTCCGTTTTCCGTCCGCGTCGCCCGAGCCGGCGTCGAATCCAGGTTCGCGGTCCGCCGATCCGGTTCACGAGGTACGTCGGGAAGTAGCAGACGAGCGCGCCGAGCGCCAGGTAGAACGCGGCCCACTCGTACCGTCCCGTTCGGACCGACTCGAGGCCCAGAAAGAACATCGGGCCGGCCATCGAGAAGCCGGCGGCGGTCTGGAGCATCCAGAGGATACCGGGGCCTCTCATCGGTTCGGGTGCCGTCGGGTCACGTTACTCCTCGAAGGGGAGTTCGGGCTCGTAGTCGACCGCCTCGATGGCCGCCTCGAGCACCGTCTCGACGTCCTCCCCGGTCTCGACGCTCATGGTGTAGTCGGCGTTCAGTTCGTCGAGCAGGTCCTCGTCCCAGACCTCTCGGCGATCGATCTTGTTCGCGATGGTGAGGACGGGGACGGAGTCGAACTGGGCGACGATGGAGTCTCGAAGCTCGAGCTGGGACTCGAGGGGGTAGCCACACTCGCCGCTGGGATCGATCATCACGAGCATGCAGTCCGCGAGGTGCTCGATGGCGCTGACCGCCTGGGACTCGATCTCGTTGCGCTCGGCCGGCGGGCGGTCGAGCAGTCCCGGCGTGTCGACGAGCTGGTAGCGGAGGTGCTCGTGCTCGAAGTGACCGAGACCGATCCCCTTCGTGGTGAAGGGGTAGGAAGCGGTCTCGCCCCGGGCGCTGGTGACGTCGTTGACGAACGAGGACTTGCCGACGTTGGGGTAGCCGGCGACGACGATAGTCGGCTCGTCGGGGTCGATCTCCGGCAGGTCGCGCAGATCGTTTCGCGACTCGTTGATGTACAGGAGCTCGTCGTCGATCTGCTCGACGATGTCCGCGAGCCGGGCGAAGGCCTGCTTGCGGTGCTTGCGCGCGGTGTCCACGTCGGTCTTGCGCAGGCGGGGCTGGTACTCCTCGTGGATCTCGCGGGCCTTCCGGCTGGCCCACATCACTTCGGAGAGGCTCTGGCGGAGTTTGTCGACGTCGACGATCGCGTCCGCGAGTTCGTAGTAGAACGGGTGGGCGTCGTACTCGAAGTCCGGCCACGCTGTCACGACGTTCTCTAAGTTGTCCGAGATGATGTTGGCCGCCGTCTGGAGCATCGACTGCTGGGCCTCGAGGCCGCGTTTGGCCTTACCGGCCCGCGCCGCCCGCGAAAACGCCTTGTCGATCAGCTCTTCCGACGTGGGCGTCGTCGGAAGGTCTTCGAAAATCATAGCCGTACGTAACACACGCTCTCTTAAAAGGTCGTTCGTTACGCGCCGCGGTCTTATCCTCGCTCGACCCGTATCTCGGCTATGACCAACTGGCGCGCCGTGTTCGTCGGCTTCCTGCTCGCGACCGTCTTCGGAATCGTCGGCCTCGTCCTGCCCGGCATCGGCCAACTCGCCGCGGGGCTGATCGGCGGCTTCGTCGCCGGCTACATGGCCGGTGGCGGCCTCGGTAGCGGCCTCTGGCACGGGCTGCTCGCGGGCTCGCTCGGCGGTATCATCGGCGGCCTCCTGATCGGCGTCGCCGTCGGCCTCGCCGGACTCGCGCTCGGCCCCGCCGGGGGCGCGATCTCCGGCGCCGCCGGCCTCGGCATCTTCGCGTTCGCCGTCGTGATCTCGCTGGTAATGGCCGTAGAGAGTGCCGTGGCAGGTGCCGTCGGCGGCGTGCTCAACTCAGGCCGTTCCGGTCGTGGCGGGCGGAACGCCTACTAATGGCGACCGTTCGAACCGATCGACCACCGCTCGAGCGGCGATCGACTGCTGTGCGTTTCGGACCGCCTCGAAAACGTATCGTTCGACGCCGTACTGCAGTCGATCACCGTTCTCCGCGCCTAACCGTTCGATGACCGCTTCGCAGGTACTCGCGGGGGACCGCTCGACCAGTCCCGGAAGCGGTGTGGACATCGGTACCGAAATCCCGTCGTTCAGGCCGACGCCATCTCCCGACAGCTCTCGGCACACTTCGGCAGAATCTCCGCGCAGGCCTGACAGTGGTCGTGGTCGTGCTGTTCGCACTCCTCAGCGCACTCCTCGCAGAGGTCGGCACAGATCTCGCCCAACTCCTCGTGGTAGCTCGAGTTGCGGGCCATGAAGCGCGCGTGCAGCGACGCGATATCGGCCACGTCACGGCAGAGCCGGATACAGCGGGCCATCCCGTCCTCGTCTGCACAGGCGTCGGCACACCACTCGCAGACCTGGGCGGCCTCGAGACAGTTGTCGATACACTCCTGCATGTGGTCGTCCGCGTGGTCGATCTGTTGAAGCGCCATCACGCGAACCGACGCCGAGGATCGGCATCAAGCTACGACGGGCGTTTGCAAGGGCGAATCCTGTAGTACGGCCATGAACCCTTCACACGGCGGAAGAATTTGACGGACAGCGGCGGCGATCGTTCGACCCGACCTCCCTTACGGCCACGGTGAATCGTCGTCCGCTCGAGTGGCCTCGTCGGTCGGCGAGCGTTCGTCGATCGCGCCGTCGGAATCGCGGCTCTGGTCCGATTCGGTCCAGGTAGCGTCCGGGTCGTCGCTCGAGTCATCGGACGACGGGTCGGCAGGGGACGCGCCGTCCTCTGGGTCTGACGACGAGTCCGCTACGTCGCCGTCTGCGGGCGGTTCGCTACCGGGGTCGTCGCCGTCGGGGTCGCTCGTGTCCGGCGACACCGCCGGTACGCCGACCGACCGCAGGGCGCGCCGCACGATATCGCCGCCCGCGACGCCCTCGACACTGGCCTCGGTCGTGAGCACGATTCGGTGGGCCATCGTCGGCTCGGCGAGTCGCTTCACGTCGTCGGGCGCAACGTAGGATCGGCCGTCGATGACCGCCGCCGCGCGGGCCGCCTCGAACACCCGCTGGACGCCCCGCGGCGAGACGCCGATCTCGGCGTGGCCGTCCCGGCGGGTCGCTCGCGCGAGTTCGATGATGTAGCGACGGATCTTCTCGTCGACGGTCACGTCTTCGGTAAGGTCCTGAATCGCCCGGACCGCGTCCGGATCGGTGACCGATTCGACGCTCGGCGACAGCGTCCGTCGGTTCGCCCGCCGCTCGAGCAGCCCCATCTCGCCGTCGACGTCGGGGTAGCCCAGCGAGGTCTTGACGCTGAAGCGGTCGCGCTGGGCCTCCGGCAGGCGGAAGGTCCCCTCCTGTTCGATCGGGTTCTGGGTCGCGACGACGACGAACGGCTCGGGCAGGTCGTAGGTCGTCCCGTCGACGCTGACCTGGCGTTCCTCCATGGCCTCGAGCAGCGAGGCCTGGGTCTTCGGGGGCGCGCGGTTGATCTCGTCGGCCAGCACGACGTTGGCGAACACCGGCCCTTCGGAGAACGCGAACTCGCCGCTGTGTTCGTCGTAGACCGTCGACCCGCTCACGTCGGAGGGCAGTAGGTCGGGGGTAAACTGGATGCGCGTGAACTCAAGGCCCATCGACTCGGCGATCGTCCGGGCGATGACCGACTTGCCCGTTCCCGGCACGTCCTCGAGGAGGACGTGGCCGCGGGCGAAGACCGCCGAGAGCACGGCGTAGAGCACGCTGTGGTCGACCACGGCGGCTTCCTCGATGCGCCCGACGACGTCGCGGACGGTCGCTTCGGCGTCGGCGGGCGTCACGTTCGACTCGTCCATACGCGAACGTGATACTCGGTGAACATCAATCTCCTGATCGGTCTCGTTACGGTCGAACCGTTATCCGCGCAACGGCACCAACAGTAGCACCGCGCCGAACGCGATCACGACGGCACCGCCGGCGGTGCCGATCCCCGCGAACGCGCCCGATCGCAGCACCTCGAGGCCGGCCGCCAGCAGGACGGCGCCCAGCGCCACGCCGACAGCGACCGCGGCGTGGAACAGCTCGAGCCGGCGAGTGTCGGGGAGGTGACCGAGTTCGGCGGTCAGCCCGAGGCCGAACGTCGAGACGTCCCAGACGAGCAAGGCGCCGGCGACGGTCGCGAACGTCAGGACGGGCTCGCCCCCGCCCAGCCCGATCGCGACGAACAGCAGCCCCGTCGCGGCGACGGCCGGCCCGGTCGCTCGAGTCGGGAGCAACTCCAGGCCGTCGGCGAGGACGGCGGCGACCCCGACGACCAGCAGCGCCAGCGGCCCGGCCAGCAACAGTGCGGCGATCGGCGCGCCGGAGGTCGTCAGCCCCCAGGCCAGCCGCGGGACGCCGCGGACCAATCCGAAGAACAGGAGGACGGCCCAGACGACGCCGACGACCGTAATGGCGACGCCGACGGTCATCGCGACAGCGCTCCGGGTCGATTCGACGCTGATCTGGCGGGTCAGGCGCCGTACGACGTCGGCGAGGAGTCCGACGAGTCCGACGCCGAATCCGACGGCGACGAGCGGCCAGACGATGACCGGCGATGACAGCCCTCGGAACAGCACCCCGAGGCCGAACTGTCGGACGGTGGCACCGAGCCCGCCCCAGGTCCAGAGCACCGTCAGGACGATCCCCAGAACGGGAAGCCCGAAGAGCGTCCATCGGAGTCCACGATGGACGCGCTCGAGTCGGGCCTCGAGGCGCTCGCGGCGGGAGCGGGGCGTCAGCTGTCGGAGCGGAAGCTTCCGATAGCCGATCAGGAGCGCGGCGGCGGTCGTCCACACGACGGCCAAGAAGCCGACGAGAGACCACAGCGGCGCCGCCGACCCGGTGACCCACTGCAGGGCGACTCGGCCGGCCAGCGCGACGGCGAGCAACACCGAGACGACAATCGCGCTGACGAGCATCGAGATGTAGGTCACAGCCGCGCTCTTGACCGCTCGCGCGACGTCGTCGCTTCCGATGTCGGCCCAGGTCGCCGCGACGCCGACCAGCGAGAGCGCACAGGCGGCCGCGACGAACAGCGCTCGGTCGAGCACCGGCCCGACGATGACGAGCACCGCGAGCGCCGAGCCGCAGGTCACCAGCAGGAGGTGACCGACGAACAGCCGGGCGAAGGAGTCGCGCTCCGTCAGAGCGACGCCGGCGACGGCGCCGCCGGCGACGAGGGCCAGCGTCGGCAACAGCGACGACTCGCCGGTCCGGATGCCGATCCCGCCGACGACGGCGACGACGACGAGCGTGGCGACCCAGAGGCTCGCCGCTCGCGGTCTGCCCTCGTCGCCGATCGCCGACGGACTGTCGAGGCGGGGGCCGGCGATGGCCATCTACCGATCACCTCCTCGTTTCGCCGAGGCGCCGTCGGCGTCGGTCGAGACCGATCTCTCGCGTTCGGTCCCCTCGGAGCCATCGGCCGGCGACCGCCACGTGTACTCGGCCGTCGTCGACTCCGACTCGGTCGCCTCCGATTCCGACTCGAGCGTCGCCGACGCCGTCGAATCGACGCCACCGGTCCCGGATCCGGCTTCGCCACCGAATCCGGTCTCGCTGTCGGTTTCGCCGCCGCTCCGGCCGCGACCGCCGCCAGATCCGCCCGAGAGCCGGGCGCTCGAGAGCCGCGCGTCGGCGGTGAAGGCGTGTTCGATGAGGACTGGCAGCGGCGTCCCGCGGCGCCAGTCGAAGGTCCGGGCGCCCAGCGCCTGACAGCGGGCCAGCCGGGTCCGCCGCCGAAGCTGTGCGTACTGGCCGCTGACGGTGTTGCCCGGGACGACGTCCGGCGAGAGCACGACGACGGGGAGACCGCCCCCGCGCCAGCGCTCGACCGCCGTGACCGACTGATCGTCGAGGACCGGCGAGAACAGCGCCACCTGCGCCCCCGCTGGCGCGAGTTCGCGCACCTTACGGACCTGTCGGGGCAGTCGTCCGCGGTCCCGATTCCTCGACGAAGGTTCCGAGAACCGCCCGCTCGAGGCCTTCGAGGAAGTCGCCGAGCGGATGACCTCGAGTGCGCGCGTGCGCTGCTCGCGGCCGTTCGCCGGCTCGATCCAGTGGAGGCCGGCGGGCCCGTTGCCGTCGCGGCCGACGACGGCGACGCCGACGTCGTGGCCGTGTCCGAGCAGGTCCGAAAGCGTCCGGGTCGCCGCGTAGGCCGCGAACTCGACGGCGGTCGGGCGGCCGGGCCCCGCGACGACCGCGTTGGACGGGCGGGCGTCGACGACCAGCACGACCGTCGCCGCGACCTGGCGCTCGTACTCGATCGTCGCGAGCGTCCCGCGTTTCGCGTAGTGGCGCCAGTCGATCCGATCGGCCGGATCGTCCGGCCGATGCTCGCGGACGGAGTGAAAGGAGAGCCCCTCGCCGGGTCGGTCGGTCGTCAACTGTCCGATTCGGCCGCGTCCGATCTCCTCGATCGGCGGCGCGTCGGCGTCGAGCCGACACACCAGCCGTTCCGCGCCCGTGGTCGACAGCCGCGTCGTCGCGACCGCGCTCGCGCCGAGTCCGCGAACGCGACACTCCGGGGCGTCGAACTTGTACTCGCCGCGTCTGGCGACGACCAAGTACTCGATGCGGCGTTCCTCGCCGGGCTCGAGGGTCACGCCGGCCCGCGGCGATCCCTCGAGGACGGCGAGTTCCTCGGGGACGCCGTCGACGAGTCGACAGTCGGTGACCGTCCGATCGGACTCGTTTCGCACCGTCAGCGTCACGGTGACCGGTCGGCCGGGCGCCGCCGGCGTCGGCGAGATTTCGCGGGTCGCCGCGAGTCCCTCGGGCACGGAGACGGTCGACAGCGAGCCGTAGGCCACGTAGACGAGCGGGACGATCGCACTGAGCAACAGGACGGGACTGGCGTCGAGCAGGCCGGCGAGGACGAGCACGACCGTCGCCGCGATCGCGCCGCGCCAGCGCAGCCGTCTGCTCATCGGTCCGTCACCTCGCGTTGCTCGTTCGGGCCGACCGGCCCGTCCGCCTCGGGGAGATCCGCGCCGTTCCCGTCGCTGTTGCTGGTATCTTCGGACGCGAGCCGCGGCCGCGGCGGGCGCGGTCCACGTACGGTCGCCGCCGGATCGACGGCCCGCTGGAGTCGGCCGTCGGCACCGCGCCTGAGTTCCTCGAGTCGCGGCTGCAGGACGGGCCTCGTCCGGGGCGCCGACTGGCCGGGGACCGACGGGAGCGCCTCGTCGGCGGCCTCGGCGACGGCGCCCATCGCCTGCCGACTGCGCTCGCGGGCGACTCGCTCGGGGAAGAGCCACGCCCGGACCCGCTCGCGTAGCGGTTGATCCGGGGGATCGATCGACGGCTCGAGGACGCTCGCGGCGAGTCGGTCGTCGGTCCACGAGCCGTCCGCGAGCGCCGCTTTCACCTCCTCTCGTGACTGCCCGCCCGCAACGAGGGCCTCGCCTAACGCCTCCCGGAGCGGCGGGCGAATCACCTCCAGACCGTTCGCGACAGTGCTGCGATTGCGCGCCCGCACGCCGGCGCGTTCGATCACCGACGCGAACTCGTCGCTCGAGAGTTCGGGGGTCCGATCGCTCCGCTCGGGGGTCGGCGCGGCGAACGAGTCACCGGGCGCCCACGAGACGGGCGGCGCGTCGGCGGTCGTATCGAGCGCGCCGCGGATCTTCGCGCCGCCGACTGCGATCGCGACGAGCGCGAGTACGACGACACCGAACGCGACGCTCGCTGTCCACGCCCACGCCGGCTGCGCCTCGAGACCGAACAGGAGGCCGGCCGCGACGAACGCGAGTCCGAGGGCCACGAGCAGCCACTCGCGGCGCGTCACGGTCGCTCACCTCCCGGGTCGCGATCGGTCGTGTCGTCGGCCGTCGATCCGTCCGAATCGTCCGCGTCGTTATCGTCGCCGTCCGACTCCGTCTCGAGGAGCGCCGCGTAGGCCGTGTCGGCCCGATCACGGACACCCCTCGAGAGTGGACGGCGGCCGTACTCGACCTCCCGAAACAGCGTCGTCAGTTCGTCGACCGGCCGGGCGGGATAGCCCTGCTGGCGGGCGGCGCGCTGGACCTCACCGGGCGTGTAGTGGCGCCACCGCCGGGGGGCGACCCGTCGGGCGAAGGCCCGCCACAGTTCGCGGAAGGTGAGACGATCGTCGGTCTCCGGCGCGGTGTCGGGCACGGTGTCCGTTCGTTCGACGCGTTCGTCCTCGTCGCCCTCGTCTTCGCGCACCTCGTGGTCGTCGTCTTCGTCGCGTCCTCGGTAGAGCAGCGCCGCGACGCCGAGCGCGGCCGCGACGACAGTGGCTCCCCGCGTCCCGTCGACGATGTAGCCGGCGGAAACGGCGGGAACGGCGGCGAGGGAGCCGACAATCACCGCCGACGGGACCCCTCGAAGCGCCTCGAGCCACCGACGCCCGATCGTCACCGCTCGCGCCGGGAGCGCGGCCAGCCAACCGCCGAACGCCGCGGCCAGGGCCCTGCCGGATCGGGGCAGCGACGAGGCCCACGTTCGAGCGGCCGCGAGCCGCGTGCGGACCCAGTCGACGACGCGCTCGAGGAGGGCGACCAGCGCGAGGAGTCGGTCGACGAGCCACTCGAGGGCGTCCTCCGCGGCGTCGCCCGGAGATGGGCGCTCGTCGACGATCGTTCGGTCGCTTCGGACGTAGGTGACGGCGAGCGCCAGCGCCGCGAGGGCGAGGAGTGCGAGAGTCCCGGCAGTTCGTCCGTAGAACGCCTCGACGGTGAGGACGACCAGCGCCGCTGCTGTCGCGCCGAGGACGGCAGCCGCGCCGCGCCTGCCGTGGGTCCGAGCGGCGACGGCGGTCAGCCCGACGACGGCGACGCCGAGAACGGCCGCGATACCGCCGTACTGGCCGGCGAGGCTCACGGTCTCGGTCCGATCGGGCGTGCTGACCGTGATCGCCGTCGTCGGATCGACGGGTAAAGCCACGGCGAGGCGACCGTCATCATCCGTTGTGCCGATCGCCTCGCCGCCGATCCGCACCTCGGCGTCCGCAACCGGCTCGTCGTCGACGGTCGCCTCGAGGACGCCGGGGCTGCCGGGGATCGGCACCAGCCCCTCGGGGGAGAGCGACACCTCGAGCAGTCGGACCTCGACGGTCGTCGTCCCGGCGAAATCGCCGCGGGCGACGCCGAGTTCGAACGATTCGGTGCCGTCGTCGGGGACGTCGACGGTCGCGGTGCCGTTCGCGTCCGTCTCGGCGACCACCTCGCCGTCGATCGTCACGCTCGCGTTAGCCATCGGGACGCCCTCGATGGACGCCTCGACGGTCACGGACTCGCCTGGATCCGGCGGCCCGCGCACGGTGATTTCGACCTCTCCCTCGACCTCGTACTCGACGCTGCCGTTGTCGACCTCGTCGACTTCCTGGGCGCTCGCGAGTGCCGGCGCGTTCGCTGTCGAGTCCGTTGGCATCGCGCTCGCACTCGCGGTTGCGGTCGTGATCGTCCCCGCACCGGCGCCGGGTAGCCCGGTCGCGGACGCCGTCACGCTCGCCGTCTCCGCGGTCCCCGAACACGCCGGATACTCGTCCGACTCGATGCGGACGTTCAGGTTCTCGACGTAGGGAACCGTACCCGTCACCTGTCCGTGCTCGTCTGTTTTGCCGACGTAGTCGTCGTTGTACCAGACGTCGGCGCCGGTAACGGGTTCGCCCTCGTACTGGATCCTCGCGGCCACCTCGCTGCCCGGCGTCGGTTCGCGATCCAGCCAGATCGTACACGCCGGCGTAGCGAGGCCGCCGTCGCCCCGCTCGATCTCGCGATCGGCGTCGTCGGTGGGTTCGGCGTCGGGGCCTTCGTCCTCGAGCCAGTCGAACTCGGTCCACTCGAGCAGTCCGTCCCAGTTGATATCGAGGTCCGGGATGCTATCGGGACCGTCGCCCTGCGGCTCGGCCGGGGTCGATCCCGGATCGACGTTCGGGTTCGCGTTCGGGTCGACGTTCGGGTCGGCGTCGGGATTGACGTTGGCATCGGGGCTCATGATCCCGTTGCCGGCCGGGGCGAGAAACGCGGCGAGCACAATCGCCAGCGCCGCGAGCGCGACGACCGAGAGCTGTCGATAGTCGGGGCCGTCGTCCGTCGGATCGTCGGGGGGATCTGGCACGTCGTAGCACCTCGAGTTCCTGGAGTACCGTCGGCGGTCGATTCAGGGCGGGATCGATTCGTCGTCGAAGCGGTCGGCCCGCGGACGGTCGGGCCGACCGGTTGCTTTCACAACAGGATGGTGGGACTTGCCGGCTCATTAAGGTATCCTCCGTGTCAGCGCGCGGATTCCTCCGAGCCAGCCCATCCGGCCATCATATCGGATTACCTGAATTTAACAACGAAGTGTCTCGTAGAAAACCTTTGCTATCTGAGCAAGTGCACCGCCGAATCAACGCTCCGCCGCCTTACCGTCGCGCCTCGAGTTCGGCCTCGAGGTCCTCGAGACTCATCTCCTTCATCGAGAGCAAGACGAGCAGGTGGTAGACGATGTCGGCGGCCTCGTAAGCGATCTCCTCGCGGTCGTCGTCTTTCGCCGCGAGCACGAGTTCGGTCGACTCCTCGCCGAGTTTCTCCAGCACCGCGTTCTCGCCCTTCTCGTGGGTGAACAGCGAGGCGGTGTAGGAATCCTCGGGCAGCGTTTCCTTGCGATCCTCGATCACGGCGAACAGCTCTTCGAGCGTGTCGTCCATCTACATCTCACCCGATACGTTGCGAATATCCTCGAGTCGCTCGAACTTTTCGCTCTCGTCGCGACCGTCGGCGAAGACGTCCTCGGTGACCTCGATGGACGCGTTCGTCCGGGCCGCAAGCGCCAGCGAGTCGCTGGGACGGGCGTCGATGACGGTCTCGCCGCGGGGCGTCTGGACGTGGAGGTCGGCGATGTAGGTCCCGCCCTGGCCGTCCTCGCGCTGCTCGATCTCGTTGATGACGACGCGATCGATTCGGCTGCCCAGTTCCTCCATCACGTCCAAGAGGAGGTCGTGGGTCAGCGGGCGGCCGATATCGTCGGCCTCGAGGCCGCGAGCGATGCTCGTCGCCTCGTTGAAGCCGATGAAGATCGGAACCACGTCGTCCTCGCCGTCGACGGCGAGGACCACTACCGGAACCGGTCCCTCCGGGGTTCCCGCGACGCGAACCGCGTCGATAGAAGCCTGCATATTCTGACCCTCGCGTGCGAGGGAGAAAACATGTCCGGTCGCGAATGCATGCACGCGAGCACGTCTCGACTGTCGGCGAGCGTCGCGCTCCGCTCGAGGCCGTTCGGTAGCCGTTCGGCTCGTGAGTTCGGTATCGGCGAACGCTCGAGCGGCCGCTCTCGGTGCGTTGTGGATAGAAGAAACGAAGTCACGTGCTGCCGCTTCTCAACGACACTGTGAGTCCGTAGTTAGTTGCGGACGACGTTCGTCGCGCGGGGGCCCTTGGGAGCCTGTTCGATGTCGAATTCGATCTCGGTTCCTTCCGTGAGGTCCTCGCCGCCAACGTCTTCCATGTGGAAGAACACGTCGTCGTCGGAGTCGTCAGTCTCGATGAAACCGTAGCCGCCTGTGTCGTTGAAGAAGTCAACCTTACCGTTTGCCATTGCGACTAAACGAAGAGGGAATACACGGTTAAGTGTTCCGCATTCGTCCGGAAAATGTTGAATCAATTGTTCGAACATCATCTGAATCTGGGTTCGGATCATAATTTGTCCACGCGACATCGGTTATCCGGAGAATCGCGTCCGATCCGTCGGACTGCCGCGAGACTTCTGTGGAATCTCCAGTTCTAGCGATGGCCGCACGCTCCGTCGCTTCGGTCTCGTCGCCGAGACGCGACTCCCGACGAGGCTTTACGTCTCCTCCAACTGCTAGCTCCTGTGGATTCTAACGATGTTCGGCGCCAGTGGGCGGAGCGGTCCGGCGAGTACTCACCGGAGTACTACGCCTACTACGGCCCGAACGAGACGAGCGACGCGATTCTCCGGACGCTCGAGCGATTCGTCGATCCGACCGCGCCGATTCTGGAACTCGGCTGCAGTTCGGGCCGCCATCTCTCGCACCTCTACGAACACGGGTTCGACTCCCCTGTGGGGATCGAACTCAACGCCGACGCGTTCGACGTCATGGAGGAGCATTACCCCGACCTCGCCGCCGACGGGGAGTTCTATCACGACGCGATCGAAGACGTCGTCCGCGAGTTCGACGACGACCAGTTCGGTGCGGTCTACTCCGTCGAGACGCTCCAGCACCTCCATCCCGATGCCGAATGGGTCTTCGAGGAACTGGCCCGGATTACGGACGACCTCCTCATCACCGTGGAAAACGAGAGCGAGCTCGAGGAGCGCGAAACCGAGCACGACGAATCCAAGCACACCGGATCGACCGAACCCGCGGATGTGAGCTACGTCAACGACGACTTCCCGCTCTACTACCGCGACTGGAGTACGATTTTCACCGATCTGGGATTCGACGAAGTCGATGTCCAGACGGGCAAGCGAGACACCATTCGTACGTTTCGAGCGGTACCGAAATCGCCCGACCGATAACTGGCGTCCGATCGCTAACTGACTGCCGGATCGATTCTCGTTCTGTGACTCGAGTCGTCCGTCAATCGACCTGCTGCGCGTCCTCGAGCGCCGGCACGGTCGCCGTCTCGTTCTCGAAAAACGCGAGCCCGTGGATGCGACTATCGGGGGTGAGTTCGGGGTGGAAGGCGGTGCCGACGACGGTGCCCTGTTTCACGGCGACCGGGCGGTCGTCCCACGAGGCGAGTACTCTCGCGTCCCCGCCGGCGACGTCGTCGATAGCCGGCGCGCGGATGAACACCGCCGGATAGGGATCCTCGAGGCCGTCGACCGCCAGCGGCGCCTCGAAGCTGTCCTTCTGCCGGCCGAAGGCGTTGCGCTCGACGCTGACGTCGAGCAGTCCGAGCTCCTCGACTCGGTTGTCGTTCGGGTCGCTCGAGGCGACGATCAGGCCGGCGCAGGTCGCCAGCAGGGGCTTGCCGGCCTCGACGTGGGCCCGAATTTCGGGGGCGATCCCCTCGCTGTGGACGAGCCGGGAGATGGTCGTCGACTCGCCGCCGGGCATTGCCAGCAGGTCGCAGTCGGGGACGAGTCCCGACTCGCGGATCTCGCGGACGGTGACATCGCGGTCGCGGGCCGCGGCGGCGCGTTCGATGGCGGCGGCGTGTTCTGCGACGTCGCCCTGGACGGCGACGACGCCGGCTGTCAGTGACATGCCCGCGGCTAGGGTGGGCGTCGGCAAAAAGGTCGCGTCACCGGAGCGTTCTTCCGCGCACGGTAGCGGGCTCCGTTCGAGGAGCGACGTGATTATTTGTCGTCGTTCGAGTCCAATTACGCTCGAAACCGAATTCGAATCCCGTCAGGATCGCGGCACTCGAGGCCGTCGCCGCGCTCGTCTACGGCCACGCCTGCATCCTCGAGTCGCTCCCGAATTCCCTCCAGCGCCTCGCTCGAGGGGACGACGAGATCGAACCGCGAGAGGCCGCGAATGTCGGCCGGCGCGGGACTCGAGCGCCCGTTCCAGGTGTTGATCCCGAGGTGGTGGTGGTAGCCGCCGGCGGCGACGAACAGCGCCTTCGGGGTGGCCGTCTTCACGTCGAAGCCGAGCGCATCGACGTAGAACTCGCGGGCGGTCTCGAGCGACGAAACCTCGAGGTGGACGTGGCCGAGGATCGTTCCGTCCGGGACGGTATCGCCGGCCTCACCGTCGCCATCATCGGCGTCGCCTGCAGCCGCGACCGACTCGAGGTCGAGGGGCCACGACCCGATCTGAATGCCGCCCTCGCCGTCGCGGGGCCACTCCGAGCGGGGCCGATCCCGGTAGAGTTCGACGCCGTTGCCCTCGGGGTCGTCGAGGTAGAGGGCCTCGCTGACGCCGTGGTCGGACGCGCCGGTGAGCTCCCAGCGGTCGCGGATGCGGGCCAGCCCATCCCCCAGCGCCTCGCGGCTGGGAACCAGGAAGGCGTTGTGAAAGAGTCCCGTTGCGTCGGTCGGTCGCGGTCGGGCGTCCGGTGCATGCCGGAGCTCGAGCAGCGCCGCGTCGCCGGCGCCGAGCACCGTCGTCGATTCGTCTCGCGTGAGCACCGAGAGCCCGATCACGTCCCGGTAGAAGTCAACGACAGCGGATTCGTCGCTGACCGTCAGTACGCTCCGTCCGAAGCGAGTCGCCGCCGGCAATAGGTCCCGTGAGTCGCTCATACGGACGATATGCGGCGCTCGTATATATGTTATCTGACCGCACGGTCAGATCGAACGACATCGCGTCGAACGCGACGATTCGTGCCGTTTTCCGCGGTCTCGAGATCGAGCCGCGAGCAGCGCCGAGCGGAGCGCTACCGCTCTCGAGCGGGTGGTCGGCGTCGAGAAGTGGGCGTCGGTTTACGCGACGAAGGTCAGCAGCTGTACCAGTACCCCGATCATCACGCCGGTCGCGATGACCGTCTTGGGGTCGATCTTGATCGCGTTCGAGTCCTCGGAGTCGAAGTACCGGACGAGTCCGGCACTGGACATCAGCCCACCGCTGTTCTGTCCTCGGTCCATACCCGCTACTACGGACGGGTGGAACTAAATCTTTCGTCCGGCGGTATCACTGACGTCACCGCTTGCGGCAATCACAGACCGGTGGGAAACCCTTATGCGCGCCGCGTCGGAACTAGCGATGAACCGATGACTGTCACACTCAAGGACTTCTACGCTGACTGGTGTGGCCCCTGTAAGACCCAGGATCCGATCCTCGAGGACCTCGAGGAGGACTGGGAGGGCCGATTTGAGGTCGAGAAGATCAACGTCGACGAACAGCAAGACGTCGCCAACGAGTATCAGGTTCGCTCGCTGCCGACCCTGATCATCGAGAACGACGACGGCATCGTCGAGCGCTTCGTCGGCGTCACCCAGCGCGACGACATCGAAGACGCCCTCGAGTCGGCCGGCGCGTAAGCGACGAGCCCCTCGAGCCGCCGTTTTTCGCGAACGTCACGTCTCGAGCAGCGACGGCGCTGGCGTCTCTTACGGCTCGTCCGGATCGATGTCGTCGGCACCGGTCTCGCCGCCGGTGGCGGACTCCTCGTCGGAGGCGGACTCGTCGGCCCCGAACGGTTCCTCGCGATCGAACGTCTCGTCGGCCGGCGGCTCTTCGGTGGCGCCGAACACGTTCTCCGAATCCGTCTCGTCGCTTTCGTCACCCGCGTCCGAGCCGTCCGTCTCGTCGACGGCCCGTTCGTCGTCAGTAGCTACCCCGGTAGCGTCGCTCCCGTTGATGACGTCCGTCCCGTCGGCAATGTCGATGGTGGTGACGGCGTCCGCGTTCGTCCCGCTCGCGGTCGTCTCGCCGGCCGCCGGCTCCTCGAGGTCGAACTCGTCAGTGGCGAGTTCGTCGCCGCCGACGCTGACGGTTCCCTCTTCGATCTCGATGACGACGCCGTCCTCGGCCGAGCCGCGACCGATCAACTGGTTCGCGGTCGACTCGACCTCCTGGTTGACCGACCAGACGAACCGTAGCACCGACTCGAGTTCGTTGCCGGCTTCGCGGACGCCGCGCTGGGGGGAGAGTTCGCCGAAGCTTCGGGCGCCCTCCGGGTGGAGGTACTGGATCGGGTGGTCGTTCGGAACCTCCCGTAGGTCGACATCGAACGACCAGACGTAGGGGAGCAACTGGATGGCGTACCCCTGTGGTTTCGGTGCTTTGCGACCGATGGCCGTCGAGGCGACCCCGATGGCCGTCGATCCCGAGTCGGTATCGTAGTAGACGCCGGGAAGGCCCGGAATTGAAACGCGCATACGCGAGCTATGGGAGCCACCGCGGGTGAGTCTGCACCCGGCAACTGCCACCCCAGTGTTACCGCGGCGGACTGCGATCGCCGCGGCTCAGAAGAAGGTGTCGGCGAACTTGTCCCGCGGATTGATGTCGATCTCGCTGATGCTCGAGCGGTCCTGTCCGGCGGCGAAGGCGATGGCTTCGGCGACCTCCTCGGGTTCGCTCGCCTCGTCTTCGTCGTACGCGTCGGCGAAGGTCCGCCCGTCGCCCGTCTCGAACTGCGAGCGGACTTCGGCGGGGTTGACGACAGTGATGCCGACGTCGTCGTCGCCGATCTGGGCGGCGACGCTCTTGGCGAAGCCACGGGTCCACCACTTCGTAGCGGCGTAGACGGGGTTGGCCGGCCGCGGGTGGCGGCCGGCGAAACTGGCGACGAAGATCAGGTGGCCGTCGCGCTCGCGAACGTGGGGGATCGCCGCCCGCGTCGCGTAGAAGACGCCGTCGACGTTGGTCTCCTGCATCGTCTCGTACTCCTCGGTCGTCAATTCATCGACCTCGCCACCCCGGGAGAGCCCCGCGTTGTTCACCAGCACGTCGATCCCGCCGAACGTCTCGACGGTCTCGTCGATCAGCGCGTCGACCGCGTCCTCCTCGCGGACGTTCGTCGGGACGACCAGCGTCTCGACGCCGTGGTCGGACTCGAGTTCGTCCGCGAGGTCGGCCAACTGGTCCTCGCTGCGGGCCGCGAGGACGACGTTCGCGCCCGCGGCGGCGAACGCGCGGCAGGTCGCTGCGCCGATACCCGTGCTCGCTCCCGTGACGATCGCCGTCTCGCCGGCGAGTGACTCGTCGGTCATGATCGACACTCACGACAAACGCCCTCTAAAACGACCGGGTTGCGGCACGCTCTCCGTGACTGATCGACGACACTTCCTCGGGGCGTCTCGAGTCACACCCGAACTACATCAATCCGGTACACCCGCTAATTATTTCAGCAATCGTATATAGAAAGTAGTCCGCGCGTAGTCGACCTCACGCCGACCCACCTTCCCTATCCGGATCGCTGGGTCGATAGTCCCTTTAAATCGACTTAGAACTCCGAATCTCGTATTGGTGTCTCTGGAATATGAGTCATCCTTCTGTATACCATAATGCCAGTAGCCAAATGACTACTGTAGTGAAAAATGAGAAAAGGAAAAACAATGGGTCCGTTCTTGGGCTTAAAATCAAATATGTGGTGACAATCCCAAGGAGGCCTGATACAAGAGCAATAAGAACGTCCAGACGACGACGAATACCACGTTCCATATTTCATCGTTCTATCCTGTGCTCATAAGTTAATAGATAGAAGGCTCGACTTCCTCGTCTGGCGTGCCGAACTCGTCGCGACCGGCTGGCGTCTCCATCAACTCGGGGATCGGGACCGGCATCACGCATCGTCTCCGTGGGATGCGGCGAACTCACGGAGCCGATGGTCGTCTACTCGACGATCCTGCACGCGACGTCGCCGAACGACAGGTGGGAGTTCCGGTATCGCCATCGCGGCCGTCACGCCGGGGCCCAGATTCGGTTCGCGCATCGACGCGACTCGAGTGCGACCTCGAGAGGCCGAGTCCGCTGCGAGCGCTTGCGTCCGTCGCGGCGTCGGTGCTCGCGATCGGGGGACTGATCGCAGCCTCGCTGGGCCTGTTCGGTACGGGCGCGAGCGGGTCGTCGCTGGCGGGCGTCGGCAACCCGACCGTCGCCAGTGTGATCGCGTTTGCGATCGGCGCGGCCGTCGCCGTGACCGTCGCTCGGCGCCGCGTCGCCGTCGCGCTGTTGAAGCGCATTCCGCACACCTGATTGGAAGGCTTGTTCAAAGCGGGATCTGCCTGTCGCGACGACGGACGGCCTGTTCTCGTTCGCGAACAACATGACGGTGATCGCGTTTGGGGCGGGACTGTTCTAACAGAGTAGATAGGAGCGCGATTTCGTTATTCGGAAAGACGACTGCAACTCAATCGGACGGTTCAGTAAAAGAAACGGGTTGGCCAACCCCTTGTACTATCCCCCAACCCTTTCAGGAGTGCGAGGGTTTTCCAAGTGGCACGTTCTGGACGTGTCTCGCTGACCGCTTTCAACGGCAGTCTCTGCGTCCGCCTTCCGTGGAGAGGGCTTGGCGTTTCCTGCCTCCATTGGTCAGCGATTGGAACCTCTCAGTAGCGTCGGGGTTCGTGGTGATAGAGAACCCGAATCGAAGCTATGAGGTAGCCATACTATGCACTGAGGAAAGCAGCGCATGGAATTCTGGCATGTCCATGGTGTGCGTTCTCCCATCTATCCCATCGCGAGTGACTGTCGAGTACATTATGCCTGTACGGTTTGGGAGTGAGATAGAGGTATTGAAACTATGACAATAGTTCGGGAGGACACAAATGATCCCGTACGGCAATAGGGGAACCACACGGGCTCGAGGACTATCACAAACTCAAACCGGATCAGAGTCGAACGCCGCCGCGTCAGTAGTCCTCGAGGGCGTACAGTTCGCCGTATTTCGACGTGACGTACTCGAGGAAGGGGTCGGCAGTCAGCTCCTGGCCGGTCGCGCGTTCGATCAGTTCGGGCGTGGTGTAGCGCTTGCCGTGTCGGTGGACGTTCTCGCGGAGCCAGCCGTTGAGTTCGTCGAACTCGCCCTCGCGAATCTGGTCGTCGAACTGGCCGAGTTCGTCTTCGGCGGCGGCGTACAGCTGCGCCGCGAGCACGGAGCCCAGCGAGTACGTCGGGAAGTAGCCGAAGGAGCCGTGGGACCAGTGGATGTCCTGCAGGCAGCCCTCGGCGTCGGTCTCGGGCCGAACGCCCAGATACTCCTCGTACTTGTCGTTCCACGTTTCGGGGACCTCTTCGACCGCGAGGTCCCCGCGGATCAGATCGCGTTCGATCTCGAACCGGATCACGATGTGGAGGTGGTAGGTGAGTTCGTCCGCTTCGACCCGGATGAGGTTGTCGTCGTGGACCTGATTGGCCGACTCGTAGGCCGCCTCGGACGAGACGTCCTCGAGTTCGGGGAATCGCTCGCGGGCGGTCGGGAGGAACTGCTCCCAGAAGGGTCGCGAGCGGCCGACGTGGTTCTCCCAGAGCCGCGACTGGGACTCGTGGACAGAGAGATCCCGCGCCTCGCCCAGCGGCGTGCCGTACCCCTCGTCTGGGAGGCCGAGCGTGTAGTTGGCGTGGCCGAACTCGTGGATGACCGACGTGATCGAGCCCAGCAAGTCGTCGGGTTCGAAGCGGGTCGTCACGCGGGCGTCGAACTGCGTCCCCGAGGAGAACGGGTGCGGTGCCGTATCGAGGCGGCCGCGATCCCAGTTATAGCCGAGCGAGTCGAGGACGTCCCGCGCCAGCGTCTCCTGATCGTCGTCGTCGAACTCGCCAGCGAAGGCGTCCGTGGTCAACTCCGCATCGCTCTCGTCGATCGCGTCGATCAGCGGCACGAGCTCCTCGCGGAGACGCTCGAGGACCCGTTCGGCCGTCTCGAGGTCGATGTAGGGCTCGTAGTCCGAGAACAGCACCTCGTAGGGGTCGGCGTCGGGATCGATGTGCTCCGCGTACTCCCGTTTGAGTTCCACGAGTTTCTCGAGGACGGGCGCGAACTCCTCGAAGTCGTCGTTCTCCTTGGCCTGTTTCCAGGCGGGGTGGGCGTTGGTCGTCGTCTCGGAAATCTCCTCGACGAGGTCTTGCGGGACGCTGGTCTCGCGGTCGTACTTGCGGCGAACCTCGCGGACGACGGCGGCCTGCTCCTCGCCAAGGTCGCTACTCGCGGTTTCACCGTCTTCTCGAGACGACGGAGTCGTCTCGCCGTCTTCCAGTTCCTCGAGCAATGCACCGGTCTCGTCGGCCGTCAGGAGTTCGTGGCCGATCGAAGACAGCGCCGAGAGTTGCTGTGCGCGGGCGGGGGTCCCCTCGTCGGGCATCACGACTTCCTGGTCCCACTGGAGGATGCCCGAGGCGTTCGAAACGTTCGTAATCCGCCGAACGCGTTCCTCGAGCGCCGCGTAGCTGTCGTCGGCCGCCTCGTGCTGGGCCTGATCGGTCGCCATGGGTGACCGATACACGCGGCGGCCGTATCAACGTCGTGGTTCCGGCGGTTTCACGGCCGTCGGTCGTCGTGCCCGGGTCGGAGTCTCGTGCAATCGCCGGCCTTCGAACCGACGGCGAGTCGACCGTCGGCCGACCCGGTCGGCTCGTCCACCGAGTGAGAGTTGTCGTGACAGATGACAGTGCCAACATCGTATCAGCGCCTCCTTCCGGCGACGTAGCAACAATATACGCGCTCGATGACCGCTGTATAGAACTTGCAAGCAGTGGACTGTTCGGGCTATCTGACGTGTGTTCAGGTACAATGGTCGCTGCGTCACCAATCGGGTCAGCCATCGTCTTCGTGGTGAGCCTGCTGATCGGTGCACTGGGAATCTACGTCGGCGCCCGCATCATCGTCGGAGCCGACGACTACGATCACGCGATCGTCACCGCGTTGATCGGGGCGATCGTCTGGGGACTCGTCGGCTTCTTCGTCGGGTGGATCCCCCTGCTCGGGCCGTTGCTGGCGCTGCTGGCGTACATCGCCGTGATCAACTTCCAGTACCCCGGCGACTGGACCGCCGCGGCGATGATCGGTCTCGTCGCCTGGGTGACGGTGCTGGTCGTCCTCTACGCCCTCGCCGCGCTCGGGGTCACCGCCTTCGACGCCGTCGGGATCCCCGGCGCCTGAACGGTGCTGGGTCCCTTCTCCATCGCCCACGTTGCGAGTGTCGTCCCATAGACGTAAGCGGATTCGTCCCGAATCACGGCGCATGGATACTCGCATTCTCGTGCCGACCGACGGGAGCGACTCCGCGAGGGCGGCCCTCGAGCACGCGCTGGATATCGCCGCTGACCAGGACGCCATCGTGCATGTCCTCAACGTCGCGGACACGAACCAGCCGAGTCTCACGCGTCTCGGCACGCAGGTCGTCGACGCCTTGGAGGAGGAAGGCAAAGAGATCGTGTCGGCGGCCGCCGAACTGGCCGCGGAGCGTGACGTGCCCGTCAGTACGCACGTCGTCCAGGGCGAACCGCGCGAGACGATCGTCAAGTTCGTCACCGCCGGTGCCGAGTCTGAATCGGAATCGGACAACGCGGACGGCGTCGCCTTCGATTTCGTTGTGATGGGTGCCCACGGCCGACGCGGCCTGGGAGAGTACATCCTCGGCAGCGTCACCGACTACGTCGTCAACCGGAGCGAGGTGCCGGTGCTGACCGTTCGCGCGGCCGACGACGCGAGGGCGACCTACCCCTACGGAAACGTCCTCGTACCGACTGACGGGAGCGTTCACGCGAGGGCGGCGGTCGAACTGGGAGCGCAGTTCGCGAACCGCTGTGGCGGGACGCTGCACCTGCTGTCGGTCATGGACGAACTGCCGGAGGTCGCCGACGCGGAAACGGCCCCGCTCCCCGCCCAACTCGAGGAGAACTTACGGGAGACCCTCGAGGAGGACGCGGCGACCGCCACGCGGGCGGGCGCCAACGACGTCGAGACCGCCATCGAGACCGGCTCGGTGCCTCGAGAGGTCCTCGCCTACGCCGAGGCGGAGGCGATCGACCTCGTCGTGATGGGCACCCACGGCCGGACCGGTATCGACCGCCATTTGCTCGGCAGCTTCACGGAGCGCGTTATCCGCACGTCGCCGGTTCCCGTTCTCACGACGCGTCGCGCCGAGGAGATGGACTGAACTGCCCCCGTTCGCTTCAACATCGCGCGTCGCCGCGACCGGTTCGAAACCCTGACAGTCACCGGTAGAACTCCCGACAGCGGAGACGAGAAAGCCTATAAGCGGACCGAGACGGGTCCTACGTAGCCACCTGACGGGCCCGGCCCGTCGTTCTACCGATGAACACTCGAACGATCGCTGACGGGGGTGACCGCCCATCGAGCGACAGACGCTGATCGCTCTCGGAGCGGTCGTCGTCGTGTGTTTCGTACTGGCTTTCGGATCGACCGCCGCCACGTCGGCGGACGGCCACGGAGCCGACCGACACCAGCAGCTTGTGAGCACCGGCGACGAGACCTCGCTGTGGCCGTACACGAGCAGCGCGACGGCCTTCGAGGAACGGACGCTCGCGATCAACGTGTTGATCAACGGCGATCCGGCGGAGACGCGCCGGCACCTAGAAGAGCGGAGTCGAGGCGACTGGAACGAGACCGCGCCCGATGAGGAGGACGTGAGCGAGACCGACTCCGAGGACGTCGTCGGGACCGAAACGGCCTGGCGAAGCGCCGACGGCTCGACGCGGTACGTCTACGTCTCCACGGGCAACGAGACGGACGAGGGCGTGTGGCTCGACGAGAGCTACCAGCTCCACGATGGCGACTATCTCGGCTCGCGCGAGCACATCCGCGCCTACGAGTCACCCGACCCCGACGAGGAGTGGACCGCGATCCAGGCCCACAGCGAACACTGGGACTGGTTCCGGCTCAGCCACACGGTCGACAGCGCCGAGGACTCCCAGCGCTACGTCGAACGCGAGTTCATGGATCGGCGGTACGTCTCGAACGTCTCGCGCGTTCACCTGGGAAACGGCCGCGGCTTCGATTCCGACGGCTGGGTGACGGTCGTCGACCTCGAGAGCGGCGACCCGCCGTTCCACGTCGCGATCGTCGGCCTCCTTCCCGGCCTGTTGCTCGCGAGCCGGGTGTCGACCCGGACCTCGTTCCCGAATTCGGTCGCTGCCCGCGTCCCGCGCGCGCTGTGTTTGGCAGGCTCGCTGCTCGGGCTCTACCTCTTCGTCCGGTTCGGTGCGATCGCCGTCGAGGCGCGACTCGAGGGGATCGATCCTCGGTTCATCGCAGCGGCGTTCTACCCGCTGCTCGCCGTCGGCTTGCCGGTCTGTACGTACTACTTCGCGCGGTCGCTCGACCGACCGACGGCGTTCGCGGCCGGCTCGATCGGCTTCGCGACCGCGATCCTTCTCGATTACACGCTGCTCGGCGTGACGCGGCTCCCGCTGAACGTGCTCGTCCACCGGTTCTCGACCGCCGTCGCGCTCGGGTTCATCGCCGTGGGGGCGTCCCACACCGTGCGGGTCGATCCGGAGGACCACGACTTCGTGCGCCTCGGCGCGCTCCTCTGGGTCGTGACGCTACTCGTGCCGCTGCTTCGATTCCTGTAGCCGCCGGCCCCGACCGTCCGCCGGGATCGACTCGAGGTCGTCGGGACTGACGTACGGGCGCACCCACGGGGAAGTCACCTGCGTGTAGCCGACGACGCCCGCGAACGTGGCGAGGTAACACAGCCAGCGCGGGACGCCGAACCCCTGAATCCAGAGCATCATTACCAGCGCCCAACTAGCCAACACGACCGCGTCGCGACAGATCCGTTCGCCGTTGTGTCGGAGGTACGCACGCAATCGACGGCGTCGGGACTCGAGGACCGGGCGCTCGTCGTCTACCGGGGCGGCGTCGGCGCGGTCCGTCCCGGAGTGGAGAGATTCCCTTTCGCTCACCGTTGGTGCGGAGGTTCGGGAGCGGTCGCATACGCTTTTTGGTCGCGGGAACGCGTCGGTGTGTGAGCGGGATGCAGTGCGGCGCGGTCCGAATCGGCTTCGAGCGACGAATTCGTACCCCGCCGTTTCCATCGCCGTCGTCGCTACCGAGTCAGGTAGAAAAAACACTAATACTTCGCTCCGGAAACGAAACCCAATGGGTTCCCAGCTGGCGTTTCGAGACTCGAGGGTGGTAAATCGTGGTTGACCGTTCGCAGTCGCCGCTCGCGGCCGTTCGGTCGGGCGTCTCCCGGGGCCGGTCTGCGCTCTCGCGAAACCGCCTCCGCGTCGTGTTTCTGGCCGTCATCCTCCTCTCGGCGGCCGCCGTGGCGAGCGCGTCGATGAACGACGATCTCTCGACCGCCTCCGCGGAGGAGGTTCCCGAGGCACCGGAGACGGAGAACCACACGGTCGTCACCGAGTCGGGCCGTGCCGGGACGATCACCGTCTACTCGCCCGACGGCGAAGTGGCGTACTATGACAACACGCGGACGAAGTACTTCGACGCCGATCCCGTCGAGGGCGATCCGATGACCATCGAGTACACGGCGACGGACACGATCCACAGCGAGGGGCCGACCTGCAGCGACCCGCCGTGTGCGCTGAACGTCATCGAACGCGTCGACCTCGAGGAGGAGAACCCCGAACCCGAGGTCGTTTACAAGCGCTACGACTACAAGGAGACAGCCGGCGAGTGGCACGACTCGGACCGCATCAACGAGACGCACGTGGTCGTCGCCGACATCGTCGCCGACCAGGTGTTCATCGTGAACACCGAGACGGAGGTCGTCGAGTGGCTCTGGGACGCCCAGAGCGACTTCCCCGTCGACGAAGGTGGTCCGTACCCCGGCGACTGGGCCCACATCAACGACGTCGAGTACATCGACGAGGGCCAACACGAAGGACGGATCATGGCCAGCCTCCGAAATCAGGACCAGGTCGTCTTCCTCGATCGGGAGGAGGGGCTGGTCGAGGGCTGGACGCTCGGGAGCGAGAACGACTACGACGTCCAGTACGAACAGCACAACCCCGACTACATCCCCGAATCGCAGGGCGGCCCGGCCGTCCTCGTCGCCGACTCCGAGAACGGCCGCATCCAAGAGTTCCAGCGCGAGGACGGCGAGTGGAACCGCACCTGGGAGTGGGAGGACGACCGGATTCAGTGGCCCCGCGACGCCGACCGACTCCCCAACGGGAACACGCTCATCGCCGACAGTCACGGCAACCGCGTGATTGAGGTCAACGAGTCCGGCGACATCGTCTGGGAAGTCGGATCGACCCTCCCCTACGAGGCGGAACGCCTCGAGACCGGCGCCGAAAGCGAGGGCGGGCAGAGCGCCCAGGCACTCGGCCTCGAGTCCCGGACGGACGACGATAGCGGCGGCGGAGGCGGGGGCGATGACGACGGTCTCTTCGGCTTCGACCCGCTCGGCTGGGCCGGTGACGTCCTCGAGAACATCCTCCCGCACCGGATCCACAACGGTCTCCTGTTCGCGACGCCGATCTGGATGGGGGCGAACGAGTTCGCCGCCATCGGCATCGCAATCCTGACCGGGCTGGCGTGGCTCGGGATGGAGACCAGGTGGCGGCTCCGCGACGCCGGCGTTCGGTTCCGACTGCCATTCTACCGGCGGAGCGACTGATTCCGGCCGGCCCTCGATTTTACCGCCGCTATCGGTATCGGAGCCCGTGAACGACTCGCTGCGGAGTGAGCGGCCGGCCGTCGACCGTTCAGCGAGTCGCCTTGTACGCGAGAAACACGGTCGTACCGAGCGCCGCGGCGTACCACAGCGTCCCCACGCGGATCACGACCGTGGCGGCGGCCGCGACGGCTTCGGGGTAGCCGAACGTGACCAGCACGCCGACCATCGACGCCTCCGCCGCGGCGAGTCCGCCGGGGAGCATCGACACCGCGCCGACGACCGACCCGAGGCCGAAGACGAACAGGCCGATGACGACGGTGGCTTCGACGCCGAATCCCTCGAGGACCAGCCAGAGCGCGACGCCCTCTAACCCCCACGCCGCGAGACTGAGCAGCGTCGCGACAACCAGCGGTCGGATCTGGAACAGCCGGTACGCGCTCTCGTAGAACCGTTCGAGTTCGGTCGCGTGCTCGCCGACGACCGGAAGCGACTCGAGTCGGCCGAGGATCGCCAGACAGGCCCGCCGCCACTGGAGTAGGCCGATACCGACCGCGATGACGCCGAGGACGATGACGATGGGAAGCGACGACCGGCTGTAGACCAGCAGGCCGAGCGCAGCCATCGCGCTCAGCGCGACGAGGTCCGTGACGCGCTCGGCGCCGACGACGGAGGTGGTCTCGCTCGCCGGCACGCCGCGCTTGTCCCGGAGGAACCACGCCTTCCAGACCTCGCCGGCCTTCCCCGGCGTGACGACCATCATCAGGCCGCTGAAGAAGGTGACGGCGCTCGCCTCGAGCGGGACGTCCACCTCGAGACGCCGGAGGTAGTAGTGCCACTTGGCGAAGCGGAAGCCGTAGCCGACCGTCGTCAGGCCGATGACGGTCGCGAACGTCCGCCAGCGCAGGGTGGCGAGGGCGTTCGTCACGTCGCCGACGTCCGCGTAGGCGGCGAGTCCGAGGAAGACGACGACCGAGAGCAGCGCCGTCAGCCAGACGCCGTGCTCGCGGACGGCCCGCCAGCAGCGGTCGACGACGGTCGCACCGACCCCCTCGGCCTCGCCGCTCGTCGTCACGGGAATCGCCCCGACGTGAGGGCCCCCACGGCGCGACCGGAGGCGGTGCGGAACTGGTGGAGTTTCGTCGCGACGTGCCCCGAGAGGTATCGTCCGCGGCCGCCCGGCCGCACGCGCCCCTCGTGCACTGCGTCCGCGAGCGATCCGGTGCCCTCGACCCGGGTGTACGCGCGGCCGACTTCCATCGGGAAGTGAGCGTCGCTGCCGCCGGTCGCCGGCAGGTCGTGGGCGGCCGCGAACGAGGCCGCGCGCTCGTTGAACCGGCGTCGAACGCAGCGGGAGTTCACCGCTTCGACCCCGTCGACGGCGTCGGCGAGGGCCTCGAGGTCCGTCTCGTAGCACTGTCGCAGCGCGTCGAACGGATGCGAGAGGACGGCGACGCCGCCCTGCTCGTGGATGCGGTCGATCACCGTCAGCGGATCGGCTCGAGGCGGCGCCTCCGTCACGTCGAGGGCCAGCAGGTGGCCCTCGGTGGTCGTCACTTCGACGCCGGCGATCACCTCGAGGTCGGCCGGCGCGGCGTCCCGGACGGCGGCGACGTTGGCCAGCGTGTCGTGGTCGGTGACGGCGATGCCGTTGAGTCCGGCCTCGACCGCCGCCGCGGCCACGCGCTCGGGCGGCGTGCTCGAGCAGGGCGAGGCGTCCGTGTGCACCTGGAGATCGTATCGTCGTGTCATGGCGGGATCGATGCGGAGCGGGGTGAGACGGTCACGCGATCACCTCGAGGAGTCGCGGCGGAACCCCGTAAAGGACCGCGACGACGAGGAGCCCCCAGAGGACGAGGTTGACGAAAAATGGGGGGTCGCCGAAGAGGAACTTCGGGTCGCCGCCCAGATTCCGCGTGTGGGCGAGGAGGTGGTAGCGGAACGCCGCGAAGAAGGCGAACGGGAGCGTGGTCATCATCCACAGGTCGCCGCGGAAGAACGTGTAGAGCGAGTAGGAGACGACCAGCGCCGCGAGGACGACGACGAGCAACTGGTCGAGCGTCTCCTCGGTGTACTCCGCGAGGGTCGCGCGCGACGCGGCCGGATCGTCGCTGACGATCATCTCGTGGCGGCGCTTGCCGAGCGCGAGCATGAGCGCCCCGAGGAACGTACAGACGACGAGCCAGGGGCTCAGGTAGACGTCGATGGCGACGACGCCGGCGACGGCCCGCAGGACGAACCCGATAGCGATGACCATCACGTCGACGATGACGATCTCCTTCAGAACCGCGGAGTAGAGCGCGTTCTGTGCGAGGTACGCGCTGACGACGAGGAGGAACAGCGGGCCGAGGTACCAGGAGAGGCCGAGCCCGCCGACGAACAGCAGGACTGCGAACGTCACTGCCACGGGGATCGGAACCTGCCCGCTGGCGATCGGTCGGTGTTTCTTCCGCGGGTGGTTGCGGTCCTCCTCGACGTCGAGGATATCGTTGCCGATGTACGTCGCGCCCGCGACGGCACAGAAGGCGACGATTCCGAGGACGACGTTCGTGACGGCGACCGGATCGAACAGGCTCTTGGAGAAGACGAGCCCCAGAAGCAGGATGCCCTGCTTGTACCACTGCCAGGGACGCGTCTCCTTTACCAGCCCGGAGACGGTTCCCACGAACCGACGCCGGTCGGTGTAGGCGCGGGCCATCTGTCTCCTCGACTTCACATGACGGCAAAAAGGACCGGCTTGCCTGTGACTCCCTCACGGTCTGTGTCACGTGCCGGACGTCTCGGTTTCAATGGGCCCGTGACTGTACGGATTCGTTACACCTCGGTACACTCTTGACCCGCCGTATCGACGTTCAGCGTGATATCACGATGAGCGATAGTGAGCGCGAGAGCGACGACTCGAGTGGCTCGCTTCTCGTCACTGGAGGGACCGGATTCCTCGGCCTGCACACGTGTCAGTACTTCCGCGATCAGGGGTGGGACGTCACCGCGTTCGATCTCAAGCCGTTCGAGCCGAACGACGACACGGACGGAATCGAGTTCATCGAGGGAGACGTTCGAAGCGAGGCGTCCGTCGCCGACGCGCTCGAGGAGAGCGACGCCACCGCGGTGGTGCACACGGCGGCCGCGCTCCCGCTGTGGGACGCCGACCGCATCCGAGAGACGACCATCGACGGGACGCGAAACGTGCTCTGGGCAGCGAACGACCGCGACGTCGAGCGGGTCTGTTACGTCTCCTCGACGGCGGTGTACGGGACCCACGACACGCATCCCATCACCGAGGAGTCGCCTCTGGACGGGGTCGGCCCCTACGGCGAGGCCAAGATCGAGGCCGAGAAGGTCTGTCAGGACTTCCGCCGCATGGGGATGTGCGTCCCGATCGTTCGCCCGAAGACGTTCGTCGGGCCGCAGCGGCTCGGCGTGTTTCAGGTGCTGTTCGACTGGATCGAGGACGGCGCGAACGTTCCGCTCGTCGGCTGGGGGAACAACCGCTACCAGCTGTTGCACGTCCACGACCTCGTCACCGCCATCGAACTGCTGCTCACCGAGGACGAGGAATCGGTGAACGACACGTTCAACGTCGGTACCGACGAGTTCGGTACGATGAAGGAGGACTTCCAGGCCCCCATCGACTACGCGGGGACGGGAAAACGAACCATCGGAACGCCCGCCTTCCTCACGGTCGCGGTCCTCCGCGTGCTGGACGAACTGAACCTCTCCCCGCTGTATCCGTGGGTCTACGAGACGGCCCACGAGGACTCCTACGTCTCCGTCGAGAAGCTGAAGGGTCTCGGCTGGGAGCCCGAGTACTCCAACCGGGAGGCGCTCGTGGAGACCTACGAGTGGTACCTCGAGAACTACGAGGCCGACGAAGAGGCCGATGAAAGCGGTCTGGACCACCGCGTCGCGTGGGACCAGGGCGCCCTCGCCGTCGCGAAGAAGGTCTCACAGCGGATCTGAGATGGCCACACGTTCGCGTCTCCGGACTCACAGCCGCTGGATCGTCGTCCTCGGGCCGATCGTCGCCGTCCTGTTCGTCGCCGGCTTCGGCAGGTACCTGCTCGTCGACTGGCCGACGATCGCGACCGACCCGGCGTTCTTCCAGCACACGGGCTGGTACGTCCTCGAGGGCGGCGTTCCGTACGTCGACGTCTGGGACGTGAACCCGCCCGTTCCGTTCGGAATCGCGGCCGTGCTCGCCGCCCTCTCCGGCGGGAACATGCTCGTGCTGCACGGTCTCGGAGCGACGCTCACGACGCTCGTCGCAGCCGCGAGCGTCCTGCTCGTCGGGTGGATCGCCCGCCACGTGACTGGGGACGACGCGGCGGCGATCGCCGCCGGTCTCGCGATGCTCGTCGTGCCGGAGCTCTTTCTCCTCTCCCCAGAAGGCGTCCGAGCGCAGTTCTACGCGCTGTTTTTCGGCGTCCTCGCGCTCGCGCTGGCGCTCCGCGACCGGCCGTTCCTCGCCGGCGCCGCCGCGGCGCTGAGCGCCGGGTCGTGGCAGTCTGGGGCGGTTTTTGCGCTGCTGGTCGTCGGAATGGCGTACCAGCGAAACGGCGGGAAGGACGTGCTCTCGGTGGTCGGCGGCGGTGCCGTTGTCACCGGTGCCGTCGTCCTCGCGTTCGCGGCCACGGGGGGGCTCGTTTCCATGGTCGTCCAGACAGTGGTCGCCCCACTGACCGCCGGATCGTCGTACACTGTGGCCGAGCGCGTCTACACGATACTGCTGGTGTTCGGCTACGGGTCGCTGCTCGTCCCGGTCGCGCTCTACGGCTGGGCGCGCGCCGCCGTCCGCGACCTCCGGGAGCGGTGGTGGATTCCGGCGGGCGGCTCGCTGCTCGCCCTCCAGGTACTGTTCGTCGATCTGGACGGCTCGACGGACGCGCTCCCGTGGCTCGCCTTCGTCGCGCTCGGCGTCGCCGTCGCCGTCGAGCGCGGGACCGCACGCGGATCGCCGGCGACGGACCGTCGCGGCCACGACGCGACCCGGGCGAACCGAAACCGGTGGACGGCCGTCGCCGTCGTCGCCGTCGTCGGACTGCTCGTCCTCTCGGGACTGGTCTGGCACTTCGGCTCGCCCGTCCCGCAGTCGACGCTTCGGACGATACAAGAGGAAGCCGAGCCGGAGGGAGAGCCCCCGCCGATAACGCCGGCCGACGGGGACGTCCCGTCGATGCAGACGATCTACTGGGAGCAGATAGAGCCCGAGACCTGTCACTATCGGTTGAGCTGGAACGAGGTACGGTGGGTCGCGATGACCGACGATCGACTGGACGCGAAGCGGTGTGACGGCTGGCCGAGTCGAACCGATCGCGGCTAGCGGTTCGGCGCGTTCGGACTCGAGCGAGCGTGACCGACGAGCGGGCCGCCACCGGCGAGTCTAGCCGCCGTTCGACGTCCGCTCGAGCCGGACCACAGCGATGCCGTTGTACCGGTTCACCTCGACGGGGCCGCGGTAGTCGTCGCGGTTCGCCACGGCGTCGACGATCCGCTGGTTGGTCGACGAACTGGTGTACGAGAGCACGATCCAGACGTCGTCGTGGCCGTCGACGGCCGACCGTATCTCGTCGCCCGACGCGTCGGGCGGGATCCGGACCGTTGGCACGTCCGACCGGTCGAAGTAGAAGCCGAACGTCCGCTCCGTGAACGGTCTGCTCACGAGGACGACGTCGTCGCCGTCGACGGCCGACTCGACGTCGGCGGCGGCCCCCCGCCACTGCTCCTTCTGGTCGTCCTGGTAGTACGTCGGGAGCGGCGCCACGAGACCCACGAGGAGCACCCCGACGACGACGTACCGAAGCGACGGCCGGGAGAGCGTCCGGATCCCGACTGCGATCAGGAGGAAAAACGCCAGCGACGCGCCGATCGAGTACCGGTCCACGAAGATCGGCGTCACGACGTGCGAGAGGGCGATCGGAACGAGGATCGGCACGACGAACCAGAGGACGACCAGGTAGACGGCATTTACCGGTAGGCTCTCGCGGTCGGCCGCTATCTCCCTCCCGCGGTCGGTTCCCGCCGCTTCGCTCCGGTCGGCTTCCGCACTGGTGCCGGGCTCCGTCGCCACGTATCGGCCGCTCGAGAGCGCGAGCACCAGACAGCCGACGACGACGAGCGAGACGAGAAGGGGGAACGACTCCTCGAACAGGTAGGCGCCGAGGTACGCCGCGAACGTCTCCCTGACGGTCTCGGCCGTCGGTAGGGGGATCCACGAGACGTTGGTCGTCTCGCCAGCACGCGCCGCCAGCATTCGGCGAACCAGTTTCACCAGCCACGGCGCGAGTAGCAGGGCGGTGAGCGCCTCGAGTTCGAACCAGCGGCGGAGCGTCAGTCGCGACCGGGGGACGATCCGGACGAGCGGTCGTGAGAAGACGTAGGCGTTCTGGGCGAGTATCACGAACAGCCCGAAGACGTGCGTGTAGCCGAGCAGGACCGTGGAGACGACGTACCCGATCTCGGTTCGAAACCCGGACTCGTCGGTCGCTCGATCCGTCTGTATCCGCACGAAGTAGTAGACGGAGAGCGCGGTCAGCAACGCGAGCAGGTTGTACATTCGGACCTCCTGTGCGTACCAGACGTGGAACGGCGAGACGGCGACGAGGACCGCGGCGATCGCTCCGACCTCCCTGTCGAAGAGTCGCCGCCCGATCCCGTAGAGGACGACCACGGTGGCGATGCCGGCGAGGGCCGACAGCAGTCGCGTGGCCAGTTCGCTCGTGCCGAAGAGGGCCGTCCAGCCGGACAGGAGGAGGTAGTAGAACGGCGGGTGGGGATCGTTCCCCGGCACGCTGATCAGGAGTTCGATCGGCGTGTTCGACGTGACGGTGGTCACCGAGACGACTTCGTCGACCCAGTAACTCTCGGACTCGAGCCGGAACAGCCGCAGCGCAGTCGCGATGAGGACGATCGGATACAGTTCGACCGGGACGCCCGCCAGTGATCGATCCCGATTTCCCTCACCGCCCGTCTCGATCGGCAGGGACGGCGACATGGTACCGATTGCAACGACTTACGGTATGAACCTTGGTCGGCCGACGAGGCAGATAGCAGATCCGCGACGAGAATATCACCCGAGTCGACTCGTCTGGCCAGAAACCCGCGACGTATCGGACTGTCAGCGGGCGGTGGTCTCGAGCGGGCGCATCGACCGATCGCTCGGTCGCGCTGAGCCGCTGGCGTGTGGCATAGTCGACGACGCGCCCGTTCACCGGGCACCGGCCCCCGTCACAGGGCTAGCAGATAGCCGCCGAACAGGTAGAGGGCGGCGAGAATCGACTGGAAGGAAAGCGAGCCGAGCGCCGACAGCGCGACGAACGTCCGGCCGTCCATCTCCGAGAGTCCCGCGGGAATCGTGAGCAGGCCTCTGACGACCAACATCGTGTTACTGCCGGCGACGGCGATCCCGCCCCAGCGGTCGAACCAGCCGTCAAAGCGCTCGAGTCGGGCCTCCGTGAGCGGGAACCACCGCTTCTGGATGACGTACTCTCGCCCAGCGCGGCGGACGAGACAGAACAGCAGGAACTGACCGATCGTCGTGCCGACGACCGCAACGGCGACGATCGCGACCGTCTCCGGGATCGACGACCCGATCAGCGCCAGCGCGGCCGGGACGACCAGTTCGCTCGGCATGAACCGCAGCATCATCGCCCCCTCGAGGATGCAGATCCCTAACAAGACCGCGAACGCAAACTCCGACGTGAACAGCGACTCGAGCCAGGACGGCATCCCCTCGAGTTGCAGCGGTACCATATCCGGGTTCTATTCCGTCCCGAATGTAAGCGTTGTTGGTTCTCGTAGTCTTCGATCGACGCGACGGTTCGTCCGGGTGTCACTGAGCCATAACGCATGTGGCGGTGCCGCCCGAAGGTCCCCTCGATGGACGCGACTCGGATCACGTTTCTCGTCTCTGCGTTCGCCACCCACGCGGTCGTCGGCTACGCCCTCGTCCGAGGGGTCACCGACGCCGATCCGCGCCTCGGCGTCGCCCTCGGCCTCCTCCCGGACGCGGACTTTCTGTTCCCCGCGGCGTGGGGGTGGCCGCTGGTCCACCGCGGAATCACGCACACGCCGCTGTTCGCGGTCGCCGTCGTCGCCGTTGCGTACGCGCTCCGCCGGGATCGGACGGTCGCACTCGCCGTCGGCCTGGGGATCGGCTCGCACCTCGCGATCGACTCCCTCTCGTCGAAGGGCATCGACTGGCTGTTCCCGCTTGCCTCGACCGCGGGCCCCGGCGTCCCGGTTCACGGCCCCGCGGCGACGGCGGTGCTCTGGGCGGCGTCGCTCGGCGTCCTCGCGTGGCGGACGGAGGGCGCTCTCGCCGCGTCGATAGCGGGCGACCGATCAGCCCACGGGAGCGACCGTTCCGACCCGTCCGATCGTCAGGCCAAGCGACGCGAGTAGCGCGGTCGATCCGACCAGCAGGAACGCCCGGTTGATCCGCCCATTCTTCGACTTGAACCAGTCGAGCGTGACGTGGTACCGCGAGACCGGCGCGAAGGGGCTGATCCCCATCGGCGTCACGATATCTCCGGCGAGGTGGGCGACGATGCTGCCGGTCCCGACGACGAACCCGAACCAGAAGCCGGACGGCGTCGCGGGGACGGCCAGCGCCGTCGTGACGCCGGCGCACAGACCGACGACGAGGGCGAACCAGATCGTGTGCGTCGGCCCGCGATGGGCGATCCGCGGCAGCGGCTGGTCGATATCGGGGAGGTTCGCCAGTCCGACGGCGAGAGCCGCTCCCAGCAGCGCCACTTCGAGCGACCAGCCGCGGCTCACCATCGGAACGAACGGGGCGTACAGAAGGGCGTTGAAGCCGATGTGACCACCTCGGTACATGCGTGTCGACGACCGACCGTCCGTGCCCGACGGGGATCAACCGCTCGGTCGTTCGTTCGAACCACGATCATCCTCGATCGACCGCCTTCGGCGGTCACTCGAGGGCCTTGACGCCGAACGCGGACACCGAGAGGCCGCCGATCAGGACGGGCATCCAGTAGATCGCCCCGCGGAAGATGAGCACGGCCGCGGTGATCGTCGACGCCGGGATGCCGGTGGTCGGCACGAGCAGCGTGACGAAGGCGGCCTCGATACCGCCGAGCCCGCCGGGGAGCGGGGCGGCGCCCGCGAGGTTCGCGAGCGGGATCACGAACAGCAGGACGTACGGCGAGACGCTGTAGCCGAGCGCGGCGAACGCGACCGTGAGCGCGGCCACCTGAAAGAGCCAGCCGGCCAGCGAGAGACCAACGACGACCGAGAGGCGCCAGCGGTCGGTCGCGACGAGTTCGATGTTCTCGAAGAATCGCCCCATCCGATCCGCTAGATCCGACTCGAGCGTCTCGCTCTGGAAGCGAGCGAGCCCGAGTCGACCGAGACGGGGGGCGATGAGAGCCGGAAGGCGTTCGATGAGCGTCTCCCGGTACCGCCAGATGACCGCCATCGCGAGGACGATGGCCGCGATCAGCACGACCGCCGAGCCGACGGCCGTCTCGAGGCGCTCGGCGACGGTGGCGGTGGTCGCGTAGTAGCCGATCCCGACGAGGATCAGCGAGATCGAGGGGACGACGTTGAGCACGTCGACGCTGGCGATCCCGGCCAGCCCCGTCTCGTAGCGCGCGTCGGAGGTCTTCGAGATGAGCAGCGCCGCGACCGGCTCGCCACCGGCCTGGCCGAACGGCGTGACGTTGTTGGCGAAGACGGCGCCGGCGTAGACGAAAAACGCCTTGACGACCGACAGCTTGACGTCGAGGGCGACCAGCACGCTCCGGAGCATCAGACTCCACGCGGCCAGCCAGCACAGCGCGAGGGCGAAGGTCGCGGCGACCAGCGAGGGCGCGGCCGAGAACAGCGTGTTGATGACGTCGCGCGCACCGACCGCGAAGAACAGCACGGCGAAGACGGCGAGCGCGCCGAACGCGCCGATGAGCAGCCGCCGCCGATTTCGCTCGTCCATAGCGGACGTGGATCGTCAGTGGACTTGAAACGTCTGATTATCGCCGACGGGAAACCGACGCGAAATCAACGGTGCGAGATCGCCTTTCGGCTGGATGCTGACTATCCACCGGCGACGTGTCGAGCGAGTAAATCGACTACATTCACGATATCTGATGGGTCTCTCGTCGGTTCGAGACAGTTGACGCGTTTTATTTGGATGGACTCAGTTGTCTCCCGTAATGGACGACGCTCAGCAATCCAACGTCCTCTTTGTCGTGCTGGACACGGTCCGGAAGGACCGACTGGGTCCGTACGGCTACGAACGGGAAACGACGCCCGAACTCTCCGCGTTCGCCGAGGAGGCGACCGTCTTCGAGTCGGCCGTCGCGCCCGCGCCGTGGACGCTGCCGGTCCACGCCTCGCTGTTTACCGGCCGGTATCCGAGCCAGCACGGGGCCGATCAGGGGAGTCCGTACCTCGAAGGCGACGCCACCCTCGCGACGGCCCTCTCGGCGGCCGGCTACGACACGGCGTGTTACTCCTCGAACGCCTGGATCACCCCCTACACCGGCCTCACCGAGGGGTTCGACGCGCAGGACTCGTTCTTCGAGGTCCTCCCCGGCGACGTCCTCTCGGGGCCGCTGGCCAGCGCCTGGCAGACCGTCAACGACAACGACTACCTCCGCGATCTGGCGTCGAAACTCGTCAGACTCGGCGCGATGGCCCACGAGAAACTCGCCAGCGGCGAGGGCGCCGACACGAAGACGCCGTCGGTCATCGACCGGACGAAGTCCTTTATCGACGACAGCGAGAGCGACGAGGGCTGGTTCGCGTTCGTCAACCTGATGGACGCCCACCTGCCCTACTACCCGCCCGAGGAGTATCGCGAGGAGTTCGCTCCCGGCGTCGACCCCAGCGAGGTCTGCCAGAACTCGAAGGAGTACAACTCGGGCGCGCGCGACATCGACGACGAGGAGTGGGACGACATCCGGAGCCTGTACGACGCCGAGATCGCCCACATGGACGCCGAACTCGGCCGCTTGTTCGACTGGCTGCGCGAGACCGGCCAGTGGGAGGAGACGACCGTCGTCGTCTGCGCCGATCACGGCGAACTCCACGGCGAACACGACCTCTACGGCCACGAGTTCGCCCTCTACGACCAGTTGATCAACGTCCCGCTGCTGGTCAAACACCCCGCCCTCGAGGCCGACCGGCGCGACGACCTCGTCGAGTTGCTCGACTGCTATCACACGGTCCTCGAGGCGCTGGACGTCGATCCCGACGACGCGCTCGCGCCGGCGGACGACGACATCTCCGTCACCGGTCGCGATCCGACGCGGTCGCTCCTGTCCGACGAGTACCGCGCCTTCGAGGGGGTCTCGGAGCCGGATCCCGGCCAGCAGGCGGTGCTCGACGCCGAGGGTGGCGAGGCGTCCGACGACAGCGAGGGACGAAGTCCTTCGAGCGGCCGAACGCAGTCCAATGACGACTACGCGTTCGTCGAGTACGCCCAGCCGGTGATCGAACTCCATCACTTAGAAGAGAAGGCCAGCGAGGCAGGGATCGAACTGCCCGACGATCACCGGGCCTACTCCCGCCTGCGCGCGGCCCGCAGCACCGACGCGAAGTACGCCCGGGCCGACCGCATCCCCGACGAGGGCTACCGCCTCGACGAGGATCCCGCGGAATCGACGCCGGTCGATCCGGTCGACGACGGGGTCGTCGCCGACACTGAACGCGCGCTCGCCCGCTTCGAGCAGGCCGCCGGCGGCGCGTGGATCGATCCCAGCGAGACGGACGCCGAGGACGCCGACGCGTTAGCCGAGGCCGACGAGGAGACTCGCGACCGCCTGCGCGAACTCGGCTACCTCGAGTAACGGGCGCTTCGATCACCTCGAGTAACAGCGTCCGAATTCGACGCCCTGACCCCTGTTTCCGAGCCGATACTGATCGAAACGGGAAAGTTGCCGTGACTGTCCGGACACCAGTAAGCATACGTTGGTCGACTCGAAACCCCAACCCAACCGATGGAGGACCAGCATTTCCTCGAGTCCGAGTGGGACTACTGTCTGGTGCTGGACGCGTGCCGGTACGACGTGTTCCGCGACGTCTACGACGAGTATCTCGACGGAACGCTCGAAAAGCGGTGGAGCACCGGCTCGTCCACGCCGGAGTGGGCGTACCGGACGTTCACCGACGAGCACGATATCGCGTACTTTTCCGGAAACCCGTTCATCAACGACCTCGGAATCCCGCTGAACGAACTCAAGTGGGGCGCCAGCTGCGACTACGAGTGGACGGCGTCGGACCACATCAGCGACGTCTTCGACGTCTGGAAGTCCGGCTGGGACGACGACCTCGGGACGGTCCCGCCGGAGGGACTGGCGGAGGCGTTCCGAAACAACCAGAATGCGGTCGAGCGGGCAGACCGGACGGTCCTCCACTATATGCAACCCCACGCTCCTTACCTCTCCCGCGGGAAGGGACAGAAGCTCAAGCAGATCCAGAAGGGGATCCGCCGCCAGGAGGAAGCCGAGAAGGCGGCCGACGGCGGCGACGGGACGCTGTCGTCGCTCAGCGACACCATCCGACCGAAAGTCGAGAGCCGACTCGAGGACAGCGAACTCGCGCAGAAAGCGGGGCTCTGGCTCGAACTCGATCCGACGGACCTCGTCAAGAACGGCACGCGGGAGGCGGCCCTGGAGCTCTACGAGGAGAACCTACGGATCGCCCTCGAGTCCGTCGCCGAACTGATCCCGGAACTGGACGGGAAAGTCATCGTGACCGCCGACCACGGGGAGGCCTTCGGCGAGGAGGGCGTCTGGGAACACCACATCGAGACGCACATCCCGCCGCTCATGGAGGTGCCGTGGCTCGAAGTCGCGTAACGCCTCGTCACGGCCACCGCACCGTCCCGTCGATCCCCTCGAGCGCGCCCGAATCGACCACAGCCACCACAGCCACGAGATACTCGGGATGAAGATCAGCCACTACTTCGAACTCGAGGAACACGTCACCGGCGGCATCCGCGAGTCGGTCGTCCACCAGCGGAAGATGCTGGATCGGCTGGACGTCGAGTACACGACCGAGCCGACGCTGGACGCCGACGTCTTCCACTGTAACCTCATGGGCCCGCGCTCGGTCTGGTACGCGCGGCGGGCGCGGTCGCGGGGAATCCCCGTCGTCGCTCACACCCACGTCACCGCCGAGGACTTCGGGGACAGCTTCCGGTTTACCAACGCGCTCGCGAGACCGCTGAAACCGTACCTCGAGTGGGCCTACGGGCTGGCCGACGCGCTGATCTGTCCCTCCGAGTACAACCGGCGACTGATCGAGACGTACACCGACGCGACGACGACCGTCGTCTCGAACGGCGTCGACGGCGAGAAACTCGAGGGCTTCGAGGCTCTCGAGGACGAGTACCGCGAGCGCTACGACCTCGAGTCGCCGACGGTCTTCCTCGTCGGCCACGTGATCAAGCGTAAGGGCCTCGAGACGTTCGTCGAACTGGCCCGTCGGCTGCCCCACCTCGATTTCGCGTGGTTCGGCCCGCTGGACCTCTCGCTCAAGGGGCGGGAGACGACGCGACTCATCGAGGAGTCCCCGGACAACTGCACGTTCACCGGGTACGTCGACGACATCCGCGGCGCGTACGCGGCGGGAGACATCTTCTGTTTCCCCACCCACGAGGAAAACGAGGGCATCGCGCTGCTGGAGGCGATGACGGCCGGGAAACCGATCCTCGTCCGCGACATCGAGACGTTCTCTTGGCTCGATGACGGCAAGGACTGCCTGAAGGTGGCGGCGTCGGGGTCCGGCGTCGACGCGTTCGCGGACGCCATCGAGCGACTCGAGGATCCCGACCGCCGGGAGCGACTCGGATCGAACGCGGCCGAACGGAGCGAGGCGTTCACGCTCGAGTCGGTCGCAAGCCAGTACCAGACGCTTTACGACGAGGTGACCTGAATGAAAATTGGGTTCTTTACGGACAGTTACTTCCCCGAGATCGACGGTGTCACGTATACGATCAAACTCTGGCGCGAGGAGTTAGAACAGGACGGACACGAGGTGTACGTCGTCTACCCGGACGGAAACTACGAACCCGGCGATCGCGAGATTCCGGTCAGATCGGTGTCGAACCCGTTCTATCCCGGCTATCGGATCCCCGTGTTCAAACGGCCGTCCACGCTCCCCGAGCTAGATATCGTCCACTGTCACGGGCCGGCGACGGTCGGCATGCTCGGTCGGTACTACGCCCGGAAACACGACCTGCCCGCGGTGTACACTCACCACACGCCGATCGAGGAGTACTTCCACCAGAACGTCAAGTTCGAGTCGATCGCCACCGCGCTCTCGAAACTGTACGTCCCGATGGAGAACACGTTCCTCCGGAGTTTCGACATCGTGACCGCCTCCACGAGTCGAATCGAACGCGACGTGGAACACGTCCAGCTTCCCGTCGGCATCGACATGGAGTTCTTCCAGCCGACCGACGAGGACTGGTATCCCGACCGGACCGTCATCGGCTACAGCGGCCGGCTCAGCATGGAGAAAAACGTCAGCGAGATCCTCCGCGTCGCCGAGGCGCTCCCGGAGTACGACTTCGTCATCGTCGGCGACGGCCCCTATCGCGACTGCCTCGAGCGCGAGGCGCCCGATAACGTCGAGATCCGCGGCTTTCTCCCCCGGGAGGAGCTGCCGGTCTTCTACTCCTCGATCGACGCGTTCGTCACCGCCTCGACCGCCGACACGCTCGGGCTCTCGACGCTCGAGGCCAACGCCTGCGGCACGCCCGTCGTCGCGTCCGACGTCCCACCGTTCGACCGGACGATCGGGTCCGACAACGGCGAGCGGTTCGAATACGGCGATTGCGAGGCGATGGCCGACGCCATCGAACGCTGTCTCCGGACGGATCGGGACACGCGGGCGGCCATCGAGCGCTACGACGTCCGGCAGACGCTCGAGCACCTCGAGCACCTCTATCGAAGCGTCCGGTCTTCGGGGACCGCGTCCCCGGCGGACGTTACCGACGACTGGTTCTCCGACGATTCGCACAGTTCGCCGAAGTAACTGTCTCTCCCGTTGTGCACCTAATTGAGCCACGACGCCGCTAGCCTCCGGTAGGTCTCCCAACACCGCTCGAGGACCTCGAGGGAGACGCTCTCGTCTTCGGTGTGGGCCTCGCCGGGTTCGGCGGCGCCACAGATCACGCACTCCGCGCCGGCCGCGGCGAGCCACCCCGCGTCGGTCGCGTGGGGCTTCGTAATCAGTTCCGGCGACCCCGGCTGGGCGGCGTCGGCCGCCTCGAGGACTGCCTCGGCGAACGCCTCGTCGTCGCAGCGCATCGGCGGCAGGTCCTGGTCGACGGTCCACTCGACGCCCTCGAGATCGGTCACGCGCTCGAGGGCGGCTCGCTCGCCCGGGACGGTCCGTTCGTCGACGGTCAGTTCGCAGCGGTCGGGAACGACGTTCATCGCCGAGCCGCCCTCGATCTCGGTGACGGCGAGGCTCCCTTCGAGGGTCTCGCCGGCCACCTCGACCGACGGCGGCTCGAGGTCGCGGACGCGGTCGACGGCGTCGGTCGCGCGATAGATGGCGTTCTCGCCGGCACCGACTTCGCTCGCGTGGGCGGCCTCACCGCGGGCGGTGATCGTCGATCCGCGGCGACCCTTGTGGGCGATCGCGACGTCAGTGACGCCCGGACTCGAGTAGCCCGTCGAGCCCTCGCCGACGACGGCGTAGTCGGGCGCGAACCCGCGGTCGATGGCGTGGCGCGCGCCGACGCCGCCGACCTCCTCGCCGACGAAGCTCGCGAAGATGAGCTCGCCGCCCGGCGTCGCGTTGCCGGACGTCGTCTCGCCGCTCGAGGCGGGCGGTACCTCGCTGTCTCGAAAGGCGAGCATCGCGGCCGCGACGGCGCCCTTCATGTCGGCCGCGCCCCGGCCGTAGAGCCGCCCGTCGCGTTCCTCGAGGGCGTACTCCGAGTCCCCGTCTGTGCTGGCTGCGATCTGCGAAGCCGCCGGCTCGACCACGTCGTGGTGGCCGACCAGCGCCAGCGTCTCCCCGCCGGATCCTTTCCGGGCGATCACGTTGCCCGCTCCGTCGCGGTGCACGTCGGCGTCGGTTTCGCGGCGGAGCCACGCCTCGATGTAGTCCCCCGCGGCCGTCTCGTCCTCGTGGCTGGGGATCGAGACGAGTTCGCGGGTCAGATCGACGACCTCCATGGACGAGTTGTCGACGGGCGGCGAGTTGAGGCCACCGGTCACAGTCGGCGGATCGACCGCTCGACGCCTATCGAACGAGAAGACGGTCACGACCTCGAGCACGTCGTAGACGCGGACTACGGACGTCGCAGACACCGCCGATACGACTTTCGCAGGTGGAACACCCTTATAGGCGTCCGTCGACCAGTTTGCGTATGAACGTCGTGCCGGATACGAGCGTGGTCATCGATGGCCGCGTCTCGGCGACTATCGAAGACGGGCAGTTCGAGGGAGCGACGATTTCGGTGCCGGAGGCCGTCGTCGCGGAACTCGAAGCGCAGGCAAACGACGGGATCGATACCGGCTGGGACGGGCTGGAGGAACTCCAGCGGCTGGCCGACCTCGCCGATGAGGGCGTCATCGAGCTCGAGTATATCGGCGAGCGGCCCAACGCCATCGAGCGGGGCCACGCCTCGGAGGGCGAGATCGACGCCCTCATTCGGGATCTCGCCGAGGATCTCGGCGCCACCTTCCTGACCAGCGACGTCGTCCAGGCCGAAGTCGCCCGTGCGAAGGGGTTAGACGTCCAGCACGTCTCGCCCGAAACTCGCGAGGTAGAGACGCTCACCGTCGAGACCTACTTCGACGACCAGACGATGAGCGTCCACCTCAAGACGGGCGCGGTGCCGAAGGCCAAGCGCGGCGAACTCGGCGAAATGCGCTACGAGCGGATCGCCGACGACCCGTTAGACGAGGCGACGATGGACGAGTACGCCCGCGAGATCGTCGACGCCGCCAAGGAGTCCCCCGACGGCTTCCTCGAGCTCTCCGAGCCGGGCATGAAGATCGTCCAGTTTCGGGACTACCGGATCGCGATCGGCCGACCCCCCTTCGCCGACGGCATCGAGATCACCGCCGTCCGGCCGATCGCCCAGACCGACATCGAGGACTACGAGAACGCCGACGAACTGAAAGAGCGGCTGCTCGAGCGCCAGCGCGGCGTCCTGATCTCGGGCGCGCCCGGTGCCGGGAAGTCGACGTTCGCGCAGGCGGTCGCGCGATTCATCTCCGATCACGACTACGCGGTCAAGACGATGGAGAAACCGCGGGACCTGCAGGTCGGCCCCGACATCACCCAGTACACGGAACTGGGCGGGCAGATGGCCAAGACGGCCGACGCCCTGCTGATGGTCCGGCCGGACTACACCATCTACGACGAGGTCCGCAAGACCGACGACTTCGAGGTCTTCGCGGACATGCGACTGGCCGGCGTCGGCATGATCGGCGTCGTCCACGCGACGCGACCGATCGACGCCCTCCAGCGGCTCGTCGGCCGGGTCGAACTCGGGATGATCCCGCAGGTCGTCGACACCGTCGTCTACATCGAGGCCGGGGAGGTCAACACCGTCTACGACGTCCGGACGGAGGTCAAAGTCCCCGCGGGACTCACCGAGGAGGACCTCGCGCGGCCGGTCATTCAGGTCACGAACTTCGAGACGGGCGAGCCCGAGTACGAGATCTACACCTTCAACCGCCAGGTCGTCACCGTCCCGCTCAACGACGAGGACGGCGGCCCCGGCAACGAGTCCGGCGTCGACCGCATCGCCAAACAGGAGATCGAACGCGAGATCCGCTCGATCGCGCGCGGCTACGTCGACGTCGAACTCAAGAGCCAGGACAAGGCCGTCGTCTACGTCGAGGAGGACGACATCTCGAGCGTCATCGGCAAGGGCGGTGGTCGGATCACCGACGTCGAGAATCGCCTCGGTATCGACATCGATGTTCGGACCCACGACGAGAACCCCAACTATGGGGCCGGCGGCGGAGGCGGCAGCGCCAGCGCGAACGGCGCCGGCGCCAGCGGTTCCCAGGCCGGAGAGATGGTCACTCCGGAGATCACCTCGCGACACATCGTCATCCCCGTCGACGGCAACCACGGCGAGACCGTCGAGGTCCAGGCCGGCGGCGAGTACCTCTTCACCGCGACGGTGAGCCGCGGCGGCGAGATTCAGGTGTCTCGAGGGAGCGCGATCGCCGACGAGTTAGAGCAGGCGATCGATCGGAAGGATCCGGTGACGGTCGTGCCGTCGTAAGCGGGTCGCGAACAGAGTGAGCGGTTTTTAATCGTTTCAGAGGACGCTCAGCCGTCGGCCTGGCGATTTCCGGAAGCCGTACATCCCTTCGGCGGTGACGGCGACGATCCGGTCGCCGACGAGGAAGTAGTTGCCCGAACAGCCCAGTTCCTCGAGCGTGGGTGGTGTCCGCCTCCGCAAACGGAGCGGAAACGGCTGAGCCCAGTTACATCGTAGTTCGCCTCCAAAACTGTTGTATAATAAACGAATTCTACGAGGAACGAACAGGGGTTATGGGAATGGACGTTTACGGCCGATAAGCCCCATATTGGCAACCGTTTGGCCACCGATTTCGCATATACAAATATATTGTTTAAGGATAAAGCATTTATACGAGACGGATGTTTACTCTCAGTGTGCTACAAATGGTGTTTGATCGCTATGGGCGCTGAGAGGAAGACGATCGTCGACGCTGGAATCGGATGCACGACCGGGACGTTCATCACTGATCGGCCGGGACTCGAGCTCGTCCGCTCGCGGATCATCGACGACATCCGGACGACGGTTGAGGACGCGGGCGCCACGGGCGTCGTCGTCGCGATGAGCGGCGGAATCGATTCGACGGCGACCGCGGAACTGGCCGTCGAGGCCCTCGGCAGCGATCGAGTTCTCGGGCTCGGGCTCCCCTGCCACAAGAGCGAACGGACCGGCGTGAGCGAGGCCAGAACGATCGCCGAAGGGCTGGGCATCGAGTTTCGAGAGATCCAGTTGCGGCCGGTCCTCGAGGCGTTCAAGGAGACGGCTGCGATCGAACTCGAGAGTCAAGATGACGGCGACGATGGCCGTCCCGACGAACGTAACCACGCGTTCGGCAACGTGATCGCGCGGCTGCGGATGTGCTGTGCCTACTACGCGGCGAACCGCCAGCACAGGCTCGTGCTCGGCACCGCCAACCGGTCCGAGCTGCTGCTGGGGTATTTCACCAAGTACGGCGACGGGGCGGCCGACGCGTATCCGCTCGGCGACCTCTACAAGACCGAAGTGCGGGCGCTCGCGAAGCGAATCGGCGTTCCGCGCCGGATCGTCAGCAAGGAGCCGTCGGCGGGATTCTGGGCGGACCAGACCGACGCCGACGAACTCGGGGCCACCTACGACGTCATCGATCCGCTGTTACAGCGGCTCGTCGACGAGGACGAGTCGATCGAGGACGCCGCGGCGACGCTCGAGATCGACCGCGAGACGGCGCGGTCGATCGCCTGGCTCTGTGCCGAAACCGAGCACAAGCGATCGCTGCCGCCGACGCCCGGAATCGCCGACCGCGGCGCCGAGCAACCGCCGGCGAGACAGTAAGCGACGACAAACCCAGTCACACCCGCCGGACGCGGACCGTAACGATTCTCGGATTAGCGGCCATCGAGATCGCGGTAGATCTCCGTGTTCCGCCACCAGAACAGCCCCCACGAGAGCATGAAGCCGACGGCCATGGCGATGACGTCCTCGACGAACGGCGGGAGCCCGAGTCCCTCGGTCGCGACGAGCCCCATGCCCGCCCCGATCGCTGCCCCCGTGATGACGAACACGAGATCGCCGACGATGTGTTCCCGTGAGTGGTCCCAGTACTGCTGGCGGTCGTCGTCGTACCAGAGGCCGATGTAGATTAACACGGGCGCCATCGACGTGATGACGGTAACGACGTGGTACCGCTCGGGAACGCCCGCCGGACCGAGAACGAATAGATTGAACGTGTTCGCGACGACCGCCATCGCGAACAGCCCCAGCAAGAGCCATCCCCATCGCGGCAGCGTCTCCTTGTCCATACTGGTGGACGATCACCGACTGAAAATAATCCTCCCGGTTTCCGCGCCGTTATTCGGCGCAGCAGGCGTCCTTCTTCGGGGACTCCTCGACGCCGTTTCCGTCGGCTGCCACCGGCTCCTCGAGTCGATAGAGACTCTGGCGTGCGTCGGCGAAGTAGATATCCTCGTCGACGATTCCGATCTCCTCTAACCGCTCGAGCGCGTAGCGGACGGTTCGGGCCGACAGCATCGATTCCTCGACGATCTGTTTCTGGGTCAGCGGCCCGTCGTACTCGAGAACCTTGAAAACCAGTTTGGCGCTCGGTGGCAAATCTTCGATGTCCTCCCCGTCGGTCTCTGCCATATTACGAATCGAAAGCTCCCAGCAGCATAAAAGTTGAGCCTTACGAACCGTGACTACCACAAAAGTTTCCAACAGAATCTGAACGGTAAAGTACATCGTGAGGAGTCAGATATCGAGATATCGATAGTTGACTCGTTGGTCAGGGGTCGGTGAAATTTGGGACTACCGAGAGCGCTGCGACGGTCGGCCGACGACTCACCGCGCCAGTGTCTGACACGGTCGACCGCAGTCGTCGACGTCAGCTGTCGGCCGCTATCGGCAGTCGTCGGAGAAATAGCCGGTCGCATCCCGTCTCTCGGACGCTCAGAGCTTTCGCCAGACGTCCGCGTCGTCGTCGAACCCGTCGTCCGGGTCCGCGAACTCGTCGCTTCCCTCGAGTTCGAGCTCCTCCGGGCTCCGCGGCGCGTCGGCGTCGACGACCGCGGAGCCGTCGTCGAGGTCCATCTCTGGCCAGGCGGTTTCCTCCCAGAGTCCCCGATCGCTGTAGTAGTAGACCACGCCGTCGTTGACGACGGCGAACAGTCCGCGCTGGGTGTCGTGGACGACGCGCTCGTTCGTGTCGATCGCGACGTCGACGACGTCCTCCAGGGTATCGAGCGAGACGTGGTAGTCGCCGATCCACATCGGGATCGACCCCCGCGAGATCCACTCGGCGTAGCGCTGCTCGTGGACGGCCCGGCGGGCGGCCGCCTCGTCGATCGGCGAGCGACGGGCGACGACGGCGGCGCCGGCCAGCGAGAGCGTCCCGAGCAGCGAGAGGCCGGCGATCAGCCCGAGGTTCCGAGACTCGGTCGTCTCCGTCGTCCCCGTCTGGTAGCGCTGTTCGTCCGACGCGGACAGCGAGTCGCTCAGCCAGTAGGCGTCGTCGGTCACCTCGAGCGTCGTCGACGTCTCCTGGACCCCCTGTCCCGCGCCCGTCTCGTAGGTGGCGCGGAACTCGAGATGGACGTCGACGGACCCGACGCCGGACAGTTCGCGCTCGAGTTGGCGCTGCCGATCGCGAACGGATTCGACGTCGACGGTCGCGTTCGATCTCGCGACGCCGTTCTCGACCGCCGGCGACTCGTCGACGAGCGTCCGGGTCTCGTTCCAGAACGCCGCGCCCTCACGCGTCGCTTCGAACCGAAGCGTCAGTTCGTGGCTCACGGTCCCGTCGTCGACGGGCGTCCCAGCGGTCGCGTTCGTCAGTCCGGTCTCTGCGCGGAGCGTTAGCTCCGGCGACGCGTTCAGCATGTAGACGCCGCTGTTCTCGAGTCGATCGCCCTCGTTCCAGAGCGTTCCGTTCCGGACGACGACGGCGCTCGTCTCGACGTCGCTCGAGACGCGTTCGTCGGCGTACTGGTGGCTCGTCGACGTCGACGGCGTCGCGACGGCCCACCCGGAAGCGAGAAAGGCGAGGACGCCGATCCCGACGAGGACGACGACGATCGACCGCCCGTACTTGGCGAGCAACAGGTCGAGACGCGGATTATCGATCACGTGTTAGACACCCCGATCGAAGCCGTCCCGTACGGCGATTGTCTCCCCCCATTTGTCCGCACCGATTCTCCGACTGGCTGCGGAGACACGTTCGTTCTTCCATGCGATCCGAACATTATAACGATATTGGCCATCGATGAGCAGATCACTCTCGGAGCCACTTGCGCAGCTTCCGCTCGAGGCGGGTCGATACCGGAATATGATCGCCCGCCGAGCGAACGCGCAGATCGTTGTGCCCGAAGACGACGAGCACGATCGCGACGGCGAGACCCACGATGACGCCGTTGACCGCGGCGATCGCGGCGAGCGGATGCAGGCCGTGTAGCCAGACGATCGCCGCCGGCGGGAGCACCGCGAGGTAGCGGTACTCGCCGACGTGTCGCGTGTACGACCCGGTCTCGTCGGGCGCGGTCAGCGAGACCGTCGTCTCCCCGCTCGAGCGGATCCCGACGGTCTGCGTCGGTGGGTCGATTGCGACGTTGTTGCTCCCGGGCTCGTGGACGGCCACGATGGGGAGATAGCCCGCGTTATCGACCGTGCGGGTGAGTTCGGTCGTCTCTCCGGGGGCGATCACCTGCGGATCGTCGGTCGGCGAGTCGGTGCTCACGAGTTCGTACTCGGTGGTGCCCGCGGGGACGACCATCGCCGCGGTCGCGAAGGTAACGAACACGAGCAAGACCAGTCCCAGCGCCGTCCAGAACGCGATCACGTTCTCTCGAGAGCGTGATCGATGGATCTCGCGTCGCGCCGGACCGAGTCGCTCGAACACCGTCCCGAACCCGAGCAGGGCGACGCCGACGGCGACGAGGGCGGCCCCGAGCCCCTCCGAGTCGCCGGTCGTCGTCAGTCCGACCACCGGAGCGACGCTTTCGTAGGCCGACTCGACGACGCCCTGTACGCCCATGATCGCCGTCCCGAGGAGGGGAATCGTCACGACCTCGCCGTTTACCTGCCAGGCTTTCGCGACGATCTGGCCGTCCGTGACGTGGGGCTCGCCGCTGTCCTGGTCGGTAAAGGGGTTGGCGTCACCCTTGGTGACGTACCCCTCCTCGGTCTCGCCGACCACGCGGTGGGTCGTCAGCCCACCGCCGTGGAGTTCCCGGGCCTCGAAGACGACGACGTCTCCCTGTTCGACCGAGCTATCGACGAGGCTGGGGACCGCGACGAAGCCGTCGCCGGCGTCCATCGCCGGCTCCATGCTACCGGTCGCGACGTACCCGAGCAGGATCGGCTGCCCGAGGAGTTGGCCGACCAACAACAGGACAACGACGAGGGCGACCCCTAGCCCCAGCGTTCGCTTCAGGAGCGTCGTCCCCGTCATCGTGGCGCCTCGAGAAAAATCATCGATATTTGATTATTCTATCGAGACGACGTTCGAACCGGGCCGTCTTAACAGTCCCGAACGAGCCGAGATGCGGGTGTTCGTCGGTTCTCATCATCGGATCAGTATTTCGAGACGATCGCCCAGCGGCGGTTCGCAGCGACGCCGAGGAGCAGGGCCCCCATCGTCAGCGGCGGCGCGAGCGCGGCCGTCGTCGCTGCCGACAGCTGTCGATCTCGGATCGGGTGTGGCTCCGGTTCCGAGACGGTGACCGAACCGGCGTCGACGCCGCTGATCGACAGGTCGTACGTTCCGGGGACATCGAACTGGCGCTCGAACGTCACCGTTCGCTCCGTGCCCGACTGGACGACGACCGTTCTGGTATCGACGACGATCCCGTCGACCGCCAACTCGAGCGTTCGCTCGACGGGCTCGTTCGTCGGGTTCCTGACGGTCGCCGAGACCGTCGTTCGATCGCCCCTCGTGAGTTCGGCGTCGGTGACCGACGCCTCGCTGATCTCGATGCCCGGTCCCGTGACAGTCACCCGTTCGCTCGCCGCGCCGTCGATTCCGATGTCGTAGCTGCCCGGCCACTGCAGCTCCCGCTCGAAGGTGACGGTTCGGGTCTCACCGCCGGCGATCTCGATCGTCTGACTGTCGACGACGGTGCCGTCGACGGTCAGCTTCGCGGTGTGCCGTTTCGCCGTGTCGTTCCCGTTTCGGTAGGTCCCCTCGATCGTCACTGACTCGCCGGTCTCGAGGCTCGTCGGAGTGACTGTGAGGGACTCGAGGGAGACACTCTCGGGCGTCTCGTTTTCGTTATCCTCGTCGTCTTCATCGTCCTCGTCATCGTCATAGCGGACGTGTACCGTGAACGTCTCCGTGCCCGCGTGAGCGACATGCGTATCGACCGCGACGCCGACGCTGATAGTATCGCTTGCTGATGGCTCGATCGGGCTTGATTCGGTGATTTCGGCCGTCGGATCGTTTCCGGAGTAGAACTCGAGGCCCTCGATGTCGTTCTCGATCCAGACCCGCTGGACGTCATTATCGGCGATCGTGATCGTGAAGACATCGCCAGCAGTGGTGATTGCGCGGTCGTTGAGGGCCTCGAGGTTGAGTGTAATCTTGTCGTCATCAATGACGGCGTACTGTCCATTGGTTCCATCGCTCGGCGCAAGATGGAGATGTTTCCTCTCGTCGACTGGTTGACCTCCACCAAGTGTGAGTGCAGCTGTCGGAATCACAAGTGTGAGCCCTAAAATGAAAATAAAGACAGTAACTACCGGCGATGAGATAGACAACATTTGTTTGGTGTTCGTTGTGTTAGATCAGTTTATCCCCTCGAAGACCTCCGCCTCTAACGTCTCTTCGTTCTAGTGTCATAGAGCCGAGAAAGACGTTAGTGAGAGTTTAGTCTGCAACGATTGTCACGTTCGCATTAGAGATACTACTGCTGGAATCGATGACGATATCGATGCTTACTGGACCATCACTTGTCGCTATATCTGTCGTTGCAGTAATTGCTCCTCCAACTATCGAGCTTCCATTAACCTGAAAATCAATAGTGCTCCCATCGACTTGACCGGAATTCTTCACGTAAATGCTGTGTGCGTTGCCGTTCGAGTCGTTGTTTTCGACTTCGAAGACGTCAGTGAACGTTGTCGTAGCGTTGTCATTCAAGTCATTAAACGCTAGTTTTAGCGTGCTTGAACCATTGGAACTGTCGTTGTTCGTTTCCGTAGTCGCATACGAACTGGTCGGATTCAGGACCAACTCCGCAGCCGAATCGTTATTGAATCCGACTGTCATTGTTCGAGTCGCTTCCACACTACTAAACGCCCCCGTCCCAAGCGCAGCTCCGCCGCCTGCGACAATTGTCCCCAGTCCGACTAGCACATTGCGTCGATTCATTCTCATGGTTATGGTTTCCGTATGACCGCGTCGGTCCTCCCACCTCGAGGCGGGAATCCAGTACGCGGTTCTTACGCTCACCGTGGAGTGCGACCCACTTTGTATTCGGTTGCCAGAAACACCGAAAGCTCGGTAATACGCCCGTTCAAGACAGTCTTGAAGAGTAGAGATTGGCCGCTACCACCGCTACAGCGCCCCCAAAAGCTAGTCGGATCAATTCATCAGCAGTAGCATTGAAAGTGAGCTAGAGGTATCTCCTCCGGTCACATCGTTCGGTAGCGCTCAGAATCATCCTATTGAAGATTGAGTTAACACTCATTACATTTTATAACACAGTAATGGATACGAATTCGTAATGGGTTGGATTGGTAGAGAGGATGATGTCTCTCTTTCCGAACGGGTCGATCGGGGGGCGAGTCCTCAGTTAGGGATTGTATTGTTGTTCGTAATGGTATTTCTCGGAGCAACGACCGTCTACGTCGTCGGAATGGGAGCGTTCGATGCCGCAGAATCCCAAGCGTACGGCGAACAGAGTCAGCGAGAACTCCGACAGTTCGATTCCACGATATCGTCGCTTGGAGTGCAGGACGATACTCCGGCGCCTGTCCAATTCAATAATTTAGACGGGGAACTGATTTCTGACGGTCAAATCGAGGTAACCGTCTCGGACGGATACGTGAACGATAGTCGCTCGATAGAGCTCGAGACGCTGGTTGCGACCGATAAAGGCGGTAACGAGTTCGCGTATCAAGCCGGTGGGGCTTGGGACGTTTCCGGCGACCGAGCGACCGCGGTTTCGGATCCGAATCTCCGATATTACTACGAATCGACCGAGGACGGGCAAGCCGGACGAGTCGATATCGTACCGGTCACGCTCACGGGAACCGTCGGCACGGGCGAGCATACGGTCCGGGAAATTCCGAATCCCGATACAGACTCGTTCGAATCGCTCGGGGAGGATATCGAGGTCGTCAGCTATACCACGGTCGAGGTTTCCGGGTCGTCTTACCATCACGGATGGTACAACTTTCTGAAAGACGAGTTCGACGCGACGGACGCCAACAACTGTGAGGTCTCCAACTCGGTCGACGAGAACATTATCTGCCACGACGAATCCGAGGAGACGGTCACGGTCGTCGCAAACGTCGATGGCGAGGAACCGCTTCGCGAACTCGTCGATATCGAACCGACGGTTCGCAGCGGACTCTATATCGACGGTGAAACGGGCACTCTCAAGTCGTCGCTTTCAATGAACGCGTACGGAAACCACAGTTCGGACGGTGACGACTCTCCCGGCTTCTTGCTCGCGAATTACGATGAATTCCATCTACACAACCACGCCGATATCGAAGGTGTCCCGGTCGTAAACGGTGAACTGGGTTCGAAAGGGAATCCGTCGATTTCACCGATCGGCTACGGAGTGGCCGTCAATGGGACCCCGCAGGGTGAATCGGAGAGCGGCAAGAAGCTTTATCGGTTGGATTCAGAGAACGAGGGAGAGGGTAAAGGCGTCGAAGGAACGGCACTCGCAACCGAACTCTCGCAACCGTACACAGACGTCGATCCGATCGACGACAAGATCGATCGCCTTCTGACGTCGTACCTCTCTGGCAAGCCGTCGGCCGATGGTGACGTTTCTACGGGCATGTACAGCGGGGAAGACGGTATCGATTCGACGGATTCCTCTGATGGAAACGTCAACATCGGTGTTGACGGCAGCCTCGACCTCTCGGACGTCGAGATCACCGGCAACAACCGGACGAATTTCTATGTCGACGGTAATGTCGAACTATCGGATGTCGAGATCCAACCCGACGACCGTGCGGACTCGCTGTGGGTGTACGCTACTAGCGATTCGACGATTACCATCGAGGACGACTTTCAGGGAGTCGTCTACGCACCGGGTGCTGACCTCGAAATCAAGGATGATGTGACCATCGACGGGGCCGTTATCGCCGGCGATGCGGCTGAAGGTGGCGACGACACGCTCGAGATCGGCGACGACGTTCAGATTAACTTTGATCGCTCGCTGCGGAGTGCAACACCGCTATCTGAGGAGGACACCGATCTGTTATTCGAGTACAGTGACACGCGGCCTCCGGTCGACGTAACGTTCGTTCTCGACCGATCGGGATCGATGGGCCCCCATAATCCAACGTCGTGGAGCGCGTACGAACCTGACTATGAGATCGATATCGGTGAGGAGTGGGAGCCAATCCCGACCGACGAACCGTTTAGAAATACGCATGACTGGAAGTCGATCCAAGTCAGAGACGACGACGGGACGATCAGAACGCTCGAGCACAGAGATTTTGTCCATCCCGATGATTGGACGGAAATTCGGGTCCATCCCTACCATCAGTTCGGATATATACCGGGCTCAATCGGTATCTACCCACATCCAGGAAACGATCCAACGAACCAGCGAGTCGAGGCGACCAGAAACGTTATCGACGAACTCGACCCCAGCGCCGATCGGGTCGGAGTCTACGATTTCGCCAGCAGTGGCCGAGCCCTTCATCCCCTTAGCGATGATCTCGAGTCGGCGAAAGAGAGCGTCGTCGGCACCGCATACGGTGGGACGAACATGGCCGCCGGGCTGGAAGCGGCACTCAACGATTACGCTACCCGCGGTACCGATGATCGCGAGCGAATCGTTATTCTCCTGAGCGACGGTAAGAACTCCAACACTGCCAACGACGAGCGGATGGACGAACTGGCCGATCGGTCGGATGACCTCGATTACACCCTTCACACCGTCGGTCTCGACGCGCTCGAGCACGACTCGATACCTGAAGACAAACTCGAGGGATGGGCGACTGAGACCGGCGGAAATTACTACCAGACCGCTGATCCCGACGAACTACTCGATCTCTTCGAGGAGATCGTTGACGAAGAGATCGACCTCGATATGGATACGCAGATGCAACTCGCCGTGAACTACGATACAGGGAGTACTGCGAACTATGCGGTGCACGTTTCCGAGCGGACTGTAGAAATCGACCATTGACGGCCGCCCAGTACGCCTGTCACTCGGGTCGGAACGATTCAGAGATGCTACACGCTGCTGACTGATTGGTCGGCCACTGTAGAGTTGGGAGACAGGCGTATCTCGCGGCAATAAGCGTTATGTATCAGTTAGACGTATTTTCAACATAATACGAACGATTCAATGGCAACGCAGATGGGGGGCGATTCGGATCGGGGGGAAATCTTCGATCTTCTGAGCAACCATCGGCGGCGATACGCGATTCACTACTGCAAACGCGAGGACGAGCCGGTCACGCTGGGGGACCTCGCCGAACACGTCGCCGCCTGGGAACTCGACAAGGAGATCGAGGAGATCACTTCCGCCGAACGGAAACGGGTGTACACGTCGTTACAGCAGACGCATCTCCCGACGCTCGAGCGAGCCGAAATGATCGAGTTCGACAATCGAACGATCGAGCTCACCGACGAGGCCTCGGAGCTAGACGTCTATCTGGACGTCGTTCCGGCGGACTCGATTCCGTGGGGACTGTACTATCTGGGGCTCGCTGCGGTCGGAGCGATCGTGATGGGTGGGCTCTGGCTCGAGGTCGTGCCGACGGAGACGGTCTCTGAACTCGGCTGGGCGACGCTGGTGTTCGCGCTGTTTGCGGTTTCTGCGGTTGTCCACGTGGTACAGAGCCGACGGATGCGACTGGGTGAGATGGAGCGGCCACCGTAACTATGGCTCGAACTATCACCTTCGTCGGTAGTTGTCTGATCGTCCTCGGAGCAGCCATGATAATCAGTCCAGCGTTCGGTTTCAGTTCACTGGCAGCTGATCGAGGAGTTAGCGTTAGTACTGCCAGCCACCCGGACGCACTCATCGGTATTACGGCACAGAGTTCGACGATTGATAAACATAACAAACAAACCGAGATTGCAACTATCGAGAGTAATACGAACGCTATCGATATAACCAGCCTCGATAGTACCGATATAACTGTTTCCGAGAGTGACGAACTACTAGATCTAACTGTTCGTCAACAGGACAATAGTTGGAGCGTCTCCGGTTCCTGTACATCAAATAAGGCAGCTGGGAAGACCGACATTATAATAATGGTCGTCGACGCTTTCGGTGACGGCGTATCCGTCCAGGGAGCTACAAGAACGATCAAAGATATTACCGTCAGTTGTGGAGATGGTGGCTTCAGTGCCGATTGGTACGAATTCACGGACGAATACAATGAAAATGGCAAAGAAGTCACGTTTTCGATACGGAATACGCACAACGAATCGGTAACAGTGACTGGTATCAAAATAGATGATACAAGTAATAATCCCGCTCAATCCTATCAGGTCATAGAGCTTGATTCCTCGAATACTACTGACAGCGAGGTCAGAAACGAGGGTGAATATGCTGTCGGAGCGGAAGAGTTCCACGACCCGTATACTATCAACGAAGACGAAGAAGTAAACTATCGACTAGATGGTTTCGACCGGAATGTCAAGGATAAGGATGTGGTCATAACGATACTCACTGACGAGAACTCCTGATCTCGGATGAGTATCGTCTGTTATCCCGACAGCGTTCGTCGATTGGGACTGCCACCTTCAGGCCGTATTGGAAACTTGCCTCGATGCGTGCACACGAGATTCCATTTCGAGACCAACCCGAACTCCTTTTCACCACCGGCCACTGAATTCCATCCATGTCGACCGAATCGATCAGTGACCGACGCGAGCACATCCGCTCGATCAGCGTGACCGCGCTGGCCGCGCTGTTGGGTGTCGCCGCGGCGTTCGGCTCGATGGCACTGGTGGGTGACGTGTCGTCGGCCGACGCGGCCGCGAACGACACGCGGACGCTCATGCTCGTCGCCGGTGCGATTCTCGCCCAGTTCGTGCTCTACGATTTCACGAGCATCTACGATGACGACGAGTTCGGACCGAAACACTACCTGTTCATCGTATTCATGACGTTCTCCCTGTGGTTCGTGACGTGGGGAATCTTGCTCACGACGGGGGCCGTCGCGTAACCATGGCCGACGACAGCATCGCCGTCGTAGACCTCGATCGGTGCCAACCCGACCGCTGTAGCTACGAGTGCAAGAACTACTGTCCGCCCAACCGCACGGGCAAGGAGTGTATCACTCTCCGCGGGGAGGAGGCCGACGAGGGTCAACCCGACCAGGTCCACATCTCCGAAGAGATCTGTCTGGGCGAGACCTGCGGGATCTGCGTCGAGAAGTGTCCGTTCGACGCTATCGAGATCATCAACCTGCCGGAGGAACTGCAGGACGACCCCGCCCACCGCTACGGCGAAAACGCCTTCTCGCTGTACGGACTCCCCGCGCCCCAGGAGGGGCAGGTGACGGGTATTCTGGGTCCGAACGGGATCGGGAAGACCACCGCCGTTCGCATCCTCGCCGGCGAACTCGAGCCCAACCTCGGCCGCCACGAGGAGGAAGTCGACTGGGACGACGTCCTCGAGGCCTACCGCGGGACGGAACTGCAGGACTACATCGCCGACGTGCGCGACGGCGACGTCACGATCGCGCGCAAGCCACAGTACGTCGACCAGATTCCGAACAGCTTCGACGGCAACACCCGCGAGTTGCTCGAGCAGACCGACGAGCGCGGTGCCCTCGACGACCTGGTCGAGCGGCTCTCGATCGGGCCAGTCATGGAGCAGTCGATCGACGACCTCTCGGGCGGCGAACTTCAGCGGGTCGCCATCGCGGCCACGCTGGCCCGGGACACGGATTTCTACTTCTTAGACGAGATCACGCCCTACCTCGACATTGGCCAGCGCGTGACCGCGGCGCGGCTGATTCGGGAACTCGCCGAGGAGGAGGACAAGTCGATGCTCGTCATCGAACACGACCTCGCGATCCTGGATCTGCTCGCCGATACGCTGCACGTCGCCTACGGTGAGCCCGGCGCCTACGGTGTCATCACCGCGCCGAAATCCGTCCGCAACGGGATCAACGAGTACCTCTCGGGCTACCTCGACAACGAGAACATGCGGATCCGGCCGAATCCCATCGAGTTCGAAGAGCACGCCCCTCGGACCGCGAGCCACTCCGACACCCTCGTCGAGTACCCCGACCTCACCAAGAGCTACGGCGACGGGGAGTTCTCCCTCGAGGTCGAGGGCGGCGAGATCCGAGAGAACGAGGTGCTCGGCATCGTCGGTCCGAACGGGATCGGGAAGTCGACGTTCGCGAAGCTCCTGACGGGCAATCTCGAACCGGACGAGGGCGACGCGGACCTCGATCTGGACATCTCGTACAAACCCCAGTACGTCACGATCGACCAGCACATGCGGGTCGACGCGTTCCTCTCGTCGATCACTGACCAGTTCGGCTCCTCGTACTGGAACACCGAGATCGCTCAGCCGCTCCAACTCGAGCGGATCATGGAGCAGAACCTCTCGGACCTCTCGGGCGGCGAGCGCCAGCGGGTGGCCATCGCGGCCTGCCTCTCCGAATCGGCCGATCTCTACCTGCTCGACGAACCCTCGGCTCACCTCGACGTCGAACAGCGCGTCCAGGCGACCAAGGCGATCCGACGCTACGCCGAACAGCAGGACGCGACGGTCATGGTCATCGACCACGACATCTACATGATCGACCTGCTGGCCGACCGGCTGATGGTCTTCGACGGTGAACCCGCCGTCCAGGGCCGCGCTGGCCAGCCCCAGCCGATGCGCGACGGGATGAACGAGTTCCTCGCGAACCTCGAGGTCACGTTCCGCCGCGACGAGCGGACCTCGCGACCGCGGATCAACAAGCCCGAGTCGCAACTCGACAGACAGCAGAAACAGGACGGCGAGTACTACTACGCGCCCTAACGTCGGTCCTGACCGATCTTTCGTTCGAACGATACTGATACCCGAACCGGTGAGCCGCGGCTCCAGTCAGCAGAGATCCGAAGCGACCGTTCTGGCCCGACGATCAGCTAATCAGCCGCTGACAGCTCCCGCAGAGGTTCTCTTCCTTGATGTCGACCTCGCGGACCGTCGGCGAGAAGTTCATGACACAGCGGTTGTTGTCGCAGTGCTCTAACCCGTAGGTGTGGCCGATTTCGTGGACGATCTCCTTGCGGACCCGGTCCTCGAAGATGTCCTCGGCGCTCTGGTTCGAGAAGCCGCCGTCGCTCGAGGTCTGGAGGCGGTAGGTCGAGACGACGCTCCCGCTGCCGTCGAGGTAGGCCAGCCCGAAGACGTAGTTGCGACGGCGGTAGAAGAGGTCGTGTGGCGTGATCGCGATGTTTTTCGTCCCGCGGCCGACCCGTTCGGCGAGCTGGATGAACGTTTCGGCGGCGTACTGGTTCCGGTCGGCGTCGTAAGCACCGTTCGGGACCGACTGCGAGTCGTTGACCGAGACGTCGCAGTCGTAAACCGATCGCAACGCAGCGGAAGCCGCCCGCTTGACGTTCGCGGGGACGTTGCCGACCGGCACGATATCGACGAGCATGGCAAGGGCTATGGCCGCGGGTGGCATAAACGTCCCGCCGTGGCCCACTCTCGCCGGAACGCGGAGACGCTGCTCGAGACCCTGGCCGAGTACGATCGGCTCGTCGAAGTCGGAATCGGTCGCCGAACCGACGTAGCGGCCGCGCTGGCCGATCGCGGCGTCGCCGTCACCGCGACTGACGTCCACGACCGGCCGGTCCCCGACGGCGTCCGGTTCGTCCGCGACGATATCGTCGACCCAGATCCAGCGGTCTACGCCGCGGCCGAGGCGATCTACGCGCTGAACCTCCCGCCGGAACTTCACCGACCCGCGCTCGCGGTGGCTCGCGAGACCGACGCCGACCTCCTGTTTACGACCCTCGGCGGCGACCAGCCCGCGATCCCGGTCGAGCGCCGGACGATCGAGACGGGGACGCTGTACGTCGCTCGAGCCTCGCCGACTGAACGCCGACGGTGATAATCACCCGCATCTGACCGTTCGCTGTCGAAGGAATTACCACTGTTCGGGACAGTTCAACGGCCAATGACTCCTACTGGCGTTTCGCCTCTCGTCGCGGTCCTCATCGTCGTCGTCGCGATGACGGTGATCGTCGCCGTCGTCGGCTCTCTGACCCGAGTCGTGATGCGCCTCCTCGCCGCACCCGGCGTCGTCGTCCACGAACTCGCTCACAAGCAGGTCTGTCACCTCGTCGGGGTGCCCGTCAGGGAGGTCGCCTACTTCCGGTTCGGCGACCCACCGGGCTACGTCCGCCACGCCCAGCCCGGACGGTACCGCGAGTCGTTCGCGATCAGCGTCGCCCCGTTTCTGGTCAACACCGTCGTCTCGGTCGCGGCCTTCCTCGGGTTCGCCGCGCTCGCGTCGTCGCTGGGAATCGCGGACGCCCTTGCCCACGCGACCGCGGAGCCGGTCGCGTCGGCGAACGCACTTCGTGACAGCCTCGTGGCGGCCCCGAGCGGCGAACTCGCGCTCACGGTCGCGCTCGGATGGCTCGGCCTCGCGGTCGGCGTGCAGGCGTTCCCGAGCACCAGCGACGCGAACACGCTCTGGACGCGCTCTCGATCGGAGTGGCGGCGAACGCCGGTCGTCCTGCTCGGCGTCCCCGTCGTCGTCGTGATCTACCTCGTGAACCTGCTCTCGTGGCTGTGGGCCGACGTGATCTACGCGCTGGGGCTCTGCTTGCTGGCGTTCTACACGGTCGGCGGACTCGGGTTCTGAGGGCTCGAGTCGCTCCCGGTCGCGGCACTGAGACCGCGGCAGTCACGTGCGGCGGCGACGACCGCACGAGCGGAATCCGACCGCCTTTATCTTCGGCGCCCCGTCTGGACGGGTATGAACGCAGACGCCGTCGTGCTAGACGTCGACGGAGTGCTCGTCGACGTCGCCGACTCCTACCGACGCGCGATCGTCGACTCCGTCGAACGCGTCTACGACCGAACGATCCGCAAGGCCGACATCCAGCAGTTCAAGGACGCCGGCGGGTTCAACAACGATTGGGAACTGACCTACGCCGCCGCGCTGTACGTGCTCGCGACCGGCGAGGGGTACGGCACGTCGATCGACGACTTCACCGACGAGATCGCCGCCCGCGGCGGCGGCCTCGAGGCTGCCGAGGACGCGATCCGCGACGACCTCGGTGCCCGGGCGACCCAGCGAGTGCTCGAGCGCTGGGACCGCGAGCGGCTTCGGGACGGCTTCCAGCAACTGTATCTGGGCGCCGACCTCTATCGAGGCCTCGAGGGCGGCGAGCCCGACATCGAGACGCGCGGATTCATCCACGACGAACCGATCCTGCTCGAGGAGTCGACCCGCGACGCGCTCGTCGGGGACGACGCGCTCTCCGTCGGCGTGCTGACCGGCCGTCCGGAAGCCGAGGCCGAGATCGCCCTCGAGCGCGTCGGCCTCGAGGACGCGATTCCCCCCGAGCACCGGTTCACGATGGACGACTGGGAGGAGGGCAAGCCCCACCCGCGGGCGCTGACGACGCTCGCCGAGCGGTTCGATGCCGACCGCGTGGTCTTCGTCGGCGACACGTTAGACGACGTTCGGACGGCGAACAACGCCCGCGAGGCCGATCCTGAGCGGGAGTACCACGGCGTCGGCGTCCTCACCGGTGGGCTGACGGGCGAGGAGGGGCGCCGAAAGTACGAGGCCGAAGACGCCTCGGCCGTTCTCGAGTCGATCAACGCGTTGCCCGACCTGCTCGAGTCGTAGGACTTTCGGGCACTTTACGGCTATCGGGCGCTCGAGTACGTTCCCAGCTCCGGGTAGTCGGCGACGATCCCGTCGACGCCCGCGCTCTCGAGGGCCTCGAACTGGCGCCAGTTCGTCGCCGTCCAGACGTTGACCGTCCGCCCCTCGGCGTGGGCTTCCTCGAGGATGTCGATCTTCGGCTCGTCGGCTCCGAACCCGGCGTACTCGGTATCCGCGAGCGGCGTTCCGCTGATCGCGTTTCTCGGCGGGTGGATCGCCTCGCAGTCGTAGCGGCGGGCGATCTCGAGGCCCGCCTCGAGGTCGTCCCAGACGAGCGCCGCGGCGGCGTACCGCGGCGCGATCTCGCGGAGGGCAGCGAGCGCGCCCTCGCAGAACGACGAGAAGAGGAGTTCACCGTCGAAAGTCGCGCAGTCATCGATCACGCGCTCGACGAACGGCGTCCAGACCTCGCGGCGATCGTCTCGGTCGTCGGCCGAGAGGGACTCGCCGAACCGCAAGTCGGTCGTCCCCGGATTTTTGAGTTCGACGTTGACACCGACCGTCTCGGGGATCGCCTCGAGCAATTGCGCAAGTGTGGGGACCGTTTCGTCGGTCCCGAGGACGCGTGCGGTTTGGATCTCCCCGAGCGGTGTTTCCCAGACGAGTCCCGTTGTGTCGGTGAGCGGACGGCCGTCGCGGGTGTCGGTTCCCTCGAGGCGCTCGTCGTGGATCACGACCGGGGTGCCGCAGGCCGCGGGTTGGACGTCGATCTCGAGCATGGTCGTTTCGTCGTGTGCTGCGGCGGTCTCGGCCGCTGCGATCGTGTTCTCCGGGGCGACCCCCGCATAACCGCGGTGGGCGATCACCGCTGGACTGTCCATGGTCGGACGACGACGGCGGGATTAATGGAGGCTCTGTTCCGGAGCGTAATCGTCTCGAGTCGATATTCGACGAGCCGAGGACCCGTTGTGAACGTACTCGTGACGAACGTGCTGCTCGTGCTGGCAACGGGGACTTCCACACCCACCCCAGCCGATTCGCTCACTCCAATGCTCACGGCTTGCGCCGTTCGCTTCACCGCGGCGCGTAGCGCCGCGCTTCGCTCGCTCATCCACTGGAAGACGCTTCGCGTCTTCCAAGCCGTTCGCTCGTACGACTCGCGAAGACCTCGCGCAGTTTCGACTCGCGGTTCGCTAGTCGCTCACCGCGATTCAGCGCGCGCCACCGCAGGTCGGTTTCTTGGTCGTGACGACTATTCGCGCGCCTCGAGGCCGACGGCGTCGGCGAGCAGTTCGTGCGAGCGCAGCGTCGTCTCGGGGTCGGCGTGCTGACTCTGGATCACGACCTCGTCGACCCCGGCCTGTGCGGTCAGTTCCTCGAGGATCTCGCGGGCCGTCTCCGGTCCGCCGGAGAGGTGCCGAGGCCACTCGCCGGGCTCGATGTCCGTCGGCGTCGGGTCGGGAGCGTCGCCGAGGACGTCGATCGCCCGGTCGACCGACCGAATCGGGAGTCGGTCGACCCGCCCGCTGCGGAGCAGTCGCGACGAGGCCTCGGCGGTCGCGCGGAGCCGCGCGGCCTCTTCGTCCGTCTCGGCACAGGTCATGTTCACCGCGATGGCGCCGCGGGGCGCCTCGAGGCCGGCGCCGTCCGGCGAGGGCTCGAAGTGCTCCCGGTAGGTCTCGAACGCCTGTACCGCCGGCTCGGGGCGGATGAACGCGGCGAAACAGTACGGCAGTCCCAGTTCGCCGGCGATCGTCGCGCTCTGTGGACTCGAGCCGTGGACCCAGATTTCGGGCGCGGAGTCGCCCGATCGGGGTACCTCGAGGTCGCGGAACGGGTGGTCGTCGTCGAAGCCGCCGTAGAGATGGTTGGCGACCTCCTCGACCTTCTCCGCCTGATCGTCGCCGGTTCGCCGCCGTTGGCTGCGATCCGGCTGGAGGGCGAGATCGCTCGCGGGGTTTCCCGTCGCCCGGCCAAGGCCGAGGTCGATCCGGCCGGGCTCCAAGGCGTCGAGGACGCCGAACGTCTCCGCGACCTTGTACGGGCTGTAGTGGTTCAACAGGACGGTGCCCGAGCCGACCCGGATGTCCTCCGTCTTCGCGGCGACGTAGGGGATCAGGGCCTCCGGCGTCGTGCTCGCCACCGAGTCGGTGAAGTCGTGGTGTTCGGCCACCCAGAACCGCGAGTAGCCGAGTCGCTCGGCCCGCCGGGCGCGTTCGATCGTGTGTTCGAACGCCTCCGTCGCGGTACCGTCCTCCGGCATCGGTGCGAGATCGACGATCGAGAGCTCCATATCTCGTCGTGGGGGCTGTCGGGGAAGTGTGTGCCCTTTCGCCGAGCCCTTGCCGACTCTCGGTCGGCGACGGCTCCGTACCCGACCACTGACGGCCCAGCTTTCACCCCGCTCGCACCCGAAGCCGTTCCCATGACCGAGACCACCCTCGAGGACGTCGAACGGAGCCTCGACCGCGCGACCGACCTCGAGACCGAGGAGGCGGTGTCAGTCCTGCGGACCGCTCGCCAGGATATCGACGATCTCGGGAACGATCCCGACGTCGACGAGGGGCGACGCCAGGAACTCGCGGAGCGCCTCGACCAGCGCATCCGCGAGGTGAGAGAGCGCGACGCGTACGACAGCGGGCTGGGGGCGGCGATGAACCCCGAGGACGACGACGCGCCGTAACCGCGACGGACGGCTGGGGACTCGAGCGATCGACCGTCGCTCGGAGCCCGTCCGAAAACCCGGCGAGATCGGCCGGCCTCCACCCCTTTTATTCGGATGCCGTCCTGAGAGGCGAGTATGCGAATCGCACTACTCGGCGGAACCGGCGATATCGGGCAGGGACTGGCCCTGCGCTTTGCACGCGATACGGACCACGAAGTCCTCATCGGCTCGCGCGATCCCGAGAAGGCTCGCGACGCGGTCGAAACCTACGAGGAGAACCTCGAGTCCCGCGGCGCCGACGCGGACGTCAAGGGCTTCGCGAACGAGATGGCGGCCGACCGGGCCGACGTCGTCATCCTCAGCGTGCCGCCGTACTACGCCGGCGACACCGTCGAGGCCGTCGCTGACAACCTCGACGAGGACACGATCCTGGTCACCCCCGCGGTCGGCATGCAGGGCGACGAGGACGGCCTCCACTATCACCCGCCGGGCGCCGGCAGCGTCACCGAACTGGTCGCCGACCGCGCGCCCGACGAGGTGCCCGTCGTCGGCGCCTTCCACAACCTCGCGGCCGACGCGCTCTCGGATCTGGACAACAACCTGGACCTCGATACGCTGCTCGTCGCGGACGACGACGACGCCAAGGAGACCGTCCGCAACCTCGCCAACGAGATCGAGGGCCTGCGCGCGCTCGACGTCGGCCCCCTCGCGAACGCGGCCGAAGTCGAGAGCGTCACCCCCCTCGTGATCAACATCGCGAAGTACAACGACGACCTGCACGACGTCGGCGTCAAGTTCCACTAACAAACTTTTACTCTGTGTGCGGTCGCTCCGCGACCGCACTCGTAAAATCTTCAAAAGAGCGCGAAGCGCTCTTTTGGACTGGGCGATTCCTTCGGAATCGCTTGCAGTCGGCGCTTCGCGCCGACGACCTCGCGGGATCGAAGATCCCGCTCAGCTTTGATGAAAAGCACTCCTCCTTCCCCTTCAGCCGCGCACAGCGCGGCTTTCGGGTCAGTCGTCGGCCCGCTCGCTCGCGGTGAGCGACCCTACACCACCGCTTTTGCCTCTCCACCGCCTACGAACTGCCATGCGAATCGTCACGACGCTCCCCTCGGCGACCGAAACCGTGGCCGCGCTCGGGATCGAACCCGTGGGCGTCTCCCACGAGTGCGACTACCCGCCCGGCGTCGAGTCCCTCCCGTCGGTCACCGACTCGAGGATCGACGCCGATGCCTCGAGCGGCGAGATCGACCAGCAGGTGCTCGAGACCGCCGACGATGGGGGCGTTTACGACGTCGACACCGACCTGCTCGAGTCCCTCGAGCCGGACCTGATCGTCACGCAGGGGATGTGCGACGTCTGTGCGGTCGACGAAGTGGTCATGGAGGACGCTGTCGAGGAGATCGACGCGGACCCGGAGATTCTCACCACCGATCCGCACAGCGTCGACGACGTTCTCGAGGATCTCGAGCGGATCGGCCGCGCCACGGGTCGCGAGGAGCGCGCCCGCGAGGTCCGAGCGAATCTCGAGTCTCGCATCGACGCCGTTCGAGAGCGAACCGCCGACGCCCTCGAGCCTAACGACCGGCCCCGCGTGGCCATCTTCGACTGGACCGACCCCGTCATGGTCGCGGGCCACTGGACCGCTGAACTGGTCGAGTGGGTCGGCGGCGAGTACGGGCTGGCCGACGTCGGTCAGCGCTCGAGTCCCCGCGAGTGGGCAGACATCCGCGAGTACGATCCCGAACTGATCGTCGTCGCGCCCTGCGGCTTCGGCCTCGAGCAGACCGCCGCGAATACCGCCGATCTGACTGAGCGCGAGGGGTGGGACGACCTCACCGCGGTCCGCGAGGGCCGCGTCTGGGCGATGGACGGCCACCACTACCTGAACCGGCCCGGGACGCGGCTGGTGGACACGCTCGAGGCGCTGGCCTCGATCGTCCAGCCGGAACTGTTCGACGAGGAAACGCCACCCGTCGCGCTCGAGGAGATCGCCGTGCCGTTCGAGCAGTTGACCGATCGACTCGAGGCGGAGGCGTAGCTACCTGTGACCGGTCCCGATCCCGGACTCGTCGTTCCCACCGCGATTCGCGATCGGATCCTTGAGCGTGCTCGTGAGGGCGCTCCAGAGGAGATTTGCGGAATCTTCGGCGGCGACTTCGAGCCCGAGGGACAGAGTCGGGTTCGCTCGCAGTATCCCGCTGGGAACGTCGCGGAGACGCCGCGAACCCGATACCGGATCGATCCCGAGGAGCAACTCGCGATCTTCGAGCACCTCGAGGACCGCGGCGAGGAAATCGTCGGCTTCTATCACTCTCATCCCCGCGGGCCGCCCAGTCCGAGCGCGACCGACGAGGCGCAGGCGACCTGGCCCGATCGGTCATACCTGATCGTCTCGCTCGAGCCCCTCGAGGTCGGCTCGTGGCGCTGGCGTGAGGACGGTGATGACGAGCGATTCGATCGGGAGCGGATCGTTCTCGAGTGAATATCGTCGACCGTGGCGAGTGTCCGAACGCCGCCGACCACGACGAGTGTCCTGCTATCGTGGCAACGAGGAGTGCCACTCCCTCCCCAACCGACTCACTCGCTTCTCTCGTTCGTCCCTCGCACGACTTCGAGCCGCGGCTCGTTATTCACTCACCGCGGCACAGCGCGCGCCACCGCACGTGCTTCGATCGGGTAGCGTTACGGCGTGTCTCTGAGCACGTCTGGCACCCACCCCTGGTTCGGATCGTCCGTCTCCTGCATCCAGTCGACGAGTCGATCCCGCATTTCCTCGCGAACGTCCGCGTATCCCGGGTGGTCGATCAGGTTCTGCAATTCGGCGGGATCGGCCTTGAGGTCGTACAGCTCGTCGATGTCGGGACCGTTGTAGACGTACTTGTAGCGCCCAGTGCGGACCATCCGCTGGGTGTAGAGGCCGAACTCGTCGCCGTGATACTGGGCGAAGGTGGAGTCGGGCCAGTCGTCGGGCACCGCGTCCGGGTCGTCGCCGGTCTCGAGCAGCGGCACCAGACTTCGGGAATCGAACGACTCCGGAACGTCGACGCCGCCCATCTCGAGGAACGTCGCGGCCAGATCGTGGAGGTGGACGGGCACCTCGCACGTCGTTCCGGGTTCGGCGACGCCGGGCCAGCGCACCTGTAGGGGAATCCGGTAGGTGTCGTCGTACATCAGCGGGCCCTTGTTGAACTGGCGGTGGTTGCCGACGAAGTCGCCGTGATCCGAGGCGTGGACGACGGCCGTCTCGTCCGCCAGTCCGTGCTCCTCGAGCGCCTCGAGGATCCGCTCGAGCTGGTCGTCGATCAGCGAGACGAACCCCCAGTACTTCGCGGTGGCCTCGGCCCAGTGGTCCCACTCGAGGCCGTCGGCGCCGCGGTAGTAGTGGAAGTTCTCGTGAACTTGGGGCTTCCCGTCGTACGTCTCGGCGTAGCTTTCGGGCGGATCGATCTCGTTGGGGTCGTACATCGAGGCGTAGGGCTCGGGGACGACGTAGGGGTGGTGGGGGCCGTAGAAGTCCGCGCGGTGGAAGAATGGGTCGCTGCCGTTTCCGTCGCCCTCTCCGCTGTCGCCATCGGCGTGCGCTTCGATGGCGTCGATCGTCCGCTCGGCGAGGAAGTACGCGCGGGTCTCCTCGACATCGACCGGGGTCGTCGCCGCGACGAAGGTTCCCTCGCTCGCATCGCGCGGGTCGTCGCCGGTGTAGAGCACCTCCTCGAGGTCGACCTCGCCCGGCGGGACGCCGCGTTCCTCGCGGTACTCCCGGAACGCCTCGTCGATGTCGTCGTGGTGTTTGTCGCTGCCGCCGAGATAGGCGAAGCCGAAGTCCTCGGGCGTCTGGTCCCGGCCGACGTGCCACTTTCCGGTGTAGCTGCAGTCGTACCCGTTCTCGGCCAGCAGTTCCGAGAACGTCGGTAACTCGGGCGGCAGGTTCGGCCGGATCGCGTCCGCCTCGTGGCTGTTGTTCAACATCCCGTGGCCGTGGGGGAACAGGCCGGTCATGAGCGAGGCGCGGGCGCTCGTACAGATGCTGATCGGGGTGCAAGCCCGCGAGAAACGCATCCCCTCGCTCGAGAGGCGATCCATCGCCGGCGTCTCGACGGGCGGTCCCTCGGGCGCCGTGCAGTCGTAGCGCTCCTGGTCGGTGAGGACGAACAGAACGTTCGGGCGGCTATCGGCCATCGGGCGTCGTACACCGACGCCGTAGTTAATGGTCGGCCCTGCTACGGAGCAGAAGGGCGGGAAAACGAAAGCGTTCGAATCGGGCCGAGCTATCCCGCGCCATCACCCGAGGAGGTAGCCCAGCCACGGCCGCTGGCGGACGAACTCGGTCTCCTCGAGGTAGGCGTCGACGCCGAGGATCCGTCCCGCGGCGAAGACCCCGATGAGCACGAACATGAGGAGCCCGAGCAGGTCGCCGTTGACGTAGCCGTTCGCCCAGTCGGCGTTGCCCAGGTAGAACAGCACCATGAGGACGCCGCCGAAGAAGGCGGCCAGACGTACAAGCGCCCCCACGATGAGCCCCAGTCCGATGCAGAACTCGCCGAGGGGGATCATCACGTTAGTGAACTCGAGCAGCCAGGGCGTCGCGGCGACGAACTCGAACAGCGGGGCGATGGGCGTCTCCGCGTGTGCGAGGTAGCCCGCCGCGTCGAACGGCTCGCCGGCGACGAACCCGAACTTTCCCCACCCGGCGTGGAGGAACCAGTAGCCGACGATCAGTCGGATCCCCACCAGCACGTAGCCGGCGATACCGTCGGCGTAGTCGAACTCCTGGCGCTTCCCCAGCCACTGCACGGTCGCTTCGTTAGTTGCCATTGTGAGTCACCTTACAGTCACTACTCGGTGCTATACGGGCTTGAGACGGGCTTATATTCCCGATCGAGGGGAATAGGCGCGAATCACCCCTGCAATAGAGGTGGTTTAAGGGAGGAAGCCGGAATCGCCGGTTACGCTCCGTCTTCGAACGGTCGAGGCACCTGCTCGTCGTCATCGTCGACGGCGTTGGTATCAATATCGGCTGTCTCGACGAGCATCAGAGCGGCGACGATCCCTCCGGCCGCGAGGAGCGCGAGCGAGTAGCGGATCGAACGGCGCATCGACGGCACGTTCACAGATTGCGTTGGCAAACGTGATGATAATGAACGGTCATTTTCGACCGCTCGAGACCGCCGATTTACCTCTCTCCGTCAAGCGCGCTTGCGTTCGAAAATCGGAACCAACACCCAGAGCCGACGAGCCGAGTCCGTTCAGGCGAAGTCGTCGTAGGTCGGTCGCTCTCGGTCGCCGGGGAACTCGTCGATCGGCGCCTGCGTCTGGTCGCCGGATTCCATGTCCTTGATCGTCACCTCGTCGTTCTCGAGGTCCTGCTCGCCGGCGACGACGACGGTTTCGGCGTTGATCGAGTCGGCGTAGTTCAGCTGCGAGCCGAAGGAGCGATCCGCGACGTCGGTCTCGACGACGTGGCCGCGCTCGCGGAGGTCGCGGACGATCCGGGCGGCCTCCGACCGCGTGTCTCCGATCTGGAGGACGTAGTAGTCGGTCGTGAACGCCTCATCCGGCCAGACGTCCGCCCGCTGGAGGAGCAGGGACAGCGGCGCGAGGCCGGGCGCGACGCCGACGGCGGGCGTCGGCTGCCCGCCGAAGCTCTCGATTAGGTCGTCGTAGCGGCCGCCGCCGAAGACCGACCGGGAGACCTCGCCGGTCGAGTCAAAGCACTCGAAGACGACGCCGGTGTAGTAATCGAGCCCGCGGGCGGTCTCCAGCGAGAGCGTACAGTACTCGCGGGCGCCGAAGTCGGCTGCGGCCTCGAGGACGTTCTGGAGGTTGGTCACGGCCGCCTCGACGCGGTCCGTGCCGGCGAACTCGACGAGTTCGTCGAGGTCGTCCTCGCCGACCGCGAGCAGGTCGTCGAACTCGGCGGCCTGATCGTAGCTCAAGCCGGCGTCGACGAGCAGGTCGTGGTACTCGTTGTGGCTGATCTTCTCGGACTTGTCGACGGCGCGGATGGCCGCGGCCGTGTCCACGTCGGCGTCGAACGACTCGAAGAGGCCGCCGAGGATGTCGCGGTGGGAGACGCGGAACTCGAACTCCTCGCCGGTCAGGCCGAGGTCGGTCAGCGCGTCGGCGGCGAACGCGAGGATTTCGGCGTCGGCCTCGGGTTCGCTCGAGCCGAAGATGTCGACGTTGGTCTGGTAGAACTCGCGGAACCGGCCCTGCTGAACCTGCTCGTAGCGCCAGAACGGCCGCGTCGAGACCCACTTGATCGGCTTCGAGAGCTCCTGCTGTTTGGCGACGACCATCCGCGCGACGGTCGGGGTCAACTCGGGGGTCAGCGCGACCTCGCGGCCGCCTTTGTCCTCGAACGCGTAGAGCTCTTCGACGATCTCCTCGCCGCTCTTGTCGACGTACATCTGGGTGCGCTCGAGTGCGGGGGTGCCGACCTCCCGGAAGCCGTACCGTCGCGCCGTGGCCTCCAGCGTGTCGATAACCTCCCGGCGCGCCCCCATCTCGGCGGGGTAGAAATCACGAAACCCCTTGAGGTGGTCGTACATGTCCCCCGATTCGTTCAGGCCGCGCTTCAAACTGTCCTTTGTCGCTCGAGTGCCGATTCGTTCCCCGCCAGCGACCGTGCGTTCGGCGTTCTCGTCGTTATCCGTTTGGTTCGGCTGACAGAGGCATTAGTTCGACGCAGTTCGGGGCGAGATTCTCCAATAACTTGATAGCTCGCTCCGTGCTGAGATACGACCGTGCAACGGCTCGAAGAGGATGACTGGGTCGCGGACGTCGGTCAACAGCTCCCGGTCTCGCCGCTGTCGATCCTCGGATTCGTCCTCGCCGCCACCATCGGCGTGCGGATCGCCGGCGAGACCCTCTCGACGAGGACGATACTCGAGAGTATCTTTCCGCTCGTGATCGCGACGGCGGTCATCCTCGCTGATCGATTCCTCGTCGCTCAGGACGTCTCGGCGCGGGACAGACTCACCGTCTTCGCGTACGGTCTCGGCGGCTTCCTCGCCGCGTTCATCGTGGCGGCGTTACACCTCTACATCGCCTACCTCGACGGACTCGGCTCCCGCTCGCCGCTGTACCTGCTGTTGATGAGCGGGACGATGGGCGTCGGCGCGGGTACCGTCGCCGGGATCTACGACATCAAACAGCGGGCCGCGACCCGCGAGGCGCGCCGACAGAGCGAGCGGTTAGAGGAGTTCGCCAGCGTCGTCAGTCACGACCTGCGAAATCCGCTCAGCGTCGCGCGCGGCCGTCTCGATGCGGCGTTCCAAACCGGGAACGCCGACCACCTCACGGAGGTCGACGCCGCCCTGACGCGGATGGACGAACTGATCGAGGAATCGCTGTCGGTCGCCCGCAGCGGGACGCAGGTCGAGGAGACCTACCAGGTACCGCTCTCCGAACTCGCCGGCGACGCCTGGTCGTCGACCGCGACCGACGAGGCGACCTACGAGGTGGTCGACTCCCGAACGCTCCAGGTCGATCCGCTACGCGCGAAACAGCTCTTCGAGAACCTCTTTCGGAACGCCGTCGAACACGGTTCGACGAGCCCTGCTTCGCAGGCTCAGCAGGATTCGATCGAGCACGGCCGGGACGACGTCACCATCCGCGTCGGCGCCTGTTCGGGGGGCTTTTTCGTCGAAGACGACGGGCCCGGGATTCCCGAGGACGAACGCGACAAGATCTTAGAACAGGGGTACTCGACGGCCGAGGACGGATCCGGACTCGGCCTCGCGATCGTCCGGGCCATCGCGGACGCTCACGGCTGGTCCGTGTCAGTCACCGAAAGCGAGACGGGCGGCGCGCGGTTCGAGTTCACGCGGTAGCACTCGGCGCCTGTCCCTGCCTGAGCGCGCTCTCGAGCGATTCCGCTGTTAGTCGTCGGACCGATGCACGCCCGTCACGTACGTCTGCGTGTGATCCGGGAAACAGTCTTCGACGGCCCCGGGGCCGCCCTCGTCGGCGATGATCGTCCGGAGCTCCGCCTCGTAGTCGGCCCGGTCGATCTCCTCGCTCGGACCGACGGTCACCTCGAGTCGCGCCTCGACCAGCCGGTCGACGGCGGTGCGGCCGAAGCCCGACAGCGGCGCGATGTAGTCGACGCCGTGGCGATCCTCCAGGCTCTGGGCCTGTGCGCGGGAGATCGTCGGCACGCGGTCGTCGCGGCGCGTCCCGTCGGCGATGGCGTCGTACTCGCGGTCGGCCAGCCGCTCCAAGGCGTGCTGGTGGAGCTCCTGGATGCCGTTTCGCGGGAAGCCGTCCTCGCGGATCTGCGCGGCGGCTTCGCGGGCGACGTCGGGATCCAGCTCGAGCCGTTCGAAGTCGAAGCCAGCGGCGTCAGCCGTCTCGCGGGCGTGTTCCCAGTCGTCGCTGATGCCGAAGTGGGCCGTCACCAGCGTGACGTCGTAGAACTCCTCGAGGAGAAGGGCCGCGAGCGTCGAGTCCTTGCCGCCGCTGTAGAGCAGTCCCAGCTCCATCAGCGCCGCTTGATATCGAAGCTCTGGGAGTCGGGTTTCAGCTCCTGGAGGAGCTGTTTCATCTTCTCGTCGTCAATTTTGCCCTGCATGCGGCCGCTGCGGGCCAGACTGATGACCTGTCGTTCGACCTGCTCGCCGAACTGGGGTTTGCTCATCTTGACCGTGTTGAGCCGCTTGCGAGCGTCGTCGGTCAGGTGCTGGCGGAGAACGGCCTTCTTCTGGGCCTCGGCCTGTTGTTTGGCGGCCTCCTGCGAGCCGCCCTGTTGGCCCTCGGCCTGCTCCTGTAGCTGCTCCATTTTCTTCTGTCGCAGCTCCTCGAGTTTCTCCTCGTCGGGTGCGTCGCTCATTGCTATCACGATTGTTGTTTCGCACGGCGGAAAATGATTTCGGACGACACGCGATACTGTCGGCGCTCGAGGGGTGTTCGGCGTGAAAACTGGAGTCGTCTCGCGTTACGCGTAGCGTTCGAGTTCCGGACGGTCGAGTTCTTCGAGCACCTCGCCGGCGGTGTCGTCGAGGAGACTCTGGCCCTCGGCGGTGATGCGTCGGCCCTCGCCCTCGGCGGTCTCGACGAGATCCTCCTCTTCGAGCTGCTGGAGGATCGTTCGGATGAGGTTCTTCGAGCCGTCGGCGCGCTTGTCGGGGGCGACCTGGTAGCGGTTCGAACCGCCCTTCGCGCCGCCGTACTCGGTCGAGAGTCGCTCGACGCCGATTGGGCCGCGGTCGGAGACCTTGCGCAGGAGGCTCGCGGCGCGGGTCGCCCAGAAGTCCTCCTGTTCGGGCGGCAGTTCGCGGTCGACACCGCTCTTTACGAACTTGCCCCAGTCGGGTTCGTCGAGCCGTTCCTCGAGGTCGTCGGCGAGCGCCTCGATGAGGTCGTCCGCCGGAACGTCGTACATCGTAGCCATTGGCGTGTGGTTTCCGTCGGCGGCATTTAAGGCCATCGTTGTCCCGCGCAGCGGTGGTGTGGCGACCGCTCGCAGGGATTCCGCGACCGGCGGGGCATGGCGTCGCGAACCGCCCGGACTCCGGTCCGGGCCGTTTTTCGTGTTGGAATCGAAACGGGACGTATGGACGAACGCGCCGCCCTGTCGCTGCTGGAGGGCGAACTCGAGGCCGCCGGTGACGACGCGGCCGTCGTCGACGACCTGGTGATCACGACGGACATGCTCCACGAGCGGACGGACTTCCCGACGGGGACGACCCGCTACACGGCGGGCTGGCGCGCGGTCGGCGCGTCGCTGTCGGACGTCGCCGCGATGGGCGCCGACGCGACCGCCGCGGTCGCGGCCTACGCGGCCCCCGAATTCGACCGCGACGAACTGCTCGCGTTCGTTCGAGGCGCACGCGACGTCTGCAACCGCGTCGACGCCGCCTACGTCGGCGGCGACCTCGACGGCCACTCCGAGTTCACCGTCTCGACGACCGCGGTCGGCCGGAGCGACGACCCCGTTCGCCGTAGCGGGGCCGAACCCGGCGACCTGCTCTGTGTCACCGGGACGCTGGGCCGCAGCGCGGCCGGCCTCGAGTTGTTCGGACGCAGCGCTCGGGAGGACTCCGCGAGCGACGACGACAGCGGAGTCGAACGGGCGAACGACCTGTTTCGCTTCGAGCCGCGAGTCGCGGCTGGCGCGGCCCTCGCGCCCCACGCGACGGCGATGATGGATTCGAGCGACGGGCTCGCCCGGTCGCTCCACCAGCTCGCCGAGGCCAGCGACTGCGGCTTCGCGGTCGACTCGGAGGCGGTTCCCGTCGCCGAGGCGCTTTTCGAACTAGCTGACGGCGAGGGAACGGACGCGGACCCGCTCGAGCGCGCGATCGCCTTCGGCGAGGACTTCGAACTCGTCGCGACGCTGCCGGAGTCGGCCCTCGAGACGGTGCGGGCGGCGATCGACGTCGATCTCTCGGTAATCGGCTCGGTCACGGAGCCCGTCGAGGGAATCACGCTGGACGGCGAGAAACTGCCGGATCGGGGCTATACCCACGGAACGTAACGTATCGAGGACGGAACGCAGGCTGTTGACGATCGGAGACTGAGCCCGCCCGTCGGGTGTATCGCTATTGGATGACCTCGAGCGGGACCGGCATGAAACAGAGCAGTCCGAGCCCGAAGGTGACGACGCCCAGCAGCTGCCGCCAGGTTCCGAGCCGCTCGTCGGTGACCGGCTGTGCTCCGCCCGCCGACGCGAGGAGCGTGGCCAGGAATCCCCAGAGGATCCAGATGAAGATCGTCTGCAGGCCGTAGCCGTCGATGTAGTACAGGTAGCCGGCGAGGGCGAACAGCGCGCCGGGGACGAGCGCGCTGACCGTCTCGTGGAGGTCGCCGATCATCGCCCGCAGAATGTGGCCGCCGTCGAGTTGGCCGACGGGGATCAGGTTGAGGAAGGTGACGAACATGCCGACCCAGGCGCCGATGACGACCGGATTGACGTTGCGCGTCGGATCGTCGCCGTACAGCGGTTGATCGATCGCCACCGCGATCAGCTCGAGCATCGGCGGGATCCCGAGTCGGAAGCCGCCCTCTTCGGCCTGCTGTACGACCGGCTCCGGGATCGTCACCGGCGGCAGGTGGAGTCCGACGACCGCGATGGCGACCGTCGCGGCGAGTCCGGCCAGCGGACCGGCGATACCGATATCGAACAGGGCCTTTCGGTTCGGCATCCGCCCCTTCAGCTTGATCACCGCCCCCATCGTCCCGATGATCGTCGGGACGGGAATGAAGTACGGCAGGGAGGCGTCGACCTGGTGGTAGCGGCTCAGCGCGTAGTGGCCCAGTTCGTGGACGCCGAGCACCGTCAGCACCGCGGCCGAAAACGGCCACGCGCCGAGGATCTCGATCGGACCACCGAACGGATCGATCCCCGGATACCACCAGAACGCGCCGACGAACAGCGTCGAGCAGATCGTTGCACACAGTAGTAAGATGTTCGTCCACGGGATGCCGTCGATCCCGAGGCTGATCGGCTCGGCGACGAGGACGTACTCGCCGTGGCGCATCGTCAACTGCGGGTCGTACCCCGCTTCGCGAAATATCGGCCACAGCTCCTCCATCGCCCGTTCGGGATTGGTACGCGGATCGCCGTAGTACACCAGCTGATCGTCCTCGGCCCGCATCTCATAGACCCGAAAGACCGACTCGATGCGCTCGAGCGGCGGGCCGTCCCCGAGCGAGGGGTCGTCGCCGATCGACGGACCGACCCGGGGGACATCGGCGTCGTCCATCATCCGTGATAGAGGAGCCCGGCGTATAAATCGACTGTCGTCGGCAGGTCTTCAGCGAAACGCGCATCGAGCGATAGGCACGCCGGCCGAACGCCGACGAAAACGGAGGAAGAAGGCCGGTCAGGGGAGGCCGGATGGCGTCGGAGACGCGCCGGCCGGTAGGGTGTCGCGTTGCTCGAGGGGCGTTCGTCACGCCGTTCGAACGGCGGGCCGGTGGCTACTCGACCGTAGCGAGGGCACGATCAGGCCGGTGCGACGCGCCAGGTCGTCGCGCTCGTGTACGACCACTTCTCGATCTCGAGGTCGGTGGCCGACTCCGAGAGCTTGACCATCAGCGCGCCGATCTCCTTGGGGGACATCCCGACGTCGTCAGCAATGAACTTGCCCTTGAAGTATAGCTCTCCGTCTTCGGCGCGGTCGCGGAGATAGCGTTTGAGGCGTCGTTCCTTGCTTTCCGTGGAGGGTTGGGCTGTCGTGCTCATCGACATCCACTGCTTGCTGCCGGGATATGTTATAAAGGAAGGATGGTTAGCGAAATTTCGGTTGTGTTCAGGGATCTGGGGGGTTATAGACGTTTTATTCTCGATTCGGTGATTATTTATCGAGCGATGAGAGCGCTCGAGACCTTTTAAAACCGCCGCTAACGTATTATCGCGGATTCGATTATCATGGCTGATAGCGTGTTCCGTTCCTGGAGGCGTGACCTATTTTGAACGGAATATTCATGGAATCAAGCACTAGCTTCGTTCGTGAACCCAGAATTCGTCCTCGACCGTCACTTCCTTCTTGAACAGCGGCACCTCGTCTTTCAACCGGTTGATCCCGTCCTCGACGGTTCGAAACGCCTCCTCGCGGTGTCCGGCGAGGACGACGACGAAGACGATGTCCTCGCCGTCCTCGACGACGCCGGTCCGGTGGTAGAGTTCGACCTCGAGCACGCCGTCGCGGGACTCGAGATCCGTTTCGAGGGCGGCCATCCGCTCGTCGGCGACGCCCTCGTACTTCTCGAACTCGAGGTACTGTGTGCGCGCGTCCTCGGCGTCGTCCTTCGCGCGGACGCGGCCGGTGAACGTCGCGATCGCGCCCGCCTGATCGGCCGTTGGCGACCGCTTGACGCGATCGACCAGCGAGTGGAGGGTTTCGTGGGGCTCGCGCGACTCGAGTTCGGCCGTGACGGCGTCGGGATCGAGGTCGCCGGGCTGTTCGACAGCCGCGACGACGCCCTCTTCGTCCGCGTCGTCCGTCCCGACGACCACCGTCGGATGGCGGAGGTTCTCGACGCCCACGACGACGGCGTACGCGCAGTCGGACGCTAGCCGATCGAGGGCCTCGCCGACGCCCAGCCCCGTCCCCGAGGCAGCCCAGTCTCCGTCGGCGCCGAGCTCGTAGCTGACGTCGCCGCCGACCGTCGTCGAGTCGTGGACGGCCGTTCCGTCCGCGATCGTCGCGTCGTATCTGACCACGCCGACGCGCCCCTCCCGCTCGAGGCGATCGACGAGTCGGTCGCAGACCCGCTCGACGGCGTCGCGGTCCCCGCCGCGGTCGCAGATGCCGAGTACGTGCATAGTCGTGACATGGCGACGTCGGGGTTTGTAGCTGTCGACAAAGCCTCGCGCAGATGGGCGCTTGGACATCCACCCGCATTCCCCTTTCCCCTTTCAGTTTTGCCTACCGCACTTGCTTGGCCGACTATCGTTTTTGGTCACCGAGGGCTACTGCACTGCAGGGACTTTGGAACTGCGCCACTGATTCGCATATATGTCTCATCGAATCGGCTTCACCGGCGACGTCATGCTCGGTCGACTGGTCGACGACCGCCAGCGCCGGCGGTCGGTCGACGCGGTCTGGAGGAACGTCCTCGAGCGCCTCCGGGACCTCGATACACTCGTGATCAACCTCGAGTGCGTGCTGTCGACGCGCGGGAGCGAGTGGCGGCGGACCCACCGGCCGTTTCACTTCCGCGCGGATCCCGACTGGGCCGTGCCGGTCCTCGAGCGCGCCGGCATCGACGTCTGTGCCCTCGCGAACAACCACGTGCTGGACTACGAGGCGGTGGCACTGCGGGATACGCTCGAGAACCTCGACGAGGCCGGAATCGAACGCGCCGGCGCGGGAGAGACGGTCGACGCGGCGCTCGAGCCGGCGGTCGTAACCGTCGACGGCGACAGGGGCGACGAAACCGACGGCCTCGAGTTAGCCGTCGTTTCGTTCACCGACAACACGCCCGAGTACGCGGCCGACGAGGAGTCGCCCGGAACCGCGTGGATCGAAATCGACCGCGACGACGAACGGACGCGAACCAGGGTTCGCGAGGCGCTCTCCCGCGCCCGCGAAACGGATCCCGATCTGCTGGTCGCGTCGCTGCACTGGGGGCCGAACATGGTCACCGAACCGCCCGACTCGTTCCGGGCGTTCGGCCGCTGGTTGGTCGAGGAGGGCGTCGACCTGATCCACGGCCACAGCGCCCACGTCTTCCAGGGGATCGAGGTCTACGATGGCGCACCGATCATCTACGACGCGGGCGATTTCGTCGACGACTACGCGGTCGACGACGAGTTGCGCAACGACCGCGGGTTCCTGTTCGAACTCGCGGTGACCGAGGACGGGACGCCGACCGAACTGCGGCTCCATCCCACGGAAATCGACGGCTGTGCCGTCCACGAGGCGAGCCCCGATGCCGCCCGGTGGGCTCGCGACCGGATGCGCGAGCTGTCGGCCCCCTTCGGGACCGCGTTCGACCGCGACGGCGAGACGCTGGTGCTGGCGCTCGAGTCGGAGCCTCGTACCGCACTCGAGTAGCCGCCGTCCGGTCTCCGCTTTTCCCCTCGAAAACCGTCCCGTGAGAGTGAGACACGCGCGGTGATCCGGAGTTGGCAACCCTTAAGATAGCAACCCGGTTACACCGGTGTAGTATGAAAGTGGTCGTCTCTATCGGCGGGAGCGTGCTCGTGCCCGAGCCGGGCGCGGATCGGGTGGCCGAACACGCGGCCGTCGTCGAAGACCTCATCGCGGACGGCTGTCGCGTCGGTGCCGTCGTCGGGGGCGGCGGTGTCGCCCGCGACTACATCTCGGCGGCCCGCGATCTGGGGGCGAACGAAATCGAACTCGATCAGCTCGGAATCGACGTCACGCGACTCAACGCGCGCCTGCTCATCGCCGCACTGAGCGAGGAGTCCGTGACCGCGCCGGCGCTGGACTACGAGGAAGCCAGCGAGGCGCTCCGCCGGGACGACATCTGCATCATGGGCGGCGTCGCGCCGGCCCAGACAACCGACGCGGTCGGCGCCGCGCTGGCGGAGTACATCGACGCCGATCTGCTCGTTTACGCGACCAGCGTCCCCGGCGTCTACAGCGCCGATCCCAACGAGGACGACGACGCGACCAAGTACGATTCGCTCTCCGCGACGGAGCTGGTCGACGTCATCGCCGGTCTCGAGATGAACGCCGGCGCCTCGGCGCCCGTCGACCTGCTGGCGGCGAAGATCATCGAGCGCTCGGGGATGCGCACGATCGTCTTAGACGGCACCGACCCCGACCGGATCGCCCGCGCCGTCCGCTACGGCGACCACGACGGGACCGACGTCATTCCGGAAGGCGCCGGCGAGGAACCGACCTACTGGGCCGTCGACGAGCAATGAGCGACGGGAGTCCCTACACGCTCCAACGCGACCTCGAGGAGGACGAGCGTCACGCGTTCTGGGCGGATATCGTTGCGGATCGGGTAGAAGAGCGGAATCCCGACGAGCCGATCGTCGTCAAGGGCGGCATCTCGCCGTCCGGCGTTCCCCACCTGGGCAACGTCAACGAGATCATGCGGGGCTACTACGTCGCCGAAGTGCTCCGCGAGCGGGGCCACGAGGTCCGGCAGGTGTTCACCGCCGACGACCGCGACCCGCTCCGCAAGCTGCCTCGCACCCTCTGTGACCTCGAGGGGAACCTCGTCGATCTCGGCGAGGTCGACGCGGGCGCGCTCGGGCGCAACCTCGGCGCTCCCTACACGGACATTCCGGACCCCTTCGGCTGCTGTGACTCCTACGGCGACCACTTCTCGACGATCATCCAGGACAGCGCCGACGCCGTCGACGTGCCGATCGACCTAGTGTCGAACACGGAGATGTACGAGAACGGTGACCTCGAGGAGGTTACGCGGTTCGTCCTCGAGCACCGGGACCGCGCACGCGAGGTGCTCTCGGAGTACCAGGACAAGGTCGACGAGGACTACGTCCCGTTCAACCCGATCTGCGAGGAGTGCGGCAAGATCACGGAGACAGTGACGAGCGTCGACTTAGATGCGGGCGAGGCCGGAACCGTCGACTACCGCTGTACCGACATGGACGCCGGCGACCAGACGATCGACGGCTGCGGCCACGAGGGTACCGCCACGCTGCGGGAAGGCAAGATGCCCTGGCGCTTCGAGTGGCCCGCCCAGTGGAAGGAACTCGGCGTCGATTTCGAGCCCTTCGGCAAGGACCACGCCGAGGGCTCCTGGCCCAGCGGCCAGGACGTCGCGCGGAACGTCTTCGAGATCGAGCCGCCGGTCCCGATGGTCTACGAGTGGTTCACCCTCGAGGGCCAGCCGTTCTCCTCCTCGGAGGGGAACGTCATCCTCGTCTCGGACGTCCTCGAACTGCTCGAGCCCGAGGTACTGCGGTACTTCTTCGCGAAGGACCCCTCCAAGGCCCGGGACTTCAGCATCGAGCGCCTCGACCAGCTGGTCGACGAGTTCGACCGCCTCGAGGCGATCTACTTCGACGAGATCGAGGCCGACGAGGACGAGGCGGCGTTCGCGAAGCGAGTCTACCCGCTCGTGGTAGCGGAGACGAGAGAAGAGCGGCTCCGTCTGCCCTACACCTTCGCCGCCGTGCTCGGCATGTTCGACGACCCGGGCCTGCGCGAGGCGGTCGCTCGCAAGGAGGGCCACATCCCCGACGACGCGCCCGAGTGGGCCGTCGAGGACGCCCTCGCGCGCGTCGAGAAGGCCCGAAACTGGGCTCGACGGACCGGAAACGAGTTCGACTACGAGCTCAAGCGCACCGAGATCCCCGATCACGACTTCGACGCCGCGACCGAAGACGCCCTCGCGGAACTCGCTGACTTCATCGAGGCGGGCCACGAACCCGACGAGATTCAGGGCGAGATCTACGAGACCGCCAAGCGCCACGACGTCGATGTCGGCGACTTCTTCGGGGCCGGTTACCGCCTGTTCTTCGACGAGGATCAGGGGCCGAAACTCGGCCCGTTCCTCGCGAAGGTCGACCGCGAGTTCGTCGTCGCCCGGTTGCGCAGGGAACGCTGATCGCGCGGTCCGCGTCCTCGAGTCTCTCGTTCTGCCGACAGGACAGACAAAAGCCCTTTGAGAACGCCTCCCGGAGATAGGAGCGATGGACTACGGTTTCCCTGCTGTCGTCTCGGTCCCCGAACTCGCCGGGTCGGAGACCCTGACCTGGGTCGTCGCCGGCCTGCTCGTCTACTGGTTCGGGATCATCGCGCTCCGTCGAGCGGAGCTGTTGCCGTCGTACGTCGGTACACAGGGGCCGATTCTGACCTTCCACACCAAGCGCGGGCGGCGGTTTCTCGACCGTCTCGCGCGGCCCAAACGGTTCTGGCGCGCGTGGTCGAATCTCGGCGTCGGCATCGCCATCGTCGTGATGGCGGCGATGTTCGTCGTCCTCGCGCTCGGGGCGATTTCGGCGCTGACGTCGCCACAGCCGGCCAGCAGCATCAACCAGCCCCGAAACGTCATCCCGTTCCCCGGGGTTAACGACTTTCTGCCGGTCTCAGCGACGCCCGGGATCGTCACCGGACTGCTGGTCGGACTGGTCGTCCACGAGGGCGGCCACGGCCTACTCTGTCGCGTCGAGGACATCGAGATCGAGTCGATGGGCGTGGCCATGCTCGCGTTCATCCCGATGGGCGCGTTCGTCGAACCCGATCAGGAAGGCAGCAAACAGGCCTCTCGAGGCGGTCAGACGCGGATGTTCGCTGCGGGCGTCACCAACAACTTCGCAGTGACGATCCTCGTCTTCGCCCTGCTGTTCGGCCCGATCGCGGGATCGATCGCCGTCGCTCCGGGCGCCGCCGTCGGCGGCGTCGCTCCCGACTCGCCGGCCGACGAGGCCGACGTACAGCCCCACGACCGCATCACCGCCGTCGGGGGCGACCCAGTCGAGACCAACGACGACCTCGCCGATCGACTGGACGCCGCCGACGGCGAGCAGGTCGAACTCGAACTCAACGGCGAGCGGACGGTGACGGTCGATCGCTCGCTGCTGGTGACCGCCGCGATCGAGAACGGGCCGGGCGGACTGGCGGTCGGCGATCGGATCCTCCGGGTCGGCGACCAGTCGGTCGCGACCGAACGCGAGTTCTTCGACGCCGTCGGCGACGACGAGCGCGTCTCCGTGACGATCGAACGCGACGGAGAGGAACTCGAGCGCGAACTGCCGATCGGGGCCGCCGTCGACGTCACCGACGACGGACCCCTCCGGGAGGCGACCGGCTCGATCGACGAGTCGCTGATCGTCACCCGGTTCGACGGCGAGCGGACCCACACCTACGACGACCTCATCTCGCTGGTCGACGACCGCGAGGTCGGCAGCGAGGTCACCCTCGAGGGGTATCTCGACGGGGAGCGCGTCGAGTACGAGGTCACGCTCGGCGAACACCCGCGCGACGACGGGAGCTACCTCGGCGTCGTCGGCCACTCCGGCGCGTCCGGTTTCGAACTCAGCGATATCGGCGTCCAGCTCTACCCCGCCGAGGACTACCTGGCGATTCTCGGCGGCGGGGACGGCAGCGGCAACGCCCTGATGAACTCGTTTATCGGAAAAATCGTCCTCGCGGTGATGCTCCCGGTCAGCGCCGTGGCCGGTCTCCTTCCCTTCAACTTCGCCGGCTTCACCGGCGGCGTCCAGAACTTCTACGAGGTGCAGGGGGCGCTGGCGGCGCTCGGCGACGGAACGGTCTTCTTCGTCGCGAACATCCTGTTCTGGACCGGCTGGATTAACGTTCAGCTCGGCTTCTTCAACTGCATTCCGGCGTTCCCGCTGGACGGGGGCCACATCCTCCGGACGAGCACCGAGGCGATCGTCTCGCGGCTCCCCTTCGAGACGACCCGAGGGCACGTCCGCACCGTCACGACGGCCGTCGGGTTGACGATGCTCGGGAGCTTCGTGCTCATGCTGTCCGTTCCGTTGCTCCAGTAGACCGGTCGGACACTCGCGCCGCCGCTCTCTGGACTGTTTCTGACCTATCGCTCGGTATCGCGCTCGTCGTCGACGGTCACTCCGTTTCTGTGTCCGAAGTGTCGCCGTCGTCGGTCGACGCCCCCTCGTCCGGATCCGTGGCAATGCCGTGGCGCTCGGAGAACTCCTCGGGCGTCGCCTCGATGCGCTCGAACGCGGCGTCGAAGTAGCGTTCGTGGTGACGGGCGAGCTGTTCGACGATCCACGCGCTGCAGGCCTCGTCGAAGCGCCACTCGCCGTCCCGGTCGGGAACCTCGAACCGCTCGTCCGTCGAGAACGCCGCGTAGACGTGAAAGAAGCCCAGGATGACGTCGGCGAAGTCGCGGGCCTTCTCGGCGCAGCTCTCCCGCCGATCCGCCAGCTCCGCGTACCCCTCGTCGGTGAGCTCGAAGTACTTCCGATCGGGTTCGTCCTCGCGGTCGATCCGCTCGGCCCACCCCTTCTCCTCGAACTTGTAGAGGATGGGGTAGACCGAGCCGTAGGACGGCTCCCAGTGGCCGCCGCTGATCTCGCGGATCTCCTTCAAGATCTCGTAGCCGTAGCGGGGCTTCTCCTCGAGTAGCTCGAGAACGAGATAGGCGATGAGTCCCTTTGGCGGCCCACTTTTCCGCATGTGCGCCTGAGTTACACGGGCAGACTGAAAGGAGTTCTGTCCCCAGGAGAGCCACTCGAAACCCGTCGACGAAGCCGCCGACCCTGGTGCCGGAAACCGAACGCGTTCGGCGTCAGGTCCCGCGTTCGCGCCGCTCGGCCGCCCTGCCAATCGAACCGAAACCCCGTCCTTCTTGGCCTTGCCGTCCCAACCGCCGTCCATGGAACGACGGCAGCCGCCACAGACCGAAGAGGGCTGGTACGTCCTGCACGATTTCCGGTCGATCGATTGGGACGCCTGGCGAGACGCCCCCGAACGCCGGCGCTCGCGAGCGATCGAGGAGGGAATCGAGTATCTCTCCGCCGCCGAATCGGTCGCCGACGCCGAGGAAGGCGACTCCGCGACGTTCGCGGTACTCGGCCACAAGGCCGACCTCCTCGTGCTCCACCTCCGTCCGACGCTGGCTGATCTCGACGCGTTAGAGCGTCGGTTCGAAGGGACGGCGCTGGCGGAGTTTACCGAACGCGCCGACTCCTATCTCTCCGTGACGGAGGTCTCGGGCTACATGTCCCAGGATTACTTCGACGAGGACGCGGAGGTCGAGGACACCGGCATGGCGCGCTACATCGAAACCCGGCTCAAACCCGAGATTCCCGACAGCGAGTTCCTGAGCTTCTATCCGATGGACAAGCGGCGCGGGCCGGAAGACAACTGGTACGATCTGCCCTTCGACGAGCGCGCCGAGCACCTCTCCTCGCACGGCGACATCGGGAAAGACTACGCCGGCCGGGTCACCCAGATCATCTCCGGCAGCATCGGCCTCGACGACTTCGAGTGGGGCGTCACCCTGTTCGGCGACGATCCGACCGACGTGAAGGAACTCCTCTACGAGATGCGCTTCGACCCCTCGAGCTCCCGATTCGCCGAGTTCGGCCGGTTCCTCTCGGCCCGCCGGTTCCCGCCGGAAGATCTCGGCGCGTTCCTCGCGGGCGAGCGGATTCCCCGAGAGGGCGAGGAGTCCCACGGCGAGCATCCGCACGCGGGCGGCGAGAGCGGTGGTCACCACCACGGCGAGAGCGGCGGTCACCACGAGGGTTCCGGTGACCACCACCACGGCGACTCGAGTTCGAGCGGCCGCGGCGACCACGGTGGCTCCGGCGGTCCGCACGGTGACGACGACGAAGATCTCCGCAGCGAACTCGAGGATATGGGCGTCTACGCCGGCCAGCCCCACGGCGAGGACGTCCACGCGGTCGTGCTCTACTCCGCGGCCGACGCCGAGGAACTGTTCGAGGAGGTCGACGGCCTCCGCGGTAACTTCGATCACTACGACACTCACGTGAAGACGGCCGTCTACGAACCGCAAGACGGCGGCGACGACAGCGAAACCGCCGTCGTCAGCCTCTGGGAGACCGAACGGGCCGCGAGCACCGCGGCGGGATTCCTCGCCGACCTGCCCGATATCGTCCGACAGGCCGGCGACGACGAGGGCGACTCCTGGGGCACGATGGGGATGTTCTACTCCGTCAAGCCCGAGCACCGCGGGGACTTCCTCGGCACCTTCGAGGAGGCCGGCGAACTGCTCGCGGAGATGGACGGTCACCGCAAGACGGACCTCCTGATCAACCGCGAGGACGAAAACGACATGTTCATCGCCAGCCGCTGGGATTCCCGCGAGGACGCCATGCAGTTCTTCCGCAGCGACGCCTTCTCGGAGGCCGTCGAGTTCGGTCGCGACGTCCTGACCGACCGGCCGCGCCACGTCTTCCTGGCCTGAGTCCGGTCGAATCAGACGCGCCTCGTTTCTGCTCTCCCTGCGTTTCGTCCTCGAGGCGCAACTCGAGAGCTCGAGACTACTGTTCGCCGTCGTAAAAGAAGTAGCCGGCCAGCCCCGCGATGCCCAGCGCGAGCGTCAGATACGGCCAGTAGCCGGCATCGCGGTCGGTCAGCGCGGCGTGGCCGGCGACGAAGATCGCGAACCCGAAGTGGGCGACGAGCGTCGCCGTCAGGAACGAAACGAAATCCATTATCCGGAGATTTGACGGGCCGACAATAGCCGTTTCGAAGCGTCGTCTCCCACTGCCGGCGAAAGCTACTCGAGGGTCCTCCGAATACCCTCTGAGTAGTGAACCGACGCGCGTTGCTCGCCGCGGTGCCGTCGATCGCGCTCGCGGGGTGTGCGACCCGCCTCGGGATCGCCGATCGCGTCGAGATCACGCGGAAATTTGTTCGGCTCCACCCGTGGGACGGCGAGGAGCCGATCGACGCGGTCGTGCGACGCTACGATCCAGACGAGGGGGTCGCCTACGACGACCCCCACGAGGCGATCGCCGACGAGATCGACCCCGACGAGCCGCTGGTCGTCCCCGACTCGATGGCCGATCGACTCGAAGCCGAGTACGAGATCGTCGAGTACCGAATTCGCGCCTGCGCGCTGGACGGCGACGACTGTCGGGAGACGACGCTCGTCCGCGAGGAATTCAACGCGGTCGAGGTCGGTGACGTCGTCGATATCGTCAGCCGGAGCTCCGGCGCCGGGCTGGTCAACATTCACGAACGACGCGAGGAGCGCGACTAGTCGTCGCTCTCGACCTCGTCACGAGACGGCGGCTCTCCCTCGAGCGGTGTTCTACTGCCGCTGTGAAGCCTTAGAAGTCGTGATCCGGATCGTCTTCGACGGACCGTTTCATCGAGTCGCGGCGGGCCTTGGCGTCCCGGGCGGTCGCCTCGAGCAGGAAGTCGTTTTTGATGTCGACGGCGTCGGCGGCGGCCTCGAGCTCTTCGGGGCCGAGTTCGGTCGGATCGCGCTCGTAGAACTCGACGCCGAGTTTGTCCTTCTTCCCGGAGTACTCGACGGTTCCGACGACGATCTTCTCGAAGACGGGGTTGTCGGGTTCGCCGATGACGTAGAGATCGCTCCCCTTGTACTCCTCGGTCCCCGTGATGGGGCCGAAGTACTCCTCGACCGTCGACTCCATATCGGGGATTCGCTCCTCGAGATACTCACCGCGTCGCATCTTGTACTCCTTCATGGATTGGAGATACACGGCGGAGTGTTTACCTCTTTTCATAGCCGACGTACCGACCAGCCAACACGCGCCTCGAGAACAGTGACGAGCGCGCGCTCTGTGTCGCGGCCGCGGAGTCGGGCGGACCTGTCAGCGGCGTTCCCGTTCGCCGAGGTATCCCTTTCGGCAGTCGGGACAGATGTCGCCGGCGCGCAGGGACCCTCGGTTGCCGTCCGAGACGTAGTCACACCGGGGACAGTAGAACTCGGTCAGGACGTCCTCGAGCGGTCCGTCGCTCTGGCTGGGCGTCGGCGCCGACCCCGCACGTTCGATTCCGCTGCCCGACGCGGCTCCGCTCTCGGCCGACTCGCGGTCCGTCGCCGGGCCCGCGTCAGGCGACCCCTGCGTTTCGGGTGCGTTCGGCGGCTCCGCGGTCACGGATCTGGCGTCGGCCGCCGCGGTCGACTCGCCGCGTCCGCCGGAGACGGTTCCGGTGTCGTCCTCGAGGACGACCGCGTCGTCGGTCACCGTCTCGTCGGGTTTGACCGGGTCCTCGAGTTCGGCGTCGATCGGGACGTCGGGGTCGTCCTCGCGGTCGCCGCCCTCGTCGGAGTCGGGCCACCCCGAGGGCTCGTTCTCGCTTCCGACGGGCGGACCGACGTCGTCGGAGTCGGGCCACTCGCCGTGGTCGCGCTCGCGGTCGGCGGGGACGCGGTTGTCGTCATCGTCGTCGAGGATCTCGCCGTCGTCGGTCACGGGGTCGCCGTTCTCGTCGGTCGGCACGTCGAAGTCGTCGGTCGATTCGTCCGCGGCGGCCGCCGGTTCGGCCGCCTCGGCGTCGATGAAGTCGTCGTCAGCGTCGTCGCCGAAGGCGACCTCGGTGCCGACCTCGTCGGCCGCGCCGGTCGGTGGTTCGACAGTCTCGGCGTCGCTGTCGGGTATCGCTGTCTCGGGTTCGGGCTCGGGGGGGAGCGAATCGGCGTCCGTCGCAGCGGAGAGGCTCGTGACCTCCGTGTTCTCGCTGAGGACGTTTCGGTCGCCACAGCGGGCACACTCTTCGAACTCCTGGACGGTTACGACGACCTCGCTGCCCCGTTCTTCGCGCTCGCGTTCGACTTCGGGGTCTCCGTAGTCGTGTCCGAGCAACGAACATCGAAGGGCCATTGTCTCACCGTACCCAGTCATCACATAAAAAACGTGCTGCCTCTGGGAACCCGATCGTGACGGCGACGCAACCGATCGGCGCGCGGACGATCTCACTCCGCTCATCGACCGAGCAACGACAAACGTCAAATCCCCGGTCGTCGAATACGCCGACGAATGAGAGCAAAGCGGGAGTACCGGGACCGAACGAGGACGCAGGTGGCGGTACTCGACGCGCTCGTCGATCGGGCCGACGAGGGGATGAGCGTCTTCGAACTCCGGGCGGCGGTCGAAGTCGATATCGACGAACTCGAGACGGCGCTCTCGACGCTCAAGGAGGACGGGCTGATCGTCGTCGAATCCGGGAGCAGCGAGACCGTGATCAAGCCCGACGAGCAGGTCATCCCCGAGGCGCCGACCGACGAGGACGACGACCAGACGATCGGCGAGTGGCTTCGCGATCGATTCCCCTTTTGAATCGAAACGCCTGAGAGGCGCAGGCACCTGTACACCCGTATGACCGTTATCGAGGCGATTCATTCGGAGCACGGGGCCGCGTTCGGCGAGCGCGACGGCCGAACGATCGTCGAACACTTCGGCCGCCCGGAACGGGCCCACCGGGCGGTCCGCAACGGCGTCGGCCTGATCGAGATGGCCTACGGCGTCGTCGTGGTCGAGGGCGACGATCGACTCGAGTACGTCGATAACGTCGTCTCGAACCGCGTGCCGGCCGAAGACGGCCGGGGCTGTTACGCGCTCGTCCTCGACCCGCAGGGCGGGGTCGAGATCGAACTCTACGTCTACAACGCGGGCGAGCGACTGCTCCTCTTCACGCCGCCCTCCGAGGCCGAACCGCTGGTCGAGGACTGGTCCGAGAAGGTCTTCATTCAGGACGTCGACATTCGGCTGGCGACCGACGACTACGCGATTTTCGGCATCCACGGCCCGACGGCCACCGAGAAGGTCGCCAGCGTCCTCAACGGCGCCGCCTCGCCCGACGAGCGCTACTCGTTCGTCCGCGGGACGATGGGAGACGAGGGCGTGACCGTCATCCGCACCGACGCGCTGACCGGCGAGGAGAGCTACGAAGTGATCTGTGCGGCCGACGCCGCCGAGGACGTCTACGACATTCTCGAGACCCAGGGACTCAACGCCGCCCCCTTCGGCTACCGCACTTTCGAGAGTCTCGCGCTCGAGGCCGGCTCCCCCCTCTTCGAGACGGAACTCGAGGGGACGCTCCCGAACGTGCTCGGCCTGCGCAACGCCTTAGACTGGGAGAAGGGCTGTTATGTCGGCCAAGAGGTCGTCTCCCGCGTCGAGAACCGCGGTCAGCCCAGCCGGAAACTGGTCGGGCTGACGCTCGAGGGCGCCGCGAGCGACGGCGAGGACGACGAGGACGGGGCGCCAGCGGTTCCCGACGCTGAGGCGGCCGTCTTCGACGGCGACGCCACCGTCGGCGAGGTGACCCGCGCCGGCGAGAGCCCGCTGCTCGAGGCCGTCATCGCGCTGGCCGTCGTCGACTACGGCCTCGAGAGCGAGGACTTGACGGTCCGCGTCGGCGGCGAGGAGGTGTCCGCGACGGTGACCGAGTTGCCGTTCGTCGACGGCTCCGACCGGTCCGATCGCCTTCCCGAGTACCAGTAACCTGATCGCCGAGTCGCGCCGCCTCGCACGCGATTCGAAACAGAACGTTTTCGCCGGGCGGAGGGGTACGACTCGACGTGACGAACGACGAGACGGAGCGGCCCGATAGCCGACGGAGTTGGCTCGTGGCGGTCGCCGGCGCGATCGGCATGGTGTTCACGTTCGGCACGCCGTTTTCTTACGGCATCTTCCGACAGCCGTTCAGCGAGACCTTTGCCGTCTCGCCAGTCGCGCTCTCGACGGTCTTCTCGATCATGCTGTTTACCTTCTTCATCGGCGCCGGCGCGGTCGGCGTCTTCGCCGCGCGGTTGCCGGCCCGTCCGGTGATCCTCGCTTGTGCGGCCGTCACCGCTGCGATCGCGCCCGCGCTGTTCTTCACGGGGTCGTATCTTGGTCTGTGCCTCGTGTTCGCGCTGCTCGGTCTCGCGCTCGGGACGGTGTACGTCCTGCTCGCGTCGATCGTCCCGCGCTGGTTCGACGAGCGACGGGGCGCCGCGACGGGGCTGATCTTCGTCGGCAACGGGCTGGGACTGGCCCTCCTGCCGCCGGTCTGGCAGGCCGTTATCGCGCGCTTGGGCGTCCGTCAGGGGTTCGCCGCCGTCATGGCGGCGACCGCGGTCGCGTTCCTCCTCGCGGGGATCGCGTGCCGACGCCCGCCGTGGACGGACGGCGCGACGGAGACGAGCGGCGACGTCCTCGAGTGGATCGGACGGCTGGCCGGGACGCGGACGTTCCAACTGCTGTTCGTCGGCATCGCGCTCGCGTTCTCGTGGTACCAGCTGCTCGCCGCGTTCGCGGTCGATCTCTTCGCCGCCCGCGGCCTGACGGCCGCCGGGGCCTCGACGGCGTTCGGACTCGTCGGCGGCGTCAGCATCATTTCGCGGATCGGTGGCGGGTACCTCGCCGATAGGGCCGGAGCCAGACGGGCGTTTCTCGCCTCGCTCGCGTCCGCGGCCGCCGGCGTCCTGCTGCTCTTCGCCCCGCAGTTCCCGGTGCTCGCCGTCGGCGTCTTCCTGCTCGGAATCGGGCTGGGCGGGACGGCGACGCTGTACATCCCGCTGTTGATGGGGATCTACGGCGCCGACAGGGGGACCGCCATCGTCGGCACGTTCAACGTCGCCATCGGAACCAGCGCGCTGGCGATGCCGCCGCTCGGGACCGCGAGCGTCGCGTACACCAACGGCTTCGCCCTCGCCGTCGCTCTCACGTTCGTCGTCACCATCGGGTCGTTCTGGATGATCGCTATCGGGACGCGCCGTTCCTGACACGTCGCTTCCGACCGCGTTCGGCGGCGTCGATCGCGGCTGTCGCGGCCGGAACTGGCCAGCCCCACCCTCAAGACCGGCGGGACTGTCGCTCCCGTATGGGCTCGAGTAGCGATACCCCGATCGACGCCGCCACCGACTTCGAGGAACTGGCTGCGCGCCTGCGCACCCAGTCGGACAACGCGCCCGGCTCCGACACCGAGCGCGTGACCATCCGCTCGCTCGAGGGCGTCACCGCCGACGCGCTGTCCGAGTTGCTCGAGGCGGAGGAAAGCGAGGGGACCGCGCCGGGCGACCTGGTCTTCGTCCTCTCGCGGGCTAACGCCGAACTGCTCGTCGAGCGCGAGTTCGACATCGACGACGTCGACGAGCTCGAGGACGTTCTGGGACAGGCGGTTCAGGTCGAAGACGAGATGCCCGATGACACGATCCTCCTGCTGGATCCGGACGCGGTCGAGGCCGAGGAGATCCGCGATCCGGACGCCATCGCCTGCGGGATCGTCGGTACCGACCACTGACGCCGTTCGCACGAGTCGCTGCGGTCTCGCTCACCCTCCCGTCCCCGCCTCCCCGTCTCCTGCCGCCCGTACTACTTTCTACGAATTCGCTGTGGCCACCGTATGCGATATCTGGAGGTAACGGTGCCCGAGGGGAAGCGGGAGGTCGTCCTCGAGATCCTCGAGGACGAGGGAATCGACTACGTCGTCAGCGACGAGACCAGCGGTCGGGGGTACGCCGCCGTCGTCCGGTTTCCGGTCCCGACGCGGGCCGTCGAACCGCTGCTCGACCGGTTGAAGCGGGCGGGGATCGGCGACGAGGCCAGCGTCGTCGTGATCAACGCGGAGACGGTCCTCTCCGAGCAGTTCTCGACGCTCCGGGACCGGTACAGTCGGGGCGGCCAGCTGGGCGCGCGCACCTCGAGGCAGGTGTTGCGCACGAAGGCCGACGAACTGACGCCCCCGTTTTCGATCTACACCGTCATGCTGCTGATCAGCGCCGTCGTCGCCACTGCCGGGCTGCTGGCCGACTCGCCGGCGGTCGTGATCGGCGCGATGGTCATCGCGCCCCTACTCGGACCCGCGCTCGCCGCCAACGTCGGCATCGTCACCGGCGACGCTCGCCTCAAGTCGACCGGCTTCAGGTACCAGATCGTCGGCGTGGCGATGGTCGTCGTCGCCTCGATCGCCCTCGCGACGCTCGCTCGGTTCGCCGGCCTCGAGCCCGCGGGGGTCGACATCGTCGTCGCCACCGAACTCGAGGAGCGGGTCGCGCCCAACCTGTTCTCGCTCGCGGTCGCGCTGGGCGCCGGGATCGCCGGTATCCTGAGTCTCACGCGGGGGTTCTCGGAGGCCATCGTCGGCGTCATGATCGCCGCGGCGCTCATTCCGCCGTCGGCCGCGGTCGGGATCACGGTCGCCTGGGGGATGTACGGCGCGGCGATCGGCGCCGCCGTCCTCGTGATCGTCAACCTCCTGTCGATCAACCTCGCCGCGCTGGCCACGCTCTGGATCGCCGGCTACCGCCCCCAGGGACTGTTCGAGGTCTCACCCACGCGGACGCCGACCTACACCTACGCGGCGATCTTCGGCGTCGGACTGCTGGTGCTCGCGGCGCCGCTGGCCGGCGTCACCCTGCTCGAGTTCCACACGACCGAACTCGAGTCGGCGGCCGAAGAGGAGGTCGAGGCGGTGCTCGCGGAACCGCAGTACGACGGCCTCGAGTCGGACGACGTCGCGGTCGAACTCGACGGCGACTACCCGATCCAGTCGGTCGAGCGGGTCGTCGTCACGGTCACCACTCGGAATCCGGAACCGGAGTCGGGGCTGGCGGATCGGCTCTACGAGGAGATCGAACCCCACAGCGACGACTCCCTGATCGTCGAGGTGCAGTACATCGTCTCCGAGGAGCGCGGCGAGGACGACGACACCGACGCTCAGCGGGTGACGATTCGGACCGCCGACGGGACGTGACTCACTCGCGTCCGCCCAATCCCGCCCCCAGCGCAACGCCGAGCGCGACGCCGACCGGAATCCAGAGTCCGAGATCGTCGGTCGCGACGCCGATAGCGACACCGATCGACAGCCCGATCGCGATTCCGACTCCGAGTTCGTCGCCGTCGAACCCGTCGTCGCTTCCCCCGTCCGTCGACGCTACTGGCTCGTCCATACCCCACGACGGTGTCGGGGGATAATAGATGTAAGTTTTCTACTACTTTCCAGAGATCCGGAGCGAGAGGTAGGTGGTGAGGACTTATGGTGATGGAGTTCTAACAATTTACCATGGAACGTAACGCCGTCCAGAATCGATACGTCCAGCGGTCGACGTGGACGACGCTGAGTTGCGAGACGCTCTCGGCACTGACGACCGTCCTCGCCCTCGCGTTCGCGGCGTCGCTGCTGACCGCGTCGATCGGCGTCCCCGAGGACGTCGTCACAGTCGCAATCGTAACCGTCGGGATCGTCGCCGTCGGACTCGCGCTTACGCGCCTGTTCACCTACCTCGAAGCGAACGGACTGCCCGTCCTCGAGTAACGCCGCTTCTCACCGACCCGGCGGCGATCCGGAACTGCGGCCGTCGAGTCCGTTAGACGGCCGGTTCGACGTTCTGGTTCATCCGGAACAGGTTCTCCGGATCGTACGCCGTCTTCACGTCGACCAGTCGGTCGTAGTTCTCACCGTAGCCGAGGTTCTCCTCGCCTTCGCGCTCGCTGATGAAGTTCACGTAGACGCCGCCGGTCGCGTACGGCGCCATGGCGTCGAAGAACTCTCTGGACCAAGCGATACACTGGTCGTCCATCGCGGGGTCCTCCCAGCGCGTGTGGACGTTCATCCCGTACTCCGCGTCGCGGTGGGGGAAGGCCGTCGCGTCCGCTGGAACCCGCCCCATCGCGCCGCCGATCTGTCCAAAGAAGATTTCGGATTGGGCCGTCGGCAGGTTCCGCGCGTACTCGACGACGGTATCGATCGCCTCGTCCGGAATCGTACTGAAGTTGTGTGACTTCCAGTAGTTTCGGGCCCCTTCGGTGAGCAGCGGGTCGAACGCCTGTTGGAACTCGGCGTATCGGTGTGGGCCGACGACGTCGGCGACCGGGTCACCGTACTCCCGAATCGGGGCCAGCACCGCTTCGCCCTCGGTGATGTCGCCGGCATAGAACGGCACCACCACGATCACGTCCTCGCCGTGGATGTGCTCCGGCAGAAACGGGAGCGGCGGCGCCTTGCGGAGGACGACCCAGACGGTCGATTCGTCCGGCGCGTCCTCGTTGAAGTCACGCACGTGTCGGAGGACGTCCGGGGCGTCCTCGCCGCGGTAGACGACCATTCCGGTGAGCACCTCCGGACCGACTTCGTGGAGCTCGAACTCGAAGGACGTGACGACGCCGAAGTTGCCGCCGCCGCCGCGAATTCCCCAGAAGAGATCCGGGTTCTCCGTTTCGCTGGCGTGACGGAGTTCGCCGTCCGCCGTGACGACGTCGACCGATCGCAGGTTATCCACGGTCATGCCGTACCTCCGGGTGAGCCAGCCGAATCCACCGCCGAGCGTCAGCCCGGCCACGCCGGTCGTCGAGTTGATTCCCAGAGGGGTCGCGAGTCCGAACGCCTGCGCCTCGTGGTCGAAATCGGCGAGCGTCGCACCGGGCTCGACTCGAGCCGTCTTCCGTTCGGGGTCGACGCGAACCGATCGCAGCCGCGAGAGGTCGAGCAGCAGACCGTCGTCGCAGACCGCGTTGCCGGCGATGTTGTGGCCGCCACCGCGGATCGCCAGCAGCACGTCGTGTTCGCGGGCGAAGTCCACCGTCGCGATCACGTCCGACACGCCCATCGCGCGGACGATGGCCGTCGGATACCGGTCGATCATGCCGTTCCAGATCGCTCTGGCGTCGTCGTAGTTCGGATCCTCCGGTCGGAGCAGGTCGCCGCGAAGCCCCTCGCCGAATCCGTCTATTGCACCGTCGTCTACGGGTGTGGTCGTTACTGCCATCGTCCCTCAGTACCCATAGGTCACCGGCGGCGATATAGATGCACATAATTAATAATTAAGATATGATCCCCACGGGAACAGTCTCGAGAAGCGCGTCGGACGGCCGTGATCCGAGCGTTGGCTCCGCAGTTTCGGACGGCGCCCGACCGTCATATCCGGGCGGTTGACCGTCGTGTAAACGGCCAAACTAGCTTATCGTCGCAGACGGCGTATCGTGTACCATGGGAACAGTGCACAAAACACCCGGTGAGGAAGCGCTCGCAAACGTCCCGGGCGGTGCGGTTCGATCGTTCGACGCCGAGTTCGCCGGCGACGTCGTCCTTCCGGCGGACCCGGAGTACGGACGGGAACGGCAGGTCTGGAACGGGATGATCGACCGGTATCCGGCGATCGTCGCCCGCTGTACCGGCGTCGCCGATGTCGTTGCGGCCGTGACGTTCGCCCGCGAGCAGGGGCTCCCGCTCGCGGTTCGGGGCGGCGGCCACAACGTCGCCGGAACGGCTGTCTGCGACGGCGGCCTCGTCGTCGACCTGACGCCGATGAACGCCGTCCGCGTCGATTCCGAGGAGCGGACGGTCCGCGTCGAGGGCGGCGCGACGCTCGGGGACGTCGACCGCGAGACGCAACTGTTCGGCCTCGCGACGGCGCTCGGCGCCGTCTCGCAGACGGGCGTCGCCGGGCTGACGCTCAACGGCGGCTACGGCCACCTGAGCCGGCAGTACGGGCTGGCACTGGACAACCTCCGTAGCGTCGACGTCGTGACCGCGGACGGGCAGGTTCGCACCGCCAGCGCCGAACGGAACGCGGATCTGTTCTGGGGTCTCCGCGGCGGCGGTGGCGCTCTCGGCGTCGTCACGTCCTTCGAGTTCGAGCTCCACGAGGTTGGTCCCGAGGTGTACGCCTTCTTCGTCTGGTTCCACGCCGACGACGCGGCCGCCGTGATGGATCGCTACCTCGAGTGGACCGCCGACGCACCCCGCGAGGCGGGCGTGCTCGCCTTCGCCGCGCACGTGCCCGCCCTCGAGGAGTTCCCCGAGGAGACGTGGGGCGAGCCCGCGGTCGCCATGCTCGGCTCCTACCGCGGCGACCTCGAGGACGCCGACGAGGTCTTCGGGGCGCTCCGGGAGAGCGCGACGCCCATCGCCGATCTCAGCGGCACGATGCCGTACGTCGCCCTGCAGTCGATGCTCGACGAGGACTATCCCGACGGCCTCCGGTACTACTGGAAGTCGATCTACCTCACCGACGTGACCGACGAGGTCGTCGACGTCATGCTCCGGTACAACGAGTCGACGCCGTCGGCGCTCTCGACGATCGACCTCTGGCACCTCGACGGCGCGGTCGGCGAGGTGCCGCCGGACGCGACCGCGTTCCGACACCGCGACAAGCCGTACATGCTCACCATCGAAGCGAACTGGGAGGACCCGTCCGGGGACGACGCGAACGTCGACTGGGCGCGGGCCGCCTTCGCCGAGGTCGAGCGGCTGCCGGTCGCGTCCGGCCGATACGGAAACTTCCCAGGTCTGAACGAGGATCCCGTCGAACGGCGCTTCGGGGACAACTACGAGCGGCTGGTCGACCTCAAGACCGAGTACGATCCGACGAACCTGTTCGGAACGACCGGGACCGTCGCGCCGCGAACCGCGGCCGACTGACGGCTGCGTTTTCCGCGACAGTCCTCGACTGCATCGGCACTGTCATCGGCGTCAGCTCGCTTCGGACGACGGTCGGTACCGCCGACTCACGACCTTCCAGCGGCCGCTGTGGAACAGCCAGTAGTTGATCCCGCCGGGGACGGCGGTCTCGAGCAGCAAGGCGAGATAGAGGCCCGTGATGTCCAGCGCGGTCACCAGCCCCAGCGCGGCCGCCGGCAGGGCGAAGCCGTAGCGGCCGACCAGCGAGGCGACGAACGGCCACCGGGTGTCACCGGCGCCAAGCAGCGCGCCGGAGGCGGCGCCGTCGATGCTGAAGCCGATCGAACTGACGGCGCCGACGGCGACGAACGCGCCCGCGAGCGCGCGTCCGTCCGGTCCCACGAACAGGCTCGCGATCGGCTCCGCGAAGACGACGACCAGAACGGCGATCGCCGCGTAACAGAGCGCCGAGAGCCGGATGATCCCCGTGCCGTAGGCGTCGGCCCCGTCCTCGTCGTTCGCGCCGAGTCGCTGGCCGACCAGCGAACTCGCGGCCAGCGAGAGCCCCCAGTTGACGCTGTTGATCAGCGCGCGCACCCGCCGGCCGACCTCGAGGGCGGTGACGACTACCGGTCCGAAGGAGCCGGCCACCCACAGCAGCGGGAAGACGACGATCCCCTGGGCGAGCCGGCGGCCGATCTCCGGCGCGGAGATCTCGACGATCTGGGCCAGCAGCGTCGGCTCGAGCCACGGTCCCGATCGCGCGAGCGGAACCGGGCTGGACTCCATCCCGAGGACGCCGTAGGATCGGCCGACCATTCCCCACGCGAGGACGACCGTCACGAACCCCGTCGAGAGCGTGGTGCCGATCGCCGCGCCGGCGACGCCCAGACCGAACCCGAAGATGAGCAGGCCGCTGATGAGGATATTGAGCGCGGCGCCGCCCGCGCGGGCGACCATCTCCGTGAACGTGTCGCCGACGCCGGTGTAGGTGCGACTGGCGATCAGGTTGAGCAGTTCGAACAGGACCGCCGGCGCGACGAAGGTCAGGTAGGTCGCGCCGTGTGCGATCGATTCCGGCTCGGCGTCGAACAGCCCGATCAGCGGGTCGGCAAAGAGCAGAAACGCGGCCGCGAGCGGGAGCGCGATCCCGACGGCCAACAGGACGCTCTGGGTGACCACCAGCGAGGCGCGGCCGGTCTCCTCGCCGCCGTAGTTCTGCGAGACGAGGCTGATGGTGCCGCCCGCGAGTCCGAGGCCGAGCATCGTGACGATCTCCCAGAAGGCGAGCGCGTACGCCAGCCCCGCGGTGCCGGCCGTGCCGACCGCGATGCCGACCATCGCGAGGTCCGCCGTCTGCTTGGACATGATCGCGAAGCCAGTGACGATCCGAGGCCACGCGAGGTCGACGGTCGGCCGGAACCGCTCGGCGTCGATAATTCCGAGGCGCTCGAGTGCGCTTGTGACGTACTCGATCGCGTCGGTCTCCCGGCCCGTCATCTACTGGGCGTAGCCGGAGGGACGCCTTCGGTCTATCGGCTGCGACTCTCGATCCGGTTAGCGGTTCCGCTCTCACGGAACTCCGATCCAGTCGATCGGACTCGCTCAGTGACGCGGTCTACAACTCGTGGAACGACCACCCGGCGCGCGCTGTCGATCGTGTCCGAACGACAGTGAGGGCCGATCGATGCCATCGTGCGAGGGATGAGCGACCGAAGGGAGCGAATCGGTTGGGGAGGGTGTGGAAATCCCCGTCGCCACGGTAGCAGAACGCGTATCTTCAGTCACACTCCTTCGAATGTGGTACTCGGCTGCGGTGTGTCTTGAATGGACTCGAGAAGTGTTCTGCTACTCCTGGCAACAGGGAATCGTCTCGTCCTCCCCAACCGATTTCTGCTCACGGATGCGAAGCATCCGTTCGCACGGTTCGCGGGACCGTCGGTTCCGCGCTAACGGTCACTCGCAGGCTCGTTCGCTCATCCACCGGAAGACGCTTCGCGTCTTCCGAGCCGTCACTCGCTACGTCTGCTCACGGGCCATGCGCGGCGTGCAGCGCCGCGAATTTGAGGCGGTGAAACCGCCTCGTACGGCCCGTTCGCATGGTATGCGAGACCGCCGGTCTCGCACTACTCGTGAAGACCTCGCACGATGTCGTTGACGCTCCTCGCCTTCGCTCGGACCGTCTACAGCGCGCGCCGCCGCACGCTGTTCGTATCGTCTCGAGGGACACGAGAGAACTGAAAACCACAACGTGGACGGAGCCCGCGACTCACCGAAGCCGCGAGAGCAGTGCCCGCAGGTGCGACGGCGAGACGAGCGACGTCGGGCGGTCCATGTGGACGCCGATCTCCCCGGAGAGCGCGCCGAGGCCGACGTGTTGGACGGGTTCCGGGAGCGAGTAGGCCCGGCGGAGCCAGTGACCGAGTCGCTGCTCGCGCTCTAGGTCCTCGCGCCAGGCGCGTTCGTAGGCCGCGAGCGTCGTCGGCCGGTCGGGGTCGATCTCGCGGACGGCGTAGTCGGCACTGGTCATGCTATAGAGGATGCCGCCGCCGGTGAACGGCTTGGTCTGGGCGGCCGCGTCGCCGATCAGGAACGCCCGACGGCTCGTGACGCGGTCCGGCGGTCCGATCGGAATCGCGCCCGAACAGCGGTGGGAGACGTCGATCTCGTAGCCGTCGATCAGCTCTTCGAAGTGCTTGGTCACCTGAACGCCCGGCGGCGCCGCGAGTCCGTACTCGACGCCGGCCTCGCCCCGCGGGATGCGCCACGCGAAGAACGTCGGCGCGGTGAGGTGGACGTCGACGAAGTCCTGATGGTCCTCCTCGTCGGAGAAGGCGAGGACGCCGTGGAGCAGCTCCTCGGGTTCGGGCAGCCCGAGTTCGTCTCGGACGCGGGAGCGCGGCCCGTCGCAGCCGGCGACCATCTTCGCCTCGAACTCGAGGGTGCCGTCGGGGCCGTTGGCGACGAGTTCCACGCGGTCGCGGTGCTCCGTGAGCTCGGTGACCGTGTGCTTCTCGCGGACGTCCGCGCCCGCCTCGCGTGCGAGGTCCGCGAGGTGGCGGTCCAGGCCCACGCGGTCGATGACGTTCGAGGCGACCTCTTGCTTGTAGAAGGGGTAGGCCTCGCTTCGCGGTCCGCCGACGTGGAACCGCGCGCCGTAGACTTCGTTCTGGAACAGTTCCTCGCGAGCGCCCTCGCCCGTGAACTCCCAGACGTCCGTGCTCACGTGGCCGGAACAGGCCAGCGGCTCGCCGATCTGCCCCTTCTCGAGGGCGAGCACGTCGTACCCCTCCTCGGCGGCCCGGCGGGCGAACCGAGCCCCCGGCGGGCCGACGCCGACGACGACGAAATCGTACATATCGGGCACGTTCACGGCGGGCGGTAAATAGCTTCTCGAGATTCGCTCGACGGTCAGTGATCGACGACGGTGACCGTTAGCTACCGGGTCACTTTCAAATAGGAGGTCGGAATCGTGGCTACTATGAGCGGATTGTTGACATCCGACGATGCCACGCTGATCGACCTGAGCATCGGTCTCGAGGATGGGCCGCCGAGCGAACCGATGCCGCCGTCGATCGACGCCTTCGACCACGAGGCCGGCGCCGAACGGCTCGCCGAGAACCTCCGGGAGCTGGGCCACGACGTCGACGCCGAGGATTTCCCGGCGGGGATGGGACTCGCGTGGGAGGACCTCGAGGTCATCCCGCATGCGGGCACCCACCTCGACGCTCCGTGGCACTACGGCCCGGAAGTCGACGGCGAACCGGCGAAGACGATCGAGGAGATCCCGCTGGAGTGGTGTCGAGGGAACGCGGTCGTCCTCGACTTCCGCGAGAAGGACGCGGGCGAGGAGATCGACGTCGCCGATCTCGAGACGGCCCTCGACGACCTGAACCACGACCTCTCGCCGAGCGAGATCGTTCTGATCCAGACCGGCGCCGACGAGCTGTGGGGCACGCCCGAGTATCTCACGCAGTTCCCCGGCATGAGCGCCGAGGGAACGAAGTTCCTCGTCGATCAGGGAGTGACGGTGATCGGAACCGACGCCTACGGCTTCGACAAGCCGTTCACCGAGATGGGTCGGCGGTACGTCGAGTCCGGCGACGAGTCGGAGCTGTGGCCCGCTCACTTCGCCGGCCGCGAGGTCGAGTACTGCCAGATCGAGAAGATGGCGAACCTCGACGAACTCCCGCGGAAGACAGACGTTCCGATCGTCGCCTTCCCGATCAAGATCGAGAACGGCAGCGCGGGCTGGGTGCGGCCCGTCGCCTTCGTCGAAGACGGTGCGGACGGCGAACGCGAGGCCGACAGCGACGTCACCGAGAGCGGAGGTGAGACGGCATGAAACTCGCGACCTTCGAGGTCGAGACTCCCGTCGGTCCCGTCGAGCGCATCGGGGCCGTCGCCGAAGCGACCGAGGATGAGGACGCGCCTGCGCGAGCGGCGACGCTGGTCGATCTCACCGCCGCCTACGGCGCCGCCCTCGAGGCCGAGGGCGAACCCGCGCCCGCCGACCTCGCGCGCGCCCACGTCCCGCCGGAGATGATCGCCTTTGTAGAGCGCGGCGATCGTGCGATCGAAGACGCACGAGAAGCGCTCGAGTACGCCGCCGAGACGGACGCCGAACGCGGACCCGGCGGCGCGAAACTCCGATACGAACCCGACGAGTACGACCTGCTCGCGCCCCTACCTCGTCCCAACTCGCTGCGGGACTTCATGGCCATCGAGGAGCACGTGCAGAACAGCATGGACGGCGAGATCGCCGACGTCTGGTACGAGTTGCCGGTCTACTACAAGGGCAACGCCGACAGCGTCGTCGCGCCCGGCGAGACGATCCAGTGGCCCGCGTATTCCTCCATCATGGACTACGAACTCGAGATCGCGGCCGTGATCGGAAAGCGGGGTCGGGACATCGACGCCGAACGTGCAGCGGAGCACATCGCCGGCTACACCGTCTTCAACGACTTCAGCGCCCGCGACATCCAGGGCGAGGAGATGGAGGGTCGACTGGGTCCGGCGAAGGGAAAGGACTTCGCGAACGGTCTCGGCCCCTATGTCGTGCCCGCAGACGACATCGACGTCCTCGAGTCGCCGATGACCGCCCGCGTCGACGGCGAGGTCTGGTCGGAGGGGACGGTCGACGAGATGTACCACTCCTTCGCGGACATCATCGAACACGTCTCGCAGTCCGAGACGCTGCATCCGGGCGACGTCATCGGCAGCGGCACCGTCGGCGAGGGCTGCGGGCTCGAACTGGGGACGTTCCTCGAGAATGGGTCGACCGTCGAACTCGAGATCGAGGGGATCGGCACGCTCGAGCACACGGTTGTCGAGTGACCGGCGGCCCCGTGCACCGATTTCTCGGTGGTGCGTCGATCGGCTTTCACCGCGCGGAGGCGGATCGCTCAGGTCGTCGTCGAGCGCGACTGATCGCCGAGTTCCGGCGGAACCTCGGCGCCTTCGATCGCTTCGAGGGACTCGGTGTTCTTCTCGACGTCGACGTGCCAGCGATCGACCTCGTCCTCGTACCGCGAGAGGACGGTCGAGACCTCCGCCTTGAGTCGGTCGTCGTTGACGTTCACCTCGAAGCCGAACCCGTCCCCGTCGTCGGCGAGCGGCCGCTGGACGTTGGCGCTGACGAGTTCGTTGTCGAAGTAACACGGCGCGAGCTGCGTCATGACGTGTCGGTAGACGCTCTTCTCGACGGTTCGAACCGCTTTTCGGCTCACCGAGTCGGCCGCTCGCGCCGCGCGGTCGAGCGCCTCGGTTCCGTTCTCGACCGCCTCGTCGACCTCACGGTCCTCGAGCGCCGCGTACGACGCCGACAGCTTCTCGCCGGCGGCCTGTAGGTCCTCGTCGGGTTCTGCCCCCTCTCGCTCGCCTTCGCCTTCGTCGACGCTCGCCTGTTCGGCGGTCTTCTCTTTGACGTCTCGCTCGAAGTCCTCGTGGGCCTTCGGGCGCCACTCGTTCCACTCGTCGAACGCGGCGGCGAATCGACCGTCGTCTCCGTCGTCGTTTTCGACATCGAGTTCTCGAAGCGCCTGGGTGATTCGCTCTCCGTGTTCGACTACCGTCCCCCAGTCACCGCCTACTTTGAATCCGGAGATGCTCTCTTCCACGATAGCTGAATATAGGAGATCAGAAGTATAAGCGCTCACACCCGGCGATATTTGGTACTCGGCTCAGTGACCGGTGTCTGAGACCAGTCAGTTTTACGATACTAGGCGGATTGCGGATACCGTACCGGCTATCGGACGGCGAGAGAGCGGACGGGGATTGGACCCTACGAGACCTAGCCGCCGGACGCCTCGAGTAGTTCCCAAAAGCGATCGATGTCGCCCTCGAACCGGTCGAGCAGCGCCCGCATGTCCTGCTGGTGTTCCTCGGTGACTTTTACGTGAACCATCCCCTCGTCGGGCTGGCCGTAGACGACGCTCGCGCCCTCGGGAGCGGCGACGATCGCCGGCAGAGCGACCAGATCTTCCTCACCCTCGACGAGGATCGTGGTCGGTTCGTCGCTGGCCAGCCCCTCGAGGAGGGCCTCGACGACCGCCTGCGAGATCTCAGCGGGCGGGTTGACGACCTCGACGGTCGTCCCCTCGGTGACGGTCTCGCGGATCTCCTCGTCGACGGCAGACCGCTTGGTCCGCTCGTCGACGAGCGCGACGTCCGGCGGGCGACCCGCCCGCAGGAAGTGGTAGGTGACGACGTCTCCGACGGCGATCAGCGGCCCGTCGACGTCCTTGAGGAGCCGGTCAGCGTCGGTCTCGACCGGTCCCATCGGCTCCTTGAGTTCGTGGCGGAGGTCGTCGGGCAGAACCAGTAGCTGATCGTCGATATCGGGAGTCGACGCCGCTCCGTTCGTATCAGCGTTTGCGTTCGCAGCTGCGTCCGCGTCCGTATCCGTCTCCGCGGGAGAATCGTCGCGGGTCACGGCGTCGTCAGCGGACCTTCAGCGCGTACGCGCCGGGTTCGGTGACCTGCATCTCGGTGGCGATCTGGCTCTCCTCGGGGTGGGCGATGACGACGTAGCCCGCCCAGTCCTCGGTCAGCGACGAGGAGTTACAGCTCTCGCAGGTGTCGTTGTCGGGGTCGTTGACCCGGTGACACTCGCGACAGACGAGACGATCCGATGCCATGGTTACTCACCCTCGGCCGTCGTCGCTTCGCGTTTCTCGTGTTCCTCCTCGAGCCAGCCGTGTTTGCCCAGGCCGGGCTGTTTGGCCGTGAGGCCGATCTTCGAGTCTCGAGGGTTGCGCTCGTCGATACTCTTGGTGACGATCCGTGCGCGGACGGCGTCGTCGACGCCGAGTGCGCGGTCGGACTCGTTCGAGGAGAGTCGCTGATTCTCACCGTCGAAGGCGAGGTACTCGTCGCTGATCTGCGAGACGTGCAGCAGGCCGTCGACCGGGCCGATGCCGACGAAGGCGCCGAACTCGACGACTTCGACGACGGTGCCGTCGACGACTTCCTGCATCTGCGGATCGAAGGTGACCGCGTCGAACTCGGCCTCGTAGTAGACGCCCGGTCGGTTCGGGAGGACGGTCCCCTCGCCGATGTCGTGAACCTCGGTAACCGAGACGACGCTACCGACCTCCTCGTCCATGCGCCCCTCGAGTTTGTCCTGTAGCAGTCGCTTCACGAGGTCCGGCGAGACGTCGCCGAGCTCCTCCGGCGGTACTTCTACCGTGTCTTTCAGTCTGACCCGTTTGTACATTCTATGGTTGAGTGATCGCTAACTTGTTTCTCCCGCGTAATGCAATTACCGGTACACTCGCCTCGAGCACCCGGTCGCGCAGCGGGCGATCGTTCGTGACGACGTAGTCGACGACTCCCCCGCGGGCGAGTTCGACTAGCGCGTCGTCGGCGTACGACGCCTCTGTGTCGACGACGAGACAGCGTTCGGTCGCCAAATCGTGGCCGACGTTCGCGGCCGTTCCCTCCTCGCCGCCCTTCTCCGAGAGGCGACGGAGTTCCTCGAGGACGGCTTGTGGAGCCGTCGTCTCGTAGTCGTCGAGCAACCGCTCGAGTTCGTCGAACAACCTGACGTCGAGTTCGACGGGCATCATGAGCGCGCTCGTGTCGAGGGCGACCTGCGTCGGCGTAGCCATTCGTTATGGATGTCTCGTCGATCGTGTTAGTCCGTGAGCGTTCCGAGCCCGATCAGTCGCCAGCGCGCGCCGATGCGGCGGTTGATCGCGATCTTCGCGCCCGGTTCGGCGGCGACGGGTCGTTTGAGGTTGACCTCGCACTCGCCCTCGCGGGCGCTGGTGACCGCGCCGACGGTCGTCGCCGTGCCGACGGTCATCATCAGGGGTTCGCCCGTGCTGATCTCGTCGACCGTCTCGCCGCTCTCGGCGCCGACGACGCGCTCGAGCAGGTCGACCTCCATCGTAAAGGACTGCCAGGTCGGCGGGAGCGAGCCCGACGGTCCGGCGAGTCGACCGGCTAACGCGTCGCCTTTCGTCAGCGAGGGGTCGAGCCCGGTCCCGACGCCCAGCAGGCCGCCCGGCGTGACGGTGTCGACGGTCTCTCCGCCGGCCTGCAGCGATCGAACCGTCGTCTCGATCGGCACGTACTCGGTCTGGCCGCCCTCCTCGACCTCGCGGCCGGGACGGATCTCGATCTCGTCGCCGACCTCGAGTTGGCCCTGTACGAGGCTGCCCCCGAGGACGCCGCCGGCGAGATCCTTCGCGCTCGTCCCCGGCTTGTTGATGTCGAAGCTGCGTGCGACGTGCATCCGCGGATCGGCGTCGGGATCCCGGTCCGGCGTGGGGATCTCCTCCTCGATGGCCTGGATCAGCAGGTCGAGGTTGACCTCCTGGCCGGCCGACACCGGAACGACGGGCGCGTCTTCGGCGACGGTGCCTTCGACGAACTCCTGGATCTCCTCGTAGTTCTGGCGGGCCTGATCGCTGCTGACGAGGTCGACCTTGTTCTGGGCGATGACGATGTTGTCGATGCCGATGATGTCGAGCGCCATCAGGTGCTCTTCGGTCTGGGGCTGCGGGACGGGTTCGTTGGCGCTGACCACCAACACGGCGCCGTCCATCAGCGAAGCGCCAGACAGCATCGTCGCCATGAGGGTCTCGTGACCCGGGGCGTCGACGAACGACACGGTCCGAAGCGGCTCGCTCGACGAGCCGTCCGGACACTCCTCCTCGACGGTGTAACATTCGGGTTCCTCGAGTCCGTCACAGTAGCGGAACGTCGCGTCCGCGTACCCCAGCCGGATGGAGATACCACGTTTCATCTCCTCGCTGTGCTGGTCCGTCCACGACCCACTGAGTGCTTGCACCAGTGTCGTCTTGCCGTGGTCGACGTGACCGACGAGCCCGATGTTCACCTCCGGTTGTCCATTTCCTTCCATAAGACGATGAGTAATCTTGCCTGTAGCTTCCCCCGTGCGCTTGATAAAGGTTGCGAGCTATCCGCGCCGAGAGCCGGCCGACGGCGCGTCGTGTCGGCTATTCGTACACCGATATCCGAACGCTCGGATACGCGTCGTGACTGACGGCCCCGAGGAGCGATGAACGGCCCGCACGAGCCCGGGCAGCGGCCCGGTTTCGAATCACTCGCGCGGCGTCGCTACCGGTGGGTCTCGGCGCCGTCAGCGAGCGTCCTCGAGGTCGACGACCGCCGATAGATCGGCCGACAGCCAGTGGGTGAGCCGCTCCTCCTCGGAACACTCTCGCGGCGTGATCGTACACCGATCGGGCCGGTCTCGGTAGCGAACGACGAGACACTCGAGCTGTCGCCGGCGGCCCGACTCGCCTTCGGCCTGGGCCTGGGCGCTGGCCAGTCGCTGTTTAGTCGTGCGGTCGTCGTAGCCGTTTGCGGAGTCGCTCATGACTTGTTGGCCTCGCGGATGGTCCGTACATAGCGAACCTTCGGAAACGCACATAGCTGCTGCTAATTGGGGTATTGAGGCCTCGGTATCCGCTCGAGGTGGTCCGTATCGACTGGACTCCGACGGAATCGAATCGATTCGGTGCGGTGCGCTCTCGTTCGCAGCTCCGTACGTTCAACGCCGAAAACGGCCGAGCCGGTCGAGACTGCCGTCTCGAGGCCGATTCAGTCGGACGAAAAGAACAGGGTAGGGGTGGGGGTGGGGTAGGGGGATGCGCGCAACGGGTGCTCCGGACGGCTCGTCAGCCGCGCTCTCAGCGGACCGGTTGGGCCGGCCGGCGCTCGAGTAACGCTTCAGCGATGGCCTGCTTCCGGTGGCTGGTCAGTACGTGGGTGTAGACGTCCGTCTCCGCGTCCGGAGTGAACGCACAGATGGGACAGGTGTCGATCCGTTCGGGCATCACGTGAGACGACACCGGGACGATAGAAGACGGTTTCTAGGAGCGGTACGGACCGTTTTTGCGACCGCTGTAGCGCTATTGCGTAGTCGCCGTTCCGCGCGGGTATCGGGAGACGGTCGCGAAACTGGACCTGAGGACGGTAGTTCGAAGAAGACCGGTTCGCCGACCGTTCGCGAACGGTCGACGCCCGCGTGTCGCGGTCGGTTAGCGTTCGAAGCGGTTCCGGAGGATGATCGCGGTCGCGTTCATCCCGATCAGCACGAACAGGAGCGTGACGACCCCGGCGGCGAGGACGCCGTACCGGAACTCGCCGATCGCCGAATGCGACCAGACGTAGATCTGCAGCGGCATGGCGCTCGCCTTGTCCCAGATTCCGTTCGGGGGAGAGTAGGTGAGGTGGGGAACGCCGATGATGATCAGCGGCGCCGTTTCGCCGATCGCGCGGCCGAGTGCGAGGATCGTCCCCGTCAGAATGCCCGGGAACGCTTCGGGGAGGACGACGTTTCGGGTCGTCTGCCACCGAGTCGCACCCATCGCGTAGGAGCCGTTGCGGAGATCGTCCGGAACGGACCGGATCGCCTCCTGGGCCGAGATGATCGTGATCGGCAGGATCAGCAGCGACAGCGTGAGCACCGCGGTGACGATCGCCCCCATACCGAGCCCGAGCAGATTGATGAACAGCCCGAGCCCGAGTAGTCCGTAGACGACCGACGGAACGGCGGCAAGGTTGGCGATGTTAATCTGGATCACGCGCGTGATCGCGCCGGTGATCCCGCTGTCGCTGGCGTACTCCTCGAGGAACACTGCGGAGCCGACGCCGAGCACGAACGAGACCAGCGCCACGAAGGCGATGATCATGACCGAGCCCACGATCGGCGGGTAGAACCCTGCGTCCCGCGCCGTCGACGAGGCGCTTCCCGTCACGAACGACGGGTCGAGCCACGAGTTCGGACCCGGGAATCCCATCGTCCTGACGAGGACGGTTCCGAGGACCGCGCCGGCGACGATCAGCACCGGCAGGAGCAGTCCGATTCGCCCCCGCTCGGCGGTGAACGTCCGTCGGCCGAACGCGACCGTCGGGATGCCGGTCGTCAGCAGGACCAGTAGTACGTTTTTCGACTCCATACCGACTTGCCCGGCCGCGAAACTCCCGCCGACAGCCAACAGGAAGGCGACGCCGCCGAGGATGAGGCCGGTCCGGGTATCCTCGTCGCGAGCGACGACCGCGGCGATGGCTCCGGAGGCCGGAATCGCCAGCGTCCAGATGAATATCAACCACGTGGTCGGATACACGTCGAACAGTCCGCGCACGTAGAACGCGGCGCCGAGACCGACCGCACCAATCGGATAGGCCAGCAGCGCCGTCAGATCCGATTCGCGGTACCGACTGTACACCAACGCGGCGGCCGCCGGAACCAGCCCGAAGGTGTACGTCAACAGCCAGAGGTACTGGTCGAAGACGACGAACAGGAGGATCAGCGCGATTCCGAGAGCCGTCCCTCCGAGGAGTCGACCGACGAATCCGAAGCCGACCCGACCGACGGGTCGTTGGCTGCCGACGTAGGTGCTGTAGCACGTAACCGGTATCACGACGGCGAACAGGTAGACGAGGTGCCAACCGAGACGCGGGATCGGTCGCACGAGCAGTTCGAACCCGTTGATCACGACCGGCGTGGCGATCAGTCCACCGCCGAGCGCGAGTCCAACGCGTCGAGTCACCTCGCGGTCGTTCGCGCTGTAGAGGCAGAAGCCGACGTACGGGACGACTAGCGTGGCAACGTAGGTCAGCAGCCACTCGGGGCTGGCGTTGCTGAGTTCGAACGCGTCGACGGTGACGTAGATCAGCAACACCGCCAGCGCGAGGATGCCGACGACGGACGCGCCGAACGAGAGGTATTCGAAGACGAGTCCTTTGAGCCGACTCACCTGGCCAAATCCGGTCGTCTGTTGATCGTGTTCGACAGCCATTTCAGTATTCCTCCCGGTATCGTTGCGCGATCCAATCGCTGATCACGTTCAGTACGAGCGTGACGACGAACAACAGTAGCCCGAGCGCGAACATCGCGTCGTAGGGCAGCGTTCCCCCGGTGAGGTCCCCGCCGGCGATGTTGACCATCGCGACGGTGATCGTCATGCCGGACTCGAGGAGCACGTCCCCGGGATGGATGTAGGGGATCCCGCCGAGACCGGTGTAGACCTCGGGGAAGGTGGCCTGTGACCCCATCGCGACGACGACGATCATGGTCTCCCCGATCGCCCGCGAGATCGCGAGGATGTACGAGGAGGCGATCCCGGACATCGCCGCCGGGAGGACGATCTTCGTCGAGACCTCGTACTTGGTAGCGCCGAGACCGTAGCCGGCCTGCCGGAGCTCGTCCGGAACCGCACTCATGGCGTCTTCGCTGATCGACGAGACCATCGGAATGATCATGATCCCGATCATCAGCGACGCCGAGAGCGCGTTGAACGTCTGCAGCGACGGGAACAGCGTCGCCTTCAACACCGGCGTGATGTACACGAGCGCGAAGTAGCCGTACACGACCGTGGGAATCCCGGCGAGGATCTCCAGCATCGGCTTCAGAACCGATCGAACGCGCGTACTCGCGTATTCGCTCAGGTAAATCGCCGTCAGCGTTCCGATCGGCAGCGCGACCAGCGCGGCCATGAGGGTCACGGTAATCGTTCCGATCACCAGCGGAAGGATCCCGAAGATGTAGCCGTCGCCTCTCGGGTTCGGACTCCACGTGGTCCCGGTCAGGAAGTCGGCGATCGCGTACTCCGAGAAGAACGCGGTCGCGTCCGAAAGCAGCGTCACGAAGATCGCGATCGTCGTGAGGACGGTAATGACCGCACAGACGACGAAAAAACTCCCGTAGGATCGCTCCTTGAGGGCCTCGATGCCCCGGGACCGCTGGAGATCCGGCGTTGCCGATGCGTCACTCACGGCTGATCACCGCGCGGTGGCGATCCGATCGGACGATGGTCGACTCCGCAATCACGTCGGTAAAAAAGGGACAACCGAGAGAGCCGCTGCCGGTCCCCGCCGAATCGAGTTGCCTGGCTTCCGACAATACACCGAGTCATCGTGATCGGTTACTCCTCTTCCTCGCCGATTACTTCCACGAGCTTGTCCATCTGTTCGGACTGCTGGTCCTCGGTGAGGGGCACGTAGCCGACGTCGTCGGCGACGAGACTCTCGTTGGTCGTCTGCTCGACGAAGAAACGTGCGAAGTCGGCGACGTGATCCTTGTCCTCGAGAGAGCCGACCGAGGGGTAGGTGTACAGCGAGCGCGACAGCGGCTGGTACTCGCCGGAGGCCGCGGTATCCAGGCTCGGTTCGACGGGACCGTCGCCGTTGTCGATCGCCACGGCCGTGACCTGGTCGGGGTTCTGATAGTAGTACGAGAAGCCGAAGTAACCGATGGCGTACTGGTCGCCCTGGACGCCAGTGACGATGTTGTCGTCGTTTTCGGTCGCCTGGTAGTCGTCCGTGTGGCCCCGGTCTTCGCCCATGACGTTCTCGAGGAAGTAGTCGTAGGTTCCGCTGGTGTCGTCGGCGCCGTGGCGACCGATCTCCTCGTCGGGCCACTCGGAGTTGACGTCGCTCCACGTCTCGGCGGCGTCGGCCTCCCAGATCTGGGCCAGTTCCTCAATGGTCATCTCGGTCGCCCAGTCGTTCTCGTTGTTGATGACGACCGTCAGCGCGTCCGTCGCGGCGACCAGTTCGATCCACTCGACGTCGTTCTCTTTGCACTTCGACTTCTCCTCGTCCTTCATCGCCCGGCTCGCGTTGTTGAAGTCGGTCTCGCCGGGACAGAAGTGATCCTCGAAGCCGCCGCCGGAACCGGTCGAGCTGATGTTGAATCCGACGCTGTCGTCTTCGTCCTCGTTGTACTTCTCGCTGATCGCTTCCATCAGCGGGTAGACGGTACTCGAGCCCGCGATGTCGATCTCCTTGTCCTCGTCGCTCGTCTCTTCAGTGCACCCAGCGATCGCAACGGCGCCGACGGCGCCGGCGGCACCGATGAATTTCCGTCGTGAAACGCGTTGCGTCGAACGGCCGGACTTGTCGTCTGCCATCACCAGAACGGTTCCACAGATTATAGAAAAGCGATGCTATGACTGATATATATTCGTACGTACCTATATATCCCGGTACTGGCCGATCGGTACGCGAATCGATCAACCGGTGAAAACTGTTCCAATAGGGCCTGTTAGGGATAATTTCGAAACTACTGGTTGTGTTTCGAGACAGTATCCGAACGGGAACAGATCGATCACTCGAGGGCAGAACGGCGATTCTATATACCCGCACTGGAGCGCTCCGACTCGACTCGAGAATCAGTACCGCTCGAAGACTTGACGGGCTATTCGCCCTCGAAGTCGTCGAAAAGCGCCGTTACCCGCTGCTCGACCTCGTCGCGAATCTCGCAGACGCGCTCAGGCTCCTTCTCGCCGGGATCCTCGAGCGCCCAGTCGCGGACGTCGACGTCCTCGCCGACGGTGCCGACGTCCAGGGTCGAACAGCCCATCGTCGCGATGTAGTCGCAGGATCGCAGTTCGTCCTCGGTGATCTCGCGGGGTGTCCGATCGGAGAGGTCGAATCCGGCGTCGGCCATCGCCTCGAGGACGCCGTCGTGGACCGCGTCGGCGGGATCGGTGCCGCCGGTCAGGATCTCGACGCGGTCCTCGAGGCCGCGGGCCTCGCGTTCGTACTCGGCGAAGGCGGTGGCCATCTGGGAGCGGCCGGCGTTGCGGACGCACACGAGGGCGATACGGATCGGTTCGGTCGTGTCGGTGGAATCGGTGGTGGATGTCATCGGTCTCGGTATCGGTTAGTCGTCGGTGGGCGTCTCTCGAGTCGATACGGTCGGTTCGCCGGCGTCGCGGCCGCCCCAGTCCAGTTTCCGCTGGAAGTACAGCGCGACGTGGACCAGCGCGAGCAACACGGGGACCTCGATGAGCGGGCCGACGACGGTCGTGAAGGCGACGCCGGAGCCGACGCCGAAGACGGCGACCGCGACAGCGATCGCGAGTTCGAAGTTGTTCGAGGCCGCGGTGAAGCCGATGGCCGTCGTCGTCGAGTAGTCGGCGCCGACGCCTCGGCCCATGCCGAAGCTCACGAGGAACATGACGACGAAGTAGATCGTCAGCGGGACGGCGATCAGCAACACGTCCGCGGGCGCGGCGACGATGTTCTCGCCCTGCGTGGCGAACATCACGACGACGGTAAACAGTAGGGCGACCAGCGTGAGCGGGTCGATCGTCGGGACGAACTCCTCGTCGTACCACGCCTCGCCCTTCGCTCGCGTGCCGACGTATCGGGTGAGGATTCCCCCGGCGAAGGGGATGCCGAGGAAGACGACGATCGCCCAGAACACCTGTTCGGGCGTCACGTTGAACGTCGTGATTTCGGCGGCGAGCGACTCCATGCCCAGCAGCGGCGGCAAGAACAGGGCGAAAAACCAGACGTAGACGCCGTAGGTAACGATCTGGAAGAGGCTGTTGAACGCGACCAGTCCGGTCACGTACTCGGTCGATCCCTCCGCGAGTTCGTTCCAGACGAGCACCATCGCGATACACCGGGCCATCCCGATGAACACGAGTCCCAGGAAGTACTCGGGACGGGCCGGGAGGCCGGGTACGAGTCCGCTGAAGAAGAACACCGCGAGCCCGAACATCAGGGTCGGGCCGATGAGCCAGTTCTGGACGAGGCTCAGGCTGAGCACGCGCCAGTTGCGAAACACCGTCGGAAGCCGCCCGTAGTCCGCCTTCGCCAGCGGCGGGTACATCATGGCGACGAGCCCGATCTCCACGAGGTGGAGGTCCCGAATCGGTTCGGTCACGGACGGCGCCGCGTAGCCGAGGCCGACGCCGACGGCCATCGCGGCGAAGATCCAGACGGTCAGGTACTTGTCGAGGAAGTCCATCGACCGCGGATCGCCACAGGCCTCGCAGCTGCAGTCCGGCCCGTGGTCGTGGGTCGCGTTACGCATCGCTCACGCTCCCCTCGAGGACCGTCACGAGCGCGACTGCGCGGTTGGTTGCGCGGTACTTCTTCCAGCGGCCGTCCTTCCGGGCGTCGACGAGTCCCGCGTCGACGAGGTTCGAGAGGGCGTGGCTGAGCCCGCTCTCGCTGACGTCGACGACCGCGTTGAGCTCGCAGACGCACAGCTCCTCGCCGGCCGCCACGAGGACGCGAACGAGCGTATAGCGCGTCTCGTTGGCCAGCGCCGAGAGCACGTCCAGTTCCGTTTCGACTCGAGTCGTCCCGATCGTCTCCTCGAGCGCGTCGAGTTCCTCGAGGCGACACTCGAGGTCCTCGCTGCGACACTCGCCGAGCTCGTCCTCGAGGTATCGCTGTAGTCGGTCCGTCGCTTGTGCCATCGAGATCGAGTTGAGAAGCTATTCAATTAATTATTCCGGTTGCTGCGTTCTCTATCCGATCTATAGGGAGTATTACTCCATCTATCGACCATCACGGAAATCTTCTACTTGAACGATTTCTAAACCAACCTACGAGAACAAACCGAGCCGACGAACCGCGTCCCGTTCGAACGACTCCCGAGCGAGCGAGAGCGGCCGACGGCAACGCGACGGAACGGCGTTTACCGGCGCGTTCGGAAACAAAACGGGGAGTTCGGCCAACCTCTTCGTCGAGGGACAGCTTCCGGAATCCGACGGCCGGCTCCGGATCGACGGGCCGCCGTCCCGGCAGCTCGAGCGTTGCCTGGCGATCCTCGAGTCGGAACTGGAGCGGCGCGGCCGTACGGCGGACGACGTGCTCAAGCTGACGCTCTACTTGGCGGAGATGGACGCCTACGAGGACGTCGACGAGACGTACCGATCGTATTTCGACGAGACACGCCCGGCGCGGACGACCGTCGCGTCTGCGACTCCTCGGCGGCGCGGTCGTGACCGTCGATGCCGTGGTCGCGATCGAGTAACCGACGCCGAGACGCGGCTCAGTAGATCAGTTCGTCGTCGTTTTCGACCATGTACAGCGTCCGCGCGGCGATGTTGACCGCGTGGTCACCGACCCGCTCTAAGTCCCGGATCGTCAGCAACAGCCGCGAGACCTCGTCAGAGAGCGCGTCGGGCGTGAGTCCGATCTCGGCCTCGAGTTCGGTCTCGAGGAGGTCCCGGATGACGAACTCGCTGGCGCTCTCGCAGAGACGGTCGATCTCGTCGTCCTCGGCCGCGACGTCACGGGCGCCGGCCGCGTCATCGGTGGCGTACGCCGCCATCGCCGCCTCGACCATTTCGACGACCCGCTCGCCGACGTAGCCGATGTCGACGTCGGCGTAGCGGCGCCGTTCGGCCCGCTGGGCGTACTCGGCGAGGTTGACGGCGAGATCGGCGATCCGTTCGAGGTCGGTACTGATCTTGAACGAGGCGGCGACGACGCGCAGGTCGGTAGCGACCGGCTGCTGGAGCGCGACCAACTCAATACACGCCTGCTCGATCTCGAGGTAGCGGTCGTTGATCGCGTGATCGCCCGTAATTACGGCGGTCGCCAGGTTCTCGTCCTGCGTTTCGAGGGCTGCTAACGCCTGTTCGAGTCGCTCACAGACGCGGTCGCTCATCTCGAGGACGTCTTCGCGCAGCCGCTGGAGTTGCCGCTGGTACTCGTTCCGGGCCATCGCCGGTCAGCCGAACTTGCCGGTGATGTAGTCCTCGACGCGGTCGTGTTCGGGATTCTCGAAGATCTTCTCGGTGTCGTCGAACTCGACGAGTTCGCCGCCGGTCAGGAAGACCGCCGTCTTGTCGGAGATGCGGGCGGCTTGCTGCATGTTGTGGGTAACGACGACGACGGTGTACTCCTCGGACAGCTCCTCGATCAGTTCCTCGATCTTCGCGGTGGCGATCGGGTCGAGCGCCGACGCCGGCTCGTCCATCAGGAGGACCTCCGGATCGGGGGCGATCGCCCGAGCGATACAGAGTCGCTGCTGCTGGCCGCCCGAGAGGTCCAGCCCGCTCGAGTCGAGTTGGTCCTCGACTTCCTCGAGGAGGGCCGCTCGCTCGAGGGCCCGCTCGACCTTCGCGTCGACGTTCTCGTCTTTCCCCTGGACCTGCAGCCCGAAGGCGACGTTGTCGCGAATGCTCTTCGGGAACGGGTTCGGTTTCTGGAAGACCATGCCGATCTTCCGGCGTAAGGCCACGGGGTCGACGTCGTCGTCGTAGACGTTCTTCCCGTTGAAGTGGAGATCGCCGTCGACGCGGGCGATATCGATGAGGTCGTTCATCCGGTTGATACACCGGAGGAACGTCGATTTCCCACACCCCGACGGCCCGATGAGCGCGGTTACCTCCCCCTCGGGAATTTCCATGTCGATGCTCTGGAGCGCCTGATCGTCGCCGTAGTAGACGTCGAGGTCGCTCGCCTCGAGCGCGATCGATTCCGGCTCGGTTTCGGCTCGCGCCTCGGTCGTCGACTCCGGCTCCGCGACCGTCTCGTCGGTAGTATGCAGTGACCCGGTCGGTGCGTCCATTCCCATTTGGGTCCGCTTTCGTTGGGGTAACTAAATACTCCGCTATGTTTTCTATATAGGGATATATTTGTGTACTGTTATGGGGGTGCGAGTATGTTTTGGTGTAGACACAACATTTGGGAATATAGCTGGATTGGGGCCACATACGCGACTATAGAATTTCTCAATAGACTCGGGTAGATTTATGTTGTACCCATAGAAAGCGTCACATATGGAGACCCGAAAGGTCCAGGTGACTGGCGGATCGACGTACACAGTGTCGCTTCCGAAGACGTGGGCTACCGAGAACGATATCAGTAGCGGCGCGACGGTCGAGATCTACTCGGAGGACGATACGCTGCTCGTCACCCCCCAGCGCGAGGCCGACCACCAGAAGGGGACGCTCGACGTCTCCACTCTCGAGGACGAACAGCTCGTTCGGGCCGTCCTGACGATGTACGTCAGCGGCTTCGACGTCATTCGCCTGGAGTCGGGCCGCATTACGACCGACCAGCGACGGGCGATCCGCAGCGCCGTGCAGGGGCTGGTCGGCGTCGAGGTCGTCGAGGAGGGAACGGAGAGCGTCGTCATTCAGGACCTGCTCGACTCTTCGGAGCTATCGATCGTCAACGCGGTGACGCGCATGCGCCTGATCGCGACCTCGATGCTCGAGGACGCCGTCACGGCGCTCGTCGAGGACGACGACGACATCGCTCAGGACGTCATCGAGCGCGACGACGACGTCGACCGCCTCTTTCTGGTCGTCTCGCGGATCTTCCGCGCGACGCTGCGCTCGCCGCGGGCAGCGGAGGGACTCGGCGTCTCCCGCGAGGACTGTTTCGACTTCCACTCCAGTGCCCGCCAGCTCGAGCGCGTCGCCGACCATGCCGTCAAGATCAGCCGGATCGCGAAGAAACTCGACGAAATCCCCGAGAGCGTCGCCGAGGCGCTGCTGGAGGTTCACACCGACGTCGCGACCATCCTCGAGAAATCGATGGACGCGCTGTTCGCCGAGGACACCGACGAAGCGACGGATCTCGGCCACGACGCCCTCGCGTCGGTCCGCGAGATCGACGAACACACCCGCCGTATCGACGACATGCTCCGAGAGCTCGAGCCGGTGCAGGCCCAGTCGCTGGGGCTGATCGTCGACTCGCTGTCCCGGAGCGCCGACTACGGCGGCAACATCGCCGAGACGGCCCTCCAGAAGGCCGCGCCGCGGCCGTAGAGGGACGCAGTCGTCGCTGAGTCGGCCCGCGGGCGGAACGACGGCGGCCGAGATACGGACGCTTTTGCTCTCTCGGCCCCTCCCAACGCCCGTGAGCGAGTTCGCGTTCGAACTGGAGCTGTGTGCCCACCTCGAGGGGCGCCGCGAGGGAATCGTCGCTCGCCAGCTCGGCGCGAGCGTCGCCGATCCCGGCGGACGGATTCTCGACGTCGTCCGCGTCGAGCCCGGCCCCGCGTTCGACGAGCGCGCCGCGATCACGAGCGAGGCGATTCCCGACCCGGCGATCGCGGCCGACGTCGGCACCGGCCGGGCTCGCTACTGGAAGGACGCCTTCGACTGCCACCCCGACCGCGCACAGCGGACGATGGAGCGCGCCTGCGAGGTCGGCTTCTTCGAACGCGAACTCCGGAACAGGCGCGACTACGTCCGGCAGACCGCCCGCTACCCCGACTGGTACGGCCGCATCCTCGGCATCGAGAACAAACCCGATCTCGAGCGGCCGGGCGATCTCGAGGCCCAGTTGCGGACCGACGTCAGCCTCGCGCTGGTCGACGAGATCGTGCTGGCGACCGAGAGTTACGTTACGCGCGCGCACCTACACAGGATCCCAGACGAGGTCGGCGTCTGGCGGGTCCACCGCGACGCCGACGCGGGCGACTCGAGCGGCTTGGACGACGCCGACGCGTCGTCGCTCGAGATCGAGGTCGTCCGCGAGCCGACGCCGCTTTCCGTCGACCGGCCGGGAATCGAGCCCCTCGAGTCCCACCCCGGCCGGACCGAGATCGACGTCGTCGACGCCGACGCGAAGGCGCGAGCGCGCCGGCGCCTCGCCGAACGCGCCTACGGCAAGGGCTGGCGGACCTACGACTTCCCCGACTGCGGGGCCTGCCGCCCGGACGACTCGAGCGGCGCGACGCTGCCGTACTGCGCGTGGAAGGGACGCGTCGTCGACGCGCGGTCGGAATGTGGGCCGTCCTGCGGGGGATACAATCCCCGGCCGTCGGACGCGGCGTCCGCCGAGTCGGACTCCGGAGTCGACCTCGAGGCCGAACGCGATCGTCGAACGCCCTGGGTGGTGGAGCCGGAGGGGAGACGACGTCGGCAGTCCGGACTCGACCAGTTCGGCTGAGTCGGGCCGTTCGGTGAGAGAACCAGCGAGACTCGTCGTTCCACTCCCGTGGTAGCTAGCTTAAGCTGTTGGGTGGGATATGAATACACATGCCACGGAAGACACTCGTTCCGGTCGACGGGTCACCACAGGCCGACGCAGCGCTTCGATACGCACTCGAGGAGTTTCCGGAGGCGGAGATCACTGTCCTCCACGTGATCCGGCTCCCGGAAGGATACTGGTCGGTTCTGGCCGAGTCGGAAACGGAGTTTCCCGGCCACGAGCGGGCGGAGGAACACGCTCGCACGCTCTTCGAAGCGGCCGAGAACACTGCATCCACCTTCGACCATCCCATCGATACGGCGATCGAACGAGGCGACCCGTCACGGGAAATCGTCGACTACGCAATCGCGAACGACGTCGAGCAGATCGTAATGGGCAGTCACGGACGGCAAGGCGCCAGCCGGCTCCTGTTCGGCAGCGTCGCGGAAAAAGTCGTTCGACGCGCGCCGATGACCGTCGTCGTTGTCCACGAGGCTAGCTGATCGCCTCATCCCGAGCGACGGCCCAATTGAGTGCCGCAGGCGGGGACCGCTACGTCCGCGCTTCCGGCCGCTCATTCGTCGTCGGTCTCGCCGCTCCCGACGACCCGGAATCCGCCGGTGAACTCCTCGCCGTCGGCGTCGCGGCTGCCGTAGCGATACGCGCCCGGGACCGTAAAGAGGCGATCGAACTCGTCGCCGCTGGATCGATCCTCGACCGTCTCTTCGTCCACCTCCTGGTCCCAGATACACCCCTCGGGGATGTCGATCGGGTAGGGCTCCGTACTCGACCCCTTCCACTGCCAGACGAGGAGCGTCTCCGGATCGATCTCGAACGCCGCGGGCTCGAAGCCCTCCCCCTCGGGATCGACGGTGATCGTCACCTCCTCTTGGCCGGTGTAATCCTCGAGAGCGGCGTCCTCGAGGGCTGCCGACGCGCTGCGCTCCGCGGTCTCGTTCGATCCGCCGGTTTCGTCCGAGCCGTCGTCGGAGTCGGCGGAAGCGTCGGCGTCGTCCGAACTGTTGGGGTTGTCGGAACCGCTCCCGTCCTCGCCGAGACAGCCCGCGACCGCGGCGACTGTCGCGGTCGTTCCGACCACCCGCCGTCTGGTCCACTCCATAGGAATCGATGCGACCTCGAGACCCTTGAGGCTCGGGCCGGCAACGGTTCGACGGCGTCGACGAGAAGCGATCGGCGGAGTCCCGGGATCGTCCGAGTTCGGCTCCGTTGTCGTCAACAATCGGCGTCAGCGGCGGGGAGCGTGAACGTGAACGTCGCTCCCGCGCCCGGTTCGGACTCAGCCCAGATGCGCCCGTCGTGGCGGTCGACGATTCGCTGACAGAGCGCGAGGCCGATCCCGGTGCCCTCGTACTCCTCGTGACTGTGAAGGCGCTGAAACACGTCGAAGATTCGCTCCTGATCGTCCGGGTCGATCCCGATACCGTCGTCCTCGACGGCCACCCGCCACTCCGAACCGTCGCGTTCCGTCGTGATCCAAATCTGCGGTGGTTCGCCGCTGAACTCGATCGCGTTCGACAGCAGGTTCTGGAACACCTGCCGGAGCTGGTCGGGATCGCCGCGGACGCGAGGCAAGGTTTCGGCCGTGACCCGACCGTCGTGTTCGTCGATCTTCACCTGGAGATCCGCGAGCGCCTCTTCGAGGACGTCGTTCAGGTCCGTCGGCTCCAGCGGAGCGCCCTCGCTGTCGACCCTGGAGTACTCGAGGAGGGCCTCGATCATGCTGCGCATTCGGTCGGCGCCGCCGATGGCGAACTCGAGGAACTCCTCGCCGTCTCCGTCGAGGTCGTCGCCGTATCGGGTTTCGATCAACTGGAGGTAACTCGAGACCATCCGCAGGGGCTCCTGGAGGTCGTGGCTGGCGGCGTAGGCGAACTGCTCGAGCGACTTATTGGACTCCTCGAGGCGAGTGATGTAGCGGCGCAGCTCCTTCGACTGGTTTCGCCGAACGAGGAGCGTGTTGAGGCGACGAAAGAGGGGATCCGGATCGAGCGGGGCGTCGACGACGTCGTCGATGAGCAGCGGCGAGTCGCGGGTCTCCGGATTCGGCAGCGAGATCCGGACCGTGCTGTCCGGGCGGCGAATGAGGACCACCGGACAGAAGACGGGATCGTTCGCTTCGACGCGTTCGCGGAGGGCGGCGTGGTACTCGGGAAACGTGCGGTCGTCGACGAGGTAGAGATCGGCGTCGCTAACCCACCGGTCCGTGATGACCTCGTACCGGTCGTCGAGGAGTTCTCGGACCGCAGCGCGGTTTCCCCGTTCTCCGATGAGCAGCTGGATGGTGCTCTCACTCGGTTTCATGTATAGTGATCTCAACTGGGTGTGAATTACGAACAATCGAGACGGCTGATATCGGAGGGTTCGTCGGTTCGCGGCGTTCCCTGCAGGATGCCGTAGAGTCCGGTCAGGGGGTCGCCGACGCGGATCCCGTCTTCGGTGATCTCGAACTCGCGCAGCGTGTGTTCGAACCCGCCGGTGCGCTTTTTCAGGACGCCGATGACCTTCCGGAGGCTGCCGTCCATCTCGACGTAACTCAGGAACGCGATGTTGTCGGCGACGTAACTCAAATTACTGTCCGTCGCGCTCGAGATACCCGTGATCTCGGCGATCTCGTTGGTGATCAACACCGTCACGCCGCGGCTCTTTAGGTACCGCGTGAGCCCGTGGAGGTCCCGGATCAGGTCCGTTTCGTCGCCTCGAATCGAGACCGTGTAGCCGCCGATCCCGTCGATCATCACGATATCCGTCCCCTGACGGTCGATCTGCCGTTTGACCGTGTGCGCGAACTCCTCGCTCGAGAGCGCGCGCGGTTCGATTTCGGTCGTCGACAGCGTCCCTTCCTCGCGGAGCCTCGAGACGGGAATGCCGATGGACTCCGAGCGGTGTTCGTACGTTTGGACGTCCTCCTCGAAGAGATAGATCGTCGACTTGAGTCCGTTTTCAGCCGCTTTCGCCATGAACTGCGTCCCGGTGGAAGTCTTTCCAGCGCCCGTCGGCCCGCTGATGAAGGTCACGGTCCGTTGATCGAAGCCGCGACCGATCAGTTCGTCGAGCCCGTCGATGCCGGACCGAAGCAGGTTCGATTCGAACGGCCGGTCGGTTCCCTCGGGGACGAGTTGCGGATAGACTTCGATCCCGTCGTCGCGGATCTCCATGCCGTGGTCCCCTTCTCGCTGTCCGAGCGCGCGGTGTTTCGAGACCTGGATTCGGCGCCCGCCCTCGCCCCGATCCAGTTCGATGATCCCGTCGCTGAGCGATCGGATCTCCGTGTCGTACTCCTGTTCCGGCGACGGCGTCGCGGTGGTGATGACCGTCACTTCCCCCTGCTTGAGAAACCGCATGAACGAGAGGATCCGCTTTCGGAACTGGTGGTCGTTCGCCTCGACGTAGCGCAACTGCGTGATCGGATCGATGACGACGCGGTCCGGATCGATCTCCCGGATCGCGTCGTGGATATCCTGCGTGTACCGCTCCCGCTCGATGTCGCTCGGGTCGACCAGATCGTACGAGTAATCCTCGGTGAAAAACTCGGAGTCCGGCCCCAGATCGAGAAACGCCGCGTCCGAGATATCGACGCCGACCGCCTCGCCGTTCGCGAGAATCTCCTCGCGAGACTCCTCGCCGTGAATGAACAGCACCGTCTCGTCGTTTCGGAGTCCTTCCTCGAGAAAGTGCATTCCGAGCAGGGTCTTTCCCGTTCCCGGCTTTCCCTGCACGAGATACATCCGACCGGTGACGAGGCCGCCACAAAGGAGTTCGTCGAGACCGTCGACCCCGCTCCGTATCGATGAAACGCGAGAATCCATACACCCGTTCACGAGATTGGGCGTAATGAATGGATTCCTTCGCGAACCGGATGACAGCCGGCGTACCGGTTGATTAGCGTGAATTACCACCGATATCATATCCGGCCGGCAGCCGGGAGCAGGCTACAGTTCGTACCGTTCGCCGTCGACCGCCAGCGGTTCCTCGAACGCCTCGTCGGCGGGGTAGTAGTGGGCGAGGTGGACCAGCCGCGTCCGCTCGGCGTTCAGTTCGGCGGCCAGATCGAGGGCGCCCTCCCGGGTCATGTGCTTCGTCCCGAACGTTCGGGGGACGCCATCGTCGGTCTCGTGGCGTCCGCCGGCGGGGTGGTACTCGCAGAGGTGGGCGGGGACGATGGCGTCGGCCAGCAGCAGGTCCGGATCGGCCAATACCTCGCGGGACGCCTCGGGAACGTTGTAGCTCGTATCGCCGGAGATCGACAGCTTCGCTCCGGTCACGGGGTCTTCGATCGCGAGTCCGTAACAGACCAGCGGCGGGTGTTCGACCGGCACCAGGGTGACGTCCAACCCGCAGACGTGAATCGTCTCGAGTGGCGTCGTCGGGCGGACGTCGATCGGATCGAGGTAGTGGTAGTCGTCACTGACCGTCTGCGCGACGCTCTTTCCGGTCACGGGGTCGGTCTCGTCGGCGGCGTAGACATCCAGCGAGTCGAAGACGCGGAAGACGTTGCCCAGCCCGTCGAGGTGGTCGAAGTGGATGTGGGTGATGACGGCGGCGTCGGGCAACGCCACGTCCTCGCGGAGGAACTGGTACCGAAAGTCCGGGCTGAAGTCGATCAGCAGCGACTCGTCGACCCGTTCGTTCTCGACGTGGACGGAAAATCGGGTGCGCTCGACGCCGCGCTCGCGGGCGGCCTCGCAGGTGTCGCAGTCGCAGCCGACGGTCGGCGTGCCGGTGGTGTCGCCGGCGCCGAGCAGGGTTACGCGCATCGGTACGTCCTCCTCAACGGGCTGGTTCCGGCGGAGACTGGCTGGGTTGCGGTCCGGTCCTCGAGGCCGTCGACTCGTCGTCGCGGGTGCGGACGGATCGCGTTGCCGTCGGCCGCCGCGTCGTCCTGTGGCGATCCATCGCTCATCGAGGTGTGATTAACAGCCGTCGCATAAAGGGTATTCCCCCATCTCCCGTCTCCCGTCGGTCGAATCGGCTGGCTCACTCCTCCGTCCCGGATCCGCTGTCGACGCGACCCTCGTGCTCGTGATCCCGCAGCAGATCCGGTTCGACGTCCCGGAGGACGGCCTCGTGGGTCGCCTCGAGGACGACCGGCGGCGCGCTGTCTGCCTCGACGGCCTCGAGCCACCGCGCGACGCACAGACACCACCGGTCGCCGGGCTCGAGGCCGGGGAACTCGAACTCCGGGCGCGGCGTGACGAGGTCGTTGCCCTGCGCTCGGCTGAACCGCAGGAACTCCTCGGTCATCACCGCACAGATCTCGTGGCGGCCGCGGTCGCCCTCGACGCGCCGGCAGCAGCCGTCTCGCAGGAAGCCCGTCATCGGATCAGTGCTGCAGGGCTCGAGTTCGGTGCCGTAGACGTTCCGGTCCTCGAGGTCGTCGGTCATAGACGGGCAGTCGGAGGCCGCCGGGAAAAGGGTGTGCGTCGCGGTCGACCGCGGAGGGCCGACGAAGGCGGTCGGACGACCCGTGACGGCGGCGAGTCGTCTACGCTCACTCGCGGCCCGCTGCCGGTCCCGGTTCTAACCCCGGCGGCGCCACCGGCTCGAGGCCGCGCTCGGCGAGGTACTCCTCGAGGAAGGCGGCCCGCTCGCCGATCTCGCTCGGCCGGTGGGAGTCCGACCCGACGGTGACGGGGATATCGTACGCCCGCAGCGTCTCGAGGAAGGGTTCGGAGGGGTGGACTAGCGCCATATCGGAGACGGCTCGGCCGGCGTTGATCTCGGGGACCGTCCGCGAGCGGGCCAGCGCTTCGGCCACGCGTTCGTAGTGATCCCGCGTCGCCCGCCCGCGCAACGGCGCGGTCCGCTCGATCAGGTCGAGGTGGGCCGCGACGTCGAACAGCTCCGACTCGACGAGCGCGACGAGGTTCTCGAAGTAGTCGTCGACGATCCGATCCAACTCGGCGTCGGTCATCTCCGCGAAGTTGCTCGGCACCTGGACGTTCAACCCGTCGACGCCGTGGACGCTGCCGATCGCGTAGTCGAAGTTCGCCTCCTCGAGAAACGTGCGGATCTCGTCCTCGTCTCGCGGGTCGTAGTCCATCTCGACGCCGTCGTAGATCTCGATCGAGCGGTCTTCGCGCTCGCGCTCCGTCTCGATCGCCCGGCGGCGACGCTCGTAGGTCAGATCCAGATTGAAACCGTAGACGTTCCGGACGGTCGCGGGTCTCTCGCGGGACGAAATCGTGCAGTGGTCGGTGAGCCCGATCCCCTCGAGGCCGGCCTCCTCGGCGGCCTGGACCATCCCTCGCAGAAACTTCCCGTCGGAGTAGTTCGTGTGGGCGTGGAAATCTCTCATACGGGTACGACACGGAGCGAGCAGTTGACAGTTACGCAGGACCACGCCCCGCGCGACTCGAGAATGCGACGCGTTGCGGGTGGACGGTGGAATATCGGTCGACTGCGGATGGACGCCGGAGCGTCGGTCGAGCGCCGGCAGACGGTCAGTGATCGTGGTCGTGGTCGTGATCGTGATCGTGCGAGTGACCGCTGGGCTCTCCACCGTCGCTGGCCTTTCCGAGGTCGCCGCCGGCGACCAGCGCGTCGTGGTCACCGCCCATCATGTCCATGTTCTTCAGCGTGTCCCGCTCCTCGAACTCCTCGACGGCGTTGAGTAAGTCCTCCTGGGTCAGCGTCGTCCGGTCCTCGGTCAGGGCCTCGAGGACGGCCTCGCGGAGCACCATCCGGAGGTCGCTGCCGGTCAGCCCCTGTGTCGCCTCGGCGATGAGTTGTGGATCGAACTCGTCGATCTCCATCCGTCGGGTGATCAGCGAGAGGATGTCCGCCCGCATGTCGTTGTCGGGCTTGGGGAAGTTGATGATCTCGTCGAAGCGGCGCCAGGCGGCGTCGTCGAGCTGGTCGGGGTGGTTGGTCGCACCGATCAGCAGGACGTCGTCCTCGATCAGCGAGATGTTGTCGATGCTCTTGAGCAGGGTATTGACGGCGCGTTTGAGCGCGGCGTGTTCGTCGCTGCTGCGGGTCTTGGCGACGAAGTCGAACTCGTCGATGAACAGAATACAGGGCGACAGGCGCTTTGCGACCTCGAAGGTCTTGTCGACGTTCTTCGCGGTCTCGCCGAGATATTGGCTCGTGATCATCGAGAGTTTGACCTCGACGAACGGCAGGTCCATGTCCTGGGCCAGCGCCTGGGCGGTCGACGTCTTCCCAGTGCCCGGCGGGCCGACGAACAGCAGCTTTCCGATCTCGCGCAGGCCGATGTTCGAGAGGTAGTCACGGTGTTCGATCGCCTTCGAGATCTTGTCGAGTTCGTTCTCCTGGTCCTCGGTCAGCACGAGGTCGTTGAGGGACATGTCGACCTCCTCGGGAGCCCGGACTTCGACGAGATCCAGCATCTCCTCGTCTTCCTCCTCGTCGAAGTACTCCTCGAGGAGGCCGTCGATCCAGACCCGATCGGCCTGGATCGGCCGGTTTTGCTCTCGAGCCTCCTCGTGGGTGACGTCGAACGTCTCGCCGAACTCCTCGTGTTCGGCGAAGTGTTTCACCAGCGTCGGGTTCTCGCGCAGTCGATCGTCGTCGACGCGCTCGGCGAACCATTTCTCGGCCATCCCCTGCTGGGCGAGGGTGATCGTCCCCGAGAACTCGTCGCGCTCGGTGAACATCAGATCCGAGACGGCCTCCCACGGCCGACTGACGTCGGTCGCCTCTCGGGCCGTCGTCGTCGTCACCGAAAGCGGGCGACTGATGCCGGCGGGAGTGCGTCCCGACTCGTCGTCATCGTCGCCGTCGTTCTCGACGCCGCCGGTCCAGAACACGCGGCGATACGACGGCGGCAGATCGTTCTCGTCCAGCGTTCGATCGTCCGAATACACGCTCGTCGTGAGCAGGAACTCCACGACATCGAGCGCCGCATCACTCATTCGGTCAACGTACTCACCACACGTTCTTAACGTCGTCGTCCTGCGCAAGGTCTGCGGCACCCGTTTGGCACAGTCTCACTCGCATTCGAGTAGCCGTTCCGAGCCGTCTCGCATTCGACTGCGGCACAACGGTTTTCGTCCACCGGCGCACATGCATGCATATGAACGTCTTAGTGGGTCTCGTCGGGAGCGACGAATCCCTCAAAACCCTCCGGCAGACGATCGAGCGCACGCGGGAGGTCGGAGACGACCTCACCGTCGCCGTCGTCGAAAAGCCCGAGTCGAAACGCTCGCAGGCGGAGATGGTCGAGCGGACCGAGGAGTTGCTGGCCGAGACCGGTATCGACGCCGAAATCGTCACCCTCGAGGGCGATCCCGGCAGCGCGCTGGTCGACCACGCAGAACAGGGCGAGTTCGACCAGCTCGTGATCGGCGGCGGCACCCTGAGCCCGATGGGCAAGATTCAGCTCGGCCCGATCACCGAGTTCGTCCTGCTGAACGCCCCGACGACCGTCAAACTGGTGCGATAACGATGGCCGGAACGAGACCGTATCCGGACGAGCCGGCCGGACCGTTCCCCTCGCCGCCGACGACGGCCGAGGATCGCGAGGGTCGATCGATCGAGATCCGGGCCACGAACGACTTCGAGGAGACCCTCGAGGACGTCGTCGAGATGTACGTCGCGTTCGACCCCACCGACCGGGCCCAGGGGATTCCCCCGACCGGCGAGTCGCGCATCCGCAACTGGCTCGAGGCGATCGCCGACGAGAGCGTCAACGTCGTCGCCTACCACGGTGAGGACGTCGTCGCTCACGCGATGCTGGTCCCCGACACCGACGATCCATCGGCGGTCGAGGACCGCAGCGACGTCGAGTGGGAGCTCGCCATCTTCGTCCTCCAGGCGTACCAGCGGGCCGGAATCGGGACGAAGCTGCTCGAGCACCTGCTCGGTCACGCCGCCGATATCGGGATCGAACAGGTCTGGTTGACCGTCGAGCGCTGGAACAACCCCGCCATCGCGCTCTACGAACGGGTCGGCTTCGAGGCGACCGGCACGGAGAGCTTCGAACAGGAGATGGCGATCCGGCTGTAGCGAGCGCTCGTTTTTCCGGGGTACTGGTATCTCTACCCGGCTATTCGGTGTGCAGTGGCGCGCGCTGGACTACGGTGAGCCAGTGACGAACCGTAGTCTGAAACCGTGCGATGGATGAGCGAGTGAGCGAAGCGAATGAGCGTTAGCGCGGAACCGACGGTTCCGCGAACCATGCGAGTAGTGCGAGGCCTTCGGTCTCGCAGACCGTGCGAATAGGGCGAGACCTCCGGTCTCGCCGACCATGTGAACGGGCGCTTCGCGCCCGTGAACAGACGGCGGCTTTGCCGCCGTGAGCAGACGGGCCGTTGGCCCGCGAGCGGAAATCGGTTGAGGAGGGTGTGGCAATTCCTCGTTGCCACGGTAGCAGAATACGGCCTTCCTTTCAACCCCACGTTCCTCGAGTCTCACTGAGCCGTGTGCAGGCACAGAGGCAGTTGGAAGGAACCCAGACTATCCGTTCAATTGTACGACGGCCGTTGAGGGCGACACTATTCTCACTAGATCAAACCGACAGGACGGGCTGGCTCGCGTAGGAGAGCACGTACTCGGCGGCCCGCTCGAGGACTTCGGCCGACGCGGTTTCGGTGACCGGTTCCCTGGGGAGGACGATGAAGTCGGCGTCGATCGCGTCGGCGGTGTCGAGGACGACGCTGCCGGGGTGGCGCGTCTTGCGCGTCTGCGAGAAGCCGTCGTCGACCGACGTCCCGAGCGGGACGTCCGCTTCCTCCGCGATGACGCTGATATCCGCGAAGAAGCCCTGCGTGTCCTCCGCGACGGCGTCCTCCTCGAGCGTGCCGGCGTTCATTCCCTGGATGACGCCCCGTCCGAGCACGTACAGGGCGTGGACTTCGGCGTCGTAGCGGTCGGCGACGGCGACGGCGTACTCGACGGCGGTGGCGGACTCCTCGCTCCCGTCGACCGGCGCGAGGACGGTGTCGACGGTGACCGGCTGGCTGGCGACCATACGCGGTGGTGTGTCCCCCGTCACAAAAAAGCCACCCCCACGACGCCCGCTCGCGGGGCGGAGCCGCCGGTGTTTAAGCCATTTCGGCTGTAACTCCCGTGCATGTTCGATACGGTCGTGGTCGCTACCGACGGTTCCGAGAGCGTCAAGCGGGCCGTCGACGTCGCGCTCGATCTCGCCGATCGCTTCGACGCCGAGGTCCACGCGCTCTCGGTCGTCGACGCCAGCGAGGTCGACGCCTCGCCCCAACAGCTCCGGGAGGAACTGCGGACCGCCCTCGAGACGACCGCCGACGCCGCGCTCGCGACGGTCGAGGAGCGATCCGACGCGGATCTCGAGATCGACACCGCCGTCCGCGAGGGCCGGCCGGCCGCCCAGATCTGCGAGTACGCCCGCGAGGTCGACGCCGACCTGGTCGCGACTGGGACCCGTGGTCGTCACGGCGAGAACCGCCTGCTGCTGGGCAGCGTCGCCGAGCGGGTCGTCCGCACTTCACCGGTGCCCGTGCTGACGGTTCGACAACTTGAGCCCGCCGGCGAGGGTACCGACGACGAGGCGGTCGGCGCCGCCTGAGCCGCACTGGCGATCGGCTGACGAGAGATACCGACGCCGTCGCGCCTCGATGACCGACGTCGTCGCGCCTCGACGGCCGAGACCGGCGATTACTTCCGGACCCGTCACGCAGTCGTTGCCATGGACGAAGATCTCATCGACAGCGGCGATCTCCCGCTCGCCCGCAAGTCCGTGCTCCCGGGAACCGGTTTCTTCCTACCCGATACGCTCGAGGAGGACGTCGAGGACGAGCAGGCCGCGGCCGCCCTCGAGGGCGCCGAGGTCGCCGTCATCGCCGACCCCGACGCGGACGGGCTGGCCTGCGTCGCCCTGCTTCGCGAGGCCTACGACGACGTACGGAACGTGCCGGAACCCGACGACAAGGACGACGCTGACGAATCTACTGACGCCGACGTGCCGACCGACGCAACGGACGCGGCCGATGCCGTCGACGACGCCGACGAAGCGGCGGCGGGCCTCGCCGGCGACGCCGTCGATCCGCTTGAGGAGCCCGAGCCCACGCCCCACGAAGTGGCCCTGCTTCCCGCTAGCCCCCACGACGTCGAGGACGCGCTGGCTCGCGTCGCCGAGTTCGGCGAGGAGGGGATCGACCTCTTCGTCTGTGACCTCGCGCCGGACAGATACGAGTACGTCGAGGAAGAACTCGATGCGGCCCTCGAGACCGCCGACCGCGTCTCGTGGTACGACCACCACCAGTGGAACGACGACGTGGCGCAGGCGGTCCGCGACGCCGGCGTCGACCTCGTCGTCGGCGACTCCGACGAGGAGTGTTCGGCCGATGTCGTCTACCGGTCGCTCGAGTACGAGTTCTCGCCGATGTACGAGGAACTGGCCGCCGTGACACGGGACCACGACCTCTGGCTGCGCGAGGATCCGCGCAGCGACGATCTGGCCGATTACGCCTACTGGACCGATCCGGCGGAGTACGTCGAGGTCGTCCGCGAGTACGGCGTCGACCTCCCCGAGTGGGTACAGACCTACCTCGCCGAGCGCCGCGAGGAGAAAGAGGCTCTGATCGATCGAGCGCTGGGCCGCGCGGAGTTCCGCGAGATCGGCGGCTACACGGTCGGGGTCACCTACGGCCGCTGTTCGCAAAACGAGGTCGCCGAGGGGATGCGAGAGCAGGGCGCCGACGCCTCGGTCGTCGTCAAACCCGCCGGCTCGGCCTCGATCCGCGGAACGGACGAATTCGACCGCTGCCACGAGGTCGCGGGGAAGGTCAACGGCGGCGGCCACCCCAAGGCCGCCGGCTGCAAACCCGACATCTACGACGACATGCTCGACTACGCGACCCACTGGACCTCTCGCGGCGCCGTGACGAAGCAGGTCATCCTCGACGCGTTCCGCGAGGTCGTCGCGGACGAGCGCGAGGACGGCGACGACTGAGTCGACGGCGAGTAACGGCATCGGCCGTTCGCTCGAGCCTGTCCGGGCAGACGACCAGCGTTATCCATAGTCGGATTCTTTCCAGTGAGTATGGCAACCGAAGCGACGTTTACGGTGCCGTCCGATCAGTTCCCGCTGGGGAGCGTATTCGAACGGCTGCCGGACGTGACGATCGAACTGGAGCGCATGATCCCGGCGCGGGACGTGGTTGTTCCCTACTTCTGGGTGCGAGGAACGCCCGTCGACGACATCGAGGACGCCTTCGACGACCATCCCGGCGTCGTCGAGATCGAATTGATCGATTCCGTCGCGGACGAGTACCTGTTGCGCGTCGAGTGGTCGCTCGAGTACGCCGGCGTGTTGAGTACGCTGACGGAAACGAAGCTTCCACTCGTGAAAGCGATCGGGACGAACCGAGAGTGGACGTTTGACGTACGCGGCGACGATCGGGCCGACATCGCCGACTTTCAGCAGCGCTGTCGCGAACTCGACATCCCGATCACGCTGACGAAACTGCACGCGCTCACGCCGATCGAAACCGAGGCCGAGGCCGCGTTGACCGAGCCACAGCAGGAGGCCGTGCTCCTCGCCTACGAACGCGGCTACTTCAACTCACCGCGGGACGTGACCATGGCGGAACTGGGCGACGAACTCGGGATCACCCAACAGGCCGTCGCCTCTCGCCTTCGGCGCGGTATCGACCGGCTCGTCGGGAGCACACTCGCCGAGATATCGACTCGCTCTCAGTAGCGTACTTAAGTGGGTTGTATACCCAAAAGTACCCCTGAACATTGCAGGCTTCTATGTGAACTGTAATGGTTGGGGAGTCCATCGAATCCGGGTCCGACGCGATTCTCGAGTCGTCGCTGGGAGATACGCGCAACTGGCTCCGAGGGCTCTCCGCGCTGGGCGCGCTCCTGGTGCTCGTCGCAGTCGGTAACTCGATCGTCACGATGGCCGGGAACGGGATCCTGCTGGAAGCGATCCTCGATCTGCTGCTGGTCGGTTCCTTCGGAATCGTGCTGCTGTATATCGGGCTCTGGTTGCCGAAGACGTCTATCGACGCCGCGTACTATCCGCGGATCTTGCTGTGGGTCGTCGTCGGCGTCACCGTCATGGGAATCGCCCTCGGCCTTCGCGTCCTCCATCCCGGCGTCGAGGTCCAGTTCACGTTCGGGACCCAGGCCGTCTTCTTAGCGATCGGCTCCGTCGCGGGACTGGCGATCGGCGTCCACGAGGCACAGGCGCTCATCCAGGCCGCCGCGCTCGAGGAGCAAAACGAGGCGCTGAAGCGGACCGAGCAGCGCCTCGAGGAGACGGTCGAAGAACTCGAGGCGTCGAACGAACAGCTCGAACAGTTCGCCTACGCCGCCTCCCACGACCTGCAGGAACCGCTCCGGATGGTGACGAGCTACCTCGACCTCCTCGAGGATCGGTACGCCGACGAGTTCGACGACGACGGCGAGGAGTTCCTCGCGTTCGCCCGCGACGGCGCCGATCGGATGGACACGACGATCGACGCGCTGCTGGAGTACTCGCGGGTCGAAACGCAGGGCGGCGCGTTCGATACTGTCGACCTCGAGGCCATCCTCGACGACGTGCTCGCGGACCTCCAGTTCAAACTCGAGGAGGAAGACGCCGACCTCACGCGGGAGCCGTTGCCCGCCGTCGCCGGCGACGAGAGCCAGCTCCGGCAGGTGTTCCAGAACCTGCTGGCGAACGCGATCGAGTATTCGGGTGGCGAGCCCCCACGCATCCATATCGCGGCAACGCCCGAAACGTCGGACATAGACACGGACACGGACGCGGCGTCGGCGTGGCGGATCTCGGTCAGCGACGAGGGGCCGGGGATCCCGACCGACGATCAGGACCGAATCTTCGAAATCTTCCAGCGGCTCCACTCGAGCGAGGAACAGAGCGGGTCGGGAATCGGACTGGCACTCTGCCAGCGGATCGTCGAGCGCCACGGCGTCCGGCCGGACAGCGAGAGGCCGGGCTCGACGGACGAGCGAAGCGAGTCTGTCGGCGGCGAGATCTGGGTCGACTCCGAGCCCGGCGAGGGCTCGACGTTTTCGCTCACGCTGCCGTCCGCCGACGCGTCGGCGGACGCAGACGCGTCCGACCACGCCGCGTCACCGGCGAAATCCGACTCGCGGAGCCGCGACTAACGTTCAATCGGCGTCTCAGCTCCGCGATCCCGCGTACCGCATCACGAGCTGTAGCACGTGGACGAAGACGCCAGCGACGGCGACGTAGACGCCGATCGTCTGGAGCGCGACCGAGGCGTTGCGGTGGTCCCGCACCTGCCAGATTTCGTACCCCAGCCGGAGCAGGAAGCCGAGGAAGATCAGCGCGAAGCCGGCCAGCAGGACGGGCTGGACGAACGTGCCGATCAGGATCGCGCCGAGCCCGCCGATGAACGCGTAGCCCGCGTACGTCCCCCAGCTCTCGAACGTCTTCGAGCGCGCGTAGACGTAGCCGGAGATCCCGGCGGTCATGAGGGCGACGACGACCGCCGTTATCCCGAGGATCGTCAGCTGACTCTCCCGCGGGGCAAAACGGAGCACGCCCGCCCCGAAGATCCCGAACGCGAGTTGTAAGAGTACCATTCCGACGAAGGCGATTCCCATATCCCCGCCCTCGACCCCTCGCTGGGCGACGTACTGGCCGGCCATGATCGCCGCGCCGTAGACGACCGCGCCGATGATCGGGGCCGCGAACAGGTACTCGTTGACCTGTGCCAGCGGCGTCGTCGCGATGGCGTACATCACTGCGACGTTGATCGCCATCAGGATGCTCGCGCCGCCGATCACCCGCACCTCTCGACTCGAGAGGCCGAATCCCCGACCGGTCTCGTGTGGCGTTTCGAACGAGCTCATACTCCGACTCTAGCCGTGCGGGCCGCAAAAGCCTGCGCCCTACCGCTGAAACCCGCGTGTGGGCCGCCCCGCGGAGTCAGTCGGCGGCGGTGGGAACGTTCCACTTGTCCGAGTACGCCGTCCCGCACGTACACCGCGCGTACGCGTGCACGACGTCGCCCTCGGCGTAGATGCCGCCGACGTCCTCGTTCTGTTCCTCGGCGAAGGCGAAGACGAACTGGACCGCGTGGTCCTCGTCGGCCGGCGCCTCCGGACACTGGCCGCCGGTGAGGTCGTCGTCGATGATCCCCTCGAGTTCCATCGCGGACTTTGCGAACTGCATCGCCTGCGTGCCGGTCGCCGCCTCGAAGGCGTTGCGGCCGCTCTCGCCGTCGACGACGATCAGAACGCCGTCCTCGACGCGCTCGCCGAACTCCGCCAAGCGGTCGTCGGAGACGTACGAGTCGGCCAGAAACAGTGCCACGTCATCGGGCCGCTCGCCAGCCAGAAATTCCTCGCGTGCGTCGGTCATGCCTTGCAGTCGGCACTCGAGGTGGAAAAAGGACCTCATCCAGAGCGAGCGCGATTCGAAGTTCGAAGCCGCTGCCCAAGCGGATCGCGGATCGATGCGGTCGAAACCGCTCTCGGTCGAAGCTGTTACTCGAGAGGACGTGTGTTTTCGAGTCCGAGCCGACCCATAGTTCGGCCTCGACTGCCGTCTCGGTTAGCTTCCGTCGGAGTCGTTCGCTTCGGACTCGGTATCGTTGTCGAGATCGGATTCCGAGGCGCCGTTTTCGGATTCGAGCTCACCGTCCCCGGATTCGGACCCGTTGTCCTCGAAATCGGAGTCGTAGACTTTCGAGTTCATGATGTTGTTCCAGAGCGTGACCTGGGCCATATCGATACCGCCGCTGTCCGTTTCGTTCCCGACGGCTTCGCTCGAGTCGTTACCGGGTTCGGAATCGACGTCGTCGGCGATCGACGACTCACCGCTCGAGTCGTCCCCGTTGGGATCATCGTACTTGTGGACCCACTCGGTGTTGATTCCCCAGCCCAGCGCCTGTCCGTCGAACGGGTTCGAAATCTCGGCGTAGAGAAACTCGACCGACGACCCGCGCTGGATCAGCGCTCGCTTGTAGACCTCGTAGACGATCGTGATTTCCTCGTCCGACTCCTCGACTGTCTCGGCCCCGGTGCGATAGGTCAGATAGAGTTCGTCGCCGTCGCGCAGCAGTTCGTCGACCTCGATGTCGTTCTCCTCGAGGAAGTAGTAGAACTCGCCGGGCGATCCCTCGCGGGGGTCGGAGGGGTCTTCGGATTCGATTCGCGTCATTCCCGATGAGTCGCCGGCGAGGGCGCCGAGGCAGCCGGCGGTCGCGACCGTCGCGGCGGTTCCGGCGGCCGCACCGAGGAACTGCCGTCGTGACGGGTCGCTGGAGGGGTCGGTTGGCATACGAGTCGGTCTCGCCGGAACCCGCAAAAAGACCCGGACGATATCGAGCGCTGAGTCGTGGACTGACTCGCGTCGCGAGTCGACTCGAGCGACGCGCTGTCGGAGAGTTCGTGAGACGGACCTTCAGCGCCAACTAGCCAGTAGCGGTCCGATGAATGGACTGTAACAACAGAACGTTCGTCACCCGTCTGATCGCAATCCGCGAGTGGAACGGAAAATCCACACTCCATCGAAACGAGACACGCCGTATTCCTGTATTCCCTGTTTGTGTGTGGCGCCGACGGCGATCAGACCTCGAGATCGGACGCGGCCAGCATGACCTGCAGCGCTTCGCCGGGCGTCATGTCGTCGTCGAGCTGGCTCGCGTACCAGGTCAGGAGGTCTACGAACACCTCGCGGACGTCGTTCGACGTCGCGCGGTGGTGTGCGATCTCCCCGTCGGTTTTCAACGTGATATCGACCCCGTGCGGTTCGGGTGCGTCGGCGAGTGCGTGATCCGTGCGTACGTGATCGTCAGTCTCGCCGTCTGCACCCTCGGCGGACGCGTCGTCCGCTGGCGGTACGTCTGCGGCCTCAAGGGCCGCAGACATTTCCGTGCGCTTCGAATCGGATCCCGATCGAACCAGATAACGGTTCTCGCCCAACGCGTCGACGTGATCGTCTTCCAACTGCAGCTCGTCGGGGGCGAGGACGCCGTCGTCGTGCTCGAGTGAATCGGGGGTCATTGGTTGTCAGTCGTGGGTGAGGTGGTTAGACCTCGACGACGCTCTTGTCACCGAACGTCGACGGAACACTCACACCGTAGGTGTACTGTGCACCGGACTGGTCGATGATTTTGATAGTGGCTTCCGAACCAGAGGGTAACCCATTACCAGATTCGATTGCTTTAGTATCGATATGGATCTCCATTCGTTCACTCGTCTCGATGAGCGATTCACCGTCGTTATTACTGGTAAGGCTTTTCGTTCCGAATTTCGTTTCGTTCGCGTCAGTTAACCCACCATCTACCGAGGCATTTGCGCTCTCGTTGAACGTGAGTGCAATGTCCTCGTTATTACTGGTGTATTGGACGGTCGCTGACGTCATATCGATGGCGTTCGACCCGGCAGATTTCTTAATAGTCAGATTGAGCGACGTGACGTTGTCGGCACCGTCGGTCATGCCGACCGCATGGACGACATCGATCTGATTCGCGACTTCTTCTTGGGTCTCGGAGCCGGTATTGGATGCCTGACTCTGTAGGACACCAGCCGTGTTGATGAGGACACCTGCTGCGATCGCTGCGACGAGTACCATCGCGATGAACACGATGAGAGTACCGATACCAACTTGACCGCGGGCGTCATCGTCCGTTAGATTCTCGAACATACTTCAGACCTCCACGATGGTCTTATCGCCGAAGGTACTCGGCACGCTCACACCGTAGGTGTACTGTGCACCGGACTGGTCGATCAGTTTGACAGTTGCGTCGTCGCCACCTTGAAGCCCGCTATCACCATTACCGGTGCCTTCGATCGCGTCGGCATTGATCGTAATTATGACTCGTTGTTCAGTGTCAGTAAGTGAATCGTCGTTATAGCCGTTCACTCCGTTCGTGATGAAGTCAGTATCGCTGGCGTTACTCACGTTGTTCCCGCCGTGAGTCAGCGTTACCGCTTTATCATCACTCGTATACTGAATAGTCGTCGAGGTGAGATCGATCGCGTTCGATCCGGCCGACTTCTTGATCGTCAGGTTGATCTGGTCGACTGCATCGTTCGCGGAAACGTTACCGACCGCGTGGACGACGTCGATCTGGTTTGCGACTTCTTCCTGCGTTTCGGAGCCGGTATTCGATGCCTGGCTCTGCAAGACCCCAGCCGTATTAATCAATACTCCTGCCGCAATCGCCGCAACCAGCACCATCGCGATGAACACGATGAGGGTACCGATACCCACCTGGCCACGTTCTTCGTTGTCTGTTATTGCTTCGAACATAATGCGTACACCCTGTATGCCGGACTCGTCCACCACGTGTCACACTGCGCGCGACACGCTCGAGCGCCCCCGTGGACACCGTCCACGCGAACACTCCTCGCCGACCTGACGGGCCGAGCCCGTCGCTCCCTCCGCGGGCGTGGCGACGGGACGTCGGTCGTGTCCCGTCGAGGGTCGGCGCGTGGCGAGTACGTTGGCATCACAGTATCTGGGGATGCACCCCGGTCGGGACAACGAATAGTCGGACTATCAAGCTCTGTACCATTTCGGGCGGCGTATCGAGACTCGACTCACGACTCGAAACGCGGCGCGAACTCGAGCGTACACCTTTAGGACCCTACCCGCTACTGAGGAGTAGTATGAGTCTGCAACGTGTAACTGGGGACACGCCGCCCGTTGTCGGCGTCCTCGAGTCGGTTCCCGCCCTCGAGTCGACCGCGACGAGCGTCCCCTCGAGTTACGACCGCGTGTAGGTGACAATGAATTTCGGACTCGCATCCCTCCGCGAACTCATCGAAGACTTCCTCACGAACAGCGGCGGTCGCCGGGGCCGCCAGCGCGAGCAGCGACGGGAGGAGAGCGACGAGTTCGGCGGCGAGCCCGAGGCCGAGTCCGCGACCGACGGGCAGTCTCGAGAGACCGAGTCGGGATCGCACGACGGCACGTCAGAGTCTGAGCCGGAGTCGACCGAGAGCGACAGCGGTGACGGTGGCAGCCGCAGTGGCGGCGGCTTCTTCGGCCGCGGTTCGAGCGACGACGAGGACGACATCGACGACCTCTTCTACCGGATCGAAGAGCTCGAGGAGGAACTCCAGGACAAGGAAACCGAGCTGGGATCGGTTCAGGACTCACAGCAACACGTCGCCGAGCAGGTCGAGGAGATGAACGACCGCGTCCAGCGCCTGCTGGGCGTCTACGATCAGGTGACCGACGACGTGAACCCGTTTACCGGCGAGGGCGAGGCCCAGAACGGCTTCGGCGTCTTCGGCGAGGACGAGAAGCGCCGCGACGGGTCCTCGAGCGCGCCGGGAATCGAGAGCCGACTCGCCGCCGATTCGACGGCGAGCGACGAGACGGTCTCGTTCGACGACCTCAAGGGCGTGATCGAGGACGCCGCGGCGACGCAGTCCTCGGGCGGCGAGCGGATCGCGTTCGACGAGGACGACGTCGACGAGAACGATACGCGCGTCGAAGTGCAGGCGACCGAAAGCGTCGACGAGCCCGAGACGACGAGCGACGCCGCCGGAACCGATGCGGGCGTCGGAACTGACTCGAGCGACGCTGACGACTCCGAGGACGATCCGGACGACGCGACTCTGTCGACGCTCGCGGACACGTACGCGACGGACATCATCGTCTTCGAGTGGCTCACCCGGCTGGTTCGGACCGGCGGCTCGGCCGCGACGCTGCGAGCGATCTCCTACTACGCCGAGATCGGTTGGATCGGCGAGGACGTCAAGACGCATCTCGAGGACGTCCTCAGCGGTCCGGATCTGGACATGCACGTCGATCCGGGCTCGACGCCGGAGGAACTGACCGCCGAGGATCACGCCGACAGCTACACGTACATCATGAAGCTGCAGGAGATCCACGAAACGAAAGCGGAGGTCGAACCGGAACACGACCGCGCGCCCGAATCGGAGCTGGGGACGTGACTCCCCGATCGAGGTGACCGACCGTGGGATTCAGTACTAGTGGCGCGACGGCGATCCTCTTCGTCGGCGTGCTCGTGGCCGTCGGGATCGCCTACCCGGTCGTCCAGACGGCCCACGAGGAGCGCACGAGAGCCATGGACGACCGCGACGATCGAGCGCTCGAGATGCGCAACACGGCGATCGACCTCGAGACGGCGAGCTACGACGGGAGCGAACTCACCGTGAACGCGACCAACACCGGTTCGTCGACGCTGACGGTTCCCGCGACGGATCTGCTCGTCGACGGCGCGTTCGTGGCCGACGGCGAGTGGACCGGGACCGTGGTCAACGGGACGACCGGCCGAGAACTGTGGCAGCCCGGCGAGACGCTCTCGATCACGGTCACTACGGACGATCGGCCGGACAGGCTGAAGCTCGTGACCGAGTACGGAATCGCCGAGACGACGACGGAGGTGAGCTGATCGATGTCCGGTGATTCGGTCTCGACGCTGATCCTGTTTATCGCCGCGATGCTCGTCGCGGCCGGCGTCGCCGGGACGCTCGTGACCAACGTCAACGGGATCAGCAACTCGATCGACACCTACAGCGGCGACGTCAGAGACCAGATCGATACCGATATCGAGATCATCAGCGATCCGGGCAGCGACGCGGTGTACAACGGGACCGAGGAGAACGTCACGATCCTCGTCAAGAACACCGGCGATCGGACGCTCGAGACCGACGGGACCGACCTCGACGTGCTGATAAACGGAGAGTACGTCCAGCGGGACGCGATAACGGTAGAACTGCAGGGTAATACCAGCAGCTGGCGGCGCGGCGACGTCGCCGAACTGCGGTTCGACGCGTCTCTCGAGTCGGACGCCGAGCACCGGATCATCGTCAGCGTCCACGGTGACGAGGAAACGCTCGAATTCTACGTACCATGACTGAGTACCACTCCATCGGACTGACGGGACGAGATCGCGTGAACAACGCCATCGGCGGCGGCATTCCCGAGGGCAGCGTCGTCCTCGTCGAAGGGGAGGACGGCGCGGGCAAGAGCGCGCTCTCCCAGCGGTTCTCCTACGGGATGGCCACCGAGGACGCCTACGTCACCTATATTTCGACGGAACTCGAGTGCTGGGAGTTCGTCCAGCAGATGAACTCGCTGTCCTATGACGTCGTCGACCTCCTGTTGAACGAGCAGTTGCTGTTCTTACACGCGAACGTCGACACGCACGACGAGGGAACAAAGCGCCAGTTGCTCGCCCGGTTCGCGAGCGCGGAGACGCTCTGGAAGGCCGACGTGGTCTACGTCGACACGCTCTCGGCGCTGTTGCGAAACGATCCCAACTACGAGGCAGTCGTCGACGAGGGCGACGAGGATCACGTCATCCAGCGGCTCGTCTCGTTTCTCCGGCACGTGACCATGCAGGACAAGACGGTCGTGTTGACGATCGATCCGACGAGCGTTCGCGACGACGCGCTGCGGCCGCTGCGGAACGTGGCCGACGTCTACTTCCAGATCGAGACGAACACGGTCGGGCAGGAGATCCGCCGGAAGATTCTCGTTCGTCGGTTCCAGAACATGCGAAACCCCGTCGACGATTCGATCGGCTTCAACGTCCAGCAGGGCCGCGGAATCTCGATCGTCAGTAGGACGGTGGCATAACATGTCCGATTTCGGGACCAACCGACTCGAGAACGAACTGGACGCACTGGCCGACGAGTACCCGCACCTGCGGGAACACCTCGACTGGTTCTACGAGGAGTACAACGAGTATCCGAAGCTGATCGACGAGCCGTCGGGCGAGTGGGAGTCCGACCGGCCGAACGTGATCTACGAGGCCGAGGCGCCGATCTTCTGTCACGTCCACGGCGACCTCGGGATCAGTACCACCTACTACTGCGTCGAGCCGACCCTCGAAGGCGAGGATCAGGAACTGTACGACCGCATCCGTCGACGGATCCTCGATAAGAGCGTCACGCGACCGGCGCCCGGCGACAACGAGGAGTTCGAGGAGCACCTGGACGAACTCCTCGACGCCGTCGTCGAGGTGACCTCGGGAATCACCGGCCAGTCGATCGGTCGGCTCAAGTCCCTCGGCACCAGCAAGATCTCCCTCTCGCGGGACCAGTTCGACCGACTGCGCTACCAGCTTCAGCGGGATATCGTCGGACTCGGACCGCTGGAACCGGTGATGGTCGACACGGCCAACGAGGACATCCACGTGATCGGCCCGAGCCAGTGTTACCTCGATCACGGCACGTACGGGATGATCGAGGCGACGGTCGACTTCGGCACCCCCGCGGAGTTCGAGCAGTGGCTGCGGAACATGGGCGAGCGGATGAACCACCCGGTCAGCGACTCCGACCCGGTGATCGACGCGACGCTGCCCAACGGCTCGCGTATCAACATCATCTACTCCGACGATGTCTCCGTACAGGGCCCCTCGATGACGATTCGACAGGGCGAGGAGATCCCGCTGTCGATCTTCCAGATCACGAAGTGGGGGACGCTCAGCCCGGAGCTGGCGGCCTACCTCTGGCTCTGTCTCGAGAACGAACAGACGGTGTTCGTCGTCGGCGAGACGGCCTCGGGAAAGACGACGACGCTGAACGCGATCCTCTCGTTCATTCCCCAGGACTCGAAGATCTACACCGCGGAGGACACGGCCGAGGTGTTGCCGCCCCACGATACCTGGCAGCAACTCCTCACCCGGGAGGGGTCGGGCGACGAGTCGGCCGACGTCGACATGTTCGACCTAGTCGCGGCCGCGCTGCGTTCGCGTCCCGACTACATCATCGTGGGCGAGGTCCGCGGGGCGGAGGGGCAGATGGCCTTCCAGGCGGCCCAGACCGGCCACCCGGTCATGCTGACCTTCCACGCCAGCGACATCGTCTCGATGATCCAGCGGTTTACCGGCGCCCCGATCAACGTCCCCGAGACGTTCATGGACAACTGTGACGTCGCGCTGTTCCAGAACCGGGTCAAGCAGGGCGACGACGTCCTCCGCCGGGTCACGTCGGTCCAGGAGATCGAGGGCTACTCCGACTACGAGGGCGGCGTCGTCACCCGGCAGGCGTTCAAGTGGGATCCCCGCGACGACGAGGTCGCATTCACGGGTCGAAACAACTCCTACGTCTTAGAGGAACAGATCGCGACCCTGCTGGGCTATCAGGACACCCGCGAGATCTACGACGAACTCGATCGACGCGCGGAAATCATCCGCCAGCTCATTGACGCCGACGTGCTCGGCTACCACGAGGTCAACGACGCCATCGCCGACTTCCAGCGCGACGGTATCGAGGGGCTGCCGATCCAGATCCGCGGCCTCAACCAGTTCGCCTGACGCGTTCACCCCATCTGACTTCCCACCACCTATGGCGACAGAATCCGAATCAAAACCCCAGCCGACGCCGGACATGAGCGCTCGCTCCCTCCTCGAGTCGCTCACCACTGCGTACGCGAACATGGGGATGTCCACCGGGCGATACCTCCTGCTCGCGATCACGCCCGGATTCGGACTGTTCATCGCCGCGGTAGTGCTGGTAGTCGTGTTGAATCTGTCCCTGTTGCTCGCGCTTCCGGTCGTCCTCCTCGGACTGTTGGCGATGGTCGTCGCCGTTATCTACCCGAAACTCGCCCAGGACCGCAAGCGAAAGCAGGTCCGCCAGCGCTTTCACCTCTTCTTGACTCACATCACCATCCTCTCGATGACGAACATCAACCACGTCGAGATCTTTCGGACCTTAGCCGAGGAAGACGAGTACGACGCGCTCGCCGAGGAGATGGGATATCTCGTCGCGCTGGTCGACACCTGGAACCAGAGTCTGGACGACGCCTGTCGCCTGCGGGCCAAACAGACGACGAGTCCCCTCTTGACGGACTTCCTCGAGCGACTCGCCTACACCGTCGGCGGCGGCCAGCAGATCAGCGAGTTCCTGATGGACGAACAGGACACGATCATCCAGCAGTTCGTCACTCGCTACGAGTCGGATCTGGCGAAACTCGACGTGATGAAGGAGCTGTACATGTCGATGATGCTGTCGGTCGCGTTTATCCTCGTGTTCGCCATCGTCCTGCCGATTCTGATCGGGACCAGTCCGACGCTACTCATCGGCGGGACGATCGCCATGTTCGCGATCGTGCAGGCGGGGTTCGTCTACGCGATCCACGTCGTCTCGCCGTACGATCCGATCTGGTACATCGAGGAGACGGCCGGTGTCGGCCCCCTCTCGCGGATCCCGCGGGCGCTGGCGATCGGGATCGGGACCAGTCTCGTCCTCGCGGTCCTCGTCTTGCTCGTCTTACTGGGGATCCTGCCGATCGCCGCCGATCGGATCCCGCTGCCGATTCTGGCGGCGATCCCGGTGACCCCGCTACTGCTGCCCGGCTGGCGAATGCGCCAGGAGGAAGAGCGAGTCAAGGACCGCGACGCCGAGTTCCCCAGCTTTATTCGCGCGCTCGGGACCGTCGAGGGCGTCAAACAGACCTCGACCGGGAACGTCCTAGAGAGCCTGCGCCGCAAGGACTTCGGGGCGCTGACCGCGAACGTCGACGCCCTCTACAAACGGCTCAACATGCGGATCGACAACGTCCGCTCGTGGCGACTGTTCGCCGCCGAAACCGGCTCGTACCTCATCCAGAAGTTCGGCGACATGTACGTCGTCGGCCGACAGATGGGCGGCGACCCGAAGGTACTCGGGAACGTGATCAGCAAGAACCAGAACGAAGTGCTCAAGGTCCGCGAAAAGCGCCAGCAGGCGACGACGACGCTTATCGGCGTCCTCTACGGGATCACGGCCTCGAGCGTCTTCGCCTTCTTCATCGGCCTCGAGATCGTCGAGATCATGATGGACATCACCGCCGAGATGAACATGGACGAGATGAATTCCGCCGCGGGATCGTTCATGCACACCGAACAGTACAACCTCGTGGCGATCGAGTACTTGCTGATCCTCACGATCCTCATCAACGCGATGCTCTCGTCGATCATGATTCGGATCACCGACCGCGGTCACATGATCAGCAGCCTCGTTCACTTCGTCTTCATGACCTGGCTCGGCGCCCTCGTCGCCGTCAGCACGCAGTACATTGTCAACTTCGTGATGTAGGGTCGCGGGAGTGCGTCGCTGTGTCGGACTCCGTAGTGATCTCGCGGCGACGCCGATCCGAACGACTGGAGGGGACGACTCATCGCTCGTAATCGGACGAACCTTCTTGATACTACCGCGACTGCTGACCGTATAGACCGGAGACACCGGTCACTCATCATGATCGGATCAAAACCGTACCTCGAGACGCTCGAACAATCGGCCGGGCGGACCGACGCGACCATCCAGTGGGCCCGCTTTCTCGGCGAAACCTTCGGGACGACGGGGGCGCTCAACTGCCTGCGCTACTACGAGACTCTCGGCTGGATCAGTCCGCTCGTGCGCGAACAGATGGTCTCCTATCTGCGGGGACTCTCCTTGGGCGAAATCCACAACAAGCGGTACGACGAACCGACGACCCTCGAGTACCCCCTCGAGTCGCTCAGCGGAACGCTGTTTAGCAGCCACGCCAAGAGTCTCGAGTACATTGCGACGATTCGCGGCGACGACCTCGAGGAACACGTCATGATCGCTCGGATGGCCGAACGACGCGTCGAACGTCAGATCGACGAGGACGACGAGGACGGGAATCCCGACGAGATGGTGAGCATCATCCGGGACGGACCGTCGACGTACTGACATACCACAGTTATTTTTGACAATAACTCAAAGAGATAGTTACTTCGAGATGAAATTAGGATATTATAACATATTGTGAGGTTATTCTGTTGATTTCGTTGCTATTGAGTCTCTTCAATCGACACTAATACCTGATAATATATAAGAACAGTTATTTTATAAGTCACGATAGATTCTAATTACTCAAATAGTGTCTGTTCCGTTCCCTGTCGTTTAATATCTCTCAGTGTCAGGGTCACAGTAGTCGTGACTGGGTCCGCTGTCACCGGAGGCAGTGCGTGGCCGACGCGTGGCGCCGACGGGTCCATTCACGTACCCCCCCACTGGTGATCGTCAATGCGTGAGGAAACCCCCAATACCGAGTCCGTCTTCGACGAACTGTCGAGGGCGGCGACTGCGGATTCACAGTCGGAATCGTACGATATCTCTCTTGGAACGACGGCGGAGTCGACCAAGGACGTCGAGCGCGAGCTCGACGAGCTAATGGATCAGGTTAACGCGGCGTTGCCGACCGACGACGTCACGTTCGACGAGGCGCTGATCAAGGAGAACCTCGACGAGATTCTCCTGATGTTGATCGCCTTACACGAGGAGACCCACGGCAAGGAACTGCTCTCGGATCTAACTCACCTCTTTGGTGCCCAACTCAGTCCGGGCACCGTCTATCCGAGTCTCCACAACTTAGAAGACGAGGACGTGCTGTCGATGCACGCGAAGGTTCGAACCAAGGAGTACTCCATCGCCGACGAGGAGTTCGTCAGGGCGACCGTCGAGCGAACGATGGTCCAGCATCTAGCCTTCGGACTGCTGTTGTACGCGTTCCTGCCGCGACTCTGAGCGGCGGCGACCGCACCGTGCGATCGTAGTTTTACCGATCACGCCGAGAACAGAATGCAGTAGCGACGCCATTGCCGATCGGTGGATCTCCCTCGGATATCCGCCTGTCGACGCCGGCCTTGGGTCGTTACTGCTCCTCTATATCCTTCGCAATATCGCTCAAGCTACTGTTCGGCGGTTCGTACGCGTCGTAGTAGGTCGTCTCGCCGGGGGCCCGCAGTCCGTAGAGGAAATCGGGTTCGACGACGTCGATTAACACCGAGCCGCCCGTCGAGACGCTTCCCTCGTCGACCCACTCGGTAAGTCGATCCGTCGCTCCGCTCGGATCGCGCGCCGCGTCCGGCGTCTCGTAGACGCCCGGAATCGACAGGTCGTCGCCGGTCAACGCCCGCTCGACGCGACCGAACAGCTCCTCGCCCTCGATGACGATCCGGACGACGTCGTCGGTCGGAAACGCCTCCCGGTCGTCGGCCGGGATCTCGAGGCGCACGCCGGTCGTCGTCTCCACACAGGTCGACCGAACCGTCTGCACTGACGGATGGTCGCTCGCAATTCGATCTGCCATAAGCCGAAAAAACTCGTCGTTACTCGCCGTCCTCGGCGTCGCCTTCGCCGAGCAGTTCGTCGACGTCGGTGCTGCCGCGGTCGACGATCGAGGCGTTGATCTGTGCGACGGCGTCGGAGACCTCGCGGCCACGAACCGTGATTCGGCGGCGTTCGCCGTCACGGGACGGCTTGTAGCCCGTCTGGCGCTCCTTCATCAGGACTTCCTTGAGGTTCGAGCCCGCGACCTCGGGGTTCAGCGGTCGGCCGGCGTCGTCGGAGCCGCCGGTGATCTCGAGCGTGTAGCCGTCGAGACCGACCGCGCCGCCGTCGACTTCCTCGCCGATCGACTTGCCGATAAACCGGTTTGCGTCCTGTTCCTCCGCCTCGAGCTGATGGGACGACCCGGAATCGGGGTCGCCGACGACGACAGTGAAACTTGCCATACCCGACGGAAGAGGACCGTCGGTCAAAAGAACATCGATCGAAGTTTGCTCTGCGGGCGCGGCTACGCCGTGCCCTCGGCAAAATCTCGAGAGAGCAAAGCTCTCTCGGACCTCGCGGGAGCGAAGCTCCCGCTTAGCTTCGATGAAAAGCGCCCCTCCTTCCCCGACGTTCACTTTGTTCACTCCACATCAGTCGTCGGCCCGCTCGCTCACTTCGTTCGCTCGCGGTTATTACTGGTGAACGCCTGCCCTTCCCCGGATCGGACGGCTCGAGCGATGCTCGAGCCGTCCTCCCGGCCATCAGGGTCGGTGTGGCTCCGCTATCGAACGGTTCGGGCCGAGCGTCTCGGTCGCCGCCGCTCGAACAGTCAAGTACCTGCAACGCTTACGGAAACCCGTGTTCATCGATCCCGGGAAACTCGAGGTCCGCCTGCGCGACGAGTTCGGTGGTACGATGGGCCAGTCCCGCGTGGTCGTTCGACAGGCCGTCGACCTCGCCGACGCCGGCCAGTACGAGGACGACGTCGGGGTGCCGCTGACGAACGAGGTGGTCCTCGACGAACTCGCGGACGCGCCTGACGGGCCGCCGACCGACCGGTGGAACTGGTGGATCGGGTCGCTCGAGATCGCCTACGGCGGCTACGGTCAGTTCGGGATCCGACGGTATCGAAACGAGGAGTAGCGGCCAGGGCCGGAGTTGCCCCTCGAGCCATCGGTATTCGTGTAAACCGAAACGACTTTTTCGACCCTGACTGACTATTCGGTCAGTGACCAGCACAGACGCTCGTGATGCGATCGTGGGTGCGACGTCTCAGGCCCGCTGTGAGGTCGGCGGCGCTGACCTCACCGGCCCGCTCGCCGCCGATCGAACCGATCGCAGCACGCCCCCGTCGTTCGCCCGCTCCGGTCCGCTTACGGTCGTCGTCGACTGGGTCCGCTCGAGAGCGGACGCCGAGCGACTCGCGGACCGTGCCGACGACTCGCCGATCGGCGGCGAACCGCGCTCGGAACAGGACGGTGGGTCGCCCGAATGAGCGACCCCAGCGACCCCGCCATCGCCGACGGGTCCGCGCTGCGACGAGACGACGATACCACGGCTCGGAACGCCCGGCGTCAGCGTCCCGCCGAGACTACCGACGGCCTCGCAGCGCCGATCCGAGCGCTGGCCACCGCATCACTGCCGCCACGTGACCGATCGCTGCCCGCGACGCTGTGTACGACCGCCGGCGAGGTCGGACTCGAGACCGCGGATCCCCACACGCGGCCCGATTCGGACCGGCTGGGCCGCCTCCTCGAGCCCGCCGCCACGTCTGTCGTCCTCCTCGAGGGGTATGTTCGGCTCCGGCTCGCGCTGGTAGCGGGCGCCGACGGCGCCGATCACGACGCCCGGATCCGAACGGCCGACGCGACACCGGAGTGGCTGTCCGCCCTGCTCGAGACCGTTCAGTTACCGGCGGACCGGGACGCCGTTCTCCTGGCGAGCGATCACCTCCACGCCGGGGCGTACGCGACGATCGCCGACGCGCCGCTTCCGGCGGAACGCCAACTCGAGCTGTACCGCCTGCTGACCGAGGGGTCGTCGGCGCTCGCGCGCCGCTTCCTGCTCCTGACCGACGCTGCGCCGGTCGACGAGCGACGCGGTGCCATCGATTATGCGGACGTCGAGGCGACGCTCGCCGAGACCGCCGGTGCGCTGGGCGCGGCCGTCGTCGGCGCGCCGACCGAAACACGGACGGCGCTGCGGACCTATAGCCACGCGGTGATGACCGCACTCACGTCCCGAACCCCGGTCGCGTCCGCTGTCGATCTCCGGTCGCGCGCCGCTCGCATCCTCGCCGGAGAGGTCGAGACGCCCGCGCGAGCGGCGCCGCGCGACGGGGCCAAGTCGGGCAGTCCGACCGTCGAGTCCCACCTCGAGCGAGCCCGCGAGGCCCTCGAGTCGCTGGCCGCGGCCGTCGAGACGACCGGCTCCGATTCGACACCGCTGGACCGACTCGAGCGCGCGACGCGGTTGCCGTTTTCCGGGTGAGTCACGACCGATGAGCGACGGCGAGTTCTCGCGTCCGATCTGGCCCGCGTACCCGCTCTCGGCGTTCGTCGCCGGGCTCGGCCACTGCTATCTGGGCGAGTGGAAACGCGGGGCGAGCTGGTTCGTGCTGTACGCCCTCGCGCTCGCCTTCCTCTCCGCCCGGACGCTGTCCGGCGCGTTCGCCGTGAGCGAGCCGTTCGTCGTCACGGCGTTGCAGTTCGACTCGGTCAGCTACCTGGACGTCGCCGTCCCGCTCGCCGTTCTGATCGTCTGCCTGCTCGACGTCTATCTCATCGGGCTCACCAAGCGAGCAGCCCCGCTCGTGGCGGTCTCCGGCGAGCCTCGCTCCAATGGCTCCTGACGTCTGTAGGTTTTTGTGCGTGTGAACCGAATTACAGGTATGGCTCGACTCGGATCACTCCTGCTCAAGGGCGCCGGAGCCCTCCTGCTCGCGTTCGTCGTCCTCGGCGTCATCGCGACGGTCGTCGGCATCGTCCTCTCGCTCGTCGCGACCGTCGTTACGGCCGTCGTGACGCTCGCGATGCTCGCCGTCGTCGTCCTCGCCGTCGTCGGACTCGTCTCCCTGCTCCGAGACGGCGGAGGAGGGGACGACCTCGAGGCCGCGTACGGAAGCGACGGCGCCCGGTCGACCGACGATCCCGAGGAGCGACTTCGCTCGCAGTACGTCGACGGCGAACTCAGCGATGCCGAGTTCGAACGGGAACTCGATCGCGTCCTCGAGGACGGACGCGGCCGCACGGACGGGCTCGAGAGTCGACGATTGCGTGATTCGACGACCACGACTGATCGGTCGCGGCTCTGGGATCGGTAGTCGCGGTTCCGCGCCGCCCCGTCACCGCCCAGTCCTCGCCGGGCTGCTCCACCCTGCCGTCGTTGGTCCGCTGCCCTGCCGCCGCGTCGATTTTGAAACCCCTTATTCGACTCGAGGACGCAGTGCGAACGATGGAGCTTCGATTTCTCGGCGGCGCTCGCGAGGTGGGTCGCAGCGCGATCCTCGTGAACGACGCCCTGCTGCTCGATTTCGGGATGCTGACGGCGAACCCGCCGCAGTTTCCCGTCGAGACGCCGACGCCCGAGGCGGTCGTCGTCTCCCACGGCCACCTCGACCACGTCGGCGCCGTCCCGTCGCTGCTCTCGGGCGATGCCCGGCCGCCGATCCACTGGACGCCGCCGACGTACGAACTGACGCTGACGCTCGCTCGAGACACGCTGAACCTCCACGGCGGGACGATGCAGTGTCCGTTCACCGAGACGGACGTCCAGCGCGTCACGCAGGTCTCGCAGACCCACGGCTACCGCGAGACGTTCGAGGCGGCCGGCCACGAGGTGACGTTCTACAACGCGGGCCACATCCCGGGCAGCGCGCACGTCCTCGTCGACGACGGCGAGACGCGGCTGCTCTACACGGGTGATTTCCACGTCGACGATCAGCGGGGCGACGCGGCAGATACGACATCCCCGAGCGGCCAGCGACTCGTCTCGGGAACGACCGCGCGACCCGACGCCGACGTCGTCTGCTGTGAGAGCACCTACTCCGACGTCGAACACGACGACCGGGCCGTCGTCGAGGAGCGGTTCGCCGAGAGCGTCCAGACGACGCTCTGGGAGGGCGGCACGGTCATCGTCCCCGCGTTCGCGATCGGCCGTACTCAGGAGATGATGCTGGTCTGCGACGCACACGACATCCCCTGCTACGTGGACGGAATGGGCAAGCGAGTGACCGAGATGCTGCGCCAGTACCCCGACTTCGTCCGCGACGCCGACGCGTTCCGGGGGGCGATCTCCCACGCGCGGTTCGTCACTGGCCGAAACGGCCAGCGGAAACGCATCACCGACCAGAAGGCCGCGATCATCACCACCAGCGGGATGCTCTCAGGCGGACCCGCTATGACCTACATTCCCGAGATCCGCGCGAATCCGACGAACAAGATCGCGATGACCGGCTACCAGGTCGAGGGCACCCCCGGCCGCGACCTCCTCGAGACCGGGAGCGCCGAGATCGACGGCCGCCGGATGCCGATCAGCGCCCAGGTCGAACAGTACGACTTCTCCGCGCACGCGGACCGGGACGGGATCCTCGAGTTCCTCGAGTCCTACCGGGACGGTGAAGTGCTGATCAACCACGGCGACCGCTGCGAAGCGTTCGCCGAGGAACTGCGGGCGGACGGATTCGACGCGACGGCGCCCGAGCGCGGCGATACCGTCTCGGTGTCGCCTCGCTCCGCACTGTAGGATTCCGCCACGCTATGGCCGTCCGCTGCGTTTTCGCCTCACTCCGCGTACTCCTCGAGCGCACCCCACGAGAGCGTCCGCTCGACGCGGATCTCGAGGACCGTACGCTCTGACAGGTCGTGGTCGGCATATTGAGCGTACTTCGACTCGAGGGCGGCGACGGCGGCGGCGTGGCTGCTCGCGCCTGTCCGTCGTTCGGCGTCGCTCGTTTCGGCGTCCTCGTCGGGCGGAACGACGCGAGCGCGGCCCCGGACCTGCACCCACGCGAGCTGCGACCAATCCTCGCTGTAGTAGTCGGCGAGCACGGTCGCGTGCGGGTTCGTCCGTACGTCGCGGACGCGCCGGAGGTCGCGGGTTGACTTCGGTTTCTCGTCGATTGCCGAGACGACTCGGAGGTCGCGATCGGAGTCGGACGCCGAGTCGCCGCCGGCGTCCTCGAGCACCGCGTAGCAGATCGGTACCGCGTGGGGACGACCGTCACCGTCGGCCGTCGCCAGCGTCGCGACGCGGGCGCGCTCGAGGACGGCTCGCTCTTCGGGCGTCATATCGAACGAACGACGCCGACGGGGAAAACGGTCGGTGCTCACCGTCGACCGAACCCGGGGCTATCCACCGGAAGAGCAAACTACTCGAGTGGCCCGACACTCACTCCGTCCGAATGGGTCGCTCGAGCGCTGGCTATCGCCGGGAGTACGGACTCGTCGCGTTCGGAGCGCTGAGCTACACCTGTCTGATGTTCGTCTGGTTCTCGCTGCCGGCGTACCTGTCGGTCATCATCGACGACGTGGGGCTCTCGAGCACGCAGGCGGGAATTCTCACGGGCGCGGTGCCGCTGACCTACATCCCGCTGGCGCTGTTCTCCGGTATCGCCGTCGACCGGATCGGGCCCGGCCGGAGCCTCGCAGCGGGCGTGCTGATCTACGGGATCGCACAGATCGCCCGAAGTTTCGCGCCCGGCTTTCCGTCGCTGTTCGCCGTGACGCTACTGCTCGGCGTCGGCGCGACCGCCATCACCTTCGGCCTCCCGAAACTGGTCGGTGTATTGTTCCCGCCCGAGAAGACCGGCCGCCCGTCGGCGATCTACCTCGTAGGCGCGTCGACGGGCTCGGCGCTCGTCTTCGCCGTCGGACGGCCAATCCTGGGGCCGTGGCTCGGCGGCTGGCGGCCGCTGTTCTTCTGGAGCGGCGTCGTCGCCGTCGCCTACGGGCTCGTCTGGACGCTCGTCACTCACCGAGCGGGGATCGACGGCCGGATGGCCGTCGACGACTCCTTCTCGCTCGAGTCGGTCGTCGCCGATCTTCGGCTGGTGCTCTCCCACCGCGAACTGCAGCTGGTCGTCGTCATCGGAACGATGTACCTGCTCTTGAATCACGGCCTGCAGGGATGGCTCCCGACGCTGCTCGAGTCCCGGGGGCTCGCGGCCGGCCCGGCCGGCCAGACCACGAGCCTGCTGGTGGCGTCCTACGTCGTGGGCGTGCTCGCCGTCCCGGAACTGGCCGATCGGTACGGACTGCGACGGCCCGCGCTGATGGCCTGCGGCGCCGTCGCGTTCTGCGGCGTCGCCGGCGTGATCGCCGGCGGTACCGGTCCGCTGGTCCTCACCGGTATCGTCGTCACCGGCATCGGCGTCGGCGGGATCTCGCCGCTCGTTCGGGCGATCCCGCCGGACCTCGAGGGGATCGGCGCCCGCCTGACCGGCACCGCGGTCGGCTTCATCTTCGCCGTCGGGGAGATCGGCGGCTTCTTCGGCCCGGTGCTCATCGGGGCGCTGCGCGACGCCACCGGCTCGTTCGCCCCCGGACTGGCTATTCTCGCGGGCGGCGCGCTCGTCGTGGTCGTCGCGGGCGCCACCCTGCAACGCCTCGCTCACTGAGTCCGGGTCCTCACTCCTCGAGCACCAGCGTCGCCTCGCAGTCGGGGCACTCGAAGTCTGTCTCGTCGGTCCTCGAGAGTCGCATGTGATCGCAGTCGCAGTCGGGACACGCGATATTCCCGTCGTCGAGCCCCGGAATCCGAGCGATACGAACGTCCTTGCTGTCCCGCGGCGCGCCCAGCGCCAGCGCGACGACCCGGTCGTCGCCGGCGTTGCGTCCCGACTGGAACTCCCCAGGAGCGAACCGGACGACCTCGCCCTCGGCGACCGTCACCTCGTCGACGCGCTCGGTCGCTTCGTCTCCGACGGCTGCTCCCAGCTCGAACGTCGCTTCTCCCTCGAGGACGACGAACACCTCCTCCTGATCCGTGTGGGCGTGGACGGAGCCGCTGAACCGCTCGCCGGGCTCGAGGACGTAGCGCGTGATCGCGAGGTGGTCCGTCCCGAGGGGGTCAGCGAGGGCGCGGCGATCGGCGTGGAGGGCCTCGTCGTCCGGATCGGAGTCGACGTCGTCGATCGCGATGCGTCGCATGGATCGCCATTCAACGCGTCGGAACAAAACCCTTCGAGAACGGAGCGGACTTCTAATTCAGCGCGAAGCTTTATCCATTCGGTTCGTGTCGGAGGCCTATGGCGACCTCGCCACGAACGAACCTCTTACAGCAGACGCTCGCAGACGGCGACGTCGCGCTCGGTGTCCTCGAGAACGCGTACGATCCGACGCTGGTCGAGTTCTACGGCGAACTTGGCCTCGATTTCGTCTGGATCGACCTCGAACACGCCGGACCGAGCCCGTTCGACGGCGACCGACTCGAGGACCTGGCCCGGGCCGCGAACGTGACGGGAACGGAACTGCTCGTTCGCTTGCCCGAGCCCGACCCCGGGATGGTCCGGAAGACGCTCGACGCCGGCGTCCGGTCGCTGTTCGTCTCCCGGATCGAGTCCGCCGACGAGGTGCGGCGGGCGATCGAGGCCTCGCGGTTCGAGTACGACGGCGAGCCGGGCAAACGCGGCTTCGCCAGCCCCCGCGCGAGTCGGTGGGGGACGACCGACGACTACGCCGGTACCGAGGACGACGAGATTATCGTCGGCGTGACGATCGAGAACCCGACCGCGGTCGACAACATCGAGGAGATCCTCGAGGTGCCAGGGTTGGGGTTCGTCTTCGCCGGCCCGCTCGATCTGGCCGTCTCGCTGGGCCACCCCGGCGAGCCCACCCACGACGAGGTCGAAGAGCGAATCGAGGAGATTCGAGAGGCGGCCCTCGAGGCCGAGGTCCCGCTGGGCGGGCTCGGGTTCGGGATGGACGACGTCAACGAGAAGGCCGAGTCGGGCTACCAGATCCTCAACCTGGGGAGTACGACCGGAGCGCTGGGCGGCGCCGTGCGCTCGTGGCTGAACGAATACGGAGGTACCTGATCATGTCCGAACACTCGTTCGATTCGGCGGCCGAGGACGTATCGAACTCGATGCACCCGGGAGCGTCCGCGGGAGCGGAACCGAACCGATCCCGGTGGAAACGAGTGGGCACCGTCGCCCTCGGCGGTGCCCTCGTCGCGTTCGGGCTCCGGCGCCGCTCGCTGGGCGGGACGGTACTCGCGCTCGTCGGCGGCGCACTCTCCTACCGAACGCTCAGCGACTATCTGGCCGACGCCGGCGGGACGGAGCCGGTCGAACGGTCGGTCACGATCGACAAACCGGCGGACGAACTGTCCGACCTCGCTCGCGACCCCGAGAACTTAGAGCGCATCGTCGGCCACTTCGCCGACGTCTCCGCGGTCGGTGACGACCGCTATCGGTGGAGCGCGGGCGGTCCGCTCGCCCGAGAGCTGTCGTGGGAGATGGAGATCGCGGCCGACGAATCCGGCGAGCGGCTCCGCTGGGAGACGATCGACGACGACTCGATGGGCGCGCTGTTCGACGCCTGGTCGCTCTCGTTCGACTCGGCGCCGGGCGACCGCGGGACGGAGGTGACCCTCGAGGTCCGCTTCGATCCGCCGGGCGGAACGGCCGGTAGCGCGGCCGTGGAGCGACTCGACGTCGTCCCCGAGTCGCTCATCGGCACGGCGCTGGATCGCTTCAAGAGTCTCGCGGAGACGGGCACGGTGCCGACGACCGAACACAGACCGTCCGCCCGCGGACGGGGTGATCTGCTATGACCGAGGAAACGATGCGAGCGCTCACGTGGCACGGCGAAAAGGACATTCGAGTCAGCGAGGTTCCCCGGCCCGAGATCGTGGAGCCGACCGACGCGATCGTCGAGATCACGGCGACCGCGATCTGCGGCTCCGACCTCCACCTCTACAACGACCGGATGCCGGGAATGCGCGAGGGCGACGTGCTCGGCCACGAGCCGATGGGCGAAGTGATCGAGGTCGGCGACGAAGTCGAGAGCCTCGAGCCGGGCGACCGGGTTGTTGTCCCCTTCACGATCAGCTGTGGCTCCTGTTGGTTCTGCGAGGAGGACCTCTACTCGCTGTGTGACAACTCGAATCCCAACGCGGAGATGGCCCGCAAGATGATGGGGCAGTCGCCCGCGGGGCTGTTCGGCTACTCCCACCTGCTGGGCGGCTACGCCGGCGGCCAGGCGGAGTACCTGCGAGTGCCCTACGCCGACGTCGGCCCGATCACGATCGAGTCGGACGTCTCCGACGAGGAGGTGCTGTTCCTCTCCGACGTCTTCCCGACGGGCTACATGGCCGCCGAGAACGCCGACATCGAACCCGAGGACACCGTCGCTGTCTGGGGCTGTGGCCCGGTCGGCCAGTTCGCCATCCAGAGCGCACAGATGATGGGCGCGAACCAGGTGATCGCCATCGACCGCGTGCCCGAACGCCTCGAGATGGCGGGCGAACACGGCGACGCGGAGACGATCAATTACGAGCACGCGGACGTCTACGACCGCCTGATGTCGATGACCGGCGGTCGCGGCCCGGACCGGTGTATCGACGCGGTCGGGACGGAGGCCCACGGGACGGGCCTCGACGGCGTCTCCGACCGCGTCAAGGAGGGCGCGAAGCTGCAGGACGACCGGCCGTACGTGCTCCGCGAGGCGATCAAGTGCTGCCGGAAGGGCGGCACGCTCTCGGTGCCCGGCGTCTACCTCGGGCGCGCGAACATCCCGTTCGGGTCGCTGATGAACAAGGCGATCACGGTCAAGACGGGACAGACGCACATGCAGCGCTATCTCGATCCGCTGCTGGGGAAAATCGAGGAGGGCGAGATCGATCCCTCCTTCATCATCTCCCATCAGGTCGGTCTCGAGGACGGGCCGGAGATGTACCAGACGTTCAACGACAAGGAGGACGACTGTATCAAGGTCGTCATGACGCCCTGACCGTGCGGTAGTGTTGGGAATCGAGTCGTCCGCCAGAGAACGCGTCAGGTCTTTGGCGCTTCGTGGACTGACGCCCGACTATGTTCCACGGCGAGGAGTTCTGGTTCGTTCGCTTCCTCTTCCAGCGGGGACTCGCGTTGCTGTATCTACTGGCGTTTCTCGTCGCCGCATTCCAGTTCCGGCCGCTGGCCGGCGAGGACGGTCTGCTACCCCTCGAGTGGTACGCCGAGGGCGCCGACTTTCGCGAGCGGCCGAGTCTCTTCTACTGTTATCCGAGCGACCGCGTCATCGGGATCACGGCGTGGGCCGGCGTCGTCCTCTCGGCGCTGGCGCTGCTGGCGGTTCCGTACTGGCTCCCCGAACCGTACCCGACCCCCGCCTCGATAGTGCTCTGGGCCGCGATGTGGGCGCTCTACCAGTCGTTCGTCAACGCCGGGCAGACCTTCTACGGCTACGGCTGGGAGTCGATGCTGCTCGAGACGGGCTTTCTCGCGATCTTTCTCGGCGCGGGCGCGGTCGCGCCGCCGGTCATCATTCTGGTGCTCCTGCAGTGGGTGCTCTTTCGCAATATGTTCGGCGCGGGGCTGATCAAACTCCGCGGAGACGACTGCTGGCGCGACCTCTCGTGTATGGACTACCACTACGAGACCCAGCCGATTCCGAACCCGCTGAGCTGGTTCGCCCACCACCTCCCGAAGCGGTTCCATCGGGTCGAGACGTTCGGCAACCACGTCGTCGAACTATTGATTCCGTTCCTCTACTTCGCGCCACAGCCGGCCTCGTCGCTGGCGGGGGCGGCGACGATCGGCTTCATGGGCTGGCTCATGCTCACCGGCAACTTCGCGTGGCTGAACGCGCTGACGATCGTGCTAGCGATCGCGACGTTCAGCGACGGCGCCCTCGAGTGGGCGCTGCCCGTGACGGCGCCCGAGACGGTAGCGACGCCGCTCTACCTCGAGGGCGCGGCGATCCTGGTCGCGGTCGTCGTGGTCGCGATGAGCATCCGGCCGATCGAGAACATGCTCTCGGAGAGCCAGACGATGAACACGGCCTACGATCCGCTGCACCTCGTCAACACCTACGGCGCGTTCGGCTCGATCACGCGAGATCGCTACGAGATCGTGATCGAGGGCACCGCGGACACGGAGATCACGGAGGAGACCGAGTGGGAGACCTACCAGTTCAAGGGGAAGCCGACCGACCCCGAGCGCCGGCCGCCCCAGATCGCGCCCTACCACCTCCGGCTGGACTGGCAGCTCTGGTTCGCCGCCATGGCGCCCTCGCCGCGTCGCAGCCCGTGGTTCCACCGCTTGCTGGCGAAGCTGCTCGAGGAGGACGAGGAAACGCGGTCGCTGCTGGAAGAAGACCCCTTCGCCGGGTGCGAGGAGTCGCCGACGCATATTCGCGCGGTCCGGTACCGGTATCGGTTCACGACGCCCGAGGAACGCGCCGAGACCGGCCGGTGGTGGGACCGCGAGCGCGTCGGCACCTACGTCGCGCCCGCGTCGCTCGAGGAACTGCGGCTTCGCGGGCCGGGGCTGTGAGCGGGTGGTCCGGGGATCGAGACTCGAACCGAATCTGTTCGAGCGCCCGCCGGTCGTCTCACCGCTCGTCGTCCGACTGCTGGCGTGCCGGTGGCGTCTTGGACATGAGTTTTCCCCACGTGTCGCGGTTGTCCGCCACCTGTCGGTACCCCCACTCGCGGATCCGCGCGTAGTCCTCGAAGTTCCGCAGGAAGCCGAGCGTTTCGGCGACGGGGCCGCCGCTGTCGTACCGGCGCAGCGCCTCCTCGATCGAGGCGCCACAGGAGTAGACGCGCCTCTCGGTCACGAGATGGGAGCACTCCTCGTAGTACTCGGGCAGCCGCTCGCGGATGTCGGGGTGGTCCGGCAGGTCGCTGAAGCCCACGATGTGGAGGTCCGTCCGCTCGTCGAAGTAGTCGGCCCACCACGTACAGAAGCCGCAGTCGTCGTCGTAGACGAGGGTCGGCTCGAGCATGGATCGTGGTACGGGCTCGAGACACAAACCGCTGTCTCGGATTCGCAGGTGAGGCGCTCGAGGCGGGCCATCGAACTCGAGGCGGGCCGTCGAACGACCGAATATTTGGGCTCGGGCGGTGAAACCGGGCGTATGGAGCGGTTCGTCCGCCTGATCGTCGCCGGCGGCCTCGTCCTCGTCGGCGCGCTCTGGCTCGTCGACCTGTTCGTGCGGGGCTCGCCGCAGTGGACCGTCGGCGTCGCGCTCGTGATTCTGGGCCTCGTTGGCGTGATGGTCGGGATCGTCAGCGAACTCGAGTCCGGGGCATTCGGCGTGGAGTAAGCGTTCGAGCGGTCGTCGACGACGCTACCTCGAAAGCCCCGAGGACTCTCGAGTCGGAGGGCTCGCTGCGGTCCTCGGACTCCGTCCTGCGGTCCTTGCGTCGCCCGCCTTCCCCGAGAGTCCTCGCCCCTTTCAGTCCCACCCAGCGGTGGATCGCCGAGCCGGCAGTCGTACAGCGGCTGTCGACCCGTCGGTCTGCCGGAACATTATTGACGGCCGTGACGAATCGTGGCCCATGAGTAGCGCGGCCGGATCCCTCTCCGAACCGCAGGTGCTGGCCCACACCAAGCGGCGGCTCTTTCCGACCGAGGGGGGCGAGGAACGATCGTACGTCGTGGCCGACACGCAGTTCTCACAGGACGAGTGGCTGCCCGGACGCCCCATCGAGCCGGCGATCCGGGACCGGCTGGCGCCGTTCAACCACGTGCAGATCGGCGGCGGTTATCCGGATCTCGTGGGCGTTCGCGACCTCGAGTCGGACCTGCTTGCGGTCGAACGACTGGGCGACGAACCGCCGCTGATCGCCATCGAGGCGAAGGGGTACGCCAGCGGCGGCGTGGACACGCAACGCGGGATCGTCCAGGCCTACGACCGACTCCACGAGGCCAACGCGGCGTACCTCGCGGCGCCGACGGCGGCGATTTCCGAGACCGATCGGACGCTGGCACGAGAGTTGAACGTCGGCGTGCTGGGCGTCGACGCCGCCGGCGACGTCGAGGCGCTCGAGGTGCCCCGGATCGTCGGTAATCGGACCTCGAGCGAGGCGACGGCGCTGCGGTTCCAGGCCGGTGCGCAGGGCGTGGCGAACAAGTCGTTCGGGCTGAACCATCCGAAGAACTACCTCGGCTACCCGCTGGCCCACTACGCCGACGGTGAGACTGCGGCCCTGCTGTCGGAGTACAAGGTCGTCGGCGCCGTCGACAGCGCCAGACAGGGGGCCGCGTTTCTGGGACTAATCGAGGACGGACCGCGCGGCGTCGAACTCACCTCGCTCGGCCAGGAGGTGCTGCGATTCGCGACGAGACGGTGCGGCAGCGTCGAGGCGGCTCTCGCAGAGTTCGAGGACTGGTACCGATCGCGGAAACGGTTCGTCGACCTCGCGCCCGGCTGGGGGCAACTCGCTCGCCGCGTCGTCTTCGAGTATCCGGCGACGGAGCTGCTCGTCGCCGAACTGCAGGCGATGCACGACGACTGGCAACCCGAGCCGTCGCTCGTGGATCTCGTGGTACACCTCCACGAGACTCACCCGACCTTCACCGTGGAGCTGTTCCTCCGCGGGGACGACGACGTTCGCCGGCGTGCGTTGACCGAGGACGGCGAGTTGCGACGCGAGGCGCTCGCGGACGGCACCGTCTACCACGCACCGACCGTCTTCCAGCTGAAAGCGATGCTGTACCACACCGGAATCGTGACCGAGCGCGGCGCGGAGCCGCACCGCCTCGAGCCCCGCGACGACGTCTGGGCGCTTCGCGAGCCGGTCTGAACGCGAGGGGTCCTTCCCCGCCATTTTTCACCTCGTTCGGATAGTATCAACTATGACCCACGGGCTGGAGCCGACGGAGGAGTACGACGGCTCGATCACGGTGCGGCTCTTGGACGACGAGTCGGGAACCGAGGAGATCCGCTGTTCGTCCTACGAGGACGCGATCGACCGCGTCAAGGAATGCCAGCACGCGGTCACGGCGGCGAAGATCGTCGCCGGCGACGGCTCCGTCGTGTTCACCTCCGCCGACATGGACATCGACGACTGGGAGCGCGTCTGGCGACGGGAGAAACGCCGGCAGTCGGTGCAGGTCGAAGACCACGACTGTCCCCACGACAGCGTCTCCTGTTTCGCCGACGATCTCTGCGTGCAGTGCCAGATCGACAACGTGCGGGACGAGTACTGAGACCGTCTACGACGATTCGAACCCGTGTCGCTCTCGATGCGCGGCAAGGAACGTCGCGTGCGGCCGTTTCACTTCCGCTGCGGGGAGCGTTAGTTCCTCGCCCTCGAGTCGCGCGAACTCCTCGTATCCCTCGAGATCGGGGCGATCGGCGACCAGCACGCGGTAGTCGTCGGTCACCGCGAGCCAGCCGGCGTCGAACGCCCAGTGGTGGAGTCGGCAGAGCGCGAGCCCGTTGCGGACAGTATCGCGGCCGTTCTCCTTCTTCGGGTAGATGTGGGCAGCTTCGATGTCGACGGTTCCGGCGGGCGACTCGCGGGACGCGCCACAGATCGCACAGCGCCGGCCGTAGGCGGTTTTGACCCGCTTCGCGAAGGTGCTCGAGCGCACCCGCCGCTGCGTCGCGGTGAACTCCTCCTCGTCTGCGGTGAGGGGCGGTTCGCTCCCGTCGGAGTCGTCGCTCGTCTCGCTCTCGGCCGATGCGCTACCGGTTTCGGTGTCGCCGTCGACCACCGAGTCCGCGAGCGCCTCGAACTCGGTCGGGTCTTCGATCTCGAGTCGTTCCATCGTGAACCGATACACCAGTCGCTCGCCGCCCGGATCGGCCACGTACTCGGCGTCGACGATGTCGACCAGTCCCTCGTACCGGAGTCGATCCGCGTCCGCCGGCTGGTAGAAGAAGTAGATCGGCACGACGGCCCCTTCGGCGTGATTGACCAGCGCCCCGTTCGCGGGCGTCAACTGCTGGTCACCTTTCGAGGGGACACCTTCTCCGATGTAGGTAAACCGCTCGCCCGTGAGGTCGTCGCCGTACGGGCCGTCCTCGCGAGCCTTCAGGATGATGTACGCCAGTTCTCCGTCGTCGTCCGTTCGCGGGTTGATTCCCTTGATGTAGGAGCCGAAACCCGTGTCGAACGCCGCCTCGAGTTCCGACTGTGCGTAGTCGGTCCCGGGCTCGAGGGTCGGCAGCCGGGACGCGATCCGCCGGGCCAGCCGCTCCCCGCTGTCGGTCAGCGAATTCAGTCCGGCCGACCGCTCGACGTAGCCGAGGCTCTGCAGCCAGCCGCGGTGCTGTGCGGGACCGGACGGGTCAGTCCAGTCGAACGCCGGGTGGTCGGCCGCGATCGCGTCGCCCAGTTCGGCGTCCGTCTGTGGTCCCTCGAGCAGCGCTTCGAGCAGCGTCTCGAACCCGTGGACGTTCTCGACGAGCGCATCGAACAGGATCTCGGGGTCCGACTCCGCGACCCACCGAATCCCTCGATCGGTGAGTTCGACCTGCGCTTCCTCGAGCGCGAGCAGCCCGATCGACTCGAGAAATCGCAGTCGGTCGGCGATTCCCGCATCGCTGGTCGCCCGCGTATTGGCTTTCACCCACTCGAGCGCCCCCTCCAGATCCGGGTCCTCGGTGAGGACGTAGTGGCAGAATTCCTCGAGGACGGCAGTGTAGTTCCCCGCACCGCCGAAGAACCGGACGGCGATGTTCCGTTTGCGTTCACCCATTCACTCGCTATCGGTTAGGCTCGCGAGAGATAAACGGTCTGGACTGTCTCGAGCGCGGACTGATCGAAAACAACGACTGGGCGTTCGATGGAGCGCTGACGGACGACCGCGAAAACAGCCTACAGGGAGGGACCGGAAACGCCGGAGGATCGGTCGGAGCCGATCGTGACGGGCTCGAGCGAGATCTCGATCTCGTTGCCAGTTCCGTCGACGACGACGGTGTGGCCGGCGTACTCGAATTCGAGCGACGAGAAGCCGGTACTCGAGGAGAGGGAGTCGATGACTTCGGGATCGATGACGTTGTAGAGCGGGTCGAGTTCGAGGGGATCGATTCCGGAGGCGTCGGCGACGAGTTCGATGACGGCCATACTCGGGTCGTCGTCGCCGGCCGCCACTGTCGTCGAATACTCGGAGTTCATAACTAACGCTGTTGGGAGCGGGAGTAAAGAAAATGACTCAATTTTTCGGACCGAATCCGACAGGCAAAATTACAGTCCGTCCGGGCGAACTGTCGGGGCCAGCGCCACCCCCCGAACGCGTTCGCGCCGAACTACTTCGAACGGTCGTATATGTGCTTCGGAATTGCGCGTCCGTTTCCGACGGGTTTCGCGGCCGTCAATCGCGTCGCGGGACGTCGTGGCGGCCGAATCCGTACCGAAGCCGGTTCGCGAGGCGCCGCGAGAAGCGGCCGTCGTCGGCCCGCGAGCCGAACCGTTCGGCGAGCGCCGTATAGATCAGGGGGAGCGGCACCTCCTGTTCTAAGGCTTCCTGGACGGTCCAGGTGCCGGTCGAGCCGCCCTCGACGCGGTCGGCGACGGTTCCGAGGTCGTTGCCCTCCTCGCGGAACGACTCCTCGCAGAGCTCGAGCAGCCACGATCGGATGACGGCGCCGTTGTTCCAGACCGAGGCGACCGATTCGAGGTCCAGATCGTAGCGGCCCTCGTGGAGCAACTCGAAGCCCTCGCCGTAGGTCTGCATCAGGGCGTACTCGACGCCGTTGTGGATCATCTTCACGTAGTGGCCCGAGCCGGCGGGCCCCATCCGTTCGTGGCCGTCGGGGCCGGTCGCGACCGCGTCGAAGACGGGCGTCAGTTCGTCGTAGGCCCACTCGGGGCCGCCGATCATCAGCGAGAAGCCCAGTTCCGCGCCCGCGGGCCCCCCGGAGGTGCCACAGTCCAGATACGCCGCGGGACAGGCCTCTGCACGGCGCACGGAGTCCTCGAAGTAGGAGTTGCCGCCGTCGACGACGACGTCGTCCGAATCGAGGTGTGCCTCGAGTTCCTCGAGGGTCGCGTCGACGGCCTCGCCGGCGGGTACCATCAGCCAGATGCGCTTCTCCTCGCCGAGTCGGTCGGTGAGGTCGGCGATCGAGTCGGCCGGTTCGGCGCCGGCGTCGGCGGCCGTCGCGACGGCTTCCGCGTCGAGGTCGAAGGCGACGACGTCGTGGCCGGCCTCGAGGCTGCGGTCGACGACGATCTGTCCCATGCGTCCGAGTCCGATTACGCCCAGTTCCATGGAGACCACTCGGCGGGGCTCGGTGGTAGTGGTTGTGATTTCGCGGCCCCCGGTCGCGTCCGGCCCGCGGACTCGAGCGCGCGGAGCGCCATCGCGTCGCTCTCTACGAGCTGATACGCCGGACTCACAGCTTCGCGCGAAACGATAGCACGGTCGCTGGGCGATATCGGCGAACGAAGAACGAAGAACGAACCGAGAAGCACCGCTAGAATTCCCGCTCGCTCGCGAACAACACAGTGGCTCGAGTCGGCCGGCCGATCAGTGCAGCGGCTCCTCGAGTCGGGCCCAGCCGATCGCGTCGAGGACGACGATGCGGTCGTTGTGGCGGACGTAGACGCCGTTGTACTCTCCACCGGAACCGCTGTAGTAGGGCAGCGAACCGCGGACGGTGTCGACGACGGACCAAGCGCCGTCCCGGTCGATAGTGACATGTTCCCATTCCTCGCGCGCGTCGTTGCGGACCGCACGGCCGATGGCGCGTCGCGCGCCCGGAATTTCGCCCAGTCGCTGGGAGGTGCTATCGACGACGGTCACCCCGTCGGGAACGTCCTCGTGGCCGATGATTCGTGCGCCGAGGTTCGCTTTCGATCGCGACGGCGAATCGGTGCGCTGACCCGAGCGAAGTGCGTATCCGGCGACTGCGGCCGTTCCGACCGCCAGCAGCGACAGCGCCATTTCTTTGCCCCTGATCATCATGCGAGTACCTTACAGCAACTGATTAAGTATCTTTCGCAAGAATGTCCGGATTTCGTTGGCGTCCGGACGACAGGATTGCGGCGTGAACTGTCTCGTTCAGTCGGCAGTCGCCTTTCGACGGGACTCAGAGAAGGGCCGCGGCGTTGGACGTGATCGCGCCGCCGACGACGAGCAACCCGATGGCGACGACCGCCCCCGCCCGGTACACGGGGAGCGCGTTGGCCGCCGGCTCGCGGAGTTTCTTCCCGTTGAGCCCCGTCTCGAGTCGCTTCGCGCCGACCTCGACGAGACCCGCCAAGAGCGCCCAGAGGACGACCATCCCGAGCACCAGGTGGCCGTTGGTCGTCTCGAAGAGTCTCGCGGACGTGTATCGGTGTCCGGCAAGGTGGCCGCCGGAGAGCAGCAAGACGAGGGCGCTCACGCGCGAGATGGTGGTCAGTTTCCCGGAGATCGCCTCGAGGGGCTTGGTCGTGTTGAACGCGCCGTCCCGCGCGAGGGGCAACACGACGAACGCGACGTAGAAGACGCTGCCGGCCCAGATCCCGGCGAAGATCAGGTGAATCGTCTGGGCGAGGAACACATCAACCATACCGACTGCCTCGAAGGGCTGGAGTATCAGCGTTCCGACTCGCGCTCGAGCGCGACGCCGGGTCGTGGACGCTCTGCTCGCTCGAGTCGGTCGAGTGTCGCTCCTGGCCAAGCCTCACTCGAGCCAGTCGGGGAGCCACGCGACCAGCCGTCGCCGGAGGAGCGCGTAGGCGATCGAGAGGGCGACGCCGACGAGCACGAGAACGTCGATCGGGCCCTCGAAGACCACCAGCGCGGGCACCGCGAGGGCGGTCGCGAGCGCGGCGTCTTCGGGGGATCCGTCGTACCGGATCCAGCGCCGCGGTCGGAGCCACCGGCCGCGGACGTGATCGTAGACGGCCCGTCCGTGTCGGTGGTTCCACGGGTCCATCTCGGGGCCGCTACCGGCGGCGTCGCTGACCGCGTGGAGCCACGCGGCGACGGCGAGGGCCGCGAGCGCGGCCGTGAGCGGTCCAGGGACGGTGACGGCGACGGCGACCGCGAGAGCGGCGATCGCGGCGCCCACCACCGGGAAGTGAAACGTCCGCCGGTGGTCGAAGACGAGGTCGAAATCGGGCGCGAGACCACCCAGTATCGCCCCGACGGCCAGCGGAGTCGACAGTTTCGGCAGCAGGTAGGCGACCGGGGCGACGGCGGCGAGCCCCGCGAACACGTGCGTCGTCGCCATCATCGGTACGGCTCCCTCCGACGGGAATCGGCAAAAGGGTACGCGAACTGGCGCTCCGCCGCCGCCATCGATTACTCGAGGCCTTCGCCCTGATAACTCCCGTCGTAGACGTCCTCGTGGCCGGCTTCCGCGAGAACTAGCTGGGCGATCCGGGCGCCGCGTTCGATCTCGATGTCGTGGTGGACCTGCAACAGGCCCTCGCCGCGTCCCTGGTAGCCGGCGTCCCAGACGGCCGTGTTCAGCATACAGGAGTTGCGCATCAGCGACGAGCGCGGATAGACGAAGCCGACGTGCCCCTCCGGAATTTCGATCCGTTCGCCGTAGCGGGCGACGTAGGCGCCCTGTGGCAGGTAGTAGGTGTCCGGATCCTTCTGCTCGAGTTCCTCGAGCGGGCGGGCGACGCGGTCGCCGACCTGCTTGCCGTCCCGGCCGATACGACCCGGCTCGAGCTGTTCGAAGACGACGTCCAGCGTGAGGTCGACGCCGTTGGGCTGGACCTGATCGGCGGTCGTCGGCGAGACGTGCTCGGCGACGAACGTACCGGAGCGAAACATGTCCGTACAAGACCGCGCGGCGGAGAAAAGGATGTCCGTTCGCGGGGCGTTGGGGAGGGGAACGCGTGGCAGATGTCGAGGACGTGACGAGAACGCGTGGTAGACGCGCGAACACTCCCCGAACGCGGGGCGGACGCGGCAGGCGCCCGTCGGCGCGACCCGCGAACGACGGTCGACGATACCCCGCTCCACGACTGTCCATTTGGGAGGCAATACTTACCCAGGCTCGGCCGGATTCGACCGCATGGCACCGGCTTCCCCTCATAGAAACACGCTGGATTTATCACGACGGAAAGCCGAGTTTTGGATGCTATGGGACAGACTCTCACCGAGAAGATTCTCGACGACCACCTCGTCGAGGGCGAACTCGAGACCGGCGAGGAGATCGGGATCGAGATCGACCAGGTGCTTACACAGGACACGACCGGCACGATGGTCTGGCTCCAGTTCGAAGCCATGGGACTGGACGAAGTCCAGACCGAGATCGCCGCCCAGTACTGTGACCACCAGACCTACCAGTTCGACTTTAAGAACACCGACGACCACCGTTTCCTGCGTTCTGCGGCCGGTACATACGGCGCTCACTTCTCCCGACCCGGTAACGGTATCTGCCACAACGTTCACCGCGAGAACTTCGCAGCGCCCGGCAAGACGCTGCTCGGTTCCGACAGCCACACCCCAACGCCCGGTGGAATCGGCGAACTCGCTATCGGATCCGGCGGGATCGACGTCACCGTCGCTATGGGCGGCGCACCCTACTACATCGAGATGCCCGAAGTCGTCAACGTCCGCCTCGAGGGCGAGCTCCCCGAGTGGGCCACCGCGAAGGACGTCATCTTGGAACTGCTCCGCCGGCTGAGCGTCAAGGGCGGCGTCGGCAAGATCCTCGAATACACCGGACCCGGTGTCGAGACGCTGACCGCACCCGAGCGGATGACCATCACCAACATGGGAACGGAACTCGGCGCGACGACGTCGATCTTCCCGACCGACCACCAGACCGAGGACTACCTCGAACGCGTCGGCCGCGGCGACGAGTACGTCGAGCTCCAGCCCGACGACGACGCCGAGTACGACGACGAGATCGTCGTCGACCTCTCCGACCTCGAGCCGCTGATCGCACAGCCCTCGATGCCGGACAAGGTCGTTCCCGTCAGCGAAGTCGAAGGAGAGTCCGTCGAGCAGGTCATCGTCGGCTCCTGTACGAACGGCGGTTACGAGGACATCCTCCCCGTCGCCAAGATGCTCGAGGGTCGCGAGACCTCGATGGAGACCGAGACGATCGTCGCACCCGGCTCCAAGCAGGCCTCCGAGATGCTCGCCCGCGAGGGCTGGGTCGCGGAGATGATGGCCGCCGGCGTCAACTTCTCCGAGGCGACGTGTGGTGCCTGTATCGGCATCGGTCACGTCCCCTCCTCGGACTCCGTTTCGCTGCGAACCTTCAACCGCAACTTCGAGGGTCGCTCCGGGATCGAAGACGACAACGTCTACCTCTGCTCGCCAGAGGTCGCCGCCGCTGCGTCGCTCAAAGGCGAAATCGTCGACCCGCGTAACCTCGCCGACGAACTCGGCGACCTCGAGGCCCCCGGCATCGAACTCCCCGACGAGTACGACGGCTCCAAGACGGACCTCATCGCACCCGACGAGGCCGTCGACGACGAACTCATCAAGGGCCCGAACATCGGCGACGTCCCGCTGAAGGACCAGCTCGACGCCGACATCGCGGGTGAGGCCCTCCTGAAGATGGAGGACAACATCACGACCGACCACATCATCCCCGCGACCCAGGACATCCTGATGTACCGGTCGAACATCGACAAGCTCTCCGAGTTCACCCTCTCCCGCGTCGACGACACGTTCGCCGAGCGCGCTCGAGAGGCCGACGGCGGCGTCCTCGTCGCCGGCGAGAACTACGGACAGGGCTCCTCGCGAGAGCACGCCGCGATGTGTCCGATGTACCTCGGTATCGAGGCCGTCCTCGCACAGAGCTTCGCGCGCATCCACCGCGCGAACCTCTTCAACTTCGGCATCGTCCCGCTGACGATCGACGAGGACACCTACGAGGACATCGACCAGGGCGACGAGATCGAGATCGTCGACGACGTCTACGACGCCGTCACCTCCGGTCAGGAGGAGTTCACGGTCCGCGTCAACGGCGACGAGGAGTACACCGCTACCCTCGACGCCTCCGAGCGCGAACGCGACATCCTCGCGGCCGGCGGCAAGCTCGCCTGGACGAAAGAACAGGCCCAGGGCGACAGCGGCGCCGCGCCCGCCGACGACTGATCGGCGACGACTCGGCTGTCACCACCGTCACCACCGATTGATTTTCTCTTTCTTTCGATGCGCGCTCGAGCCACAGCGCTCTCCGTGCTACCGGAGCCGAACGACCCCGCAGGCCGACAGCGTCACCGTCTTGAGCGAGCGGCCGATAGCACGAGCGAATGCCACCGGCAGGACACGCAAACGCCGGCTATCGACGCTTGTTCGACCGCGACGGCCTGACCTTCGGCGCCGGCTTTCCGCTGACGGGAGCGAACCGCTCGACGCCCGACATCGAAGCCGAACTGCGACTCGCCGAACGCGCCGAGGCGGTCGGCTTCGACGGCCTCTGGGCGCGGGACGTCCCGACCTACTGGCCGAAGTTCGGCGATGCGGGCCAGACGTTCGACACGTGGCCGTGGCTCTCCCACGTCGCGGCCCGCACCGACGACGTCGCGCTCGGCACCTCGAGTATCGTCCTCACGCTCCGGCATCCGATCCACGTCGCCAAGTCCGCCGCGACCGTCGACCGGCTCTCGGACGGGCGGCTCGTCCTCGGCGTCGCCTCCGGCGACCGCGACCCCGAGTACCCCGCCTTCGGCGTCGACCGCGAGGAGCGAGGCCGCGCATTCCGCGAGCGGTTCGAGGCAATCCGAACGCTCTGGCGCGAGGACTTTCCCACGCTCGAGGGCGAGTGGGGCTCGCTCGAGGGCGACCTCGAGGTCGTCCCCGACCCGACGAGCGAGACGATCCCCCTGTTGCCGACCGGGAACGCCCGCCAGTCCCGCGAGTGGATCGCCGAGCACGGCGACGGCTGGCTCTTCTATCACCTCCCGGAACGCACGCTCGAGGACTACCTCGTCGAGTGGCGCGAGTCGGCCGGCGAGAAACCGTTCGCCATCGCGGTCCGCGTCGAGTTCGCCGACGACCCGACGGCCGACGCCGAACCGCTACACCTGGGCTTTCGGGCCGGCGTCGAGTGGTTCCGGGACTACTTCCGGCGACTCGAGGGGTACGGCCTCGATCACGCCATCGTCGGGCTCGAGAACGACGACCGCGAGGCCGCGCTGTCGACGTTCGCCGACGAGATCATGGGTGAACTGTAGCGGTCTCGATCGGGACGACGGCTCAGTCCTCGCCGTCCGCGCGATCGCGCAGCCGTCGCTTCTGACGGCGTTCGGTCACGTGATCGATCCCGGCGGCCAGCTCGTCCCTGACCTCGGTCTCGAAGGCGTCGACCTCCTCGAGGAACTCCGCGGAGAACTCCTCGACGAGTTCGAAGGTCCACTGGTCGCTGACCGCGCCGGCGGGGAGGTGGTCGTCCCGGAGGGCGTCGGCCCACTCTTCGTGGCCGGCCTCGCGGAGGGCGTCCTCGGCGTCGCTCATTCGGTCCATCGCGTGGCCCAGCTCGTGGTGGAACTCGAGCAGGGTGCCGTACGCCCGGTGGACGTACTTGATACCGAGCTGGAGTTCGTGGAGCGCGTCCTCCTCGGCGTCGCTCAACTCGAGGTCGTCCGGGTCAGTCGTCATAGGGGTCGGACCACGGACGCGATAAAAGCGCTTGGGCCAAACAGTGTCCGCGCCTGCTGCCGATTCTCACGGGCGATACTCGGGCCGCAACACTCTCGGCGGTCGACTCGAGAGCGAGTCGTGAACGCGATGGCGATACTCGACGACCTCTCGGGCTACGAGTTCGAGGATCTGATGGAGGACGTGTTTCGACACTGCGGCTACGAGAACGTCCGCCAGTCGCGGCGGACGGCCGACGAGGGACGAGACATCCTGATGGAGGAAGTCGTCGACGGCCGCCGCCGGGCGGTCGTCGTCGAGTGCAAACACACGGGAACCGTCAGCCGGCCGGTCATCCAGAAACTCCACTCGGCGGTCGCGACCTACGACTACGACGGGCCGGTCCGCGGGATGGTCGTGACGACCGGCCGGTTTACCGAGCCCGCACGCGAGTACGCCGCGAACCTGGGGTCGAACCGGGAGGGCGGCGTCGAACTCCTCGACGGTCGGGACCTCCGGGAGATCGGCGCGGAGATCGGCCTCGATCTCTACAACGGGCGGATCGAGATCCTCTGCGAGGAAGCGCTCCGGCCGACCCACCCCACTGCCGGCCGGGACGCGCCCGTCTTCGAGGCCGTTCGCGAGATCGAGAACCTTGAGGCCGCGACGATTCCGACGCCCGAGACGACGGTCGCCCTCGAGCCGATGGTCACCGTCCGCGCGACGACCGACGCGACCTTCGAGACCTCGGTCGGCGTCATCCACCGGATCGACGAGACGACCGCCCTCGCGATCCGCGCCGACCGCGACGAACCGCAGGTCGCGACCGGCGACGTTCGCGATCTCGTCGCGAACTCCTCGGCGTCCCGCATCGATCTCGAGGCGGCCGACCTCGAGTCGACCTTCGACGGCGTCGAACGCCGCCGGTTCGGGCAAACTGAAACCGAGTACAAGGAGTGGACGATCGACCGCCTCCGGCAGGCACAGACGACGACGGTCCACTACACGGGCGACAACAACGTCGACTACGAGAAGACCTGCACGCCCAAGCGGTCGGATATCTCGGTCCGCGAGATCGATCCCGTCTACGTCCCGCACGTCCGGTCTCGACTCTCGCTGGGCGAGTACGATTATCGGTACGCCTACCGCGCCGCCGGCCCCTCGCGGGCGACCACGCGAAACGACCTCCAAGAGTGCGTCCACTGCGAGACGGCGGGCGCGAGCGAGACCTACACCTACTGCGACAACTGTGGGAGCGTCAACTGCGAGGAGCACACGAAAACGGAGCGACTCGAGGACGACTCCGTCTGTACCGGCTGTGCCGTCACCGAGCGGTTCGCGCTCGAGACGAAGTACTTCTACGACGAGGCGAACCTCGAGGCCTTCCGTGAGGAGTACGCGGCCATGCCGATCCACGAGAAGGCCATGGAGAACGTCCCGCTGGCCGTCGGAAGCGTTCTCTGTGCGCTGCTCGCGGCGTTCTTCGTCGCGAGTTCGATCGGGCTCGTCTAGCTCGGATCCGTCGGCTGGCTCACTCGTCGCCGACCAGTTCGCGCAGGGAGTTGCCGACGATCGCCAGCCCGGTGACGGTCAGCGCGCCGGTCGTGACGACCGGATTCAGCAGGCCCGCCAGCGCGACGGGGATCACGATCGCGTTGTAGCCCAGCGCCAGGCCGAGGTTCCGAACGACTCGACGGCGGGCGGCCCGCGCGAGGGCGAACGCGCGCTCGACCGCGGCGAGGTCGTCCTCGACGATCGCGAGATCGGCCGCGTCGGCGGCCAGCGCCGTCCCGCCGCCCAGCGAGAGTCCCAGATCCGCCGCCGCCAGCGCCGGCGCGTCGTTGGTGCCGTCGCCGACCATCGCCACGCGACCTTCGGCGCGCAGCCGGCGGATCGCCGCGGTCTTGCCCGCGGGCGGGACGTTCGCGAAGACCCGCGTGACGCCCGAATGCTCCCGGAAGCTAGCCGCCGCCGAGCCGTCGTCACCGGTGAGGACCACGACGTCGACGCCCTCGTCGGCCAGCGCCGTCACCGTCTCCGCCCACTCTGGTCGGGGCTCGTCACCGACGACGATGAGCCCCTCCGCGCGACCCTCCCGACCGACGACGACGGGCAAGTGGCCGGCCGCCCGCGCCTCGGCGATGCGGTCTGCGAGTTCGTCCCCGAGGTCCCATCCCCGCTCCCGGAAGAGGTCGGGGTGACCGACGAGGACCCGCCGGCCGTCGACGATCCCCTCGACGCCGGTGGCGTGGCGCTCGAACTCTCGAACTGTTCTGGATTCGGCGCCGTCCTCGCTCTCCTCGCTGTCCGTGGCGTCGTCGACGACGCCGCCATCGGCTCGAGTGTCCGGTGCGGCGTCATTCGAGTCCCCGAAGGCGTCCGCGATCGCCGTGGCCGCCGGATGCGAGGCCCGGCGCTCGACCGCGGCGGCCGCTCGAAGAAGATCCTCCGGCGCGTCGGCCTCGAGGACGGTCATCTCGCCGGTCGTCAGCGTCCCCGTCTTGTCGAAGACGACGACGTCGATCTCGCGCAGGCGTTCGAAGACGCTCTCGTCGAAGACGACGATCCCGCGCTCGAGGGCGTCGCGGATGCTCGAGGCGATCGATATCGGCGTCGCGAACGCGAACGCCCACGGGCTCGCGGCGATGAGCGCCAGACAGACGGCCGCGGCGACCCCGAACACGGTTCCGTCGAGGACAACGGCGGCCAGCCCCGCGACGACGGCCGCGGCGACGACGATCGGAAGCGCGGTGCCGGCGAGCGCGTCGGCCCGGCGCTGGACGCCGTGGTCCGCGCTCTGGAGGTTCCAGACGGTCCGCGTCAGCCGGTCGATGCTGCTCGTCGTCTCGTCGTCGACGGCGACGACCGCGGCGCCATCGGTGACGACCGAGCCGCCGATAACCGGGTCGCCGTCGGTCTTCGAGACCGGCAGCGACTCGCCGGTGACGACCGCCTCGTCGACGGTACACGGCCCCTCGGCGAGGCGGCCGTCGACCGGGATGCGCTCGCCCGCGCGAACGAGCAGGCGGTCGTCGGCCGCGATGTCCGCGACCGGCACCTCCCGCGTCGCTCCGTCGGACTCGAGGACCCGGGCCGTACCGACCTGCGAGATCGTGAGGTCGGTCAGCCGGTTCAGGGCGTCGCGTTTGACCGTCTCCTCGTAGAAGATCGCGCCCATCACGATCGCGGCGACGAGGATCGTAAGGTCGAAGTAGAGATCCGGTCCGCCGCGGACGAAGGCGATTCCTCCGGCGGCGTAGGCGGCCACGATGGTCAGCGTCGCCAGCAGGTGCGTGCTCGGCTCGCGGAGCTTCAGGCTCACGTACGCCCCCCGCAGGAGCGGCCGGCCGGTCAGGTAGAGAATGGCACCGGTCATCCCCATGAACAGCGGGGCGTAGAGGCTGACCTCGCCGCTGTCGAACTGCTGTGCGAACTGTTCGAACAGCCAGTAGTCGGTGAACGCGGCGAGATACATCGGGTAGAACGTCGTGACGTACGGAACCAGCAGAAACGAGCCGAAGACGATCCCGACGATGTAGCGGACCTCGAGGACGTTCTCCGAGCGACGTTTCCGGACCCCCTGCATCTCGCGAGACCGGCGGGTCGTGCTCTCGTCGCTCGCCGCGTCGTCGTCCTCGGCGGCCTCCTCGCGGCGGTAGGCCGTGTAGCCGGTCGTGCTCAGCGCGTCCTCGAGCGCCTCGGCCGTGATCCGATCGGAATCGTGATCGACCCGGACCGTCTCCGTGACGTAACTGGCCGCCGCGTCCGCGACGCCGTCGCGACCCTCGGCGACCGACTCGAGGTACGCCTCGCACTGCGCCGAGTGCATCCCATCGATCCGGAAGAACGACCGCTCGAGATCCGTGGAGCGATCGTCCTCGAGTGTCTCGTCAGCGTTCGTTCGCTCCTCGTCGGCGAATCCCGGATCGCCGTCCGCACCGCCCTCGCCGGCGCCGAGCTCCGCGGCGATATCCCGACACCCTGTCGAGCAGAACGGGCCGTCGGCTCCCGCGGAGACGGGCTCGCCGGGCGACTCCTCGAGCGCGGTTCCACAGAGGCGACACCGATCCCGGTCCGTTCGCGTTTCGCTCACTGTCCGAACAGTCGGACTCGAGGGACATAACGCTGTCAACCTCGGTCGAGGATCGGTTTCGCTTTCGGGCTGCGATCGTTCGATCTCATCCTCGAGCGACGATCGTCCCGTCCTCGCCGACGGCGACCGCTCGCGCCGCGCCGATCGAGACGGCCAGCAGCGCGCCGGCGGCGTCGGTATCGGTGCGCTCCCAGCCGGCGGCTCCGCCGGCGCGCTCGTGGACCGCGCCGTCGGCCGCACACGCCATCGTCCGCTCCTCGCGGCGGGCGATACCGGTCAGCGCGTCGTCGGCGACCCGTTCGGGCGTCCAGGTCGGTCCGTCGTAACGGTGGACGACGCCGTCGTCCGCGCTCACCAGACAGTCGTCCCGGCCCGCGGTCGCGACGTCGGTGAGCGTCCCGTCGGCGCCCTCGAGTCCGACGCGGTCGAACGACTCGCCGCCGTCGGTCGTCTCGTAGACGCCGTCGTTGGTATCACAGCAGTAGCCGATCACGTCGTCGGCGAGCGCGACGCCGGAGAGACTCGAGCCGCTGCCGGGTTTCTCGGGCCCGGTCCACTCGAGGGCGCGACCGTCACCGTCGTCGTACGTCCCGCGGAGCACTGCCCCGGAGCCGTTGATCAGGAGGACCGTCTCCGCGCCGCTCGCGCCGCCGACGGCGACCCCCAGCCAGTTGTCGGTGATATCCTCGGGAGCCGTGAAGTCCGTGTGGCGGCCCGTCTCGGCGTCGATCCGCCCCAGCGCGCCGCTGTCGCCCGCGACCCAGGCCGCCTCGCCATCGGCCGTCGCGTCGACTCCGCGGAGGTCGTGGCCCCCCGCGGCGGGGCCGTCCTCGAGGACGGACGTCCACTCGTCGCCCGCGTTAGCGAGGACGATCCCGCCGTCACCGACCGCGTAGGCGGCGCTCGAGTCCGCGGTGTCGTCGGCTGCGGCGACCGCGACGTCGCGCAGCGTCGCGTCCGTGGGCGCCTCGACGGTGTGCCACCCCCGCTCGGATTCGGGTGCTGGTTCCGCTCGAGCGTCTCGAGTCACGGCTCCTGGCGTCTCATCGGCCGCGGTCGATTCGGCGGTGTCGCTGCTCCCGGTGGTCTCGTCGCGCTCGATACTGTCGTCGCTCTCGGTGGACTCGTCCCGTTCACCGCTTGAGTCGTCTTCCTCGAGTGCGCCGGTCGCATCCGTTGCAGCCGTCGTGTCCGGGTCGGCGCGGCTCGGTCCTGACGTGTCGGGATCCGGCCCAGTGCGGTCCGATTCGATTTCGCGATTCGGTTCCGGCGTGTCGGGTTCCGGTTCGGATGCCGTTGGCGAGTCGCCGCGTTCGGGCGCCGACGCGTCGCGGTCCGCGTCCGCCCGGTCGTCGCCCCGACCGTGGCGCAGGTAGAGCACGATCGGCGGCACGACGTACGACGCGAGCGCGAGCGCGGCGAACCAGCGGTGGACGATCGTCAGCGTCCCGAACGCGGTCAGGCCGGCCGTCGCGACGGCGTGGATCCACGTCTTCGTGTAGGACCGATAGAAGGGAACGAAGCCGCCGGTCTCGAGACGAGCGTTCTGTGATGACATCGGGTGTTCGGTCGCGGGTCGGTCGATCGGCGGTCGATCCGTCGGCTCGAGTCCATCGTATCGGACTCGCGAGCAAAAGGATGCTGCAGGCACGCGCACGACGGCTTCCGCGGTCGACGAGTCGTCCGGTCGGAAGCCGTGATCACCCTCGAGCAACACGAGCTGCGTCCGGTCGTCGACTCGCTCGGACTCCATTGCGACGAGTTTGCCGACGACGCTGCTCTGCCCGTGGGCGTTGGCGCCGAGCGGCTCGCCGGATTCGGCGATGGCGTTGACGCTATCGACGAAATCGTCCTTCGCGTAGCGTCTCCTATCGGGTCCATCGTCGATAGCCCGATCGAACGTCGGCCTCGCAATACCGGTCTCGGGGCTCGACAGTCGATTATCGCGTTCGACGACGCGTCGTCTCGAGCGAGATCGTCAGCACGCCGTTGTTGTAGACGGCGCTGCGACCGTCACCGAAGGCCCGCCGCAGGGGGATCGACGCCAGCGGCGACAGGACGCGGGCGTAGCGCTCGTCGTCGCGGTCGATCGCAATCTGGACTCGAGTCGCGCCCGCCTCGACAGTGAGGTCATCAATTTCGGCCGGCGAGACGTCGGCGACGATCTCGAGGCGGTCGGCGGTGCGGTCGTGGAGGATCCGGACGGGGAACGGGAGGGGCGTCGTTTCGGCGGCGCCGAACGCGGACATGCGACGACGGTTCGACTCGAGCGCCAAACGTCTCCGCGTGTACGACTGGCCGTTTGATGATGAGGTGGATCGGCCGTCACTGTTGCTCATTATCCGTTCATCGCGTCGCTCCGGCCCACTGAACCGGCGTGCGGTGGCGCGCGCTGTCGACCGTGTCCGAGGAAAGCGAGGTGTGAACGAAGTGAGCACCTCGAAAGTGAACGGCGAACAGCGTGAGCCGTGAACGAAAACGAGGATCGGTCGACGATAGTGCGCGAGGGATGAGCGAGCGACTGGAAAGAGCGAGCGAATCGGCTGGGGAGGGAGTGGTCACTCCTCGTTGCCACGGTAGTCGAGAGATAGCGTGCTGCTCATCCTGGCGGCTAGGGATTGCCACATCCTCCCCAGCCGATTCGCTCGCTCTGCTCACTCATCCCTCGCACGGCATCGGACCGCGCCTCACTGCCCGTTCGCCGCGGTCCAGCGCGTGCCACCGCACGCCGGTTGCTTCGTCCAGAGTGGAGCGAGGTGGAGGGGCGATACTCAGCGACCGGTTTCCCTCGAGAGTCGCGTCTCGAGCGCACAGTCCACACGACCGATACAGAAGCGTCCGAACCCGATCGTCCCGCCTTAGAGATACCCCAGATCCGCGAGTCGCTCCTTGGTCCCCTCGCGCATCTCGACCTCGCCGCTCTCGCCGGCCTCGGCGAGCGGGTCGAACCGCTCCTCGAGGCGCCGCTGCATCGCTCGCACCTGCTCGGGCTCCCGTGCGGCGATGTCGTCGCGCTCGAGCGGGTCGGTCTCGACGTCGTGGAGCCGGTCGTACCCGTCGTCGCCGCGGACGTACTTGTACTCGCGCGTCCGGACGGCCCGGAGGCGACGGTCGTACTCGTAGACGCGGTCGGGAAGTTCGTCGAAGCGGGCCTCGAGGCGGTCGATCGAGGGCTGGGGGGCGACGTACTCCGCGAAGACGGCGTCTCGGGGGTCGTCGTCCGACGCGGGGTGGAACGAGCGGCTGGACCACTGCGCGCGCAGTTCGGGATCGTCGATCCCCGCGGTCTCGAGCAGCGTGGCGGGGAGGTCGAGCAACTGGACGAGGTCCTCGCGCTGGCCGCCGTCGGTGAAGGGGCCGCCGTGGCAGACCAGCGGGACGTTGATCAGGGTGTCGTAGAGGTTGTACTGGTGGCCGAAGAAGCCGTGGTCGCCGATGTGCTCGCCGTGGTCGCCGCAGACGACGAAGAGGGTGTCCTCCCACTCGCCGGCGTCCTCGAGGGCCGCCCGGAGCCGTCCGAGCTGCTCGTCGACGTAGGCGAGTTCGGCCCGGTAGAGCCCGCGGAGCAGGGCGAAGTCCCGTTCGGAGAGGCCGTAGTCCTCGCAGTCGTAGGCGCGGGGGTCCTGCCGGATGGCGAGTGCCTCGTCGACGCTCGCGCCGTCTGGGAGGAACCGCTCGGCGTACTCGCGGGGCGGATCGTACTCGACGTGGGGTTCGATGAAGTTACAGAACAGGAAGAACGGACGGCTGTCGTCGCGATCGTCGAGCCAGTTGGTGATCCAGGTCGTCGATCGGTCGGCGCCGTCGTCGCCCGCGGGCTGGAGGGCCTCGCTGTAGAGGATGTTCGCGGCGTTGACCAGCGGGTTGCCGTCGAAGAGCCGGTTCCGGGTCGCCTGGAGCTTTTCCCGGAGGTCCTCGCCGCGGACGACGGCGCCCATGTCCGCGTCGGACTGGATGTACTGCCAGCCCTTCCGGAGGTCGTCGAAGCCGCGGTCGAAGCCGAACTCCTCGGTGATCCAGGTGTTGTTCGAGACGCCGATCGTCTCGTATCCGGAATCGGCGAAGGACTCTGGGAGGGTCCGCAACTCGTCGTCGAGATAGGTGTGTCCGCCGTGGGTGCCGTGCTCGGAGGGATAGGTCCCGGTGAACATCGAGGCGTGAGACGGGAGCGTCCAGGGTGCGGTCGCGAAGGCGTTGTCGAAGTGGGTTCCGTCGGCCGCGAGGCGGTTCAGATTCGGCGTCGTCTTCGGCCCCGTACTCGTCGCCCGTGCGGTATCGAGGACGACGAGCACGACGTTCCGCACAGTGGAATGTGACTCCGGATCACGTCCGTTAGCCGACGCTGCGTCGACGTCTGATGAATCGGGTGAATCGACTGACTCGGCCATGGTTACCCCTACTCCGCCCCTCGGAGGGAAGGCCACCCGCCCGGAGTATGCAGGTGATTCACGATATCGGAACGTGTTCGGAGCGCCGATATTCGGCGCCGAGAGAGCCTCTCTCGGACGGTCGGGTCCGAATCCTTACTCCCCTCGTCGCCGTAGACGGCGTTCATGCCGCCACACATCGTTCTCATCCACTGCCACGATCTGGGGAAGTACGTGGGCTGTTGCGGCGCCGGCGTCGAGACGCCACGGATCGACGGCCTCGCCGCGGCGGGCGTCCGGTTCGATCGCCACTTCGTGACGGCCCCGCAGTGTTCGCCGAGTCGCTCGAGTCTGATGACCGGCCGTCACCCCCACCAGAACGGGATGCTCGGACTCGCCCACGGCAACTGGGAGGTCGGCCCCCACGAGCGATTCCTGCCGGAGTTACTCGGCGAGGCCGGCTACGAGACGCACCGCTTCGGACTCCAGCACGTCACCGAGTACCCCGAACGACTCGGCTACGATCTGACGCACAACGAGGAGTCCCTGACGAGCGAAACCCCGACGTCGGTCCACGAGGGCGCCCGCGCACGCACCGTCGCCGCCGACGTCGCGGGGTGGCTCGAGGCGGGCGACCGCGACGATCCGTTCTTCGCCTCGGTCGGCTTCTTCGAACTCCACCGCATCGCGGTGGACGGCGGGTTCAGCTTCGACGGCGAGCGGTACGACGCCCCCGATCCCAACGCGGTCGAGCCCCTCGAGTTCCTCCCCGATCGGCCCGGTATCCGGTCGGACATCGCCGGAATGAACGGGATGGTCCGCGCGATCGACGACGGCGTCGGAACGATCGTCGACGCCCTCGAGAACGAGGGACTGGCCGAAGACACCCTCCTGCTCTTCACGACCGAACACGGGCTGGCGATGCCGCGCGCGAAGGGCACCTGTTTCGACGCCGGCATCGAGGCGGCTCTGCTGATGGCCCAACCGGGAACCCTCGCGTCGGGCCGGGTCGTCGACGACCTCGTGAGCAACGTCGACGTCTTCGCGACGCTGCTCGATATCGGGGACGCGCCGGTCCCCGGCGTCGACACCGATGGGGACGACATCGCGGGGCAGAGTTTCGCGCCGCAGTTGTTCGACGGCGGGAACGGCGGCGGCACGAACGGAGCCGCTGGCAAGGACGCCTACAAGCCCCGCGACCGGGTCTTCTCGGGGATGACCTGGCACGATCGATACAACCCGATCCGGGCCATCCGAACCGACCGCTGGAAGTATATCCGTAATTTCTGGCACCTACCCGCAGTCTACATGACGACGGACGTCTTCTGCAGCGCGGCGGGTCGGGAGGTCCACGAGGACTACTACGGCGTGCAGCGACCCTACGAGGAACTATACGACCTCGAGGCCGACCCGCTCGAGCGGGAGAACCTCGCGGCGGGGGACGACCCGGACGATCCGGCTACCGAGACCGTTCGCGACGAGCTTCGAACGGACCTGCTCGAGTGGATGGACGCGACCGGTGATCCGCTGCTTGAGGGCCCCGTGCTGCCGAACAACTGGGAGACGGTCCACCCCCGGCTGGAGGACGACCGCGACGACATCCGGCGGTAATCCCGACCGATATTTTTCCCTCGCGGACGCATCCGGCACCGAATGCCCGATGTCGTGACTCTCGGCAGCGTCAACGTCGACCGAACGTGGTACCTGCCGGCCGAACGGGTCCGCGACCTCGAGGCCCGGTACGACTAGGTTCCGGCCGCGGGCGAGACCGTCCGCGTCGAGGCGAGTCGCGACCTCTCGGACCTCGAGGTCGCGACCGAGACTGCGGGCGTCCAGAACGCGATACCCGAACGCGGAACGGTCGAACGAGCGCTCGAAGATGCGTTCGGGGCCGTCGGCGACGACCGGTGAGTACCCTCGTGGCGCTCTCCCGCCCCGTCCGGAATCGACGTGTGATGGCGTGCGCTGGACCGGGGTGAGCGGCAGCGAGCCGCGGTCCGAAACCGTGCGAGGGGTGAACGAATAGTGCGGGACCGAAGGTCCCGCATACCATGCGAACGGCGCTTTGCGCCGTGAGCAGACGCAGTGAGTGAACCGGCTGGGGAGGGCGAGGCGATTCCTCGTTGCCACAACAAGAGAACGACCGACCCGAATTCAGGCCTCTGAGAGGTTTTTCACGGGCTAACTCGAACGGGGCGGGACGAAAACGAGTGTCCCGTCCCTGCTGGTGGCTGGAATTGCCACTCCCTCTCTAGTCGATATCTACTCACGGTTCCGCTTCGATCCGCTCGAGAACGCGCTCGAGCGACGCGCTCATCAGTTCCCGGTACCGCTCGTAGTCGGCCTCGATCGCTACCTCGCCGTTTTCCGCCGCCCCGGTCACGCCGTTCTCGTCGACGACCAGCGCGCCCCGCGCGAGGTCGCCGTCGGCAGCGACCTCCATCGGATACGATCGGGTTTCGAGCACGCCGTCGTCGATCAGTTCTGCGATCACGAGCGCGTCGTGGATCGCGGCCGATTCGATGCCGTAGCGCTCGAGGCGGTCGGCGTCGTAGTAGGTGAGCCACTCGTAAAGCGACCGTCCCAGCGGCCCGTCCCGCTCGAGCCCGTCGACCCGCTCGGGCGGGACCGCGGCCCGCGCCGTCACGTCAAGCCCGACTATCGTCGGCTCGCAGTCCCGGACGACCCGGCGGGCGGCGTGGGGATCGGAGTGGAAGTTCGCCTCCGCCAGCGGCGTGACGTTCCCCGACGCGAAGGCCGCGCCGCCCATGACGATCAGTTCGTCGAGTAACTCGGGCAAGGCGGGTTCCATCGCGTGGGCGAGCGCGACGTTCGTCAGCGGGCCGATCGTTGCGAGCGCGAGGTCGCCGTCGTGGGCGCGGGCCTGCTCGACGATGCGCCGTGCGGCGTGGACGTCGCCCGGCTCGGTCGCCGGCCCCGGATCCGGAAGGTCACCGCGGAGCCCGCCCCCACCGTGGACGTATTCGGACGTCTCGAGGTCGACCAGCAGCGGCCGGTCGGCGCCCCTCGCGACGGGGACGTCCGTCCGGTCGACCGCCTCGAGGATCGCGCGGGCGTTTCGCGTCGTGTCCTCGACCGGCGCGTTCCCGTGGACGGTCGTCAGCCCGACGACCTCGAGGGACGCGTGCTCGAGGGCGGCCAGGAGCGCCACGGCGTCGTCGCAACCCGGATCCGTATCGATCAGCACGGGACGGCTCATGCGGGATGTCTCGGGGCTTCCGGCGGATAAGCGGCCGGATCGCGGTCGCCGGACGGTCCCGCCGCCGCGAGAGCGCCTCGTCGCTCAGTCCGTCAGCTCGCCGGCGATGTCGCTCCCGCTCATGATCTCCGGGATGACCACGGTGTCGGCGCCCGCGCGGCGGGCCGTCGACGCGTACGTCTGCTCGCCGACGCGGACGATGAGCGTCGCCTCGGGCGCGAGCTGGCTCGCGAGGACGCTGATCTGGAGGTTGACGTTCGAATCGTCGATCGCCGCGACGACGGTCGCCGCGTCCTCGATCCCGGCGCGCTCGAGGGTCGGCTCCTGGCGCGCGTCGCCGTCGATGACGAGGTGGCCGTCGCGTTCGACCTGACTCGCTTTGTCGTCGTCGCTCTCGATGACGACGACGTCCTTCCCCGCTCCGTTCAACTGGTATGCGATGGTCTCTCCGAACATGCCGTAGCCACAGATCACTACGTGGTCGGAGAACGTCGCTATCTTCTTCTCTTGGGTCACGCGTTTGAGTTCCTCCGTGAGCTGTCCCCCGAACAGGGCCGACGCGACGGTCTGGCCGATCCACAGCCCGGTGACGATCTGCGCCAGTCGGGAGACCACCGCGAACCCCTTGGTCACGGTCTCGGGCCCCGAGTGGTCCCGGAAGTGGATGCCGATGTTCTCCGGCGTGATCAGCCAGTAGGCCGCTTCGACGAGATCGATGTCGGCGAGCGCGACGAACCCTCCGATCGTCACCGCGACCACCACACAGAACACGATCATCGGCAACAGCGCTCGTCGCAACAGCGGCCGCTTCGACAGCGCCCCGCCCTCGTCGGAGGACATACCTGCAATAGCGGAGAAGGCGACTATGAACGTCACGACCGTGTCAATTATCGGGAGGACTCTGCGTCCCGCGATTCGGCGCGGGTCGACGGCCCTAACACGCTGGCCGCCCTCCCTCGAGTCGATGCCGACCCGCGCGTTCCGGATCGCCTACGACGGCACCGGCTACCACGGCTTCCAGCGCCAGCCCGACGTCCCCACCGTCGAGGACGCGATCTTCGACGCCCTGCGCGATCTCGAGGTGCTCGCTGCGGACGCCGACAGGCCCGACGGCTACGCCGCCGCGGGGCGGACCGACGCCGGTGTCTCCGCGCTCGCCCAGACGGTCGCCCTCGAGGCGCCCGACTGGCTGACGCCGCGAGCCCTGAACGGGGAACTCCCCGCCGACATCCGCGCGTGGGCCGCCGCCGACGCGCCCCCGGAATTCCACGCGACCCACCACGCCGAGCGCCGCGAGTACGCGTATCACCTGTACGCGCCGCCGGCGGACTCGCGTCGACGCGACCGAGCCGCGCCGGTGAGCGATCGCGCCGGCACTCGAGGCTCCCCCGGACAACGCGCCGTCGACGACGACCGCTTTCGGGCCGCCTGCGAGGCTCTCTCCGGCAGCCACGACTTCCACAACCTCACGCCGGACGACCGCAACACCGAGCGCTCGCCGACCCTCGAGGCGATTCGCGACGGCGACTTCCTCGTCGTGACCGTCACCGCCGGCGGCTTCGTCCGCGAACTCGTCCGCCGGCTGGTCTCGCTCGCCCGCGCGGTCGGAACCGGCGACGCGCCACTCGAGAAAATCGACCGCGCGTTCGACCCCGAACCCCTGCCCGGCCACGAGGGAGTCGCGCCGGCGCCGCCGGAGCCGCTGGTGCTGACTGCCGTCGACTATCCCGACCTCGCCTTCGAGATCGACTCGGCGGCGGCCGCGAGCGCCCGCGAGATCTTTCGCGAACGGCGGATCGAGCGCCGGACGGGGGCTCGAGTCGCGAGCCAGATCGCGGACGGCGTCCGGTAAGCGGACTGGCCGGCGGACGGACGCTTTTAACGGTCGGGGCCGACAGTCAGTCGTATGGAACTGTCGCCCGAGGAGTACGGCGCCTACTGGCGGGGCTCGATCCGCGTCGCGGCGGGCGTCTGTATCGTCGTCTTCGGCATGCAACTCGTCTCGCCGTTGCTGTCGGGGCCGACTGCCGGCGCGATCGGGCTCGCGGTCTTCCTGCTGGCCGCGCTGATCCTCGCGGGCTCGTTCGTCGCGATGCTCGGCGTCGCCCGCGTCGTCCGGACCGCCGTCGACGCAGAGATGCGCGGGTGACGGTTGGATCGACTGATTCCCGTTGCCCTCGCGCCCGAACCGATCGGTGAACAGAGATAAATCCGTCCGGATCCTCTGCCACGGTATGAGCGAGTCCGCCCAGTCCCCCGAAGACGAGGTCCGCGAAGCCGTCTCGCTGTTCCTCCAGCGCAACTTCCCCCAGATTCAGGCCCACGGTGGCGACTCGTCGATCACCGCCGTCGACCTCGAGGAGGGGTCCGTCGAGATCAACCTGACCGGCGCCTGTAGCGGCTGCGGCGTCAGTCCGATGACGACCCAGGCGATCCAGCGTCGCCTCCCCGGCGAGATCGACGAAATCGATTACGTCTCGGTGACGACCGGCTTCGACGGACTCACGGAGGGGACCTCGCGGGATATCTCGGACGACGTCCCGTTCTGATCCTCGCAATTCTCTCTCGAAGCCTCGCCTCGGTTAGTCCCACGCATCGGGCCAGATTTCGGCGGCGCGCATCCCCGGTTCGTACTCCTGTTCTCGCAGTCGCCCTTGCAGATCCGCGGTGTCGACTCGGGGTACCTCGGTACGCGTGAGTTCCCGGACCAGCAGCGCCGTCAACATGGCGTGTTCGCGCAGGTTCCGGCGGTCCACTTTGTCGCGCGTATCGGCCGTCGTGTGCGTCCAGCCGCGGCCGCGCTCGCCGCCCTCGGGGGGTTCGCTGTGGAGCTGCAGCGCCGGCACGCCCGCCCGCAGGAACGGCCAGTGGTCGCTGAACGGGTGGGGGTCCGGCTCGTGGACGATCGGCTGGCCCGCCGCCGTCGTCACGTCTTCGGCCAGTTCCTCGAGCGTCTTGGAGCCGTGGGAGAGCGCCCGCAGGTTGCGAAACCGGCCCGCTCCGTCGACGTTGACCACCGCACGAACCGACTCGAGGTCCAACTCGTCGGCCATCGCCTCGGCGCCCAGCAGGCCGATCTCCTCGCAGCCGACGCCGGCGATCCGGACCCGACAGTCGAGATCGGCCTCGAGGGCCGAGAGGATCGCCGTCGCGCCGGCGACGGTCGCGATCCCGCAGCCGTTGTCGAGCGCGCCCTCGGTGATGTCGTGGGCGTCGTAGTGGGCGACGACGAGCACCTCCTCGTCTGTTTCCGGCCCGAAAACGCCGTGGACGTTCCGACTCGAGCCGTCCTCGGTCGACGCGTCGACGCGGATCCTGGCTCGAGCCCCCCGCTCGGCGTAGTCGATCAGCCAGTCGTGGGTCTCGGCGCTGACGCCGACGCCGGGGACGGCGGCCTCGGCGTCGAACTGCAGCGCTCCCGTCGGGGGCAGTTGTCCGGGCACGTGGTTGGCGAAGACGAAGGCCTCCGCGCCCGCGGCGACGGCGTGGCCGAACTTCTCCATCCGGTGGACGAACCGCTGGTCCCGCGGCGTCGTGGTGCTGGCGACGGCGATGGCGCCCTGCAGGTCGACCGCCTCGAGTTCCGTAGGCGTCCCGTAGCCGACGTCGACCAGCGGTCCTTCGACGTCGCCGGCCGGCGAGTACGGGAGCGCGATCGCCTCGAAGGACCGATCGGGGATCGCTCGAGAGTCAGGTCCGTCGTCCGCTTCGCTTGCTTCCGATAGCACCGCGAACTCGGTCGTTCCCCGCTCCCAGTACTGCATCGGGAACTCCTGCAATTGCACGTCTTCGAGCCCGGCGTTCGAAAACGTCTCGCGGACGATCTCGGCTGCGCGGCGCTCGGCGGGCGAGCCACCCATGCGGTGGGGGAGTTCGGTCAATCGCGTCAACAGCTCCCAGCACCGGTCGTCGGTCCAGGCGCGACCGAGGGCCCGTTCGAGCGTCGGGTCGCTCTCGCTCATAGCCCTCCTTCGTCGGTGAGCGAAAAAAGCGCGGGGCCTACCGCGTCAGCGATCGATCGTCCCGCCCTAGCTGTCCGCCGGTTCGGGGACTTCGGACTCGTCGATGCCGGCGTCGGGTTGGAGGATGCGTTGGAAATCGAACTTCTCGAGCGGCCGGCCTTCGGCGACCCGGCGGGGCCAGTCGGGGTTGGCGAGCGCGCCCTTCGCGAGGGTGATCAGGTCGGCGCCCTCCTCGACGGTCGCCCGCGCCGCGTCGGGGTCCTCGAGCGCGCCGTTGGCGATCACCGGGACGTCGCCGTACCGGTCGGCGAGTTCCGTGAGCGTCGGGCCGCTCTCGAAGGCGGGCGTCGTCACGTCCTCTTCGGTGACGTGGAGGTAGTCGGCGCCGGCGTCGGTGAGTCTCTCGAAGATGACTTCTGCATCGTCCTCACCGCCGGGCCAGCGGTAATCGGGATCGTTGACCTTGCTCTGGGAGATCCGTACACCGACGACGAACTCGTCCGGGGTCGCGGCCTGCACCGCCTCGAGGACCTCCGCAGTCAGGCGGATCCGATTCTCGACGTTGCCCCCGTACTCGTCGTCGCGCTCGTTGGTGTACGTCGTGAGGAACTGGTCGAGCAGGTAGCCGTTCGCGCCGTGGACTTCGACGCCGTCGAAGTTCGCGTCGACCGCGCGCTCCGCCGCAGTAGCGAAGTTCTCGATCACGTCCTCGATATCGTCTGTCGTCGCGGCGCGGGGCTCCGGGAACTCGCCGCTCCCACCGTACATCTCGAGTTGCTCGCCCGTCGGTCGGATCGCCGACGGCGCGAGCCGCTCGTCGGTGTAGCGGTTCCCCTGGGAGAGCGCGCCGGCGTGCATCAACTGGGCGAAGATCGGCGCGTCCTCGTCGTGAACGGCGTCGGTGACTCGCCGCCACGCCTCGACGTGCTCGTCGTTCGCGATACCCGGCTGATCGTCGTAGCCCTGGCTATACGCTTCGTCGGGATAGATCCCCTCGGTAACGAGGAAGGAGAACCCGCCGCGGGCGAACTTCGCGTAGTAGCGCGCCATCTCGGCCGTCGCGCGGCCGTCTCCCGTCGCGCTGGTTCGCGTCATCGGTGCGAGGCCGACCCGGTTCGACAGCGTTTCGTCGCCGAGGTCGACGGAATCGAACAGGACGTCGTCGGAAGTGCTCATCGGGGACGGTTGACTGCCACCGCGTAAAAGTGGCGGGCCGTCGTGTATCGGCCGCGAAATAGCGATCGCGAACCGATACGAACCGACAGTGTCGCACCGGCGCCGCCGCGGTCGGTTTCCTCTCCGATACGCTTTACCACCTACGTTCCGAAACGCGTCGTATGAGTTCCGTTCCCGAACGCTCCGAGGTCGACGAGGACTATACCTGGGACCTCAAGAGCATCTACGCGACCGACGACGACTGGGAGGCCGCCTACGAGGCGGTCGCCGAGCGCGTCGACGAACTCGCCGCCTACGAGGGGCAGGTCACCGACGACGCCGAGACGCTCCGCGACGTTCTCCAACTGCGCGACGAGATCATGCGCGAGGTGTCGACCGTCGCCGCCTACGCCCGCATGCGCCGCGACGAGGACACGACGAATCAGCAGTACCAGGCGCTGACGGCCCGAGCGCAGTCGCTGGGGGCCGACGCTCAGTCTGCAGCGTCATTCATCGACCCCGAACTGCAGGAGCTGACCCGCGAGGAGTTCGACGCGATGGTCGAGACCGAACCCGCCCTCGAGACCTACGACCACTACGTCGACGACGTCCTCCGGATGAAGCCCCACACCCGCTCGGCGGAGGTCGAGGAGCTGCTCGCCGACCTGAGCGAGGTGACGGGCGCGACGGGCGAGGTCTACAACATGCTCGCGAACGCGGACATGGAGTTTCCCACCGTGGAGGCCCCCGAGGGCGACGACGAGGACGCGATCGAGATCACCCAGAGCAACTTCGTCAACCTGCTGAAACGGCCCGACCGCGAGTTCCGTCAGACGGTCCACGAGGAGTACTACGACGAGTGGTCGGCCATGCGAAACACCGTCGCTTCGGCCTACAAGAACAGCGTCAAGGCCGACGTCAAGACCGCTCGAGCACGCAACTACGACACCGCCCGCGAGGCCGCCCTCGACGGTCCCAACGTGCCCGTCGACGTCTACGACACCCTCGTCGAGACGGTCCACGACAACATCGACAAACTCCACCGCCACGCCGAACTGAAGGAGCGAGCGCTTGGCGTCGACGACCTGCAGATGTGGGACGTCTACATGCCCCTGACCGGCGACGAGGGGCCCGACGTCGAGTACGACCGGGCCACCGAGTACATCGTCGAGTCGCTGGCGCCGCTGGGCGACGACTACCAGTCGCGGGTCGCAGAGGGACTCGAGTCCCGCTGGGTCGACGTCTACGAGAACGAGGGGAAACAGGCGGGGGCCTACTCGGGGGGCACCTACGACACCCAGCCGTTCATCCTGATGAACTATCAGGACGACATCTCCTCGATGTACACGCTGGCCCACGAACTCGGCCACTCGATGCACTCCGAGCTCACCAAGGAGGAACAGCCGTTCGTCTACTCGAGCTACGAGATCTTCGTGGCGGAGGTCGCCAGCACGGTCAACGAGGCGCTGCTGACCAGCCACCTCCTCGAGACCGTCGACGACCCTGAGTTCAAGAAACACGTGCTCAACGAATTCCTCGAGCGCGTGCGGTCGACACTCTACCGTCAGACGCTGTTCGCGGAGTTCGAACACGAGACCCACCGTCTCGAGGAGGAGGGCGAGCCGCTGACGGCCGACCGACTGGACGAACTCTACCGCGGGCTGAAAGAAGACTACTACGAGCCCGCGGTCGTCGACGACCGCATCGCCCGCGAGTGGATGCGCATCCCCCACTTCTACCGAGCGTTCTACGTCTATCAGTACGCGACCGGCATCTCCGCGGCGCTGGCCATCGTCGACAACGTGCTGCCGAACGGCGCTGGCGGCGACCGGAACGCCGACGCCGCCGAGGACTACCTCGAGTTCCTCCGGCGGGGCTCCCGCGAGTACCCGCTCGAACTCCTGCGGATCGCCGGCGTCGACATGAGTACGTCTGATCCGATCGATCGAGCCCTGGAGACGTACGGCCAGCGACTCGAGGAGATGGAAGCGCTGATGGAATGACATCCTCCCCGGCGTAAACAGAGAGGGAGCGAAGCTCCCTCAAGCAGTCGGGTATAGCCCGACGACGCCGGGGTTTCCTCCGTGGGAGTCTCAGCCGGTCTACGACTCGCCGGAGGCAACATTCCCGTCACGGTGGACGGTACTCGGGTCTGTGCGCTGTTCTTTGGGACTTCTTCAATCTTCGAGTTTCGACTGCAACCGGGCGATTTCTCGCGTCGTCTCGCGGAACCGCTGGAACAATTCGCGGCCTTCGTACAGATATCGCTCGCCGGTCGTGGTGGTACAGGCGACGAGATTGTTCGCACCACTATCCAGAGCGGTCATCAGACTACGTCTGATGACGGCCTGTTCTGAGGCCAGTGGAGTTGCCCGTGCATCGTCAGAAACAGTCACGGGTTGCGAAGCTCGGAAAGTGCCATCATTATACGGACAGACATGAAGAAGCTGAAACCAAACCGCAACTACTACTTGTATTGATAGGTATATCGACGTAACGAATGGCAGCGATCGAGACGACGGGACTGACGAAACGGTACGGACAGACGGTTGCTGTCGACGATCTCGAGCTCTCGATTCCCGAGGGATCCGTCTACGGCTTTCTCGGCCCGAACGGCGCGGGGAAGACGACGACGATGCGGCTGCTGACCAGTCTCGCCCGGCCCACCGAGGGGAGCGCCGCCGTCGCCGGCGTTTCGATCACGGACCGAGCGCGGCTCCGCCCGCGCGTCGGTTACCTCCCGGAGACGCCGCCGCTGTACGAGCGAGCGACCGGGCTCGAGCAACTCGAGTACGTCGCCGGGTTGCGCGATCTACACCTCGAGACGGCGCGCGATCGGATCCACTCGCTGCTCGCGGACCTCGACCTGCTGGCCGACGCCGAGACGCTTATCGACGACTACTCGACGGGGATGCGCCAGAAGGTCGCCTTCGTGCAGGCCGTGCTCCACGACCCCGACGTCGTCTTCCTCGACGAACCGACCTCCGGGCTGGACCCGCGAGCGGCCAAGACGATCCGCGAGCGAATTCGCGGCCTCGCCGACGGGGGGACGACCGTCTTCCTTTCGACGCACATCCTCCCGGTCGTCGAAGCGGTCGCCGACACGGTCGGCATCCTCTCCGACGGGCGACTGGTCGCCGAGGGCGCGCCCGACGCGCTCGCCCGACGGGCCGAAACCGGCGACGACGGCACGCTCGAGGACGTCTTCCTCGAACTGACCGACGCTGACCCTATCGACTCCGCTCGCGACGGGGCCGGCAGCGAGACCGTGATCGAGACCGAGGAGGCGGCCCGTGACTGACTCGAGGTGGGCTCAGGCGAGCCTCGACATCGGCGTCCTCGAGTTCCGGCGGTCGATCCGCGCGCTGTGGCGTTCCAAGGGCCGGTTCGCCCTCATCGCGCTCGGTGCGGCGGTGCCGACGCTAATCGGGGCCCTCGTCGTGTTCGTTTTCGCCGATGCGATCCGCGGCCTCGAGACGCTCTCGGAACTGGACTCCGTCCGCGGAATGGTCGCGCTCTTCTGGCTGTTCGCGGTGTTTCTGATCGGCCAACGGGTCGTGTCCGTGCGCACGCGGATCGAAGCCGAACCCTTCGTGTTGACGACCGTCTCGTCGCGAGCGACCGCCGGTGGACTGGTCGTCGCGGAGACGCTCCGCGTCCTCGCCTATTTCGCGCCGCCGGTACTCCTGACGACTGCGGTCTGTGTCCTCCTGCTGGGGTCGCCCGCGAGTCTGCTCGTCGTTCCGACGACGGCGGCGCTGTTCGCGGCGACCGCGGTCGTCACGGGGTCGGCGGCCGGCTACGTGGTGGCCCTGCTGGTGGCGACGTCCCCGTTCGTCGCTCGCCACAAGACGGTGCTCGGAACGGCCGCCTCGCTGCTCGGGTTCGGCGGCTACGCGCTGTTTTTCTATCCGCAGATCGGCGGCGTCGATCAATCGTCGCTCGCCGTGCTCCCGGTCGGGTGGTTCGCCGACCTCGCACTGGCCGGAACGGGGCTTACGACGACGCCGTTGCGCTGGTTCGGCGTCGGTCTCAGCAGCGCGGTGATTCTGCTCGTCGGCGGGTTCCTCGTCGACCGGCTGACGACGACGCTGTGGTTTATCGAGCCGGTGAGCGTCGATTCGGACGGCTCGAGCGACGGCGAACGTGCAGGCGAACTCACGCTCCGTCGCGACGCGCTCACGACCGCCGCGGCGCCGCTGCCGGTGCCCCGACTGCTGTCGACGCCGACGCGCCGCGTCGCGGAGTGGGCGCTCCTTCGAACGCGACGCGACTCCAACCGGCTGATGTTCCTCATGATTCCCCTCTTCGCCGTCGGCAGCGCGGTCGTCAATACGGCGATCCAGTCCGGTTCGATCGAGACGGTGGCCGCGCCGCTGTGTGCCGTCGCGCTCCCGTGGGTCGTCGGCTCCCTGTTCGCGATGAACCCCTTCGGCGACGAGGGTGCGGTGCTCCCGGTAACGCTGACGGCCGTCCCGGGCCGCCAGTACGTCCGCGGCCTCCTGGTGCCGGGCCTGCTGATCGGCCTCCCGCTCGTCCCCCTCGTGACCGGGCTCGCGACGCTCGTCTCGCCGTACACGCTCCTCGAGCGCGTCGGCCTGATCACTCTGAGCGGCTTCGTGACCTGCGTCGCGGTCGCGATCGCACCGGCGATCGGGATGGTGTTCCCGCGGTTCAGCGCTATCTCGGTCGGGCGGAGCTGCGACGTGATCCCGCCGCGGATGACCGCCGTGGCCCTCCACGCAGGACTGACGGTCGTTCCCGGAACCGTTCTCGCGGGACTCGTCCTCGCCCCGGAACTGACGCGCGGAGCGCTGGCCGGCCTCTTCGGCGTCCTTCCGGCGGTCCTGTCGGAACTGCTCGCGGCCGCGACCGCCGACGTCGTCGCGGCGCCCGCCGACTGGTTCGTCGCACTCGGCGACGGGATCGGGAGTCTGGACCTCGCGGTCCTGCGATTCGGCGGTGGCGGCCTCGTGCTCGTCGGTGGCCTCCTCGTCGCGGTGCTCTCGTACCGGCGCGCGATCGACCGTTTCGAGCACTATACGACGGCCTGACGGTCCGAATACTCCGGCGGTGTCGCTTCACTCGGTTCCGACCGAAGCAGTCTCGAATCGTCCGGCTTCGAGTCGACCCGAGACCCCTGCTCGAGTCGCCGTCGTCGCCCCTGTAGTTCGCTCTGAGACGGCGCATATCGCGGGTTTGAGCCAGCATTCGCGGGATTCGAAAAGCATCCGGGACCCAAAGGCACATTTATCGTCGGGGACTTACCAGCGTACGTCAGGATGTCTCGAAGCCCGTCTATCCCCGACCGACCTCACCGCGATATCGATCCGGATCTCCCCGACGACGAGCGGCTCGAGGCGCTCCGCGATCACTATCAGGACCTCGTGGACGTCAACGAACAGCTTTCCGAACAGCTCGATGACGCCGACGAGCGCCGGGAGCAACTCCGCGAGCGCGTCGACCGCATCGAGCGCGAAAACGAGACGCTCAAGAGCTCCTCGCTGTACATCGCCACCGTCGAGGACGTCCTCGAGAACGAGGAGGTCATCGTCAAACAGCACGGGAACAACCAGGAGGTACTGACCGACGTCTCGCCGCGGATCGTCGAGCAGATCGAGCCCGGCGACCGCGTCGCCGTCAACGACTCCTTCGCGATTCAGACGGTGTTAAACGCCGAGACCGACGCGCGGGCCCAGTCGATGGAGATCACCGAACGGCCCGAAGTCACCTACGCCGACATCGGCGGCATCGACGAGCAGGTCCGGGAGGTCCGCGAGGCCGTCGAACAGCCGCTGGCCGAACCCGAGCTGTTCACCGAGGTCGGCATCGAACCGCCGAGCGGCGTCCTGCTCTACGGCCCGCCGGGGACGGGCAAGACGATGCTCGCCAAAGCGGTCGCCAACGAGACCGACGCCACCTTCATCAAGATGGCCGGCTCCGAACTCGTCCGCAAGTTCATCGGGGAAGGCTCGCGGCTCGTCCGTGACCTCTTCGAGATGGCCCGCGAGCGCGAGCCCGCCATCATCTTCATCGACGAGATCGACGCCATCGCGACCCGCCGCTCCGAGTCCAAGACCTCCGGCGACGCCGAGGTCCAGCGGACCATGATGCAACTCCTCTCCGAGATGGACGGCTTCGAGGCCCGCGGCGAGATCCGCATCATCGCCGCGACTAACCGCTTCGACATGCTCGACCGCGCAATTTTGCGCCCCGGCCGATTCGACCGCCTCATCGAGGTGCCCGAACCCGACCGCGACGGCCGCGAGCAGATCCTCGAGATCCACACCCGCGGCATGAACGTCGCCGACGACGTCGACTTCGCCGCCCTCGCAGACGACACCGAGGGCTACTCCGGCGCCGAAATCGAGAGCCTCTCCACCGAGGCCGGCATGTTCGCCATCCGCAACGACCGCAACGAGGTCACCCACCAGGACTTCGTAGAGGCCCTCGAGAAGATCGAGGAAGACGACTCGAGCGACGTGATTTCGTCGCCCGGCTACTTCTATCAATAAAAGCAGAGCTTTGCTCTGTCGTTCGAGAGAGCGAAGCTCTCTCGTGACTGAGCGAATCTTCGATTCGCGAGGTCCGCGAGACCGGAGGTCTCGCTTGATGACGAAAGACGCCGAAGGCGTCTTTCGAACCACGGACGCGGCAAAGCCGCGCCCTCGGGAAAATCCTCAAAAGAGTGCTACGCACTCTTTTGGACTGGGCGATTCCTTCGGAATCGCTTGCAGTCGGCGCTTCGCGCCGACGACCTCGCGGGATCTTCGATCCCGCTCAGCTTTGATGAAAAGCAACGGAAGACGTTCCCGCTCACTCCGTTCGCGGGCTGCGACTTCCGAGCCTTCGCTCGCTCCGCTCACGAAGACACACCTCCCTCCGTTCGCTCCTTACAGTCGCTCACATCGGTCGTCGGCCCGCTCGCTCGTTTCACTCGCTCGCGGTGAATAACAGTGTGACGGCCTGCCCTCCCCCGGCTCACGGAGCCCTCACTTTTTCGGGCTCCATTCACGGCCACTGAATGGGTATCTCTCTCGAGCCACCGTCGGATCGCAACGCCTTACGCCGTCCGGTCCCAAAGTCGGGTATGAGCACGATTCGAGTCGTCTGGGGGTCCGCCTCGGCCCCGACGGCGATGGCCTCCTACGACGCCGCGCTCGCCGAGGCCGGTGTCGAGAACTACAATCTGGTTTCCGTCTCCTCGGTGATCCCGGCCGACGTCGACGTCGAGGCCGTCGGGACGGCGCCCGACCTCGGCCCCGTCGGCGACCGACTGACCGTCGTCGAGGCTCGAGCCACCACTGCGGGACCGGGACGGGTCAGCGCGGCGCTGGCGTGGGCCCAATCGGCCGAGGGGCCGGGGCTGTTCTACGAGACGGCCGGCGAGACGGATCAGGCCGACGTCGAACGCCGGGTTCGCGAGGGACTCCGTGCCGGTCAGGAACTTCGGGACTGGCAGTTCGCCGATCCGCAGGTAGCCGTCGAGAGCCAGCGGGCCGAATCCGGCGAGCACACGACTGCTATCGTCCTCGCGGTGTACGGCGAGAGCGAGCCGATCTGTTGACGCGTTGTCGGAATTTCCCGAAAGCGAATCCTTTTGATGCGTCGGTGCGTTGCTACCAGTACACACTTCTCATGAACGGAAATACGCCGTACGCCGGGCTGCCGGGAGAAACGGGTGCTGGTCAGCGTGCCGCGGCGGACGTTCCGGACCTCTCGCGGACCCAGAAACGCTCCCTCCACCGAGACGTCTCCCGAATCGCCGCTCGAACCCGTGACTTCCTCCCCGACGAATACGTCGTCGACTCCGAGGTTTCCCAGAGCATGACCGGCCCGCAGGTCACCGTCGCCGTCCGCCCGCCGATCGGCCACGCCGTCAGCGCCGGCTTCACGCCCGACTTAGAGGAGGTCGCGGCCGGCGACGCGGTGATCACCGCCGACGAACGCGACGAGGTGGCCCGCGGACTGGCGGCCAGCGCCGCCCTGCAGGTCAAGCAGGCGATCAGCGACAACGTGACGCCGACCGCGAAGTAACGCCCGTCGTCGTCGCCGTTTTCGAGTGAACGAAGATCGATAGTCGCTGCCTTCGCGATCAACAATGCTGATCGAGTCGAACTGATGTCCCGTTCCAGATCGGCCCGTACGGAGTACCCGGGGTCACCGACGCTGACGGGCGGTGGAAATTAGTACAACAGTTGCTCGAGTTGATGCCGGCGCCGCTCGAGGTCGATCGTCGGCTCGATGTCGGGGTCGTCGACCAGCCGGTCGAGCGCGAGCAGCGGGTCGGTCCCCGCGCGTTCGACGGCCTCGAGAAGGTCTTCGATCGCGGCCCGATTCGTCGCGAGCGACGAACACAGAGCCACGGCGAGCGCCAGCGGAATCGCCGCGTCGGGGTCGGTCGGATACGCGTCGCTGACCCTAGAGAAATCCGGTTCCTCGAGGGGGCTTCCCCCGTCGGGATCGACGTTCAAACAGCGGGTACAGAGCGACCCGGCCGGCGACTCTCCCGGCGCGTGCTCGCGGTACTCCTCGGGGATCGAAAAGACGACCGTCGGTGAGCTACACGCCGTGCAGGCCATAGTCGTGAGAGATGCGCGGACGGAGGGCAATCAGTCGCCGCCCGGAACGCCGCCCGCAGTCGACTGCTCCATGTCCGGTTCGGCCGTGTCTCCGCCCTCGTCCTCGGGAGCCACTTCGTCTTCCGCCTCTTCTTCGGCCTTCCGCTCTTCCTTCTCGGCCTGCTCTTTCTTCTCCTTGATCTTCTTCAGGCGGAACGTCTCCTCACGTTCCTGCTCCTCGAGTTTTTGCTCGATGTATTCCTGGCCTTCGTAGAGGTCAGGCAGGAGTTTGAACTCGAGAGCGTTGACGCGGCGCTTGGTGGTCTCGATCTCCCGGAGCATCTTCTTCATCGCCGTCTCGACCTCGGCGGCGAGGATGATGCTCTCGAGGAGGTCCTCGTAGGCCTCGGCGGCCTCGTCGATGCGGGCGGAAGTGCCCATGATCCCGTAGCCCCGCTGATCGAGGCTCTTCGAGACTCGCGAGGACTCGATCTGGGGCACGACCACGCCCATGATGTTCTTCGATTCGGTGGTGATCTCGGGGTGTTCCTGCAGCGCGGCGGCGGCCCCGCGGACCGCGACGTCGCCCTCCATGGCTCGGGCCATGTTGATCTTCTTCTGGGCGTCCTCGTAGTCCTGTGCGAGGTCCCCGCGGACGTCCTGGGCCTTGTCCAGGATGTCCATGAACTCCATGATCAGCCCGTCCCGTTTCTTCTCGAGCGTCCCGTGTCCCCGCTCGGAGAGTTCGATCCGATCCTCGATCTCCATCAGGTTCTTGCGGGTGGGCTTGACGTCCTTGGCCATCTTGTGGAGGGTTTGCGCCCCCAGTCGGATAACTGTTTACAGTTTTGGCGGGTATCGGCCGACGGGAGAGCCCCGTAGTGCCCGTCGGGTCCCGTTTACGACTGGGGGACGAGCCGACTCGGCTCGGCACCCGGTACTACCCGAGAAAGAGGTCGACCATATTCCCCGTCGACTGGCCGCGATAGAGTTCGGAGTAGCCGCAGTTCGTACAGCTCACGACCATGAATTGGCGGTTCTGTATATCGAAAAGCTTCGATAGCCCGGTCCCGCTCGTCGCGATCTCGTCGATCTCGGTCCCCGTGTGATCGCACTTGGGGCAGCCGCGGTCGTCGCCTTTCATACGTCTGCATTCGTGTTAGAGGACAAATATTTTGTGCTCGCGACCCGTCGGAGCGACCAATGATGTCCGGCGCTGTCATCCTCGTCTTCCTCCTGTTCGCGATCGCGATCCCGCTCCTCCTGTGGATCGCGATCGAGAGCGAGACGTCGGACCCGACCGTCGTCGACCGCGCGGAAGCCGAACGGATCGCGACGGAACGCGGCGGTCGAGGAACGTCGGGAGCCGACTCGAGTGACGATCCGGCGACGAGCGCGAAGACAGCTACCGACGACCACGAGGAAGAATCCGACCGGCGGCCACGGACCGACGATCGATCCTCGACGGAGCGAGACGAGCAGTGGGGAACCCGCTCGGACGAGTCGGACCGCGATGATCGCTGGCAGTAGTTAGTTCTGCGCGACCATTCGGGAACACCTGCGGACCGAGTCCGGTGAGACCGAACCGGTTAGCCCTGACCCACCATCCGATCCTCGTCTTCCCACTCCTCCTGGCGGAGTTCGTACTTCTGGATCTTGCCGGTCGCCGTCGTCGGCAGTTCCTCGACGAACTCGACTTCTCGAACGACCTTGTAGCCCGCGAGGTTGTCGCGAGTGAACTCGACGAGTTCGTCGCGGGTCACGCTCGGGTCGTCGGGATCGCCGTTACTCGGCACGACGAAGGCCTTCGGCGTCTCGCCCCACTCGTCGCTTGGCGCCGGGATGACGGCCACGTCCGAGACCTCTGGGTGGTCGAACAGCGTGTCCTCGAGTTCGATGCTCGAGATGTTCTCGCCGCCGGAGATGATAATGTCCTTCTTGCGGTCCTGGATGGAGATCATCCCGTGTTCGTCGACGACGGCGAGGTCGCCGGTGTGGTAGTAGCCCTCGACGCGGTCGTTGAACGCCTCTTCGGTCTCCTCGGGCTTGTTCCAGTACTTCTCCATGACCTGATTGCCGCGGACGACGATCTCGCCGATCGAGGCGTCGTCGCGGTCGACGTCGTTGCCGTCCTCGTCGACGACGCGGATCTCGGTGCCGAGATAGCCCAGTCCCTGGCGTTTCTTGATCGCGAACCGGTCCAAATCGTCGTCGTCGAACGTCCGGCGGGCGTCGGAGGTGGTGATCAGCGGTCCCGTCTCGGTCGCGCCGTAGACGTGTTTCAGGTACCAGCCGAACTCGTCCTCGACGGTGCGGATGGTGGCCTCTGGCGGCGCTGATCCGGCGGTCGCGATGCGGACGTCGTTGGCTCCGGTCGTCTCCGGATCGTGTTCCTCGTAGTAGTCGATCAGCATGTTCAACACCGTCGGCGCGCCGCACATGTACGAGACGTCCTCCGTCTGCACCGCCTCGAAGATGTCCCCGGCGTCGACGCCGCGCGTGCAGACGTGTTTCGCGCCGATCCCCGTCACGGCGTAGATGTGGCCCCAGCCGTTGACGTGGAACATCGGTAGCGTCCAGAGGTAGACGTCGTCGTCGCGCAGCTCCTGGTGGGCCGTGATCAGATAGGCGTGGAGCGTCTCCGAGCGGTGGGTCCGACAGACTCCCTTCGGGTCGCCCGTCGTCCCCGAGGTGTAGTTCATCGTGATGATTTCGTCTTCGTTCATCTCGGGGCGGTCGTACTCGGTGCCCGCGTCCTCGAGCACCGCGTCGAACTCCTCCCACTCGCCCTCCACCGCGTCGGCGTCGTTCGTGATGAACGTCTCCGTCGGCACCTCGTCGCGGATCGGCTCGATCTTGTCGGCGAAGTCGTAGTCGGCGTAGATGGCGTCGACCTCCGCGTCCTCGAGCATGTACGAGAAGTCGTCGGACGTCAACCGGTAGTTCAGCGGCGTGTGCACCGCGCCGAGTTGCATGCTCCCGTAGGCCGCCTCGAGGTGGTAGTGGGTGTTGGGATCGAGCACCGCGACGCGGTCGCCCTTCTCGATGCCCCGCTCCTGCAGCGCCGCCGAGAATCGATCGGCTCGCTCGCCGAGCTCGCCGTACGTGTACCGCTCCCCCGTCGTGGCGACGACGGCTTCCTCGTCTCCGTAATGGTTGCGCGCCCGGTCGAGGAAGTCCGTCACGAGCAGTGGCTTGTGCATATGCGGTATACGACATTAACGATAATTAAGTTCATTTCGGTTCGATCCGGACCGCGGGAGCGAGCGACGGTCTCGATTGCCTCCGCTCAGCCGGTTCGAATCTCGGAGCGAGTCGCTCCACGTGACGTCGGTTCCAGCGGCACCAGCTACCGGTGTACTATGTGAGAATCAGTGGCCGACAGCGACGGTCGAGTTACGGAACGGTCCGCGCATCGATAGAGAAAGACGTCAGTGGCTCGAATCGGGCAGCGGTCTGGCTCGAACTCGACTCGAGAACGCGATTACGGCGCGATCGAATGCGTCGTCGAGCGGGATTCCGGTTGCGTCGATGTCGTCGAAAAATACCCGAAAACGGTCGGAACGCGGTGCCGAAGCCCGATCAGTCGGCCTGAACGGCTTCCGGCTCCTCTTCGCGGTAGTGCTCCTCGATGAGGTCCTCGTCGATCCGGTTGAGCTCCTCCGGTGGGAGCATCGAGAGCAGGTCCCAGCCGAGCTCGAGCGTCTCGTCGATCGAGCGGTTGGTGTCGTAGCCCTGCTGGACGAATTCTTCCTCGAAGCGGTCGGCGAAGTCGAGGTACTTGTTGTCGCGCTCGGAGAGCGCTTCGCGACCGACAATGTTGACGAGGTCGCGCAGGTCCTCACCTTCCGCGTAGGCGGCGTACATCTGGTCGGAGACGTCGCCGTGGTCCGCGCGGGTCAGGCCCTCGCCGATCCCGTCGTCCATCAGCCGCGAGAGGCTGGGCAGGACGTTGACCGGCGGTTCGATCCCCTGACTGTTGAGGTCCCGATCCATCATGATCTGGCCCTCGGTAATGTAGCCGGTCAGGTCCGGAATCGGGTGGGTCTCGTCGTCGCCGGGCATCGTCAGGATCGGAATCTGCGTGACCGATCCCTCCTTGCCCTCGATACGACCGGCGCGCTCGTAGAGCTGTGCCAGGTCGGTGTACATGTAGCCGGGGTAGCCACGGCGGCCCGGGACCTCCTCGCGTGCGGCGCCGATCTCGCGCAGCGCCTCACAGTAGTTGGTCATGTCCGTCAGGATGACCAAGACGTGGTAATCCTTCTCGAAGGCCAGGTACTCGGCCGTGGTCAGGGCGAGTCGCGGCGTGACCTGCCGCTCGACTGCGGGGTCGTCCGCGAGGTTCATGAAGACGACCGAGCGCTCGAGGGCGCCCGTGCGTTCGAAGTCGTCCATGAACTCGTTGGCCTCCTCGGCGGTGATCCCCATCGCGCCGAAGACGACGGCGAACTCGGAGCCCTCGTCGCCGTCGCCGCCCTCGTCCTCCTCCGGCACAGTCGCCTGTCGGGCGATCTGGAGCGCGAGGTCGTTGTGGGGCAGCCCCGACGCGGAGAAGATCGGGAGCTTCTGGCCGCGGACCAGCGTGTTCATGCCGTCGATGGCGGAGACGCCCGTCTGGATGAACTCCTCGGGGTACTCCCGGGAGTAGGGGTTGATCGCTTTGCCGACGATGTCATGTCGTTCGTCGGGGACGATCTCCGGGCCGCCGTCGATCGGGTTCCCGGAGCCGTCCAGCACCCGCCCGAGCAGATCCTCGGTGACGGGCATCTTCATCGTCTCGCCTAAGAAGCGAACGGAGGCGTTGCGGTCGATCCCGCCAGTGCCTTCGAACACCTGGATCGAGACGAGTCCTTCGCTCGATTCCAGCACCTGGCCGCGCAGCGTCCGCCCGTCCTCGGTCTCGATCTCGACGATCTCGTCGTAACCGACCGGTTCGTCGACCTCGGCGAACACCAGCGGACCGCTGATTTCCGTGATTGTCTGGTACTCTTTCATTGTTAGTACAGTGCTCGCAGTTGTTCCTGGAGGTCGTTCTCGATCTCCTCGATGAACGATTCCCACTCCTCGGCGGTGCCCATCCGGTTGAGCCGCGGGGCGGCGTCGACGTCCGTGATCTCCTCGACCGGGACGCCGGCCTCGAGCGCGTTGAAGGCCTCGTCGTTGAACGTCTTGATGGCCTCGAGCATCCGGTAGGTCTTCTCGGGTTCGCAGTAGGTGTCGACGTCGTGGAGCGCGTTCTGCTGGAGCCACGCTTCACGGAGGAAGCGAGCGACCTCGAGGGTCAGCTGCTGGTCTTCCGGCAGCGCGTCCTTACCGACGAGCTGAACGATCTCCTGGAGCTCGCCTTCCTCGTCTAACACGTCGACCGCCCACTGGCGGGTCTCCGCCCAGTCGCCGGCGACGTTCGACTCCCACCACGGGTCGAGCTGGTCCTTGTACAGCGAGTAGGACTCGTTCCAGTTAATCGAGGGGAAGTGCCGACGCTCCGCGAGGTCGGCGTCAAGCGCCCAGAACGTCTTGACGATACGCAGCGTGTTCTGGGTGACCGGCTCGGAGAAGTCGCCGCCCGGCGGCGAGACCGCCCCGACGACCGAAATCGACCCTTCGCCGCCGTTCATCAGCTGGAACTTGCCGGCGCGCTCGTAGAACTCCGAGAGCGCAGCGGCGAGGTACGCGGGGTACCCCTCTTCGCCGGGCATCTCCTCGAGTCGGGAAGAGATCTCGCGCATGGCCTCGGCCCACCGGGAGGTGGAGTCGGCCATCAGCGCGACGTCGTAGCCCATGTCGCGGTAGTACTCCGCGATCGTGATTCCCGTGTAGATACAGGACTCGCGGGCCGCGACGGGCATGTTCGACGTGTTGGCGATGAGGCAGGTCCGAGCCATCAGCGGGTTCCCGGTCTGTGGGTCCGGCAGTTCCGGGAAGTCCTCGATAACCTCGGTCATCTCGTTGCCGCGCTCGCCACAGCCGATGTAGACGACGATGTCCGCGTCGGACCACTTGGCGAGTTGCTGCTGGGTGACGGTCTTCCCGGAGCCGAACGGCCCGGGAATCGCCGCCGTCCCGCCCTTCGCGAGCGGGAAAAGACCGTCCTGGACGCGCTGGCCCGTCACCAGCGGCTCGGTCGGCGTCTCCTTGTCACCGGCGGGGCGGGCCTCTCGGACCGGCCACTCCTGGTGCATCTGGATCTCCTCGCCGTTGTCGAGTTCGACGACGGTCTCCTCGACCGTGAACTCGCCGTCACCGACGGTGGTGACTTCGCCGCCCTCGTAGTCCGGCGGCACCATGACCTTGTGGTCGATGGTGACGGTCTCCTCGACGACGCCGACGATGTCGCCGGGCTCGACCTCGTCACCGGGCTCGACCTTGGGGGTGAACTCCCACTGCTTCTCGAGGTCGATCCCCGGGGCGTCGACCCCGCGGTCTAAGAACGCCGTTCCCATCTTCCCCTCGAGAACGTCGAGCGGGCGCTGGACACCGTCGTAGATGGAGTCCAGCATGCCGGGTCCGAGGTCGACGCTCAGGGGTTCGCCCGTGTTCTGGACGGGTTCGCCCGGGCCGACGCCGGAGGTTTCCTCGTAGACCTGAATGGTGGTCAGGTTCCCTTCGATCTCGATGACCTCGCCCATCAGTCCTTCGTCGCCGACGTAGACGACGTCGTTCATCCGGGCGTCGAGGTCCGTGGCGGTCACGACCGGACCGCTCACGCTTTCGATTACACCGTCTTCGTCGACGGATTCGATGTCTTCTGCCTGGCTCATAGTTTATTGTTCGTCCTCGTCCATCAGGTCGATACCGATCGCGCGTTTGATCTGCTCGCGCAGTCCGCCGCCACCGGTTCCGCTCCCGATCGTGACGACGACCGGTTCGACGCTCGTCTCGACTTCCTGGCGCACGTTGCGCGACAGGTGCTCGAGGTCGTCGTCGTGCATGACGACGATGCCGACACCCTCGTCTTCGAGGGCCGCCGTCGCCGCCTCGTCCAGTCGCTCGTCCTTCTCGTCGTCCGGGACGTTCTCGAAGCGGCGGACCCCCGCGAGGCGGAAGCCGGTCGTGAACTCCGGACTGCCGACGACTGCGATTTCCTGGCTCATAGGATCACCAGCTCCTCTTCGATCTCGGTTTCGTCGAGACCGACCTCTCGACCGCGCGCGATCGCACGGATGTTCTCGACCTCGCGCTCCTTCGCGAGGATGTACGAGAGCACGGCCGAAACGGAGGTCGGGTAGATGCTCGAGAGCGTATCGGCGTACTCGAGCAACGCAGCGTCTAGTGCGTGCTCGAACTGGATAAGGCTGTCAGCGTCGCGGAGCCGTTCCAGCGCCCCCGAGAGGCGGTCGCCGTAGCGTTTGTTCTCGGCGATGTGGTCGACGAGCGCGTCGTAATCGCCGACGAGCCGACTCAGATCCGTCCGATCGAACAGGACGCCGCCGTCGATGTAGTAGGCCGCGGGATCGAGATCCGCTCCGCTGCGGGCCAGCCGCAGGGCGTTCCGGACGTTCCGGAAGTCGATTTCCGCTTGCAGGAACTCGACGTATTTCGCCTCCGGCCCCTCCTGAGGTTCGGCGCTCGGGCCCCGCGAAACGTCCGCGAGCAGGTTCTCGTAGAACTCCCGGTCGAGGGCGTTCTCGAGCGGAACGAGTGCGCCGTGATCCTCGAACTCCGCGTAGGCCTCGGTCAGGGGCTCGTAGTAACTCGTACCGCGCAGGAACTCGATCGCGTCCTCGATGGAGTCGGTCTCGAGGAGGCGATCGATCGTCGCGTCCTCGAGTTCGCCGGCCCGGATCAGGTCCGTCCGGACCTCCTCGGGCTCGCTGTCGGTGTAGATCCCGCGGAAGACCGTCTTCAGGTTCCAGACGTCGAACTTCCGGAGATACCGGGCGATGTGGTCGTAGAGGCGACCCTCCGACCAGTCCAGCAGATCCTGGAAGTGTTTCGCGAGGTTGCGGTTCAGGGCGTACTCGATCAGGTCGACGCCCGAGAACCGCGCACCGAGCGCGTTGATCTCGCGCTCGTACTCCGTCTCCTCCATGAACCGCGCGATCTCGCTCGGCCCCATCCGGACCAGCTTCCGATAGTCTTCGTCCGCGAACAGCGACGCTCGTCGGGACCGCACGCGAGCGTTCACGTATTCCGGATTCGAGGCACCTGCGCTCATTGCTCGAAGAGTCGGTTACTGATCTCCCGGAGGTTGTCTTCCCAGACGTCCTCGAGCACCGAGTCGAACGTGTTGTTGACCCGAACCCGAGACTGGTCGCTCTCGACGACGACGCCGCCGAGGCAATCGTACTCGCCGGCGTACTCGTAGCCGTCGTAGTCGGCGAGGATCGACTCGATCAGCTCCTCGTCGTCGGCGCGGCCGTAGACGTTGACGTCGTCGCCCTCGTCGAACTCGTCGCTGGCGCCCTCGAGGAGCGCACGCGTCAGCTCCTCGCGGGTGTCCCCAACGAGGGCGGCGAGTTCGTCTTCGACCTCCTCGCGGACGTCGCTGAGGACGTCGCGGCGGGCCTCCAGGCGCTTCTGTTTCGCCTCCAGCTTCGCGCTGGAGAGGCGCTGTTCGCGCAACTGCTCGACCTCGCGGTCGGCCTCCCGCTCGGCCTCCGCGCGAATCTCCTCGGCGTCCTCCTCGGCGGCCGATTCGATCTCGTCAGCGCGCGCTTCGCCCTCAGCGCGGATATCCTCCGCACGCGCGTGGGCCTCTTCTCGAATGTCTTCTACGACTGTGTCCAAACTCATTGTAAGAGAAGGGTCGCGGTGGTTATCCGACGATGAAGACGACGACCAGCGCCAGGATCACGAGCGTTTCCGGAAGCACGGTCATGATCAGGCCCTGAACGAACAGGCTGTCGTCCTCGGCGAGCGCACCGACCGCAGCCGCACCGATACCACGCTCTGCATAGCCGGATGCCAGTGCGGCGAGGCCGACGGCGAGGGCGGCCGCGCCCGCATCGGTCAGGAACGGACTCTCTTCGACGGTCTGCTGAAGTGCGATACCAGCGTCAACTGCTGCGTTCTCAATTGCCATTGTTAGTAGTCCTCCGTGTGAGTTCGATCGTGTCCGAACGGTTCGTAGTTCTTCCCACCGCCTTCATAAAACTTGTTAAAGAATTCGACGTACTCGAGGCGCACAGCCTGTAAGCCGGCGCTTGTCACGCCAAGCGCTAGCACGACGATGTGTCCGACGATGAGAATGACGAGGCCACCGATGAGCGCTGCGGTCCCCGAGTGCATGAGGCCGCCGAAGATGACCTCGGCGCCCTCGCCGTAGTGTTCGGAGACGTAGCTCGGCTCGTGGTTCCGCAGGAAGTGGAACGCGCCGTCGGGGTCCTCGTACCCGCCGAAGAACAGCAGGTTGACCACGAACGCCATGCCGGCCTTCGCGAGCAACACTGCGCCCATTCGGGTGTACGAGAAGACGTTGACGACGACGTCGAGCGCCTCGATCGCCTCGACGGGTTCGCTGACGATGAGCAGGACGAACCCGATCAGGAAGACGAGTAGCGGCGCCGAGAGCGGGAAGTCGGTGATCCCCAGCGGAATCGTCATGAGTACCCACTCCGGGAACCCGGTGAAACCGATCGGGAACGGCCCGTCGCTCGCGAACGTCGTGAACAGGAAGTCCGGCTTCGACGCTCGGGCCTGCTGCGAGAAGATCCAGATCCAGACGCCGTTGAGCATCAGGATCCACGTCCCGCTGTGCAGGACGGCGTCTTTGACGCCGTGGCTGAGGTTCTCGTAGAAGTCCAGGATGTACCCGATGTTCAGGTGGACGATCCCGGCGAGCACGCTCACGACCATCCAGCCGAGCGCGAAGTCACCGGCTGCTGGCTCGAGCCCCTTGTTCAGCGGGAAGAGCTCCGAGTGGAGCATGTCGTGCCAGAGCACTTCTCCGAGCACGTGTAGTCCGAAGATCTCGCCGTAGATGATCCCGAACAGGACGGTGAACGCACCGGCCCAGATGGCGACGCCGCCCAGGCTGGTGATCCCGTCGCTGTCGAACTGCGTGACCATGTATGCGCCGATGGCCATGTACATGATCCCGTACCCGACGTCACCGATCATGAAGCCGAAGAAGGCCGGGAACGTCAGGAACAGGAAGATCGTCGGATCGAGCTCGCTGTACTTCGGACGGTTGACCGCCTGGACCAGCACCTCGAACGGTTTCGCCGGTCCCGTGTTGTCTTGAATCGTCGGGGGCTCGTCGCCCATCGTGACCGCCGATCCGCCGTCGGTGACGGCCTTTTGCTGTTGCTCGTCCTCGTCGGTCGCGGCGGGGGACGACTCGTCCTCGGCGCCGGCTTCGGCCCCCTTCTGGATCTCTTCCGTGTGGGTGTGGGCGCCGTGGCGGTCGTAGTCCGCCCGCTCGAGTTCTTCGACCTCGACGCTGTCGCCGACCGCGTCGTTCAGTCCGGCGACGAGGCGATCGTACTCCTCGGTCGGGAGCCACCCCTCCGCGACGAACGCGCGATCGGTCGTCGCGAACTGCAGGGGCGCTTCCGCCTGCTGGACCTCGATTGTCAGCCGCTCTTCGACGCGAAGCAGGAACTCGCCGTGGTTCGCCTTGAGCTGCTCGAGTTCCGCGTCGATCTCCTCGAGTTCGTACTCGAGCTCCTGTTGTCGCTCTTCGAGTTCGTTGACGTACGCGCTCGGGCTCTGTTCAGTCTCGGGAACCTCGTGGCGCGAGAACTCGATCCCGACCAGCGCGTCCTCGAGGGCGCCCTCGTCGGCGTCCTCGGTAGGCGCGGCTACGATGGCCACGACGTCACCGCCGGTAAACGTCTCGAAGGCGCGGATGTCGTCCGACGCCGCGACGGCGTCTTCGATCGCACCGACGTTCCCCTCGCCGACGACGACGTCGACCGTCTCGTAGCCGGACAGCAGGTCGAGGTCGATTCCGAGCTCGGCGAACGGCTCGACGCGATCGATCTTCTCGTTGACCGCCCGCAGGTCGTCGTTGACCGCTCCGCGGCGGTCGTCGAGTTCGGTGACTCGCTCGCGGACCTCCTCGAGTCGCTGTTCCCAGTCGTCCTCGAGGACTCTCGGGTCGACGTCCTCGTCGGACAGCTCCAGGGAGCTCTCGAGGGAGCGAACGGTCACCAGCTTCTCGGACGCCTCGTCGGCGCCCTCGATCGGGTTTCCGTTATCGAACCCCGCCCAGGAGCCGTCGTAGTCCGAGAGGTGGATCAGGTTCAGTTCGTGGATCGTCTCGATGACCGTGGGCATGACGCCCTTGGAGCCGGTCACCGAGACCTTGCTCATCTGTTTAGGTCTGAGCATGAATGTCCTCCTGGAACAGTTCGACGACGTGATCGGTCACTTCGTCGACCCGATCCCGGGCGAGACCCGCGAGCGCCTCTCGCTCCTGCTCGCCCTCTTCGAGGATGCGTTCACACTCGGCGTCGATCTCTTCGCGCGCCTCCTCGAGGCGCTGCTCCTTGAGCTCGCGCGCCTCCCGTTCCGCTTCCGAGCGAATTTCCTCGGCTCGTTCCCGGGCCTCGGTGATTCGCTCGTCGCGGTCGTTCTCTGCCAATGCGACGATCTCGTCGGCTTCCTCCTCCGCCGACTGTATTCGTTCGAGAACCTCTGGCCTCGGCATACTCTAAGCGCTTGAACGTTTGCCAGAGCGCGTATATGGTAGTTGCGAAAGAGCGTCAGCCACCGTTCGGCTCCAATCGGCTCGAAGTCGTCGATTACTCGGCGGCGGCGACCGGCCGAACAGTAGACATATCCCGGTCGGTGCGAAAGCAGCCGTTAATGGGAATCCTCGAGAACAAGGCTCGGGCGCGACTGTTCTATAAGTACCTCTCGAAGGTCTACGACCAGGTCAACCCCTTTATCTGGAACGAGGAGATGCGTACTGCGGCGCTCGACCTGCTGGACCTCGAGTCCGAAATGACGGTTCTAGACGTCGGCTGTGGCACCGGTTTCGCGACCGAGGGACTGCTCGAGCACGTCGACGAAGTGTACGCGCTCGACCAGAGCGAACACCAGCTCGAGCAGGCCTACGCGAAGTTCGGGAAACGTTCCCCGCCGGTCCACTTCCACCGCGGGGACGCCGAACGCCTCCCCTTCGCGACCGACACGTTCGACGTCGTCTGGTCGTCGGGCTCGATCGAGTACTGGCCGAACCCGATCCTCGCGCTGCGGGAGTTCCGCCGCGTGCTGAAACCCGGCGGGCAGGTGCTCGTCGTCGGCCCGAACTATCCCGACAACGTCGTCAGCCAGCTGCTGGCCGACTCCATTATGCTCTTCTACGACGAGTACGAGGCCGACCGCATGTTCAAGCGGGCCGGCTTCGAGGACGTCAAACACGCCTTCATGGGGCCGTCGTACGAGCCCGAAGTCGCGATTACGACGATCGGTCGCGCACCCGAATAAGGCGCCGTCCGCTCGCGTTGGGTGTCGATCTCGTCGGCTCCGTGCGTTCTTTCAGTTCGCCGTCGTCTTGAGTTTCGTCACAGTAGTGCCGTCGACGACGACCATGACCGACACCGTATCGCCCGACTGGATCGCCGGATCGTTCGTTCCGGCAACGCGGAGCGTCGCCGTCTCACCGACCCGCCACTCCGGATCGGTTTCGGGGTTGAACGGCCCGCTGGGCGCGCCCCGGTATCCATGGGCGCCGACGAACGGCACCGGCGGCTGGTGCTCGAGTCGGTCCCCGTTGACCGCGATTTCGAGTTCGAGGTTAGTGACGTTGATCGACTCGCCGCCGACGTGCTCGAGGGTCAGCTCCGAACGATCGGCGTCGGCCTCGAGGTCGAACGCGGCGTTCGGGCTCGATTCGAGGAGGGCGCCGCCAGCGAAGCCCATCCCGACGGCGACGGTGGCTGCCAGCACGACCGTGAGCGCGAGGAGAGCGAGGAGGCCGACGATGGGGGCGACGGCGCGGGTGCGAGACTCGAGTGGCGGATCGGCGGGCACGCCACGGGTTCGCCGCGTACTGGTTGATAAAGAGTTGGATGGCTCTGTCGCTGTGAGTCGATCGCTCGAGATCAGTTCCTCGAGTCGGTGGCTAACAGCGACCCTGGACCGGAAACTCGAGCGGCCGGCCTCGGTTGTCGTGCTTCGATCTGTTTGGAGTTCGCTCGAGAACGTTACGAATGACTCGACGGTCACGTGATTCGATCAGACGCGCTCAGACTGTGGCTAGTAGGCATCACAGGATCGGACGTTCGACTGGCGGCTGGGTTTCGGTCGCAGCCCGTTCATATCTGCGGGTCCTGAGACGCGCGCTCGAGCAGCGCAGTCATGCGTGAAGCGATGGCAATGCAAGATCGGCGATATCGTATTTTTCACACGCCCGCACGTAGAGCAGCGTCGGTAGCTGATCCGTCTTTATATTGTTTCCACCCTGTCTCAATTACGACCTGAATAAGACGTTAATATTCCGTATAAGCCGACTTTCTATAGGAATTGAACGTACGGATTCCGTCCAAATAGGATTCCATTCACCGATGTCCTTTTTATATGACTACCCACCTGTATCACCTGCTTATCGAGACTTACCCGATCTCGTTAACACGGAGAAACACCGGACGGAAGCGGTGTAATGACCGGTTACGATTTCGTTGTCTGACGCCCAATGACCAGAAAGCTTATTATAAACACCTCTTAATGCTGAACTACCCCTACCCATCCGGGGTAAGCCCCGATTACGGCTGCGCGTTCATGCCGAAATCGGGCTTCCCCGACGAATCGCACACAAAACAGCAGACAACGAACATAAATACTAAATGACACGCAATAACGAACCATCATATCGCGAAAAGGGACGCGCAGTCGTCCTGGCCGCGCTTATGGTGATGTCGGTTTTCGCCATGTCCGCAGCGTTTGCGGGCGGGGCGGCCGCGGCAGAAGATGAACCGGATGCGAACTACACTTCCCTTAACGACCTTGACAACTCACTCGTTTACGCTGGTCAGACCGTTCAGGTCGACCTCTCTGGTGAAAACGTCACAGAGGGTGACGATATCCAGATTCGCGTCAAGGGCGGTAGTCCGGTTGTCCTTGAGACGGCCGACGCAAACTCTACCATCACGTTCGACACGGCAGACCTCGACACCGGTGAATACGAACTGACCGGTGACAATATCTCGACGGATAACTCCTTCGAGGTTGTCGTCCAGAACGTCGATGCTAGCTTCAGCGGAGACACCGTCACGAACGGTGACAGCGACTCGGTTGACCTGAGTATTGAGTCCAGCCTCCGCAACCAGTACAACGTCACGGTCAACGCTGATGGTCTCACCCACAGCGAACTCGCGACGCTCTTCAACGTCTCTGAGGACCCTGACGCTAGCGATGACGACCCGGTCGTCATCCCGGATGCAGAGAACACTGAGGCGCTTCAGGACCTCACTTTCGAGAGCGTCGAGACCGGAGACTACACGTTCGACATCAATGTTGTCGACACGACCGCATCGGACACCGCTACGGTGTCTGTCGCGGAGAAGGGCTCCGTTAACATCGACTTCGAGAACTCCGTCACTTCGGTCAACGAAGGCGATAAAGTTGACCTCAAGATCAACTTCCAGAACACCGCTGACGACGCAGAGCTCGTCCTCGGTGGCGAGGACGTTGGTTTCGAAGTGAACGCAACTGTTATCAACCCCGAAAACAGCAACACCGCCACCGTGACGGTCGATACGTCCGCACCTGGTTCGAACACCAGCGAGGTTCTCAGCGGTGATGTTGAGAACGTCAATGTGAGTCAGGACATCGCCCGTGACAAACTCGCGACGGGCGAGTACGGCATGGAACTCGACCTCACTACCGGCATCGCGTCGGCTATCGGCACGCTCGACGTGAATTCTCACGAAGAGCCTTCGCTTGAAGGTACGTACGTAACTGGCGACACCTTCACCGCTGGTAACACCAACCCTGACGACGTCCGAACGACGAGCGGAAACGTGGTCGCGGAAGGCGACACGGTTATCGTCATCTACGAGGGCGTTGGCTTTAACGGCGATTACGCCGACAATGATTCGAACGATTCCGACAATGGTTGGAGCGCAATCATTGAGGAGAGCGAAGCGGCCCTGAACCAGGAGCCCATGACGCTGGACGAGAGTGACAGCGGCGTTAGTATGGCCTGGGACGAGGACGCAGGTACGTACACGGTCGCTATCGACACGTCTAACGCAAACGTCAGTGTCGACGAGGCCTACGACGTTTCGCTCCTCCTCGACGCTAACGAGAACAAGTACTTCGACGCCGAGGACTACGAGGACGACTACGCCTTCGATGTCGGAACGCAGTTCGAAGTGACTGACCGCACGGTCGACTTCGCTCACGAAGCGAACGCGGACGGTCAATTCGAGATCGAACAGCAGGACGACGGTACGGTCGCCATCATGGGCGAAGGTACCGCCGCAGACGGTGCGGAGTACACTGTTTCCCTCCGTAGCGACGAAGCCAACGAGCTCCTGACGCAGCAGGTCGAACTCGAGAACGGCGAATTCGCCGCTGAGTTCAACCTGAGCGAGTACGAGCCTGGCTTCGAATTCACGCTCGACATTCAAGGTAGCGACTACGACGGCGACCGTCGGAACGCAGTCCTCGTCGCAGGCGACGAGCCTGCAGAGGCTTCGTTCGAAACCACGGACGTCAGCGCACCTGACAACGTCACCGTTGGCGACGACGCCACCCTCGACGTGACCGTCGAGAACACCGGCGACGTCGAAGGTACCACCACGGTCACCGCGACGATCAACGGTGAGGAACGCACCCAGAACGTCACGCTCGACGCTGGCGCCTCTGACACTGTCTCCTTCGACCTCCCCACCGACGAAGCGGGCGACGTCGCGTGGTCCGTTGGTGACGAGTCCGGTACGCTGACCGTCAACGAGCAGACTGACGACTCGGACGACTCTGACGACTCGGACGACTCTGACGACTCGGACGACTCCGACGACTCGGACAACTCCGACGACTCCGACAGCTCCGACAGCTCGGACGACTCTGACAGCTCCGACAGCTCGGACGACTCCGACGACTCCGAGAGCTCGGACGACGGCACGCCCGGCTTCGGCGTCGCTGTCGCCGCCATCGCGCTGCTCGCCGCCGCCATGCTCGCACTCCGCCGCGAGAACTAAGGCTGCGACGCACTCGTTCGAACCACCGACCTCGCGGTGAGGTCGACCCTGCGGTACGCTGATTTTTTCTTGGACGCTACACCTCGAGCGACAGCGCTGTCCGCGACCCGCCGCGGACGTACTCTTTTCGCGACCGACGCCGTCACCGTGACCGATTCCGTGCCGACTGCTCGAGGCCTCACCTCGGCAGTCCACCGGTCGACGGTTCACAGTGTACCACTTCGGACGCAATCATCGGTGGCCTCGAGTCCAGCACACCGAGCCGGAACTGGACCTGACGGACACACCGGGTCAAGAGCCACTCGAGACCTGACGTCGCGCAGCCAGCTCGACTCGACCGTAGAGCAACTCGACTCGAGAGAGCCACTGTTCGACAGTCGTGTGTGTCCCGTTCGGTGATCGCGTCTGTCCACACAGCCTCGAGTCGAGCGTGGAGCTCGCTGTTCCGTTCGAACTGAGAATCCGCGCTTGATTCGTCGCCTTCGTCTTGCCGATCGACGCAAGCTGCTCGAGAGCTACTCGAGTACTGGCCGAACGACGAGATCGGAGGCTGCAACCCGATATCGGACGACTGACCGGCCAGTACGCTTACTTTCCGATGGTCGAATGAGCTATCCGGCGAGGCACCGCTCGCTGTCGTTGACGACGGGAGCCGACTGCACTGAGGCAACTGCCTCGCCACGGACCGAGATCGGTCGATCGTCTCTCTGACCCGATTCGATTTCGATCGCCGATCCGGTGACACACTATCGCGCGGATGGGGGACTCCGCGACGGCAGCCATCGGCTGCTGTTTCAGGGTGTCAACGGAGACGTTTCGAGACGATGAATTCTATCCGTGCACAGGGAACCGACTGCTCAGTAGCATGCGAAGGGAACAGGACACTCGAGCAGTACTGGCGTCCGAGCGTCGATTACACTGAACAGACGATCTATGGTGTCCGACGCGAGATACCGACGACGAGCGCCGTCACTAAGGCAATCACGCCGACTGCGATTCCAAATCCAGGGACACCGTTGTCGGCCGCCGTCATCGTGACGGTGACGGACTCGGTCGCTCCGCTCGAGATCTCCTCCGTCGTCACGCGCTCCGACTCGTATCCCTCCGCACCGACTTCGACTGCATATCCTACACCGGTTCCGGACACGGTCGTCTCGAGTGTGCCGTCCGAATCCGTCTCGTTGGCGACCGCGAACGAGGTTCCGCCCGGGCGTTCGATCGTAACGGTCGCGCCGTCGATCGGATCGCCGTCCTCGTCGGTGACGGTCACCGACAGCGTCGCGTCGCCCTCGAGAACCGCCCGTTCACGCGCCGTTCGGTTCGAATCGATTTCCATCGAGAGCGTCTCGTCGACGTAGCCCGCCGCGGACACGTTCACCGCGTACTCGTCACCGCCGGGAACGGATTCGATGCGGTACGTTCCGTGCTTCGTGTGAACGCCTGAATACGTCCCCTGTCGGCCGATCGCGTCGACGGTCGCGTCCGCGATGCCGTCACCGAACTGCGCGTCCTCGAGGATCACCTCGAGAACGCCGTCTCCCTCGAGTGCGAGACCGACGTCCGTGTCATCCCCGCTCGAGACGATTCGTGACTCAGTTCCCGTCTCGTATCCCGCTGCGTCGACGCAGACGGTGTACTCCTCGTCGGTTCCCGGTATCGTGACCGCGACCGTCCCGGCACCGTCCGTCGGGTCGGCGGCTTCGAACGAAGCGCCGTCCGAGCGTTCGATAACGACGGTCGCGTTCGAGATCGGTGTCCCCGTCACCGCGTCTTCGGCGGCGATCTCGAGCGTCGCGTCGCCCGTGAGCTCGAACCGCTCAGTGACGTGCGTCCCTGACTTCGTCACCGTTACGTCGCGCTCTCGGTCGTCGTATCCCGGTGCGGCCGCGGTCAGCGTATACTCGCCTCGAGTGGGGACGTCCCTGACGACGTAGCTCCCGTCGCCCTCGTGGCTCGCCGGATACGTGCCGTACCAGGTCGTCGCCGTTACGGTTCCGTTCGCGATCCCGTCGCCGAACTGGTCGTCCGTGAGGATCACCTCGAGTTCCCCGTCACCGGCGAGCGAGACGTCGACCGTCGTCGTCTCGTCGGCCGGCACGAACCGTGTCTCGCTGCTCGTCTCGTACCCGTCGGCAGCGATAGTGAGGGCGTACTCGCGGTCGCCGGTGACGCCTTTGAGTTCGTACCGCCCGTAAAGGTCGGTCGTCGTCTCGGAAACGGTTCCGTCGTCGCCCTCGAGAGTGACGGTCGCATCCGCGATCGGCTTGTCCGTCACCGTATCGGTCACCGTCCCTTCGACGGTCGCGAACGACCCGGCCGCCTCGAGGGCGGCGACCGCGTCGATGATCCCGTGACCGTATCTGGTGTCCTGCTCCTCGGGTTCTCCGGCCGGCTTCGCGGCCGTTTCCGTCAGCGCCGCCTCGATCTCGTCGGGCTCGAGGTGTCGGTCGGTCGCCCCCTGCAACAGCGCGACCACGCCCGCGACGTGGGGTGTGGCCATACTAGTTCCGCTCTTGCGAACGTAGCCGCCGTTCGAGGACGCGCTGAGGACGCGCTCGCCGGGCGCCGTCACCGTCGGAACGACGTAGCTGCTGGGCCACTCGTCGGGCGCGCGCCACCCCCACGCGTCGCGAGTATCGATGACCTCACCGCTCGAGAAGTCAGCGACGCGCTTCCTCTCGTCGGTGGCCCCGGCACTGATAGCGTCGTAGACGTTTCCCGGCGACGAGGAGACGCCGTCGCCGCCGTTTCCGGCGCTAGCGACGACGGCGGTACCGCTGGCTTCCGCGTTCCGAACGGCGCTGATATAAGAGGTGGTGTACCCCTCGGAACCGAGACTCAAGCTGATAACGTCGGCGCCGTTATCGACAGCCCACTGCATGCCGGAGATCACGTCCGACGTCCGGCCGACGCAACTCCCGTCGGTACAGTCAGTCAGAACGGCGCCGGCGAGCAGGTTCGCCTCGGGTGCGACGCCGATCTGCGTCCCGCTCGCGTCGCCGCCGACGACTGTCCCGGCGACGTGGGTCCCGTGGCCGTTGTAATCCATCGGCGTCGACGATTTGCCAGAGAAATCCCGCCACGCATCGACCGTCACGTCGGGATGTGAGTCGTCGGCGCCCGTATCGAGGACTGCGACCGTCGCTCCGTTGCCGCGGGCGCCGTATTTCTCTTGGGCTGCAGGCACGGAGAGTTGCTCGAGGCCGTAAGTATACGCACTACCAAACCCCGTCGCTGCGGTCATTGACGACCCGTTCGTCGTCGATCTGTTAGCAGTCGGTCCGGATCGCGGACCGACTGTCGAGGCGTTCGGGTTGGACGCTGTCGCCCCCGCTGCGAGTTCCACGGCGGCGTCGGCGTGAATTTCGACGACGCCGTCGATCGAACCGACCGTCTCTAGAGCGACGCGATCGGTGTCGACTGCCACCAATGCGGCGTTCGCGAGCCAGAACTGTCGTTCGACGTCGAGTCCCGCAGTCGTCTCGGCCGCGCGCTCGAGCGATGTCTGTGAGTCGTCTGCGGCGGCCCGCAACGCCGCCGGTTTCGTTTCACCGGTCGATATCGCGGTCATCCGGTCGCTCTCGAGTCGGACAATTACCTCCACGATACCGTCGGCATCCTCGAGTGTCGGGTCGATCTGTGCGGGCTTCGAGCGTTCGACTGCAGTCACACCGTCGGCCGATTGCTGGGAGACTGTGTCACCCGTTTTGGCCGCGTCCGCGAGCGGATCGCTTCCGGCCGCCAAACCGATTGGAAATAACAGTGAGGTACAAAGAACCACCGCCAGAGAGACTACGATGAGCCGACGGCAGCGTATCGGAAATCCAGACATTAGTTACTACCAGAAAGTCACGTGGTATAAGCAATCTGGCTACCGGAACCCGCGAGGATCGCGACAGGGCACCGAACGATAGTGTCGATGCTTCCGGTCCAGTCACAGGGAACCGGTGTCGAATCAGCTAGAAAAATCCAGAAACTTCACAAAAGTGGTACAGGAAGACGGTCTTCGGTATTACCGTCTCGGAAATTCGACCGCGTTTAGCGACGTTGATTCCGCACGGACCGTGAGTTCGAACCCGTCGGTCGGCGGCACGAACCAGAATTTCCCGTCCTCACCTGTCTCGCCGACGACTGTCCCGTCGACGGTGACCGTTGCGTCGACGTGTGTCTCGCTTCCCGACTCCGTGACGGTAATCCTCGCCGGTGCGGTGTCCGGCGTGCGCTCGAGCGTCGCGGTCACATTGTCGCTGGACATCGCGTCGGTGGTTTCGATCGGAATAGAATCTATATCGAGCGTCTGGCGCTCGTGGTAGACAGCGTTTGATCCGCCGTCAAAGTAAACCGTGAGCTGACCTTGATCGTGCGACAGCGCCTGAACCTGATACAGATTCGTAGCGTCGTGCTTGATCGTGTACGTCCCGGTCGTCGTTTCAAATGCCCACGGGTAGAGTTCCTGTGCGGTCCCGCGCGCATTGTCCATCGTCCTGATCTGGTCGGACCGATCACGCGCGCGATTGTCGTACCGAGTTGTCTCGCGAACGTACGTGTCCCCGTCGAGCATCGAGAGGGTGAGACCGTTCGACGCGGACTCGAGTAGGATCGTCGGATTCGATTCCGCGGCGTCATCCGATTCGTCGACGCCGCGAATCGCACGCTCGATATCCGTGCGAATCGGACCGCGATACACTTCGAGTTCGGCGGTGAGCGCGTCGACTGAGTCCGAGATATCGACGATTCCAGCGGACTGTCTGTCGAGATCGTTCAAGGCTCGCTGTAGAACCTGCGCTTCGTAGTAATTGCGCGCGAGCGTTTGGAGGACTTCCTCCTCGCTGACGTCGCTATCAGCTGCGGCGTTGGCCGCGACGATCCTCTGTTCGCGCTCACGGAGGTTTTCGATGCGTTCCTCGATACGTTCGAGCTCCGCAACGACGGCTTCGGTGCGGTTCTCGTCGCCTTCGATCTCTCCCAGGGAATTTTCGAACGCGTACGTCCGGTAATCGGTGTGAATCGATTCATCGTGGCTCGAAACTGCGAGGCCGAAATCGAGTGTCGGGGTGGCATACGCCGTCTTCCCGTCTCCCCGAAGGACGAGCCTGTTCGGCGTTCCTTCGAGTTGCGCGTGGTCACCTTCGACCGAAACAGACGGATTTTGGAATTGGAATGTCTGTTCCTCGTCGTCGCTCTCATTAGCAACGGTCGCCGATCCCGCGGATCCAGCGGTTCCAATTGCCGAAACCGGCAACGAGAGAGCGAGAAGCACGGCGAGAATGATCGGAACCGGGTGTCTCATCGATACTGTCTTTTTTCCCGACGTACAAAAAGGAGTCGCCCGACCGAGACGGCCAGTAATCGGCACTTATGATCGCTCGGGAGCATCCGCTCAGAGTGGTAATGTCGCATTGTTTGGATGGAAAGGGTTTTTTCCCCTGCGATCAACCAGTTGGTACGTATGCGGTTATCAACCGCTGTTGCCCTCGCCCTATCCGTCCTCCTCGCCGCGCTCACCGTCGGAACGGTCGTCATCGCTCCCGCGACGGCCGCGACGTCGACCGCCGACGAGTCCGCCGCGCTTTCTGCTTCCCAGTCGCGGCTCGCTTCCGCCACCCTCGAGTCGTCGGTCCAAGACGCTGATCAGGAGTATCAACCGGAGCGGGCCGACACCAGGCAGGTGATCCGTCTCAACGTGACCGAAGACGGCGACGTTCGCTGGACGCTCGAGAGTCGCTTTCGACTCTCGGAAAACGAGACCGATCAGTTCAAACAGTACGCTGAGTCCGTTGCAAACAGCGACGTCGGCTACGACGTCAAGAAGTACGATCAGGCACGTGTCCTCGCCGAGCGCTCGACCGGCCGCGAGATGGCCTTCGAGAACGAAAGCTGGAACGACCCGCGGATCGAATCCCGCAACGGCCAGAAATTGGGAATCATCTCCTACTCCTTTACTTGGACGAACTTCGCTGTCGTCGACGGCCAGCAAGTCCACTTTGGCGACGCGTTCGTGACCGACGACGGCGGCGTCTGGCTCCGATCGCTCGAGGACGGGCAGCGATTGGTAGTCGAGTCACCGCCGAACTACGGCTTCGAAGCCGCACCGACAGGGATCGAGAACGGGACTATCGTTTACGAGGGACCGAAGAGCTTCACCGAAGGGGACTTCGAGATGGAGTTATTCCGTACTGATTCACCGGGCGGATCCGGCGGGACACCGTCCGAGCCCGATCCCCTCAGCGAGTCGGTTTTCACGGCAGAGGGAATCGCCGCAGCGTTCGGCGGCTTCGTCTTGGTTATTGTGGGAGCAGCGCTACTTGTCAGCCGTTACCAGCGATCGGCGTGGCCGTTCGACGACGAGTCTCCCACGGGCGCCGAATATCCCCGAGCGACCGAAACCGACGGCTCGGGAACTGCTTTCGGCGCTTCGAGGACCGATCCGCCGGGAATCGAACACGAGTTCGACGAGACCGAGGCGGTCGACGCCGGCCCCGACGGGGATACGGACGACGTGATCGACGAGGAACTTCTAAGCGACGACGAGCGAGTCCGGCGACTGCTCGAGCAAAACGGCGGGCGGATGAAACAGGCGACGATCGTCAAGGAGACCGGCTGGTCCGACGCGAAAGTCTCGCAACTCCTCTCGGAGATGGACGACGACGACCGGATTCGGAAGCTCCGAATCGGCCGCGAGAATCTCATCACCCTCCCCGACATCGATCCGACTGAGATCGACTGAGTTCCGCTGGACCGACGTCCGGTCGGTCGCAACTAGTTTTCGGTCGTATTTGATTCGTTCCCGTCCGTCTCTGACTCGTTCCCGTCTATCTCCGACTCGTCACCGGTTCCATCGTCTGTCTCCGAGTCGTTCTCGCTTCCGTCGTCCGTTTCTGCGTCAGTCTCACCGTCCTCCGTCTCCGGGTTGAACTCGACCTCCGTTGCCACGGCGTCGTAGATGTCGTCCCAGTCCTTGTCCTCGTCCATCAGGAAGACCTCGACGGTCAGCGACCCCTCGCCGAACTCCTCGAGTCCGGCCGGTCGGACGTCGATGTGGAACGTGCCGTTCTCCTTCATTTGGACCTCTCCCGTCCGCTCGACGATCTTCCGGTCGCCCGGCCCCTCGTTGATCTTGACGAAGAAGTACGGCTCGCCTTCCACGTCGCCGTGTTCGGCCGGGTCGACATTCTCCATGCTCGTGTTGGCGACGACCTCGAGGTTGAAGTTCGAGTAGCCGTCACCGTCCTCGGCGGGCTCCGTATCGACGACCGAAACGCTCTCGATCCGGTCCTCGCGTTTGTTTTCCAGCGGCCGGTTCGGCTCCTCCGGCGGCCGCCACTCCGCGGTCGCCGTCTCGTCTTCGTCGGCTGGGTCCGTCACGTCCGTCTCGGTGTCTTGGGCGTCACCGTTCTCGGACGTGATATTCGTCCCGTTCTCGGCGTCCGTCTCGTTCGGTGAGTCGTCGGTCGTTACCCCCTCGAGGGCGGCACACCCCGACAGGGCCACGAGCAGTGCAACTGCGACGACAGCGAGCGTTCGAAATTGCATCAGTGACCGGTCATACCGGGGGACGGCCCATTATTACAGCCCCGATAAGCAGCGTTTCCTGAATCGGTGGTAATATAGCTTCTGCATGATCATATCGGCCACTTTCGCAAGTTTGAGTGCAGCGGAACGGTCCTTATGATCTCACCAACCGACACGAGCGCGGTGTTCGACGGAACTCCTGACGGTTCGCAACCGAGGCGGACCGACTACTTGCGCTAACGGCGTCCGCTCGACGACCTGTCACGTGGACCTTTTTCTCGTCGAGTTCGCTCGCGATGCTCACCACTCCTTGAAAAATCCCCTTGCGAGAGCGACGCTCTCGCTGATCCTTTGCTCATTGTCCTCACGAAGACATCAAAAAGCCGCTCGTTCACTCCGCACACTCGCGGTACTTACACCAGCGGCGTCCGCTCGACGACTTGTCCGTCGTACGTCGGATACTGCTCGACGATCTCACCGTCCTCGAGGTCACCTTCCTCGATCATCTCCTCTAAGAGCCACCAGGCCACCTCGACGTGGTTCGTCTTGACGGTGTAGAACTCCTCGGGGACGCCGAGGGCCTCGAACTCCGCGGGGTCGGCGCGGGTCTTCCCGTAGACGAGCGTGCCGTCGTCGGTGATGTCGTCGAACTCGCGGCGGATGTTCCGCGCCATGCGCTTGAGGCGGCGGCGGTGCTGGGCCGCGTCCTTGAACACGGAGGTACAGAAGTAGACCTTCTCGTGGTCGCCCATGACCTCGAGGATCTCCTCGCGGGAGCCCTCGACGGCGCTCATGTGGTCTTCCTTGAGTTCGAATCCCTGCTCTTGCATCCGCCGGTAGTTCCCGTCGCTCATCTCGAACTCGTTGACGTTGCAGAACTCCGCTGCGCCCTCGTCCAAAAACTCGAGGAACTCCTCTTCGGCGCGAATGCCGGGGATCTCGAACGCGGGCGTCAGCCCCTCCTCGCGGGCGATGTGGAGGATCTCCTCCCACTCGGTGCCGTGGAGGTCGCCCCACTGTTCGTACGGCGGGTGGAACCGAATCTCGTCGAGGCCGGCCTCGGAGAGCCGTCGCATGTTCTCGCGACCGCCCGTGATACCCGTATAGAGGTGTGTGTGGTGGTCCTCGCCGAATTCGTCTTTCAGGAGTTCGAGATAGTGGCAGGTCCGATCGAGGGCCTCCTGGGGTTCCCCACCGGTAATCGACGTCCCCAGCGCGTCCATCCGCTTTGCCTCCGTGATGACATCCTCGTCGGACTCGACGAGTCGCTCGTTGGCGTAGACGTCGGTGACGTTCTTTCGGTTCTCGCCGAGCGGGCAGTAGAAGCAGTCGCGCTGGTCGCAGTAACCGTAGACGAACAGCACCATCTTGCCGCCTTTCGCGCACTGCTCACAGCCCTTCGAGATCATTCGAGGGAACGTACTGTCCCGACTCACAAAAGCCGTGCGAAACGCGGATCTCGCGTGGGTCCCGTCACCGTGGGCCGCCGTCGCTCGGGCGGCGTCACGCGATCAACACGGCCGCGACCGCCGGACGGCGGCCCCGTCGACCCGAAACCGAACTGCGTCTCGAATCGCCTCTCGTTGCCCAGTATGCTATTATACGATTGGACCGAACGATAGAGTATCAATGGCATCCGGGATCCACGTCCTGTGTGTCGACGACGACCCGGACATTCGTTCGGTAACTGCCGCCACACTCGAGCGATCCCGATCGGAGTTCGTCGTGTCGACGGCGAACTCCGGACGAGACGGGCTCTCGCGCCTGGACGGGACCGAGAGCGAGCCGGAGCGCCCCGCTATCGATTGTATCGTCAGCGACTACGAGATGCCCGGAATGGACGGCCTCGAGTTCCTCGCGGCGGTTCGCGAGCGCGACCCGGAGATGCCGTTTCTCCTCTTCACCGGAACGGGATCCGAAGCGATCGCGCGCGAGGCGATTTCGGCCGGCGTCACCGACTATCTCCAGAAGGGGACGGGGACCGATCAGTACGTCGTCCTCGCGAACCGCATCGAGAACGCCGTCGAGAAACGCCGCGCGGAGCGAGCCAGACGCGAGAGCGAACGCGAACTCGAGCGGTATCGGACGCTCGTCGAAACGGTCGACGACCCCATGTACGTCCTGGACGCGGACGGACGGTGCACGATCATCAACGACGCGTTCTGCGACCTGCTCGGCGTCGATCGAGACCGCATCGTCGGCGAACCCATCGCCGAGTTCATCTCCGGGGAGGCGCTCGAGCGCGGCGCCAAGACGGTGTATCACCTCCACGAGAGCGACCGGGCGTCCGATCGCTTCGAATTCACCATCGGAACCGAGGACGGCACGGAGCGCGTCGGCGAGGCGAACGTGACCGCCCTCACAGACGACGACGGTCGGTTCGCCGGCTCTACGGCCGTCGTTCGAGACATCACCGCGCGGAAACGTCGGGAACGCGAACTCGCCCGGTACGAGCGGATCGTCGATCTCGCGCCGATCGCGCTGTTCGTCCTCGATGCGGACGCGACGATCACCTGGTGTAACGACGAGTTCGCCGACGCGTTCACCGAGGAGATCGACGCCCTGATCGGGACCCCGTTTCCGGAGCTCATCGAACGGGGCTACTACGACGAGCGGGTGATCAGCAAGTACACCGACGAGGTCAGAGCGCTCCTCTCTTCGTCGGTCGACCGCACTCGAGCCAAGTATCAGGTCCGGTTCCAGTCGCCCGACGGTGAGGAGCGGATCCACGACGTACACACCGAGCTCCTCCCGCTCGAGGACGGAGAGTTCGTCGGAACGATACACGCGATCCGCGATATCACCCGACGACGGCGCTCCCAGCGGGAGCTCGAGCGCCAGAACGACCGCTTGGAGGAGTTCGCGAGCGTCGTCAGCCACGACCTGCGCAACCCGCTGAACGTGGCGCGGGGCACGCTCGAACTCCACGCCGAGGACTGTCCGCAGTCGGGGGAGTCGATCGAGCGAGTCCGCTGGTCGCTCCAGCGGATGGACGACCTGATCGACCGGCTGCTGTCGCTGGCTCGCCACGGGCGAACGATCGGCGAGCAGACCCCGATCTCGCTCTCGACAAGCGTCCACAGGGCCTGGAACGCGGTCGATACCGCGGACGCCACCCTCGAGTGCGACGTCGATACCACGATCGTCGCCGACGAGGGGCGCCTGCAGGCGCTGCTCGAGAACCTGTTTCGGAACGCTGTCGAACACGGTTCGACAGGCTCTCCTTCGCAAGCTCAGGAGAACAGCGTGCAACACGGTTCCACGGACAGTCGGCCGCAGGCCGACGACGGTGTCGAGCATGGCTCGACAAGCAGTCAGCGCGGGAACCGCGCTGACGACACCGTGGAGCACGGCCCCACGAGCCCTGACTCGTCGACTGAACAGGATCGATCCGGCGTCACCGTCACCGTCACCGTCGGTCCCCTCGAGGCCGACGCCAGCGACGATCGGCCGATACGAGGGTTCTACGTCGCCGACGACGGGTCGGGGCTCGACTCGAGCGTCGACGAACTGTTCGAGTTCGGCTACACCACCGCCGAGGACGGCACCGGGTTCGGGCTGGCGATCGTCGAGGGGATCGCCGAGGCCCACGGCTGGGCCGTGACCGCGCGAAACGGCGACGATGGCGGCGCGCGCTTCGAGATCAGCGGCGTCGACGTTCGCGACGATCGGTCAGGGTCGACGTAACGCTGTGCCTGCAGCGGGCGATCCGCGCTCGGTGCCGACGACCGGCGAGCGGCCCGTCTCGCGGACGTCCGGGGAATTCTGTCGTCCCCAGAAGATGGAAATACCTCCCGGTCGAACGATCGATAGATGCTGCTCGTCCTCTGTGTCGACCTCGACGACGATCTGGGTCGCAAGACCGGCTTCTCGACGCCGGTAATCGGCCGCGACCCCGTCGAGGAAGCGGCCGTCGCGCTGGCGACCGAAGACCCGGAGGACTCCGACGTCAACGTGATCTTCCAGGGGTTACACGTCTACGACGATCTCGCCGATCGCGACGAGAGCGTCGAAGTCGCCGTCGTCACCGGTAACGACGAGGGCGACGTGATGGCCAACCGCGAGGTCGGCGACGAGGTCGACACCGTCCTCGCGAGCCTCTCGACCGCGGAGGACGTCACCGCGCTCGTGGTCACCGACGGCGCCCAAGACGAGTCCGTCATTCCGATCATCCGCTCGCGGGTCCCCATCGACGGCGTCCGCCGCGTCGTCGTTCGGCAGGCCCAGAACTTAGAGTCGATGTACTACACGATCAAGCAGGTGCTGAACGATCCGGAGACCCGGGGGACGGTGTTGATCCCGCTGGGGATCCTCCTGTTGATCTACCCGCTCGCCCTGGTCGGGACCGTCCTCGACATGCCCGGGTTCGTGCTGGGAACGACCTCGGCGCTGCTGGGGTTGTACCTCATCTCGAGAGGACTCGGACTGGGCGACCGCCTCGACGCCGCCGTCGAGCGTGCCCGCCGGTCGCTGTACGCCGGCCGGACGACCCTGCTCGCCTACGTCGTCGCCGCCGCCCTGTTCGCCCTCGGCGGCGTCAGCGGCCGGAACGAACTCGAGGCCGTCCGGGAGGCGACGCCCGGCGAAGTCGGCGTTCCCGTGATGCTCTCCGCGCTCGTCTACGGCTCGATCCAGTGGATCGCCGCCGCGGGAGTCACCACCAGCCTCGGCCAGATCACCGACGAGTACATCGCCGGGACCCTCGAGTGGCGTTACTTGAACGCGCCGTTCTACGTGCTCTCGATCGCCATCGTCCTCTACGCGGTGAGCGCGTTCTTCCTCGACGAGGTCGGGATCAGCTTCCTCGCGACGGCGCTGACCGTCGGCACGCTGCTGGGCATCGCAAGCACGCTCGCCTTCGCCGTCATCGAGTCCAAGTACTCGGACGGCGCCGATCGAGAACCCGAAGACGGGACGCGACAGACCGACCGCGCCTAACTCACTGTTCGCGTTCGACGACGAACTCGGCCAGTTCGACGAGGTAGTTTCGGGCCGTCGGGTCGGCGACCTCGACCCGATCGAGGGCCTCGATCGCTCGGTCCGATTCTGCTCGAGCGCGGGCGTTGGCCTCGTCGGGCGTGAGATCGGTCACCTGCACGACCGACGGGCGCTCTAAGGCGGCGTCGTGGCCGGTCGGCTTGCCGAGTTCGTCGGGGTCGGCGATCGCGTCTAAGACGTCATCGCGGATCTGGAAGGCGACTCCGACCCGTTCGGCGTACTCGCCGAGCGCCTCGACGGTGACCGCATCCGATCCGGCGGCGATCGCTCCGAGCTCCGCGGCGGCGCGAAAGAGTGCGCCCGTCTTTCGGCGCGCGAGGGTCATGTACTCGGCCTCGGTTTCGGGCTCGGCCGACAGCTCCGTCGCCTCGCCGATGCCGAGTTCGACCATGGCCTCGGCGACGACGCGCGTGGCGTCGGGATCCGACGAAAAGAGGGCGAAGGCCTCGCCGAGCAAGCCGTCGCTCGAGACGATCGCCGGGCCGTAGCCGAACTCGGCCCAGGCGCTGGTCGTTCCGCGGCGCAGCTCCGAGCGGTCGATGATGTCGTCGACGACCAGCGACGCCGCGTGGACGAGTTCGATCCCGACGCCGAAGTCGACGGCGTCCTCGGCCGTTCCGCCCACCGTCTCGCAGGCCAGCACCGTCACCATCGGCCGGACGCGCTTGCCGCCGGCGAGGGCTGTATGTTCTACTTCCGCTCTGAGCGCGTCCGGCTCGAGGTCGTCGACTACCTCGACGAGCCGCTCCTCGATCAGCGCCCGACGGCGCTCCAGCAATTCCATCACACGCGCTTAGGACGGGGGTGAAAAGTACGTGACGGTTCAGCGGTGTAGTAGTTGGAACGCTTACACGGGGGAGAAGCGCCGCGACGTCAGTCGCGGGATCAGCTCACTCGTCGTCGAACTGGCTGAACGTGAACCCGTCCTCGCCGTCCGAGGAGACGGTTCCGTCGTCGTCGCCATCGTCGGCGGCGTCGGCATCCCCGGTGTCGCCGTGCGTCGATTCCGAGTCGGCCGCCGCGTCGTCCTCGCCGCTTTCCGCAGCCTCTCCCTCCTCGAGTTCGACGACGTCGGCCCCGTCGATCGTCTCACGCAACCCGTCGTGGACGAGGTCGTTTCCGTCGTCGGTGACGGGCGTCGGTTCGGCGTCTCGGTCGATACCGCTCGCGTCCGTGATCCCGCCGTTCGTTTCGGGCGTGAATTCGCCGGTATCGCCGTCGGTATCCTCGCTCGAGTCGGTATCGACAGCGCTGTCGGCATCGTCGATATCCAGTTCGTCGAACGCGACGGTCTCGTCGGTGCCGGAGTCGTCGACGGAGACGTCCGCCGTCTCGTCGGTCTCGAAGTGATCGAGCGTCTCGCTCAGGTACGTCGCCTGATCGGTGAGCGAGCTCGCGCTCTCGGTGACTTCCGAGAGGGCGGAGGTCTGTTCCTCCGCGGCCGCGGCGACGCGCTGGGCCTCGGCGGCCGTCGATTCGGAGATATCGGTCGCCGACGAGACCATGGCAACGACCTCCTGGGTCGAAGCCGCCTGCTCTTCGGTCGCCGCGGAAATCTCTTGGACGCCCTCGTTGGTCCGGTCGGCGTAGTCGGCGATTTCGTCGAGCGCTTCGGCGGCGTTCTCGACGGAGTCGACGTGTTCGGCGATCCGATCGGCGGTCTGTTGGACCTCCGTCGCGGTCTCGGCCGTCTGTTCGTCGATCTGCTCGAGCCGCTGCTCGATGTCCTCGGCGGTCGATTTCGTGTCCGCGGCGAGCTCTTTGACCTGCGTCGCGACGGCGCCGAAGCCGGAGCCCTCGCCGTCGCCGCCTCGAGAGGCCTCGATGTTCGCGTTCAACGCGAGCATGTTCGTCTCGCGGGCGACGTCGCTGATGAACTCGACCAGTTCGTCGATCTGAGTCATCTCCGCTTCCAGCTCTCGGATGGCCTCGACGGCCTCCGTCGACTCCGCTTCGATCTCGTGCATCCCGTCGATAGCCTCCTGTGCCGCCTCGCGCCCGAGTCGACCGGTTTCGGCCGTCTGCTCGGCGAGATCGGCGACGTTGTTCGAGGAGGCGGCGATCTCCTCGGTCGTCGTGGAGAGCCCGCTCATCTCCTGGTTGACCGAGTGGAGGTTCTCGTTCTGCCGATCGGCGCCGTCGGAGATCTCTTGGACCGACTCGGAGACCTGCTGGGAGGCCGAGCGAACCTCTTCGCTGGACGCGGTCACCTGTTCGCTGGCCGCCGCCACCTCGTTCGCGAAGGCTTTGACGTCGGCGGTCGTCTCCTCGAGGTCCGCGATCATCTCGTTGAACGCGTCGGCGATGTCGGTCATCGCCTGACTCTCGCTCTCGGGATCGAGGCGACGGGTCAGATCGCCGTCCGCACAGTCGTCCATCACGGCGCTGAACTCCTCGGCTTTCGCCTCGAGGTGGCGATTTATCGACTCGGTCTCGGCGCGGGCCGCTTCGGCCTCCTCGCGCGCGGTTTCGGCGGCTTCGATCTGGTCTCGCAGCGAGTTTCGCATGCTGTCGAAGCCGTCATACAGCCGTCCGATCTCGTCGACGCGGTTCGTCTCGAGATCGACGTTAAGGTTCCCCTGTTCCATCTCGGTCGTCCGGTCGCGCAATCTGGCCAGCGGGCCGACGGTCTGCCGGCCGAGAACGACGCCGACGACGCCGAGCGCGAGCAGGCTCGTCAGCACCATCGCGACGACGTTCGTCCCGACGTCGGACGCGACGCCGTAGGCCTGGTCCGTCGGAACGCTGGTAACCGCGACCCACTGGGTGTTGCCGACGGGGACGTACGCCCGTACGACGTCGCCGTCCTGCATGCGGGTCAGTCGTCCGCCGAGGGCGGCAGCCATCGCCTCGTCGTCGATCGCTGCCTCGTCGATCGACGCGGATTCGGCCTGGAAGACGGCCGAGCCGTCGCTGTCAATAATGGCCGTCGAAGCGGACGTGTTCTCCTGGTGGAGCTGCTCGACCTGGTACTCGAGCGTCCCGATGATGACGACGGCTCGATCCTCCCGTTCGGTGACCGGGCTGGCGAAGGCCATCACCTGGTCGTCGAGGGTCGGCGATTGGTAGGCTTCTTGGGAGTGCCAGACGGACTCCTCGAGCCCGAGGTTGTTCCCGAAGTCGTCGGTCGCCCACGGTTCCTCGAGGTCTGCGAACGACTCGCCGCGGTAGTCGGCGTTCGTGCTCGTGACGATTTCACCATTTTCGGTGTCGACGTAGTGGATGGCCCGCACGTCGACGTCCATTCGGGCTTGCTCTTCGACGAGCTGGCCCTGGACTTCCTGGGGATCGCCTTCCTGCAGGATCTGCGAGTCCGACGCGGTCCGGGTCTGGACCCGCATCGTCTCGACCCAGTTGCTGATCGCGTCGGCCTGCATCTCGGCGGTCGATTCGAGTTGCTCGTTCGAGTCCGCCCGAACCGTGTTGTCAATATCGGCGTAGCTGACTGCCCCGACGGCCCCGATGACGAGCACGACCGCCAGAATCGACACCACGAACTTCACGAGATACCGCCGCCTGATGAACGACGGAACCAGGGATGAGAGCGACGGCATTAGGAGCTCACCCGTTCTATCTCGGTGATTCCGCCGTCCGCGCTTTCGTCGAACTCCCAGTACTCGAAGACCGCGCCGACGATGTCACCGTTCTCGTCGAAGTCAACCGAACTCGAGGCCCCCTGGTAGGTGACGGAGTCACCCCGGGCCGCGAGGTCGACCCCCTCGGCGAGGGTCTCCGGTGTGATCTCCTCGCCGTCGCCTGTGGTGACCGCCTGCATGGCGTTTCTGATAGCGGTGCCGTCGTTTTGCCCGGCGTAGGCGTTCGCGAGCAACAGGACGGCGCTCGCGTCGTACGAGTGGGGCGTGAAGACGCTCGGCTCGGCGTCGTAGGCGTCCTCGAACAGCTCGGTGAACGTTTCGGTCCCCGGCCCGTCGACCAGCGGCGCGGTGCCGCGGATGCCGTCGAGCGAGTAGTCGATCTCGTCGTGGAGGTCTCCGTCCCGCAGGCCGTCGGTGACGAGGACGTCTTCCGGGGCGTCGGCTCCGAGATCTCTGAGAACCTGTCCTCCCGTTTCCGGGTAGCCGACCACGACGAGCAGTTCGGGGTCGTCCTCCCTGGCCCGCTCGAGAGCCGCTTCGTAGGTGTCCTGTCCTTCCGTTAGCGGGATCTGCGCCGAGACCGTCCCGCCGTGATCGCTCCGGAACGAGCGCGCGAACGCCTGGCTCAACTGCCAGCCGTAGTCGTTGTTCGCGTAGAGGGTCGCGGCGCTGTCGTGGCCGAGATCGTTCGCCGCCCGGTCGGCGAGCACGACCGCCTGCAGCGAGTCGGAGACCGCGGTCCGGAAGACCAGCCCGGCGTCGTTGAGCGAGGTGATCGTCGGCGTGGTCGCACCGGGCGAACAGCAGACGGTCCGGTACGGAATGAGGACCTGCTGTGTCGCCTGCAGCGTCACGTCCGAGGCAGCCGGGCCGTTGACCATCGGGTATCCTTCGTCGACCAGGGCGGCCGCACCCTGGACGCCCGCCGACGGCGATGTCTCGGTGTCGACGACTTCGTACTCGATATCGAGCGAGATCTCGTCTTCGATCTGCTTGATAGGAAGTGTTGCGGCGTCCCGAATCGGGAGTCCGACGTTCTCGAGGTCGCCGCTGAGCGGTTGCATGATTCCCAGTCTGAGCGTTCGATCGGTGCCTCCGACGTCGCTCCCGTCCTCGACGTCGGTCGAGTCGAGCCCGGGAACCGAACTGAGACAGCCGGCGAGGCCGCCGAGTCCGGCGGTACAGAGACCGGACAGTAGTTTTCGACGATTCAATTGAACGGACATACTTCTGCATTCTACTCATACCATATAACCACACTGTCTGATTTCTGTGAAAGACTCTAAGTAAATCATAACTCGATTTAGTATACTCTGAAATAGTTACAGTGGCAACACGTCGTACTACGTTTGAAAGACACTCGCAAGCGGCAATAGGTGTGAAGAGCTACCAAACCTCGATCGGTAATCGATCTAGTAAATTATCGACAGATGTACCGTAGAACAGTACTGTACAAGATATATCAGGTATCTTCAATAGTGCGCTTTCGATCGCGTCGAACGGCAGTCGAAGAAGATGCGTGGCCGCCCGGTGGGTACGGCGGTAGCCAGCGAACGCTGTCGCTGCCACCCGACCGAGAAACGGAGCGTCGAATCGACAGCGAACGCAGACCGAGTGCCTCGGCGTGTTCGAACGACTTCGCCCCGCCGACCTCGCCGAACTTCGCTCGGCTCGGTGACGAGACGCCGAGGGGAGCTCGAAGCGCGTGACTGCGAGGCGGTTCACGAGAGGGTCGTCGTATACGCGGGCGCACGAAAGCGAAACGCCGACGGACGAACACCGATCGACCGAACCCATTGAACGCGTGCTGCGCTACGACCGGCCCAGACCGATCGTTCACTACCGCCGTGCCCGCGATCCGCTCATTGGAACGCTTCCGTGAGCGCGGGGACGACGTGCGACCACCTTTTTTCGCTCGGGTTCGCTCCCTGCTCACGGCTGCGCCGTTCGCTTCACCGCGACGCTACGCGCCGCGCTCTCACTCACCCTCTCGAAAAAATCTGGACCAAAAAGCCGCTCGCTCCCTTCGGTCGCTCGCGGTACAGCTCACGGGCGCAACGCGCCCGTTCGCCTGTCGTGGTTCTCACTCCGCTCGAACCACGCAGTTACTGGAACTCTTCCGTGAGCGCGGGGACGATGTCGAAGAGGTCGTCGACGATCGCGTAGTCGGCGATGTCCATGATCGGCGCGTTGGGGTCGGTGTTGATCGCGACGATCGTGTCCGATCCCTTCATGCCGGCGACGTGCTGGACCGCACCGGAGATGCCGATCGCGATGTAGACGTCCGGCGTCACCACTTTGCCGGACTGGCCGACCTGCCGATTCTTGGGCAGCCAGCCGTTGTCGACGATCGGTCGCGAGGACGACAGCGTCGCGCCGAGGGCGTCCGCGAGCTCCTCGATGAGCGGGAGGTTGTCCTCCTCTTCGATCCCGCGGCCGACGCTCACGAGGACGTCCGCTTCGCTGATGTCGACGTCGCCGCCGCCGACCTCCTCGAAGCCGTTGACCGTCGAGCCGATCGCGTCCTCGTCGATCGCCGCGTCGAAGGCCTCGATCGCGGCGTCGCCGGTCCCCTCCGTCTGGGGCCACTCGGCGCTGCGGATCGTCGCGACCGCGCTCCCCTCGAGTTCGGTGGTGGTTTCGACCTTCCCGCCGTACATCTCACGGGTGGCGATCAGGGTCTCGCCGTCGGTCGCTAAGTCGATCGTGTCGGTGACGATCGGCAGGTCGAGTCGGGTGGCGACGGCGGGGGCGTAGTCGAGACCGTTGACGCTGTTGGGCGCGAGGACGTACTGCGGGGCGAGTTCGTCGTACAGTTGCGTGATCGCCTGCGTGTAGACGTCGTGGTTGAACTCCTCGCCGTAGTCGACGGTGTGGATGGCGTCGACGCCCTCGCGGTTCAGTTTCTCTGCGAACTCGTCGACGGTACCGCTGATGACCGCCAGATGCAGGTCGCCGCCGGTCTCGTTGGCCAGCTGGCGGCCCGCGGTGATGATCTCGTAGCTGACGTCGCGCAGTTCGCCGCGGCGGTGGTCCGTGACTGCGAGGATATCCGTCATTGTGCCACCCCCTTGTCGCGAAGGAGCTCAGCGAGCTCTCCGGCCGTCTCCTCGGCGCTACCCTCCCAGGTCGTTACGTCGCTCTCGCTTTCGGGCTCGTACATGTCCGTCAGCTCGAGGTCGGCGTCGATAGCGCTCTCGTCGACGCCGATATCAGCCAGCGCCTTGACGTCGAGTTCCTTGCGCTGGGCCTGCCGGATGCCCCGCAGGCTGGCGTAGCGCGGCTCGTTGATCCCCGTCTGGATCGTCAGGACGGCGGGGAGCTCGATCTCGGTCAGCTCCTCGACCCCGCCCTCGAGTTCGCGTCGCACGGAGGCCGCGTCGTCGTCGAACCCGTGCTCTAAGTGGTTGACGACGGCCCCCCACTGGTAGCCGAGGTTCTCGGCGACGGAGACGCCCGTCGCGCCGAAGCTGTCGTCGCCGGCCTGAACGCCGGTCAGCACGAGGTCGGGATCCTCCTCCTCGATGACGGCGCTCAGAAGCTCCGTTTTGGCGCCGACGTCCAACAGATCGACGCCCTCGAGCGAGTCGTCCCAGACGCGGACGGCGCGGTCGGCGCCTTTCGCCAGCGCCTGCCGGATGGTCTGTTCGCACTCCTCCGGACCGATCGTGACCGTCACGACTTCGTCGGCGACGCCCGCCTCTTGGAGCTGGACGGCCTCCTCGATGGCGTAGTCGTCCCACTCGTTCAAGTCGGCGCCCAGGTACTGGTCGGCGATCGCAGTACCCTCTATTTCGAACTCGTCTTCGACGGTCGCGACTTCTTTGACCGTAACGAGGATTTTCATCATTTATCACTGCCACGCCCGTACCGTAAACCTTTTCGAAACGCGCTTTCATAGGGAGCCAGTTCATTTAACAACCTGTGATTAAATATCCAGAAAAGACTACAACATCATCCATATTTGGGAAAAATACTACCAACGTTTCTAGACACGACGCCATCGATCCGCAAGACGGAAACGGTTTAACGACGCCACTGGTAGTATGCCGTATGGCAGACTGTCCACTTGCCGACGACTGCCCGGAATTCTCCGAACGGATCTCGGGAATGGGGTGTCAGCATTACGGCGACCGCGGGGGCAAGGAATGGTGTAACCACTACAGCCAGCCCATCGAGGACCTGAAGACCCAGCCCGTCAAGTCGGGCGAGGAGATCGTTATCGACGTCGTCGACATGCACGAGAGCGGCGCCGGCGTCGGGCGAACCGAAGACGGATTTATCGTGATGGTCGACGGCATCCTGCCGGAGGCCCGCGCTCGCGTCGAAGTGACTCGAGTCCACAGCAATCACGCCCGCGCGGAGAAACTCGAACTCCTCCCGATGGATCCGGACGAGGACGAGGACGCGGAGTCGGAGGACGACGCAGAATCGGCGGCGGACGCGGCGTCGACCGACGAGGACGCTGCAGACGACGGCGACGATGCGGCGGCCGACTCGGACGACGAGGGCGGGAAGGGTGCCGACAAGCCGGCCCGCGAACGGCTGGGCAGTCGGGAGAACTTCTGGGGCTCGTAGTCGGACCCCCGCGAGTGGACAGTCGTCGATCGATCCGTTTTCGCGTATTTCGGCGGTTTAACTGCAATAAGACGTAAGTACCAGTTCTGGTAACTGTTAGGCGACCGATGGCAACTGGTTCGGGGAGTGGACAACGGATACTGACGATCGGTGCCGTCCTGTGTGCCGTCTGCGGACTCGTTCTCGCCGCGAGCGCGATGCCGATGGTGGCTCGGAATCGCCAGCCAACGGCCTGTTAGACGGCATTGGTGGCGGTGAAGCGACAACACAGCAGTCGGGCTGCGACCGAGATGACGCTCACTGCGATCGACGTGGTCGGGATCGTCGCTCTTCGAATCCTCCCTGACTCCGGCGCCCGCGAGCACGCCGGCGCGGCCGCGATGGACCTGCTCGGCGTCGCGGGCGACGTGCTCGTCGCCGCCGACGGCGTTCGGACGGAACTTGGTCGCGACGCGGCGACGACGCGGGCGGAACTCGTCCACGTCGGCGGTGCCACGCTGACGGGCGCGGTCGTCGCGGGCGCCACCGTCGCCTGCTACCGGTGGGTCGCGACGGGCGTCGCGATCGCCGATCCGGCGTACGCGGCGGTCGCCGTCGGCAGCGGGCTGTTCGCGGTCGTGCTCGTCGCCTGGGCGCTTCGCGGATAGAACGCCGCGACCGTCGCGACGCAAGGGTTTTCCCGTCGCTTGTGCGACACAAATGCATGGAGCGGATCCCCCTGTCGAACGCGGCGTTCGAAGGCGACAACAACGCGTACCTCTTCACGGAGGGGTCGGAGGTGGCGCTGATCGACACCGGCGACTGGACGGCGACGACGCGGGAGCAACTCGAGGCCGCCCTCGCCGAACGGGGCCTCGCCTTCGCCGACGTCGATCAGGTGTTCCTCACCCACTGGCACGGCGACCACACCGGGCTGGCGGGCGCGATTCAGGCCGAAGGCGGCGCCGAGGTCTACGTCCACGAGGCCGACGCGCCGCTCGTCGAGGGCGACGAGGACGCCTGGAACACGATGTACGAGCTACAGGAGGAGTACTTCGAACAGTGGGGGATGCCCGAGGAGCAGCGGGCCGTCCTCCGCGAGCGGATGTCCGACGCCGAGACGGGCGCCGCGTCGCCGACCGTCACGACGTTCGCCGACGGCGAGACGTTTCCCGTACCCGGCGGCGAACTCGAGGTCGTCCACGCCTCCGGCCACGCCGCGGGACTGTGCATGTTCGAGACGACCTTCGAGGGCCGACGGGAGGTGCTCTCCGGCGACGCGCTGTTGCCCGTCTACACGCCCAACGTCGGCGGCGCGGACGTCCGCGTCGATCGCCCGCTCGAGCGCTATCTGCGGGCGCTCCGCGGGATCGTCGAGGCCGACTACCATCGCGCGTGGCCGGGCCACCGCGATCCGATCGACGAACCCGCCGACCGGGCCCAGCACATCATCGACCATCACGCGGAACGCGCCTGGCGGGTCCTCGACGCGCTGGATCGCGAGGGCCCCTGCGACACCTGGACGGTGAGCGCGGCCCTGTTCGGCGACCTCGAGGACATCCACATCCTCCACGGCCCCGGCGAATCGTACGCCCATCTGGAGCACTTAGAGCGGGCCGGGACCGTCGTTCGGGAGGAAACCGAGTATCGGCTGGCCGACGGCGTCGCCGAAGTGCTCGCCGCGAAGGACGAACGGCGCTGGCACCTCGAGTACTGACCGCGGCGCGGCCCCTCTGTCTCCGGTTTCCGCGAAAACCAGTCGCTCACGCTCGCAGCGGGACGGCGAAAGACGCGGCGAAAGAGTACCCCCCTAGGGTGACTCTCGCTCCCCTCGCGGGAGCCGCGTGAGACACGGCGAGAGGCGATGTCAGAGGCACGGACCCGCCGTGGCGCATCCGGTGCGCAGTATACATTCCGGCACACCGACTGTTATCTCTATTGGTTAGTTCCGATCAGTCGACAGGTCGATTTCAGCGACGTTCCGATCGAACGGCACCGTTCGCTCGAGCCCTCACCGATCCATCGAGGGCATTGGCACGCTGTTGACCGCACCCTCGACGACCGTCCGCGGATCGACGCCGCGGACGTCCGCCTCGGTGGTCAGGACGATTCGGTGATCCAGCGCGGGGTGAACGACCGCGTGGATGTCCTCGGGAGCGACGTAGTCCCGGCCCGAAACCACCGCGCGGGCGCGGCTCGCCTCGAACAGCCGATGACAGTCGCGCGACCCGCATATAGCGTTCGGCCGATTTCACGCGGCCGGCCGACGACCGACGGGACGGACCGGGGAAGCTTTGACCCTGCCGCCGTCTTAGACTGGGGTATGAGCGGACTCGAGCGCGAGCGGGAGCAGAGGCGATCGCCGTGATCGACGAGATCGAGGAGTTGCTCGAGGAGATCGGATTCGACGGCGAGACGAGCGTGTTGACACACCGTCAGGCGCAGGTGCTCGCGCTCCGCGAACGCGGCGTCTCGCAGGCCGACATCGCCGACGCGCTGGGCACCTCGCGGGCGAACGTCTCCTCGATCGAGTCGAGCGCGCGCGAGAACTTGGAGAAGGCCCACGAGACGGTCGCCTTCGCCGAGGCGCTGCGGGCGCCGGTCCGCGTCCGGGTGTCGGCGGGGACCGACCTCTACGACGTCCCGCAGTTGGTCTACGACGCCTGCGACGAGCAGGGTGTCAAGGTCGATCACACCGCGCCGGACCTGATGAAGGTCGTCAGCGACGCCGCGGGGTCGGCGGTGTCGGGCCGGGAGGTGTCGACGCCGCTGATCGTCGGCGTCACCTCCGATGGGATGGTGCGGGTCCGCCACCAGGACCGCCAAGAGTGATCGCCGTCCGACGCCGCGTCGCACGACGCCGGTTGCAGGCAGCGTCAGCAGTCCGAAGACCGAAAGGCGACGGCGGCATACGCGAGGGTGATGACCTTCGACCTGCCGGAGGCAGTAGCCGACTCGTGGCGTCCGCTGGGGACGCGAACCGGCGAGACGAGCGCCATGCTCGCCTCGATCACCGCTGAGACGACGGTCTACGAGCGCGTCACGCCCGCGACCGGCGTGGGCGCGCTCGAGGCGAGTGACATTCCGGCCCGCTCCCTGTTCGTCGTCGACGTGACCGTCTCCCCCTCGCCCGACGATCTCGGGCTATCGACGACGTCCGTCTTCTCGAAGGCCGCACCGAAAGCGAGAGACCAGTTCGTCGACACCCTCGAGTCCGAAGGGCTGGCCGTTGAGGGCACCCGGAACAGCCTCGAGTTCGAGGCGTCCAACGGCAACGGGGGCTCGTGGTACGTCCTCGACGTGGGATACCCCGTCGACGGGGAGACGAGCGAGGGCCCGAACCGGATCGACGCCGAGGCCCACATCGCCGTCTGGCCGCTCGAGTCGACGTTCGGGATGGCCGGCGGGGTGCTCCCGCTCGAGAACGGCGTTCGCACCGAGACCACCGACTCGACGACGGCAGACGGCGAGCTGGATATCGATCCGGAGCGCGACCGGGAGACGATCGCGCAATTGATTCGGACGGTCGACTTCGACGACGACGCGTCGGACGCCTCCTGACTGTTCGGGGACTCGCCGCGCCGTCTGGGCCGATCGCTCGGCCGAGTTCGGACGCTCTCGATATCGTGACTTTCATCCTAACGGATGCTAAAATTGATTGATCGTCCAGTTGGACCTCGACACGATGGACCTCTCCCCGGAGAAGTACACCCTCTCCAATTTTATCGAGGCGTGTAAGAATCCAGAAGCGTTCAAACACGAGCTCAAAAAGCGGTACGGCGATGTGCAGAAACACGTCTTCTATCGGGAGCACGGCCGCCCGACGAATATCATGGACGCGGACTGGGACAACCTTCTGTTGCTGGACGCCTGTCGATTCGACTATCTCGCCGAACACAATTCGATAGACGGTGAGCTAACCGCCGCCGTCTCCGTCGCGTCGACGAGCAACGAATTCATGGAGAAGACGTTCGCCGGGGAGACGTTCCACGACACCGTATACGTCTCCGCCAACGGGTTTTCTCACCAGCTGGAGGACGGCACCTTCCACGAGTTCGTCTCGACGTACCCCGAGTCCCAGCGGGACGTTCTCGATAGCGAACTCTATCGGAACTACCGGCCGGGGATCGTTCGCGAGAAGGCCGTCGAGGCCTACGAACGCCATCCAGACAAGCGGTTACTCGTCCACTTCATGCAGCCCCACGGCCCGTACTTCGGACCGAAGGCCGAAGCGTTGCGAGAACGGCTCCGGACGAATCAGGGGCTCGAGTTCTCCGCCTGGAAATCGGACGCCGACGTCACCAGTCGCTCGGACGGCATGGTGTATCTGATGGATGCCGCGGAGGCGGGCTACGTTTCCCCGGCCGAACTGCAGGCGGTGTACGTCGAAAACCTGGAGCGGGTCCTCGAGCACGTCGAGCGACTCGTCGAACGACTCGATGGAAAGACCGTCATCACCGCCGACCACGGGGAACTGCTCGGCGAGACCACGAACCTCTACTCCCGACTCACCGGCGACCGGTACGAGCATCCGGGCTACGTCTGGACGCCGGAGCTCCGACTCGTCCCCTGGCTCGTCGTCCCCTGGGAGAACCGGCGCGATATCGTCGCGGAACGCCCGGTGGAACGGGACGACGTCGACGACGAGGTCGTCGAAGAACACCTCCGGGCGCTGGGCTACCAGTCGTAGCCCGACCGCAATGGCGCGGGGAACGCGTCACTACACCGCTCATTCTGCGAACCGGCGGATCGGAGACTGGTGCTTTTTATAAGCGCCGCCTCCACGTACCGCGTATGCAAACCCACATCGTCCCGGTCGGCTTCGACTACGACCGGCTGATCGCGCCGCTGGTGCGCGATCAGATCGACGTCGACAGCGTCATCCTCCTCGAGGGCGCCGTCGGGAGCGAGGCCAACGTCGAGTACTCCCGGCACCTCTCGGACAAACTCGAGACGGACTTCAAGAACCTGCTGGGGGCGACCACCGAGCGGTTCGTCCTCGAAGACGTCTACGACTACGACGCGGCCTTCGAGCAGGCCTACGACCTCATCACCGCCGAACTCGACGACGGAAACGAAGTCTGGGTCAACGTCGCCGCGATGCCCCGCACGGTGAGTTTCGCCTTCGCCAACGCCGCCCACTCGCTGATGGTCGAGCGCCAGGAGGACCGCGAGGGGATCCACACCTACTACACGGCCCCCGAGAAGTACCTCGAGACGGAACTGGCCGAGGAACTCCGCGAGCAGATCGAACTGCTCGAGGAGTTAGACGCCGGGGCGGGCGTCGACGGCGACGAGGCGCTCGACGGCGAACGGATCGACGAACGCCTCGAGAGCGCCCGCGACCTCCTCTCGGAGTTCGACGAGCGCGGGACGACGATCGGCGCCAAGGAGATCGACGGTCGCCACATCGTCGAACTGCCCGTCGCCTCCTTCTCGAACGTCAAACCCTTCGAGGAGCTCATCCTGTTCAAACTCGGCGAGGACGGCGAGTTCGATTCCGTCTCCGAACTCGCGGAGTCGCTGGCCCGCGAACTGAACGAGGAGTACACCGACAGCTTCCGGTCGAAGGTCATCTACAACGTCGACCGCCTCGGCCCCGGCGGCAAGGGGTACATCGAACGCGAAGAACACGGCAAATCCTACCGAACGCGGCTCTCTCGCATCGGTGAACTCTGGGTGCGGGCCCACTCCGACGACGAGTCGCGATAGCGGGAGGCGGCGATCGGCTCGGTTTTCGCCCGCGATCACGACAGGCGAGCGAGCAGTCGCTCGCGGAGCACGAGCAGACAGGGGAGCACGGTGAGGCAGGCGACGAAGGCGAAGACGATGCTGAGGCCCGTCACGAGACCGAAGCGCTGCAGCGGCGGCGCCAGCGCGAGCGCGAGGACGCCGAAGCCGGCCGCGGTCGTCGCCGCGCTCCCCAGCAGCGCCCCGCCGGTGCCGGTGATCGTCGCCGCGAGGGCGTCCGGAAGCGAGTCCCGCTCACTTCGCTCCGCGACGAACCGCTCCCCGACGTGGATGCTGTAGTCGACCCCCAGTCCGATCGCGAGGCTCGTGATGACCGCCGTCTCGCTGTTGAACGGCAGGCCGAGCAGCGCCATCGCTCCCAGCAGCCACGCGAGCGCGGCGACCACCGGCGCGAGCGTGATCGCGCCCAGCGAGAGCGCCCGGTGGCGGACCCAGTAGAGCGCCGTCAGGAAGGCGAAGATGACCACCAGCGTGACGACGAACGCCTCGACGAGCGTCTCGAGCAGCGCGTCCTGAACCACGGCGGTCGTCACGGGGCCGCCCGCCGCGGTCGCCGTCACGGCGTCGGTGTCGTCCTCGATCGCCGACGCCACGTCGCGGGTGTCGTCGGCAGCGGCCTGCGCGGACGCGTCACCCTGGACGTCCACGACGAGGCGGGCGCTCTCGTAGTCGCCGCTGCCGTCCCCGTCGCCACCGTCCGCGCGGTAGAGCACCGCGGACGCACGGTCCGAATCGGCGTCGAACAGCACGTCGTAGAAGCCGGCGACGTCCTCGTTCGGGAGCCGGTCGCCGGTCGTATCGCGCTCCTCGAGCGCGGCGGCGACGGTCTCGTTCTCGCTCGCGACGTCCCGAATTACCGAGGGCGGGCCCTCGATGGCGGGGTCGCCGCCGGGCCGGGAGGCGATCGTTCCCTCGTCGCCGTCGACGCCGCCGACGGCGTCGTCCATCGCGACGAGCGCGTCGGGATCGGTGACGGCTCCGCGTATGAGTACCTGCGTCTGCCCGTTCTCGCCCTGTCCGCCGAAGTTCTCGCCGAGGTACGCGGCGTCGTCGCTGATCGTGTACGTGTCCGGCGCGAGCGGTCCCGGCAGGGACTTGGCCCACTCCGGGGCGTCCTCGGGGAGGAAATCGGCCTGGTTGAACTCCGTGTCGATCGTCGTCGCGCCGTAGGCGCCGCCGGTGGCGAGCAGGAACGCGACCAGCACGATGCCCAGCGGCAGCCGCTGTGGGACGGCGGCGACGCCCGAGAGGACTCGGTTGCCGATGCCCGACCCCGACCCGAACGCCGGCTTCGCTCGCGTGCGACCGAACCGGCGCTCGAGGAAACCGTCGACCTCGACCTTCAGCGCCGGGACGAGCACCGCGAAGGCGACGAACGCGGCGAGAATGCCGCCCGCGGAGAGGACCGCGAAGTCCCGGATCGCCGGCAGCGGGCTGACGACGTTCGAGAGGAAGCCGACGCCCGTCGAGACCGTCGCCGCGGCGAGCGCGAGGGCGACGCCGGCGAGGCCGAGTCGCATGCCCTCGTCCGCCCCGACCCGTCCCCCGTCCGCGGCGGGCGCGGCCTCGAGTTCGCCCGCCCTCGCCTCCCGGTATCGCATCACCACGTGGAGCGCGTAGTCGATGCTCAGTCCGATCAGCAGGAAGGGGACGGCGATCAGCAGTTGACTCGAAGGGATCTCGAGCCAGCCCCGGATCCCCGCGAGCCAGACCAGCACGACGCCGATGCCGAACAGGCCGAGCAGGACGTCGACGACGTCCCGGTAGGTCACCGCCAGCACGCACAGTACGAACACGAGCGCGACGGGCGTGATGATCGCGAAGCTGTCGCCGACGGCGTTCGACGACGCCTCGTCGCTGATCCCCTGTCCGAAGACGAACGCGTCGTCGAAGCGCTCGTCGACGCGGTCGGCGATATCGACCTGCGCCGCGTACGCGGCCTCGGGGTCCCCCTCGGAACCGCTGTCGTCGACCTGGAAGACGAGGGTGAGCCGCGCGTCGGCCTCGGTCTCACCCGGCTCGTAGTCGGTCGGGAGGAACTCGTAGGGGTCAGCCTCCGCGCCCGCTCCCGCCGACTGGCCCCCTTGCCCCACGTCGCCGTCGGGATCGAGCACGTCGGCGAGCAGTTCTTCGACCTCCTCGTCCGAGCGCGACTCGAGCGCCGCGATCTGTTCCTCGAGGGTCGGCTGACTGGCGTCGGGCGGTCCGTCCGCTTCCGCGGCCCGATCCTCGTAGACGGCGGCCGTCCCGACGACGTTCTCGAGGCCGACGAACCCCTGCTCGTCGAGCGTGGCGTTCAGTTCCTCGTCCTCGCGAACCGCCCGCTGAAGCTCGAGCCCCTCGAGCAGCGACTCGCGGGTGAGCACGTCGCCGCCCTCGTCGCGGACGACGACCTGAGCGACGATCGCGTCGTCGGTGCCGTAGGTCGACTCGATCTCCTCGAGCGCATCGGTCTCCTCGGAGTCGACGTCGAACTGGCCGATCTCGCCCTCCTCGCTCTCGCCGATCGCCGCGCCGGCGGCGACGACGGCGGTCAGCGAGAGGACGAGGACGATCACGAGGCGGCTGTGGGAAACGATCCACTCGGCGTACTTCGTCGCGACGGACCCGCTCATTCGTCACTCACGCTCGATCATCGTCTCCGGCTCCGACCGGACCGCTCATAACGGTTCGGATGGAAATCGATGTCGTATAATCCATATTCGATTATGAACACCGATATCGATCGCGAACGGGGGGTTCTCAGCCCCGCGGACCGCGCTTACCTGCTCGGCGACCGCGAGATGAGCCACGACCAGTCGAAACGGAACGCGGAGGCCCGTATTCGACGGCGCATCCGCGCTGCCGTCCTCGATTTCGACCTGTTCTTGCACACGCTGGCCAAGAAGGACCGCAGACAGGTGTTCGAGGAGGCGGCGACCGACGAGGAGTTCCTCGCCGGACTGCGGGCGATGCTCGCGTTCGCCTATCTGGGGCTCGAGGAGTCGGGCACCGACTTCGAGACCGTCCTCGAGCCGGCGGTCAGAAGCTGCGAGGAGTTCCTCGCGGCGAGCGGCGACGAGCGCGTCTCGGTCGACGTGCGCTTCGACGTCGAGACGACCGTCGAGTCCTCGCTGTCGGGCGTCGTCTCGCGGCTCGAGGCCGGCGATCCGGTCACACCGCGCGAACTCTTTACCGTCGTCATGCAGGGCGATCACGATCCGGCGGTTCACGATCGGGTTGTAATCGCTGACGCGGACGCGGACGCGGACGATCTCAGGGACGGCTTCCTCGAGCGGCTGGCGGGGTATCTCGAGGGAGAACTGCGGTACGTGACCGACTCGCGGGCGGTCATCGACCTCGAGGGTGAGTGAGTCCGGCACCGCTTCGAACGCGCCGTTCCCGGCCGAGGCGTGGGATCGCTAGTGATTGCGGGCGACCACCGGCGACCGCTGGCAAGTGGGGCGATGCAGGTTATTCGAGCGATTCGATCGTGACTCGACCCGTGTTCGTCTCGATCCGGAGCCGCGGACCGCCGTCACCGAGCCGTCCCGCGACGCTGTCCTCGCCTCGGGTCGCGTTCTCGAGCGAGAGGTCGTCGACGTCGATCCGACCCGTGCTCGTCTCCACGCGCAGATCGGCGTCGACGGCCTCGCTCACGGCGGCGGTGACCCGTCCGGTCGACGCCGAGATCGTCGTCTCACCGTCGATCGCCGGTACCTCGACGCTGATCCGGCCGGTCGAGGCGGACACGTCGCCGAGTCGCTCCACGTCCCGGATCTCGACCCGGCCCGTGCTCGTCTCGGTGGAGACCGTCCCGTCGACGCCCGCGATATCGACTCGCCCCGTTCCGGTATCCGCGTGTAGATCGCCCGCGACGTCGCGGACGGTGATCCGTCCCGTACTCGTTTCGACGCGTTCGAGGGCGACCTCGCGGGGGATCTCCACGTTGAGGTCCATCGAGGGACGGCTGGCGAGCCACCCCTCGCTGCCGTCCCACTCCGATCGGAGCTCGAGCCGGCCGTCGGTACGCTCGGTCTCGAGGGTCAGGTCCTCGAGATCGGTCCGGACCGAATCGGACTCCTTGACGATCTCGAGTCCCACGTCGTCCCGATCCGCGCCGGCGACCGAGATCTGCCCGATATCGCCGACGATCGCGATCGACGCGGCGTCCTCGAGGGAGATCGTCTCGCTCTCCTCGCTGCGGTTGCTGACCAGCGGCGTCGCTCCGAGACAGCCGGAGAGCCCGAGGAGACCGACTGTTCCGACGCTCCCGAGCAGTTCCCGCCTGGTCATGTCGGCGCTCATACGTGATTGCACGGACCAGTCCGACGTTAAGGGGTCGGTCGGTTGGCGACCGATCAGCCGAACCCCGTATTTTTTATACGACGATCGGATCCCACACTGGACGGCGTGTTCCGCCGCGGACGCCGGGTGAGGGTTTCCGTGACGAAAAACCTAACACCGCTCCCGGCGGAACACCCACGTATCCGTATGCCCACTCCAGTCGCGGTTCCGGTCGGCGCCGTCGACGGTCCGCGCGGCACCGTCTTTGTAGGGGCGCCATAGCCCCGCATTCCCCACCCCGTTTCGACGGATGTATTGTCGGCGACCAGCATTCACCGAGCAACGACCGGTATCAGCAATGAGTACGCACACCTTCGACGCCACGACGACGCACGGCCGACGCCCCGCGCGGGCGGTGAGAGCATGAGTACGGACGCGCCCGAATCGGAGCCGGAGAGCGATCCCGCTGATAGCGAGCCGACCCTCGAGGGCGGTTACGATCCCGAAGCGGTCGAGGATCGCTGGCAGCGGCGCTGGATCGACGCGGACGTCTACGCCTACGAGAGCGACGCCGAGCGCGATCCCAACACGGTCTACGCGATCGACACGCCGCCGCCGACGGTCTCGGGCAGCCTGCACATGGGCCACCTCTACGGCTCGACCCTACAGGACTTCGCCGCGCGATACCAGCGGATGGCCGACGGCGACGTGCTCTTCCCCTTCGGCTACGACGACAATGGGATCGCCAGCGAGCGACTGACCGAGTCGGAACTGGACATCCGCCACCAGGACTACGAGCGCCGCGAGTTCCAGGAGCTCTGCCGCGAGGTCTGTCAGGAGTACGAGGCCGAGTTCACGGAGAAGATGCAGGATCTCGGCACCTCGATCGACTGGAATAACACCTACAAGACGATCGAACCTCGCGTCCAGCGGGTCTCACAGCTCTCCTTCCTCGATCTCTACGAGAAGGGACGGGAGTATCGCAAGAAGGCGCCCGCGATCTGGTGTCCCGACTGCGAGACGGCCATCTCGCAGGTCGAGATGGAAGACGACGAGCGCGGCTCGCACTTCAACGACATCGCGTTCGACGTGGCAAGCGACGGTGCGGACCGCGAGGAGTTCGTCATCTCCACGACGCGACCGGAACTCATCCCCGCCTGCGTCTCCGTCTTCGTCCACCCCGACGACGAGGAGAACCAGGATCTGGTCGGCGAGACCGCCCGCGTCCCGATCTTCGAGCAGGAGGTGCCGATCATCGAGGACGAGCGCGTCGACATGGAGAAGGGCAGCGGCGTCGTGATGTGCTGTACCTTCGGCGACCAGAACGACATCGAGTGGTACCAGGCCCACGACCTGCCGCTGCGCGTGGCCATCGACGAGTCCGCGACGATGACCGACCTCGCCGGCGACTACGAGGGAATGTCGACTGAGGAGGCCCGCGAGGCCATCGTCGAAGACCTCGAGGACGAGGGGTACCTGCGCGACCGCTGGGAGATCTCCCACGCGGTGCAGGTCCACGAACGCTGTGACACCGCCGTCGAGTACCGCGTCTCCAAGCAGTGGTACGTCGAAATTCTGGACCACAAGGAGGAGTACCTCGAGGCCGGCCGGGAGATGGACTGGTACCCCGAGAAGATGTTCAGCCGCTACAAACACTGGATCGAGGGCCTCGAGTGGGACTGGCTCATCTCGCGCCAGCGCGACTCGGGGATCCCATTCCCGGTCTGGTACTGCGCGGACTGCGACCACGAGATCATGGCCGACCGGGAGACGCTCCCGGTCGATCCGCTCTCGGACGAGCCGCCCGTCGATAGCTGTCCCGAGTGCGGGGCTGACGACTTCGTCGCCGAAGAGGACGTCTTCGACACGTGGGCCACCTCCTCGCTGACCCCCCTGATCAACGCGGGCTGGGACTGGGACGAAGACGCCGAGGAGTTCCGAATGGAGAAACCGGAGCTGTACCCGTTCGACCTCCGTCCGCAGGGCCACGACATCATCTCGTTCTGGCTGTTCCACACCATCGTCAAGTGCTACGAGCACACCGGCGAGGTGCCCTTCGACGCGACGATGATCAACGGCCACGTCTTAGACGAGAACCGCGAGAAGATGTCCAAGTCCCGTGGCAACGTCGTCGAACCCGACGAGGTGCTCGCCGACTTCCCCGTCGACGCCGTCCGCTTCTGGGCCGCGAGCGCGGCGGTCGGCGACGACTTCCCGTATCAGGAGAAGGACCTCACCGCGGGCGAGAAGCTCCTGCGCAAGCTCTGGAACGCCTCAAAGCTCGTCGACACGCTCGCGCCCCGCGAGCCCGAGGAACCCGCGGAGCTCGAGGCGATCGACCGCTGGCTGCTGGCGGAACTCGACGACGCCGTCGACGATCTGACCGCCCACCTCGAGGAGTACGAGTTCGCGAAGGCCCGCGATCGGCTGCGGACCTTCTTCTGGAACACGTTCTGCGACGACTATCTCGAGATCGCCAAGACGCGCGAGGACGAGCCGTCGACGCAGTACGCGCTGCGGACGGCCCACCGGACCTTCCTCGAGCTGTGGGCGCCGTTCCTGCCCCACGCGACCGAGGAGATCTGGCAGGCCGTCTACAGCGATGATCCCGCGGACCTCGAGAACACCAGCATCCACGTCCGCGACTGGCCCAGCCCGCAGGGGTACGAGGCCGACCTCGAGGCCGGCGAGGCCGCCATGGACGTCATCTCGGCGCTCCGGCGCTACAAGAGCGAGAATCAGCTGCCGCTGAACGCCGATCTCGAGTCGGTGTCGGTCTACGGCCCCATCGAAGGCTTCGAGGACGCCATCCAGAACGTCATGCACGTCCAGGAGCTGACCGTCCTCGAAGAAGAACCCGAGGTCACCACCGAGATCGCGTCGATTGACCTCGACTACTCGACGCTCGGACCGAAGTTCGGCTCGAAGGTCGGCGAGATCGATTCCGGAATCGAGAGCGGCGAGTACGAGATCGTGAGCGCGGAGCAACGCTCCGCGGAAGAGTCGAGTAGCGCGGAACGAAGTTCCGCGGACAGTCGAGCGGCGCAGCCGCGAGACGACGGCGATGAGCCGCGAGACCGAGATGACGGCGTGCTCCGCGTCGCCGGCGAGGAACTCGAGGACGACCTCTTCGAGGTCGAACGCGAGCGTACCTACTCGGGCGAGGGCGAGATGATCGAGACCGAATCGGCGGTCGTCATCCTCGAATAGTCGCGTAGACCTCGGCGAACCGGTCGCCCCGCTTCTATCGTCGTTCGACTCGAGACACCGCTTTGCGACCGACAGCGTCGCCCGGTCGCGTCGGTAATCGTCAGTGACTGTGGGTGTCGGCGAAGGTTTCGTGTCGCATTCTCCGTCGATCGGACGGCTGACGACCGTGAACAAGCGCCGCTCGAGCGACTCTCGAGCGGACTGGAGTCGAGGACGACCGTCTCGGTTGCTTTCGATCGGCAGACGACGTGTCCCGCCGACGGTCTCCGAGACTGGCCGATCACAGTTCCAAGTATATCCGACTATCCTGTGCGAACACGCGGTATTACTCAACATTCAGGAAATAGGTACGGTGGTAAAGCAACGTTTATCGTCTCGATCGACCATTCGTCGCACGTGCTCTGCTGAAGTCGTTCGTCGCCGCTGAGTCGCGGGTAGTCGCGTAAGCCGAGTACAGAGCACCATGACAACAGAGACGTCGAACGCGGAATCACGGACTGGTACCGACTCGCTCCCAGCGAACACGATCTTCGAGCTGTTGCTCGACGATCAGCGGCGCGACGCGCTGCAGTACTTGTCGGGGAAAGTGGGCGCGGTCGCCCTGGAGGACCTCGTGGCACAGGTCGCACTCCGGGACGGCGAGGCGTCGGGGACGCGAGTCGACGCGATCACGGCCGGGTTCCGCCACAACCACCTGCCGAAACTGATCGACGCGGCGGTCGTGCGGTACGACACGGACGCGGGGACGGTCGAACGCCGTCCGGAGGCGGCGGCGCTCGATCCGTTCCTCCAGCTCGCGCGGCGATACGAACCGTAATCGCCCGCTATCGACCCACGCGGTCCGCCGGGACGCCCCCGCGGGCCGCTTCGCACTTTTTGACGCGGATCGCGAGCGCGAGGAAGACGGCGAGCAGCGCGAACGTCACCTCACCAGCGGCGACGACGCCGAGCGCGTCCGCGCCGAGGAACATCGGCTCGTCCCCCGGGACGGGGACGGCCGTGTGGTGTGGCCCGCCGACGATCGGCACGAAGTAATCGACGATCAGATTGCTGCCGTACCACGCTACCGCCACAGCGACGCCCCACACGGGGAAGTCGGAGATTCGGTGGAGGACGAACGCCTGGACGACCATCGCGAGGTGACTCCAGAAGAGGAACTGGTACATCAGCGGGTTGAGATAGCTGTACGCGTCGGCGAACGCGAGTAGCGTGTACGGCGTCCACAGACCCAGAATGACGTTGCCGAAGAACGCCAGCGACGTCAGCCACGGCTGTTCGTACCCCAGCTTCCAGCAGGCGATCGCCAGCGCGATCAGCAGCGTCGCCATCGGGCTGTCGGGCACCCACGGCCACATCACCGCCGGCGTCTCGCCGAGCTGGGGGCCGTAGTACCAGAAGCCGAAGGCCGTCCCCGCGAGGTTAATCGCCACGACGAGCCACGCGAACCGCAGGCCGAGGTCCTCGAGGGTTTTCGGAACTGGCGTGAGATAAGTCGGCAGCGGCTCCCGGTCGGGCAGCGTGGACGACGCGAACATCGGTTCACTCGGCGTGACGGCCGACACTCGCAAAACAGTAGCGGTTGGTGACTCTCAGTCGAGTCACGGTCGAATGGGCAACGGCAGCACCGTCGAACTCGAGATCCCGACGACTCCGTCCGTCACTCTGCCGGTTCGTCCGCGTCGACCCGTCGGCGCAGCCACTCGAGGCCGAGGCCACCGCCGACGAGCCCCGTGCCGGTGGTGAAGCCCGGAACGCCGTCGCCGGTGCCGTCATCCTCGGCGTCCGTCGTCGCGTTCTCCGTCGGATCGTCGCCGTCCCCGTTTCCGTCGTCAGCCGTCCCGTCGCCGCCGGCCTCCCCGGGGCTATTATCGTCATCGTCGGAATCGCCGCTCGAGTCGTCCGCGTCGTCTTCCGTGCCCGCATCGCCGTCCGCGTCTTCGCCGGTGTCTTCGGGGGCGTCCTCGTCACCGTTCGCGTCGCCGCTCTCGCCCGCGTCTCCCCCGTCGGAGTCGCCGGAACCCTCGCCCTCCCGCTCGTCGGCTCCGTTCTCATCGCCCTCGTCAGTCGCGTCTTCGTCGCCTGCTCGCTCGCGGAGCGCGACGAGTTCGCCGTCGTGATCGACGTAAATCGTCTCGCCGCTGATCGCGCGAACGTGCCCGACCGGTGCGTCGTCTCTCGAGAGAGCCCACTTCTCGCTCCCGTCGCGTTTGTCGAGCGCGACGAGTTTCCGATCGTAATCCCGGTCTCCGTAATTGTGGCCGTCCGTGACGAAATAGACGTAGACGGTCTCGCCGCTGATAACCGGCCTGTAACCGTAGGTGTACGTAACGTCGAGTTTCCAGTCGCCTTCGCCATCGCGGATGGATTGACTGCCGTAGCCGTGATCGTCTCCGGCGATCGTGGATTCGTCGCTGAGTGCCGGTGCATTGTGCGCCACGACCGGGTACAGCCGCTCGCCGGTCTGCGCATCGTAGTGGAGGTACTCGGGATTCCAGGTCGTATTGACGAGAACCGCCGTCGTCGTCGCCTGGATACCGGTCCTCGTGGCCACGATATTAGACCACGGTGTGCCCCGCCAGACCTCGTCTCCAGTTGCAGGATCGAAAGCGAGGGGACCGCCCTCCGTTCCGACGTAGACGACGCCGTTCGCCGCGGCGGTTCCGGTGACGAAATCGTACGCTCGCTCCTCGCCATCGTCCATCTCGATGGAAACCGAGTCCTTCTGCCACCGGACAGACCCGTCGTCGGCCTCGAGGGCGTACAGCGTCCCATCGACGACGGCGAAAACGCTGTCGTACGCCACTGTGTGACTACTCGTCCACTCCTCGGGACCGAGGTCGCTCTCCCAGCGGACGCTGCCGTCTTCTCGGTCGAGCGCCACGATCTCGTCGCCGCTGAGATACACCATTTCGCCGACGACCGCGGGGCTGTACGCGTCGGCGTCGGTGCTCTCCCAGACGAGCGAGCCGTCGGCCGCGTCGAGGGCGACGACACCGTCCTCGGTCGTCGTGTACACGGTGTCGTTGGCGACTGCAACGGAGTCCGTCTGGTCGACGGACCAGGCGACCTCGAGGTCGCCGTCGAACTCGTAGCCGTCCTCAACGAATCGCGCGTGACCGGCGTCGCCGGATCTCGATGGCCAGTCCTCGTCGGCCATCCTCGGGTTCGGAGGGATGTCCGGATCCGGCAGATCCGTGGCGTCGCCATCCTCGGATCCCGCACCAATCGACGTGAGCCCACCGACCGAAAGCGCTGCACCTGTCGCCAGTACCGAACGGCGATACCAGTCTTCCATACGCCATCGGTATCAGATACTGTCGTTACTATCTGGTATCTAAAATTGAATTATATCTATTATAATCGTTTCACGCTATAAAAATCTTCAAACACCGATCTCCACGCTTTAGCGCGTAGACAACGGCAACGACGGCACGGTGATGTACGAATTCGTCGCCGCACTCGAGGAGCGACGGACACGACCGCCTCGGTTTCCCGGTTTAGCGTCGGCGGTCGACTAGAGCGGGCAGCGTGAACTACTCGGCCGGTTCGTCCGCGTCGTCCCGTCGGCGTAGCCACTCGAGACCGAGTGCACCGCCGAGAAGTCCTACACCGGCGGTGAAGCCCGGCGTCCCGTCGGTATCATCGTTATCCTCGGCGTCGGTCGATCGGTTCTCCGTCTGCCCGTCGCTGTCGGCGTTTCCGTCGTCATCGCTTCCGTCTTCGTCAGCGCTGTCACCGTCACTACTCTCGGTATCGCCAGTGTCGCCGCCATTGCTGCTCTCGTCGTCGGCGTCACTGCCGTTGCTGCTCTCGTTGTCGGCGTCTCCGTTATTACTGCCTCCGTCGTCGTCAGCGTCTCCACGGCCGTCGTCAGCGTCATCGGATTTGTCGGCCGATCCGTCGTCGTCGGAACCCTCATCCTCCCGCTCGTCATCCCCGTTCTCCTCGCCCTCGCTATCTGCTGGCTCGCGGAGTGCGACGAGATCGCCGTCGTCTACGACGTAGATCGTTTCGTCGCTGATCGCACAGATCGGTCCGACCGGCGCATCGTCGTTCGAGATCGCCCACTTCTCGGTTCCCTCGTATTTGTCGAGCGCAACGAGTTCATAGCTGTATTTCGGCCACGACGACATTCCATCCGACTCGTCTTCGAAATAGGTATAGACGGTTTCTCCGCTAATGACCGGTTGGCCAGCGTCATAGAGAATTGGTATTTCCCAACTGTATTCCTCGCCTTTGATAGACATGGCACTCAGATACTGGGCACCTATGCCGGTATACATCTCCTCTCCGAGCGTCAGGTCTCCGTATTCTGCCGTTCCTATCTTGAGATGCTCGCCCGTCTGTGCGTCGCGAATCTGCCGCTCGGCAAAACTAATCCTCCCGAGGGCGACCGCAGCCGTAGTTGCACGGGTCTGCGCGGACGTGGATTTGGTTTCGTGCCGCCAGACTTCGGCTCCGGTCTCAGGTTCGACCGATAGAGTGATTCCCTCTGTGGCGGTATACACGACACCGTTTGCCGCGGCCACAGACGTGAAAAATACGTATTCGTCCTCTTCGTCGGCAGTTGCAACCGAATCGATCTCCCACCGGACGGACCCGTCGTCGGCCTCGAGGGCGTACAGCGTGCCGTCGACGACGACGAACACGGCGCCGTAGGCGACCGTCTGGGTCTCGATCGGTTCCTCCGGATCGAATTCGGTCTGCCAGCGGACACTGCCGTCCGCGACGTCGAGTGCGAAGAGTTCCTCGCCCGTGACGTAGACGGTGTCGCCGACGACCGACGGATCGCTCACGTTGATATCGTCGTTCTTCCAGCGCAGCGACCCGTCCGCTGCGTCGTACGCGGCGACGCCGAACGAACCCTGTTCGAACGCGAGTGTCGTGGGACCGGTCACGTAGACGGTCCCGTCGGCCACGGCGACCGACGGGATCCGATGGGGCCACTCGAGGTCGCCCTCCGCGGCGGTCCAAGCGACTTCGAGGTCGCCGTTGAACTCGTACCCATCTTCGATAAATCGTGCGTGACCGGCGTCGCCGGCGAACGACGGCCAATCTTCGTCCACCATCTCCGGGTTCGGAGCGACGTCCGGATCGGGTAGATCCACGGCGTCGTCACCTTCGGACCCCGCACCGATCGAAGCGAACCCGCCGGCCGAGAGCGCTGCACCTGTCGCCAGTACCGAACGGCGATGCCATTCTTCCATGCCACGATCTGTTCGGAGTGCTGTCGTTACTATCTGGTATCTAAGGCTGAATTGTAAAACGCTCAACCGTTTCGAACGGCACCCCCTGCACTTTAGCGCGTCGCGTTCGTCGATCGTCGCATGCAGCGCAGTCCCGACACCCGATCTCGAGTAACCCTCTCGACCGGCCACGAGATCGACCTCCCGCTCGAGCTCGCCCTCGCGATGGGCGGCGTGACGGTTCCGGCCCGGCGTAGCCGACTCGAGGCGCTCCTGCCGGACGACCTCTCCGCGCTCGCGATCGCACCCGGACTCAGTTGCGTGACGTTCGTCGGAATACAGTATCACCGCGTCGGCGGCCGGTTCGACGATACCGAGGGCGACGGCGCGCTCGAGCCCTACGACGAGTTCGCGGTCATCCTCCCCGCGGTCCGGAACGGGCGGACCGACGCGCCGGGCGCGCAACTGGTCGGCGGCGAGATCGGCGGCTACGTCCACTGGCTCCCCGTCACGACCGACGCCTCGGTCGCGCTCGGCCGCGAGATCTGGGGGTATCCGAAGGAGCGGGCCGACATCGAGATCGACGACGGGCCCCAGAGGTTCCAGTGCGTCGTCGCCGAGGATTCCGACGACGGTCGAGGGCGGGAACGGGCTCGGCTCGCGGTCGCTCCGCCCCGAACTCGAGTCGGCACCGATCACCGCGAGTGGACGCTATGGAACTACACGACCATGGGCGACGATCTCCTGCGGACGCGGGCCGAGATCCGGGGGGACATTTCGTTCGGAACGCCGGTCGGCGCGACGCTCGAGGTCGATTCAGAACTGCGAGCGCAATTAGGCTGCTGGACTCAGCCGATCGCGCGACTGTCCGGGCCTCGAGTGCGTGCACGGCTGCATCCGGGCGAACCGGTCGGTGAGGCGTGAGACGCGTCCCTACTGTCGCCGTTTCCGCTCCGGCTGACCGGCTTCGGTTCTGTCATCCGTGTGACTCGGACTCGAACGGACACGCGTAAGTACAGTGGCTCACAACTGCGTACTATGACTGACGAAACCGAGACCGATCTCGAGGAACTCAGGCGCGGAACCGACCTCGTCAAGCGCGGCTTCGCCCAGATGCAGAAGGGTGGCGTCATCATGGACGTCGTCAACAAGGAACAGGCTCGTATCGCCGAGGACGCCGGCGCGGTCGCCGTGATGGCACTGGAAGCCGTCCCGGCGGACATCCGCAAACGCGGCGGCGTCGCCCGGATGGCCGACCCCGCCGACGTCGAGGAGATCGTGAACGAAGTGTCGATCCCGGTGATGGGCAAATCGCGGATCGGCCACATGAAGGAGGCCCAGATCTTAGAGGCCGTCGGCGTCGACATGATCGACGAGTCCGAGGTGCTCACCCCCGCCGACGACGCCTACCATATCGACAAGCGTGACTTCACCGCACCGTTCGTCTGCGGCGCCCGCAACTTAGGTGAGGCGCTGCGCCGGATCGACGAGGGCGCGGCGATGATCCGAACCAAGGGCGAGGCCGGCACCGGCGACGTCAACCAGGCCGTCCACCACCAGCGGACGATCAAGGGTGCGATCCGCGAACTCGAGGGGATGAAACACGAGGAGCGCGAGGCCTTCGCTCGAGAGATCGAGGCGCCCGCGGAACTGGTCCACGAGACCGCCGAGATGGGCCGTCTTCCGGTCGTCAACTTCGCTGCCGGCGGCATCGCGACGCCCGCCGACGCCGCGCTCATGATGCACCACGAGTGCGACGGCATCTTCGTGGGCAGCGGCATCTTCGGCGCCGAGAACCCGCCCGCGATGGCCGAAGCGATCGTCGAGGCGACGAACAACTGGGACGACCCCGAGCGACTCGCCGACATCTCGAAGAACCTCGGCAAGGGGATGAAAGGCGACGCGAACGCCGACCTCCCCGAGGACGAGAAACTGCAGGGCCGAGGCGTCTAACCGACTGGCGGCGAAACTCGCTTTCGGTACGGACGGTCCCGACGCGCAACCGATCGGCAAGCAACTCCGTTATCCCCGTCTAGCACCTCCATTTCGTATGAGTCAAACGACGTCTCCATCTGCCGCCGAGCAACTGTCGGACCGGGTCGAAGCGGGAACCGAACGGTTGATCCGGGAAACTACCGACGGCGAGACGTCCGATTCGCTGTCGGCGACGGCGGCCGAACTGTGGGACGTCGTCGAGGAAGTCGAAGACCTCCTTGAGACGATCGATCTCGAGAATTTGCCGGACGTCGTCGAGCTGTCGGCGCTACCGGATCTCCTCAAGCTAGACGCACTTCCCGACGCGATTCGCGAGAAGGATCTGGACCAGGTGCTGGATCTCAGCACGGTTCGACGCGCCGTCAACCTTCACGAACTCTGGAACACCGTCGACCTCGTCGATTTCCAGAAGGAGCTACGACAACTCAAGGCCGAACTCGAGGACGTCGTCGGTCCCGACGCGCTTGACTCCTCGGGCGACTCCGAGGCAGCAGCGGAAGTGAGGTCGTTCGTCGACGAGATAAAACCCGACGCGGTGGACGCGGCGATCCAACAGAAGGCGAAAAAGGCCGCCAAAACGGCACGGAACGGAGTCATCGAGGGACACTCGAAATTCGAGACCCTGTACGAGTCGAAGCAACGAGGCTCCGGCTACGCCGGCCGGAAACCGGTGTCGAATAACCCGACTGCGGTCTCATCGGTGCCCTACGGCCCGCTCCCGGCCGGCATCTCTACGCGCGTGTCGACCGTGCCAGGGAACGTTCGCGGGGCCAAGGTCGACGCGCTTCCGCGGATCTACGGTCGCCGTTGGAAGACGGCTCGCAGACCGCGGTAGCTCGGGGCTACCACCACGTCTCCGGCGGTGGAACGACCCCTGTTTCGACGAGCGCGAGAAACGCGAGATACGTCACCGCTCCGCCACAGAACAGCGACAGCACGACCTCCGGTGCGGCGGTGGCGCCGACGGCGACGACGATCAGCGCCGCGACGAGGGACAGTCCCTCCACGAGCGGTCGTTCCCAGTAGTCGCGGACGGTCTCGTACGCCCGAGCGGCCACGAGTTCGAAGACGATCGTGCCGAGTCCGCCGAGAGCGACTGCGAGGGGCGATAGCGACGCGTCGACGAGGACGAACGCGATCCCGACGGCCGCGAGAACGAGTGTCGCGAGCGCGGCGTCGGTTCGGGTCCCCATGGTTCATTCGACTCGAGACGACTCGAGACAGGAATCGACGATCAGTCCCGGTACAGCGTCGCGCCCTCGCCGATCCGGGTCTGGTAGGCGCGACTCTCGATGCCGAGGGCGTCGAACGCGTCGATCATCGCGCCGGCGATCGCGCCCTGGTCGGGGCGGTGACAGGCCGCGAGGATACCCGGCCCGGCGCCGCTGACGGTGACGCCCGTCGCGCCAGCCTCGAGGGCGGCGTCGCGAACGCGGTCGTAGCCGTCGATCAGGGCGGTGCGTTCGGGGGTGACGATGGCGTCTTCCATCCCGCGGCCGACGAGGTCGGGATCGTCGCGGGTCATCCCGACGGTCAGCGTCGCGGCGTTGCCGACGGTGTCGACGACGTCCTCGAGGGCGGCCGAATCGGGGACGACCTCTCGCGCGTCGCGCGTGGAAACGGACATCTCGGGGAGGCAGGCGACGACGGGAATCGAGGCGTCAAGTTGCGTGACGCCGTCGTCGGTGACGACAGTAAAGCCGCCCAGCAGCGAGGGGGCGACGTTGTCGGCGTGGGCCTCGCCGGAGACGAGCGCCTCGCCCTCGGCGGCGATAGGGACGAGCTCCTTCCGGGAGAGTCCGCGATCGTAGAGCGCGTTGAGGGCGACGGCCGCGGCGGCCGCGCTGGCCGCCGAGGAGCCCAGCCCCGAGGAGGGCCGCACGCCCTTGTCGATCTTGATGTGGGCCGGCGCGTCGAGGGCGTCGGCGACCGCCCCGACGGTGTTCTGTTCCGGATCCTCCGGAATGTACTGGCTGCCGGCGCCGGTCACGGAGATCCGCGTTTCCGGCGCGCGTTCGACTCGGACCACGTCGGCGGGCGTGCCGAGGGCGACACCGAAGACGTCGAAGCCACTCCCGAGGTTCGCACTCGTCGCGGGTGCCCGCACGGTGAGCATGCCGATTCCTTCCGAGACGGCAGGCAAAAAGGTAGCGGACCGCGACGGCCCGCCGGCCCGTCGACCGGCCGACCGCAATTGCAAAGGGTCGCTACTCCCGTTCACTGCATATGATCGGCGTCGTCGGCGGATCGCTGTCCGGACTCGCGGCCGCCTACCGGCTCCGCCAGCGCGGCTACGACGTCCGCGTCTTCGAACCGGGCGACGAACTGGGCGGCATCGCGGCGACGACCCCGTCTCCGACTTCGCCTTCGTCGTCTTCGGCTCAGTCTCCGTCTTCGTCTGCACCGTCTCAGTCTCCGTCCTGGCCGTCACCCCTGTCTCCATCGTCGCCGTCTGGAACCGCCACTACACCGCTCGAGCGCGTCCCCGTTTCGTTTACCCGACCCAGAGACGAGGTCGCTCTCGAGTTGCTCGCGGAACTCGGCCTGTCCGGTCACCTCGAGTGGGGACCGATCCGGACGGCGATGTACGTCGACGGCATCGTCCACCCCGTCGACGCGCCCTGGGAGTTTCTGGCCTACCCGCCGCTGTCGCTGTCGGATACCGCGCGTCTCGCCGCCCTCCAGAGCGGGATCGATTGCCGCGGCCTCCCTCGACGACGGCCGCAGTTCGACGCCTACGAGCCGTCGGATTACAGCGACGTCCCGGCGGAGGCGTTCGTCCGCGAGCACGCGAGCGACGCCGTCTACGAGCGGTTCTACGGACCGCTGCTCGAGGCTCGCTTTGGCTCGGCGGCGGCGAATGTCAGCGCCGCGTGGGTGCTCGAGCACTGTCGCGGCCGGGTGGACCGCACTCGGTTCGGCCGGGAGAAGCACGGCTATTTCGCCGAGAGCGCGGCCGTCCTCGTCGAGGCGCTCGTCGACGCCGTCGGCCGCGAGCGGATCGCGACGAACGCGCGCGTGAGCGAACTCGGGACGGCGGACGGCGCCGTCGAGTCGCTCACCGTCGACCGGGGCGACGCGAGCGAGCGCCACGCCGTCGACGCGGTCGTGCTGGCGACCGTTCCGGAGGCCCTCGAGTCGTCGCTTGGATCCCCGTCGGTATCGTTTCGAACGCGGACCTGTCTGCGGGTCTCGACGACCGCCGAAACGCAGCTGACCGACGCGTATCGCGTGACGATGGTCGACGATGCACCCTTCGGCGAACTCGTCGCACCGACGATACCGCGCTCGCCCGACGCGTCCAGCGGTCACCGGTACTACCTGCTCGACGGCGGCGAAGCGGTCGCCGACGGTCGCTCGAGCGCGACGATCGAACGACGGTGGCTCGAGGCGCTGGCGTCCCGGTTCTCCGCGTTCGACCGGAACGACCTCGTCGCCGTCGACTCGACGCGGATCCGGCAGCCGGTCCCCGACGGCGTTCACTCGAGCGTCAACGGAGCGTCTCCGCACGCGCGCGCGACTGATCTTGACGGCATCTACGACGCGACGGTCGTCCGGCAGCCGCAGTTCCCCCAGCGACGCGCCGGCGGCGCGCTCGAGACCGGCCTGCGTTGTGCGCGGGCGGTCTCCGAGCCGAGTCGCCGGTCTCGGCTCGACGGCCGGCGGATCACTGAGCAGTGAGTGGGTACCGCGTACGAGAGGCCACTGCGTACGGACGAGAGATGAGAACAGAACGGCGATTCACGGCGGCGAATCCCGACGAAATCGATCGACGTGAAGCGGAGCGACTCGAGTCGCGTGTTCGCGCTACTCGTCGGTGGTTCCGAACGTGAACACGTCGTCGTCGGTCGCGTCGGTGTCGTCGTCGGTCACATCAGTGTCGTCGTCGTCGGTAGCAGCCGTCTCAGCGTCATTCGACCCGACGTCTCCGTCGCCGGTCTCGTCGGACTCGTCGTCTTCGACCGGCTCGAGTGCCGTCACCGAGTCCGCGTCGTCCGCGAGCGGATCCGTCGCGTCCGCCGCGGCGTCCTCGGATTCGTCGGTCGCATCGACGTCGGCTGCCGGTTCGTCGGTCTCGTCGTCATCGGCTTCCGGTTCGCTGACGGTCGTGCCGTCGTCGTCGATCCCGAGGATCTCCTCGGCGGCGAGTTCGCCGCCCGCGGTCGTCTCGCCGTCGGCCGCCGACTCCTGGTCCGACCGGTCCGACTCCTCGAGAGCGGCCGGAGCAGGCGCCGGCGTCGGTTCGGCGTCGATATCGCTCTCGGGTTCGGTCTCGCTCGTCGACCCGCTGTCCGTGATCGACGTCTGATCGCCCGATTCGGCCTCGAGCGCGTCTGTGTCCGGAGCCGGCGCGGGTTCGATATCGGCCGCATCAGCGGTCTGCGCGATGTCGTCTGCGGGCTCGGTCTCCGCCGACTCGGCCTCGAACGACTCGGTCGGCTGCTCTGCCTCACGTTCGGTCGGCTGCTCCGCGTCGGGTTCGGTCGCTTGCTCGTCGGTCCGCTCGGGCGACTCGAGCGTCTCGCTGTCGTCGGTCGAGAGGGTGATTCCCTGCCCTCGCTGGTCGCCCTCCGACGCCGGCGGTTGCTCGTCGGACCGTGACTCGTCCACGGCCGCGTCGGCCGCGGCGTCGAACTCGGGCGGACGCTCCGTCGCGGTCGGATCGTCATCGTCGTCCGAATCGCGGTCGCTCTCGAGTCGCTCGCGGTCGATGCCGGTCTCGAAGCGATCGAGCGCTTCGGAGAGCTCCGCGGCCTGGCCGGAGAGGTCGGAGGCGGACTGGGTCACTTCGGTCAGGGCCGTGGTCTGCTCTTCGGCGGCGGCGGCGACGTTTTCGGCCTCGGTGGTCGTCTCCTCGGAGATCGTCGCGGCGTCGTCGACCATCGCGACGACTTCCTGCGTCGAGGCGGCCTGCTCTTCGGTCGCGGCGGAGATCTCCTGGACGCCCACGTTGGTCTCCTGGGCGAGGTCGGCGATCTCCTCGAGCGCTTCGACAGCCTCGGTGACCTGCTCGCCGGCGGCCTCGATCTGGTCGCTGGTGCCCTCGACCTCGTTCGCGGACCGCTCGGTGCGCTCGCGGATCGCCTCGAGGCGGTCCTCGGCTTCGTCAGCGGCCTCGGCGACGTCTTCGGAGAGGGCCTTGACCTCCTTCGCGACGACGGAGAACCCTTCGTCGTCCTGTCCGCCGGCGGAGCGGGAGGCCTCGATGTTGGCGTTCAGCGCCAGCATGTTCGTCTGGCGGGCGATCTCGGAAATCGTGTTGATCAGTTCGTCGATCTGCTGGACCTCTTGCTCGAGGCGGCGGATCTCGCTGACGGCGTCTTCCGCCTCGGTCTCGATCTGGTCCATCGCGGTGATCGCTTCGTGGGCGGCCTCCTGTCCTTCCTGGCCGGTGTCGACCGTCCGTTCGGCGATGTCCGCGACCTCGTTCGAGGAGGCGGCGATCTCCTCGGTGGTCGTCGAGAGCCCGCTCATCTCCTGAGTGACCGACTGCAGCGACTGGTTTTGCTGCTCGGCGCCGTCGGAAATCTCCTGGATCGACTCCGTGACCTGCTCGGAGGCGGAGCGAACCTCTTCGCTGGAGGCGGTCACCTGCTCGGAGGCGGTCGCGACGTCGGTCGCGAACCGGTTGAGGTCGGCGACGGTTTCCTCGATCTCCTCGAGCATGTCGTTGAAGTCCGCGGCGATCTCCGCCATCGCCTCGTTGTCCGTCTCGGCGTCCATCCGGGCGGTCAGATCGCCGGCGGCGGCCGCCTCCATCACGTCGCTGTACTCGTCGGCCGTCCGCTCGAGTTGCCCGTTGATCTCCGCGATGCGCTCGCGCTCTCGTTCGGCGTCCTCGCGAGCGGCTTCGGCCTCTTCGATCTGTTCGCCCAAGGCGACGCGCATCGAGTCGAAGCCCTCGTAGAGTCGGCCGATGTTGTCGATGCGTTTCGTCTCGAGGTCGACGTCTAAGTCGCCCTCCTCCATCTTGCTGGCCTTGTCGGTGAGCCGATCGATCGAAACGGCGGTGTTCCGACCGAGGACGACGCCGACCACGCCGATCATGAGCACGCCGACGATCGTCGCGATGCCGCCCCACCGGCCGATCGTGGTGACGAACCCGAGCGCCTGATCGGTCGGTTCGTGGGTCACGATGACCCAGTCGGTACCGAAGATGCGAGCAGCACTCGTGACGTATTCGCCGTCGTTTCCGAAGTCGTAGGCGTCGTTCTCGAAGGCCAGCGACGAGCCGGCGACCTGCCGCGTAGTCGCTCCCTCTGTTCGGGCGGACTCCAAGAGACTCGTGTCGCCACCGTAGGCCATGCCGAACGTCCCGTGGGATTCGCTGTAGTCCGCCGTGTTATCGATCATGACCTCGTTGTCGCCGTCGAGAACCATCGTCGTGACGCCGTCGTCGTTCTGAAGCTGGTTCGCGTAGGCTTCGAGATTGGCGGTGTAGATGATCGCCCGGTCCTCGTTTTCGGCCGAGAGTTGGACGTAGGTGATCACGGTGGTGTTCTGACCGAACTCTCCCTCGGCGAGGTAGGCGTCCGAGACCCAGGGGACGTTTTCGGTGGCCGTCGAGTAGGCCTCGTCAGGAACGGTGTCGATCTCGGTGGTCGCCCTATCGCGGTACGCCTCGTTGGTACTGGCCGTGACGGTATCGTTGTTGAGGTCGACGTAGGAGATATCGAACGTGTCAGCATCTAAGTGCTCCTGCCAGTCGAGGAAGCGGTACTGGATCGCTGCCGGATCGTCGCTGGCGACGACGTCGGATCGGGCGATCGTCCCGATCGTGTGTTCGTTCTGTTCGTTCCACATCTGTAGGCTCTGTGCTTCCTGTTCGGCCGAAGAAGCGTGATCTTCCTGAACCCGGTCTTCTACCTGATTCGTGATCGCTCCCGTTGCACCGGCTCCGAGTAGCCCTACCGAGAGTCCGAGAATCAGCAACGCGATTCCGAACTTCACTGCATACCTGCGTCGGATAGCTGTCGGCACCAACCGTCGAACGAAATCCATGATAGCGTACGGGTGATTTCGTTACTACATAAATGGTGATCTGCAGTTATCGGTACTGATAACGGGACTCAATAAATAGATGTGTTGCGAAATCCATAACAATAAAATATACGGGCTCTAATAGGAATGATTATGGAGATATCGGGTGTGAATTTCGGATCAAACTAACGATTCCAACATACTATCTCTGCTGTCGCGCCTGCCGGACTGTTTCCCTTCCTCATGCTATTCTCCGCAAACGTTAAGAAACGTAGGTCGAAACAACTGTTCAATATGAACGACAATACCCCCAGGAATGGGGACGGAAATACTTCTGCTGGCGCTACTCAGCGACGCGATCTCGATCGCCGTCACGTGCTCAAAACGACGGCTGGCGGAGTGGTCGGCCTCTCACTGGCGGGCTGTATCGAGACCGTCGGATCGGTCGTGGGGAGCGCCGATATCGATCCGGTTACGATCGGCGTTCTGGCACCCGATCCGGACAGCAACTCCACCGGGCAATCGATCGTCGAGGGAGCCGAAATCGCTCGCGACCAACTCAACGACGACGACGGAATCGACGGTCGAGCCGTCGAACTGGCCATTGGCGACACGAACGGGAGTCCGCTCGAGGCGCGCCGTCAGTACCAGCGGCTCGTTCTCGAGGAAGGCGCGGACGTTACGATCGGCGTCGCCACCTCCGAGGTACTCATCCACTTGATGGACGACATTGCCGAGCAGGAGATCCCCCATCTCACGGTCGGTTCCGCGACGACGGCGGCGAGCCGGATGGTCAGCGACCAGTACGAGGAGTACAAGTACCATTTCCGTGTCGGTCCGATCAACGACGTGAACCTCGCCGAGACCCAGATCGATTTTCTGGACGAGATGGGACCTGAACTCGACTGGGGCTCCGTCGCTATCCTCGTCGAAGACTACGATTGGACCGAGAGACTGTGGGAGGTGTACCAGAACCGATTGGGTGACACGGCCGTCGACGTTGCGATGCAAAAGCGGTACGCACCGGCGACTGACGACTTCTCGGACATCTACGACGAGGTCGAACGGACGGGAGCCGACGCGGCGATCATTGCGGCAGCCCACACTGGAACTCGGGCCGTGATGGATTGGGGGCCAGCGGAACGGCCGTTCGCCTTCAGCGGAATTCACGTGCCGATGCAGCTGTCCTCGTACTACGGAATGGTCGACGGCGCCTGCCGCTACGCGACCGGGTACGCCTTTGCGACACCGACCACCGAAACCACCGAAAAGACCCTGCCGTTCGTCGACGAGTACCAGCGCAGGAACGACGGGTCCGCGCCCGTCTACACCGGCTATATCTCGTTCGACGCGGTCAAACTCTTCGCGAAGGCGGTCGAGGAGGCCGAAACGTCCGACTCCGACGAGCTGGTGAGCGAACTCGAGGACATTTCCGTTACCGGGACGACCGGAACCATTGAGTTCCACGACTCGAGCCACGAGCACGCCCACGACGTCATCTACGGTGAAGACAACGTCCACCCGCTGTTCTTCCAGTGGCAGGAGAACGACGACGGGACGGGCGTCCAGCAGACTATCTGGCCCGAGGAGCACAAGACGGCCGACTACGCCGAACCGGACTGGTTTTAACAGCGACTCGAGTCGACGGAGCCGTTCTCATTCTTCCCTCGCTTTGCCGTTTGATCGGTACCTTCGGCCGTCGGTACGCTGTCCCGTTCGGACCCTCTGACCGTACAGCGTCAATCGTCCGCTTCGGCTTCGATTTCCCTCGCGTCGGTCGCGAGCCGCCCGCTACCGACCAGCAGGCCGCCCGCGAGCAGGCCGCCGACGAGGGCGAAGCCGGCGATCAACGCGAAGAACGCCGCGAGCGAGAAGCCGCCGAGGACGAAGCCGCCGATGGCGATGCTCGCCGATCCGAAGCCGAACTCGCCGAGGTAGGTGTAGCCGTAGGAGAGTCCGCGACTGTCCGCGGGCGTGTAGACCGCGACGGCGTTCTGGTAGAACGGCTGGATCGAGAACAGGAAGAATCCGAAGGCGCCACAGAGGGCTGCGATCGCGACCACGCCCATGCCGGTGACGGGAACGAACGCGACGGCCAGCACCGCGAGGACGGCGAAGATGGCAATCATGCCACGGGCCGGTGCCACGCGGTCGGTCAGTTTCCCGCCGGCGTACTGGCCCGCCATTCCGACGACCAACAGCCCCACGTAGATGTAATCGGCCGGCTCGATCCCTTCGAGGCTCGCGGGGACGGCGAAGCTGGCCATCGCCTCGAGACCGTGGAGGATCTCGGGCAGGTAGGTCAACATCCCGCGGTAGTACAGCCCCTCGAACATCACGATGGCGAAGACGATGGCGAAGGCGCTCGCGAACAGCGTTCGCGTCTCCGCGAACAGTTCCGAGACGGACAGCGCCTCGTCGGGGCTGGCGTCGACGTCGTCGTCGACGGCTGCGGTCGGATCGAACGACGCGCTGAGGCCGTACAGCACCGCGAGAACGCCGGGGACGGCCAGCAGCGCTGCGACGAGCTCCCACTCGAAGACGACGAGCAGCGTCGCCGTGACGAACGGGCCCAGGGCGATGCCGGCGTTGCCGGCGATCCCGTGCCAGGCGAAGACGGTGCCCCGCTCCTCGACGCCGGTGCTGATGAGCGCCAGCCCGGCGGGGTGGTAGATACTGGCGGCGACTCCCCACAGGACGAGGGCGAGGGCGATCGCGTAGACCGACCTCGCGAACGAGAGGATGAGGAAGGCCCCGCTCATTCCCGCGAGACAGGCCAGGATGAGCCGCTTGGTCTCGTATCGATCCGAGAGGATGCCGCTCGGCAGCGCGCCGATCCCGAAGAGCGCGTAGCCGAGCGCGACGACCTGTCCGAACAGGGCGACGCCGGTGTCGAACGTATCGAGCCAGACGACCAGAAAGATCGGGATCGACGTCTCGAACCAGTGGACGAGCGCGTGGCCGGCCATGGTGAAGCCGGCGATCGATCGGTCATTGCTATCGAGTGCCATCGAATCGTCTCGTTGTTGAAACGGGTCTCCCCGGACACTTAGCGGCTTGGATCCCGACACCGCCCGAACGCTTCTCGACGGGCGCCGAGTCGGCCTCCCTCAGAACAGGAACCGCTCCTCGAGATGTCGGGGGAGAATCACCTCGAGTTCGCCCTTCGACTCGTACTCGTGGATCGTTTCGACCATCGTCTCGAAGGCCTCGAGGTGGTCGTCCTCGAGGCGGTGGAAGAAGAGACCGGTGATCCCGCGCTGTTCGACGGTGTGTTCGAGCGCGCTTCGGACGCGTTCGGCGCTGGGGTTGCCGATTCTGGAGGCCAGTTTCGTATTCGTCGTATAACCCTGGGCCGGCGGGCCGCCACCGAAGCCGATCGAGTGGTACTCGTCGACGAGTTCGATCGACGTCGCGTCGTACTGGCCGAACGGGTAGGCGAAGTAGTCGGCGCCGTCCTCGAACCCTCGCTCGACGAGCCACTCCTTGCCCGCCCGGATCTGAGTTTCCTGTTCGTCGCTGTCGAGTTCGGGCAGTTTCGGGTGGTTCTTCGCATGGTTCGCGACGCACCAGCCGGCGTCCTGGAGTTCGCGGAGCTGGTCGACCGTCAATCGGGGATCGCCGCCGACGTCGTCGCCGCCGATGTACCCGGAGTTGACGAACGTCGTCGCGGGATAGTCGTACGACTCGAGGCGCGGCAACGCTTCCGTGTAATCGGTGACGTGTGCGTCGTCGAACTGGATCATCACCTGCCCCGTCTCCGGCCGCGGCGTGAAGTGAAGGTCGTCGAACCAGACCGTCCGTCGCTCCCCCTCGGCCGTCCAGAGCCGCAGGGACACTTTTCGGACGCTCGCCGCGTCGAACGCCGGATCGATCTCGCTGACGCCGAAGTTGTACCGCTCGAGGGGGAGGTCGCCGACGATCCCGCGACGGTACTCGACGGCGGCTCCCTCGTCGTCGACCAGTCGAAGCCACGGGACGACGAGTTCGTCCGTCGCGACGGCGACGCCGGGAACGACGTCGGTGAGATCGCGAGGATCGGCGAACGTCCTCGTGAGTCTGGCCATTTGCTCGGTCTTGCCAACCGTCAGCTGGGCGCTCTGCGAGCCGACGGCGGCGCGGTCCGGATCCGCCGTAAGCGTCCCGCCGGCGACCGTCCACGCCTCGAGGTCCTCGAAGTCGTCGACGGTTCTGGCGGCGTCGGGGAGATTCGCGGCGGGATCGCTCGGCGGCGGCGAGTCGTCGTTGTTCCCTTCGTCCTCGTCGAGCGCGGGCGAGTCGGCACAGCCCGCCAGTCCGAGCCCCGCTGCCGACGCTGCTGCCGCGAGATACGTTCGTCGGTTCATCGACCGAAAACAGATCTGCAAACAATATTGTTACTGTTAGATTACTATCCGGTAGACGAGAACAAACGTCGAAAGCGCTGGTGCGAAATGCGGGCTCGATCGCGAGTAGGCGCGGCAGAATGGACCGAACGTCGGTCAGTCGGCCTCGATATCCTCGTCCTCGAGATCGACCGCGTTCGAGACGTCGACGTCGTCCGGCTCGTCTTGGCTACCCACGACGAGGTCGCCGTCCTCGGTCTCGACGTAGACGTCGTCGGCGAACCCGCCCTCCGCGTGGGGGTGTTCGGGCTCGTCGAGTCGTTCGGGCGTCGAGGGCGCCTCGGGAATCCCCTCGGGCGGTTCGAACTGGCCGAGCGGGTCGTCGATCGTGATGTCCCACCGCTCGAAGAAGTCGCCGTAGCGCTCGTAGTGGGCCTCGAGTTCGTCGACCGGGATCTCCATCATCTCGGTCCAGCCGTGGTTGTAGAAGTCGAAGTTGGCCTGAATGTGGGTGATCTCGCGGGCTTCGGCCTCGGAGAACCCCGCCTGAAGCGCTCGCAGGTAGGTGTCCATCGTCGCGTCGAAGAGGCCGTCGAGGTGGGCCGTTCGCTCCTCCGCGTGGGCGGGGTCGGCCTTTCCGGTGAATATCTTCGTGTGCAGTCTGACCAGCCCCGCGTTGGCGACCGAACGGACGCCCGGCGTCTCGAGGGCCTTTCGATAGGCGAAGTGTTTCGCGTTTTGACGGAGTTTCATGCGACGATGTAGGCAGTAGCGCCTAAAGAACGGTTCGGACAACTATGAAGGGTCGGCGAGATACCGACGGCTCGCTCGGACGGTCGACCGTCGGAGATACCAGCAAACCTTGCAACGTCAAGTATCGGAAACGGAAGACCGACGTGCGATTACCGTTTTGACAGTTTGCGTCCGATTTCAGCATACAACTGTTGTGGCGAAACTCCCGCTGGGTAAAATAGACGAGATAGCAATCCACTTTAACCCGCATTACGAACGGTCCGAATATGACCCATTACGTGATCATCGGTGACGGAATCTCCGGCAGCTCGGCTGCCGAGACCCTCCGGGAGGAGGATCCGGAGGCGACGATTACCGTCATCACCGATGAGGGGGAGCCACTGTATAACCGCATTCTCATTAAGGAACACGCGAAGGGGAAACTGCCAGAAGCTCCCATCTCGATTCACGAGGAAGAGTGGTACGAGGAGCGCGATATCGAGCTCTCGTTGAACACCCACGTCACGAGCGTCGACACGGACGAGCGGATCGTCCACACCTACGACAGTGGCGAGATCGAGTACGACAAGCTCCTGGTCGCGACCGGCGGGACGCCGACGCAGCTCCCGGTCGAAAACAGCGACGCCGACGGCGTCCACCACTTCTGGACGTTTCAGGACGCCCGCGGGATCCGCGAGCACGCCGAGCAGTCCGATCGGGGCGTCATCGTCGGCGCCGGCCTGCTGGGAATCGACTTCGCGGCCGTCTGTGGCGCGCAGGGTATCGAAGCCGACTACCTGATGCGCGGCGACCGCTGGTGGCGCTACGCGCTCTCGGCCGACGGCGCCGAGATCATGCACGAGGGCATGCGCGAGGTCGGCGTCGAACCGGTCTTCGACAGCGGCGTCGACCGCTTCGAGGTCGACGACGACGGACACGTCACCGCCGCGGTCGACCCCAACGGCGACCGCTACGACTGCGACTTCGCCGGTGTCGCCATCGGGCTGACATTCAACACCGAGTTCCTCCGGGGAGCCGGTCTCGAGCAGAACAACGGGCTCGTCGTCGACGAGTACATGCAGACTAACGTCGACGACGTCTACGCCGCCGGCGACATCACGCGCTTCTACGACGTCCTGCTCGGCGATCAGGCCCAGAACGGCTCGTGGGGCTCGGCCAAGGAACAAGGTCGGGTCGCCGCGGTCAACATGGCCGCCGACGACGAGGAAGAAGAGTTCGAGTGGGTCTCCTCGTACTCCATCACGCACTTCGACTTCCCCTTCCTCTCCTTCGGCCACCCGACACTCGGCGACGAACACGCCGAGCGCAAGTACAGCGACACCGAGTGGCGACGCATCGCCTTCAAGGACGGCAAGATCGTCGGCGGGGTCCTCATCGGCGATCTCTCGCCCCAGAGCAAGTTCAAACAGCTGATGCGCGAACAGCGTGACGTCGCCGACCAGGCCGAGGTCCTCCTCGAGAAGCAGGTCGATCTGGACGAGCTCGCGCCGGCACAGGAACAGTAGCGGTCGTCGACGGTGGCCGGCCGCGATCCGGTCGCCGCTCGCGGTCTCATCGTCCGTTCACGGACTGATTTTACTTCCCCGCGATCGGGTATCAACGCCCGTCATATCGAGGTCACGTTCGACGTTCGGTACTGCGATCCGGTCGGTTCGATCGATTCGAGACACCGATTCTCATCGATCTCGGCGGAACCGTTAAGTAGTATCACGACATTTGGTAACAATGAACATGGGTTCCACTGAGCTCCTCCAACGACGAGTCCGACTCGAGCGCGCCGACTCCGTGTCGTCGGACGCGACCGTCCGCCACGTCGATCAGCTCGATACGGACACGCTGGAGGCGTTCTACGAGTGTCTCGAGGAAAATCGCCCGGTCCCTGAGTCAGCGGTAAATCTCGAGGCCGGCGAGGTAATCGTCTTCACGGAGTACTATCGCGTCGTCAGCGTCTAACCTCCGGCTTCGCCGCCCCCGCTCTCGGCCCGTCGGAAGTATCGAAGTCGTTTTCCCGCGTGCGCGCCTTCGATGACCTATGAACGGCGATAGCGACATGACCCTGGCGTTCGAACTCGAGGCGCTGAAAGAACTCGCCTCGCCCGAGAGCGTCTTCGAAGACGCCAGAGGCTGGACCGAGTACATCGGCGTTGTCTCCGAGAAACCCACGTACGTCGTGACGAACTTCACTCGGAAGAACCGCATCCGGCAGGACTTCTTCTCCGGACCGCGGGGCAAAGCCGAGAGCCTCGAGGGCGTCAAAGACCAGTTCGACACCGACCGGTACGTCTTCATCGGCTCGACCGAGGCGGACGAACAGCTCGCCGACGAGGTCGACTGGGAGTATCTCGACGTCGAGGACGCTGCCGAGGCGGCCGACTGGATCATCGCCGCGAACACCGAGACCGGCGACGACGACGCCGAACCGGTCCGCGACGACTGGCCCTGACCGCGACGGCCCCCGACAGGCCGACCGAGCCGCCGCTCCTTTCTCCGCTCGTTCGGTGAGACACCGCAGATTCGAGCCATCGTTCGGACTGCCGATGGCCCGTGACTTATGTGCGACCTCGCCGATGGACCGGTATGGAAACGCGTAACTTGGGCCCGACCGGCCACGAAAGCACCGTTGCGACCTTCGGTGCGATCGCACTCAACTGGCTCGAGCAGGAGGGCGCGAACCAGATGGTCGAACTCGTCCTCGACCGCGGCGTCAATCACTTCGACGTCGCGCCGACCTACGGCGACGCCGAACTCAAGCTCGGCCCAAAACTCCGCCAGCACCGCGAGGAGATCTATCTCGGCTGCAAGACCCAGGAGCGAGACTACGACGGCGCGCGCCGGAAACTCGAGCGCTCGCTCGACCGACTCGGCGTCGATCACATCGACCTCTATCAGGTCCACGGCCTCGAGTACGAGGAGGAACTCGAGGAGATCACGGGCGATGACGGCGCCCTCGCGGCGTTTCGCGACGCCAAAGAAGAGGGGCTGATCGGCGACATCGGCCTCACGAGCCACGGGAACCCGCAGCTCATTCTCGACGCGATGGATCGGATCGACGACCTCGCGACGGTGATGTTCCCACTGAACCCGGTCGTCGCCGCGAAGGGCGACGACGACCACGATTACGAGGCCGTCCTCGAGCGCGCCGAAGAGGCGGGGATCGGCACGCTCGGGATCAAGGCCTTCGCGAAGGGATCGTGGCCCTCGACCGAGGAGTTACCCGAAGCGGATCGGCCGTACTCCAACTGGTACGAGCCGGTGGATACGCCCGACGAGATCCGCGAGCGGTTCGACTTCGCCGCGTCGCAGGGCCTCTCGACCGTCGTCACGCCCGGCGATCCGAAGCTCGTCGCGATGGTGCTCGACGCCGCCACCCGGTACGACGGGATGGCCGAGAGCGAACAGCGCTCGCTCATCGCGGACGCGCGCCACGACGACAGCCCGGTCCCCGAACAGCTCCACCACTGAACCGCCCGCGACGGCGAGGCGACCCGCGAGACCACATGGACGTTCCACGCACCGTCACGACCGCCCTCGAGGACCGCCCGATCGAGGGGGCGGTCTGTCTCGAAGCCGGGGCCGGCGTCGGCAATACGACGGCGGGGCTGCTCGCGAACGGCGCGGCGCGGGTCTACGCCGTGACCGACGATCGAACGCACGCGGAGACCACGCTCGAGCGCGTCCGATCGCCCACCGATGACGATGGCAACGACGACCCGAGACGAGCACGCAATCGACTCGCCGTCCTCGAGGCCGACCTCCGCGCGATCCCGCTGCCCGACGACGCAGTCGAGGTCATCACCGCACACGGGCTGTTCAACGTGGTCCCGCCCGCCGATCTCGACGCGATCGTCGGCGAGTTGACCCGCGTCGCCGCGCCGGGCTGTCACCTCGTCGTCGACGACTACGAGCCGTTGCCAGACGACGCCGCCGTTCGCGACCTCTTCGCCCTCGAGAACGCGGCCGCACGGCTTGCCGACGGCGAGCCGATGCTGACCTTCTACCCGGCCGCAGCGCTCGGCCGACTGTTCGCCGGCTACGGGTGGACGGTCGATCGGCGCCGAACGCTGTTGGACCCGGTCCCATGGACTGAGAGCCACCTCGAGGCCCACGCCGCGGTAGTCCGCTCGAGGGTCGACGCGCTCCCCGCGGACTCGGAACTGGGGGCCGCGTTGCTCGAGCGGGCCGACGCCCTCGTCGACGGGATCGGTTCGGAGTCGGCCGGCGAGATGTACAGCCTCGCCCTGCGCCGGCCCGAGTGAGCGACGGCGACGGGTCTCGGCAGGCGATCGCGGCCGTTGTCCACCCGACTCGAGGCGTCACCCGTACGTCTCGAGTCGTCGCCCTTTTGGCTCGCCCCCGCCTACGAGGAGCAATGGCAGAGCCCCGCGTTCCGGGATCCGGCGGCGACCGGCACCTCGAGCTTCCCTGCGGCAACTCGATCGACCCCCACGAGATCGATCTGGGGATGCGCGAGTACGCCTGTCCCTGCGGTGCGTCCCACGCCGTCGTCACGGACGTCCACCCGCCCTCGCGCTTTTTCCCCGAATCGCTCGTCGCCGTCCTGCGGGAGACGATCGAACCCGCCGACGAGTTCGAGGAGTTCGGCACGCCCCACCTGCTGGGGGTCGTCATGGAGGAGTTCCCCGAGAAGGTCCGCACCTACGACGCCAGCGACGACGGCGCCGTCGGCTACGCAATGTTGTGGATGACCGACTTCGACGCCCGACGGCTCCACGAGATCGTCGTCGAACTGGTGGTCGAACTGATGGAACACGCGGTGAGCCACGCCGACGACGACACCGCCATCTCCGAGTTCGAGACCCAGATGCTCGAGTTCGATGTTGCGGAGTTCGTCGACCAGTACCGACGCCAGCGCGAGTTCGAGAGCGAACACGACCGCGCGCTGTGACTACTCCCACGACTGAAGTCGTGGGCGTTCTCCTGCTTCCATGTAACGGCGCCTCGTCTCCTGGGGAGCCGTGTTCGATAGCGGCCCGCGAGATCCGTCACGGCGGGATGGAGACGGCCAACCGCAACCCGCCCGCGTCGCTTTCCTCGACCACAACCGACCAGCCGTGGGCCTCGACGACCTCCGTGACGATCGCCAGCCCGAAGCCGGTCCCCTCGGCGTCCGTACTGTAGCCCCATTCGAGGACGCGGTCGCGGTCGCCGGGAGGGATGCCGGAGCCGTCGTCTGCGATCGCGAACCCCTCGATGGTCGGCTCGATCGTGACCGTCACGGTCTCGGATCTCTGTTCCGTCGCAGCCCGAAGAGCGTGCGAGTCAGGGCTCGTGGAGCCGTGCTCCACGGCGTTACGGAACACGTTCTCGAAGAGGACGCACAGCCGCTCCTCGTCGCCGTCGACCGTCGGCAGTGCCCCGTCCCAGACTACCTCGAGGTCTCCCTCGGTCGTCCGCTCGGCGCGCTCGACGACGGCGGCGAGGTCGACCGGCTCGGTCTCGGTCAACCGCCGGCCGCTCCGGGCCAGGGTCAGGACGTTCTCGATGAGTGCGTCCATCCGCGCGAGGGCCCACTCGATCTCTTCGACGTGGCGGTCGGTCTCGCCGTCGCCGTTGATCCGGTCCGTGAGGAGATCGAGGTGGCCCGTCGCGAGCGCCAGCGGGTTCCGGAGGTCGTGCGAGACCGTACTGGCGAAGGCCTCGAGCCGTTCGTTCTGGCGCTCGAGTTCGCGGCCGTGCTCGGCGAGTTCGCTCTCGCGCTCGGCGCGGTCGAGGGCGGCCTCAGCGTTGGCCGCGAGGATCCGCGCCAGCGTCAGCGCCTCCGGATCGAAGTCGTTCGGCTCGAGCGAACTCGCGATGAAGATCCCGTGATCGCCGAGCGGAACGTGGGCCTCGCTGCGAATCGGCGTCTCGGGGTTGCGAACGTTCGACGTCTGCCGGACGTCGCCGTGGACGATCTCCTCGCCGGCCTCGTAGGCGTCCCAGGCGATTCCGCCGCCGGGTTCGATGTGCGATGTGATCCCGTCGAACAGTTCGAGCATGCGGTCGCTCATCGCGACGGGAACGAGTCCGCCTCGCTCCTCGTCGGTCGCGTCCGATCGGGCGTCCCCGTCGGTCGACTCGCCGGAGGCGCGGGACGCCGATCGCGTCAGCACGTTCGGCTCGTAGAGGTAGACGGCGTTGAGATCGAGATCGAGCGCGTCGGCGGCGATCTCGGTCACGATGCGGGCGATTTCGTCGGTCTCGGTCGCCGCCATCAGCCGCCGCGTCCCGTCGTGGAGCCGTCGGATCCGCCACTCGCGTTTCGCCCGCTCCGAGACGTCACGGATCACGCCCACGCTCCCCGTCAGCGTCCCGTCGGCGTCGACCAGCGGCGCGACGTTGACCTCGGCGTCGCAGGTCGTTCCGTCGGTCACTTCGACGGTCAGGTCGACGGTCTTCCACGCCCGACCGTCGATCGCCCGTACCTCCTCGAGCGTCGACCGAATGCAACCGGCGTCTTCGGCGGCGACGAAGTCGTCAATCGGCCGGCCGCGGAGTTGCTCGCGCGTCGTCTCGAACGCGTCGGCCATGGCTTCGTTGGCCATCTCGATGCGGTCGGACTCGTCGAGTACGTACATCGAGTCCCCGACCGTTTCCACGAGCGTTCGGTATCGCTCGAGGTCCTGCTCGTGCTCGCACTCCTGGCTCGGGCCCCGCGGCCCCGCCCGCTGGTCCGTCCGAGCGCGGATCGTTCGGTTCGCATCCAGTCCGGTCACGGCTCGCAACTGCTCGCGGAGTCGCTCGACCGAATCCGTCCGCCCCTTCGGAACGTATCCGGAGAATCCGGCGGTGATCGCCTCGCTGGCGAGCGTCTCGCTCCCGTCGGCGGTGTAGAGGACGAACGGGACGGTCGCGAGTCCGTCGGCTCGCAGGGAGTCGTACAGCGTGAGCGCGTCCATGTCAGCGTCCAGGCCGTCGAGGCGGTATTCGGTGACGACGCAGGCGTAGGCGCTCGACTCGTCGGCGAGCGCGTCGCGAAGGGCAGCCGCCGTCGCTACCCCCTCGACGTCGATCGCGGGGTCGGCCGCGCCGGCCGCGAGGTCGCGTGACAGACGCCGTCGAGCCGTCTCGTCGGGATCGACGTACAGCACGGCTCTCGACGGCATCGAACGTGAGCGTCCGGCGTCGACCATCTCGTTGCGTACGAACAGTAACGGAGCCACGATAAGCGATTCGGCCGGCGCGCGCACGGACTCACGCGTCCGATCGCCGAACTGCCGACCTCGAGACGGTGGCCGTAAACGAGCGCCGATCCGTGAAACGGTGCGGCGGATCGCACCGGGGATGAGAGACAATCTCGGTACTTTCCGTCGAAACGCCACGACGGATCGCCCCGTCGACGACCCCTATCGAGCCCCCGGTTCGAATTTCGAAAAGCCATTTCGAGATTCGTACTGTATCGTGGGGCTTATTACGATGTGCGAACTCCGGACGAACAAGAGAAATGAGTACGGACCAGCCAAGCGAGGGCGAGACAGGGGACGGACGCACGATTCTGCTGATCGGGAGCGGCCCGATCCAGATCGGACAGGCAGCCGAGTTCGACTACTCCGGCGCACAGGCCTGCCGGGCGCTACAGGAGGAGGGCGCCCGCGTCGTCCTCGTCAACTCCAACCCCGCGACGATCATGACGGACCCGGAGATGGCCGACCGCGTTTACATCGAGCCGATCACGACCGAGGCCATCGCCGAGATCATCCGCAAGGAGCAACCCGACGGCGTCATCGCCGGGCTGGGTGGCCAGACCGGTCTGAACGTCACGGCCGAACTGGCCGAAGAGGGCGTTCTCGAGGAGTACGATGTCGATATCATGGGGACCCCCCTCGATACGATCTACGCCACGGAGGACCGCGACCTCTTCCGCCAGCGCATGGAGAAGATCGGCCAGCCGGTTCCGAAGTCGACGACCATCTCGCTCGAGGAGGGCGAGCAGGTCTCGGAACTGACCGAGGAGGACCTCAGAGAGCGCGTCGAGGCCGCCGTCGAGGAGGTCGGCGGGCTGCCGGTCATCGCCCGCACCACGTACACGCTGGGCGGCTCCGGCTCGGGCGTCGTCCACGAGTTCGACGAACTGCTGGCCCGCGTCCGCAAGGGCCTGCGCCTCTCGCGTAACAGCGAGGTGCTGATCACCGAGTCCATCGCGGGCTGGGTCGAGTACGAGTACGAGGTCATGCGCGACGCCGACGACTCCTGTATCATCATCTGCAACATGGAGAACATCGACCCCATGGGAATCCACACCGGGGAGTCGACGGTCGTCACGCCCTCCCAGATCGTCCCCGACGAGGGCCACCAGGAGATGCGCACCGCCGCGCTCGACGTCATCCGCGAACTCGGCATTCAGGGCGGCTGTAACATTCAGTTCGCCTGGCACGACGACGGCACGCCAGGCGGCGAGTACCGCGTCGTCGAGGTCAACCCGCGCGTCTCCCGCTCCTCCGCGCTGGCCTCCAAGGCGACCGGCTACCCGATCGCCCGCGTGACCGCGAAGGTCGCACTCGGCAAGCGCCTCCACGAGATCGAGAACGAAATTACCGGCGAGACCACCGCCGCCTTCGAGCCCGCGATCGACTACGTGGTTACGAAGGTGCCGCGCTGGCCCAAAGACAAGTTCGACGACGTCGACTTCGAGCTGACGACGGCGATGAAGTCGACCGGCGAGGCGATGGCCATCGGCCGAACCTTCGAGGAGAGCCTCCTCAAGGCGCTTCGCTCGAGCGAGTACGAACCCGACGTCGACTGGGCCGAGGTCAGCGACGAGGAACTCGAGGAGCAGTATCTGGAGCGTCCCTCCCCTGACCGCCCGTACGCGATGTTCGAAGCCTACGAGCGCGGTTACACGGTCGACGAGGTCGTTGAACTGACGGGCATCTTCGAGTGGTACGCCGAGCGCTTCAAGCGCATCGCCGACTCGTCGCTCGCCGCCCAGGAGGGCGACTTCACCGAGGCCGCGATCGCCGGCCACACCAACGCGTCGATCGCCGCGACGGCCGGCGCCGACGTCGACACCGTCGAACAGGAGGTGCCGGGTCGCACCTACAAGCAGGTCGACACCTGCGCCGGCGAGTTCGAGGCCGAGACGCCCTACTACTACTCCGCCCGCAAGAACGAGTACGAGAAAGGGCCGCTGCTGGGCGACGCCGCGTCGGGCGAGCTCGAGGTCGACCGCGACTTAGAGAGCGTGATCGTCGTCGGCGGCGGACCGATCCGCATCGGACAGGGCGTCGAGTTCGACTACTGTTCGGTCCACGCGGTCCAGGCGCTTCGCGACATGGGCATCGAGGCCCACGTCGTCAACAACAACCCCGAGACCGTCTCGACCGACTACGACACCTCCGACGGCCTCTTCTTCGAGCCGATCACGGCCGAAGAGGTCGCCGACGTCGCCGAGGCGACCGGCGCCGACGGCGTGATGGTCCAGTTCGGCGGCCAGACCTCCGTCAACATCGGCGAACCGCTCGAGGACGAACTCGAGCGCCGCGGGCTCGACTGTACGGTCATGGGCACCTCCGTCGAGGCGATGGACTTAGCCGAGGACCGCGACCGCTTCAACGCCCTGATGGACGATCTGGGCATCGCCCAGCCGGAAGGCGGCGCCGCCCACAGCAAGGAAGAGGCCATGCAGCTGGCCCACGAGATCGGCTACCCGGTCCTCGTGCGCCCCTCCTACGTGCTCGGCGGCCGCGCGATGGACGTCGTCTACGACGACGCCGAACTCGAGACCTACATCGAGGAGGCCGTCCGCGTCTCCCCGGACAAGCCGATTCTGGTTGACGACTTCCTCGAGGACGCGGTCGAACTCGACGTCGACGCCGTGGCCGACGGCGAGGACGTTCTGATCGGCGGCGTGATGGAACACGTCGAGGCCGCGGGGGTCCACTCCGGCGACTCGGCCTGTATGATCCCGCCGCGCTCGCTGGACGACGAGACGCTCGAGCGCGTTCGCGAGGTCACCGAGGACATCGCGACGGCGCTGGACACCGTCGGGCTGCTCAACGTCCAGCTCGCGGTCCGCGACGGCGAGGTCTACGTCCTCGAGGCGAACCCGCGCTCCTCGCGTACCGTCCCCTTCATCTCGAAGGCCACGGGCGTCCCGATCGCCAAGATCGCCGCGAAGGTCATGGCCGGCGAGACGCTGGCGGACCTCGCGATCGAGGAACAGATCCCCGAGCAGACCTCGATCAAGGAGGTCGTCCTGCCGTTCGACCGCCTGCCGGGCTCGGACCCGCGTCTCGGCCCGGAGATGAAGTCCACCGGCGAAGTCATGGGCAGCGCCGACACCTTCGGCAAGGCCTACGACAAGGCCCAGGACGCGACGAACAAGCCGATTCCCGAGTCGGGTACCGCGATCATCGACCTCTCGGCCGACAAGTTCCCGGACCCGGAGACCGAGGAGGGCGAGGCACTGGTCGACGGCTTCACCGAGTACTTCGACCTCTGCGAGGAAGTCGACCTCGCACAGGCCGTCCGCGAGGGCAAGGTCGACCTCATCGTCTCCCGCGACCGCGACCTGCTCGAGGTCGCCGTCGAGGAGGAAATCACCTACTTCTCGACGCCCGCCAGCGCGTCCGCTGCGCTCGAGGCGCTCGAGGCGAAGGACGAACCGATCGACGTGCAGGCGATCACCGACCGTCCGAAGCGCACCGCCGAGTGGGGCCGCTCGGACTGACGAACTGACGGACGACGCTCTCACCCCGGTTTCGCCGTTTTTCTCGTTTTCGAGCGCAGCGGCGGGTTAGTCCGTCCCGTCCTCGCCGCTGCTCTCATCCGCATCGCTCGCGTTTCCGATCCGACCAGCTGCCGACTCTCGCCGACCGGTCGCGGGGACGATTTCCGTTCCCTCGCTCGCGGCGAGTCCGTGGGGCGGCACGTTGTCGTACACCGTCTCGTACTCGCCGGCGGCCACGCGATACGTCTCGTGCCAGATCCCGACGGCGCCGTTCTCCCTGCGCTTCAGGTAGGACCGCCAACCGTCGACGTGCGAGCGGTCGCCGTCGTGAGCGTACTCCTTCAGCGCGTCGAACGACTCCCAGTACTGGACGAACCCGATGTGTCGGATCCCCGGTCCGACCACCGTTCGACTCCCGAGCAGTCCGGAGTCCGGGTCGGCACGGAGTTCGCGGACCATCCGCGGACCGAAGAGGAGTATCGGAAGCCACAGCTGGATCTTCCAGAGGGCGTTGATTCGCATGCCGATATGAAAGACAACGATTCCTCCGTCGCGCTCCGCGGTGACTCGTTGTTCGATCGGTTCCGCTGCGTTCTTCGTCCCCGAATCGCCGTCCCAACGGTCGCGTGTTGTCATCACACTCATACTCGTGGCGCTCCCACTTGCCGATTACACTAACATGTTAGCGAGCGCTCCGAGCGACGACGCTCTCGACGGTACCGTCCGACGCGGACCCGCCAGCCGAAGCGTTCGCGCCGTCGTCGCTCTCCAATGATTCGCGCCCGATTTCGCATCCAACTGCCCGATGGCATCTGGGTGCAAACGCTCTCGCAGCGGTTTTCCGATGCGACCTTCGCGCTCCTCTCGGGTTACCGGTCTGACGAGACCGCAGTCGAACTCGGCGAGGTCACGACGGACGCCCCCGACGCGGTCGTCGACGCGCTACGGACCCACCCCTCGATCCTCGCGTTCGAACGGTTGGAATCGACCGAGCGGCGCGTCCTCGGGAAGTACGAGACGACCGACACGGCGCTCTACGACTTCGTCGAGGAGCCGTCGCTGCCGATCGAGTTTCCGGTCACGGTCCGGAACGGCCGGTTCGAATTCGATCTGACCGGGACCCGCGAGGAACTCGAGAACCTCCGGGCGACGCTCGAGGCGTCCGGACTGGCGTACGAACTCCAGTCGCTGGTGAGAACCACGGAGACGGAGTCGCTGCTCACCGATCGACAGCGCGAACTCCTCGAGATCGCGATACGAGAGGGCTACTTCGAAGTGCCGCGGGACTGCACGCTCGCGACGGTCGCCGAAGCAGCCGGCATCGACAAAGCGACGGCCAGTACGATCCTCCGTCGAGGCGAAGCGAAACTGGTGAAATCGGCCCTCGCCGGCCCGGGACGGGCCGACCGACGCGAGCCGTGACGATTCGATCGGTTCAGCGTCCGAACCGGATGTCGACCGTCGTCCCATCGGTTTCCGTCTCCTCGACGGACACCGCGGGGAGAACCGCGCGCAGTCTCGTCGGGACGAGACTACCGGCGACCGCGCCGATCGTCGCGAGTCGTTTCCGACAGAGCGCGTAGACGCCGGCAAACGCCACGAGAGCGATCAGCGCGCGGTCGACGGCCGGCGCGGTCAGTCCGGAGCCGATCGCGACGGCCGCGAAGGCGAGGCAGACGACGAAGTCCTCCGGCGCGCCCGAGTAGCGGACGTACCGACGAGGCCGGTGCCAGCGCCCGAGGACGTGGTTGTAGACGCCGTTTTCGGTCACGGGATTCCACGGCTCGCGCTCGGCGCTGCCGCCGAGGACGTCCGAGAGCGAGTGGAGGGCGGCGGCTCCGACGGCGACCGTCAGGATCAGCAACGCGCTCAATCCCGTCAGGAGGAAGAGTCCCGAGAGCGCGAGCGTCGCGACCGAGAACCAGACCGGAAAGTGCAGCGTCTTCCGGTGGCGCGCCACCAGATCGGCGTCGGGCGCGAGGCCGCCGAGGAACGCGGCCGCGAGGACGGCCGGCCCGGCGTACTCGCCGACGACCGGCAGGAGGAACACGGCGGCCGCGAGAGCCATGAACCCGTGGGTGAGCGCCATCATAGCGGTACTGTTCGGTACGTAGTTCTCAATCCTGATAAAGAAGCGCCTTTTCGTGGTCGTGTTAGTCAGGCTGGACTCGAGCGGCGACGGAGCGTTCGATCGGATACAACTCGAGCGAAGCCCCTCGAGTCACAGCGACAGCGCGACGAATCAGCATATCGCGGCCGGATCGCCGACCGCGTTCGCCGCGGCGAGACGGAGTCAGAACAGCGAGAGCGATGTGGTCTTCAGCCGGGCGTTGCCGACGACCTTGGTCAGGTACTGCCAGGTCGTCGTCCGGTCGCCGACGGGGTCGGTTCGGCCGGCGCGCATCGCCTCGAGGACCGTCTCAGTCGCTGGGGTGGCGTTCGGTGACGAAACGGCGTCGGCGGGGAGTCGAACGTCGGTGGCGGCACGGCCGACGTTTTCGGGACGGTGGGCGTCGCTGGCGCCGAACCGAGGGTAGTCGCGGCGGATCGCGAACCGGTCGGCCTGCCGGTTGCGGACGTTCGTGACGGCGTGGGCGTTGTAGACCTCGACGCCGTCGACGTCGTCGATCGCGGCCCTGCGGGCGCCGTGGCGCGAGCGCTGGAACGGGTGGGCGACGACCGCGATTCCGCCGGCCTCGCGCACCGCTCGGGCCGTTCGGGCGAGTGGACGGCCGGGTTCCGGCGCGGCGTCGACGCCGAGTGCGAGCAGGTGGCCGTCGGCAGTCGAGACTTCGCAGCCGACGATGACGAGGAGATCGTCGGGCGCCAGTCGCGCGACTTCGCGGGCCCCGTCGATCGTGTCGTGGTCGGTGACGGCGATCCCGTCGAGGCCGGCGCGGCGGGCCGCGTCGACCAGCTCTGCCGGCGTCGTCGTCCCGTCGTAGGACGCCGCGGTGTGAACGTGGGTGTCGATTCGGAGCGTTTGCGGCCCCGAATCGACCGCGGCGTATTCGGCCCGACGCGTCATAGGTAGCCGAACTCGAGGCCCAGCGCCAGGCCGACGGCCGCGACCGCGGCGAGGCCAGCCAGCACGTGGGTGCCGTCGGTCTTGTAGGCCTTGTAGTCCGAGACCATCAGCGGGCAGGCGGCGGCGACGAGCAGCCCCGCGATCCAGCCGTTCCACGGGGCGACGAGGGCGGCGACGAAGTAGTTCGCGACCACGAGGAGGTTCGTGTGGACGACGGTGGTCCCGTGGTAGTAACTCGCGCCGCCGTCGGAACCGAATCCCTCCTCGTTGTGTCGGACCAGTCGCAGGCCGCCGAAGGCGAGCACGAGGAAGCCGACCACGAGGCTGGCGAATACGTGCGGCGCGAGGACGAAGTGATAGAGCAGCACCGCCGGCACCAGGTAGGCAAAGATGTCGATGAAAGAGTCCACCTGTCGGCCAAAGGGCGATGACGTCCCCGTGCGGCGGGCGTACCAGCCGTCGACCTTGTCCAGCAGGAACGCGCCGAACATGGCCAGCAGCGCCCAGTTGGGTTCGCCGCCGACGAACAGCAGCGCGCTGGCCCAGCCGACGAACAGCGCCCCGAGGCTGATGTAGTCGGCGCCCGTCAACTGTTCGAGCACGTTCGTTCGGTCCGCCGTCGTCCCGACGCGCCGATCGGCGAGATCCAGTCGGTTCCTGACGCCCCGTATCGCCTCTCGCAGTTCGTTGGTCATCCGCTCGAGTGGTACCTCTACCCGAATCGGAATAAAGCTGCTCCGAGAACTATTTACTTAGTACGCATCTATATAGTTCTTGGTCGCTACGTACCGGTACGGAGTCCCAGGCGATCGACGCGAAGCATCGAATTCACCCTCCTCGGGGCGTGTTCCGGTCAGGACGGTCGCACCGACCGGTGGGAAAACGGCCCGATTCTGACGTAGCGGCGGCGGCGCGAAGGGGTGAAGCCGTGGCGTTCGAACAGGGCTCTCGAGGGGCTATTGTCGAGCGCGACCAGCGCCGTCGCGCGCTTCGCACCGCGTTCCCGAGCCAGCCGGCAGGTCTCGCCGACCAGCGCCGTCGCGATGCCGCGATTGCGGTGGTCGGGATCGACGAAGACGCGCCTGATGTAGGCTCCCTCGAAGCGCAGTTCTCGCTCGAGGGGGTGGATCTCGTGAGTCGCGTCGACGGAGCAAAACAGGTAGCTGCGGGGACGGCCGTCCTCGAGCGCGGCGACGACGAGTTCGTCCGGTCGGAGCTCCTCGACCGGCGCGTCGAGCGCCGTGACCGTCGACGGATCGCAGACTTCGACCGTATACGCACTGCGCTGGCTCCCGCCGTCGGCGGCCGGCGCGTCCTCGAGGTCGGCGACGTACTCGATCATCTCCGTCGCCGTGATTCCGCGCCGTGCGAGCGCGTCGTAGACGGCGCGACCGTACCGATTCCGTGTCAGCCGCCACAGCCGTGGCATTGCGCGAGCGGTTTCTCGGCCCGCGAGATAAGTATTGGGCCGCCGACACCGGGACGTCGACGGTCGCCGGCGTCGAATACGAGTACGGCCGCGCTCGAGGAAATTCGGGAATTCACTCGAGCGTGTACCAGTCGAACCGTTCGACGGCGTACAGGTACGAGATCACGGGTGCGATCAGGCCGGTCACGAGGACGGCCCACGCGGCGATCGTGATCCCGCGTGCGGAGACCGACACCGTCGGACCGGGCAGCCACGTCGAGACGGCGAGCATAGTGTCGGCGATCAGTTCGGGGGCCTCGGCGTAGAGCACGACCGCGGCGATCGCGGGGAGGATGATCGCCAGGGAGTAGACGACGAAGGCGGTCTTGCTCGGCATCACCGCCTCGCGGTTGTTCGTGACCTTGACGCTGCCAAAGCGGGGCGCGGCCGTGCCGATACCCGTCGCGAGCGCGGGCGTCACGACGGTGCCGACGGTGGTGCCCGCGGCCAGCGCGGCCGTTCGCTCGAGCGAGAGCGGGCTGGCGAGGCCGAGCGCAAGCGCGCCAACGAAGCCGATCGGGCCGGCGACGAGCGCGCCGGCGACGACCAGCCCGGTGATCGCCTGTCGGCCCGACAGCGGCGACGCCACGACCGCGGGCAGCCCGCGGCCAAGATCGCCCAGCGGGTTGAGCGTGAACAGCGCGCCGGCGGCCCAGACGAGGTACACCGAGAGGATCACGGCGATGTGCGCGGGCACGCGTCCGGTCTGGACAATCTCCTGGAAGAACGCGATCGAGCCGAACAGCGGGTAGGCCACGTACGCCAGCCGGATCGGCGCTCGCTTCGTCCGCCGGATCGCGGTGACGGTTACCGCTCGGACCGGTCGCGAGAGGCCGCGACCCAGCAGGTCCGCGAGCCGGTTCGACGACTCCGTCGCGGTCGCCTCTTCCTCCTCGAACCGGGCCGGATCGGCGAACCAGTGGACGCCGGCGATGGCGATCGCGACGGCGAACGCGACGGCGCTGACGGCGACGGCACCGACGACGCCGCCCAGGATCGCCGTGCTCGAGGCGTCGACGTTCGGGACGGCCGCGAGCAGGATGTGGCCGGGCCAGCCCAGCGGCGTGTCCTGGAGGAGCGAGAACAACCAGCTTGTGAGCCCGTCGATGCGGCCCGTCGCGAACACCCACAGGTACGCGGCCCAGAAGGCGGCGAACACCAGGATGCGGAAGCGAGCGATCGGTTCGTAGACGGTGACGAGGTGTCGGACGCTGATCCCGATCACGAAGCCGGTCGGGACGGCGGTGGCGAGGGCGAGACAGACGAGCAGCGGGCCGACCAGAACGGGCCAGACCGTGCCGGTTCCGTAGGCGAATGCGCCCGAGAGCACGAGCGACGCGGGCAGGAGCCAACTCCCGAACAGCAGTATTTCGGCGCCGATGACGCCGATGACGGCGTTTCGAAGCGACGTCGAGGTGAGGAGGAACTCCGGTTCGTCCGGATCTGCGGCCGTCGAGAACGCGCGTAAGGTCGTGAAGAAGACCAGGAAGAACCAGCCGACGCCGACGCCACCGGTGACGAGGTTCGTCGCGAACGCGGCGGTGTCCGACGAGACACCGTCGGCGAGCTCCGCGCCCAGCCGCGGGAGCATATAGCCGCCCGCGAGAAGGATCGATCCGCCGAAAACCAACGCCAGAAACCCCGTTACGAGGAGTTTCGTCGTATCAGACGTGACCGTTCGCACCGTCCGCCGAAACTCCGTTCTGGCGACGAGCGCGGGGATTCCCGTCATCAGCGATCGCCTCCGTTCTCGTCTCGACGTGTCGTCGTCGCGGGGGCCATAGTCGGAAGCGCGTCGCGCATTCAGTAAATAGTTCGGTTTCTGTCATGCGAACGGACGTCGATCGATCCCGTTGCCGTCCTCGTTTAGTCTACCGAGTTAGAACGTCTCGGGTCCTTATAGGCCCTCAAGCGCTACCCCGGGCTGCGACCCATGACCGACCAGACCAGACGCGACGTGCTTCGCCTCGCGACCGTATCGACGACCGCCGGCGTTTTCGGGCTCGGTTCGGCGGCCGCCGCGCAATCGGACGACAGCGAGTGGGAACGGGTCGACTCGCCGACCGGAAAGGCGTTGAACGACGCCGTCGATACCGCGGCGGGGCCGTTCGCAGCCGGGGCCGACGGAAACGTCATCGTCCGTCGCGAGGACGGCTGGCAGACGGTCGTGGCGTACGGCCCGCAGGCCCGGAGCCGTCGCTTGACCGGGATCGATGCCACCGACGACGGCCGTGCGGTCTGGTTCGTCGGCGGCAGCGGCGTCATCGGCGAGTACGACGTCGAGACGCGGACGCTGACCAACTACTCCGCGCCGAAGGGGAAGACCAGCACCTGGGAGGACTGCGCCGTGCGGGGGACCGCCGGCGAGGACGAGCGGGTGTACTTCGTCAACGGCTCCGGTGAACTGCTCGTCGGCGTCCGGCAGGACGGCGGTGCGATGCAGTACGAGGAGGTGATCAAACCCGGCGGCGGCTCGACGATCCCGGGTATCGACTTCCACGCCCGAGAAGCAGGCCACGTCTGCACCACGAGCCAGTTCGTCGGGGAGACTCCCGACGGCGGCGAGACATGGGAGCAGATCGGAATCGACTTCGCGGGCGGCGCGTTCTTCGACCTCGCGAGTCAGAGTCAGCGGGACGTGAACGCCGCCGCGGGCTCGGGGATCGTCTATCGGTACGACGGCTTCCGGTGGACGCCCCACGTCGTCGACGACAAGCGACGGGCGATCCGGGCCGTCGACCGCGACGGGGCCGACGGACTCGCGGCCGGCGACGGAGGGACGATCTACGAGCGCCGGTCCGCCGGCCAGTGGGAGCGCTACGAAACCGGCGTCGAGGCGAAACTCGACGGCGTCGCGGCGGGAGCGACGTACGACGTCGCCGTCGGCGACGCCGGCACCATCCTCGAGCGACCGGCCGGCGACACCGGCTCTGGCGGAGACAGCGGTACCGACGCGGGCGCCGGAAACGAGACGAACGAGACGGCGAACCAGACGAATACGACGTCGCTCGACGCCACAACCGTCTCACTGAGCGCAACGGATCCCCTCTCGGTCGAGAACTACGTCGAGAGGGAGTGGACGGCGCCGGAGCAGTAGTCTCCTCCCCACCGTGATAAATGACACACCTTTAACTATATTCAGACGAAGCAAACCGTATGAGTCCTGCTGCCGGCCCCGCTATCGAGACCGACGGGTTGACCAAACGATACGGGGAGACGACCGCCGTCTCCGACCTGACGATGGACGTCGACCGCGGGACGGTCTACGGCTTTCTCGGCCCGAACGGGGCCGGGAAGACCACGACGATGCGGATGCTGACGACGCTGGTGCGACCGACGTCGGGGACGGCTCGCGTCGCCGGCCAGCCGATCACCGATCGCGACGCCGTCACGCCCCACATCGGCTACCTCCCCGAGGAGCCGCCGATCTACGACGAACTCACTGGCCGCGAGCAACTCGAGTACGCCGCCGGGCTCCGCAATCTGCCGGAAGCCGAGTCATCCGAACGGATCGAATCGATGCTCGACCGGTTCGGCCTGCGCGAGGACGCCGACCGGCGAATCGAGGGCTACTCGAAGGGGATGCGCCAGAAGGTCGGCGTCATTCAGGCCGTGTTGCACCAACCGGCCGTCGCCTTCCTCGACGAACCGACCAGCGGACTCGATCCCCGCGCGGCCCGGACGATGCGGGAGACGATCGCCGATCTGGCTGACCAGGAGATGACGATCTTCCTCTCGACGCACATCCTCCCCGTCGTCGACGAACTGGCCGACGAGATCGGCGTGCTCCACAAGGGCACACTGGTCGCACAGGGCGACCCCGAAGAGCTGAAATCCCGCGCGGAAACCGGCGAGGCCCGCAGTCTCGAGGAGGCGTTCCTCGAGGTGACACAGGAGACACCCGAGGCCGAGGAGCGGTCGGCGGAGCCGTCGATCGAGTGATACCCAGCCGTCAGTCGGGGTCGAAGACACCCTTTTGAAGCCCCTCGCGAACGGGCGCGTGTTCCTCGTCCGTCGGCGGCGGCGCCGTAACTAACAGCGCCTCGAGTCGTTCCTCCTCGGCGGCGCGCACGCCGCGGTCGACGTCGGCCGGAACGACGACGACGTCGTCCGGTTCGACGTCGTGTTCGGCGTCGCCCTCGCGGACGACGCCGCGTCCGGACCGGACGTAGATTGTCACATCGCTACCCGGCGCGTGGACCGGGATGAACTGTCCCGGCTCGAAGTAGCCGAGGACGACCTTTATCCGATCGTTCCGGAAGACCGGCGCGGTGCTGAATCGCTCCTCGTCGTACGTCCGTTCGGCGTCGAAGTCAGTTGCTGGCATCAGTGATCATCCTCGGCGACTCCCGGAATTACGCATGCGAAAGCGTAAACAGGCTGACCGGGTCGCTTTTCCCCCGAACGTGTTAGCTCCGTCGCGATTGGAACGGGACGCTCGATCGACCGGCGGTTGTCTCGTCCGGATGAAGCACGGCTGCCGCCGTTTGCATCCGCTGTCGTCTCCACTACGAGAGGATTAACGCAACTGTCGCCCGTGGTCGGCTTCGGCGATTCCAGTAACGTACTCGCACGGACACAAATTTTAGTAGATATAGATAAAATATTAATAGTGAAGTTCGGTTGTCGAGCGATAGTCAGTGACGCATGACTGACAGCGCGGACCTTCCGACGTTTCGACGGCGAACGGCACTGAAAGCCGGCGCGACCGGCCTCGGCGGCGTACTGCTCGGCGCGACGGGCGCTTCGAAGTCCGTCCGGGCGGCGCCCGAGTCCTACCGGTTCCTCTGGGTGAACGCGTGGCTCGCCGACGGCATGGAGGGCGTCGCGGGCCTACCCTTTACCGTTGCAGCGAAACCGCAGTACCAGGAGCGGGCGAGCGAACTCGGCAGGCGACTCGTCGAGGAGGGCTACGATATCGTCGGACTCTGTGAAGTGTTCAACGACGAGCAGGAGACGGTCGAGACCGAGTACGTCGACGGTGCCGGTACCGGAACGGCGATCGCGGGTCCCGGTCCGGACGGCGGCGAGAAAGGTGCGGGACTGCTCGATCTGGTCGCGGGCGTCACCGTGACCGACCACGCGACGCTCGAGTACGACGCCGAACCGAGCGACCATCTGACCTACGTCGACGCCCACGTCGGGAAAGGAGCCAACTACGTCGAACTCGACCTCGGCCCCGGGAAGGTCGACCTATTTACGACGCATCTGGTGTCCGGCTCGCTCCTTCCGTGGACCGACGGCGGTGACGAGGACATCCCGGCGCTCCGAGGCCAGCAACTCGAGGAACTGGGCGCGTTCGTCGCCGAGCAGACCAGCCCGGAGAACGTGACCCTCGTCGCGGGCGATTTCAACATCGCGCCGGACGGCGCGGCGGCCGACGCCCTCGAGTCGTTCGCGTCGACCGCCGGGCTGTACGACGCGTGGCTCGACCACGGGAGCGGACCGGGCGGCACGAACGACGACGCGATCATCGACGGCTGTGCCTTCGACCCGAGCGGTGCGCCGCCGGCGTACTGCCCCGGCGACGACGCCGGCGAGCAAATCGACTACGTCTTCCTCGAGGAGCCGACGGCCGACCACGAGATGGAACTGCACGTCGACGCGCTCGAGCGCCGTGTGTTCTGGCGGGAACTCGCGCCGCCGGATCAGTTTTACGCGGACGACGGCGGCGAGGTGCCGAACTACCTGGCCGATCACGTCGGACTGGACCTGTCGCTGACGGCGACGGACGCGTGAGACGCGGGTCGTTCGAGATCGCCGACACCTCGAGGCTCGAGAGCGGAGTCCGATATCCCTAAGCGCGCGGACTCTGTGGTTCGGGTATGGAGTATCACGAGGCGGCGGATTTCTTATTCGATCTGCGGCGCTTTCGCCCCAAACCGGGGACGGAGTCGACGGCGCGGCTGCTCGCCCACCTCGGCGACCCCCACGACGGGGTCGAGTTCGTGCAGATCGCCGGCTCCAACGGCAAGGGGAGTACGGCGCGGATGGTCGAGCGAAGCCTCCGGGAGGCCGGGCTCTCGGTCGGCCTCTACACCTCGCCCCACCTCGAGGACTTGCGCGAGCGGATCCGCGTCGACGGCCGGAAGATCCCCCGCTCGGCGGTCCGCGAATTCGTCGAGGCGGCTCACGAGTACCTTACCGACCGGGGCGCCGACGGCGAGTCGCCGACGTTCTTCGAGACGATGACCGCCATGGCCGTCTGGCAGTTCGGTCGCGAGGACGTCGACGTCGCCGTCCTCGAGGTCGGCATCGGCGGGAAGTACGACGCCACGAGCGTCGTCGACCCCGTCGCGAGCGCGGTCACAAGCGTCACACTAGAGCACACGGGCATCCTCGGCGACACCGTCGGCGAGATCGCCCGCGACAAGGCCCACGTCGCGCCCGCCGACGCGCCGCTGGTGACCGGAACCACCGGCGACGCCCTCGAGGGAGTCCGTGAGGTCGCGGGCGACGTGATCACCGTCGGGGCCGCAGACGCCGATCGCGACGACGAGCCCGACGTTCGCGTCGCATACGGCGGCCGCGTGAACCACACCGAAGCCGCCGTCACCGTCGAACACGGCGACTGGACCCTCGAAAACCGACTCTCGCTGCTGGGGGCCCACCAGGCCGAGAACGCAGGGATCGCCGCCGTCTTGGCCCGGCAGGTCGCCGATATTTCGGACGACGACCTCGCACGCGGGCTGCGAAGTGCCCACTGGCCCGGCCGATTCGAGGTCCTCGAGACGACGCCGCTGATCGTCTTAGACGGTGCGCACAACCCCGGCGCCTGCGAGCCGCTCGCGGCGACGCTCGACACCTACGACTACGACGACCTCCACCTCGTCTTCGGGGCGATGCACGACAAGGACCACCGCGAGATGGCCGCGACGCTGCCGACGCCCGACGTGGTCGTCGCGACCGAGCCGCCCCTCGACCGCGCCGAGGACCGCGACGTCCTCGCGAGCGTGTTCGAAGACGTCGGCGTCGCCGACGTCCGAACGTCAGCCACCGTCCAGGACGCCCTCGAGACCGCTCTCCGCGAGGCCGACGACAACGACTGCGTGCTCGTGACGGGCTCGCTGTTCGCCGTCGCCGAGGCCCGCTCGCGCTGGACGAACGCCGGGGTTCCGAAACGGATTCGCGACCGCGAGGACGCCCGCGAGGCGCTTTCGACGGCGAACGTACCCGCCGCGAGCGATTCGGAACTGCAGGGCGACGCCGTCCACCGCGTCGTCTCGCTCTCGCTCGGCTACCGACGGGCCACGGCCGTCGAACGGGAACTGCTGCGACTGGGCGGCGAGTGCGCTCTCTCGGGACTCCAGCGCGACGAGGAGTCGGTCGACGCCGTCCTGATGGGTACCGTCACCCAGTTCGAACGCCTCGTCGAGCGCCTCGAGTCCGGCCCCGGGCCGACGGACCGCTCGGACGACGGCACACGCGGTCTGCTCGAGGTCGCCCGGGAACTTCGCGAGCGCCTTGAGATCGATTCGGAGGCGGACTCGAGCGATGGGCCCACAGCAGTCACGGCCGGGACTACCGGCGCCGACGGCGCCGACGCGGGCCATCCTTGGGACGACCGCACCGCCGTCATGGGCATTCTGAACGTCACGCCGGACAGCTTCCACGACGGCGGCGAGTACGACGCCCTCGAGGACGCCGTCGCCCGCGCCGAACGGATGATCGAGAACGGCGTCGACGTGATCGACGTCGGCGGCGAGTCGACCCGTCCCGGCGCCGACCCGGTGCCGACCGAGGCGGAGATCGACCGCGTCGTCCCCGTCGTCGAGGAGATCGCGGACCTCGACGCCCTCGTCTCGATCGACACCCGGAAGGCCGCCGTCGCCGAGGCCGCTCTCGAGGCCGGCGCGGACATCATCAACGACGTCTCGGGACTCGAGGACCCCGAGATGCGCTTCGTCGTCGCCGACCACGACGCGATGCTGGTGCTGATGCACAGCATCGACGCGCCGGTCGTGCCGGGCCGCGAGATCGAGTACGACGACGTCGTCGAGGACGTGATCGACCGGCTCTCCGAGCGGATTCTCCTCGCGGAGAAGGCCGGCATCGACCGCGAGGACATCATCGTCGATCCGGGGATCGGCTTCGGCAAGTCGGCTCCCGAGGCCTTCGAACTCCTCGATCGCACCGACGAGTTCCGGGCGCTTGGCTGTCCGATCCTGATCGGCCACTCCCACAAGTCGATGTTCGAACACGTCGGCCGCGAGACCGGCGAGCGCACCGCGGCGACCGTCGCAGCGAGCGCGATCGCGGCCGACCGGGGCGCCGACATCGTTCGGGTCCACGACGTTCCCGAGAACGTCGCTGCAGTTCGGACGGCGCTCGCGGCACGGAATCCGGAACGGTTCGACTGGCAGCCCTGAGGCCGATCGCTCGAGTCAGAGGACCCGTTACGGTTCGTTTTCAGTAGATAGTAGCACGGTTTCTTTGTTCAGACGGAGGTCTGAAAGCGAATCGAGTGAGTTGGTAACTACAGGTGCGTATGAAGCAGATTTCCTGCGGAAGGGGTGCCATTATCGAAATAGTGTATTATTGCTCCGACCGATGCGACGACATCGATGTCGAACAGGAGTCGGAGGCCGTAACCCAGAACGCCGCGAGCGCGTCGGTGCCGGCGATCACACCGACCGCCTGCTCCGAGAGCCCGACCCACGAGAGGATCGGGTGGAGGCGAGCGAGAGCGAGGGAGAAGAACGTCAGACCGAACAGAACGCCGAAGATCGGATGGGGATACGCGAGAACGACCAGCGTAGACCGTATTGCTCCTAACGGCCATCGGACGGACCGCCCAGCCCGACGGAGTGGCGGATCGACTCGGTCGATCGCCGAACGGAATCACTCGAGGCGCATCGCTCGGGTATCGTGACCGCGTACGGCATAGTCGTTTCGCTCGGCTGACTGTTCGCCGACCGGCTGACAGCGATCGGTCGTCGATCCCTCGACGTTCAGCTTCAGTTGCCGGTCCAAGCTTCAACCGTCCGGGGGGTGTAGCCGCCACGAGCGCAGCGTGCGCGGAGGTTCATTCAATGTCCGAGGAACACGATCACGACCTGGCGACGGAACTCCCGACGGAAGCGACCGAGAAACTCGACGAGTACGACGTAGACGTTCCGATAGACACGGCGCTGTCGATCGTCGGCGGCGACTTCAAATCCATGGTGCCGTTGCTGGGTGGCGGCGTGGTGCTCCTCTCGGCACTCAAATCGCTCGGGAAGGGACAGTTGCGGGCGATTCCGAAGGCTGCCGTCGCCGCCGGCCTGCTCAGCTACGGGCTGCGGAACCGCGGCGGGGACGAGGCGGAGACGTTCCGGCCGACCTTAGACGAGATCGAGGGCGGGACCGACGGGAAGGACGTCTCCGACGCGGCCCACGCGGCCGCCAAGCGCCCCGATTCCGGACAGGAGTCCGAAATCGACGCCGACGGGGACGTCCACGAGTCGGCACAGCTCGGCGACGAGGGCGAGACGGGCTCGCGCATCGAGTTCAGCGACGAGACGGACGAGGAAGAGACGCGCACGAAACCGGACCACGTAGGCGACGAAGAGGATCCGCGCCGGGACACCGGCGACGACGACGAGACGGTCGAGGTCGACGTCTCCGATACGGCCATGGCAGAGGAGACCGCCGAAGCGACGGGTCCCGACCCCGAACAGGCCCAGCCCTCCCAGACCGACGCGACCGAACCCGAGGAGACGCCCGAGGAGGACGCCTCGGACATGAAGGTCGAACCGGGCGAGGAAGCCGACAGCACCGACGACGAGAACGAGGCGACCGAAGACGGCGACGACGAAGACGAGTAACTCGAGTGGCGACTGCGTGAGACGCCGTTCCGTTCGAGTGGACGGCTACGACCGTCGGTCCCGAGTAGTCTCCTCGCGTGCCGTCCGCTGTGCGGACTGCCAGCCGGTGAGAAGGACGGCCGGAAGGGCGATTGCTGCGAGCGCGAGCAGCACGCCGCCGACGACCGCCCAACTGGTGATCCGGCTCGGATCGAACCGTGAGATGGCGGTGACTTCGAGGACGACCACCGCCGTGACGGGGACGACGAGCACGGCGAGTCCCAGGGCGGCGTACTCGAGGCGGCGGTCTCCCTGAATTGCCATGCAGAACGGTGGGATCCGACTCCAATGAGTCGTTCGGATCGCGAAGTCAGAATCCGTCTCGAGTGATTACGAACCCACCCATCATATTTCGGGATCCGAAAAGCGATATTCCGCATCCCATAAGTCCCCTCGATACGAACGGGCGACTATGCAATACCAGGAACTCGGCGACTCCGGCGTCGAGGTCAGCGAAGTCGGCTTCGGCGCGTGGGTCGTCGGCACCGACTGGTGGGGCGACCGCTCGGAAGACGACGCCCTCGAGATGCTCCGGTACGCCGTCGAGCAGGGGATCACCTACTTCGACACCGGCGACGTCTACGGCCACGGTCGCAGCGAAGAACTGGTCGGCGAGGCCCTCTCCGAGGTTCGGGACGAGGTCACGATCGCCACCAAGGTCGGCTACGACTTCTACAACAATCCCCAGGCCGGCCACGGCGAACTGCCAAAGGAGATGGACCCCGAGTACCTCCGGGACGCCGTCGAGCAGAGCCTCGATCGGCTCGGCGTCGACTCCGTCGACGTCCTCCAGTTGCATAACGCCGACGTCGACGAGATCACGCCCGACGTGCTCGAACTCCTCGACGAACTCGAGGAGGAAGGGCTGATCGACGCGACCGGCCTCGCGTTAGGGCCCTCGATCGGCTGGCTCGCGGAGGGCGACCTCGCCATCGAGGAGGAGTTCGACTCCGTCCAACTCGTCTGGAACGTACTCGAGCAGGAGGTCGGCAACCACTTCCTCGAGACGATCGAGGAGACGGGCTCGTCGACGAGCCTCATCCCCCGCGTTCCCCACTCCTCGGGGATTCTCAACGAGCAGGTCACCCCCGACACCGAACTCGGCGAGGGCGACCACCGCGGCTTCCGCCCCGACGAGTGGTACGAGACCGGCTGGGAGAAACTCGAGCAGCTTCGGTTTCTCGAGCGGGACGGCGAACGAACGATGGGGCAGGCCTCGATCGCGTGGCTGCTCTCCCACGACTCCGTCGCGACCGTCACCCCGACGTTCCGCACGAAAGGCGACATCGACGAGTGGGCCGCCGCCAGCGACGTCCCGAAGCTCTCCGCGGAGGAGATGAGCCGCGTCGAGGAACTCTACGAGAACGACTTCGACATCGACCGCGACGACGGCATGGACTCGCTTCGCTCCTCCGTCGACGGCGCGGACATCGAGTCGGCCGGCCTCGACAAACTGGCAGCCGACTGAGCGCGTTTTCGACCTCGAGTACGTCGCGGGAGCGACTACTCTCGATCGGTGTTCGTCAGTCTGAACTCGAGTTCGAGATGTCCCTCAGTTTTCACGTTGACTCCGCCGAGTTCGTCCGAGAGCTGCTCTCGCGCTCGAGAGCTCGGTTCGACGGTGACCGAGACGCTGTTACTGTTGGCGTTGTACGCGATGTTGCCGACCGTGACGTCGAACGCGAAGAGGTCGGGGACGTCCTCCCTGAGCCGGTTGCGGACGTCATCGACCTCCGACCGCACGTCGGCCATCTCGTCGTTTAACGTCGACATCGGTTGGCATAGTTCGTGAGGGACGTTAACGTTTCACCTTGAATGTTCGCCTCGAGTCGGCGTCCTCGATGCGGCGGCCGTGTCAGGAGGGCATCCGGAGCGCGTAGAGGATCGCGACCAGCCCCGACAGCTGACTGAGCTGACTGAGGACGGCGATCGCCGTCTCCGAGAGGAACGGAAGCGTCGCGTAGAGCACGACCAGCAGGAACGGCACGGCGAGCGCGAGTGTGAACCCGATAGCGATGACCAGCATCGGTCGGCTGTCGTTTCGCCGGTAGCCGCGGTAGGCCTGATACGCGATGAACAAGCCGATGCAGGCGCTCAGCACGTCGGTCGCCTGAACGAACGTCACGAGCCACTCCGTCGCCGCCGGTTCCCAGAGCTGCAGCGGTGTCGACTGCACGCTAGATCCCCTCGATGAGATCGGTGAACCGATCCGCGATATCCGTCCGGCGGTCGATCCGAAGCGACAACCCGTCGTCCTCGAGTTCGATCGTGATCCGCTCTAAGTTCGTCGCGTAGACGGTCCGATGGTGGCCGCCCTCGGGATCCGGTTTCGTTTGCTCGACGAGGAGTCCACACTCGCGGAGGTCGTCGAGCCGCCGGTACACCGTCGGTTTGGACGCGTCACAGCGGTCGCTCAAGGTGGTCGCTGACATGGGTTCCTGGCTCGTCTGGGTGAGGATCGTGCGCACCGTCGGGTCCTCCAGCAGGGTCCCGATCGTCTCGACGTCCGGCTCCTCACTCACGGTAGCAACGTCTACCGAGAACTGACATAAAGGGGTTTTCACGACTGCAGCCGCTGCAGTCGTGCTCGACGGTCTTTCGTCCCCGAACGCGTCGGTATTCGTATGTCGCCATCGACTCGAGCGATCGACGATCGAACCGATTCGACGAGGATCACGCGCCGCGCGGCGGGCTGGCTGTGGACCCGACTGACGGGCTCGAGTCCGCTTCGACCGACCGCCGGCGGCGGGCTCGCGCTGGTCGCCGTCAGCGCCGCCGTAAGCCTCGCGGCGGCCGGCCTCCTCGGAGAGACGCTCCGAATCCGCTGGAGCGTCGGCACCTACTACGGACCGGAGTACGCACCGACGACGATCGCACTCGCCGCGTTCCCGATCCTCGTCGCCGTCGCGGTCGGCGCGTTTCGAGGACTCGCGAACGTCCTCGTGCGCACCGAGGCGGGCGATAGAGAGCGGGGCCACTACGAACTGGCAGTGCTGACGGTCCTCCTGTCGCTGCTGGTCATCCAGGTCACTCTCGTCCTCGCGAACCTGTGGTGAGTGGCGATCGCTGGCGTGGCAGCTCCTATCGGTGTCCGCCCGCCGCGAGACGGTCGCGATGCGCGGACTCGAGCCACGTCCCCCACGTCGTGGTCCCGACGGTTCGATCCGGACAGCAGGCCGCGCCAGACCGGAAGCCGGCGGCGACCTCTCCCGGCAGCGGGAGTCGAACGATGGGCCGTCGGAGCCCGCGGACCTCGCGGTAGGTCTCCGCGAGTTCGCGGACGGTCAGTATCTCGGGCCCGCCGACGTCGGGCGCTCGTCCGGCCGCCTCCGGCGTCGCGTAGTCGGCGATCGCTGCCGCCGCCTCGCCGACGTCGATCGGCTGGAGTCGGATCCCAGTCGGGAGCGGCCAGATCGGCACGCGCGCGATCGTCTCGAGGATATCGTGGACGAACGAGTGGAACTGGGTCGCCCGCACGATGGTCGACGGAACGGGACTCTCCGCGACGATCCGTTCGGCCGTCAGCTTGTGTTCGTAGTACGAGTACGGAATCTCGTCGACGCCGACGATCGAGACGTAGACGAAATTCGAGACGCCGGCGTCGGCCGCCGCCACGAGCAGCCGTTCGGTGCCGCGAACGTCGACCGACTCGGTGTCGCCCCGCGGCGCGGTCGCGGCGTGGACGACCACGTCGACGTCCGACACGGCGTCGCGGATTCCCGTTTCCGCGGCGAAATCCGTTCGGACCCATTCCACGTCGGCCCTGTCGGTCGACGGCGGAGATCGACTCGCCGCGACTACGTCATGGCCCGCATCGCGCAGACGCGGCCGCAGCGCGCGCCCCAGCGTCCCGGTCGCGCCCGTCAGGAGCGTTCGACGGGTCATCAGTATTACAACTTCGATCGGCATCACCGAAATACGTGTGGGTCGGTCGCCCGTGCGCCGGCGGCCGGCCGCGGGCCGGTCCGCATCCCGCTCTTCCCCGGTGCGGACGGCGTTCGGTCGGCCGGGACGAGCGTCGCCGGTATATAACTCCCTCTATATCCGGGTACCCACCCTATCCCCGACGCGGACGTACCAGTATCCGGAGGAACACGGCCATGAATACCTACGAGTTTACCTGTCCGGACTGTCGGCGAGCGATACCGGTGACCGATCCGATGCGAGAGGCGACGCTGTCGAGCGGCTGTCCGGTGTGCGGGCGATCGGTCTCCGGCGAACACTTCGCGGTTTGATACCGACGGGTACTGCGCTCGGAATGCGGTGATCGGAGCGTTCGATCGACGACAACGTCGTTTTCGACGGTAACGGCCGATCGGTGAGCGGTCACGGCCCTCGATTCGCCGGCCCTCTCGGTTCAGCGTCCCGAACGAACACGGAAGCCGGAGTTTTCATAGTCCGGACACCCAGAGGACTCAGTCGAATGCGTTTGCATACCACTCTCGAGCGGATCGGTGAGTTCACGAGCAAGTACTTCGTCCTCTGGGTGGTGATCGCGGCGCCCCTGGCGCTGTACGCGCCCGATCTCTTCACGCCGATCGCCCCGTACATCACGCCGCTACTGGGGATCGTCATGCTCGGCATGGGGCTGACGCTGACCCCCGACGACTTCCGCCGGATCGTAGCGCGCCCGCGGGACGTCGCCGTCGGCGCACTGGCCCAGTGGCTCCTGATGCCGACGATCGCGTACGTGCTCGTCGTCGCGCTCGGATTGCCGTGGGAGATCGGCCTCGGTCTGATCCTGGTCGGCGCGGCGCCCGGCGGGACGGCGTCGAACGTGATGACCTACCTCGGACGCGGCGACGTCGCGCTGTCGGTGTCGATCACCACGGTGACGACGATCGCCGCGCCGGTGGTGATGCCGGCGTGGATCGTCCTGCTGGCCGGCGAGTCGATCTCGGTCACGTTCGCGGAGATGGCCGAGTCGATCGTACAGGTCGTCCTAGTGCCGGTCATCGGCGGACTGGCGCTGCGTTACGTCCTCGACAGGCGCGCGCCAGTCGTCGCGAAAGCGGGGCTCTCCGTCTTCCCGGCGATCAGCGTGGTCGCGATCGTCGCGATCGTCGCGGCTGTCGTGGGACTCAACGTCGAGACGATCCTCGGCGCCGGCGCCCTCGTCTTCCTCGCGGTCGTCCTGCACAACGGGCTCGGACTGGGCTCCGGCTACGCCGTCGGCCGCGCGACGGGCATGGCCGAGGATCGATCGCGGGCCTGCGCGTTCGAGGTCGGCCTCCAGAACAGCGGGCTCGCGGTCGCCCTCGCCACCGCGCACTTCAGCGCCGGCGCCGCGTTGATCCCGGCGCTGTTCAGCGTCTGGCACAACGTCTCCGGGCCGGCGCTGGCGACGCTCTTTACGCACCTCGACGACGACGAGCGGGTCGAGGACGTCGACGCGACGATCGCTTCGGACTAATCTCCCAGTACGTCCGTTTCGTTTCTCTCTCGATTCCGAATCGGACGTGCAATATCCTTAGTGTCTTTTAACATACTACGGGACAGGGTTTTTACGGGAGAACGGTGTGCGTATCGTATCATGAGTAACGTCACGTACGTACAGAAGGCGTGCGCCTACGTCACCCGACAGACGGGTGAACTCCTCGTCTTCGAGGGGCCGGGTCACGACGGCCTCCAGATCCCGAAGGGGACACTCGAGGCCGGCGAATCGCCCGCGGAGGCGCTGTTCAGGGAGGTCGTCGAGGAGAGCGGTCTCGGCACGTTAAACGGAGCGACGAAGCTGACGACCGACGTCTGGACCCGCCGCGAGTCGCCGCCCAAGCGGTACGTCCGGCACTTCTTCCACGCGACGGTCCACGAACCGCGCGACCGCTGGACCCACACCGTCACTGACGGCGGCGAGGAACACGGTTCCGAGTTCAAGTTCCGATGGGTCCAGCCGCCGACGAACCGCGAGTTCGCCCTCGATCTCGACGACTACGTCCATCTGCTGCCGACCGACTCCGCGACCGACGAGGGCGACGTCGCGAGCGTCTCGGACTGAGCCGACGTCTCCGACGCTCGAGCGTTACTTCCGGCGATCCGGTGAAACCCCGCCCTCGATCCACTCTCACTTCGAGAGCGCCCGTTCGACGGCTGCCGCGACGTTCGTCGCTTTCTCGGCTAGTTCCTCGGAGACGTGGCCGTCGTCGACCGCGGCCTCGAGTTCGTCCGCGTCGACGGTCTCGACCGTCCCGTCGGCGTGGCGGATCACGTCGACGTAGAGGTCGACGTATCGCGCCGCGTCGGGGAACAGTTCGACGGGCGTACAGACGTTGACGTACGTTCCCTTCGCCGTCCCGGTTTCGTCCTTGTACGTCGTCGGATACCACCAGCGACCCTCGCGGAACTTCGTGACGGCGACGTCACCCTCCTCTTTCGGAACGCCGAGCGCGTCGTAGCTGCCGCCGCCGCGCATCGACCGCTCGAGGGTGACCGAGCCGTCGGCGTCCCAGTCGGTCACCTCGCCGCGGCCGAGCGAGATGAGTCGCCCGTCGGGCTTGCCGTGGCCGATCTCGAGGCGGTCGCCGGTCGTCGGTCCGAACTGGCTGGAGACGGCGCCGAAGGGGAACCCGTCGCCGTCGTCGCCGCTCTCGCCGGGAGAGTCGCAGACGGCTTCCGCGAAGTCGACGGCCGCGCTCACGGCCCGGTCGGCGGCCTTGGTCCGGTGGTGGCCCGCCATCGTCGTCTCGACCTCGCGGCGCACCCCGTCCAGCGCGAACCGCGACTCGCGGCCGAACCAGGCCCACGTCGTCGCCCGCGGCGCGGCGAGTCGCCCCGGTTCGCCCGGCGTCTCGGGCGCGTCGGCGAGCGCGTCCTCGAGTTCCAGCGCCCGATCGACCGCGCGCTCGAGGGCGGTTCCCATCGCCTCGAGGTCAGCGTCGGCCGCCGTTCCCTGCCAGCGCACGCCCCAATCGTCGGGGACGTCGACCGACAGGAGGTCGGTCATGCCGACGAGTTCGTCGGCCCGCTCACCCCGGAGTGCCGCTGAAACGCCGGTCCGATCTCGCGAGAGGGCGACGAGGCCGTCCCCGACTTCGAGCGTCGGCTCGACGCGCGGATCGTCGCCGGCCCACGGCGGCACGGGCTCGGTGACCTGAACCCGGTAGCGGTTCCCCGAGTCGACGTAGCCGTCGACGTCGTCGTAGTGGAGGTAGCCTCGTCGGCCGTCGCCGAGGTCGACCGTCGCCCCGCCCCCGCCGCCGGCGTCGACGACCTCGCAGTCGAAGACCGCGCCGCGGGGGACGTCGTCGTCCCAGCGGAAGCTATCGATCGCGAGTGACTCGAGTTCGCTCGCGACCGTCTCGACCGCGTCGGGGTCGCCCGAGAGTTCGACGCCCTGTCGGTCCCGAGTCGTCTCGATCGCCACGTCGGCCGGCGCGGCCTCGAACGACGCATCGAACCGCTCCCGGATGGGATCGGAGGCCTGGACGACCTCGAGGCCGCGGTTGCGAAGAAGCTGCGTGATCGCAGTGGTGTAGATGCCGCGAACGCGTCCCGTCGTCATCGCTGTCCCTCCATACTGGGGATCACCGCAGCGTCTCGCGGTCCGGCGCGAACCGAACGCGGCCGTTGATCGTCGGTCCGAGCGTCAGTTCGACCGACTCGTCGGGCAGCACGCGGCCGTCCTCGACGTAGACGCCCCACGTGTCGAACCGCAGCCAGCCCCGCATCTCGTCGGCGTGGGTCGTCAGGTCGAGGTACTCGACGGTGTGTTCAGGATACTCTGAGGACGAGTGAGCCATGTCCATGTCCGAGTAAACGGTATCGCGTTCGTCGAAGAACTCCTCGAGGGCCGCCGCGTCGGCCGCGACGGCCTCGACGACCGCCTCCGAGGCGGCCCGGAGATCGTCGGTCTCGAGGCCGACGTCGCGAAGCGCCTGCTGGGTTCGCTGATCGAAGTGCATGGGCGCCGATACGCGGGGCGGGCCTTTGTGGATTCCGAGTTGGGCTCTCTCACAGCTACGGTGTGTCTGAACGCCGTCGGGTACACACCACTTGAGTCCGTGTGCCGAACCTATACTGGGCCGGCTCGTATACACTTGCGTATGGCACGCAGGCGCGATCCGGTCGAAGCGGCCAGCGAGGAGTCGACCGATCTGTACGACGTCTCGACGTGGGAGCCGCGATCGCTCCTCGATCGATTCGCGTACACGATCTACACCGCGATCAACTACGGGCTACAGACGATCGTGCTCGCGGTCGCGTTCGCGATCACGGTCGCCCTGCTGGTCCAACCGGCGCTGCTCGTCCTCGAGGAGGGATCGATCTTCATCGCCCTCTTCTTCGGGCTCTCGGTCGTTCCGGCGGCGATCCTCGCGGCCTTCATCTGGTACTCGGATATCACGACGAACGAACCGCTCACGCTGCTCGTCGCGACCTTCGTGCTGGCCGTGCTGTTCGCGACGTTCGCGGCCGTCGTCAACTCCCTGTTCAGTCCGAGCTTTCAGACGCTCGGCTCCGTCGGGATGGTCCTCTTTTTCTACCTGATCGTCGGTCCCGTCGAGGAGACGGTGAAACTGCTCGCGATCCGATTCTTCGCGTACCGGAGCGAGGCGTTCGACGCCGTCATCGACGGCGCGGTCTACGGCGCCGTCGCCGGCCTCGGGTTCGCCGCGATCGAGAACACCCTCTACATCTCCGGCGCGGTCGCGACGGCCGACGGCGGCCTCCTCACCGTCGCCGCCGGAACCACGACCGTCCGGGCGCTCGTCGGCCCCGGCCACGTCATCTACTCGGCGATCGCGGGCTACTACCTCGGGCTCGCGAAGTTCAACCCCGAGCACGCCGGTTCGATCGTCACTAAGGGGCTGTTGATCGCCGCGTTCATCCACGGCACGTACAACGTCACGGTCGGCATCGTCCCGGAGCTCATCACCGGCGCTACCCCGCTTCCCTTCGGCGCGGCGTTTATCGGCTACGTGGTCCTGTTCGACCTCGCCATCGGCGCGTTCCTCTACCGGAAGATCGCCAGATACCGCCGGGCATTCCGCGCCGTCAGGGACGATACCGGACCCGAACCGCGGTCGGAACAGACCGAGTTCGACCCGCCCGGACGCTGACGAGTCTCGGTCTCGAGCGACGATCCCACCGTGTCGACCCGTCAGAGCGGCGGTTCTGACGCGGCCCGCGGGTGCAGGCAGCAGTGGCTTGCCTCGCAGCGGCCCGAGAGTCTCCCATGAGCGCCACGTTTACTGACGACGATCTCGAGAAAACCGTCGAGAACGAGTCCGGCGAGGTGATCGGGACCGTCGCGTCCGTCGAGGACGATACCGTTCGCGTCGAACCCCGGACCGGCCTCGTCGACTCGATCAGGGCCGCCCTCGGCTGGAGCGGGAGCCACGAGGACACCGTCGCGATCCACGAGGACGCCGTCGACGCGATCTCGAGCGAGGCGATCCGCCTCGAGACGGCCGCGGCGGGCGAGACGACGTCGACTGACCGATCGCCAGACGAGCCAGCGGATGTCGATACGGCCGCATCGACACCGTCGAACGTCTCCGACGCGACGGAGTCGGCGTCTCGAGCGGAGGACGAGCCCGCGAACGCTGCAGAACGCGACTTGGACGCCGAACTCACCGAGGAGATGCGCGGGGCCGCACAGCGAGATACCGTCAACGAGGAGGGAGACGTGACAGGGAACGCGGCCGAGCGGACCGACGAGCCCGCCGGGCCCGCCGATACTGCTACCGCGGAGTCCGAACCGTCCGAAGCCGACGACGAGCAGTCGGAGACGACAACACAGCCAGCGGAGCCGTCCGTGATCGTCGAGTCGGAGACCGACGAGTCGATCGAGACTCCCGACGAACCGGAGATGGGCGAGCCGATAGATGCCCCCGGCGATCCGGAACTGGACGAGTCGACGGATGCCGCCGCCGACTCTGACGCGATCGAACCGATGGGTGGGACCGACGACTCGACGGCGGATGACTCGATAGCCGGTCCCGGCGATCGCGACTCACGCGACGAGATCGACACGGCCGAGACGTCAAGCGGGATCGAGACGACGGAGCCACTCGAGACGGACACGGAAAGCGACTCGGACGCCGAAACCGCCGACACACAGTCGTCGGACGACGAAACGAGCGAATCTCGAGACAGGGACTCTCCCGACGAGATGGATCGTGCGGGCGTCCAGAACACGCCGGTCGGGGAGGCAAAGTCGGCGCCCGACCACGCCGAGATGGAGTCGCCGGCCGACACCGACCGCGAGAACGACGCCGCCCGCGAGGACGACGCTGACGGCGGAGCCATCACTGACTCGGCTGCGGAGCCGGCAGCGAGCGACTCGAGCAACGATGCGGCGGAACCGGCGACCGAGGAGACGGATCTCGCCAGCGAACTGGACGCCGGCACCGATATCGACGCCGCGGTAGCGTCCGGCGACGACGAGCAGTCTGACGATGCGGACCGAACGGAGAGCGACTCGAGCGACGACGCGGACGTCGCCGAGGCGGTCGACACCGGTCTCGACCTCGAGTCGGCCGCGGAATCGACCCCTGACGCCGACCGCGAGGGGTCCTCGAGCGAAACCGAATCGACGGACCTCACCGATGCGGTCGATACGGGCGTCGACATCGAGTCGGCCGCGACGGGTGATTCGGGATCGCGGCCCGACGCCCGTCCCGAGACGGACCTGGATCCCGACGTCGACGCTCGCTCGGGTCCCGCGTCCGATCCTCGGCCGGAGACCGAACTCGAGTCACCGGAATCGACCGTCGACGACGCGGCGACTCGAGACGAGTCGATGTCTTCGGACGAACAGCAGTCGCCGACGGACGTCGCCCCCGGCGTCGACATCGAATCCGCCGTCGATGCCGACGAAGATGCGGGTTCGGAACCGGGGATCGATCCGGAGACGCTCGCCGACCAGGAGACTGACACTGAGTCGGCGGACGGAGCAGTCGCTAGAGAGCGCGTCGACGAGCCGGATCTCCCCGTTGCTGAGAGCGAGACCGATCGCGAGACGACCGACCGATACGATCGAGCGGGCTCGCCGCTCGCGGCTGTGGTCGCGACACAGCGGGCCGCGATGACCGGCGGACAGGAACTGGTCAAACAGGGCCTCGCCGCCCAGCAGGCCGCCGCCCCCTCGGCTGTCGAGACGCCGCTCCGAATGCAACAGCAGGGCCTCGAGGCGACGCAGGCGGCGACCAGCGGCTACTTCGATATCGTCGGTGCGCTGCTGGGTGGCGGTACCGGTTCCGACCCTGGCTCGTCCCGGTCGGTGGACGAGGCGATCGCCGCTCTCGAGGACACACACGCCGACCTCCCGGCCGACGAGTTCGACCAACAGCTCTCGGTCCACCTCGAGTTGCTCCGATCGATGCAGACGCAACTCGAGGAAACGGTCGACGCGACCAAAGCGGGAGTCGATACGAACGACGAAATCACCGGCGACCTGCTCGAGCGACAGGTCGCGATCCTCGAGGCGTGTCAGCAGCGACTGGCCGACGACGCGGAATAGCGGGATCGATCTTTCCCCACCGGGTTCCTCGGTGAAGCTGGCCGCATCTGTTCCGAGACGCGTTTCGAACGGCGTTTGGATGAACGCGAGTTTCTGCTGCTTGTGGCAACGGGGAATCGCCACGCCCTCCCCAGCCGATTTCTCCTCACGGGTGCGAAGCACCCGTTCGGATGGTTCGCGGGACCAGAGTTCCCGCGCTAATGCTTCCTCCGGTCGCTCATCCACTGGAAGACGCACAGTGTCTTCCAAGCCTTCACTCACTCCGTTCGTGAAGACCTCGCGCGCGTTCGGACCGCGGTTCGTCGGCGCTCTCTCCAGTCGCACAACGCCGCCTCACCGCGGTCCAGCGCGCGCCACCGCACCGTGGTTTCTCAGGCTGGAGTAATCGGGACGTAGATCGGGGCTGGCGTGTCCGTTCAGTCCGCGGAGATCTCGCAGCTCCCCTCGTAGCTGACGTCCTCGACCGACTCGATCTCGGGCTCGTCGCCACAGACCGGACAGGTCGGGTTCGACTGGATCGGCACCTCCTCGAAGCTCATGGCCATTGCGTCGTACATCAGCAGGCGCCCCTCGAGGAGCTCGCCCTTTCCGAGGATGTACTTGACGACCTCGGTGGCCTGAATGCAGCCGACGGTGCCGGGAAGGACGCCGAGGACGCCGGTCGTGGCGCAGTCGGGGACGGTGCCCGGCTCGGGCGCCTCGGGGAAGATACAGCGGTAGCAGGGCGGGGAGTCGTCGACGCCGTCCCCGCGCTCGTTCGTGAACGTCGTGACCTGCCCCTCGAAGCGGTAGATCGCGCCGTGGGACAGCGGCGTCTCGGTGAGGACGCAGTGGTCGTTGAGCAGGTATCGGGTGCCGAAGTTGTCGCTGGCGTCTAAGACGATGTCGTAGCCGCTCACGAGGTCGCCGACGTTGTCGGCCGTGATGCGGGTCTCGTGGGTCTCGACGTCGATGTCCGGGTTCAGCGCGTCGACGTAGTCGGCCGCGCTCTCGACCTTCGGACGGCCGACGTCGCCGTCGCCGTGGACGATCTGGCGCTGCAGGTTCGACCGCTCGACGACGTCGTCGTCGACGATCCCCAGCCGGCCGACCCCCGCCGCCGCGAGGTACTGGATCGCCGGCGAGCCCAGGCCGCCCGCTCCGACGACGAGGACGCTGGCATCGAGCAGCCGTTGCTGGCCCTCGGGCCCGATCTCATCCATGATGACGTGTCTCGAGTAGCGATCGAGTTGGGTCGCATCGAGGCGCAGGTCGCTCATGAGCGATAGTTGGACCGAGACCGAGAAAAGTCCGCGGGTCGTGCCAGCGGTGCTGGAACAGTTCTCGAGTCGATCGGAGCGATCGATCGTCCGTCGTTCGGCCGCCGATGGCGTTCGGAGTTCGAGGCAGATCTGGGTGCCAACCCAATCGTTTAATACTGTGGCAGCCATTGACACACCTATGGCAACCTCACCCAATGGCGGCGGTGACGACGTCATCGACCAATTCCTCTCGGACCGCGGTCACACCGTAGAACGAGTCGGGTGGGAGCAGGAGTATAATAAGAAGCAGTGCCCCGAGTGTGGCGGCCTGCACGATACGTCCGCCACGACCTGTACCGTCTGTGGGTGGGAACCGACGCCGTAACACGACGCTACGTCGCTCGTTTTTTCGCGTCCGCTGAATCGAAACGGAACAGTGCGTGCCGTCCTGTAAACGGAGCATCAGCCGCTCGTTTGGCCGTAATTTCAACGCCAAACATGCGATACAACTATAACGTATGGTTACCCTATAGTTCGCTGAGAACAATGCCGGAATGCCAGAACTGCGGCGCGTTCGTAACGGATGCCTACGCACGCGTGTTCACGCCGCGCGACGTCGACGACCCGCGGGTCTGTCCCGACTGTCAGGACAAGATCCGTGACGGCGCCGACGTTCGAACCGCCCGCTCCCCGCGGAACCCCTGACCGTCGGTCCCGATCCGTTTCCGTCGGCGAACGGCCGTCGATTTTTGCCGACCAAAACCCACGTGACTTATGGGTATTGCGACCCTGAACAGGGATAATGGCTACCACGGAGACGAAGGTGACCCGGTTGTTCGGTGGTCCGGGCAGCGGGAAGACTACTGCCCTGCTCGACCACGTCGAAGAGATCCTCGAGGAGGAGGGTGTGACCTTCCGGGATATCCTCGTCGTCTCATACACGCGCGCAGCAGCACAGGAGGTTCGCGAGCGACTGGCCGAGCGACTCGGCGAGAGCCCCCGCGCACTGCAGGGCAACGTCTGTACGATGCACGCGAAGGCCTACGAGCTGCTGGACCTCTCTCGAAGCGACGTCATCGGTGAGTCCGACAAGGAGGAGTTCTGCGAGGAGTACGGCCTCGAGTACGAGGACGAGTACTCGGGCGCCGGTCGACGCACCGCCCGGTCGACGACGATCGGTAACAAGGTCATCGCGACCAGCCAGTGGCTCCAGCGGACCCGACGTGACGTCACCGACTGGTACGACGTCCCCTTCCAGTGGAACGACGAAGAAGTGCGACTGCCGCCCGAAATCGATCCCAACGCCCAGGAGGGCAACAAGTACACCCCGACCTGGCCCAGCGACGACGACCGGATCGACGTCCCCGAGGCGATCCGCGCCTGGCGCTCCTACAAGGGCGAGGAGGGCAAGATCGGCTTCGCGGACATGCTCGAGCGGGTCGCACAGCGCTCCCTGCTTCCGAGCGTCGACTTCCTGGTGATCGACGAGTTTCAGGACATCACCACGCTGCAGTACGACGTCTACGAGGAGTGGAAACCCCACATGCGGCAGGTACTGATCGCCGGCGACGACGACCAGGTCGTCTACTCCTGGCAGGGCGCTGATCCCGCGCTCCTGCTCGACGAGCAGGTCGACGAGGACGTTATTCTCCCGAATTCCTACCGACTCCCCTCGAACGTCCTCAACGCGGTCAACAAGGAGATCCGCCACATCGAGACCCGTCAGGACAAGGACCTAAAGCCCCGCAAGGAGGGCGGCGCCGTCGAGGCGCGAGCGAACGCCTCGATGCTCGACGTCGTCCGGAACGTGCGTCGGACCCTCGATCAGACCGACGGCACCGTCATGATCCTGTTCCGGGCGCGCTACCAGATGTTCCAGTTCATCGACGAGTTCATCACGGAGGGCGTGCCGTTCACGTCGCTGACCGACCAGCGGATGTGGACCGATCGACTCACCCAGTACGTCCGGGCCGTCGAGGCCATCGACGAGGGCGAGGACGTCACCGGCTTGCAGGCCCGACGGCTCGCCGACATGCTTCAGGAGTCGGCCTTCGGGACCAACGAGCGCGACGACCTGTTCGATACCATCGACGACCGCCAGGAGGAGGCCGGCATCGACGACCTCGAGGAGCTCGTGATCCCCGCCGACGTCGTCGCGGACCACGTTCCGTTCATGCCCGGTCCCGCCTCCGCGGGCGACATGGTCCGGAAGGTCACGAACTTCCAGAAGAAGAGTATCCGGTCGTACTTCGCGATCGGCGAGTACCTCGGCATGGAAACCGACCGCGTCCGTGTCGGCACGATCCACTCCGCGAAGGGTCGTGAGGCTGACCACGTCATCGTCGGCACTGACCTCACCGAGAAGGTCGTCGAGCAGATGGTCGCCACCGTCGACGACCCCGAGGACGTCCCCGGCGTCGAGGAGTTCACCAAGAACACCTCCCCCGTCCCCGTTCTCACTGACAACGAGCGCCGTGTCTTCTACGTCGGCATGTCTCGGGCCCGCGAACGGCTCGTCCTCCTCGAGAACTTAGTCGACGGCGCGCCGACGCTGCCGATCGACGTCCTGCTCAACAACCGGCTGACCGATATGCCCCTCGAGGAACTGGTCGAGCAGGCCCAGCAACCCCAGGACGCCGAGGCGGACGACAACGAGGTCGAAGCCGAAGCGCCGTGACCGACGCCGATTCGATCGGCGAGAGCGACGACGCCAGCGACGGCGACGCCGCTACCGAACCCACGGGGAGCGTCGCCGACCGCCTCGAGTCGCGTCTTGCCGAAACCCTCGAGCGCCGCGGCGCCGTCGCGTTCGTTCACGTCGGTTTTCCGCGCGATCCGGGGCTCCGGTACTGTCAAGTGGTGCTCGAGGAACGCAGCGATCAGTCAGCGGCCGAGCGGGAGCAACCGCTCACGGCTGTCGCGTTCGACGGTGACACGCGCGAGTGGTTCACGGCCACGGCCGCCGACGCGTCGACCCATCCCGCTCGAGCGCTCGCCTCGCAACTGGCCGATCGCGTCGCCGCCGGGACGGTTCTGACGCCGGCGCGGCTCCCTCACGACGCCGCGCTCTACCTCGAGGAGGCCGGCTTCGAACCGGCCTCGACGGACGTGCTCGAACGCGCTCGCGCGGCGAAGACGACGGCCGAACGCGAGCGGATCGCCGCCGCCCAGACTGCCGCGGGCGCCGGCATCCGTCGAGGGGCCGCACTGCTCGCAGACGCGACGATCGAGGACGGCCACCTCGTGGCCGACGGCGACGCCGTGACCCCGTCCCGGCTCCGGACGGCGATCGACGAGGGCATCGTGGCAGCGGGCGCGTTTCCCGCGGGCAACACCGTCGTCAATCCCGATTCCGGACACGCGCCCTCGAGTCGCGACGCAACCGTCGCCGCTGGTTCCGTTGGCGGTGCCGACGCGGCCGACGAACCGCTTCGCCCCGCCGAGCCGATCGTCCTCGAGACGGCACCCCGCGGTCCGGGCGGCTACCACGGGGGGCTCGTCCGCACGCTCGTCGTCGACGGCGACGGCGGTCGGGAGCGGCGGGCCCACGTCGGCGCGACCCAGTCGTTTCGCTCCGCGGCGGCGATGTTGACCGCCGACAGCGAGTCGGTGACCGCCGTCGAGGCCGACCTCGAGGCAGAGGTCCGCGCGTTCGGCTTCGAGGATCCCGATGCCGTCGCGACGCGAGTCGGCGGCGTCGGGCTCGAGCCCCGAGAGCGACCGCTCGCAGGCGGCGACGAGATCGAGCCAGGGAGCGTCGTCCGACTCGAGTCGGCAGTGCGAGTCGAGGGGGACCGCTGGCTGCGGATCGCCGACCTCCTCGTGAAGGGCGACGAGGGTGAGCGGGCGACCTATCTGGCGTCGCCGTCGCGCTCGCTCGAGCCGCGGGCGTTGCTCGAGGAGTAGCGGCCACCGGCGCGCTCAGTGGGTATCGTTGGAGTCGGTTATCGAGCGCTCGTCGGTCGCGTCGCCGTCTGCGTCCGCTTCGGAACTAGTTACTCGAGCGTAAACGCTCAGGACGCCCTCGACTACGAAGTTGACGGCGTGAATAAGTCCGAGAAAGAGGTCCGACATCTATCGGTCCGATAGTCGCTCCAGCGGAATAACTGTTGATGCCTGAACACTACTTCCGTTCGTCCTCGGGAGTCACGTCCACGATGTCGCGGTCCTCGTCCTCGGATTCCGGTTCGCTGACGACCGATCCGACGACTCGTTTGGCGGCCAGTTCGGGGAGGTCCGACGGCGTCGTCATGTGATGCTGGATGACGACGAGCAACACCGCGAGGGTGACCAGGATAGCGCCGACGAGCGTCTTCCCGTCGATCAGAAACTGGATTCCGGCCATGGCGGCGGGAAGCGCGAAGACGAGCGTCCCCGCGAGTTTGATCGTGTCGATGATACCGGCCATTACCCCGGCGTACGCGCGATGCGGTCAAAAGCGCGGCGACTCCGTCACCGCCGCCATCGGCTCTCGAGTCGCCACAGATCTGGAACGAGTTCCGAGTTCGGAACGGCTTTATCCGTCGACTCGGACCTTCGAGTATGTTCACGGGAATCGTCGAGGAGACCGGCGAGATCGTCGCTCGCGAGCGGACCGACGACGGCCTCCGACTGCGCATCGGCGCCGACGCGGTCGCGACGGGCCTCGAGCACGGCCAGAGCATCAGCGTCAGCGGCGTCTGCCTGACGGTCGAACGCTTCGAAACGGGCGCGTGGTTCGAAGTCTTCCTCGCGACCGAGACGGTCGAGCGGACCTATCTGGGGACCCTCGAGGAGGGAGATATCGTCAACCTCGAGCGGGCGATGCCGGCCGACGGCCGGTTCGATGGCCACGTCGTCCAGGGCCACGTCGACGCGGTCGCGACGGTGACGGAAATCGAGTCCGTAGAAGAGGACTGGTTCTTCGAGTTCGAACTGCCCGAGGGGTACGCGAAGTACGTCGTCGAGAAGGGGTCGATCACGCTCGACGGGATCAGCCTCACCGTCGCCGACCTAGACGAGGCCGCGGGTCGGGTGACCGTCGCCATCATCCCGACGACCTACGACCTCACGACGCTCTCCGAGAAGTCGGTCGGCGATCAGGTCCACCTCGAGGTCGACGTGCTCGCGAAGTACGTCGAGCGGCTGCTCGAAGCGCGGTTCGAGTGACGAATCCGTCGGCAAACACTATCTCAGCGTCTCTCTCGCAATTCTGAGTCTGTCCACTGGAGAGCCAGTGTGCAGTGGCGCGCGCTGTCGGCTGTCCGAGCGGCAGTGAGGACAGCCAATGAAATCGTTCGAGGTCTCTGTGAGTAGACCTTCGGTCTCGCATACCATGCGAACGGGCGCTTCGCGCCCGTAAGCAGACGAAGCGAGCGAATCGGTCGGGGAGGACGTGGAAATCACCGTTGCCACGAGAATGAGGAACGAGGATTCTTTCGAGGAGATGATTTGAATGGCGATACTCGAGAACGGGTACCGCTGGACCGATCGACGTAGTAACTCGTGAATGGAACGGGACGTTCGAAAGGCACGAAAAGAACAGCGAAGCGGTCTGCTTGTTCTGGCAACAGGGAATTGCCACACCCTCCCCAACCGATTCGCTCACTCCCTTCAGTCGCTCGCTCATCCCTCGCGCAGTTTCGTCGGGAGTCTTCGCTATCGCTCAGACTCCCGACCGCGCGCGCCACCGCAGAGAATGCACCTACTGTTCGAATCACGCTCGAGGGAGTTCGAACACGGTTTCGAGCGCGCCTAACTCCGCAACAGCCCGCCGTCGATCGGGAGCGCGACACCGTTGACGAAACTCCCGCGGGGACTCGAGAGCAGCGCCACGACGTCGCCGAGTTCGCGGGGCTCGCCGAGGCGGTCCATCGGGATGTCGCTCGACATGTCCGCCAGCCCCTCCTCGTAGTCCTCGTAGACGCCGCGCTCGATGTTCGCCTCGATGAGCTCCTCGATTCGGGGCGTTTCGATCGTTCCCGGGAGGACCGCGTTCGCGCGAATTTCGGGCGCGAACTCCCGCGAGACGGTCTTGACGAGGCCGATCACGCCACGGCGTACGGAGTTCGACAGCAGGAGGCCGTCAGCTACCTCGCGGACCGTCCGCGAGGTGATGCAGGTGATCGTGCCGTGGTCGGACTCGAGGAGGTGCTCGTGGGCGTTCTCGATCGTCCAGACGACGCTCATCACCAGCAGGTCGTAGGCCTGGTACCAGTCCTGTTCGTCGGTCTCGAGGAAGGTGGTGCTCGGCGGACCACCCGAGGAGGTGACGAGGTGGTCGATCCCGCCGAAGGCGTCGACCGTCTCGCTGACGAGATGGGAGACCTCGTCGGGGTCCGTGAGGTCGGTCGGCGTCGCCCGGACCTCGCCGTCGCCCGCGTCGGCGAGCTTCTCGCGGGCCTCCTCGAGGCGCTCCTCGTCGCGACCGCAGATCATCACGTTCGCGCCCTCCTCGGCGAGGGCCTCGGCGCTCGCGAAGCCGAGTCCGCTCGAGGAGGCCGTCACCAGTGCGCTGTTACCGTCGAGTTCGAGGTCCATGCGCGTACCCAGGGCGACGAACTACAAAATCTCGGTGCCAGTGGCAAGGGAGTCACGAGAACCAGTTGCGACGGGGTCGGCCGGACGGACGGCCGTTCAGTCCGCACCCAGCCGCTCGAAGTAGATCGCCCGCCGCTCGGCGGCCGCGGGCGTCGTCACCAGCGAGACGGCGACGGTGACGAGCAGTCCGACGCCCATGCCGACGATGCCGGCCGTCCAGCCGGCGTAACTGCTGGGAACGATCGAGAGAAAGAGGCTCAAGAGGTAGAACGTCTGACTGGCGAGGATTCCGGCCGTGATCCCCGATCGAGTCGTCCGGCGCCAGTAGAGAGCCACAAGTACGGGGAGGGCGAGCTGTGCGAACCCGCTGAAGGCGGCGTCGCCGAGTTCGAACAGTGTCGCGGGGTTCCAGAGGCTCGCGAGGAAGGCCGCGCTGGCGAAGACCACGACGCCGATGCGGGCGATCAGATCCTCGCCTCGCTCGGAGAGCGCCCGTCCGAAGAACGCGAGGATCGGGCGACACAGATCCCGCGTGAAATAGGACGAACCCGACAGCAGCATCGAGTCCGAAGAGGACATCATCGCCGCCATCGCGCCGGCGATGACGAGCGCGGCGAACCAGACGGGCGTGTACTCGGCGAGCACGATCGGGAGTACGTTACCGCCCTCCGGCACCGCCACCTCGAGGCCGGCGGCCCACGCGCCGAGCATGAACGAGGGGACGAACAGCAGGACGCAGAGGATCGGCCAGAGGGCGAACGAGCGCTTGAGCACCGTCTTCGAGCCCGCGGCGAAGAACCGCTGGTTGACCTGCGGGAACATCGCGACGCCGAAGCCGATCGTGATCGCCGTCGAAAGCATCCACTGGGGCGTGTAGTAGGCGCTACCCAGCGAGAGGAACCCGCTCGTCGCCTCGCTCGAGGCGATCGCTTCGGTCGCGGCGCCGGGACCGCCGACGGCGGCGAGCACCCAGATCGTCGCGACCCACGTCGTGACGAGCATGAACGCGCCCTGCAGGGTGTCGGTCCAGGCGATCCCGCGCATCCCGGCGACGACGACGTAGAGGATCATGAACGCGGTGATCAGCCCTGCACCGGCGGCGTAGGGAACTGCGCCCTCGGTGAGCGCCTCGAGGGCGGTCCCGGCGCCGACCTGCTGGAGCATCACGTACGGGAAGAGGTACAACAAACTGATACCGGCGATCAGCCCGCGGAGCCGTTTCGACCCGAAGCGGTCGCCGAGCATCTCGCCGAGCGTGACGTAGCCGTACTGGCGGCCGAGCAGCCACTGCTTGTAGCCGATGACGTACCAGAGGACGGCAAAGATGATCCCGTCCATTAGCCCCATGACGAGAATCCACTCGGGACCCTGCGCGTAGGCGATGTTCGGACCGGCGAAAAAGGTAAACGCCGACAGCAGCGTCGCGAAGGTCGTGAACAGCAGGACGACCGTTCCCAGCGTCCGACTCGCGAGATAGAAGTCCTCCGCGGTCCGGTCGGTCATGCGGTAGGCGACCAGCCCGACGGCCAGCGCCAACAGCAGGTAGCCGACGATAATTCCAAGCTGTAAGGCGACGCTCACGGCCGGTCACCTCCCGGTGCCGGTCGCGACGAGCGATCTCCGTGCTCGAGGCCCGAGGTCTCGGATTCGCTCGCCTTGCTCGAGTCGCCCCCGCGTCCGGGTTCGATGCCGATACCCCATGCCCGCTGAGCGAATGTCCAGAAGACGACGGACGCGAGTCCCATCCAGCCGACGTGCCACCAGAGCCACAGCGGCAGGCCGGCGACGACCGTCGAATCGCCCCAGAGGAACCACGGGACCGCCAGCGCACAGAGGGCGGTCCCGACCGCGGTCCACCCCAGGAGTTGCAGTCGACGCATATCCGGGTGTTCGGCCCGACGTTGGTAACAGTTTCCCTTCAACCGTCGCGATTGAAGACGTTTCGTTATCGACCCCTCGAAAGCGCTCTCCGCCGGCCGTTTCAGACTCAAATCGCTCTTTGCCAGCACGAGTCATTGGTTGTCCCAAGCTAAAATCGCTCTTTCAGACAGGACAAAACGTATAGTAATCGCCGCGCGAGTACGAAGCGAACCACATGGCCCGGCTGTTCCCGTTTCGCTCCGAACCCGCCGAAACCGAGGGCCAGCCGCGGATCGTCGGCCTCGAGGGCGAGGACGCAGACGCGGTGTTCAGCGCGCTCTCCTCGACGACGGCCCGGCGGATCTACGCGCGCCTCGACGAGGAGCCCGCGACGCCCAGCGACGCCGCCGAGGCCATCGACTCCTCGATCCAGAACGTCCGCTATCACCTCGAGAACTTGGAGGAGGCGGGGCTCGTCGAGGTCGTCGACACCTGGTACTCCTCGCGGGGCAACGAGATGAGCGTCTACGCGACGACCGACGGACCGCTGATCGTCACGAGCGACGAGTCGACGGCCAGCCGGCTTCGCGAGGCCCTCTCGCGGTTCGTCGGCGGGGTCGCGCTGCTCGCCGCCGGCGGCCTGTTCGTCCAGTACAGTCTCACGCGGTGGGCCGAGTCGGTGACTGAGTCCGCGCCAGCCGAAACGGCGCCGACGGGCGCTGCCGGGGACGAGGGCGACGGAACGAGTGGTGACGGAACGGACGCAGGCGGGGACGGCGGAACGGGATCCGCCGAGGAGCAGTCGGATGACGTCGGAATCACCAGTGACGAACCCAGCGGCGACGGCGCGTCGAGCCTCGACGACAACGGGACGACCGAGAACGCGACCGGTAACGAGACCGTCGACGGAGCGACTGACGGCGCCGCGGACGTGGCCGACGCGATCTTCGACGTCGCGCCGCCGGGCCTGCTCTTCTTCCTCGGCGGCCTGCTCGTGTTGCTCGCCGTCACGGCCTACTGGTACTGGTACCGTCCAGCGTACTGAGTCCCGCTCGAGGCGACTCGAGGGCGTTCCGATCGCCGGCGCCGTCGGATCTCTACCGGCGGTCGATTCGATCCTCGGCGGTCTGGAAGGTCAACAGCTATTTCCCCGTCACGATCCAAAACCTACATAAACCGATCGCGATCCCGACCGCGGGACCGCGCAGCGAGGACAGATCTATGGAAGACACGTCGAAATATCTCATCCACGCCGATGTTACGGCCGAGGGCGTCGTCGAGCGGAGCGACGTCGTCGGCGCGATCTTCGGTCAGACCGAAGGCCTGCTCGGCGACGAACTCGATCTCCGCGACCTCCGCCAGTCACAGAAAGTCGGACGCATCGACGTCGAAATCGTCAGCACGGGCGGCCAGTCTCGGGGCCACCTCACCATCGCGACCAGCCTCGACAAGGTCGAGACCGCGACGCTCGCCGCCGCCCTCGAGACGATCGACCGGGTCGGTCCCTGTCGGGCCGACCTCGAGGTGACCGAGATCGAGGACGTCCGCGCCGCCAAGCGCAAGGCGGTCGTCGACCGCGCGAAGGAACTGCTCCAGACGGGGTTCGACGACAGCGTGATGTCCTCCGAGGAGATCCTCGCGGAGGTCCGCCAGCACGTCCGCGTCGAGGACATCACCGAGTACGAGGGACTCCCCGCCGGTCCTCGCGTGACCGACAGCGACGCGATCATCGTCGTCGAGGGGCGAGCCGACGTCCTCACCCTCCTCAAGTACGGCGTCAAGAACGCCATCGCGGTCGAGGGAACCAACGTCCCCGACGCGGTGGCCGAACTGACCCACCACCGCACGGTCACGGCGTTCCTCGACGGCGACCGAGGCGGTGACCTCATCTTAGAGGAACTCTCTCAGGTCGGCGACGTCGACTACGTCGCGTTCGCGCCGGCCGGTGAGTCCGTCGAGGACTTGGACCACCACCAGCTGTTCACCGCCCTGCGGAACAAGGTCCCCTACGACACCGTCTCGGGGATGAACGAACCCCGCGAGGCCGTCGCCGCGACTGACGGCAGTTCGACGCCGGCCCCGGCGCCGACCGAGTCGACGACCGACCGCGACGCCGACGGCTCGTCGCAGGCGATCGACGGTCCCACGACGTCGCCACCCGAGACGGCGAGTCCATCGGCGCCGACGGGCGACGTAGACGGCAGGAGTGAGACCGTCGACGACGGTGCCGCCCGCGACGACGTCTCCGACGCGTCGGCAACGGAACCGACCGCCGAGTCGGCGTCGGCCGAGACCGGTTCCGACGCGGCGGCTGAGGACGATACCAGCGACGACGCCGAACCCGAGACCGTCTACGGCCACGCGACGGTGATCGTCCGGCGGAACACCGACCGCGTCCGCTTTCTCGACGCCGACGGCGACGCCGTCGAGGAGGCCGACGCAAGCGAGGCCTACGACACCCTCGAGGGACTCGAGACGGCGCCGACGACGATCGTCTTGGACGAGATCCTCGACCAGCGACTGCTCGACCTCGCGGCGGACCGCGGCGTCGAGTTGATCGTCGCGCGCTCGCTGGGCCAGTTCACCAAGCGACCGACCGGTGTTCGAATCCACGCGATCGACGAGATCGCGGACGAACCGCCGAACGCAGAGTAGCGTCGCCGTCGGGTCGCTCCGAGCACGCCTCGAGGCGCGATCCGGGTTCTCGAGTCGGCCGTCTCCTCTCCACAAGACTGAAGGTAGTCCTGAATGACACTTCGACCAAGATGGGACTATCAGCGCTCGATTCGGTCTCTATGCCTTGGATCGGAAAGTTCCTCGCAGCCGTCGTCGTCGGGCTCGGTATCGGCACGCTCGTGCCACCGGAACCCGTCGCGGTTCCGGCCGTCGGCACCGTCTCCGGACTGCTGGTCGGGAGCGTCGCCATCGGCGTCGGGGGCGGCCTGTACCTGTGGATTCGACGGTCGACCGGCGGCTGTGGCTGCGGTGGCTCCTGTGGCTAATAACGCGGCGCTCGCGGGGACTCCCAGCGAGCGGGACTCGGGCGAGTAATTGATAAGCCGATAGCGCTGAGCGAGCGGTAATGACACCACCGGGAACAGCTGCGCTCGCGTTGCTCGGCGTCTGGATGCTCACGGTCTTCTGGGCGACCGCTACCAGCGCGACGACGCAAGCGCACGCCGATGACCGACCCGATAACATCGTTCCCGACAGTCGACTCGACGACCTCGAGGCGTCGACCGAGAGAACCGCCGAACGCTCGTTCCGTACCGCCGACGACTGAGGCCAGTCAGTCGCGGTCGAGCGGATGGAATACGTCTCGTTTTCGCAGCACTTGTCGCTCGGTGTTCCCGTCTCAGCCGAGCACGGCAAACGACAGGACCAACAGTGCACAGACCAGCGCGCCCGAGAGCGTCGCGAGGAAGTTGACGCTCTGGTTGCCGAGCACCCGTCCCTCGAGGGTCGCACCCAGCAGGCTGTCGACGGTCATGCCGACGACGCCGGCGGCGACGATGATCGCCGCGCCGACGGTCGTGACCGCGTCGAAGAGGCCGTAGGAGATGCCGGCGACGACAGCGGCGCCCGCGACGCCGGCGATCTCGCCCTGCCAGGTGACACCGCCGTCGGTGCCGGGTTCGACGGGCTCTAAGGTGGTTATCAGCCGCGGCGTCTCGAAGACGCTGCCAATCTCGCTCGAGAGGGTGTCGCTCATCGCCGTGGCGACGGAGCCGGCGAAGGCGAACAGGAACAGGCTCGGCTCCGGATTGCCGGGCAACAGCGTCGCCGAACTGGCCGCATAACCCAGGACGGCCCCGAGCGCGACGGCGGCGTTGCCCAGGACGTTCCCGCTGCCCCGGGCGCCGTTGTTATCCTCGGCGACGCCCCGTTCGGCTTTCTCCTCGTAGCGGTACTTCGAGGAGAGGCCGCCGATGGCGAAAAAGGAGATGAGGACGGCGAACCAGCCGTAGCCGCCGAGGACGATCGTCAGCAGCCCCAGCAGGATGCCGGTGAGCATCCCCGCGATCGAGGCCGTCTCGAGGGCGTAGGAGGCGTAGCCGAAGGCGACGGTGACCGCGAGCGCGGCGACGATCTCGCCGCCAGAGAGGGCCAGCGCCGGCTCGAGCTCCGCGAGCAGCCAGCCGAGGAGGCCGACGGTGAGCATGACGACGGGATCGTCGTTCGCGAACAGGATGTCCCGGAGCAGCGACGCCAGCAACGCGCCGCTGGCCCCGAGGAAGAGCATCGTCGGCAGCGCCGGCGACAGCGACTCGAGGGTGGCGCCGTCGGCGATCGAGCGCGCCGCGGATTGGCCGGCGACGGCGGCGACGGTCGCGACGACGCAGAAGGCTGCCGTGTGGACGACGTCGCGATCGGTCCACCGGTGGGCGAGTTGCTCGGCGAGGTTGCCGTACCCGACCAGCAGGACGGTCCCGACGAAGACCGCGACCGACATCGACGTCGTAACCGCGATGAGACCGAGCGTGGCCCCTGCGAGCACGAGCGTGACGATGCCGTAGAGACGCCCCGCCTCGTAGTCGCTCGGATAGGCCAGCAGTTCGAAGAGCGGCCCGTCGGTCACGGCGAGCGCCCCGAGGACCGCGACGGCGGCGATCGCAGCCCCGACCCGCGGGTTACCGAGCGGAACGGCGAGTGCGAGCGTACAGAGGGCTGCAAACACGCCTGCTCGCCGAACAGGTGCTGTCACGATATCGAGTCCTTTCTGTGGCGTTCACTTGAACCTTCGTGAACTTCGCTGTGGCCGTTCTGACACGCCTCACTGGGTGTTTCGTCGGAACCCCACCGTTCTGACGCCGACGGTTCGGCCACGGGCCGGACGATCGCCGGCCGAGACCGGGAATCGCTGCCCGCGAAAACCCGAAACCGGTATGAGATCGGACGGGAAACGCAGTACCGTGGGTCTGTACGAACAGTATCTCGGCCTCCGGATCCGTCGCCACGACGGCGAACTCCCCGATCATATCGCGCTCGTCATTACCGAGCGCGACCTCTTAGAGCGGGACGCCTACGGAACGCTGACGGACTTCTTCGCGTGGGCCTTCGAGTACGCCACCCAGGTGACCGTCTACGTCAGCGTCCTCGACGCCGCGGCGGTGCCGGCCCTGCGACGCGAACTCGAGACCCTCGAGGCGCCCCGCGAGGTGGCCGTCCGCGGCCCAGACGATCGAACGCCAGCGGAGGCACCCATTCGCATCGGAATCGGACTCGGCGGGAAACACGAGTTCACCAGCGCGGTCCGGACGCTCGCGGAACACGTCGACGACGGGCAGCTAGCGCCCGAGGAGATCGACGACGAGCGGGTCGAGAATCACCTCGTTTTCCCCTCCGAGCCCGACCTCGTGATCAAGACCGGTGCCGAGCGGCTCTCGGATTTCATGATCTGGCAGTCGGTCTACTCGGAGCTGTACTTCACGGACGTCAACTGGCGAGACTTCCGCAAGCGGGACTTCCTGCGGGCCGTCCGGGAGTACTGTAACCGCTCGCGTCGGTTCGGTCGGTGAACTACCCCTGCCTACTCGCCCGCTTCGCGAACTCCTTGAGGACGGGGGCTTAGCGCCCTCATTTTCAGCTAACGACGCCGGTCGCGAATGTCGCTCGACTCGCGGTCGTCGTCGTCCGGCAGCGTTCCCAGCGGCTCCTCGAGGGCGACGACGGGGCCCGACAGATGGACGGTTCCGGCTCGGAGATCGTACTCGAGCAGTCCGTAGTCCTCGAGTTTCGGCAGTGTCACGTGAACGAGCGTGATGCGGGCCGTTGTCCGAGTCCGCCCGTCGTCGACCGCGGCGACGTCGGCCGCCAGTCGGTCGAGCGAGACCGGCGGGTCACACCGCGACAGCACCCGAAGCGCGATCCGCGTCCGCGAACTCCCGAGCAGGGTCGCAGCCGCCTCTGTCGAGCAATTCGCCAGTTGCGTGAGCCGCTCGATGTCGACGACGCTGCCAGCAACTACCATGGTTATTACTTTTATACATATACTGGTAAAATTTTTTGGATCGTGGCGGGTCTCCTGCTGCGACTGCGAGCGTGTCAGCGGTCGCTAACGATCAGTCGGCGGCCCGACTGCTCGAGTCGATCCCGTCGCCCTGCTCGTTTTGAATCGCGTCTAACTCCTCTGGATCGGGCTGCTCGGCCGTCGGGAGCGAGTCGCGGAACCGCTCGACGACCGACTTCGCCTCCGCGAGTTCGGCGTCGCTGACGGCGCCGAGAAGGGCCAGCGCGCGTCGAGCGCGGTTCCGCCGCCAGGATTCGGCGCGGTGTTCGTAGGTTCGGATCCCCCGCAGGAAGTCCGTCTTGGAGAACTCCGGCCAGTAGGGCGTACAGAAGAAGACGGCCGCCTCGTTGCCGTTGGCGTGCCACGGCAGGAAGTTCGAGGTCCGTTCGTCCCCGCCGGTCCGGATGATCAGGTCGACGTCCCGAACCGGCCGCTCGTAGAGGCGGTCCTCGATCGTCTCGACGTCGATCTCGTCGGGCTCGAGCCGTTCGTTTTCGACGTCGGTCGCGACGCCTCGGGCGGCCTCGAGCAGCTGGGAGCGGCCGCCGTAGGCCAGCGCGATGTTGAGCACGAACTGATCGTAGCCGCGGGTGCGCCGTTCGGCGTAGTCGACGGCCTCGCGGACCCGCTCGGGGAGCCGGTCGACGTCGCCGAGCGCTCGGATGCGGACCCCGTTGTCGTGGACGCGGTCGGCGTCCCCGAACTCGTGGAGTTTCCTCTCGAGGAGATCGAACAGTTGCTCGTTCTCCTCGTCGGGTCGATCGAAGTTCTCCGTCGAGAACGTGTACAGCGTCAACTCTTCGACGCCGATGTCCTGGCACCACTCGAGGACCCGTTCGGTCGTCTGTGCACCTTCGCGGTGGCCCTCGGGAGCGTCGTCGCCCTTGCGGCGGGCGTACCGTCGGTTCCCGTCTTGAATCACTGCGACGTGGGTCGGTGCGCCGGAAATCTCCCGCGAGAGCAACCCCTCGTAGGCAGCGTCGACGCGTTCACGGAGCCACCGCTTCATTATCGGAGTAAAGGTCTTCTATCCCTATGTGTCTTGTGTGGCATCTAGCAGCATGAGAACGCAAGCTCCTCGAGAAAATCGTGACCGCTATCCGTTCGGCCCCGTTCAGTTCTGACAATGGCAGACGCGATCGACGACGACCTCTACCAGCGAACCAAGGCACTGCTCGAGCCCGGCGAGATCGATCTCAACGGGGCGATCGTTCACACCGACTACGACGGTCAGGCAGACGTCCAGATGATGCAGGCGACCCTCGACGTCGGCGATATCATCGCCGAGCGCTCGGAGTACGATCCCGAGGACTGCTACGTCTACTCGGGGAACGACGACCCCGATTTCTCCTCGAACCAACACCAAGGGCTGACCCTGGACGACGAGGAGTTCGTCTGGGAGTGTCAGCAACTGCTTCGGGATGGGAGCTTCGACATCGTCATCTACTACCGGGCGACGGCGGACCACGAGGCCATTCTCGAGGATATCCGCGAGCTCGGCCACGAGGTCACCGGCGTCCGAGGCGACGAGTAGGGGACCGAGCCGACGCGGCGATTTTCGGACAGCTGTCGCCTCCGTACGGGACCCTCGAGCGGGTCCGAGTCGTCCCGAGGAGCACGTCTCCGAGTTCCTTATAGTTCGGTAGTCCGGAGTGCCGCGTATGACCACTGACGTCGACCTCACGGAGCGCGAGCGGGCGGTCGTCAACGCTTTTCAGGGCGGATTCCCGGTCACTGAACGGCCGTTCGAACCGGCCGCAGCCGCCATGCGCGACCGCGGGGTCGACATCACGGCGGACGGATTGCTCGAGACGATCCGCGAGTTGGACGAGCGCGGCGTCCTCTCCCGGTTCGGCCCGCTCGTCAACGCCCAGGAGATCGGCGGCGCGGCGACGCTGGTCGCCATGCACGCCCCCGAGGATCGGTTCGACGAGATCGTCGAGCAGGTCAACGCCCACCGCGAGGTCGCCCACAACTACGAGCGCGAACACCCCCATCTCAACGTGTGGTTCGTCGTCTCGGTGGCTGACGGGGATCGCGTCGAAGAAGTCCTCGCGGCGATCGAGGCCGAGACCGGACAGGAAACGTACAACCTGCCCAAACAGCGGGAGTTCCGCGTCGAGGCGAAGTTCTACGTCGACGGCCCGCTGGACGGCGACGGCGACGTCGAGCGCGCCGGAATCGACTGCACCGAGCTGGGCCCCGACGTGACTCCGGTCGACAGCGAGACGCTCTCGCCGGCCGAACGCGACCTGCTCCTCGAGGTCCAGAACGGGCTCCCCCTCACCAAGACGCCGTACGCCGACGTCGCCGACGCGATCGGTCGAGAGACCGAGTGGGTCCTCGAGACGATCAAACGGTTCGAACGGGAGGGGAAGATCCGCCGGATCGGCGTCGTGCCGAACCACTACGCGCTGGGCTACACGGAGAACGGGATGACGGTCTGGAACGTGCCCGACGACAGAGTCGCGGAGGTCGGTCCCGAGATCGCCGCCCTCCCCTTCGTCACCCACTGTTACGAGCGCCCGCGCCACGAGGAGGTCTGGCCGTACAACTTCTTCGCGATGACCCACGGCCGCAGCGAGGACGAGAGCCGGCGGCGAATCGAACAGGTTCGGGAACGGATGGACGACTACTGGGACGTAACTGCCGACGACTGGGATACCTTGCACTCCACACAGATATTGAAGAAAACGGGTATTCGTTTGGACGAGCGTGCCGATGCGAACACGGAGGCCGAGTAACGGATGACGAACGAGCGCTCGATACCAGAATGATCCCACTCCTGCACGATTTCACGGGCGCCACGGTGCTCGTCTTCGGCGGCGGTCGGGTCGGCTCGCGGAAGGCCCGACGGTTCGCCCGCGAGGCCGACGTGGTCGTCGTCAGTCCCGCGTTCGCCGATCGGGACTTCGGCTCGGCCGAACTGATCCGGGCCGCACCTAACCCGGCCGACATCGACGACTGGCTCGAGCGGACCGACCCCGCGCTGGTCGTCGCCGCGACCGACGACGCGGCGCTCAACGAGGCCGTCGCGGAGGCGGCCCGAGCGCGCGGCGCGCTGGTCAACCGCGCCGATCGATCGGGCGAGCGCGACGTCGGCAGCGTCGTCGTCCCCGCGACCGTGCGCGAGGATCCCGTCGTCGTCTCGATCGCGACCGGCGGCACCGCGCCCGCGTTGAGCAAGTATCTCCGACAGGACCTCGAGGAGACGCTCGCCGGCGCGGGGGAGATGGCGCGGGTCTGTGCCGCGTTGCGCACGGAACTGAAATCCCACGATATCTCGCCCGAGCGACGGCGGGAGATCGTCACCGACGTCGTCAATTCTCCGGACCTTTGGACAGCTTTACGTACCGGTACTTCCAACTATCGTCAAGTGATTGAGGACGTGCTGGGCGAAGAGCTATATACTGGGAGTGATCGACCATGATCTCGGCCGGAGTCGTCACGGCTGCGCGCGTAACACACGAGAGCGGCAGCGTCGACGACCTCGCGGACGCGAGTCCCGAGAGCCAGCGCGACGCCGTCGCCGACTTGTGTTCGGTGCCGGAGATCGAGGAGGCGTACGTGCTCTCGACCTGTAACCGCGTCGAGGCCTACGTCGTCGGCACCGACGCCTCCGTCGGGCGAGCCGCACTCGAGGAGTTCTTCGCGGCGGTCGACGACGACGCGGTCGTCGTCAGCGACCACGACGGGAGCTTACACCACCTGCTGTCGGTCGCGGCCGGCCTCGAGTCGGTCGTCCTCGGCGAGGATCAGATTCTCGGACAGGTTCGGACCGCCTACGAGGACGCCCGGACCATCGGTGGCATCGGCGAGATGCTCGAGACCGCCGTGACGAAGGCGATCCACGTCGGCGAGCGGGCGCGCACCGAGACCGAGATCAACGAGGGCGTCGTCTCGCTGGGGTCAGCGGCGACGAAACTCGCCGGCCGCGAAATCGATATCGATGGAACGACCGCGCTCGTCGTCGGCGCCGGCGAAATGAGTCGGCTCGCGGCTCGTAGCCTCGCCGACACCGGGGTCGACGAAGTGGTCGTCGCGAACCGGACGGTCGCCCACGCCGAACACCTCGCGGCCGAACTCGACGTCGACGCCGAGGCAGTCCCGCTGGAGGCGCTTTCCGCCGTCGCCGGCGACGCCGACGTCGTCGTCACCGCGACCGGCAGCGAGGAGCCGATCCTCGAGCCGGACCACCTCGCAACCGACGGCGGCGCCGACGCCGAGGCCGGGACGGACCGGGTCGTCGTCGACCTCGGACAGCCCCGTGACGTCGAGCCGGCTGCCGGCGAACTCTCGACCGTCGCCGTCTACGACCTGGACGACCTCGAATCGATCACCGAGGAGACCCGCGAACAGCGCGCGGACGCGGCCAGTGAGGTCGAATCGATGGTCGACCGCGAGTTCGACCTGCTCTGTGACCAGTACAAACGTGCCCGCGCCGACCAAGTGATCGCCGCGATGTACGAGTCCGCCGAGCGCATGAAAGAGCGCGAACTCGAGACGGCCCTGTCGCGACTCGAGGGCGAAGAGTTCACCGCGGAACAGCGAGAGGTCGTCGAGGCGATGGCCGACGCGCTGGTCAACCAGTTGCTCGCGCCACCGACCAAGAGCCTCCGCGAGGCGGCGGCCGAAGACGACTGGAGCACGATCAACACCGCCCTTCAGCTGTTCGATCCCGATTTCGCCGGCGACGACGGCCCGGTCGCCCCACCCGTCACCGGCACCGCCTCGCCGCTCGAGGCGACCGACGACGACTAACGGTCAGTGCCAGAGCTTCGTCGCGTCGACGATATCGAGGGCGTCGTCGGCTTCGACTTCCCATATTCTGAGGACGAGGTGTGCCTTGCAGTAGTACTCGGTCGTCTCGATCCCGGTGTGTTCGTTTTTGAGAACGAGTTGGCACGTCTCGTCGTTCGCACAGTCGCCTGACCGGTCACACATTACACTGCCAGCACGTACTCCGTTCGTGGATAAGTCCTTGTCGGCGCCACGATCGTCCGCGGCCTCGGCTCCGGCTATCGATTCGGCTTGTAATGTACGTTGTCGTATGACGCGACTATTGTCATCGTGGCCGCTGCATCTCGATTTGATCCGCTCGAGGGGGTCTCGAGACCCGTCGCGGCGAATACGCCGTGGCACAATCGTTATCTGATTGGCTTCCGTTCGAGCGACTATGGCCGACCTACTTTCCGACGACGAGATCGACGCGCAACTGCCCGACGAGTGGACCCGCGAGGGCGACGAGATCGTTCGTTCCTACGAGTTCGACGACTACCTCCGCGGCGTCAACTTCGCCCAGATGGTCGGCGAGATCGCCGAGGCGCAGTTCCACCATCCCGAGATCGTCATCCGCTACGAGGAAGTCGAGATCCGCCTGACCTCCCACGAGGAGGGCGGGATCACGGACCAGGACATCGAGATGGCCGAACTGATCGAGTCCGAGCGCGACGCCTGAGGATGGACGCCCGGTACGTCTTCCGCGCCGAACTCCGCCTCGAGGCCGACGAGCCCGGGGTCCGCCTCGAGCCGTCGACGACCGAGACGACCGTCACCGTCTTTCGCGAGGCCCCGGAGCCGGGCGAGGAGGGCTGGCTCTTCTTCCGCGATGCGCTGTGGCGCGGCGAGGTGGGCGACGCCGACTACGGCCGCCGACTCGCCGAGGAGTGGCTCGGCGAACCCGTCGAGTCCGTCTCGTTTCGCGAGCTACAGGTCGACGAGGGGTACTTTGCGGCGCTGAAGGACGCGATCGCCGACGACCTCGACCTCTTTAACGCCGACAACGTGTCGGAGGTGCTCTCGAAGTATCTCGGCTCGAGCATCCGAGTGACGGATACCGAGGACGAGTAGCGCCGAACCGCATCGGGTTCGGTCGCGAGCACCGCGACGGCTCGTTTCAGCCCTGATCGGTCGGCGCCCCGTCCGCGCCCTCTCCTGTCAACGAGTCTACACCGTCGGGCGTCGCACACGCCTCGAGTACCGCTTCGAGCGGTTCCGGGAGGTGCTCGAGACGCAGCGTTTCGGTTCGCCGATCGTACGAGACGATGCCCGCGGCCGCCAGCGCCGGGACGTCGGCGTGGACGAGCATCGTTTCGACCTCTTTCCGGTGTGTCTCGTCGACGGCGTCGGGAGTCGCCCCGGCCAGTTCCGCGGCGATCCGTCTCGCGAGGACAGACAGTTCCTCGACGTTCCGTTCGCGCATCACGTACAGCGCGTAGCGCCGCCGCCGTTCGCCCAGCAACCGCAGGAATTCGTCGAGATCGGATCCGCCGCCGTCGACCGCGTCCGTCGGAGTCTCTGTCCCGTTTCGACTACTATCGTCGTTCTTCGTCATAGTATAATTGACTGGTACCACTCGGTTATATATTGTGGATAGTGCCTCTCTCGACGGCCGTGCGATTTACCGCTACTGAGTGTGATATTTGTGCCCGGGTCCCACTACCGGTCGCGACGGGCCGCCGTGCTCGGCTGCGAAGGGGCGATACATCTTTACTCGAGACGCTCGTACCACAGTGTCCGATGGACGGCGAGTACGACTTCTGGCTGCTCGACCTCGACGGCACGCTCGTCGACGTCGAGTGGTCCTACACCCGGGACGTGTTCGACCGGGTCGGTGAACGACTCGAGTACAAATTCACCGACCGGGAGGCCGACATCCTCTGGAGCGGGCTGACCGGCTCTCGAGACCGACAGCTCCGACAGTGGGGCATCGATCCCGACGAGTTCTGGACCGTCTTCCACGACGAGGAGGATCCGATGGTGCGGGCCGAACAGACGTATCTCCACGACGACGCCGCGTTCGTCGCCGACCTCGAGGAACCCGTGGGGCTAGTGACCCACTGCCAGGAGTTCCTCTGCGAGCCGGTGCTCGACCGCCTCGGCATTCGCGACTGGTTCGACGCCCGCCTCTGTTGTACGCCCGAGACGGGGTGGAAACCCGACCCGAACCCCGTCTACCGCGTGATGGACGACCTCGGCGTCGGCGAGAACGGTCACGCGGGCGTCCTCGCTGGCGACGGCGCCGGCGACGTCGGCGCGGCCTGGAACGCCGGCCTCGACGCGATCCACGTCGAGCGCGTCGGCCACGAGCGCCGCGGTCGGTGCGTCCGCGGCGACTACCGCGTCGAGTCGTTCGACGAACTGTTCTGATCGACTCGCGGTTCCCGAACACCGAAAAAGCTTCAGGAGCGTGGTCGCAGATAGCGATAGAGACGAATGAAGTACTGTCTGCACTGCGACTGGCATGCGAGCGCGACCGACGAACCGTCCGCCCGGGCTCGATCGCGTGCGGCGATCGACCACCACGTCGAGACCGGCCACGCCGTCGACTCGAGCGACGGCGTCATCCCCCCGCAGTTGCCCGACGTCCCCGCCGAGATCTTCGTCGACGATCTGGTCCCCTCGAGCGACTGACTTTCGACTCGGATTTTCCGCGGACCGGGCCGATGTGGCGGCGACCGCTCGGTTCGTCGGTCATCAGTTCGGCCCTATCGGAGTCGCATACCGGTGGTGTTTTATGACGAGAGGCGAAAGGGAGGGTAGACGGCACGGTCAGCAGTCACCTTTCAGCCCGCGTGGTCTCCACGTGGGTTCACCTGCCTTGACCTACCCCGTCACTTCAACACTCGAGAGCGGCTGCTATGGCGGGTTCTGAATACGTCGACTACCCTTCGTCAGCTGTGCATACAGCCCGATTCGCTGCCAGCGTGCTCGAGACGATCGATAGAGACGCACCCGGCCGTCACTCGTAGTGCGTCTCGAGGTAGTCGACGATCTCCTCGCTTTCGTAGCGCGTCTCGCCGCGGTCGGTGTCGACGAGAAACGGAATCGCGTCCTCGCCGCCGATGTCGACCATCGCCTGCTGAGTCAGTTCGTTGAGCGTGTCGCCGCCCTCCGATCCGGGCCGTCGAGGGTTGTGGATCACGTACGAGAGGCCGAGATCGGTGAGCGTTTCTCGGACCTCGGCGCTGTGGGGACAGCCCTCCGCTTGGTAGAATTCGAGCATGTACGGCATCGTCGTCGTTCGAGGGCGTAACCCTTAGCCATGCATTCGTCGCCGCCCGCAGTCGCGTCCGGCGAGCGGGAAATCGACGACCGCTCGCGTCACTCGAGGTCCGATCGGTTACTCGCCGGCTGGAGTTCGTCGTCGACCAGCGTCTCGTAGGCCCGGCGGAACCGCTCGGACAGCGCCTGATGGGAGATCCCCAGTTCGTCGGCCAGTTCCTCCATCGAGATGCCGCGGGGAATCTCGAAGTAGCCGTGCTCGAGGGCGGCCTCGAGGGCCTCCTGCTGTTGGGGGGTGAGCTGCGTCTCGTCGTCCGCGACGCCGTTGACGTCGCTGACCCGGCGCAGGTCGGCGGAGATACCCGCCTCCTCGAGGCGGTCGTAGGCGTCGACGAGGGCGTCGCGGTCGCGAAACCGGACCCGTACCTGCCACCAGCCGTCGGTGCCCCACATCTCCAGCAGGGAGCCGCCCTCGGCGAGCAGTTCGTCGCTGAGCCGCACCGTCTCGTCCACGAAGGTCACGTCGTACAGCAGCCGGGACTCGGTCTCGACGAGGAGTTCGTGGCCCGCGACCGATGGGTCCGCCTCGAAGGCGGCCTCGGCCCGCTCGCGGTCGACGTCGGAGAGCCAGAGGGACGGTCGCGTCTTCGACACCGAGGACTCGAGTTCGAACGTGGCGTCGGGAACGTGCTCGAGGGCGACCCCCAGTGTCGTCTCCGCAGCCGGAAGGCGGAACTCGGCGATCGTGGACATTACCACTCGTACACCCTACTGGAGTAAAAAGCGCTGTTCAGACGGAGCTGACTGTCGCTCTCGCTGATACCGCCGGGGACGATCGACTATCGCGGCTCGTCCTCGGGCGGCGGATCCGAGACCCCGTTACTCGTCGGACTCGGTCCCGAACTCGCCCTCGAGGGCGGCGGCGAGTTCCCGCACGCTCTCCTTGCCCGTCCGATCGGGGTTCGCGAGGACGCGAACCGACTGCTCGCCGACGGGGACGAAGCCCAGATCGAGCCGGTCGGCGGTCTCGCGCAGTCCGAGGGCGACGTCGGCCTCGCCCGCGATGACCTTGCGGGCGGGGCTCTCGTGGGCCCGAAGGCCCAGGTCGAAGCCGTCGATGGCCTCGCGGAGGTCGCGGGCGCTCGCGTCGCGGTCAGTTGCGAGGTCCGATAGGGCCGCCTCGAGGCTCGAGCGCAGGCCCGAGTCGCTCGTCCGGTTGACGAAGCGCAGGTCGCGCTCGACCAGGTCGGCCAGGTCCTCCACTTCCTTCGGGTTGCCGGCCTGCGTGACCAGTCCCCACTCGCGGCTCCAGCGGCCGAGTTCCTCGGCGTCGACGGTCCGATCGAGCGGCCCCGCCGCGACCGCGACGTCCGGCACGCCCTCGCGGAGCCGTCGCAGTCCGGGACGGGTGCCCACCGAGAGGTAGCGCGGGTTCTCGAGGCCGTCGAGCAACCCGTTGAGCGTCGGATCGTCCTCGCCGACGCCCAGCAGCGTGGGCGGCCGGACGTCCGGCGAGAACAGGCGGACGGTGACGGACTCGCCTTCCTCGAGGTAGTCGGTCTCGGGGCCGACCTCGACGACGCCGTCGGCCTCGGCGAGGCTGGTCGTCGCACCGCTGCCCTTGTCGACGGGGTAGACGAGCGTCTCGCCGTTCGAATCCTCGATCAAGCCGACGGGCATCAGCCGCGTTCGGCCCTCCGCGTAGCGCTCCTCTCGGGCCATCGCCCCGGTGACGGTCGCGGCTCGGGGCTCCGGCACGCCGGCAGCCTCGCGGATCGCGGGCGCGACGAAGGTGCGAAAGACCATCATCGCGGAGACGGGGTAGCCGGGGAGCCCGACGTACGCGGAGTCCTGCAGGCGACCGACGAGCATCGGCTTCCCGGGTTTGACGCTGACGCCGTGGAGCAGCAGTTCGCCCTGTTCCTCGATCACTCGGTAGATGACGTCGACCGCGCTCGCGCTGGTCGACCCCGAGGAGAGCACGAGGTCGCACTCCTCGGCGGCCTCCCGCAGGATGCGTTCCATCTCGTCCTGTTCGTCGCCCGCGTGGGGGTAGAGCACCGCCTCGCCGCCGGCGTCCTCGACGCCCGCGGCGATCGTGTAGCTGTTGACGTCGTAGATCTCGCCGCGGTCGCTGTGGAGGTCCTCACCGGGTCGGACGAGTTCGTCGCCCGTCGAGACGATGCCGACTTTCGGGGGCGCGCGGACGGGAATCTCGTCGATCCCGAGCGCCGAGAGCAGGCCGATGTCGCGGGGGGTGATCTGCGTCCCGGGGCCGAGCGCCCGTTCGCCCGCCGCGACGTCCGCGCCGGCGAACATGACGTTGTCGCCGGGCGCGACCGACGTTCGGACCAGTACGTCGTCGCCTTCCCCGTCGATATCGGTCCGCTCGACGGGGACCATCGCGTCCGCGCCGTCGGGCATCACCGCGCCCGTCGAGATCTCGACCGCCTGGCCCTCCTCGAGCGCGACATCCGGTTCCTCGCCGGCGTGGACCTCGCCGACCACCGCGAGTCGCGCCGGATCGGCCTCGTCGGCGCCGAACGTGTCTCGGGCCCGGAGCGCGTAGCCGTCCAGGCTCGCCCGGTCGAACCCCGGCACGTCGAGTTCGGCGTCGAGTCGCGCCGCCAGCACCCGGCCGCGAGCGTTCTCGAGCGAGACGCGCTCGAGGCCGCCCTCGAGCGACAGCGAGTCGATCGCCGCCCGCGCCTCCTCGGGGGTCGCGAGATCGCGAAACTCCTTGCGTTCCATACCCGCAGTTAGCGACCCGGGGGTAAAAACGTCGGTCGAACGCGGCGACGACTCGAGCGGTCCGCGTCCGAGCGATCGGATGAACACCGTCCCGTCGGTCGGCGCTTTCGCGGCCGCATGTCAGAATCGAGAGATTTCGATAATGAACGATAATGGTATACTACTGGTTGAATGTGTGAGGATATCTCGAGACACCTCAACATATGAAGTCATTTAGTGCTCGGTCACGGACGCATCGTTGTGAGTTCTCGCTTGCGTACCGTCCCGAATCCCCTCCGCTGGCTGCTGCTCTCCGTCGGGTATCTGCTCGCGCGGCTGGGCGTGATCGCTCCCCAGCGCGTCGAGCGGACGACCGACCTCGCGTGGCCGCGGATCGTCACGGGGCTCGCCCGGATGTCGAAGTCCGCGGCGGACGTCGCGATGGTCGGGATCGCCCTCGGGCCGGCGGCGATCGCGGGCGTCGGCCTTGCGACCCCCTACTGGGGGCTGGCCTTCGGGATCAGCGGCGGAATCGCCGGCGCCACGATCAGTTTGGTCTCCCAGCGCTACACCGGCGGAACCGTCCGCGACCTCTCGCTCGCGGTGACGACCTGCGCACTCGTCACCGCCGCGATCATGCTGCCGCTCGGGGTCCTCTACGGGACGGTCCCCGAATGGTTGATCGGACTCGTCGGCAACGACGCCGCCTCGATCGCCTACGGTACCGACTACCTCCGCGTTCTCGCTCTCGGCGTCCCGTTCGCCGGGCTGAACCTCATCGGGAGCCGGACCCTCGTCGGCGCCGACGACGCGTGGACGCCGATGATGCTCCGGGCCGGCGGCGCCGTCGTCAACGTCGCGATCAACGCCGTGTTGATCTTCGTCCTGGAGATGGGCGTCGTCGGCGCGGCGATCGGGACGGTCGTCGCGAACGTCCTCGTGTTGACCGCCTTCGTCGTCGGCTTCACGACCGGCCGTCTCCCGGTTATCGGCGAATTCCCCGTCACGCTCGACCTCGAGTGGCCCCCCGTAACGCGGGCCGACGTCCGCGACGTGCTCTCGATCGGTACGCCGCTGGTCTTTACGAACGGCGCCCGCCGGGCCGCCCAGTTCCCGATGCTCGCGATCGTCGCATTGTTCGGGCCGAACGTCCTCGCGGCCTACGTCGTCGCCCGCCGCGTCCGAGACCTGATGGACACCCCCGGCTGGGGCTTCTCGCTGGCCTCGAGCAGCCTCGTCGGACAGGAACTGGGCACCGGCGACGAACGCTCCGCTGACACCTACGGCCGCGAGGTGCTCTGGTTCGGCACCGGCGTCTATCTCATCAGCGCGACGATCGTCTTCGTCTTCGCCGAGCAGGTCGGCCGCGTCTTCGTGGACGATCCGTCGATCCTCCCGCTGGTGACGACGTTCATCGCCGTCGCCTGCGTCAGCGTCGTCTTTCGCGGGATCAGCGGCGGCGCGACCGGCCCGCTGCGAGCCAGCGGCGACACCAACTGGCCGTTCTACGGGCAGGCGCTGGGGCTGTACGTCTTCGCGATCCCCGTCGCCTACCTCGGCGCCGCCGCCGTTCCGGTGCCGGGTCTCGAGGCCGCGACACCGCTCGGCATCGGCGCGCTCTACGCCGCCTTAGTCCTCGAGACGCTCGTTCCGGCCGTCGTCACCTACTACCGGTTCGAGACCGGCTCCTGGAAGGTCATCAGCCGGAGCTACCGTCCCGAGTCGGGCTCCTCGCCCGGCGACTAACCGAACGCGGCGGTCCACCGGCCCCGGTATTCGTTCTTGACAGCAATTCGCCGTCGGTCGCTCGAGTTCGTGATCACCGTTCCAGTTTCATCCCCGCTCGACCCGTCGCTACCGCCATCCTCTGTGATCTTTTATAAACGAACACGGATGAATGTCTTTTTCCGCTCGAGTGTCGAATCGCGTGGTATGGCTACCCATGGCTTTCAGGACGGGGCCGGCGCGGGCGTCTCCCTCCCCGACGCGGTACCGTTCGATCTGCCGCACTTATCGCGACTGAGCTGGGAACTCGGATCGCGCGTGGTCGACGGCGAGGACGTCGTTCGACACAGCGAGTGGGCCCGGGCGGGCCGCTCGTGGCTGCTGACGATCTTTCGGGTGACGACCAACACCGTCGTCATGCGAGTCGAGACGCCCGTCGGCCGGGAGCGCTTCTACGGCGCCGCCGAGCAGGACCTCGAGTCGGCGCTGCCGAAACTGGAGTCGGCGAGCCGCTGGCGGCGACTCGAGTAACGAACTAATTGTTACACGTCCGACTAAATAGCCGCGTATGGCAGACGCTCCGTTCGATACCGAGCGCTTCGTCGCCTCGCTCCACCGCTCGCTGCTCGGCGTCTCGCTCGCGGTCGTCGCGCTGATCGGGCTCGGCTGGTTCCTCCGTGCGGCCGCCTCCGGCGACCACGTTCTGCTCGGTGTTGGCGGGCTAGCAGTCGCGGCGTTCGCGATCGTCTGGATCGCCACGCTCTTCCTCGAGGGCGTCCGCGAGCGGTAGTCGCTGTGCGACCGGTGCTCGGTCGGTGAGTGTCGAATTCTCCGCGAGCGCTCGTGTCGCCCCGAAACCACTATCGCTAAGGCGGCTCCGTTGGACCTCTCGCTCGTGAGCGACCTCGGCAAGATCGATCGGCAGTTCTTCGACCGCCACGTCGCGCCGAACCTCGGCGCGGACCGCGACGACGTCGCCGTCGGCCCCCAGCACGGCGTCGACTTCGGCGTCCTCGAGATCGGCGGGCAGGCGCTGGTGACCGCGACCGACCCCGTCTCGATCATGCCCCAGTTGGGCCTCGAGCGCGCGGCCCGGTTCGCGCTGGACCTCGTGCTCGCGGACGTCGCCGTCAGCGGGATCCCGCCGTCGCACCTCTCGATCTGTTTTACCCTCCCCGAGACGATGACCGACGACGAGTTCGCGACCGTCTGGAAGACGATCCACGAGGAGTGCGTCGACCTCGGCGTGGCCGTCGTGACGGGCCACACCGCCCGCTACTCGGACCCCTCCCACCCGTGGGTCGGCGCCGCGACCGCGATGGCCGTCGGCGACCCCGACGAGATCGTCCGACCCGACGGCGCCCGTCCGGGCGATCGGCTGCTCCTGACGACCGGCCCCGCCGTGGAGTCAGTGGGGCTCTTGAGTACGTTGTTCGCCGACCAACTCGAGGCGGCGCTACCCGGCGACGTGATCGACGACGCGCAGGACCGACTCGAGGAGGTCTACTGCGTCCGGGACGCCCTCGCAGCGGCCGCCGCGGGGCCGGTGACGGCGATGCACGACGTCACCGAGGGCGGTCTCGCGGGCGCGTTGAACGAGATGGCCGACGGCGCCGGCGCTCGGTTTTCGGTCGATCGAGACGCCGTTCCGATGCGTCCCGGAGTACAGGAGGTGTGTGACCACCTCGAGATCGATCCCTGGGCCGCGACCAGCAGCGGCTCGTTGCTGCTCGCGGTCGCTCCCGAGGGTGTCGACGACGTGGTCGCGGCGCTCGAGGACCGGGACACCGTCGTCGCCGAAATCGGCCGGGTGGAGGAACCGAGCGGTACGGACGGAGACGGCGAGGTCGTCGTCGACGGCGACCGACTTCCGCACCCGAGCGTCGACCCCTCGTGGCGGGCGTACGCCGAACTGGCCGATTCAGCGGGCGAATAGCCGGGTTTCAGGAACGAGCTGCTGCCTTGAACGAGAATCGAGGACGTGACTTCGCTGTTCTTCTGCGCCGTTCCTTTCACCCGTTCGCTGCTCTCAGGTATGCCGGGAAAGTCGACTCTCACGATCGTCGACCATGACCGCTTTGTACAACCGGAAAATACGAGCCACGTATGAGAACGCCAGCACCCGATTCGCGCCCGGTAGCCCTGACGATCGCCGGCAGCGACTCCGGCGGTGGCGCCGGCATCCAGGCCGACCTCGCGACGATGGCCGCCCACGGCGTCTTCGGCACGTCCGCGATCACGGCCGTCACGGCCCAGCACACCCGCGGCGTCGAGTCCTCGCACGTCCTGCCGACGGCGGAGATCGAGGCCCAGATCGAGGCCGTCACCGGCGACTTCGCGGTCGGCGCGGCGAAGACGGGGATGCTCGCGACGACACCGGTCATCGAGACCGTCGCCGACTACGCCCGCGAGTTCGAGTTCCCGCTGCTCGTCGATCCCGTGATGGTCGCGACCTCGGGCGATCGGCTGCTCGAGGCCGAGGCCGAGCGCGCATACGAGGACCTGCTCGGGGAAGCCACGTTGGCGACGCCCAACGCCGACGAGGCCGAGGTGCTGACGGATATCGAGGTGACCGACGGCGAGAGCGCGGTGGCGGCCGGCGAGGCGATCCTCGAGACCGGCGTCGACGCCGTGCTGGTCAAGGGCGGTCACGTCCCCGGCGAGACGGTCCGGGACACCCTCGTCACCGAGGACGGCGTCCGGACGTTCGAACACCCGCGGGTCGGCACCGAGGCGACCCACGGCTCGGGCTGTACGCTGGGGTCGGCGATCGCGGCCCGCCTCGCGACGGGCGAGCCCCTCGAGACGGCCGTCGAGGGGGCGACGGAGTTCCTCGCCCGCGCGGTGCGCTACTACTACGACGTCGGCGAGGGCCACGGCGCGGTCAATCACATGGTCTCCCTGCGAAACGAGGCCAGCCGCGAACTGACCGCCGAGGAGGTCCAGGCCGTCGTCGACCGGTTCGTCGACGCGGACGTGTCGGCGCTGGTCCCCGAAGTCGGGATGAACGTCGCCGGCGCGACCCCCTACGCCGAATCGGTCGCGGAGACGGCGGCCGTCGAGGGCCGGATCACGCGCACGCTCTCGGGCGCCCAGCCCAACCGCGGCGTTCGGTTCGGCGCCTCGAGTCACGTCGCCCGCTTCCTGCTCGCGGCCCGCGAGTTCTTCCCCGACCTCCGGTTCGCGGTCAACTGTCGGTTCGACGACGACGTCGAGGACGCGCTCGAGACCCTCGAGTGGTCGGTCGCCGAGTACGACCGCGACGAACAGCCCGACGAGGTCGCCGAAACCGACGGGTCGACGATGGGCTGGGGCGCTCGGCAGGCCTTCGTAGATCGCGACGAGTCGCCGGTCGCGGTCGTTGACCGCGGCGAGATCGGGAAGGAGGCGATGGTGAAACTCGTCGCCAGTGATCCGGAGACGCTCGCCGAGCGGGCGCTGGCGCTGAACGGCGAGGTCGAACGATGAGCGCGAGCGACCTCGACGTCGGGCTCGTCCTCCCGCAGTACGGCACCGCGATAGAGACGGTCCGCGATACCGCCCTCGAGGCCGAGTCGCTGGGCTACGACGCGGTCTGGCTCGAGGACCACTTCCAGTCGTGGATCGGTGACCCGCGGCGGGGAGTCCACGAGTGCTGGACGACCCTCAGTGCCCTCGCGGAAGCCACCGACGAAATCCGACTCGGCACGCTCGTCACGAGTCAGGACTACCGCCACCCTGCGCTGCTGGCGAAGATGGCCGCGCAAGTCGACCGCGTCAGCGATGGCCGCCTCGAGTTGGGCCTCGGCGGGGGCTGGTACGAAGCCGAGTACGACCGCTTCGGCTACGAGTTCCGGGAACCCCCGGCAAAGCGGCTCCGACGGCTCGCCGAGACGGTCGAGATTCTCCAGGGGCTGTGGACGAACGAAACGTACAGTCACGAGGGCGAGCACCTCGAGGTCGACCTCGAGGAGGCCTTCTGCGAACCGCAACCCGTCCAAGAGCCCCATCCGCCGATCTGGATCGGTGGCGGGGGAGAGGAGTTCACGCTACGGTACACCGCCGAACTCGCCGACGGCTGGAACTTCGGCACGCTCGAGCCCGAGGGATTCGCCGACAAGCTCGACGTTCTGCGCGAGCACTGCGAGAGCGAGGCGCGCTACGACGAGATCCGCAAATCGGCCGAGCTGTTCGTCTTCGTCGGCGAGACGACCGACGACGCCGAGGCGAAGCGCGAGCGGTTCGTCGACGCGTTCTTGCCAGACGAGCCGTCCGAGCCCCGCGAGTTCTTCCTCTTGGGGTACGTCGAGACGGCGCCGACGGGGACGCCCGAGGACGTCCGCGACCGACTCGCGGACTACGCCAACGCCGGCATCGAGGAGGTCATGCTCGTGGTTCCCGACGCGGCCGACGACGGGGATGAGAGCCTCGAGCTGCTGGCCGACGAGGTCCTCGCCTAGCGCTCGGCAACCAGCACATTTGTCTTCGGTACCGGCCTACCGGAACTCGTGAGAGAGACTACGCGGACCCCGATGACGCGGCGGGCCGAGCGCGGTATCAGGGGCTCGATCGTTGCCGTGTTCGTCGCGGGCTATCGCCGAGCGAACTCGGGCGCGATCGTAAACGCCGGACTGGGACTAGCGGGCGCTTACCTTCCCGCGGTCATCGAGCGTCGGTACGACGTCGAATTCCGGCCGTGGCAACGCGTGTACACGGAGATCGCCATGCTCGCTCACGCCGTCGGAATGCTCGGTCCGTACGACGAGACGTGGTGGTGGGACCACGTTACGCACACGCTCTCAGCGACGCTCCTCGGAGGAACCGTCCACGCCGCCGCGCGCCGCCGCGGCCGCGATCCCCTCCCTCGCGTGCTCGCGGTCGTCGTCGGTAGCGGCGTTCTCTGGGAACTTATGGAGTACACCGTTCACGCTCTCAGCGATCGGTTCGGTCTCGAACCGGTCCTGATTCCGTACAGCGTTCGCGACACCCTCTTCGACCTCGCGTTCGATTTCCTCGGCGCAGTCCTCGTCCTCCTGTTCGGCGATCGCCTCCTCCGGAACTTCACTCGCCGGCGCGACACCCTCTCGGGACGCAATCTCTGAGAGCGGCGCGGTCGACCGGCGAAGTCGGGCCGGGCGTCGTGACGAGCGAGTCGCGGTTCCGGAAACCGAACACTCATTCTCGAGGCCGAAATAGCGATTCGCATGGTCGAGAGTCCGTTCGGCGTCGAAATCCGCGTTGGCGAGGTACTCGAGGCGGAACCGTTTCCCGAGGCGAACAAGCCGAAGATGACCAAGCTGTGGATCGACCTCGGCGAGGAACACGGCGAGGTCCAGTCGGCCGCGCAGTACGATCACCACTACGACCCCGAGGAACTCGAGGGCCGACAGGTGCTATGTGCGACGAACCTCGGCTCGGTTCGGATCGCCGGCTTCAAATCCGAGGCGCTGACCGTCGGCGTGCCCGACGAGGAGGAGTTCCCAGTGCTCGTCGAACCCGAACAGGACGTGCCGCTGGGCGGCCCGCTGTTCTGAGACGCCCCTACTGACGCGGTGTACCTCTTCTTGCGGGAGACAGTATCGGACCGCGAACAGTCATCCGAGACTGTACGGAGATCTATACGTTCGGCCGTGATTCCGCCGGTATGGGCGGGCAGCCGCCGTCGGCCGAGGGGACGAACATCGAGGGCGAGTCGCCTCGAGCCGACCCGACGATCGAGACCGACGAGGCGACGATCACCGACGACGCCGAACTCGAGCGGACCCTCGGACTCACCGGCGGCCTCGCAATCGGCATCGGGACGATGATCGGCGCGGGAATTTTCGTCTTCCCGGGGCTGGCGGTCGGCCGGGCCGGACCCGCCGCGGCGGGATCGTTCGCTATCGGAGCGGTCGTCGCCCTGCTCGTGGCGCTGCCGGCGTCCGAACTCGCGACGGCGATGCCAAAGAGCGGCGGCGGCTACTACTTCATCTCGCGAGCGCTCGGGACGCTCGCGGGCGCCGTCGTCGGCCTCTCGCTGTGGTTCGGCCTGGTGTTCGCGACGGCCTTCTACCTCGTCGGCTTCGGCTACTACGCGGTCGATACGCTCGCCGAACTCGGTATCGCGGTCGGCGAGGGGCTGGTCATCCCGGTCGCCGTGCTGTTCGGTGCGGGTTTCACCGTGCTGAACGTGACCGGGACGGAGAACGCGGCGAAACTGCAGAACGGGATCGTCGCCCTGCTGCTGTCGATCCTCGTGGCGTTTCTCGGCTACGGCGGCCTCGACGCGGTCGGCCTCGTGGGCGAGCCAGCGACGCCCGAGCGGTTCGCCCCGTTCGGCGCGATGTCAGTGTTCACGACCGCGGCGCTGGTCTTCACCTCGTATCTCGGGTTCGCGCAGGTGGCGACCGTCGCCGGGGAGATGAAAGATCCCGGCCGGAACCTGCCGCTGGCGATGGTCGGCTCCGTGCTGACCGTCGGCCTGCTCTACGTCGTGACCATCTTCGTCGCGACGAGCGCGTTCGGAAGCGAGCGACTCTCGACGTTCGGCGAGACGGCGATGGTCGAGGTCGGCCGCCACTATCTGGGGACCGCGGGCGCGGTCGCGATCGTCTTCGGCGGGCTGCTCGCGACGATGTCCAGTGCCAACGCCTCGGTGCTCAGCACCTCCCGAGCCATCTACGCCGTCTCGAAGGACGCCCTGTTGCCGCGGCGCGCGAGTCGGATCAACCTCCGCTACGGGACACCCCACGTCGCGCTGGGGATGGCCGGTGGGCCGATTCTCGTCCTGACCGCGACCGGGCAGGTCGAACTGCTTGCCGAAGTCGCCTCCGTCCTACATCTGGTCATGTACGGGCTGATCTGCGTGGCGCTGATCGCGCTCCGCCGGAACGAACCCGACTGGTACGACCCCGATTTTCGAGTGCCCGGCTATCCGGTCGTGCCAGCTCTCGGCGCGGTCGCCAGTTTCGTCATGATCGGCTTCATGCAGCCCGCGTCTCAGGTGGTCGGCGTCGCGATCATGGTCGCGACCGCCGGCTGGTACGCCTACTACGCTCGAGACGTGAGCCTGCGAGGTGAGCTCTGATGCCCCGACCATCGATGCCCCGAACGCTGCTCTGCCGAGGTGAGCGCCGATGACACGGGTCCTCGTCCCGGTGGCGATCCTCGAGGGCGAAGCGCTCTCGCCCGGACTGACGGCGCTGCTCGAGCCGGTCGACGCGACCGTGCTGGGCTACCACGTCTTGCCCGAGCAGACGCCGCCCGATCAGGCGCGACTGCAGTACGAGGACCGGGCGACCGCTGCCCTCGAGGACCTCGTCGCGACCCTCGAGACGGCGGCCACGAGCGCCGATCACCGCCTCGTGTTCACCCGCGACCGGGAGCAGACGATCGACCGGGTCGCGGCAGAGACGGCCGCCGACGCCTACGCGATCACGGGCGCGAGCGGGCAGGTCGATCGGCTCCTCGTCGCGCTGACGGGCGACGTCGCCGTCGATCGAATCATCCGGTTCGTCGCCGCGCTGATCGCCGACCGCGAGATCGGCGTCACGCTCTTTCTGGCGAGCGACGAGTCGGGGCGAGACGCCAGCGCGGAACTGCTCGAGACGGCGGCTGACTCCCTCTCGGCCCACGGTATCGACGTCGAAACGCAACTCGCTATCGACGTCCCGGCCTTCGAGGCGCTGCTCGAGGCCGCGGCCGCCCACGACGCCGTCGTCATCGGGGAGCAGGCGCCGTCGCTCCGCTCGCTGGTCTTCGGCGAGGCGGCCGAACGAATCGCTACCGAATCGATCGCGCCGGTGCTCGTCGTCCGAGAAAACGGGAGTGACTGACCCGCGATCTAGTCGGTCGCCGATTCTCCAGAATTGCTCGACGCTTTTTCGACGATCAGGTGGTTTCCTCGTATCCGTACGCAATAGTAGTGATCAGTATGAATCGTCAGGTCGACGGTGACGGTACTGCGACCGGGAGTTTCGGCGACCAGTCGGTCGAGCGCCGTCGGATCGACGTGGTCGAAGAGCGTGAGTCCGAGTTCGGCCGGGGAATCCATCGGATCGACGTCCTCGATGACGGCGATGGCTCGAACGATCGCGATACTCGGCGGCGTATCACCGTCGTACTGGTGCTCGACCCGTATCGTGGAGTCTGAACCGTCGGAGCAGTTCGAATTCGTCGAAGACATACACTGTGTGACTCGAACCATCCTCACACTCCAGACGGTGTGGTACTGTCGGGTGCACTAGCAGGCAAACCCGTTCAAATCACCGGTTCAAACCTTCGAGAGGGCGGTCTTCACTCCTGATTGTGAGTTACTCGCAACTGAGGCTCTCGTTCGATATCCGCGGCGTCGATACCAAGGCGGACTCCTCGAAGTGAGTTCGACCGACGAACTCCGTTCACTCGGCTTCTCGATCACCGCTGGTAATCTCCCCGGAACGACCGTTCGGGTCAGCGTCGTCGGGAGCGTCGACCGATTCCCGCTCATCCTCGGCCTCGAGGTACTCGCCGCGAATCACGAGCACCGGATCGACCGTCCGTTTAGCCAGTCGCTCGGCCCGGTCTCGGAAGACGTAGCGACGGATCGACGGTCGACTCTCGCCGGCGACCAGCAGGTCGTGATCGGCCGCCGCATCGAGGATCTCCTCCGTCGGCGAGCCGTCGACGGTGACGGTGCTGTCAATGCGCTCGCTCGGGACGCCCTCGTCGACCAGCGCGTCGCGGGCCGTTGCAAGCAGTTCCACACCCGCCTCTCGATCCGACTCGTCGCTTGCCACGTGAAAGAGTGTCACCTCGAGGTCGGTGCCGTCTAGGACGGTCCGGAGCAGTCGAGCGATGTACTCGACGTTCACGTCGCCCCGGACCGCGACGAGGACGGTCTCGAGGACGGGCGCCGGGTTGAGCAACAGGACGGCGTCGCAGGACTCGTCGACCGCGACGCGCTCGAACGTCTTCAGTCGGTCGTGGGTGAACACGATCCGAGACGAGACGTCACAGTTGGCGTCTTCGAACACCGTTCGGAGCTCCTCGATTTCGGCCCGCACGCGGTCGCCGTACTGGTCGCGCGCCTGGTCGGTCGAGGTCTGGTCGGGGAGCTCGCGGTAGCCCAGCAGGACGACCGGGATCGACGCGAACGCGTCGACGATCGTCTGCGGAACGGACTCGCCCTCGAGGACGTCGACCGGGACCAGCACGCGATGGTCGCGGGGTGAAGACATAACTGGTGGTCCGTCTTCCTACCACGGTGGGCGCCATATAGCCCTCCCGTGTCGATGACCGGAACCGTCTCGTCGGCCGCGTCTCGAACCGTCGATCCGTCGCCGACCGATCACGTCCGCCGCGGATCCCGCAGGGTTTTTGCGGTGGAGGGACAGTCACCGCCTATGACAGAGGCGACGGGTATCGTCGGGGAGTTCTTCTCGCTCAAGGAGGACACCGACGCCGATCTGCTGGCGATGCAGTGTGGCGACTTCTACGAGTTCTTCGGCGAGGACGCCGAGACCGTCAGCGACGAACTCGATCTCAAGGTCTCCCAGAAGTCCTCGCACGGCTCGTCGTATCCGATGGCCGGCGTGCCGATCGACGATCTGACGCCCTATCTGAAGGCCTTAGTCGAGCGCGGCTACCGCGTCGCCGTCGCCGACCAGTACGAGACCGATTCCGGCCACGCCCGCGAGATCGTCCGCGTCGTGACCCCCGGGACGCTGCTCGAGACGACCGACGCCGACGCGCAGTATCTGGCGGCGGTGGTCGACGGCACCGAGTCCGCAAGCGACGGCGGCTACGACCTCGCTTTCGCGGACGTGACGACCGGCCGCTTCCTCGTGGCCGACGCGGAAGACGCCGACGACGCGCTGACGGAGCTATACCGGTTCGATCCCGTCGAGGTGCTGCCGGGCCCCGACGTGCGAACCGACGACGACCTGCTCGGCCTCGTGCGAGAGCGCATCGACGCCGCGCTGACGCTCCACGAGACCGAGGCGTTCGCGCCCAAACGAGCCGCCCACACCGTCCGGGAGCAGTTCGGCGAGGAGACGGTCGACCGGCTCGCCGTCGGCGACTCGACCCTCGCGGCCGCCGGCGCGGTGCTCGACTACGTCGCGGAGACCGGCACCGGCGTGCTCGCCTCGATGACCCGGATTCAGGCCCACCACGGCGACGACCACGTCACGCTGGACGCGACCACCCAGCGTAACCTCGAGCTGACCGAAACGATGCAGGGCGAACGCGAGGGGTCCCTGTTCGCGACGATCGACCACACCGAGACCAGCGCGGGCGGTCGCCTGTTGAAGGAGTGGCTCCAGCGGCCGCGACGGTCGCTCGAGACGCTCGAGCGCCGCCAGGAGAGCGTCGCCGCGCTGGCGTCGGCGGCGCTGGCCCGCGACGAGTTACAGGACCGGCTCGGCGACGCCTACGACTTGGCGCGGCTGGCCTCGAAGGCAAGTCACGGTAGCGCCGACGCACGAGACCTGCTCTCGGTGCGACAGACGCTCGCAGTTCTGCCCGCGCTCGCGGAAACCATCGCGTCGAATCCCGATCTCGCGGCGTCGCCGCTGTCGGAGATCGTCGACCGGCCCGACCGCGAAGCCGCGAGCGAACTGCGGGAAGCCCTCGAGGAAGCTATCGCTGACGAGCCGCCGTCGACGGTGACGCAGGGGGGACTCTTCCGGAAGGGCTACGACGACGAGTTGGACGAGGTGATCGACCGCCACGAGGAGGTCAAGCGGTGGCTCGATACGCTCGCCGACCGGGAGAAAAAACAGTACGGTCTGAGCCACGTGACCGTCGACCGGAACAAGACCGACGGCTACTACATTCAGGTCGGCAAGTCGGCCGCCGACGGCGTCCCCGATCACTACGAGGAGATCAAGACGCTCAAGAACTCCAAGCGCTTTACGACCGACGAATTAGAGGAGAAGGAACGGGAGATCCTCCGACTCGAGGAGCAACGGGGTAACCTCGAGTACGAACTGTTCGAGGAACTGCGCGAGGAGGTCGCCGCGCGGGCGGAACTGCTCCAGAACGTCGGGCGGGCGCTGGCGACCGTCGACGCATTGGCGAGTCTGGCGACCCACGCGGCCGAGAATCGGTGGGTCCAGCCCGAGTTACATCGGGGCGACCGCCTCGACGTCGAGCAGGGACGGCACCCGGTCGTCGAGCAGACAACTGAGTTCGTTCCCAACGACGTGCGTCTGGATGAAGACCGCGGCTTCCTCGTCGTCACCGGTCCCAACATGTCCGGCAAGTCGACGTACATGCGACAGGTCGCCGGGATCGTCTTGCTGGCTCAGATCGGTAGCTTCGTCCCCGCCGAGTCGGCCGAAATCGGACTCGTCGACGGCATCTTCACCCGCGTCGGCGCGCTGGACGAACTCGCGCAGGGGCGGTCGACGTTCATGGTCGAGATGAGCGAACTCTCGAACATCCTCCACACTGCGACCGAGGACTCGCTGGTGATCCTCGACGAGGTTGGCCGCGGCACGGCGACTTACGACGGCATCTCCATCGCGTGGGCCGCGACGGAGTATCTGCACAACGAGGTGCAGGCGAAGACGCTCTTCGCCACCCACTACCACGAGTTGACTGGCCTCGCCGAGAAGCTGCCTCGCGTCGCCAACGTCCACGTCGCCGCCGACGAGCGGGACGGCGACGTGACCTTCCTCCGGACGGTCCGGGACGGCCCGACGGATCGCTCCTACGGGATCCACGTCGCCGACCTCGCCGGCGTGCCCGACCCCGTCGTCGACCGCTCGCGGGACGTCCTCGAGCGCCTGCGCGAGGAGAAGGCGATCGAAGCGAAGGGGGGTTCCTCGAGCGAGCCCGTCCAGACCGTCTTCGACCTCGGCGACGGCGAGTTCCGCGGGCCGGCGAACGCCGACGGAGGGGAGCGCCCCTCCGACGGCGGCGAATCGGCCGAGGCGAACGACTCGGCCGCCGGCGAGACGATCGATCCTGAGGCGAAGGCCGTCCTCGAGGAGTTCGCGGAGATCGACGTGAACACGACGCCGCCGATCGAACTGGTCTCGGAGGTCCAGAAGCTCCAGGAGCGCCTCGAGGAGACGGACCGCTGATCCCCTCGTGAGCCGGGATCGAATCGGACGGGCCCAAAACTTCATTCGACCCGTCACGAAACGGGACGTATTCCGATGACCGCCGAGGACGAGTCCGACGAGCGGCGACGGCGGCACTGCCAACGCTATCACGAGGCGGTCCTCGATCTCATGACCGACGACGACGTCGTCGAGGGCGCCTTCGACGCAGCCCTCCGTTCGGTCACGGAGACCGCCGCCGAAATCGTCGGTGCGACTCGCGTCAGCGTCTGGCTGTTTGACGACGGCGGCGACCGCCTCCGCTGTGTCGACCGCTACGACGACCGCACGGACGACCACACCGGCGGCACGGAACTGGTCTCGGCCGACTATCCCGCGTACTTCGAGGCGTTACGGACGCACCGATCGATCAGCGCCGGCGACGCCCGTACGGATCCGCGAACGCGGGAACTGACGGCCGACTATCTCGAGCCGACGGGGGTCGAATCGCTGCTCGACGCGACGCTCCGTTCGGAAGGCGACGTGATCGGCGTCGTCTGTCACGAACAGGTCGGCCGGACGCGCGAGTGGACCGAGACCGAGATCCAGTTCGCCGGTGACGTCGCCGACGTCGTCCATCGGGCCCTGCGCAACCACCGCAGCGCCGAGCAGCGACGGGAGCTCGAGTTCCGCCGATCGCTCCTCGAGGCCCAGCAGGAGGCGATGCCCGACGGGGTCCTCGTCGTCGGCGACGGCGGCGAGCTCCACACCTGGAACACCCGGTTTCGCGATCTGTGGAACCTCTCGGCTGACGGGCTCGAGCCGCCCCGCGGCGACGCCGTCCTCGACCGCATTCGCGACCGGGTCACGGACCCGGCGGCGTTCATCCGCCGGGTCGAACACCTCACCGAGAACCCCGCGGAAACGAGCCACGACGAGCTCGCGCTCGACGACGGCCGGGTGTTCGAGCTCTACTCGACGCCGGTTCGCAGCGACGCGGGAACGCAGTACGGTCGCCTCTGGCTCGTCCGCGACATCACGGAGCGACGGGAGCGACAGGACGAACTCGAGTTGAAGAACCGGACGATAGACGAAGCGCCGATCGGAATCACGCTCAGCGACGCCACGCGGCCGGACAATCCGCTCGTCTACGCCAACGATCAGTTCGAACGGCTCACCGGATACGCCCGCGAGGAAATCCTCGGTCGAAACTGTCGGTTCCTCCAGGGCGAGCGAACCGCGACTGAGCCAGTCGATGACCTGCGCGCGGCGATCGACGCGGAACGATCGAACACCGTCGAACTCCGCAACTACCGGAAGGACGGGAGTGAGTTCTGGAACCGGGTCACCGTCGCACCGGTGGCGGACGAGAACGGGGACGTGACGAACTACGTCGGGTTCCAGCAGGACGTCACCGAGCGCAAGGAAGCGACGCGACAGCTCCGCGTGCTCCACCGCGTCCTGCGACACAACCTCGCCAACCAGATGAGCATCATCCGGGGGACCGCCGAACAGCTCGCCGAGCGGTCCGGCGGCGACACCGAAGCCGCCGCGGAGACGATCGTCGAGGAGGCCGACCAACTGCTCGGCTTGACCGATAAACACCGCTCGATCGTCCGCCTGTTGAGCGAGCGACCGACGCCGGAGCCGATCGCACTCGAGCCGCTCTGTCGCCGACCGTGTCGGAGCGTCCGCATGGACTACCCCCACGCCGACGTTACGCTCGCGGGCGATCCGAACGCGACCGTCGTCGGGATTCCAACGCTCGAGACGGCGATTCACGAGCTCCTCGTAAACGGCGTCGTCCACGGCGATCGGGCGTCGCCGTCCGTCGAACTCCGCGTCGAGCGGCGACCCGAAACGGTCCACCTCCGGATCGTCGATGACGGTCCCGGCCTTCCCGAGGAGGAGCGGCGGATCATCACCGGCGACGGGACGGTCGAACCCCTCTATCACGGCCTCGGGATGGGGCTCTGGCTCGTTCACTGGATCGTCTCCCTCTCCCGCGGGACGATCGACATCGAGGAAACGGGCCCGGACGGAACGACGATTCGGATCGAACTCCCGCGCGCGGACGAGTGACGACGGGAACGGACGCTGGCAGCGACCGTAGCGCAGCGCAGTGGTTTTTGCCGGCGGGCGTTGCGGATCCGATATGAGCTACGACGCGCTCGTCGATCGACTCGCGAGTGACGATCGCGAGCGGCGGATCGCGGTGTTTCCGGACGGCAGCGTCGATACCTATTACACCCCGTTCGACGCGGCGGGCGATCGGATTGCGGACCGCGAGACGTTCGGGAATCGGATCGCTCGCGGCGACAGCGACTCGGTTCCGATCGAGCGCGACGCCCGGGAGCCGGGCGGGCAGGCGGTGAACATGGCCCGACAGGCCCACGCACTGGGCGACGAACCGACGCTCTACGGCCACCTCGAGGATCCGATCTTCGACGACCTGCCGTTCGAGACGGTGTCGATGGGCGAGCCGTCGCGGATCTCGGTCTTCTCCTTCGATGACGACGACCTCCTGCTCTCCGAGCGGTCCTCGGCCGTCGCGAACTGGTCGCTGGCCGACCTCGAGGCCGCGGCGCCGAGCGGCGACGCCGGCGAGGCACTGGCGGCCGACGCCGTCTGCTGTGGCAACTGGGCGTCCGTCGAGGGGCTGACCGACGCGCTCGAGACGCTCGCCGAGGGCTCGCTCGAGGCACCGACGTTCGTTCTCGATCCCGGGCCCGTGAATACGCGGTCCGACGGGGCTCTGCTCGACCTCCTCGAGGCGCTCGGCGAACTCGAGGAGACGACCGACATCGTCTACAGCGTGAATCGGGCCGAACTCGAGGACACGGCGGACGCGATCGACGCCGAATCGGACGCGTCCGGGACGAACGCCGACCTCGAGCGCCTCGAGAGTGTTCGGGAGATGGCGGGGATCACGGCCGCCGTTCTCCACGAGACCGAGCACGCGGCGGTCGCGACGCGGGCGGAGACGACGGTCGTCGAGAACGTCGCCCTCGAGGACCTCGAACGGCGGACGGGCGCCGGCGACCGGTTCGGCGCGGGCCTCGCCGTCGCCCGCGCACGCGGCTGGGACTGGGAGACGGCGCTCGCGCTCGGGAACTGCGCGGCGTCCTACTACGTCGCGACGGGCGAGACCGGTACTCGAGACGATTTCCGTGCGTTTCTGGGCGGCTGAGCCGATCTCGACGGTCGCGTCGATCTCGAGCACCGACCGGGGCGACGAGGTCTCACGCACCGACCGGTTCCTGAGCGTTCCCGTCCTCGGAATCGCGATCGTCCTCGCGGTCGATCGCGCGGTGGCCGCCGATCACGACGTTGACCGCCGCGCCGACCAGCAGGATCAGCGCGTTGCCGTAGAGCCAGATCAACAGTAGGATGACCGCGCCGAACGTCTCGAACGTCCCGACGGTGTTCACCAGCCCCACGTAGATCCCGAAGACCGTCTCGAGGACGACCCAGCCACCGGCGGCGATGAGCGTTCCCGGAAGGGCCTCTCGAACGGAGACGTCCGGGTCCGGGAAGACGTAGTACATCGGAAAGAACGCGATTGAGAGAGCCACGAACAGGCCGATCGGCGTCGCCGCCTGAACGACGGGGTGGTCGACCGAGGCCAGCGTCGTCGCCCCGAAGCCGGCGCCGACGGTGGCGATCAGGATGACCGCGAAGACGACGGCGCCGTTGACGACCTTCTCCGGGAACGAGTTCTCGCCGTCCGCGTAGAGTTCGTCGAAGGCCGTCGTGACGCCGCGAAAGATCCGCAACATCCCCCACAGCAGCGAGACGAGTCCGATCAGCGACGCGCCGCCGCGCTCGGAGGCGTGAGTCAGCGCCTCGTAGACCAGCCCCTGGCCGGCGGGACTCAGGTGGTCGCGAGCCATCGCGACGAGCTGTTCGGTCAGGTACTCGTTGCCGACCGCGCCAGCGACGAGAAACAGCAGGAGTAGGAGGGGCAATAGGGAGAGAAAGGCGGCGTGGGCGATGCTGCCCGCCATGAACGTCACGTTGTGCTCGTCGATGACCGCGACGACCTCCCGGGCGACGGCGTAGCTCCGTCGCGCGTCCATACAGATTCGATGCGAGCGGCGCCGAAAAGACCGCCGCCGGCGTGTGCCACTAAGTCGCACTGAGGGGCGCTCGAGCCTCGAGAGTCGTTCCTCGGTCGACGGAGACGAGCGACGCAGATCGGGCGACGGATGGTCGAGGCTGGACCCTTGAAAGCGAGAGATCGGTACTGCTATGTCTCGGTGGGATGCGAGTTAACACGATGCACGAACCGGAGTTCGGCGTCGCGGGGAAGACCGCGATCGTCACCGGCGCGAGTCAGGGTATCGGGGAATCGATCGCGAAGACGCTCGCGGCCGGCGGCGCGAACGTCGCGATCTGCTCGCGGTCGATGGACCGCGTGGGACCGGTCGCGGAGGAGATCAACGAGAGCGAGGCTGACGGCGAGGCGCTGGCCGTCGAGTGCAACGTCCGCGAGCGCGAGCGGGTGCAGAATCTGGTCGACGAAACCGTCGACGAGTTCGGCGACGTCGACATCCTCGTGAACAACGCCGGCGGGGAGTTCGTCGCCCCCTCGAGGAGATTTCCGAGAACGGCTGGCAGACGATCATCGACCTCAACCTCAATAGTACCGTCCACTGCACGCAACTGGCCGGCGAGGTCATGCGCGAAGGCGACGGTGGCGTCATCATCAACCTCTCGTCGGTCAACGGCCAGCACGCCGCGCCCGGCGAGAGCCACTACGGCGCCTCGAAGGCGGCGATCATCCGGCTGACCGAGACGCTGGCCGTCGAGTGGGCCGAACACGACATCCGCGTCAACTGCGTCGCGCCGGGACTCGTTCAAACGCCGGGCGTCGCCGAGACGTTGGGCATCGACAGCGAGGACATGCCGCCTCGAGAGAAAGCCGAGCGCCGCATCGGTCACCCCGAGGAGATCGCCGACGTCGTGCAGTTCCTCGCCAGTCCCGCGGCCTCGTTCATGAACGGCGAGACCGTGACCGCGAAGGGGGTCCCGCGGGCCGGGAACTCGATGTCGCAGGATCTGGGGCTCGAGTAGCGCGGAACCAACGGTTCCGCGGACCGAGCGAACGGGCAGAGCGCGGCGCAACGCGCCGCGATTGTCGGGACGGCAGAGCCGTCCCGCAGCGCCCGTGAGCAGCAATCGGTCGGGGAGGAGGTGGCAATTCCCGTTGCCACGCGAGCAGGATCTGCACGATGTCCGTAACGGTCGGCGACGATCGAAAACCCGCCGAAACTGTACTCAAGCGAGCGATCACGGCCGACTCGAGTGCTCCCTAATCGAAATCGAGAGAGCGAGTACGTTTTTGCACCCACCGAGAAACATCCACGTATGGAACTTCAGCAGGCACTCCGTGGAATCACCACTCCGCTCGTCACCCCCTTCGATCCCGACTCGAGCGATATCGACGAACCCGTGCTCCGCGACCTCCTCGAGCACCTCCTCGAGAACGACATCGACGCCGTCTTCCCCTGCGGCACCACGGGCGAGTTCGCCAGCCTCGCACCGGAGGAACGGGACCGCGTCCACGAGATTACGGTCGACGCGGTCGACGGCGAGGTGCCGGTCCTCGCGGGCGCCGCGGCCACGAGCGTCGCCGAGGCGGTCGACTACGCCGAGGACGCGGCCGCGATCGGCGCCGACGCGGCGGTCGTCACGCCGCCGTACTTCCACACGGCGAACGCGCCCGACGGCAACCAGCGGTTCCTCGAACGGATCGCCGACCGGTCCCCGCTGCCGCTCCTGCTGTACAACATCCCGGCCTGTACCGGCCAGCGACTGGAACCGGAGACCGTCGCGGCCGTCGCCGCCCACGAGAATATCGTCGGCCTGAAGGACTCGAGCGGCGACCTCGAGTACTTCCTATCGGTCATGCGCCGAACGCCCGACGACTTCCTGATGCTGCAGGGGTACGACGCCCTGCTCGTCCCCGCGTTGCGCATGGGCGCCGACGGCGGCGTGAACGCGCTCTCGAACGCCGTGCCCGAGCAGTTGACCGAACTGTACGAGGCATCTGCCGACGAGCGCGGCGACCGACTCCAGGACGCCGTCAGCGAACTGTTCGGCGCCTGCGCCGCTCACGGGTTCGCGCCGGCGGCGAAGACGGCGCTCGAGTACCGCGGCGTGATCCCCTCGGACGCCGTGCGCCCGCCGCTGGTCGAGGTCCCCAAGGAGGGCCGTGAGACGATCGGGACCGCCGTCGACGGGCTTCTCGAAGCGAGCGAGTAGCACCCCGCGGAGCCGATATCGTCGAGCGAGACGATCCGGCGAACCGGACAGTCACTAACCCACAGATTAACCTCGCTCGAGCGAGAGCGACCGCCATGAACCGAGCGAACGGCGTCGGACGCACTCGAGCAGGGCTCCGCAGTTCCATACCGCTCCTCGAGTCGGCCGGCCGTTCGCACGCGGAGATCGAGCTATGACCGACGAGCCACCACAGGAGACCGAGATCCGCCAGCTAGATGAGGACACCGTCGCCCGCATCGCCGCCGGCGAGGTCGTCGAACGCCCCGCCAGCGCGGTGAAGGAACTCGTCGAGAACAGCCTCGACGCGAACGCCGACAGCGTCGACGTCACCGTCGAAGCGGGCGGCACCGAACTGATCCGGGTCGCCGACGACGGCCGCGGCATGGGCGAGGCCGACGTCCGCGCGGCCGTCCGCGAGCACACGACGAGCAAGATCGAGGGGCTAGAGGACCTCGAATCGGGCGTCGCCACGCTGGGCTTCCGCGGCGAGGCCTTACACACCATCGGCTCCGTCTCGCGAGTGACGATCGAATCGCGCCCACGCGACGGGGACGAGTCCGGCGGTGCGGGAACGAAGCTGACCTACGAGGGCGGCGAGGTGACGGGCGTCGAGCCGACGGGCTGTCCCGAGGGGACGATCGTCGAGATCGAGGATCTGTTCTACAACACGCCGGCCCGCCGGAAGTTCCTCAAGACGACGGCGACGGAGTTCGCCCACGTCAACCGCGTCGTCACGCGCTACGCGCTGGCGAACCCCGACGTCGCGGTCTCGCTGACTCACGACGGTCGCGAGGTGTTCGCGACGACGGGACAGGGAGACCTCCAAGCGGCCGTCATGGCGGTCTACGGCCGCGAGGTCGCCTCGGCGATGATCGCCGTCGAGGCCGACGGCGACGACCTCCCGCCGGGGCCGCTCGAGTCGGTCTCCGGGCTGGTCTCTCACCCCGAAACCAACCGCTCGAGTCCGGAGTACCTCGCGACCTACGTCAACGGTCGGTCGGTCACCGCCGACGCCGTCCGCGAGGGGATCATGGGCGCCTACGGCGCCCAGCTGGGCGGCGATCGCTACCCGTTCGTGACGCTCTTTCTCGAGGTGCCCGGCGAGGCCGTCGACGTCAACGTCCACCCCCGGAAGCGGGAGGTGCGGTTCGACGACGATGATTCCGTCCGCCGGCAGGTCGACGCCGCCGTCGAGTCGGCGCTGCTGGAGCACGGCCTGCTGCGCTCGCGGGCGCCCCGCGGCCGGTCGGCACCCGGCGAGGCCAGCGTCGCTCCCGGCGACGCCCCTCGCGGGACGAGCGACGGGGAGCCGACGACCGAGGACCTCCCGGCCGCGCTCGAGGGCGACGGTGAGTCGGAATCGGGATCCGAGTCGCCATCCGAACCGACGGCCGACGATACCGCAGCGGCCTCGTCGCGGTCGCCGTCGACAGTCGACGCCGAATCCGCCGACAGCGGTTCGACGACGGGTTCGGCCGGATCACCACCGGCCGGCGGCGCCTCGAGCGGCCCGTCGGGAACCGCTTCGAGCGGTCCGTCCGGCAGCGACTCGAGTGGTACGTCTGAAACGCCGTCGGGAACCGCCTCGAGCGAGTCGACGCGACGCGCCTCGAGCGACGCTCCGACGACCGAGTCGACGGCGTCTCGAGGAGACTCGAGCGTCGATCACAGAGACGACGATTCCGATCGGAGCGACCGCCAGCCGGAGCGCAAGTTCGCCGCGGCCACCGAACAGCGGACGCTCTCCGGCGAGCCCGCGACCGGAGACGAGACCGACTTCGACTCGCTGCCCGCCCTGCGCGTGCTGGGACAGCTTGACGACACCTACCTCGTCTGCGAGACCGACGACGGCCTCGTCCTGATCGACCAGCACGCCGCCGACGAGCGGGTCAACTACGAGCGCCTGCAGCAGGCGTTCGCCGATGATCCCGCCGCGCAGGCGCTGGCGGAGCCCGTGGAACTCGAGTTGACCGCCGCTGAGGCAGAGGCTTTCGAGGGCTACCGCGAGGCGCTCTCGCGGCTGGGCTTCTACGCCGACCGGACCGACGACCGGACGGTGGCCGTGACGACGGTACCTGCGGTACTCGAGGAGACCATCGCGCCCGAGCGGCTGCGGGACGTCCTCGCGTCGTTCGTCGAGGGCGACCGCGAGGCGGGCGCGGAGACGGTCGACGCGCTGGCCGACGAGTTCCTCGGGGATCTGGCCTGCTACCCGTCGATCACGGGGAACACGTCGCTGACCGAGGGGTCAGTGGTCGACCTCCTCGAGGCCTTAGACGACTGTGAGAATCCGTACGCCTGTCCGCACGGGCGACCGGTGATCGTTCGGTTCGACGAGCGCGAGATAGAGGATCGATTCGAGCGGGATTACCCGGGCCACCAGGGCTGAGCGGGCTGCGTTCGGACTGGTTCCCTCAATCGAAACGCGGGCTCGGATGGTCTCAGTCCGGCCGACTGTTGATCCGGTCGAACCCCTTCCAGATCCCGATCACGATGAGGCCGGCCAGCAGGGCCAGTCCGCCGAACAAGAGTAGCTCCGACGACGCTTCCGCTTCGACCAGCCCGCCCGCCCAGCCGAGGGCGAACACCAGCACTCCGGTCACCGCGATCACGAGGATGACGAGCCGGTCTCCGAGTTCGGTCATACGCACCCCTCGTCGTTCGGCCGTCGTAACGGGACGGCCTGCGACGGCTGCCGTCGACGCCGTAGCACGGTTTCCGGCCGGTGCGGCTGAGATTTCGTCGATCTGCTCGCTCTCGAGAACTGAAGCGAAGACGGATCCGGTGCCGGCCACCCTCTAGGGCGCCGCACTGCCCCTCGCGCGGGACGGTGAATCCCGCGACGCCCGTCGCCCGTCGCGCGATCGGCAACGGTACGGGGATCGACGCCGAACGGCCGTCCATGACGATCGATCTCGACGGCGCGACCGCGGGCGGCCAGTTCGTCCGGACCGCGCTCACGCTGTCGGTCCTCGAGAACGAACCCGTCCGCATCGAGAACGTCCGCGGGAATCGATCCACGCCGGGACTGCGCCACCAGCATCTGGCCGTCCTCGAGACGATGGCCGCCGTCTGCGACGCCGACGTTTCGGGCGCGGAACTGGGCGCCGAGACGGTCGAATTCGAGCCCGGCCTCGAGTCCACTGCTGACGCCAGCGGCTGGAGCGGCGCCGGACGCGGCCGGCTCGCGGGCGGCACCTACGAGGTCGATATCGGCACCGCGGGGAGCGCGACGCTGCTATTCGACGCGCTCCTGCCGCTCGCCTCGGTGCTCGAGTCGCAGCTGTCGGTGACGGTCACCGGCGGCACCGACGTGGCGTGGTCGCCGCCGCTGGACTACGTGCGACGCGTGAAGCTGCCGCTGCTCCGGCGGGTCGGGCTCACCGCCGCCGTCGAGGTCGATCGTCGGGGGTTCTACCCCGACGGCGGCGGGCGGGCCACGCTGCATCTCGCGCCCTCGACGCTCGAGCCGATCGAACTCGCTGAGCGGGGTCCGCTCGAGGGCGTCCGACTCTACTCGACCGAGTCCGCGTCGCTGGCCGATCGGGACGTCGCGTACCGGCAGGCCGAGGGCGCCCTCGAGCGGCTGGCGCTCGCGGAGGCCGACCTCGAGGTCGTCGACCGCTGCGAACGGACGGTCGAGAGCCCATCGCCTGGCTCGGCGATCGTGCTCCGCGTCGATCACGGGACGGGAATCGCGGGCTTTACCGCGCTGGGCGAGCGCGGAAAACCGGCCGAGCGCGTCGGAGAGGACGCCGCCGACGCCGCGAACCGCTTCCTGAAACGCGATATCGAGGCCGGGAGCGGACCGGCGCCCGTCGACCGCCACATGGCCGATCAGTTGCTCGTCTTCCTCGCGCTCGCTGGCGGTCGCGTCCGGATCCCTGCTGTCACCGACCACGTGGCGACGAGTCGCGAGTTACTCGAGGCCTTCGGCGCCGATCTCCGACTCGAACTCGAGCGCGACGCGCCGAACGGTACCGAGGGCGAGACCGATCATACGGCCGATGCCGCTCGGCCGGCGCTGGTGACGGTCGACTCGACCATCGATTCCTGACTCGAGGGCTGAAACCGTGGTCAACGGCTCTTACGCAGCGATTAACTCATCGCCATAACTTATATCGCCGCCGTCCGTTGCTCCGGGTATGACCGACGCAGACAGCACCGGCGACTCGGTCCGGGGGGCCGATCAGTGAGCGACATCGTCACGTTCGGGGAGACGATGCTCCGCCTGTCGCCGCCGCAGAACGAGCGCCTCGAGGACGTCGACGAGTTCGAGGTCCGGGCGGCGGGGGCGGAGAGCAACGTCGCGATCGCGGCGAGTCGGCTGGGCGCGACGGCGTCGTGGATTTCGAAGGTACCGGAGACGCCGCTGGGGAAGCGCGTCGTCGGCGAACTCCGGCAGCACGGGATCGACACCGACGTCGTCTGGAGCCACCGCGGGCGTCAGGGCACGTACTACCTCGAGCGGGCGGGCAAGCCCCGCGGGACGAACGTGATCTACGACCGGGAGAACACCGCCGTCTCGACGGCGAAAGCCCGCGAGTTCGACATCGATCGGATCCAGAACGCGCGCGTCTTCTTCACGACCGGGATCACGCCCGCGCTCTCCTCGACGCTCCGAGAGACGACGGCGAACATGCTCAAGGCGGCCCGACAGGGCGGGACGACGACCACCTTCGATTTCAACTACCGGAACAAGCTCTGGTCGCCCGACGAGGCCCGCGAGACCCTGACCCAACTGTTCCCGGGAATCGACGTGCTCGTCATCGCCGCCAGAGACGCTCGGACCGTCCTCGGCATCGAGGGCGATCCGCGCCAACTGGCCCACCGGCTGGGTTCGCAGTACGACTTCACGACCGTCGTCGTCACCCGCGGCGCCGAGGGAGCGATCGGCTGGCACGACAGCGTCGTCCACGAACAGGCGGCCTACGAGACCGACACCGTCTCGTCGATCGGCACCGGCGACGCCTTCACCGGCGCGTTCATCGCCCGCCGCCTCCACGGCGACGACGTCCCGACCGCCCTCGAGTACGCCGCGGCGACGGCGGCGATCAAGCGGACGATTCCGGGCGACGTCGCGCTCGTCTCCAAAGAGGAGGTCGACGCGGTCGTCAAATCGGGCGGGACCGACCTCTCCCGGTAGAGCGAAGACGACCTCGTGGCGCTCCGCTCGAGGGCCCCACCATCTTCGTGGCGTTCATTTTGACGGGTTTGTCAGAAGCTATGTTATATCCCAGTCGGAAGCTGCGACTGTCATGAACCGTGGACTCGCAGTGATCGTGGCGCTGCTCCTGGCGACGAGCGCCGTCGGCGCGGCGTTCGGAGCCGGCGCGGGCGCGTCGACCGACACGGAATCGAGTACGACCACCGACGGCGAAACTGAGACGGCGAGCGCGGCGACGGCCGGCGGCGAGGCGTACGCCGGCACGCACGTTGCGTTCGACCTCGAGGGCGACGCGATCACCGACTACCGGGTCGGCGGCGACGAGACGTTCTCCTCGGTGGCCGTCCAGTCGACCGGCGACGCCGAGGCCGGTGCCGATCTCGGAACCGAGGTCGACCTCGAGACGCTGACGACCCTCGAGGGCGCCGGCCTCTCGCTGGCCGCCCAGTCCGAGACGAGCGCCCAGGTGCAGGCCGAGAGCGGCGCGACGCTGTCGGCCCACGACACCGAACGCGGCACGCTCGTGGTCGAGAGCGGTTCGGAGAGCCAGTACGTTCGGGCCGAGCTCGCGGCCGACGCGACGGCCAGCGACGAGGGCGACCGCGTCCGCGTCGAGACCGACGGCCACGAGGGAACCTTCCTCGTCGTCGGCGACGGCGAGGTGACGGTCACCGACGACGGCAACGTCACGGCCGAACTCGCCGAGAACGCGATGCTGGCGTTCCGGTCGTACGAGGAGGGCGAGCGCGACGAGACCGACGAGTACGAGGAATCGCTGATCGCCGACGGCCAGTCGGCCGTCGAGGTCCACGTCGAGGACCGGAGCGGCGAGGCGGTCGGCGAGGCCGTCACGTACGGCCAGGGGACCAGCGCCGAAGTCGAAACCCAGGCGCGCGATCGGGTCAACGTGACCATCGACCGCGCTACCCACGAGGGGACGGTCGTGCTGACCACCGTCTCCGAGGAGGCCGTCGGCAGCCTCGAGGATCTCGAGGTCCGAATCGACGGCGAGGCCGCCACGGAGGTCTCCTCGAAGAGCGAACTCGTGGGCGCGATCGGGAGCGACGAGACCCGATATATGATCGCCCAGCAGTCGGAGGCGTCGGCCGAGGCGACGGTCTACATCGCCGTCAACCACTTCTCCGAGCGAACGGCGACGATCGACGGTGCCGACAGCGACCTGGACGATAGCGACGAGACGGACGGCACAGACGACGGAACCGATAGCGGCGACGAGACGAATGACGGAAGCGAGACCGATGCGGAGGACGGCGGCGACGCGGACGGCGAGACCAGCGACGGCGACGGCGAGACCGAGGTCAGCAGTGGAAACGACACCGGCGAGGACGGCGGCGACGGGATGCCCGGCTTCGGTGTCGGCGTCGCCGTCATCGCGATCGCCGTCGCCGGCCTGTTCGCCCGGTTGCAGGACTGACTCGAAGGCGTCGGTGTGAGCCGAGTCGATGAGTGCAGCGAATCGATTCGTTCGGGTTCGTTTCTCTTCCCGAATGTAGTTCCACACAGGTTACTTTTTAGCAACATTTCCGGACAAGGAGGGTGTTTGCTCCCACAGTTGGACGACTTTGTCAGAAGGCCCTTTACACCCCAGTGTCTCCCGGCGGAGTGCAATGTCCCGAATCGCAGCCGTTGCACTCGCAGCCCTCGTGACGATGGCGACCCTGTCGGTCGCCGTCGTCGGCGGCGCTGCGGGCGCAGCACAGCCCTCCGAATCGCACGCGATGACCGCCAAGGACGCGACGGCCGACGGCGAGGCGTACGCCGGTACCCACGTCGCGTTCGAGACCTCGAGTAACGCGATCGTCGACTACCGCGTCGACGACGAGACGGTCTTCGAGAACGTGACCGTCGCCAGCCAGAGCGACCACCAGAGCCGGACCGAGGCCGGGGCCGACGCCCGGCTCTCGGCCGTGGTCGATCTCTCCGGTCTGGGACTCTCCCTCGACGCGCAGAGCGAGACGCGCGCCGACGTCGCGACCGACGGCTCGGCGTCGCTGTCCGCCCACGACACCGAACGCGGCATTCTCACCGTCAACGCGGGCGAGGACGCCCAGTACGTCGAGTTGAATCTCTCCGAGGAGAGCAACGCGACGGCCAGCGACGAGGGCGACCGCGTCCTCGTCGAAACGGAAAACCGAACCGGCGCGCTCGTCGTCGCCGGCGACGGCGAGGTCGCGGTCAACGACAACGGCGACGTGACCGCCGACCTCGGCAGCGAGTCGACGCTGGTCTTCCGCTCGTACGAGAGCGGCGAGCGCGACGAGAACGCCGAAGAGCAGGAACGGCTGATCGCTGAGGGGACGGCGACCGCCGAGGTCTACGCCGACGCGGTCGACGGCGAGCGCGTCGTCGACGTCGCGACCTACGGCCACGACACCGCCGTCGAGACCGGCGCCGAGGCCGAAGAGCGCCTCGAGATGTCCGTCGAACGCGCCGAGAGCGAGGGGAAGATCGTGATCGTCTCCGTCTCCGAGGCCGCCCTCGAGGCCGTCGGCAGCGCCGAGGATCTCGCGGTGACCGTCGACGGCGAGGCCGCCGCGGAGGTCTCCTCGTACAGCGAACTGGAAGGCGGGATTGGCGAAGATCCTCGCTACATGGTGACCTCCTCGAGCGACGCTGAGGCGGCCGCCGACGTGCTCGTCGCGATCGACCACTTCTCGGAGCGAGACGTGGCGATCCAGAGCGCGGACGATGTCGAGCACGGCGACGACGGCGATAGCATGCCCGGCTTCGGCGCCGGCGCGGCCCTGATCGCTGCGCTGATCGGCGTCGGCGCTCGCGTCCGCAGCTAGCGTTCCGCCGTCCGCCCCGCACCGCGTTTTCAGTGTATCGACCGCTTTCGCTCACCCACCACCTGAGGAACGCCTTTTTGTCGCGCCGCTGTACCCCGGATATGGTACACGTCGCGATCGTCGGCGCGTACGGCAGCGCGGGGGTCGCCGTCGCCGACGAACTCGTAGAGCGCCGCGGGGAACTCTCCGACCTCGAACTGACGCTGATCGACGACGGCGACCCCGGCGGCGGCCTCTGCATTCTGCGCGGCTGCATGCCGAGTAAGGACGTCCTCTCGGCCGGTCAGCACCGCTACCAGGCGCGCCACGACGACCGACTCGAGGGCGTCCCCGACGTCGATCCCGAGGCGGTCGTTACCCGAAAGGACGACCACGTCTCGGGATTCGCCGAACACCGCCGCGAGCACGTCCACGAACTGGCCGAGCGCGAGGGCGTCGAGTTGCTTCGCGAGACGGCGCGGTTCGTCGACGACCGCGTCCTCGCGGTCAGCGACAGACGGATCGAACCCGACTACGTCGTGGTCGCGACCGGGTCCAGTCCCAACATTCCCGATCTGCCCGGCATCGATGACGTGCCGGTGCGGACGAGCGCGGACGTCCTCGACGCGACCGCCTTTCCGGACTCCGGGATCGTGCTGGGCAACGGCTACATCAGCCTCGAGCTCGGACCCTATCTGAGCGAGGTCGGCGACGTCGACCTCACCGTGATCGAGCACGACGAACGTCCCCTCGACGCGTTTCCGGACGCCTACGGCGACACCCTCCTCGAGATCTACCGCGAACAGTTCGGGATCGAGGTGTTGACGACGACGGACGAGCGGCGCCTCGAGCCGACCGCCAACGGCGGCGTTCGCCTGTTCGCCGAGCGGGCAGGCGACGGCGGGCGCGGAGACGGCGGCGAGGAACTGGCCGTCGAGGCCGACGAACTCTACTGCTTCACCGGTCGTAACCCGACCCTCGAGGGACTGGACCTCGAAAATACGCGGCTCGATCCCGGCGACGGCTGGGTCGGCTCGACGATGCAGGCGACCGACGACGAGCGCGTCTTCGTGGTCGGCGACGCGAACGGTCGCGAGCCGATTCTCCACGTCGCCAAGGAGCAGGGCTTCGCGGCCGCCGAGAACATCGTCCACCACGCGCGCGGCGAGGACCTCGAGCCCTACGCGAACGTCCCCCACCACGTGATTTTCTCGGGGCTGGGCGTCTACCCCGTTGCCAGGGTGGGCCACACGCCCGCGACGGCGGCCGAATCGGGAATGGACACGTTCGTCGTCACCCGCGAAGCGTCGTCCGACGGTGTCTTCGCGACGAAAGACCACCCGGAGGGGCGGGCGACGCTGGTGATCGACGCCGACAACGGGGCCGTCCTCGGCTATCAGGGCGTCCATCTGCACGCCGACGTGATGGCGAAGACGATGCAGGTCGTCGTCGAGATGGGACTGGACGTTCGCGAGGTCCCCGACCGGGCCTACCACCCCACGACGCCCGAGATCCTCGACGGCCTCTTCCGCGAGGCCTGCGCCGAACTCGAGGACCGCCAGCAGTGCGTCGGTCCCGATTCGCGCGATACCGCGCTGTAGACGCGTGCTATCACGCGTCCAGCAATCCTTATTATTAATCGTGTCCTATAGGACGTCGATTATCGATGACATCCTTCGACGAGATGAACCGCATGTTTCGCGAGATGGACCGCGCCTTCGACCAACTCCGCACGACCTGGATGCACGAGTTCGCGTCGCCCGGCTTCGGCGGGACCCTCGAGTCCGGTCACACCGGGCCTGATTCGGATCGACACGCCTCTGAAACGGACCGACACGCCCCCGAAACCGACCGCCGGACTCTCGAACCCGATGACGCTTCCCTCGAGTCCGGACGCCCCGTATCCGGCTCGCAGTGGCCCGTCTTCGGCGGCTTCGGAGGGGAGACCGGCGCCGCGATGGGCGACGCGGCGACCCTCGAGGACGAGGGCGACGCCTACGTCTTCGTGATGGACCTGCCGGGCTTCGAGAAGACGGACATCGGCCTCAGCTACACGGACGGTCGCCTGACGATCGACGCCCGGACCGACGTCGAGTCGGGCACCGACACCGCTCGATCCGTCCGGTCGCGCCGGGTCGGCCGCCACGTCCCCGTCCCGAAGGAAATCGTCGCCGACGAGATCACGGCGACCTACCACAACGGCGTCCTCGAGGTCCACATGCCGATCGCCGAGGACGGCGACGACGGCCACCGAATCGAGGTCGAGTGAGAGGTGACGCGACGACGGCCGTCGCCCGTTCCGAGCGGACGCGAGTACAGAACACACTGACACACCGCAGTTCGACGTACCGTATCCTCTGTACTCGGTTCTCGAGCGATGGGGTCCGGGCGTACACCCAAGGCGGATGCGATCGAACGGCTACTTATGGGTGAGAACACCACTCATGACGGAGCCGACGAGCGGGAACCGGAGCCGATCGAGGAGGATCCGACGGACGCGATCGATCTCGAGCTCACCGAGCGCGTCCACATCGGTGTTACCCGTGGCGAGACCGACCTCGAGATCGGACCGCCGCGGGACTATCCGGATCGGGCCGACGTCTCCGTCCGTCCGGAGTCCGAGGACGGGGACCGGGTCGTCGTGAGCATCGACGCGATGGCCGGCGATCACGGGACGGGCCACGCGGACGTCGAACTGACGCCGGCGGAGGCCCGACGGCTCCGGGATCGCCTCGACGAGACGATCCGCTGGATGCCGGACGGCGACGGCGAGACGGATGGCTAACGCCGCTCTGACGGCCCCGAGAGCGATTCTCCCGCCAATCAGGTAAACGAGCCCGATGGCCCGAGAGCGGACACCGCGACTGAACGCCGACCGGCGGCGAAAAGAACTACTTGGGGCTCGGCGTCTCCTCGCGCGAGAGGTACGACGTCAGATCGGACGTCGTGACCATCCCGATCACGCCCACCTCGTCGTCGACGACGGGGAGGTGGTGGAAGCCGTGTTCGACCATGACGTCCGCGGCGTCGCGGATGCTGTCCTGGGCCGAGACCGTCACGATATCCTCGGTCATGTACTTTGAGACCGGCGTCTGGTCTTTCGGTTTCCGTTCGGCGACGATGCGGACGAAGTCCGTCGTCGTCAGGATCCCCTCGAGTCGGTTGTCGTCGTCGGTGACGACGACCGAGCCGATCTCGTTCTCGAGCATCAGTTGTGCGGTTTCCTCGACGAGCGTGTCCCGCGTCACCGTGTGAAGCGACGAGGACATGACCCGTCCGACGAAAATATCGTCCATACACATCTGTATTCTTTATACACTATAAGAATTGTCGAAGTCGAGTCGCTCGCCGATGGTCGACGGGTCGATCGGGACACGCGAGACTGCCGATCGATCAGCCTACCGACACGCCGAGCCGCGAAAACCACGTTCAGTCCGCGGCGCAGGTTTAAGTACGAACTCGGCTATACTGGGTGACAGACCGATCGATGGCTCCGTCACCGGCATCCCTTCAGGGGACCTGCAAACTCCGCGCCGAACCGGCCCCCAGCGACGAGCTTTTCGACTGGATCGCCGGCGAGTACGCCGCCCTCGCGGCCGAGTACGGCCCGCGGAACGTGCTGGTGTTGAAACGCCATCCCGCCGGCCTCGAGCGCCTCACCGCCGCGCTGGCCGCCGTCGGGGCGACGGACGGCACGCCCCAGTCCCCTCGCGTCGAGTCGCTGCCCGAACACGCCTCGAAGGTCCTCGAGGCGCTGGACCCGACGCTCGACCGACTCGAGTACGAGGAGCGCATCGAACTCATCTCGCTGGTGATCGACGGCGCCAGCCGCGAGGTGCCGGCCTACCTCGAGCGCGCCGCCGACCACGAGAGCTTCGCCCGCGACGTCGGGCAACTGCTGCTCGAGGCGACGCGCCAGCGGCTGCGCCTCGCGGACGTCGAGAGCGAGGATCCCCACGACGCGCTGGCCTTCCTGTACGCGATGAACGACCGGTTCCACGCCGAACTCGAGGACCGGGACTACGTCGAACGGGCGGACGTGATCCCCCGAACCGTCGACGCGCTCGAGGCGAACACGGACGATCTACGGACGCGGATCGGCGAGTCGATCGACGCCGTCCTCGCCATCGAGTTCGAGGAGTACCGACGGCTCGACCGGCGCTACCTCGCGGCGCTGACCGTCGACGCGGACCTCGTCTGTCTCGGCGAGCGCCACGCCAGCGTCGAACGTACCCGCGTCGAGTCCGGCTCGATCGAGGACCACGTCGGCGACGGGCTGGAAATCGAGGTCCTCGAGTCTGACGAGAACCGACGCGAGCCCGAACCCGGGACCGGGACGCCGCCGCACCGCGCCGTGACGCGGGTACTGGCGATGGGCGAGACGCCGCGGTCGAACGGCCACACTGAACACGACGACGCCCGCCGGATCCGCACACGGACCGCCAGGGAACAGGTCCGGTCCGTCGCCACCGAGATCCAGGCGCTCCGGGATCGGAACGGCTGGAGCTACGACGATGTCGCCGTCGCCGTCCCCCGGATCGAGCGGGTTCCCGAAACCAGGACGCAACTCCGCGAGGCCGGGATCCCGACGGCGACGATCGGCACACCGTCGCTCGCCGAGGATCCGGCCGTCAACGAACTCTACGCGTTCGTGACGCTGCAGTGTGCGCGCGAGCGCGATAGCAACGACCGGATCGACGCCGCGCTCGCCGGCGACCGCGGGCCTCCGGACCGCGACGCGGACGATCCGGAGACGGTCGCCGTAGAGCGGCTCCGAGCCCGCGTCGACGACTTCTCGCCGGAGCTGCTGGCCGACTGCGCCGGCGCGAGCGTCTCGCAGTCGCTCGAGCGGTGGCTCCGCCGAACGGACCTGAAGGGCCGGATCGCCCGCGATGAGGACTGGATCGACGCCCGCGAGGGGTACGCGGGGGTTCGTCGCGTCCTCGAGATCGCCCGGTTCGTCGAGGAGACCGACCTCGTCGGCCCGGACTGGCGGGGACTGCGACGGATGCTCCGGCGAACGATCCAGTACGACGCGCCGTACGTCCACGCGGTCGAGACCCAGCCGCCGACGGGCGGCGTGACGGTCTGTGCCGTCGACGACCTCAAGTACGACTCGCGGGAGGCCGTCTTCCTGCTGGATCTGATCGACGACACCTACCCCGGCGAGCAGTTCCTCACGCAACTGTTCCCGACGGCGTGGCTCCGCGAGATGGACTGCTACCCGGCCGTCACGGATCCCGACGTCGAGGACGTGACGGCGACGTTCGCCACCGTCGACGCCGACGGCGTCGGCGATCCGTTCGAGACCTATCACGCCCAGCGCTCCCGACGGCGCCTCGCGCTCGGCTCCCGCGCCGCGCGGAGCCGCCTCTACTGCTGTTCGTACGAACGCGGTGCCGGCGGCCTGCGGCGGACCTACGACGAGTCGCGCTACCTGCAGGAACTCGAGGCGACGCCCGAGCTCGAACTCCGGGCCGTCGACGCCGACACGGACGCGGCGATCCACGGCGAGTCCAACGCCCTCGAGGCGCTGCTGGCCCAGCCGCGGGGCGAACTCGAGCGCATCCTCCGGGAAGCGAGCACCGGCGGCGAGGCCGACCTCGGCGCGACCGAGGAACTCTTCGAGGAGATCGCGGTCGTCCTCGCCGAGGGCGACGTCGACGACGAACTCGCCGAGGCGGTCCGCTCGCAGTTCGAGTTCGCCGCGGGCGAGGTGGTTCGCGATGACTGACGGCCACGGCGCCGACGGCGACAGCGGCAACGCTCCCGACGCGCTCTCGACCGACGCCGTCGTGACTGCTCTCCACTGCCCCCGTCGGTACGAGTTCGCCCACGCGTACGGTCTCGAGGGCGACGGCGACGAGTCGTCGATCGACGACCGCGTGGACCTCCTGCGGACCGCGATCTGTGACGCGTTGCGCCGCGGCGAGACCGACCGCGAGGCCCTGCTCGACACTGCGCGGGACCGACTCGCAGCGCTCTGGGACGATCACGACGAGCAGTTTCACTCGCTGGCCCAGCGCCGACACGAACGGCGGGTCCTCGAGGCGACCCTCGAGGCCTACGTCGAGGCGGTCGGCGCCGAGCACGCCGCCGGCATCGAGGCGCTCGCGGCCGACACGGCGGGCGGCGAGTTGATCGGCCCGAACCTGCCGCTCTCGAGTACGATATCGCTGCCCGAACGGGATGGGGACAGTGATGGAGCCGCCGATACGGGAGCGATCCCCGGCAGCGTCGCGGTCGACGCGACCGTCGACTACGTCTACGCGGACGGCTCGTCGGTCGTCGGCGTTCGCTTCGTTCCGACGCTGGCGCCGCTGGGGCTCCTGCGCTACCGCTCCGAGTGGGAGGGTGACATCGCCGGCCAGTTCACGGACCACTTCGACCCCGACGCGGACGCCTTCGAGCCGTCGTTCGTCGGCGCGCTCTTCGAGACCGCCGTCGTCCTCGACGGCCTCCGGAACCGCTGTGATCGGCTCGGCCTCGAGGACCGGACCTGCCGATACGTCCAGATCCCGCTGGCGGACCGCTCGCGTACTGCGGTCAACTGGGTCCGCGAGACCGTCGAAACGAGCCTCGAGACGATGGATCTGACCGACCGCTACATCGATCACCACACCTACGGTATGACCCACGAACACCGAAATCGGACGGTCGACGATCGTCTCGCGCGCGTCGTGGGCGACCTCGTCGCCGGCGCGTTCGACCCGACCGACACCGGCCGCTGGGACGAAATCTCGAGCGAGGCCTGTCCCGACTGCGACTACACGGTCTGCTGTGGGGACTACATCGCCGCGGAGGTGCGGTTCGATGGCTGAGGACGAGGACGCACGCGGACCGCGTTCGGACGCCGAGGAGACCGCGGGCTCGAGCGTCGCCGATGCTCTGAGCGCCCTCGAGCCGAAGGGCAACCAGCGGGCCGTCATCGAGAGCCGAGCGGACTGTACCTCCGTCGACGCCGGTGCCGGCACCGGGAAGACGACGACGATGCTCATGCGGATCGAGCGGGCGATCGAACGCGGCGAGGTCGACCCCGACGACGTGCTGGTGTTGACCTTCGCCAACGAGGCCGCCGGGAGCATCCGCGAGGCGGTCGCGGAACGCCTCGATCCCGCGGCCGCGGCGGCGATCGACGTCTACACCTACCACTCCTTCTGTTACCGGCTAGTCCGAGACTACGCCTACTACCTGGGCTACTCGCCGGAGTTCGACGTCGTCACCGAGCGCAAGCGGCGCCGGATCGTCGGCCGACTGCTCGCGACCAACGACTACGGCTTCGCGACCGCGACGCGGGGCGACGGCTCGCCCGACGACCTCACCGCCGCCGTCGACGACTTCATCCAGTCGATGAGCCAGGAGGACGTCACGCCCGACGAGCTCCGAGAGCGGCTCCCCGAGGTCCGCACCCTCGAGCTCTGCAACGAGTTCGTCCTCTGGCTCGAGCGGACCGCCGGCCAGGACCTCTCGTTCGACAACGAGGCGCTTCGCTACTTCAACGCCGACGATCACCTCGAGGAGTCCCGCTCGTCGCTGGTCGAGTACGGGAAACTCCTCGAGTACTGCCGCGAGAAGATCGCGGAGGCACCGGAACCGTTCCGCGAGGACGCCGTCGTTCGCGATATCGATCGCTATCTCCGGGTCATGCAGGACACGGTGACGAACGCGATCGAGGCGCTCTCGCTCGAGGATCGGATGACCAAACAGTTGCCGCGAGCGCTCTTCGGAAACGAGATCTGGCGGACCGCGACCGAGCGCATCGAGCAGAGCCCGTTCGGCCGGCTGAAACACTACGTCGAGTTCCTGCGGCTGGCCCGCCACTACACCGACGTCTACGCCGACTACCACGACGCCCTCGCGGAGGAGGGCGCGCTCGACTTCGACGAACTGGTCCGGACGGCGACCGGACTGCTCGAGGATGGCGCGGAACACCGTTCCGCGGACGGGTCGAACGGGTCGGCGACCCGTGAGACGATCGCCGACGAGATCACCGGCGAGTGGACGCAGGTCTACTGCGACGAGTTCCAGGACACCGACGAGACCCAGTTCGCGCTCATCACCGAACTCACGGACGGGCCGGACCGACCCGACCTGCTCGCGATCGGCGACAAGGATCAAGCGATCTACGGCTGGCGAGGGACCGACCGGGAGGGGCTCGACCGGCTCGCCGACGCCTACGACGACCACCGGGGGATCGAACTCGAGCTCAACTTCCGGTCGCGCCAGGAGATCCTCGATCTCACCAACCACTGCGACTACGGCTCCCAGTCCTCGAAACGGCTCCGCGAGGTCGGGCGGACCCCTGGTGAGTACCGGACGGATAGCGACGCGACGGCAGGTCGCGAGACAGGGTTCGAAACGGACGAAGACCGGCCGGATCGCGTCGTCAAGATCGAAAGCGACGCGGTCGGCCCGTCGCCGGCGGATCAGGTCGCGACGACCGTCTCGAGGCTGCTAAACGGCGAAGCCGAAAACGTCCCCCGGCGATCGCTCGAGGACATCGCGGTCATCGTCCGCACGAATCGCCACGCGCAGGCCGTCGCCGACGAGCTCCGGGAGCGACGGATCCCCTACGAGATCTCCGGCTCGCCGCGCGGCGAGATCGACCCCGGGATCCGGACGCTCGTCTCGTACCTCCGGGTCCTCGTCGATCCCGACGCCGACGCCCACCTCCGGCGCGTGCTGCTCTACCGGTACCGGCTCTCCGAGGCCGACCTCGCGACGCTGCAGCGCGCGGACGGCTCGCTGTACGACGCCGTGATGGCGGTCGGTCCGGACGCGGAAGTCGAGTCCACGGCGCTCGAGGACCCCGATCGCGTCCGGCGGGCGCGCGACCACCTCGCGAAACTCGAGGACGTGCGAGACGTCTACCCGCTGTCGGGGTTCGTCCAGCGGTTCCGCGAGGTGACCCGCCTCGAGTGGTTCCTCACCAGCGAGGAGCGCGAGGAACTCGAGCGCGTCGAGCGGTTCGTCGACGCCTACACCGGCGACTCGGTGATCGGGACGCTGACGCCGTCGTTCGTCGACGCGCTCGAGCGGACGCTTCAGGGCGGAGGCAGCGAGCGAACGCGGGGGACCCAGTCGGCGGACTCGATCGACGTGATGACCGTCCACCAGGCGAAGGGGCTGGAGTTCGACACCGTCCTCGTCCCGTACCTCTCCGACGAGGAGTGGTGCGTCGAGCGCGATTACGCCCAACGAGCCCGGTATCGGCTGCTCGCGGCGACGCTCGACGACGAGATCGAGTCGCCGCTGCTGGCCGACCTCGCGACCGAGACCGTCGGCGAAGAGTGGCGGGTGCTCCACGTCGCGCTCACGCGGGCCGAGAACCACCTGTTCGTCTTCGGGAGCGTGTACGATTACGACGGCGACGAGGACGAACTCGGCTGTGCGACCGCTGACGCCTGCCTCTCCGGCGACATCGAGTGGTCGGTCGCCGGCGAGCGGATGGAGCTGTGGTCGTCGCTCCGCGCGAGCTTCGAGCGGGTGCGGGAGACCTACCCCGAGACCGTCGTCGACCGCACCGACGAACTCGCGGCCGCGGCCAGCGTCGATCCGGGGACGATCACCTACTACGCCGGCTACGACGACCGGTACGTCGAACCGCTCGAGACGCGGGACGCGATTCGGACGGTCCACCGACTGGGACGGCTGCTGCGCGGGGAGACGCTGTTGCCGGCCGCCGACGCGGCGAGTCACGCGCTCGAGGCGTTTGGACGGTTTGGAACCGATCGAGGCGACGAGGGCGACGCGGCCGCCGAGATCGGCGAGGCGGATTCGACGCGACGGGTTCCGACCGGCCGCCGGCTCTCCGCGTTGACGACCGATACCGTCCGGTTCCCCGTCGAGACCCTCTCGAACGCGACGACGCTGCCGGTCGCGCTCCGCCACAGCTACACCGCCCTCGAGACCCACGACACCTGTCCGCGAAAGCACTACCTCGATCACGTCGTACGTGCGTTCGACGATCCGACGGCGGGCGTCGGCGGAACGACGGCGCGACCGGAGACGGACGCAGCGACGGCAACGGACTCACCGCTCGAGTCCGGCTCCCGGCTCGTCGGCACCGTCTTCCACGACGTCGCGGAGGAGGCGTTCTACCGCGAGTACCGTACCCGCGAGGCGTGGCGCGAGGCCGCCGTCCGCCAGCTCACCGCACGGGACCTGCTCGAGTACCGCGAGGGCGTTCTGGGCTGTATCGATCGGTTCTTCGAGGCCGCCGCGGCCGACTACGACGCGCCGGTCGCCGACTGGGAGCCGGTGGCCGCGGAGCTACCCTTCTCGCTCGAGGACGTCGCCGACGTGACCGGCGACGTCGTGGGCTATATCGACTCGATTCGGCGGACGCCCGACGGCGAGCTGGCGGTGCTCGACTACAAGGCGACGGCCGAACGGATCGCGCCCGCCGACGCCACGCAACTGGCGCTGTACGCCCGCGCCTGCGAGCGGCGGTTCGACGAGCCGGTGGCGGCGGTCGGCTACGTCTACGTCAGCGAGGCCGTCGGGCCGCGCGTCGACCTGCTCGACGCGGACGAACTGCCCCCGTGGCCGACCGTCCGCGAGCGCCTCGCGGCGGTCGACGATCCCTCGTTCGTCGAGACGACGCCGGGCGATCACTGTCAGTACTGCCCGCACAGATCGCTCGGCTGCGGGCCCGATGACCTCGAGACCCTGGGCGACGACTGACTGCGGACAGCGATCGACTCCGATAGGACCCTCGGATTCAGTGGCGACCGACTCGTCGGTCGGCGCCGACCCGCGACGCGGTTACAGCGACATGAGGACGACCGCGAGCACGGCGAAGCCGATTCCCAGCCCCTTCCTGAGCGTCAGGGACTCCTCGAGGACGACGATTCCGATGACTGAACTGATCGCGATGAATAGCCCGTAAACCGGGACGACGACGCTGACGGGGCCGAGCGCCAGCGCCCGGTAGTAGGCCAGCAGACCGACGGCGAGGAACGTTCCCCAGACCGCGATGTAGGGCGCCTTCGGATGTGAGAGGTACTGCCACGGCGACGTCCCCCGGTAGGCCATCAGCGCGCCGAGCAGCACGGTCATGAGCCCGTTCGACAGGAAGACCGCGGTCGTGCTCGGAATCGACTCCATCGCGATCTTCAGCAGGGGCGCGACCAGACTGTACGTCGCGAACGCCAGCAGGGACAGGACGAGGTAGTCCCGCTTCACTGTTCACCACCCGCACTACAGACGATCGCGAGGACTGCGAAGCCGATGCCGGCCGCTCGAGTCAGCGTCAGCGTCTCGTCGAGGAACAGGATGCCGATGACCGAACTGCCGACGATGAAGAGTCCGTAGATCGGAACGACGACGCTCACCGGGCCGACCTCGAGCGCGGCCGTGTACGCCAGGATGCCGACCGTCAGGAAGACGCCGCCGGCGTAGACGTAGCCCGCGCCGGCCGACGTCGCGAGGGACGGGTCGGCGGTGCCCGTGGCGACCATCACAACGGTCGCGATCGCGAGGAAGACGAGCGTCGCGAGAAACAGCCCCGGCGCCGGCGGGACGTCCTCCGTGACGTAACTCGTCAGCGGCGCGACCGCGGAGTACGCCAGGAGAGCGACGAGAACCCACACCAGATATTCCATACCGATGTTCGGGTGGAGACTCCCTAACGGCTGTCGAAGGCGGCGAGGATTCCCGGGAAAATGACAACGGTTAGAATAGAACATCACTGTACGGTCCTTCAGCGGGTGGTGCGTCGGACGGCCGACCGGTTCGCACGAGTGCGGGCGCTTTATCTCGAGCGGGCCGAACGATGGCGTATGACCGAGACGACGCTGTGTTTTCCGCTGCGGAGCCGCGAGGTTGACGGTGCGGCGGGCGACGGCGAAACGACCGAGACCGACGAGGTGCTCCTGATCGAGAAGCGACGAGGACTCGGCGCGGGCTGGTACAACGGTCCCGGCGGCAAACTCGAGGCCGACGAGACGCCCCGCGAGTGTGCGGTCCGCGAGACCCGCGAGGAGGTCGGACTCGAGGTCGACCCTGCGGCCCTCGAGAAGGCGGGCGAACTCGAGTTCGTCCTCGACGGCGAGGAATACACGTTCTGTCACGTCTATCGAACGCGGTCGTTCGCCGGCGAGCCGACCGCCAGCGAGGAGGCCCGACCGGAGTGGATCCCCGTCGACGAAGTGCCCTACGACCGGATGTGGGACGACGACCACCTCTGGCTGCCGGGCGTCCTCGAGGGGCGGACGGTCGCCGGCGAGTTCCGCTTCGAGGGCGGGAAACCGCTCGACGAAGCCGACTTCGTCGCTCACGACCTCGAGTGGGACGTCGACCTCGAGGATTCCGATAGCCGAAATCCGTGACTCGACGGCCGTGGCCGGTCGATCGTCGCTCCGACCGGGTTCACCCTCGAGATGATAACGAACCGGTCTCTCTCGAAAACCTGTAATTCTCTGTAGGTGGGTTGTAACCACTACAGACGGTACGGACCCCGACTTGAGTACCGCCTAATTACTCTTCTATCCGCTCGTGGACGGTCGCCTCGAGAGCATGACCGATACGACCCCTCGGCGGACGTTCGTCGCAGCGGTTGTCGGAACCGTGGGTGCGCTCGCGGGCTGTCTCGGTGAGACCCACAACGACAGCGAAGAGAGCACCGAGGACGGGATTTTCCGAGAGAGCAATTCGGGTCTGCCCGACGATACCGGCGGCGACACGGTCGAGGAAGACCCGGACGACGGTGCCGACGAGAACGAGGACGGAAGCGACGAAGCCGATTCCGAAGACGACGGGGGAGACGGCGATACCGACGAGAGTGATAGCGGTGGAGACGAGGACGACGGGGCGGATGAGGAAGACGCTGCGGACGGCACGGACGAGGGCGACTCTGACGACGAAAGAGACGATGACGAGGGAGGAGACGGCGATAGCAGCGAGGACGACGGGGACGAGGGCGATGGCGGAGAGACGGACGACGAGGAGGGCGGAGATGAGAGCGAGAGCGATCCGGGAGGCGACGCGGAGAGTGACGACGGAGACGACGGCGGGACGAGCGACGACTCTGACGATGGAGACGGCGACGGCTCTGACGACGGAGATGACGACGACACCGATGATGGAGACGGCGATGACGGGACCTCGGACGGCGACACCGCTGACGAAGAGACGGATGACGGAACAACAGACGACGAGGAGACGGACGACGAAACTACCGACGAGACGTCCGATACTGACGATGGGGGCGACACGGACGACGAAACCGACGACGGAGGGGACTCGGACGACTCCGAGTAGTCAGCTCTCTATTTCGATCCGGTCGACGCTTACGGCTTCAGTACGACTTTCCCGGAACTCTTGCGGTCCTCGATGTACTGATGGGCTTCGGCGGCGTCCTCGAGCGCGAACGACTCGCCGAGGATCACCTCGAGATCGCCGCTCGTCAGTCCCTCGGTGAGATCCGGTACGGCCTGCAGCACGCGATCCGGGTCGTGGGCGAAGGCCTGCCCGAGGTGATATCCCTTGACGGTCTTGTTCTCGAAGAGCAGCCGTCGGTTCTCGACCTCGGCGGGGACGCCGCTGGCGACGCCGAAGGTGACCATCCGACCGAAGTGGGCCATCGCGTCGAGGCTGCGCTCGAAGACGTCGTCGCCGACGCTCTCGAGGACGAGGTCGACGCCTTCACCGTCCGTTTCGTTGTCCACGACCTCGCGGAAGTCCGTCTCGGTGTAGTTGATCGGGTGATCGCAGCCGAGGTCGGCCACGAGGTCGAGTTTCTCCTGCGTGCTGGCGGTGCCGAACACCTCAGCGCCGGCGTTCGAGGCCAGTTGGACGGCGGCCGTGCCGACGCCGCCCGCGGCGGCCTGGATTAGCACTGATTCGCCCTCAGCCAGCCCGCCCCACTCGAACAGACAGGAGTGGGCGGTGAGGAACTGGACGGGGAAGCCGGCGGCCTCGTCGAAGCTCGTCCCCTCCGGAATCGGGAAGAGCATCGCGGCGTTTGCGGTGACGTACTCCGCGTAGCCGCCGGTGTCCAGCATCGCGACGACGCGGTCGCCCTCGGAGACGTCCTCGACGCCCTCGCCGACCGCATCGACCGTGCCCGCGGCCTCCATGCCGGGGGCGTAGGGCGCGTCGGGACCGTCCGGATAGACTCCGCGGCGCTGCATGATGTCCGCGAAGTTGATCCCCGCGGCCTCGACCTCGATGCGGACCTCGCCCGCGTTCGGTTCCGGCAGGTCCGCGTCGACGACCTCGAGCGCGTCGCTGTCGCCGTACTCGGTGACTTCGATCGCTTTCATTATCGAATGCGTGTACCGGTGTCGAACACATAACGCTGTCAGAACCGGATGAAACCGAGAGAGCGTTCACCGTCATCGAGAGGGAAACGAACCAAGACGGTTGCGACTGCCACGAGCGGGTTCAACTGGGTAGCCGTCGTACAACGGCTATGTCGACCGTCGGCTCCGTCGTCGCGCTCGCGAGAGACCGGAACCTCACGTTTCTGGCGGCAGGGATCGCCTACTACGCGTTCGTCTCGACGATACCGTTGCTGCTGCTCGCCGTGACGATCGCGTCGTTCGTCGGGGGACAGGCGCTGGCCGATCGCGTGGCCAGCATGCTCAGCCAGCAACTCTCGTCCTCGGGGCAGCAGATGGTGTCACAGGCGCTCACCAACCCGTCCGGTCGGGCGGCCGCGTCCGTGGTCGGATTCTTCGGGGTAGTGTGGAGCGCGCTGAAACTCTTTCGCGGCCTCGATCAGGCGTTCGACGAGATCTACGCGGACGAGGTCGACGTCTCGCTCCTGGGACAGGTCTGGGACGGTATCGTCGTCATCGTCGGAATCGCCCTCTCCGTCGCGCTCGTCGTCGCCGTCGGCGCTGCGCTCTCGATACTGAACCTACAGATTCCGTTCGCCAACGTGCTCGGGTCGCTCGTGTTGATCGTCGTCCTGGCGATCGCGTTCCTACCGATATACTACGTGCTGCCGCCGATGGACGTCTCCGTGCGGTCGGTGCTCCCGGGAACGATCGTCGCCGCGATCGGCTGGGTCCTGCTGCAGATCGGATTTCGGATCTACGCGGCCAACGCCGGCAAGTACGCGGCCTACGGCGTGATCGGCGCCGTCCTGCTGTTCGTCACCTGGTTGTACTTCGGGAGCATCGTGATACTGCTGGGCGCAGCGGTGAACGCCGTCCGTCGGGGTGCGACGGCGGGCACGACGTAGATGCTCGCCACCGAGCGTCCGGCCTTCGCATGGTTTAAGACCGCGCTGACTGGATGACATACCAATGAGCGACGAGAGCCAGGAACTCGGAATCACCGAGTCGAAATCGCACAAACCCGGCGAGTGGTACGCCGAAGTCGTCCAGAAGGCCAACCTCGCGGACTACGCCCCGATGGGCGGCTTCATCGTCACGAAGCCCCGCGGCTACGCGCTGTGGGAGGGTATTCAGGACGCGCTCGACGGCTGGTTCAAGGAGACCGGCGTCGACAACGTCTACTTCCCGATGTTCATCCCGGAGAGCTTCCTCGAGCGCGAGAAGGACATCGTCGAGGGGTTCGACCCCGAGGTCGCCTGGGTCACTCAGGGCGGCCACGAGGAACTCGAGGAGCGGCTGGCGGTCCGGCCGACCAGCGAATCGATCATCGCGCCCTTCATGGCCGACTGGACGCGCAGCCACCGCGACCTGCCGCTGCGGATTAACCAGTGGTGTTCCGTCGTCCGGTGGGAGGCCACCGAGACGAAGCCGTTCTTCCGGACGAAGGAGTTCATGTGGCAGGAGGGCCACACCGCACACGCGAGCGACGAGGGCGCGTGGGACGAGGTCTGGACCCGACTCGGACAGTACGAAGAACTCTACGAGGACGTGCTCGCGATTCCGGTGCTTCGCGGAAAGAAGCCCGAGCACGACAAGTTCCCCGGCGCGGACACGACGACGACCGTCGAGGCGCTGATGCCCGACGGCAAGTCCGTGCAGGGCGCGACCAGCCACAACCTCGGCCAGAGCTTCGCGGAGGCGTTCGACATCACCTTCGTCGACGAGGATGAGGAGGAACGGACCGCCTACACCACCTCGTGGGGGCTCTCCTGGCGAGCGCTCGGCGCGCTCATCATGACCCACTCCGACGATCAGGGGCTTGTTCTCCCGCCGACGATCGCTCCCACGCAGGTCGTCATCGTCCCCATCTGGCAGGAAGACACCAAGGAGGACGTTCTCGAGTACTCCGAGAACATCGCCGACGAACTCGAGGACGCCGGCTTCCGCGTCGAACTCGACGACCGCGACGAGCGCAATCCCGGCTTCAAGTTCAACGAGCACGAGCTCAACGGCGTGCCGCTGCGACTGGAGATCGGCCCCTACGAGGTCGAAGACGAGGAGGTCACGATGGTCCACCGGCCGGACAACGAGGAGTCCGTCGAGGACCGCGACGAAATCGTCGAGAGCGTCGACGAACACCTCGACGAGATCTACGACAAGCTCTACGAGACGGCCGAGGAGAACTTAGAAGAGAACATCCGCGAGGCCCACAGCCCCGAAGACATCCTCGGCACGATCGGTAAACACGGCGGCTACGTGAAAACGCCGTGGTGCGGCGACGAGGCCTGTGAGGAGGCCATCAAGGAGAAGATCGCCGCCGAGATCGTCATGCAACCGCTCGAGGACGTGGGCGGACAGTCGAGCGGCGAGGTGCCCGAACCCGAGCACGACGAGTGCGGCGTCTGCGGCGATCCCGCCGACGAGATCGCCTACTTCGCGAAGTCGTACTGATCGCCGTCGGTTCGCCGTCGACTTCAGTCGGGTATTTCCGTTCTACTCGGGCAGCGTACTCACGTCGACTCGAGGCGTAACTCGTTTCTCGTCCGCAGTCGGCTCACGTGGAGTCGGTGGCGAGACTGTCCACGAATAGTGAATTCGGTGTAACCACCAGAGCCTAACTCTTTAACCGAATCTTCCTTACGGGAAGAGAGAGTACGAACGGATGTGGTGTTCACTCTGGTGGGTGAGCACTACGTGCCTCTGACACTGCTGCCCTGCCCGGGCAGCGATTCCTTCCCGCTCGAGAACGTCGGTTTTCAAAGACAGTACCCACTTTCAGAGACGGGTTTCGCTTACCAGCTTCGGCGGTGAACGGCCGGTACACGTCCCTAGCGACGGATTACGCTGATCAATTATGATACTTGTATAGAATGCCTATAGGCCTTATATCCGATTATATGTGTTTATAATACACTTAGCCATAATGGGACAGTCTCTTATACCAGTTCTCGTAATGAGGGTGTATGTCACAGTCACAGATAGCGTCATCCGCCGAGCGTTCGCGGGGGCTCGTAGACCCCGCGGACGAACGGTCGAACTGCGGCGTCGGCGTCGTCATGGACCTCGATGGGGATGGGGGACACGATGTCGTCGCCGACGGATTGGAACTACTCCGAAATCTCGAGCATCGCGGAACCACCGGCGCGGAGAAGAACACCGGCGACGGGGCGGGTATCATGCTGCAGCGACCTGACGCCTTCTTCGAGGACGTTCTCGAGACCGATCTCCCCGAGCTCTATGCCGTCGGCTCGCTCTTTCTCCCACAGGACGACGCGGCACGCTCGGCGCTCGTCTCGCTCGTCGAGGAGTCGCTTTCGACCTACGATCTGGAGGTTCTCGAGTGGCGGGACGTCCCGACCGATAACGCGGATCTCGGGAAGACCGCCGTCGACTCCGAACCGGACGTCCGGCAGGTCGTCGTCGCTCCCGAGGACGACATCGATCAGGAGACGTTCGATCGACGCCTCTACGTCGGTCGACGAGCCCTCGAGAACGCCGTCGAGGACGCGGATATCGAGAACAAGGAGCGCTTCTACGTCGTCTCGCTCGACGCGAAGACGATCGTCTACAAGGGGCTGCTGAAAGGCGTCCAGGTCCCCTCTTACTATCCCGACCTGACCGACGAGCGCATGGAGTCGACGTTCGTGATGGTCCACGAGCGGTTCTCGACGAACACGCTCGGCGCCTGGCACCTCGCTCACCCCTACCGGAACATCATCCACAACGGCGAGTTCAACACCATTCAGGGCAACATCAACTGGATGCGGGCCCGCGAGACCGACATCGAGAGCGACGTACTCTCCGATCTCGAGGCGGTCAAGCCGATCATCGACGACCCGGATCAGTCCGACACCGCGAGCGTCGACAACGCCCTCGAACTGCTGATGCAGGACGGCCGCGATCTCGCACACGCCCTGCGGATGCTCGTCCCCGAGGCGTGGCGCGGCGACGACGCGATGGACGAGGATCGGAAAGACTGGTACGACTTCCACGCCTCGCTCGTCGAGCCGTGGGACGGTCCCGCGCTGGTCGCGGCGACCGACGGCGAACGCGTCGGCGCCGTCCTCGACCGCAACGGCCTGCGCCCCTGCCGGTACGACGTCACGTCCGACAACCGCCTGATCATGGCCAGCGAGGCCGGCGCCCTCGATACCGACCCCGAAAACATCGAGGAGCGGGGTCGCCTCCAGCCCGGACAGCTCTTCCTCGCCGACCCCGGAGAGGGACGGGTCATTCCCGACGAGGAAGTCTTCGACGACCTCACCGACGAGCGCTACGGCGAGTGGGTCGAACAGGAACAGGTCCACCTCGACGACATTCGGACGACCGACGACAGCGCGCCCCGGCAGGAAGTCGACGACCTTCGCGACTATCAGGCCGCCTTCGGCTACACCCACGACGAGCTCGAGAACCTGATCGAGCCGATGATGCAGAAAGGGAAGGATCCCGTCGGCTCGATGGGCGACGACACGCCGCTGTCGGTCCTGACCGAGTTCAACCGACCGCTGTTCTCCTACTTCAAGCAGCTGTTCGCGCAGGTCACCAACCCGCCGCTCGACTACATCCGCGAGGAACTGGTCACCTCGATGGAGTCGCGGCTCGGCTACCAGCGCAACTTACTCGACGAGTCCCCCGAGCACGCCCGCCAGCTCGTACTCGACTCGCCGATCCTGACCGACGCCGAACTTGAGTCGATCCGCGACTGCGAGGCCAACGACATTACGGCCGCGACGATCGACATCACCTACGAGCCCGAAAGCGAGGAGCCGGGCGACGGTCTCCGCGAGGCGATCGAACGCGTCCGCGAGGACGTCGTCGAGGCGATCGAGGAAGACGGCCACGACGTCATCGTTCTCTCAGACCGGAACGTCGACGAGGATCGGATCGCGATCCCGAGCCTGCTGGCGACGGGCGGAGTCCACCACCACCTCGTGCGCAACGGGCTACGCAACCACGTCGGCCTCGTCGTCGAATCGGCCGACCCGCGCACCGTTCACCAGTTCGCGACGCTGGTCGGCTACGGCGCCGGCGCCGTCAACCCGTACCTGGCCTACCAGACCATCGCGGACATCACCGCGGGCGAGGACGGCGCGGACACCGAGGTCGCCATCGACGCCTACGTCGGCGCCGTCGAGGACGGCCTGCTGAAGATCATGGCCAAGATGGGGATCTCGACGGTCGAGAGCTACCAGGGCGCCCAGATCTTCGAGGCCGTCGGACTCGATAGCGACCTCGTCGAGGAGTACTTCGAGGGCACCGAGAACCGCACCGAAGGGATCGGCCTCCCCGAGATCGAGGACGACCTCCGCGAGCGCCACGAGACCGCCTTCGTCGACGAGGACGATCCGAACCTCCAGCGACAGGGCGAGTTCGAACACCGCTCGGGCGGCATCCACCACCAGTGGAACCCCGACACCGTCGGCGCGCTCCAGCAGTCCGTCCGCTCGAACGACTACGAGCGCTACCAGGAGTTCGCCGAAAAGATCAACGATCAGCAACAGAACCTCCAGACCCTGCGCGGGCTGCTCGAGTTCGACTCCGATCGCGAGTCGATCCCGGTCGAGGACGTCGAGCCGATCAAGGACATCGTCGAGCGGTTCTCGACGGCCGCGATGAGCCTCGGGAGCCTCTCGCCAGAGGCCCACGAGAACAACTCGATCGCGATGAACCGGCTGGGCGGCAAGTCCAACTCCGGCGAGGGCGGCGAGCCCCCGGAGCGGTTCAACACCGAACGCGAGTGTAACGTCAAGCAGGTCGCCAGTGGCCGCTTCGGCGTCACGTCGACGTATCTCTCGAACGCCGATGAACTCCAGATCAAGATGGCCCAGGGCTCCAAGCCCGGCGAGGGCGGCCACCTCCCCGGCTCGAAGGTCAACGAGATGATCGCCCACGTCCGCAAGTCCACGCCGGGCGTCGGCCTCATCTCGCCGCCGCCGCTGCACGATATCTACTCCATCGAGGACCTGAAGCAGCTGATCTTCGACCTCAAGGCGGCCAACGAGGAGGCGGACATCAACGTCAAACTGGTCTCCGAGGCCGGCATCGGCACGGTCGCCGCCGGCGTCGCGAAGGCCAACGCCGACGTGGTCCACATTTCGGGTCACGACGGCGGGACGGGCGCCTCGCCGCGCACCTCGATCAAGAGCGCCGGCCTCCCGTGGGAACTCGGCCTCGCGGAGGCTAACCAGATGCTCTGTGCGACCGGCCTGCGCGACCGCATCCGGGTCTCCGCCGACGGCGGAATGAAGACCGGACGCGACGTCGCCGTCGCCGCGCTGCTGGGCGCCGAGGAGTACGTCTTCGGGACCGCCTCGCTGGTCACCGGCGGCTGCGTCATGGCCCGGCAGTGTCACAAGAACACCTGCCCGGTCGGCGTCGCTACCCAGCGCGAGGACCTGCGCAAGCGGTTCCCCGGCGAGCCCGAGCACGTCATCAACTACATGACGTTCATCGCGCAGGAGCTGCGCGAGCTCATGGCCGAACTCGGCTTCGAGACCCTCGACGAGATGATCGGTCAGGTCGACGTCTTAGCGCAGCGCGACGACGTCGACCACCCGAAGGCCCGCAACGTCGACCTCTCGGAGGTCCTGGCGGACCCCGGCAGCGACGTCCGCCGTAAGATCCGCGAGCAGGACCACGAACTCGAGGACCAGCTCGACCGCGATCTCATCGAGGCCGCGGCCGACGCGATCGAAGAGCAGGAACCGGTCTCGATCGACGCCGAGGTCACGAACGTCGACCGCACCGTCGGCGCGATGCTTTCCAACCGCATCACCAGCCGCTACGGCGAACCCGGGCTCCCCGAGGACACCATCGCGGTCGACCTCGAGGGCACCGCCGGACAGAGCTTCGGTGCGTTCCTCGCCAGCGGCGTCTCGATGCACCTGGACGGCAGCGCCAACGACTACGTCGGCAAGGGCCTCTCGGGCGGCAAGATCACGATCCGCACGCCCGAGACCGCCGGTTACGACCCGACGGAGAACATCTCGATCGGCAACGTCGCGCTCTACGGCGCGACCGACGGCCAGCTGTACGTCAACGGCGTCGCCGGCGAGCGCTTCGCCGTCCGCAACTCCGGCGCCAAGGCCGTCGTCGAGGGCGTCGGCGACCACGGCTGCGAGTACATGACCGGCGGCGTCGTCGCCGTGCTCGGCGAGACGGGCAAGAACTTCGCCGCAGGGATGAGCGGGGGCGTCGCCTACGTCTACGACCCTGACGGCGAGTTCGAGGCAAAGGCCAACACCGGCATGGTCTCGCTGCACGACGCCCTCGAGGAGAAAGACGAGCAGATGCTCCGACGACTCGTCGAGAACCACGTCGCCTACACCGGCTCCGAGCGGGGCGAACTCCTGCTCGAGAACTGGGAGCGCGCGCTCGAGGCCTTCGTGAAGGTGATGCCCGAGGCCTACTACGAGGCGATCACCGAGCAGGGCAGCGACGACGTCCGCGAGGAACTCCCCGGTGCACCCGACGTGGCCGCCGAGGCCGAATCAACCAGCTTCGCGACGAGCGACGACTGATCGGCTACCCGACCGTTCGTTCCATTCTTTCGGTTGAGCTCCCCGTTCTCGAGCCACCAGTCACTCTCGTCCGAGCGTGTGGAACTCCTCGTTGGGACGCATATCGGCGAACATCGCGAGCCGATTGCTCAGGTTGTAAAACGCCGTCACGGACGCGATGTCCCAGAGCGCTTCCTCGCTGAAGCCGGCCTCGAGAAGCGCCTCGAGGTCGTCCGGCTCGACCTCAGTCGGCCGCTCGGTGAGTTTCACGGCGACGTCGAGCATCGTGCGGTGTGCGTCGTTGATATCGGCGGTCCGGTAGTTCGCGACCAGTTGGTCCGCGAGGAGCGGGTCCTCGGCGTAGATCCGTACGAGCGCGCCGTGAGCGACGTTGCAGTAGTAGCAGTGGTTGACGCCAGAGACGGCGACGACGATCATCTCGATCTCCTCGCGCTCGAGGGCCGTGTCCTCGACGAGCGCGTCGTGGTAGTCGAAGAACGCGCGGAACTGCGAGGGCTTGTACGCCATCGCCGCGAAAACGTTGGGCGTGAACCCGGCCCGCTCGGTCTCTTCCGCGATGCGTTCCCTGAGGTCCTCGGGAAGGTCCTCGAGGTCGGGGACCGGAAACCGTTTCATCGCGTCGTCGCGCAGTTCCGGATCGACCGCATCGTCGGCCTCGGATTCGGTCATAGGTACCGTTCAACACGAATTCACATAACTCGCGGTGGCGGTTCGCAGTCGCGGTCTCGGTCGCCGCGAGCGACAGCGGACTACTCGAAGTAGGGGCGACCGCCTTCGGCGAGAGCTGCCTCGCGAACGACCGCAGCGTCGGCGCTCGGAGGGGTCAGCAGGTGCCCCGAACAGTCGCAGTCCGAGGCCCCGAAGCCGTCGACCTGCTCGCCCGGCAGCGACGCCGCGAGTTCGCACTCCCGGTCGTCGTCGGGGAACGCGATCGCGCTCTCGAGAGTCGTCCCGGGGTGGCCCAGCAGGTAATCGATGTGCCAGTGTCGCGTGTCGCGCTCGCCGCGGGCGAGTTCCCGGTGGCGGTCGATCCGGCCGAAGCCGCCGGGACCGAACGCGCTGCCGACGTAGGCGTAAGCGCCGGCTGGGAACTCGCGCTCGCCCAGCGCGCCGACCTCGAGGGTCGTCGCTCGCGGGACGTCGACGACGAGCACGTAGGTACCGCTCTCGCTCATGGTCGAACGTCGGGTGCGACGCGACAAAAACGAGGTCGGTTCGAAACGCGGGTAGATCGGATCGACTCGAGACGGGCGGAGACGGACGCGGCCGTTAGCGGTCGCGGTTCCAGTCGCGGTTGTGGCCCTGCTCGCCGCGGTCGTCCGCGCGCCGGGACTCCTGATCGTTCGGGCTCCGGTACTCCCGGTCGAACTCCGGTTCGTCGGTCCAGTCGCCCCGCTCGGAGCGCCGGCTCTGGGGCTGGTGCTCGAGGCCGCCGCCGGACCGATTCTCGGGCTGGTACTGCTCGGGGGAGCCGATATCGCTCCGGTCGCCGGTCCGTTGGCCGCCACCCTGCTGTTCGCGACCAGTGCGGGGCTGGCCCTGTCGGTCTTGGTGTTGCTGGCCGCGCTGGCCCTGGCTCTGTTGGTTGTACTGGCTCTGACCGCGATCGGACTGTTGCCCCCGTCCTTGCTGGCCGCGCTGGCGTCGCTGGTCCTGCTGCTGGCCTCGATAGCCGCGCTCGCGGCGATCCCGCTGGTTCTGTTGGTCCTGCATCTCCGCCTCGCCGCGGGGCATTCGTTCGTTGATTCCGCGTTCGCGCCCGCCCTGCTGGTCGGGGCGACGCTGCAGGTCACCCGTCTGTCGAGGCTGCTGGCCGCCCATCTGCTGGGGCTGCTGGCCGCCCTGTGGTTGTGACTGCTGGCGCTCGTGGCGCGCTTCGCCGCCGTACTGGAGGTTCGACTCCCGAATCGCGTCGGTCTCGAAGCCGCTCTGCTGGCCCTGCTGGGATTGGCCGCCTCGAGTCCGCTGGGGCTGTCCGCGCTGGCCCTGTTGCCGCCCCGTCTGCTGGCGGTCTTGTCGTCCGCGCTGTTGACCGCCCGTCTGCCGTCCGCGTTGGCCGCCCGTCTGTTGGCGATTCTGCTGGCCGCTCATTCCTTGGTGACCGCGCTGCTCGCCCGTCCCTTGGTGACCTCGCTGACCGCCAGTCTGTTGCCGACGCTGCTGACCGCCGGTCTGTTGCTGGCGCTGTTGGCCGCGCTGTTCCCGCCGGCCACCGGGGGGCTGCGACTGGGCGCCGCTCTGTCGCCGACGCGCTTCGCCGCCGTACTCGAGGTCCGCGTCGTCGCTCACGTCGGGTTCGAACTGGCTCCCGGGCTGGCGCTGTCGCTCGCGGCGGGACTGTTCGGAGCCGCCGTGGTGCTCGTACTGCCCGGTTCGCTCGCGGGCCTGTCCCTGCTGACCGCGCTGTTCGTACTCCTGAGACCCGCGCTGTGGCGACTGTTGCCCGCGCTGTCGCTCGCCCATTCCCTGACGGTCCTCCCGGCTGCGTTGTCCCTGTTGGCCGCGCTGTCGACCGCCCATCCGTTGGTTCTGCTGGCCACGCTGCCCGTGCTGCTGTTCGCCCATTCGCTGGCGGCCCTGCTGGCCGCGCTGTTGGGGCTGGCCCTGCTGACCGCTCCGACGCTGTTGGTCGCCCATCTGCTGGGGACGCTGCCCGCCCTGTGGCTGAGACTGCTGGCGCTCGTGGCGCGCCTCGCCGCCGTACTGAAGGTTCGACTCTCGGATCGCGTCGGTCTCGAACCCGCTTTGCTGGTCTCGGCCGCCCCGATTCCGCTGGGGCTGTCCGCGCTGGCCCTGCTGGCCGCTCATCTCACGGCCCTGCTGTTCGCGCTGCGTTCGCTCACCGCGACCGGCCTCCTCGCGGCGACCCTGCTGGCGGTCACCGCCGGCGGAGCGTCGGCCGTAGTCCGGTTCGCCGGCGGTCCCGCGGACGTCTTCCTCCGAACTGTGCCACTCCTCAGATCGGCCTCGAGAAGCCTCCTCGGAATCGCCTCGAGACGGGCCGTTCGCACCCGTTTCCTCGCTGCCGCCGCGGCTGTAGAGTCCGTGTACCCAGCCGCGGTCGTCGTGGTGCTGTCGCCCCTCGGACTCGCGATACCGATCGTCTCGCTCGGCGTCGCTCGAGCGGTCGGTGCCTCGGTCTCGTCGGTCGCGGTCGTATCGATCGTTCATGGCTGTGACTGTGGTGACGCTGTGGTCGCTCGGTGATCACTCGTCTCGATGCCTGGCCGTGCGGTGTCGGCGGATTGTGGACGGGGCCGGCACCGCAGTGCTGTCGACACCGTGTGGTGGGCCGCCCGGGCGGATAAAAGGAAAGCGCGCGCTAGCGTGTCCGTGCCCGAACGTGTCAGCGCCGCTCCCGAACGCCCTGCATCTCTCGTGACGGCGGCCCACCGGGCGTCGCCTGTCCGGCGGACTCCACGACGGACGCGACCAGTCCTCGGACCGGTTCGTACTCGTAGGTGATCCACTGGGGGAGGTAGCGGGCGCCGGTCAGCTTCCGGACGCCCAGCTGCCGGAGTCGCGTGTCGGGCTCGAGGTGATCGGCCAGCCGAAGGTCGACGACGCCGTCGAAGATCGATTCGTCCATCGCGACGCCCTCGTCGCCGGCCGTCCAGCCGCCGAAGATCGGGACGTACCGCGCCTTGCAGACCGTCGCCCGCGTCTCCGTGACGAACTCGTGGACGTGGTCCGTCTCGAGGCCGCGGCCGAGTTCGCTCAGCGAATCGATCGCGACCAGTCCGGTCTCGGTCATCTCGAGGTCGTCGAGCGCCGCGTTGCATTCGCGCAGGATCGGTTCGACGTCGGTCGGCTCCTCGATCGGGACGATCGAGTCGGCGGCGGCCTCGCCGACGAACTCGATCCACTCGCCCCGGTGGTCGCGGAACGCGTCGCGGTCGGCGAGCCGGTGGGTGAAGCAGTCGACGAGCCGGAGGCGGTCGTCCTCGAGGGCCGGCAGGACGTTCCAGCCGTTCTCGAAGAAGCGCTCGAGGACCGCCGCCGGCGGCGTGGTCGCGGTCACGAGAACGGCCGGCTCGCCGCGCTCGATGGCGCGCCAGACGAGTTCGGTCAGCAGTTCGCTCCGACGGGTCCCCGCCGTGCCAGAGAGACAGACGAACGAGTCGGCGGGGACGCCGTTGGGAATCAGCGAATCGAGGGGTTCGACGCCCGTGACGATGCGCTTGTACGCGCTCGGATCGGGCATCTCGTCCTCGTCGTCCTCGCTGGCCTCGAGACAGGCCGTCGAACAGAACTGCCCGTCGTCGGTTTCCTCGGGTTCGCTGGGGATCGGATAGTGGCAGTGATCGCACTCGAGGGGATACTCGGGAGAGCGCTCCGGCCGCTGTTGTGATGTCATGGGTAACGTCGGCTACGACGAACGGGGAAAAAGAACCAGTTCGTGCCGAGAGTGACTTTCGGCTGCGTCGAATAGTTACTTCCGACGCGGCGGTCGGCCGGACTCGCCGACGTCGGGCGGGTCGGATCGCCGTCCGGTTCGCCACCGTTTTCCACGCGACCGTCGAGGATCGGATATGGACGACGCACTCGTTATCGGCGGCACGCGCTTTATCGGCCGCCACCTCGTCGAAGAGCTACTCGAGCACGACTACGACGTGACGATCCTCAATCGAGGGAGCCACGAGAACCCCTTCGTGGACGACGACCGGGTCGACCGCGTCGAGGGCGACCGGGCGAACGAAGCGGCCCTCGAGGCGGCCGCGACGACCATCGACCCCGACGCGGTTTTCGACTGCGTGGCCTACCAGCCCCGGGACGTCCGCGAGGCGACGCGGATCTTCGAGGACTGCGAGGCCTACGTCTACGTCTCCAGCGGCTCGGCCTACGGCCGCGAGGACATTCCCAAGCGAGAGGACGAGACGCCCCTCGAGCCCTGTACGCCCGATCAGGCGACCGACGACTCGAGCGAGAGCTACGGCAATCGGAAGGCCGAGGGCGACCGGGCCGTCTTCGCGGCCGCCGAGCAGGGGGTGAACGCGATGAGCGTCCGTCCGCCGGTCGTCTACGGTCCCCACGACTACACGGAGCGCCTCGACTGGTGGATCGACCGCGTGAACCGCTTCGACCGCGTCGTCGTCCCCGGCGACGGCACCAACGTCTGGCACCGCGCGTACGTCGAGGACGTCGCCAGCGCGCTCCGGATCGTCGCCGAGCGCGGCGAGCCCGGCGAGGCCTACAACGTCGGCGATCGACGGCTCGTGACGCTCGCGGAGATGGTCGAACTGATCGCCGACCGGCTCGCGACCGACATCGAAATCGTCACCGCCGGCCCGCGCGAACTCGCCGCCGGCGACATCGAACTCGACGACTACGTGCTCTATCGGGACTACCCACACGTCCTCTCGACGGCGAAACTCGCCGATCTGGGCTGGGAGGCGACGCCGCCCGCCGAGGCGATGGAACGGGCGGTCGACGCCCACCTCGAGAGCGACCGCGACGGGAGCGAGCACGGCCCCGATCGGGACGCCGAGGAACGCGTGCTGGGGATTCTGGACACCGTCTGACGGCCAACGGACGGCGTGGATCGGGGTCGGGCCCCGACGGATACGACAGGAAAAACACATGGCCCACGGGTGAGTCTGGGTGAGTATGTTCGAGAAGTCGACGTGGATTCGCCTGCCGCGCAACGTCGTGGTCGGGCACGGCGTCATCGACCGAGTCGTCGATGTCGTCGACGATCTGCACCTGCAGGGGCGGCCGCTGTTCGTGACCAGTCCGACGCCGAAGGACGTCGCCGCGGACCCGATCGCCGCCGATTTCGAGGCGGCCGGGATCGATCCCGCCGTCGTCACCGTCGAGACGGCGTCCTTCGAGGCCGTCGAGAACGTGATCGAGACCGCCGAAGCCGCCGAGGCCTCCTACCTGATCGGCATCGGCGGCGGCAAGGCCATCGACATCGCCAAGATGGCCAGCCACCACCTCGAGATGGGCTTTCTGTCGGTGCCGACGGCGGCCAGTCACGACGGCGTCATCAGTAATCGAGGCTCCGTCCCGGACGGCAACACCCGCCACAGCGTCGCGGCCAAGCCGCCGCTGGCGGTCGTCGCCGACACCGAAGTGCTCTCGCAGGCCCCGTGGGAACTGACGACCGCGGGCTGTGCCGACATCATCTCCAACTACACCGCGGTGATGGACTGGCGACTCGCCAAACGGCTCAAGGACGTCGAATACTCCGAGTACGCCGCCGCGCTCTCGGAGATGACTGCCGAGATCTTAGTCGACAACGCCGACCTCATCCGCCCGGGACTCGAGGAGTCGGCCTGGGTCGTCAGCAAGGCGCTGATGTCCTCGGGCGTGGCGATGAGCATCGCCGACTCCTCGCGGCCCGCCAGCGGCGCCGAACACCTCTTCTCGCACCAGTTGGATCGGCTAGCGCCCGATGCGGCGCTGCACGGCCATCAGGTCGGTGTCGGCTCGATCATGACCGCCTACTTACACGGCGGCGAGGACGGCATCTGGCGGGACATTCGGGACGCCCTCTCGAGCATCGACGCGCCGACGACCGCCGCCGAACTCGGAATCAACGACGAGACGGTTCTCGAGGCCCTGACGACCTGCCACGAGATCCGCGACCGCTACACGATCTTAGGCGACGGGATGAACGAGCGGGCCGCGATCGAGGTCGCGACGAAAACGGGCGTCATCGACTGACGCGATAGTTCAACTGCCGACGGGCGGCACTCGAGGGGCGACAGTCGGACGTTGGATTCGGCGATCAGCCCAGATCGGCGCGCTCGAACCGCCAGATGCCGAGCACGAGCGGGACGACCAGCCAGGCGAGCAGGATGACGATCATCACTTCGCCCTCGAGGTACCACGGACTGTCCGGCGCCGTTCGGCTGGCTTGGGACGGAAAGACGAGATCCATCGCGCCGAAAAACGCCATCAGCGGACTCATGACCGCTTCGATGAAGGTGAGGGCGTTCCGGGAGAGCTCGAGGCTGAAGATATCGTTGAGGATCCAGTCGAGCGCGAAGCTCACCATTCTGAACAGGGCGAGGACGGTCGTCACGAAGAAAAAGCCGATCGTCCCGCCCATCGCCCGCGATCGCGAGGCCGTCGCGGCGGAGATACCGACCGCGACCGAGACGTACGTCAGGGTGAACAGGATCGTCAACGCGAGCGCTCCGAGGAACATTTCGACGTCGATCGACGGATACCAGAGGACCCCGAGAACGGCGCCGATCCCGAATCCGACGAGGATCGATCCCACGACGACGGCCGAGCGGGTGAGAAACTTCCCGAGGACGACGTCGCGGCGACTGTTCGGGATCGAGAGCATGTACTTGATGCTCCCGGACTCGCGTTCGCCGGCGATGGCCAGGTAGGCGGTCACGAGCGCGACGAGGGTGAGGATCATCGCTCCGTTGCCGGTCAGTCCGGTCAACGCGTAGTAGAACTCGGGATCGTCGGCGTTGTTCTGACCGAAGTAGAACATCAACACCGCGATGAGCACGTAGAGGCTCGAGACGAACCAGACGATCTTGGCTCGCCGAACGTCGAGGAAGTCCTTCTTCGCGACGGCTAACGTGCTCATGCCGACACCTCCGGCGCGGGAACCGCTTCGTCTTCGGTCGCGCGTTCGCCGTTCGTGTAGCTGTTGAAAAGCTGCTCGAGGGAGGTGTCCTCGGAGATGATGTCCTCGACGGTCGTCGCCTGCGCGACGCGCTCGACGACGTCGACCTTGGCCGAGGGGTCGGCGCAGGTCGCCGTGATCGTCGTCCCCTCGACGCTGACCGAGCGGACGCCCTCGAGCGAGTCGAGGGCGAGCGAATCGGGAACGGCGGCGACCTCGAGCGAGATCGGCGCGCCGAGGTCGAGGTCGCCCTGCAGGTCGTCGAGCGTGCCGGTCGCGACGAGGTTCCCCTCGTTCATGATCCCGATTCGATCACAGACGGCCTCGACCTCGCCGAGGATGTGACTCGAGAAGAAGACCGTAGTCCCCCGTTCGGCCTCCTGCTGGATGATCTCGCGCATCTCCTGCATTCCCGTGGGGTCGAGTCCCGAAGAGGGTTCGTCGAGGATGAGGAGGTCGGGGTCGCCGACCAGCGCCATGCCGAAGCCCAGTCGCTGGGTCATCCCCTTCGAATAGCCGCCGGCGGCTCGATCGCCGTCCTCGCTGGTGAGTCCGACCCGTTCGAGGAGGGCGTCCGGGTCGTCGTCGGTTCCCTTAGTGTCGATGACCCACTGGAGGTGTTCGCGCGCGGTGAGTCGGTCGTAGACGCTCGCACCCTCGGGGAGGACGCCGATCCGGTGGCGGATCTCGTCGGTGTCGGCCTGCGCGTCGAGGCCGAGCACCGTCGCGGTCCCCTCGGAGGGGCGCACGAAGTCGAGCAGCATGTTGATCGTCGTCGACTTCCCGGCGCCGTTGGGTCCGAGAAAGCCGAAGACTTCGCCTTCTTCGACGGTCAGGTCGAGGCCGTCGACCGCGAGGACGTCCCCGCCGTACCGTTTGGTCAGGGCGGTCGTTTTGATAGCGGGCATACATGTATCTCCAGACCACTGAACTGTAAGTCTTGCTAAGGTAATGGGGAACGATTAACGTCCGACACGGACTAACAAAACCGGCGGCCCGAATCCGTCTCGAGTCGATCAGACGTGCTCGTCGAGGAAGTCTGCGATCGCAGAGTAGGCCTCGATGCGGTTCTCGAGTTTCGAGAAGCCGTGGCCTTCGTCCTCGAAGATCAGCTTTCGGACGGGGACGCCCTGTTGCTCGGCCTTCTCGGCGATCTGTTCGGCCTCGCCGACGGGGACGCGCGGGTCGTTCGCGCCGTGGAGGACGAACAGCGGCGCCTCGATGTTCTCGATGTTGTTCGTCGGCGAGATCTCCTCTAAGAACTCGCGGTCCTCCGCCAGCGAGCCGTACTCGGCCTCGCGGAGTTCGCGGCGCCAGTCGCCCGTATTTTCGAGGAAGGTGACGAAGTTGGCGATACCGACGACGTCGACGCCGGCCGCCCAGAGGTCGGGGTACTCGGTCAGCGCGGCCAGCACCATGAAGCCGCCGTAGGAGCCGCCCTTGGCGGCGATCCGATCGGGGTCGACGGCGGGGTGGTCCTGCAGCCACTCGACGCAGGTCGCGATGTCGGCGACCGAATCCATCCGCTTCTCGACGTCGTCCAGCGCGGCGTAGTTGGCGCCGTAGCCCGCGGAGCCGCGGACGTTCGGCTCGAAGTAGGCGTACCCTCGGTCGAGGAAATATTGCTTGACGGAGGAAAAGGAGGGGCGGCGCTGGCTCTCGGGGCCGCCGTGGATGTCGACGATGACGGGGACGCCGTCGCCGTCGTTTGCATCCCCTTCCTCGTAGTCGTCAGGGAGCGTGAGAAAGCCCGGCACTTCCAGCCCGTCGAAGCTTTCGACGTGGACGAGGTCGGACTCGTCGAACGATTCAGAGGGGATGCCCGCCGTCGGTGCGTGCGTCCACTGCTCGGTCTCGCCGCTCTCGACGTCGACCACGAAAACGTTCGTGTTGACCGTGTCGCCGGTCGTCGACAGCGCGAAGCGCTCGGCGTCGGGATCGAAGCTCACGCCGCCGGAGATCCCGCCCGGCAGATCGGGTTCGGGAAACGTCTCGAACTCGGTGGGATCGCTCTCGTCGAATTTACCCACGGTGAGATCTGTGTAGCCCTCCACGTTCCGGGAGTAAACGAACCGGCCGGTCTCGTCGTCCAGCGCGATGCCGCCGACGTTCCATCCGTCGCCGTCGGCGACGGTTTCGAGCGCTTTCGTCTCGAGGTCGAGATACGCGAGATAGAGCGTGTCGGCGTCGCCCTCGTCCGTGACGAGATAGATTCCCTCGCCGTCCGGGGCCCAGCTGGCGCTCTGATAGCGGACGTCGCCTTCGTGGGGAGTGAGGTGCTCGAGGCCGGGCTCGTCGTCCTCGAGGTCGAGCACGTAGAGGTCCTGGTCGAAGTTGGAGTACGCCTGCGAGACCAGCAGCCGGGAGTCGTCGGGACTCCACCCCGACAGCGAGAGCCAACCGTCGCCCTCGTAGACGAGGTCGGCGTCGTCGCCCGTTTCGTCCCGATCCTGTACGTAGATGTCGAAAACGGACTCGTCGCGGCGGTTGGAGGCGAAGGCGAACCGCTCGCCGTCGTGGCTCCAGCCGCCCCATCGGTGCTTGGCCTCGGGCATCGCCGTTACGTTCTCGATCTCGCCCGTCTCGGCGTCGAGTGTGAATAACTGGGCGCGCTCGTTGCCCCCCTCGTCCATCCCGAAGATCAGTTCCGGCCGCTCCGGCGACCACGAGGCGAAGGTCACCCGCTCGTCGTAGAAGGTCCGCTGTTCGGGCCACGCGCGCGGCTCCTCGAGCGTCCAGACCTGCGGGGTCCCGGTCGTGTTCATCAGGAAGGAGAGGCGCTCGCCGTCGGGACCGAAGGAGGTTCCGTAGGCGCTTCGAATATTGAGGTAGCGTTCGATCTCGTAGCTGCCCATACACGGGGATGACGCCTCGAGTGGGTAGTGGTTTGGGTTGAGGCGACGTCGTTACCGGGGATCGACGGGTCCCGACCGTTCACCGCCGGTCGCAGTCGAGAGGGATCGCGCGCCGAACCGTGTTGTCCGAAATCGGTTCGGCATCGTAGCGCGGCTAGGGTGATCTTACAGCGGCGGGCGATCGAGTCCCGCGGACGAAACGAACGATTCCGGTGTCTGCGACGCGCACGCCCGCGCAGATCGCCGTTCAACTCGACGACTCGTCGCCTGATCGCAACGCGTAACAAACTGCCTCGAGCCGAAAGCCTGCGATACGATGCAAGATACTGGGGGCGAACCCGACGCCGGCGAGCGCGTCTCGACCGGCGCGGTCCTCGCGATGGTAGTCGTCGTGCTCGTTGCGTTCGGGCTGACGATCGCCGCGATCGGCGTCGGGTTTTCGACGGGCGAGTCGGAGACCACCGACAGCGAGGAGTCGGTCGATATCGACGACCTCGAGGACGACGGGGCCGCGGCCGAGAACGACACGACTGCGGCCAACGAAACCGACGACGAGGGCGATGCAGCCGACGACTCACCGGATCGAGGCGACGGAGATGAAAACGATTCGGACGGAGACGGTTCCGGTGAGGACGGTACAGATGAGGGGAACGATTCGGACGATGAAACTAGCGAGACGGACAGTGACGAGACCAACAACACGGACAGTAACGAGTCGGGCGAGGACTCCGAAACCGGCGAATCTGAAGGTACTGATAACGAATCCGACGCGGCCGGTGAATCCGAGGGAGACGAAGCCAACGACAGTACGGGAGACACGACGGCCCCGTCAGAACGCGACGGTGACGACGGGAATTCGATCGTCGACCGAATCACCGGCTTCTTTAGCGATATGCTCCCGGTCGTTGACGACGAATGAGGGGTTCGAACCGGTCCCAGACCGCTGCTAGCGTCCGAACCGATTCGTGCTCGCCGAGCCGGCCAGCGTCGTCTGGTCGACACTGTTCCTACGAATCGACAGGACGCCGAGAACGAAGTCGAAAACGGCAGCGACAACTGATCGGAGCGATCACGAACCGCGACCCGACGACTAATTTCTCGCGTCCGTTCACGTCGACCAGATAGCAGACCCGCTCGAGTCACGTCGATACGTGCCGAAATCGCCGGCGCGACGAGCGCGATGGGCCGTCGAACGCAACGAAAAAAGTGATTTTATAGCCTGGGGGTACGTGGCGACCGAGTATGCGAATCGCGTTCGTCTCGCTCGAAACGGTACACCACCGCGATACCGAGACGAACCGGCGCCTCCAGTCGACCCTCGAGCTCCTCCGCGACGCGGGCCACGACATCCACCTGTTCTGTGCCCGGTTCTGGGACGACGACTCGCCGACGCTCGAGCGCGACGACGTCACCTACCGGGCCGTCACGGACGACCCCGACGCACGGCGCTCGTTTTGCCTGCGGCTCCCGTTCGACCTCGCGGCGGCCGGGCCGGATATCGTCCACGCGAACGCGCACCCGTCGACCGCGCTGCTGGCGGCCGGCTGGGGGGCGCGGCTCGCGCGGGCGCCGCTGGTCGCCGAGTGGTACGGCGACGGTGGCGTCGCCGACGACCGGTGGACCAGACGAGCGGCGAAGCGAGGCGATCGGATCGTCGCGCCCTCGGAGCTCGTCGCCACGTGGGTCCGCGAACGCGGTGCCGACGGCGACCGCGTCGAGACGGTTCCCAACTCGATCGACCTCGAGCGCGTTCAGGAGGTGACGCCCGACGACCGCGTCGACGTGGTCTACGCCCGGCGGCTCGACGAGGGGGCGAACTTAGAGAGTCTCCTGCTCGGGCTGGCGGAACTCCGCGGTCGCGACTGGACGGCGACCGTGATCGGCGACGGGCCCGAGCGCGAGGCCTACGAGCGACTCGCGAGGGACCTCCGAATCGAGGACCGGCTCTCCTTCGTCGGCGACTGCTCGCTCGAGGAGCGGATCGCGGCCTACCGCGGGGCACACGTCTTCGCGCAGACGGCCGAACACTGCGTGTTCCCCACGGAGATGCTGTGGGCGCTGGCCGCCGGCTGCGTCGGCATCGTCGAGTACCACGTCGACTCGAGCGCCCACGAACTCGTCGAGGGCTGGGATCGGGGGTTCCGGACGACCAGCGAGGACGAGCTCGCCGACGCTATTCTCGCAGCCGGCGACCTCGAACACCGGACGTTCGACGACCGGTTCGCCGACTACGATCGGTCGGCGGTCGCCGAGCGATACCTCGAGCAGTACCGGACGCTCCAGGCGGAGTACGGCCTGTTATAGGCCGTCGCCGTCGGTCGCGACGATCGGTCGATCGTTTCGGTTGGGATACCTATATGTTCGCTCGCTCGAGTGTTCGACTATGACCGACGACTGCGAGTTCTGCCGGATCGCCGCCGGCGAGCGGTCGGCCCACGTGCTCGCCGAGACCGATCGAACCGTCGCGTTTCTCGACGAGAACCCCGCCGTCACGGGCCACGCGCCCGTCGTCCCGAGAGAGCACACGGAAGAGTTGCTGACGACCGACGAGGCGGTGTCGTCGGCCGTCTTCGAGACAGTCCAGAGGGTCGCCAACGCGATCGAGGAGACGCTCGACCCCGAGGGCTTCAGCGTCTTTCACACCAGCGGGCCGCTGGTCGGATCCGTCGAGCACGCCCACGTGCACCTGCTCCCGCGAACGGCCGAGGACGGCGTCTCGGTGTCGCTGACGCGGGACCGACTCGATCCCGAGACGGCCGCGACGCTGACGGATCGCGTCAGGGAGGTGCTGTAAGCGCCAGGTTGAGCGCTGTCGGGCGCCTATAGCTCGAATTTCGAGGCCGCGGTCTCCATGTCCTTGTCGCCCCGGCCGGAGAGGTTGACGAGGATCGTCTCGTGGTCGCCGTCCTCGGCCAACTGGATCGCCCGCGCGATCGCGTGGCTGGACTCGAGAGCCGGGATGATCCCCTCGGTCTCGCTCAGTTCGCGGAACGCGGCGAGGGCTTCCTCGTCGGTGATCCCGGTGTACTCACACCGCCCGATGGCGCGGAACATGGCGTGTTCGGGGCCGACACCCGGGTAGTCGAGTCCCGCGGAGACCGAGTGGACCTCGACGTCGTCGTCGAGCACGCGCGTCTTCATCCCGTGGATGACGTCGTCTTTCCCCTGTGCCAGCGGCGCGGCGTGGCGGTTCGAGTCGCTCCCCTCGCCGCCGCCCTCGGCGCCGTAGAAGTCGACGTCGTCCTCGCGGAAGGCGTGGAAGAGCCCGATGGCGTTCGAGCCACCTCCGACGCAGGCGACTGCGGCGTCGGGCAACTCGCCCGTCCGGTTCTGAAACTGCTCGCGAGCCTCGCGACCGATGACGCTCTGGAAGTCCCGGACCATCCGCGGGAACGGGTCGGGACCGACGACGCTGCCCACGAGGTAGTGAGTGTTCTCGACGTTCTCCGCGAAGTCCTCGAGGGCCGCGTCGACGGCGTCGGCCAACCCTTCGCCGCCGCGGGTCACCTCGTTGACCTCGGCGCCCATCAGCCGCATCCGGAAGGCGTTCATCTCCTGGCGCTCGACGTCTTTCTTCCCCATGTAGATCTCCGTCTCGAGGTCCAGCAGGGCGCCGACCATCGCGGTCGCGGTGCCGTGCTGGCCGGCGCCGGTCTCGGCGATGAGCCGCTCGCGGCCAGCCCGCTTGGCCAGCAGGGCCTGGCCGAGCGCGTTGTTGATCTTGTGTGCGCCGCCGTGGAGCAGGTCCTCTCGCTTGAGGTAGATCTCGGCGCCGTACCGGTCGCTCAAATTGCTGGCGTGGTACAGCGGCGTCGGTCGCCCGGCGAACTCCTCGAGGAGCCCGCGCAGTTCCGATTGGAAGTCGTCGGTATCGGCGACCTCGTCGTAGGCGGTCGCGAGCTGCTCGAGTGGGTCCTGCAGGAGGTCGGGGACGTGTCGTCCGCCGTATCCCTCGAAAGCGCCGTCGGACATACGTTCGCAGTGACGCGCCGACGGCAAATAGATTCCGTGCGCGAGCCCCGATTCGATCGCACTTTGCTCGCGGCCGGGGGAGCCAGCCGGCTGATTCGGGTGGTCGCCCAGCCGCTGGTTCCTTCGCACACGCGTGATGTGAAAATGCAGCTACTTCGACGCGCCGGTCAAAACAGCACCAGTAGCGCCGCGAGCGAGAGCCCGCTGCTGAGGAGCAACGCCAGTAGCACGACGACGGCGGGCATCGGCCCGGTGGCCCGGAGATCGGCGAGTCGGATCTCGGTCCCGAGGCCGACGAACGCGAGCACGAACAGCCAGTCGTAAGCGTTCTCGATCGAGGTCACCTGGGCCGAAGAGAGGACGCCCGCGCTCGAGACGACGGCGAGCGCGAGAAAGCCCAGCACGAACGTCGGGAACTCGTTCCAGAGCGTCCGGACGGAGGGGCGACCACCGCCACCCGTGTGGGCGTAGTAACTCGCGTAGGCGAGGACGACGACGCCGATCAGGGCGTTTCGCGCTAACTTCGTCATCGTCGCCCACTGACCGGCGACGTCGGAGTGAGCGAAACCGACGGCGACCACGGGGCCCGTCGAGAACATACTGACGCCGGCCCACGTGCCGAACACCATCCCGGAGAGGTTCAACAGGTCGCCGACGATCGGGTAGACGGCGATGGTGATCGCGTCGAACAGCAGGACCGTCGCGGCCGCGTAGGCGATCTGTTCCTCGCGGGCGCTGACGGCACCCGCGACCGCGACGACCGCCGAGACGCCGCAGATGCTGGCGCCGGCCGCGAGCAGCGACCCCATCCGATCGGCCAGCCCGAACACGTTGCGCGCGAGGAATTCGACGGCGAGCAGCGTCGTCGCTGTCACGACGATCACGATCAGCAGGACGAGTCCGCCGACCTCGAGGACGGTCTCGAGCGAGATCGACGCGCCCATGAGCACGATCCCCCCAGCCAGCCACAGGTTGTGCGTCGCGATCCCGGGCTCGAGGCGGTCGGGAATACCGACGGTGTTCGTCGCGACGAACCCGAGCGCGATCGCGAGCAGGAGCCGATTGAATCCGAGCGAGACGGCGAGCGCTCGGGCGAGCACCGCGCCGAAACAGAGGGCCAGCAGTCCCGGTAGCAGCCGACGGCCGTTCATCGCGTCACCGGGGGCTCTGCGGTTCGAACGCGCTCATCGGTGCGACGATCGCCGCGCCGGCGAGGACGCGCCGCCAGTCGCGCTCGAGGTCCCTCCGGCGATCCGTCACGGCGCCGGCAGTCGGCCGCCAGCCATCGATCGACATGTGTCCCGTGCTCGGGTGACGACCGCAGTTAACTGTTCTCGATTCCGTCGCCGGGAACGCCACGTATTTCTTCGCGCTGCGACGCCCGATCCGCCGAACGGATATCGTCGACGCGTTTCGCCGGCTCGATCGGGAGCGGCGTCCGATTCGGGCGAGATCACCGCCGCACTCGCTCTCTCGACCGACGTCTGAGCGACGACGAACGGCCGAGAAACGAGTGAGGTGGTCGGGAGCTGTCGATCTCAGCGGTCGACGCTCCCGAGGACGATATCCAGACTCCCCAGCGAGGCGATCAGGTCGGCGACGTACTCGCCTTCGGCCATCTCCGGCAGCGCGGAGAGGTTGTGGAAACACGGGCTGCGGATCTTGAACCGGGCGGGCGAGTTCGAGCCGTCCGCGCGGATGTAGACCCCGAGTTCGCCCTTGGCGATCTCGACGGCGCGGTAGGTCTCGGTGCCCGGGTCCGGCTTGAGGGTTCGGGGGACGTTGCTCTGGACGATCCGTTCGTCTTCGGGCCAGTTCTCGATGAGATCGAGACACTGCTCGATGATCTTCGCGGACTCCTCGACCTCCCGAAGGCGCACGAGGACCCGCGCGTGGTTGTCACAGCCCGGCTCGGTGACGACGTCCCACTCGAGGTTCTCGTAGTAGCCGTAGGGATCGTCCCGGCGGACGTCGTAGTCGATGCCAGAGCCGCGGGCGACGGGACCCGTACAGCCGTAGGATTTGGCGACCTCGGGCTCGAGAACCCCGGTGTTCATCGTCCGAACCTGAAAGATCTCGTTGCCGGTCAGCAGCCGGTTGTACTCGTCGACCTTGGCGGGGAGTTCGTCGAGGAAGTCCCGACACTTCTCGATCCACTCCTCGCGGGGTTCGGGGAGGTCCCAGGCGACCCCACCCAGCCGGAAGAAGTAGAACATCATCCGCTGGCCGGTGAGGTCCTCGAGGATGTCCTGGACGACTTCGCGGTCGCGCATCCCGTACTGGAAGATGGCGGTGAAGTCGCCGTAGACGTCGAGCGCGAACGTCGAGACCGCGAGGAAGTGACCGAGCATTCGCCCGAACTCGACGGACATGGTCCGCAGGACCTGGGCGTACTCGGGGACCTCGATGTCGGCGATGTCCTCGATGGCGCGGGCGACCGCCCACTCGTTGGGGAGGTTCGCGGTGTAGTCCCAGCGGTCCGCGTAGGGGATGATCTGGTGGCGATAGGTCCCGTTCTGGCACATCTGCTCCTCGCAGCGGTGGAGGTAACCGATGTCGGGGTCGACGTCGACGACCGTCTCGCCGTCTAACACCGTCTCGAGGTGGAGAACGCCGTGGGTCGCCGGGTGGTGGGGACCGATGTTGAGGAACATCGTGTCGGTCTCGGCCTCGCGGTGGTCCGGCTGGATCGGATTGGCGTGTTCGGTGTAGCTGACCACCTGGGGCTTCTCTTGGTCGTAGTCCAGCGCGAGCGGGTGGCCCTGCCACGACTCGGGCAGGAGGATGCGCCGCGGGTCGGGGTGGCCCTCGTACTCGATGCCGACGAGGTCGAAGGCCTCCCGCTCGTGCCAGTCGGCGGTCCGAAACACCGGCTCGGCGGTCTGACAGACGGGCTCGTGCTTTGGGAGCTGGACCACCAGCGTCACCTCGTGGGTACGGTTCTCGTACTTCGTGAGGTGGAGGATCGACTCGTAGCGGTCCTCGTACTCCTGGGGCGTGAGACACGAGAGGTGGTCGAAGCCGGCTTCGTCGCGCAACAGCGCCAGCACCTCCTGGACGTCGTCTGGACGGATCACGAATCCAGGCGCGTTCTCGTGTTCGTCCCGGCGGAGCGCGTACTCCGAGAGCAGCGACTCGAGGCGCTCCTCGTCGACGCCGTCCTCCCGGAGGTGGTCGTACTCCGGATCGATACCCTTCGGTTCTCGTTGCCGTTGTTCACTCATTGGATACCCGTGCGCCGACGAACGGGGGCGCGCGTATCGGGAGTACGATTGACACGGAATTGAGGGTTTTCCCCGGTTACAGTGACTGTCACGGTCGAACGACCGGTCGGCCCGTCGTTCCATCAACCCGGCAAGACGATTGCCCAATCGAATCCCCTATGAACACGGCGGGCAATACCTCGGACTATGACAAAGCGGTACGTCTCGCTCCCAGGGGAGGCGGAGGCGGGGATGCGCGAGTTCATCGACGAAGTCGACCGGCGGCTCTCGAGCGACGAGGACACCTGCTCGGTCGTCGAGGATGTCCTGATCGATCTCTCGGGCGACCGCGAGGCTTACGAGCGCTGGCAGGACGGTGAGCCGGTCTCGACGGCCGAGCGCGTTCGGTTACAGAGCTACGACCCCTGTAACACGACCCTCGAGAGCGAGTACTACGCCGAGAAGGACGAGGAGCGGTTCCGCCGCTCGAAGCACCTCCAGTGGCTGTGGCGACAGTTCGACAGTCTGCCGATCGCGGACAACGTCGAGTTCGCGCTGCGGTTTCGCCGAATGCTCGCCGACCACCTCTTCGAGGAGTGCGGCGACGGCTGTCGTTTCTTCAAGGGGATCACGTTCACCTACGGCCACAACATCACGATCGGAGACAACACCGTCGTCCACGACGATGTCCACTTAGACGACCGCGGGAAACTGACCATCGGCGACCGCGTCTCGGTCTCCGACGGCGTCCACATCTACAGCCACGACCACGACGTCGTCGATCAGACCGAGGTCCGCAACTACCACACGATCGTCGAGGACGACGTCCGCCTCACCTACGACGCGATGGTTCGCGCGGGCTGTAAGGTCGGCGAGAACGCTATCGTCGGCGCGCGCGGCATCGTCCAGCACGACGTTCCTGCCCACCACATCGCCATCGGCACGCCCGCCAAGAGCGTCAAGATCAAGCCCGGCTGGGAGGACGCCGCCACCCCGACCGACGAGGCCGGCGTCAACCGCCAGGAGCAGCGCCGCATCGAGTACGACCTCCCCGACGACCTCGAGGTCTTCGACGAGTTCCAACGCGACCTCAGCTGACCGGTCGTCGAGCCTGTTAGTCGCTCCATTCTGACTCTCAGCGATCCCTGAGGCGGGGAATATCCAAGTGCCTTGAGAACCTATCGCATACTGATGGAGCTCTGGGGCTGGCTCATCGGCTACGTGGTGTTGTTCGCCCTCCTCCACTTGGTACTGTACTACGTCTATGTCCGGGGAGACGACGGCGACAGTACGGGTTCTCCCTCGTTCGCCGATCCCGACCGCGCGAGCTCCCGAACTCCGCCGGGGCCGGACCGGTATCCGCGCGCGGTCGACGACCTCGGCGACCCCGAGGACCCCGAGGGCGACTACGACCTCGAGTTCGATGGCGAGACGATCCGCTGTCCCCACTGCGGCGTTCGGAACGAAGCCGATCAGACCTTTACGTACTGCTGGAACTGTATCTCGACGCTCCGCCGGTGAGTCCGTCCCGTCGGGCTCGATTCGGGTTGCCGCTTCGACGATCGGAAGCCGTCTCGAGGCAGTCAGTTCGGAACCGTTCCTCGAGCCGACCTTGCGCCGTTCGATCCGCCATTCGCGAAATTCTGACTATCACATTGCCCGACTAATATCCGATATGCCTGGCAAAGTAGCCGAGTAATGAACAATTACGCTTTTGGTCTTCAAACACAGAGTGGGAGGAGACGACGAACAGTCATGCACGGAAACCCTACTCACTCCCCCGCTTCGCAGTCTCGCTCTCCATCGGTCTACCGCGCAACGCACGACCCGGACAGTTCGGCCAGGCTCAGTACGACCGTGAGCCACGCGTTAGCCGACTGCATGGGAACGGACGTCACCGACGGCTACGTCTCGCTGTACGACGCCATCGATCCCGAAGCCCTGGACAGGCTCTTCCGCCCGCGCCACGACGGCCGCCAGCGAAGCGGCGGCTCGCTCGACTTCACCGTTCGCGACCACTACGTGACGGTCTCGAGCGACGGCGAAATCCTGATCGAACCGCCCGCGCGGCGATAACCTGCTCCTCGCCGCTTCTCGCCACTTTTCGTCGGTCGTCGGCTCCGTCGCCTACGCAGTGACGACACGGCTCGAAACTCGTCTCGTTCGGCGTTCCCGCTGCCGATGCGACGGCTACGGCCGCGAAAAGCGACTCGGCGGTTCTACGGCGACAGCGCGTCCGCCAGCGTCTCGAGGTGATCGACGCCGACGACGGCGACGATGTCGCCCTCGGTCTCGGTTCGCTTGGCCTCGAGCCGATCGATCATACAGCGCTCGCGGGTGTCGTCGCGGTAGGTGAGCGCGCTGCCCTCGGTCGCAACGCTGCCCAGCAGCGCCTGGACGCTGGCGACGTGGGAGCGCTCGTGGGCGGCCTGGCGCTCCGGCGTGTCGTCGTGGTCGCAGTCGTACTCGATCGGATCGTCGCAGGCGATGGTCATCGACGTCGCGTGGGTCAGCGTCGCCGCGACGCGGCAGGTCAACGCTTCCCGTGTCGCCCCGCCCAGTCCCGAGAGGACGCGGCGGGCCGTCGACGGCGAGACGCGGTCGGCGATCAGCCGCGTCACGAGTCGCCGGACGAACGACCAGTTCGGCGCGTCGATGCCGACGACGTCGGCCTCGGGTGCCGCGTGGATCGCGGCGCTCATCTCGCCGCCGAAGCGGGGCGGGGACGACGCGGAGCCGTCGCGGGCGTAGGCGCGGTACAGCGGAAGGGCCGCCGACGGCAACTCGAGGGCGACCGTCTCGGGGTCGACCGACTCGAGGATACGCTCGACGCGCGCGATGCTTGCGGGGTGGTCGTGGACGACGCCGAGAAGAATACAGTCGCCGGACGACCCGGGCACCCGGCGGCAGAACTGGGGCGTGATCCGGGGGTCGTCGAACGACGCGGCGAAGGGAGGGGATTCGTCCATTGATCGACTGGTAATACGCGACTACCGGCATAACCCTTCTGTTGTGCACCGCTTCGAGGGGCGCCGAACGCTGATATCGCGGCGTAACCGGTGCCTACTCGAGCGATAGCGCACGCGAGTCCGATAACGGACCGGTGACCCGCGGAACGATTTCGGCGATTTATTGCTCGCGTCTGCTTGGCGTCGGCTAGCCGGTCCGACCGCCGGATCGCACGCGACGCGCGAACCAGTGTCGAACGAGCATGAGCGAGAGGATACTCACTGAGGCGGACGAGGGGAAACGGGTCCTGAACACCGACGGGACCGAAATCGGCCGACTGGTCGACGTCCACGACGGTCGCGGCTACGTCGAACCGAATCCGAGTTTGACGGACACGATCGCGGCGAAACTCGGCTGGGGATCCAGAAGCGAGGAGGCCCACCCGCTCGACGAGGGAAGCATCGCGGAGATCACCGACGACGCGGTCCGCCTCCGCGGAACGCTCTAATCTCACCCGCCCGCGAGTTCGGCTTCCCGTTTCCGAGCGCGTTGGTCCGTTCCGCTTGGGGCGGTCGCATCGCTACCTCGGCGCCTCGAGTCGATGCCGTCGCCGTTTTCAGGCTTCGATGAGCGCTCTTCGGCAGGCGTGACCGCCCTCGCGACTCGCGATCCTAGCTCTCGGTGCCGTAGACGGTGACCGACCGGACGGCAGAGTCGTCCGCGCTCTCGATCCGAACCGGGAACTCGGTCGTCTGCGCCGCTGGATAGGTCGTATAGCCCAGCGACACGGTCTCGCTCGCGCCCGACTCGAGGGAGACGGTCGTCGAGTCGACCTGTTGGGGATCGTGACCGACGACGAGCGCGACAGTGCCGGAGGCCGATCCGCCGCCGGTGTTCTCGACGACCGCCGTCACCTCGAGGTAGTCGCCGGCGTTAACGGGCGTGTTCGTCCCGGTAATCGAGACCGAGAGCGTCCCTTCACCGCCCCCGGCTCCGCTCTCGATCTCCTCGAGACAGGATTGCGCCTGCGGGTTCGAGCGGGAGATCGTCGCGGTCGGGTAGTCCGGCGGCAGCGTGATCCCGGTCAGCACCGTCCCGAGCTCGCCGTAATCCGGGATCTCCACGCGAGCGCCGTCGGGCGTGGCGGAGACGTCGCGTTCGTCGCCGATCTCGAAGACGATCGTCCCCGAGAACGGTGCGTCGACGTGGCTGCCGATCTCGATCCAGTCCTCGATGATCGTGTTCCCGTAGAGCGGTTCGCCTCCGGCATCGTCGTAGAAGCCGGTGCTCGCCGCCACGCTGTCGCCGTCGCCGAACGTGCCCGAGACCTCCGCCCGCGTACACGAGGTGAAGGTCACGTCCGTCTCGACGGGGTCGTCGTTCCTCCCGATCACGCGGACGGTCCGTTCGGCCGAATCGGACGAGCCGACCACTCGGACCGGGAACTCCTGGGTGTTGTCGACGAGCGCCGTCTCGAACTCCAGGGTCACCCATCGGCCGCCGGTGGACGGCACCGAGACGGTCGCCGAATCGACGGTCGTCGGATTGTGGCCGACGACCAACTCAACTGTTTCCGTTGCCGACACGTCGCCCTCGGTCTCGAGCTGTGCGACCACCTCGAGGACCTCACCGGTCGCGAGGGGATCGTTCGTGCGAACGATATCGATCGTGACCGGCGGCGCGTCCGCGTAGACGAGGACGTTCGTTTGATCGGTCGCGTCGTCGACGACGACCCAGACGGGAAACTCCTGATCGTTGTTGACGATCGCCGTCTCGAACGTGAGTTCGACGGTCTCCGTGGCGCCGGCTCCCACCTGTATCGGTTGCGTGTCGACGACCGTCGGATCGTGGCCGACGACGAGCACGGCGTCGGTCGATACGGACCCGCTGCCGCCGTTTTCGACCGTCGCGGTCACCTCGAGAACGGCCCCAGTCTCGACCGGACTGTTCGTCCCCTGAATCGTTACGTCGATCGATCCGTCCTGACTCGCCGTCCGCGCCGCGGCGGTCCCTGTAGCGGCGACGGGAACGAGTCCCCCGACCGCGACACCCTCGAGTACCCCTCGGCGCGTCGATGTCTGCCACATATTTGAGCGACGTCAGCGATCGATCGAAAAGGATAGGGTTCGTTACATCCGCTAATCGGCGAATGCACCCCTTCTCCCGATACTGGAGAGATTACAACTTACTGGTAACGGCCCCGTACGGGGAACGCGTTCGCTCGAGCGGTGGCCGACGGTGAACGTTCTGTCCGAAGCCGAGAGAGGAGAGCGCCGACGATCGGACGGGCGAACGGAGCGTACGGAGCTTAGACGCCCGTGGAGTACCGCAGGAGCCCGGCGAAGCCGCCGAAGGCGTTGTAGAGCTGTTCGCCCTTCTCGAAGTCCGTCGAGATGAACTTGGTCTCGGTCCCCCGCTGTTCGGCGATCTCGATGAGGTGGTCGATCGCGTCCTCGCGGTCCTCGTCGGTCGCCTCGACCTCGGTCCCGCAGTCGCTGCAGGTGTGGTCGGGCGTGGACTTGCGGCGGTCGATGACCTCGCGGTCGGTGTTGCCACACTCCGGACAGTCGTAGGTGACGACGTCCTTGCGAAGATCCTCGCTGATGAGCAGTCGGTCGACCGCGCCCATCATGAGGTTCCGGCGGGTCTGTTCGAAGCCGTAGGTGGCCAGATCGCCCGCGTTGAGTTCCTCGAAGAACTCCTCCATCTCCTTCTTGTCCTTCATCACCTCGGCGTCGGCCAGCGCCTCTTCGGCGTTGTCGACGAGGTCCTTCAGGCCGGATTCGTCGGTGTAGGCGACGTCGAACTTGCCGATGACGTTATCCTGAATCTCGTGGTGAAGGTAGTCGCCGTCTAAGAACTCGTCTTTGGTCGGCGAGGGACCGCCGACGAGGATCCCGTCGAGTTCGTGGCGCCGGGGGACGAACAGATCGTTCGCCATCCCCGCGACCTCCTGATAGAAGTTGTCGATGGCCTCGAGGCGCAGGCGGGCGAATCGCTGGGCGGACTGGCCACCTTTGCGCTGTTTGCCGGGAACCAGCGAGGAGGCGGACTTGACGGGCTCGATGCGTTTGCCCTTCAGCCAACCGACGTTGGCCTCGCGTCGGTCGAGGACGATCAGGCCGTAGAGGCCCTTGTCCGCCAGCATCTCCTCGAGGGGTTCGGTCAGAAAGTCCGAGTCGCAGTGATAGCGGAAGGATTCGACTGGCTGGGGCGGGCTCTCGAGCACTCGGGTGACCATCTCGGTCCGACCACCGCTGCTGTCGACGGCACCCGAGAATAGCACGAGTCCGTTCTCCGGCGGATAGGTGTCGTAGTACCGAAGTCGGTCCTTGATGCTCGTCAGCGCGTCCTGGACGGCCGTCCGCGTCTGTTTGGACTTGATGTTGGCCGCTTCGCTGTGTTCCTGTGTAACGTGTTGAACGACGTCACTGACCTGTCTATCGTCGGGAACGTAGATCGTTACAAGCTGTGTCCCGGACCCGTCGAAATCCTTGAGATCCTCGATGACCTTCCGGAACTCGTATTTCTTCCGGTCGGATTGCTCCTGTTCGCCCTCCTGGCTCATTGTCCCTAGGAAACGGTCCTGTGGGTAAGTATTCTTTGAGACGGCGATGTCGACGGGAGGTTCACGGGCGACTCCCCGTCGCGTCCGCGGTCGACCGCTCGGTGTTTGCGAGTCAGTGTCGAGTCGCGTGCCGAGGTCACGTTTTAAGGTCCTCCCGTTCCACTGTCCGGACAGTATCCAGTATGTCTCACGAGACGGTCTATGCTATCGCGAGCGGGAAGGGCGGCGTCGGGAAGACGACGACGACGGTGAACCTCGGCACGGCGCTGGCCCAGGCCGGCGAGCGCGTCGCCATCGTCGACGCCGACCTCGGGATGGCGAACCTCGCCGGGTTCGTCAGCCTCACCCCCGATTCGACGACGCTGCACGATGTGCTGTCCGGCGACGCGTCGGTCGACGACGCCACCTACCGAATCACCGATAACATCGTCGCGGTCCCGAGCGGAACCAGCCTCGACGAGTACGCCGACACCTCCCCCGAGGGCCTGCGCGAGGTCGTCGAGGACCTCCGCGAGCGGTTCGACTACGTGTTTCTCGACGTCGGCGCCGGCGTCAGCCACGAAACCGTGCTCCCGCTCGGGCTGGCCGACGCCGTCGTCCTCGTCTCCACGCCCGAACCCGCGGCGGTCCACGACTCGAAGAAAACACTTGAGTTGACCGAACGCGCCGGCGGCGAGGTCTCGGGACTCGTCGTCACGCGAACCCGGCCCGACAGCGACGTCTCCTACGAGGAGATCGCCGCGCGCCTCGAGACGCCGCTGCTGGCGACGATCCCGGACGATCCCGCGGCCCGCGAGAGCGTCTACGCCGGGACGCCGCTGGTCGTCTACGAACCCGACGGCCCCGCCGCCGGCGCCTACCGCCAACTCGCGGCCGATCTGGCCGGCATCGAGGTCGCCGACACGGCGGTAGACGCCGAATCCGAGTCCGCCGCGGCCGACTCCGCCGACTCGTCCGACGATCCTACCGATGAGGAGTCCACCGAGCGGGAGGCCGCCCACGACGACGTCTCGAGTGCGATCACGGAAGCCGAATCCGACACCTGATCGGCGATTCTCAGTGCTCGAGTCGGCGAGCGACGGCGCTCGTCTCGCCCGCTCTGGGCCGGTAGGCGGTGCCTGAACCGCTTGATTCGCACTTACGTCCGCCAATTCGCGTCAGCTCCGATGTCGTTCACGAGATCGTGATAATCAGTCAATATTGTCGTTCATACAGTACATACTATCGAGCGTCTCGTCGATAGCGAGCCGCTCGGGCGCCAACAACCGGTTTCGAGAGTGAACACTAATTTTTCGGTAACATTTCCGACGTACTCTTTGCAGTGACGGTAACGAACTAATTACTAATCAAATCCCATAGCGATCGGTCGCCTATGGAGCGACGAAAGATCCTCCTTGGCAGTGGCGCAGCGCTCACAACCGCACTCGCGGGCTGTACTGGCAGCGGCGGTAACGACGACGACGATCCGGACGACGACGACAAGACCGAGTCGATCACCGACGACGACTCCGAGAACGAGAACTCCGAGAACGAAGAGACGGAGAACGAGGAGTCCGAGAACGGCAACGAGAGTGACTCCGAGGAGTCCGACGGAACCGGCGAGACCAGCGACGCCGACATCCCCGGGTTCGACGGTTCGAAGCTCTCCCTCGAGAGCGATGCGGTGTCGATCACGTCCGTCGAGCGAGCGAACAGGACGGTCGAGGTCGTCGCGACGAGCGAAGTAACCGACCTCCAGAAACTGTACGCGGAACTCGAGACGCTGGCCGACGCACACGAGAACGCGATCGTCGATGTCGAGGCGTTCGCGGACGCGATCGACGCCGTCGACTGGGTCGTCGACCACGACGCCAAGAAGGTGATTTCGTTCTCCGTGAAGACCGACTGGCTCGCCGACTACCGGAACGGCGACCTCTCGGCGAACGCGTTCCTCGAGAACGTGAAGACGACGGCCGAGTGAGCCGTTCCAGCGACCGATCGACGATTCGACGCAACCGGTCTTTTTGACGCCGTCGACCGCCGTCAGCGGCGCCTGTTGATAGTCGCGAGCGATCCGACCGCCGTCACATCGAGCGCGGCGCTTCGACGCCGAGGATCGACAGCGCGTTGGCGACCGTGTGTTTCGACGCGGCAACGAGCGCGAGTCGGGCCTCCCTGACGTCCGGGTCGACGTCGTCGGAGAGCACCGGACACTCCCGGTAGAAGGCGTTGAACCGGTCGGCGAACTCGCGCGTGTAGGTCGCGATCTGGTGGGGCTCTAAGTCATCGGCTGCCTCGTCGACGACCGCCGGGAACCGCGCGATCGTCTCGAGGAGGTCGTGTTCGGCGTCGGTCTCGAGGAGGTCGGCCTCGAGGGCCTCGAGTTCGACGTCCTGGGCCGCGAGGGCGGTTTCGGGGTCGAGGCCGGCCTCTTCCAGGATCCCACAGCAGCGCGCGTGGACGTACTGGACGTACGGCGCTGACTGGGCCTCGAAGTCCAGCGCCTGGTCCCACTCGAAGGTGATCGCCTTCGTCGGCTGTTTAGAGACGATGTCGTACCGGACGGCGCCGATGCCGACCTGGTGGGCGATGCGCTCGATATCGTCCTCGTTCAGGTCGTCGTCGCGGATGCGGTCGTCCAGGCGGTCCTCGACCTCCTCGCGGGCGCGGTCGATCGCCTCGTCGAGCAGGTCGTCTAAGTCGACGCCCGTGCCGCGGCGCGTCGACATCTTCCCCTCGGGGAGGTTGACGTAGGAGTAGAGCACCTGTCGGAGCCCGTCGGTGTCGTTGCCGAGCAGCTCGAGGGTCGTCCGCAGCTGTCTGGCCTGCAGCTTGTGGTCCTCGCCGAGCACCGTCACCGCGCGGTCGTACTCGTCGAACTTCCACTCGTGGTGGGCCAGGTCCCGCGTGGCGTACAGCGAGGTGCCGTCCGAGCGCAGGAAGACGAGATTCTTGTCGATCCCGTGGTCTTCGAGCTCGAGCTGCCAGGCATCCTCCTCGTAGACGGCCTCGTCGAGTTCCTTCAGCCGAGCGACGAGGTCGTCGGTGTCGCCGTTGCGCATGAACCGGGTTTCCTTGACGAACTCGTCGAACTCCGCGGGGAGTCGCTCGAGACACTCCGTCATTCCACCGAGCACCTGATCGACGACTTCGCTGACTCGCTCGTAGGCCTCGTCGTCGCCCGCCTCGAGGCCCTGCATGATCGACTCGATCTCGGCCTCGGCCTCCTCGACTTCGTCTTCGGGCCCGTTCTCGAGGAAGGCGTTGCCTTTCCGGTAGTAGCGCACGAGGTCGTACTCTTTCCGGTCGCGTTCCGGCTCGCTCTCTAACTCCGCCTCGTCGAAGGTCTCGTAGGACCACGTGAAGACGGCCATCTGCCGGCCGGCGTCGTTGACGTAGTAGTGGCGATCGACGTCGTAGCCGGCGTAGTCGAGCAGGTTCGCGACGGCGTCGCCGATGATCGGATTGCGGGCGCGGCCGACGTGGACTGGACCCGTCGGGTTCGCGCTCGTATGCTCGACGACGACCGAGGTGTCGCGGTCCTCGAGAGCGCCGTAGGTTTCCGCGGTCGCCGTCTCGAGGGTCTCGGCGAGGTAGGCGTCGCTCGGCAGGAAGTTGAGATAGGGGCCCTGTGTCTGTACCTCAGAGACGTAGGTCAGCTCGTCGGCGTCGAGTTCGTCGGCGAGCTGGCCCGCGACCTGCGGCGGCGGCGCGCCGGCCTCGCCGGCGAGTCGGAAGGCCACGCTCGAGGCGAGGACGCTGTCGACGTCTTCCGGCGGTTCTTCGATCCCGAGGTCGTCGGTCGGGAAGTCGAGTTCGGAGAGCGCCCGCTCGAGGGCGTCCTCGACCTCCGCGCGTAAGGCAAGGAACATACCCGCCCGTATTCAGGGCCGAAGTAAAGGAATGTCGGGTTCGCCCGCACGAGGGCGACTAGTCGAAGTACGCCGCGGCCTCCCGGAACCGCTCCTCGTGGACCGGCCGAAACGTCTCGCCGGAGGCGTCGAACTCGCTCGGCGACCAGAACCGGGCCGCGCTCGCGTCGCTGCCCGCGAGCGGCTCCCCGTCGGCGTCGGCCCGGTCGGTGACGTAGTGGACCGTCATCACGTGTTTGCCATCCCGAGGCGCCATCGCGGACGCGCTCAGGATCTCGAGCGCGCCGGGGTCGACGCTGACGCCGGTCTCCTCCTCGAGTTCGCGCGCGGCGGCCGCCGCGGGCTCCTCGCCGATCTCGATGTGGCCGCCGGGGAGGGTCCACTCGCCGACGCCCGGCGGGACCCCGCGTTCGACGCAGAGCACCCTCGCGTCCGCCCGCGAGCGATCGACGATCGCGACGCTCGCACAGGGGACCGGATTGTGCCAGACCACGTCTCCGCAGGCCGGACAGCGCTCGCGCTCGCGGCCGTCGACGGTGGCCGGCTCGAGACGGGTACCGCAGTCGGGACAGAACGTCGGCGGTCGGCTGACCATCTGTTCGGGTTTCGGGACTGGACCCTCAAAGCGTTTTCAGTCCGCTGCCGGTCAGCGGGACGACGACGTCGGCGTCGGCGTCGAGGACATCGTCGTCGCGGTACTGCTCGAGCGCCGCGGGGGCGACCGCGCAGGTCGGTTCGACGTAGAAGCCGCCGCGGTGGAGGCGGTCGAGCGCGGTTTCGATCGGGTCCGCGCCGAGGGCGATGGCGTCGCCGCCGGTCTCCTCGATGGCCCGGAGGATCTCGTCCTTCCGGGCCGGTTCGGCGATCCTGATTCCGTCGGCGATGTCGGCGCCGTCGGTATCTTCGTCCTCCTCGGTCCGCCGTCCGCCGAGTTCGTCGACGATCGGCGCGTAGCCCGTCGCTTGGGCGCCCAGCAACCGGGGCATCCCGTCGACGATTCCGGCCTCGTTGAGCAGGGAAAAGCCGCGGTAGGCGCCCAGGAACAGCGTCCCGTGACCGATCGGAAGCACCACGGCGTCGGGAACGGTCCACCCCTGCTGGGCGGCGATCTCGAAGGCGATAGTCATCGTCCCCGCGTAGAACGCCGGGTTCCAGGCGTGGCTGGCGTACCAGCCCGCTCCTGTTTGTCGCGGGGTGTCCCCGCTCTGTTCGTCCGAGGCGCTTCGTGCCTCGCCCTCGACGGCGTCGATGCAGGCGTCCGTGACGTCCTGTCGGCTCCCCTCGACTCTGACCGGCCGGGCGTCGGCCCGCTGGATGGCCATCAGTTTCGACTGTTTGACGTCCGCCGGCACGTAGATGTCCGCCTCGAGGCCGGCGCGGGCCGCGTAGGTCGCGATCGCGGCGCCGGCGTTGCCCGAGGAGTCCTCGATGACCCGCTCGACGCCGAGTTCGACCGCCCGCGAGAGCGTCGTCGTCGCGCCTCGATCCTTAAAGGAGCCCGTCGGGAACACGTACTCGAGTTTGAACTGGGCGTCCCAGTCGGGCGCGTCAACGAGAGGGGTAAACCCCTCGTGGAAGGTCACGTGCTTCTCGATGGGCAGGAACTCGAAGAACGTCCAGAGGCCCTCGGTCGTATCGAGGCGCTGCAGCGGCAGGGGATCGCCCTGCGGGTGCGGCCGTTCGGTGAACTCGAGGGCGTGGCCGCAGGCACAGCGCCACGGTTCGGTCGGGCCGGCCTCGTAGACGGTCTCGCAGTTCGGACAGATGAGATCGGACGCCATGTCAGTAGTCGTCGATATCGGTGGCGACCGAGCAGACGTACTCGCCGCTTGCGACCTGGGGCAGCCGCCGAGTCCGCCAGAGGATCCCGTCGCTATCGGCGGTCACCTCGGCCTTCCGTTCGCCGAAGGGCGTCGTCAGTTCGAACAGCAGATCGCCGCGGCGGACGCGTTCGCCCAGGTCCCGCTCGAAGGAGATCAAGCCGCCGCCGGGCGCGCCGTACTGTTCGAACCCGTTGGCCCGGGTCTGGGTCTCGACTGTCGTCTCTCCCTCGAGAAAGCCGTAGTAGTTCAGGACGTTGAACACGCCCTCGACGCCCTTGCGGATGCTCTCCTCGTCCCAGCCGACGGCCCCGCCGAGTTCGGGATCGACGGTCGGGATCCCCTCGTCGGGCGCGGCGCGGGCCAGCTGGCCGTCGGGCCCCTTCTGGTCGAGGATGTAGCCACAACCGAAGACCTTCGCGAGTTTGAGACAGTCGTCATGAAGGCGGTGGCGCTTCCCACAGCGCACCCGGACCTCGTCGATCATCCGGCTGGTCGAGCCCTGATGGAGGTCGAGGATCAGATCGGCCTGCGTCGCGACCTCGAACGTCGCGGCCGCGATCCGCTCGCTCGAGGTGCCGGCCTCGTTGCCGGGGTAGGCGCGGTTCATCTTCGTGTCGTCGATCGGATTCCGGTGTTCGGCGACCTGGAACGCGTGATAGTTGACGATCCCGACGATCAGGATCGTCCCGGTGATTTCGGCGGGATCGAGCTGCGGGACGACGCGCTGGAGAACGCCGACGCCGTTGAGTTCGTCGCCGTCGCTCGCCGCCTGCAGATAGAGCGTCTTTCCCGCACGGGCGCCGTTGATCACGGCGACCGGTAACCCGAACGAGCTCCCGTCCCGGGTTTCGCCGACCTCGAGACGGCCCGTGTCCATCTCGCCGGGGGCCGCACTCGCCGTTCCGAGCGTCGTCGTCATGTCCCTGTGGACGGACCCGTTCGCCTTTATTGGTTCGGTGTTCGCCAGCGAGCGGGCAGTTCCGACGGTATCGCTTCGACGTGGCGCCCCGTCGACCGCAGAAAACAACGGCCCGTCAGCGGTGGAAAACAACGAAGTTGCTCGGACGCTCACGCCAAACTATGAGTCTCGAGCGGGACGCTCCCGAGACCGAGAAGGCCGATCCGCTGGACGCCTACCGGCAGTTCTTCGCGCTCGAGCGCGACGTGCTGGTCCTCTCGGCGGCGATGTTCGCGTTCAGCCTCGGCTTCCAGATGACCAGCCGCTACATGGCCGAATACATGTACGCGCTGGGGGCGTCGGCGTTCGTCGTCGGCCTGTTCGGGACGGTCGGAAACGTCATCAGCGCCGTCTACCCCTATCCGGGCGGGGCGATCTCCGATCGCATCGGCTCGCGGTACGCGCTGACCGCCTTCGGCCTGTGTTCGACGATCGGCTTCGGAATCTGGCTGGCCGTCCCCCTGTTCGCCGACGTTTCCGTCGGCGCCACGTCGCTCGCGGTCGTCGCGATCTTCGTCGGCCTGTTCTTCTCCCAGGCCTGGAAGTCGTTCGGGCTGGGCGCGACGTTCGCCATCGTCAAGCAGGCGGTCCCGCCGTCCCAACTGGCCGCCGGCTTCGCGAGCACCGAGACGTTCCGTCGCACCGCCTTTCTGGTCGGTCCGCTGCTCGCCGCCGCGCTGTTCTACCCGTTCGGCTCGAGCGACGCCGACGTGCGGGTCGCCTTCCAGCTGATCTTGCTCGTCGCCGTCATCTTCGGCGTCGTCGGCACGATCGTCCAGCACGTCCTCTACGAGGCCGAGGAGGACAGCATCGGAACGGAGTTCGAGGGCCTTTCGCAGGTCGCCGCCGATCTGCGGGCGATGCCCGACGAACTCCGACCGCTGCTGGTCGGCGACACCCTCGTCCGCTTCGCCAACGGGATGGTCTACGTCTTCTTCGTCATCGTCGTCACCCGGTTTCTCGAGGTCGGGCTCACCCTCTCACTGCCCGCGGCAGGCATCCTCGAGCTCTCACCTCAGTCGTACTTCGGCGTCCTGCTCGGGATCGAGATGCTCGTGGCCCTGCTGACGATGATCCCGGTCGCGAAAGCCGCCGAGCGGATCGGGCTGAAGCCGGTCGTCGCGCTGGGCTTTTTCGTCTACGCGATCTTCCCGATCCTGCTGATCAACGCGCCGACGGAGAGCGCGGGCGCCCTCACCCTCGCCGTGCTCTTCGCCTTCTCCGGGCTGCGCTTCGCGGGCCTTCCCGCCCACAAGGCGCTGATCGTCGGTCCGGCCGAACAGGGTGCCGGCGGACGCGTCACGGGCACCTACTACCTCCTGCGGAACCTGATCGTCATCCCCAGCGCCGCGCTGGGCGGCCTGCTCTGGGGCGGGTTCTCGAACCCGCTCTCCGGCCGGGAACTGTTCGCCGGTTCGCCGACGCTCGCCTTCTCGATCGCGACCGTCGTCGGACTGATCGGCACCGCCTACTTCCTCCTGTTCGGCGAGGAGTTCGAGGCCTACGCCTGATCGAGACGCTCCGTTACTGAAGCGCCCGAGGCTCGAGACGTGCTAGATCGCAGGGGACGTAGGGGGCGGCCAGCGGGCGTTAGAGCAGCAGGTCGTAGTAGTACGGGCTCACGAAACCCTCGATGACCGCCGCGACCGCCAGCAGGACGCCGACGCCGACCAGCACCCAGAACGCCCACTCGAGTGCGTCGGCGAGGTCCGTTCGGCTCGCGTCCCTGCGAAGGGTTCGCCAGCCGGTCAGCCCGAGCCGGATCCCCAGCGCCGAGGCGATGAAGATCGCCGGAATCTCGAAGATCCCGTGGGGGACGACGAACGCGAGCAGTTCCATCGGCTCGACCTCGGTTCGCGCGAAGACGCCCATCGCGAGCCCGTTGAACAGCAGCGAGGCGACCGCGGGTATCACCAGCACGACGCCGGATAACGCCGTCGTGAGCGCGACCAGCCAGTTGTTGGCGAAGAACTCGAGGGTCGCCGCGAGCGGGTTGTGATCGATCAGACGAGCCGAGATCGACGTCTCGACGGTGCCCTCGACCGGCGCCGCGGCCGCCCAGCCGGCCCAGAAGCCGCCGAGGGCGAGCGCAACCACGAGGGCGTGTGTTCCGGGGGTCTCGCGGACGAACGCGACCATCTCGGACCAGCCGTACCGAACGCCGTCTCGCAGCTGTCCGCCGAGGGACCGCACCGGCGCGGTCGGCGGCTCGAGGCGCCGTCGGTAGTCGTTGTAGACGGCCGTCTTCAGGAGGTCGAGCGCCGGGAACACGACCAGCGGCGTCACCAGCGACAGCAGGGTGGCGACGTCGACGAACGTGATAACCGCCGAGAACACCGCGAGCGCGATCGTCGTCCCGAGCGCGACGGCGTAGTAGACGCCCGCCTCGAGGGGCTGCGATCGGATGAATCCGACGGCGTTCGTCACCGCGTCGGCCACGGTCGTGTCGTCGACGACGACGGCGACCGACGCGAACGCGAATACCGCGCGGACCGAAAGCAGCGCGGCGAGGACCACGAGCCCGGCGACGGCGCCGACGAGGAACGCGGGCCCGCCCGAGCCGGTCGACAGCACGACGATGCCGGCGACGATCCCCACGCCCAGCCCGATCGTCAGCAGGACGGCGAGCCACGCCAGCAACTCGAGGAGATAGAGTCCGAGGAACCGCAGCCAGTAGCGGCGCGAACCCGCGAACCCGGCCGCCACCCCTCGGTTCCCGCGAAGCCGCGCGGAGCAGGCCGTCAGCTGTCCGGCGGCAACGGCCGCGTACAGGACGATCCACACGATGAGCGCCACGCCGAACGTCACGACGGCCAGCAGAATCAGCGTCGGCGTGAACAGCTGGTCGACGAGCGTGTCGAACTGGCTGGCCCACGCTTCGAACGCCTCGGGGTCGGCGTTCGGATCCGGCGGCTCGGTGTTCAGGTTCCGTAGCTCCGCGACGATCGTCGCGAGTCGGTCGGTCGTCGCGAGGTAGACGTAGGCGATCGCCATCGCGAGAAACGGGACGACGCGAGCGATCGCGGGGACTGCGGCACCGAGAACGTACCAGGGGAGGAGATCGCCCGGTCGGCGACGAACTGCGTTGACGGCCGCGCCGACGGCCTCTGAGAGGGACATACCGATCGTTCGTCGGTGTGTCAGTTAAATGGACCTCTCTTCCGGAACGACAGTTGGGCGAGTTCGACGCCGTCGGGTCGGCCGCGCGGTGAGCGGCCGCAGATTCCGCGGCGGCACCTGCGCGGCGAGACTTACGTCGCGGGCTCTCGTAGGACGCGTATGGTCACCACGCTCTCGGCCGACCGACTCGCCGAACTCGTCGACGGGGACGACGCGTTCGCCCTCGTCGACACCCGGCCCGAGGACAGCTACGAGTCCTGGCACGTTCCGGGCGCGGTGCACTTCCCTTTCGGCCCAGAGGAGGAACTGGACGACCGCCTCGAGGCGTTCGAAGACGCCGTCGGCGACGTCGATCGCGTGATCACGATCTGCGCGAAGGGAATCTCGTCTGGCAACCTGGCGGCCCGACTCGAGTCGGCCACCGACGCGTACGACGTGGCGACGGTCGACGGCGGGATGACGGGCTGGAGCGGCGTCTACGAGCACGTCGAGATCGACGTCGGCGGTGACGGTTCCGGAGCCGCGACGGACGCCCCGACGATCGTCCAACTCCAGCGGCGGGCGAAGGGCTGTCTGGGCTACGTCGTCGGCTGTCCGGCGACGGGCGAGGCGATCGTCGTCGACCCGACGGACGATATCGACGAGTACGAGGTCGCCGCGGAAGAGGCCGACCTGACGATCGCCGGCGTCGTCGACACCCACGTCCACGCCGACCACGTCTCCGGCGGTCGGGAGTTAGCCGACAGTCTCGCGGTCCCCTATTATCTCGGCGCGCGAGCGGCCGACCGCGGCGTCGACTACGAGTTCACGCCGCTCGAGCGAAACGAGGTCCTCGACGTCGGCGACCTCGAAATCAAGGCGCTCTCCGCGCCAGGCCACACCAGCGAGATGATCACTCTGCTCGTCGACGGCGCGGCGTTGCTGACCGCCGACACGCTCCACGTCGACTCGGTCGGGCGGACCGAACTCGAGTTTAGTGAGAGCGAGGCGGGTAGCGCCTCGGAAGCAGCGAGTAGCGCGGAACGAAGTTCCGCGGACAGTCACGCGGCGATGCCGCGAGACGACGGTGAAACCGCGAGCCACGAGGGGGCGGAAGGTGCCGAGATGCTCTACGAGACGCTCCACCGGACGCTCCTGGCCGAACCCGAGGACGTCGTCATCCTGCCGGGCCACGTCACCGTCACCGCCAGTGGTGAGTTCGAACACAGCCGGCCGGGCGAACCGGTCGCGACGACCGTCCGCGAGGCGCGTACCGGAATTGATCTGCTCGACCTTGAGGAGGAGGCATTCGTCGAGCGCATGGCCGACGTCGGCGAGAAGCCGGCGAACTACGAGGCGATCATCGACCTGAACCGCGGCCGCGAGGAGCGACCGCCCGAGGATCGCACGGAACTCGAGTTGGGGCCGAACAACTGTTCGGCCTGAGTACCGCTCCGAGCGGCGACTCGAGCGCCGTCGGTCCGTCGTCCTCGAACCCGAGGGTTCCGCTCGTCGCCGATTCGACTCGAGCGCCTCGAGGCCTCTCGGATCGCCGACCGCTCGATCACGCCGATCACCGATCGTACCGTCCAATTTCTCTGAGAATTCGTTATATACTCACGTGGCATACGATAACACGGTGAAGAGTAATGCAGGTCACAGCGATCCGAGAAGTTGAATGTCCGGAGTGTACGAAGCGAACGACCATTTCGGTCCCCCGCGACGGGGTCGAACTGAAACCCAGCCGCTCTCGAAAGGCGTTCGGCGACCACACGAAGGTAACATGTGCGAACGGCCACTCGTACTGGGTGTACTTCTGCTAGCGCGGCCGATTCGGCGGCTACCGACTCACGAGACGTGACGGTCCGAGGCCCTCCCGCGTTACCGCGAGTACGTCTCGAGTCGCTCGATCCGATCGTCCGCGAACTCGAAGAAATCAGCGAACTCGAACAGCGCCCGCTCCCCGTCGGCGTCGAGGACGCGGCCGTGGACCGCGACGCGGTCGTCGCCGCCCTCGGCGTCGGCGACGACGGCCTCGAGGTCGTGGCTGGTGTCGGGGTTGGGCCGAGCGTCGCGCATGAAGCGGACGAACGCCGCCCGGTCCTCGAACGTCCGGTCCGGCCGGCGTTGGACGAAATCGGGCGCGATGAGGTCCTCGAGAGCGGCGTAGTCGTGGTCGTCGAGGGCGTCGTAGTAGCGGCGGACGAGCGACGCGGCGTCCGGATCGTCGACCGGATTCGGCTCCGTGTCCATACCGAACCGTTCGGCGCCACCGTCAAAAGAACTCGACGTTCCCGCTCGGACTCTAGTCAGTCCCCTTCCTCGGTACCCAGCAGCCGTTCGCGCATGCTCCGCTTCCGAGCCGTCTCCGCGAGGAGTACCGAACGCTCGACGTCATCGAGGACGGCCGTCACCATCACCCGAGGACGGCCGTCACCGTCACCGGACCGAACGCGAGCGTCGGGACGCCGACCACTCGGTTGACGTACTCCCCGAAGCCGTACATCGTCTCGCGATCGATCGTTACTGATCGATCAAGGTCGGTGCCGGAATTGTGCGGTTACGTATGCCCCGCCGGAATCGAAGTCGGCGCCACAACCGCGTACCGAATCGGAACACTGTATGAACGGCGGCGCGGAACGCAGGACATGGATTACCGTCTCGACGAAATCGACCGGCGGATCATCCACGAGTTGATGTCGGACTCCCGGAACGTCTCGGCGCCGACGATCGCCGACGAGGTGAACGTCTCTCCGGGCACGATTCGGAATCGAATCTCGAAGCTCGAGGCCAACGGCATTATCACCGGCTATCACGCCACCGTCGATTTCGAGCGAGCCGACGGTCGCCTGGCGAACCTGTTCATGTGCAACGCACCGGTTTCCGAGCGGGAAACGATCGCCCAACAGGCGCGGATCGTCGCCGGCGTCGTCAACGTCCGCGAACTGATGACCGGGCGACGAAACCTGCACGTGCTCGCGGTCGGCGCGGACACGGACGACCTGCGACGCATCGCGCGGTCGCTCTCGGACCTGGGCCTCGAGATCGAAGACGAAGTCCTCGTTCAGAACGAAATGTGGCAGCCGTACGCACCGTTCGGTCCCGACGAGGGGACGAATCGCGAGCGGATCACGGACTTCGTCAGCCTGTCGGGCGACGCCGAAGTTGCCGAGGTCACCGTCGACGCCGAGGCGCCCATCGCCGATCTGACCCTCGAGCACGCGGTTCGACAGGAGATCCTCCCCGAGGAGAGCCTCGTGATCGCGATCGAGCGGGGCGACACCGTCCTGACGCCACACGGCGATACGACGATCAGAGCCGACGACATCGTCACCGTGTTCTCGCGCGGCGGGATCGGCTCGAAGACGCTCGACGCGCTCCGGCGCGACGGACCGTCGTGACGCTCGTCTCGAACCTGCGGCCGGACACCGCTGGCTCGAGGACCGACTCGCTCCGCGGTTCGTGGCCCGCGTTCCGCGGTGTTTTTCTCCCGCTGCGTCCAACCTCCCGGCGTGGAGTGTCACGTCTACTACGAGGGCGACGACGACCCGAAGAAGTGCACCGCGAAGCGCCTCGAGAAGTTCGACGAGGCGACCCTCTACCGGTCGATGGGGCAGGTGCCCTACGGCGTCGTCCTCAACCCCCACGCCGAGCGGGCGCTGTCGCCGGCCGACGCCGAGGAGGGGCTGGGGACGCTGGTCGCGCTGGACTGCTCGTGGGAGTCCGCCGAGGCGGCGTCGTTCAAAATGCGCGGCGTCCATCGGGCGCTGCCCTTCCTCGTCGCCGCGAATCCGGTCAACTACGGCCGGCCGTTCCGACTGACGACCGTCGAGGCGCTGGCTGCCGCCTGTTGTATCTTCGGCGACCGAGAGCGGGCCGAGGAACTCCTCGAGCCGTTTCGCTGGGGGGAGACGTTTCTGACGCTCAACGAGGAACCCCTCCGTCGGTACAGCGAGTGCGCCGACTCGAGCGAGGTCGTCGCGGTCCAGGAGGAGTATCTGGCCGACGAGGAGTGATCGGCGGCGCGCTACGTGGCCCGACGGTCTCCGGAGGGATTCGCTGTGGCCGGCAGATGGCTTCGCCCGTGATAGGCGCGGACGCCGAAGTGCCGTCACAGCGGTAGCAGCGCGGAATCCCACGGCTTTAGCCGTGGGAGGAAGCGCGTCACTTGTGAGTACAACCACGCTTCTAGCCACGACTGACTCCCGAACATAGTCAAAACTATTAATAAAGAAAATCGTCACAATGTGACGTATATGGCGTGGAAGGTCACACGCACTGTCCGAGTCCGACTCGAGGTGCCCGACGACCGCAAGAGCGACCTCCACGCCACTAACGACCGCTTCCACTACTGCGCAAACCGCACCAGCGAGTGGGCGTGGCGCTACCCAGACGAGGACTGCATCACGAGCAAGTCAAAAGCCGAAGACGCCCTCTACGAAGACCTCCGCGAGGAAACCGACTATCTCCACGCCAACCTCGTCCAGAAGGCCATCAAACGCGCCATCAAAGACATCGACAACGCGGTAGACAGGCTTGCAGACGCGGAAAACGTCAGCCAACCCGAGTACACGACGTTCAGTCTCGTCTACGACAAGCGTGCCGCCACGTACCACCGCGACCATGTCAGTCTCGCCACGCCCAACGGCCGTGTCGAATGCGAGTACGACCTCCCGGAGAACCCTGAAGGCACCCCTCACGGCGAGTACCTGCTCAACGAGGATTACTCGTTCAGTACGAGCACCGTCCACTACGATAGCGAAGCCGACGAGTTCTACCTTAATGCGGTGATGAAGCAGGAATTCGACGTTGAGAGTCCTGAGAAAGCCGAGGATTCGAAAGTCCTCGGCGTGGACTGTAACGTCGACGACCACATCGCCGTTACTTCAACGGGCAAGTTCGTCGGTAATGCGGACTACCTTAACCACCAGCGTCGTGAGTTCGAGAAACGGCGTGCTAGCCTCCAGCAAATGGGTACGCGTAGTGCCCATCTGACCTACCAGCGTATCGGTGATCGGTTCGGACGGTGGAGCCGTGACTCCCTCCATCGCGTATCCAAAGAAATCGTTCAAGAAGCCTGCCGCCACGACTGCACGCACATCGCATTCGAGAACTTGGAACGGATTCGAGAGCACATCAGCGACAGCAAGAAGTTCCAGCAGTGGGCGTTCAACGCCGTCCAGACGCAGGTTGCGTACAAGGCCGAAGAGTATGGTATCGTCGTGAAGACGGTGAACCCGCAGTACACGAGCCAGCAATGCTCGAAGTGTGGCTGTACGCTTGAGGAGAACCGCGATGGCCAACACTTCGAGTGTCTTGACTGCTCCTATACGGCGAATTCGGATTACAATGCAGCGAAGAACGTAGCACGGAAGCTCGCGCTCAAGCTCCAGCGGGGGCAGAAGTCCCCCACTGGAGGGGCGTTCTGTCAGTACGCCCTGAAGTCAGGGACAATGACCGTGAACGCCAGCGATGTGGCGTCCGACACCTACGTGTCGGCAGAACGGGAGTCCACTGACAAGCCCACCGCTTCAGCGGTGGGTAGCTGACGAAGCCATACAATCACAGCGATTATATGCACCACTGGCTAACGGGCCGGTATGCCAAGTTTCGACGCCGCCGAGAAACGGACGCTCGAGAAGATGATCTGCATGCGCTGTAACGCCCGCAACTCCCCGGGAGCTGACCGCTGTCGCAAGTGCGGCTACAAGAACCTCCGCCCCAAGGCGAAGGAACCCCGCGCAGCATAACGCGGACTCTCCGTTTTCGTTCTCTCAACACGCGCTCCTCGAGTGGCGACTGTGCGCCCCTTTGAATGGCGACTACGCTTCGAGTGCAACCGCGCCGTCGAAATCACGGGTGCGCGAAACGGGCGTCTCCGGTACGCTCACTCGTCGGGATACTTCGGTTCGCGCTTCTCCGCTCGCTCGAGCGCCGTCGCCACGACGTCCCGGACGTCCCCGTGGAAGACGCCGCCGTGGCCGGCGTACATATGTTCGACGTCTTCGGGCATCCGCTCGAGGAGGTCTTCGATGCTCTCGATGAGCCGTTCGCGGGACTGGCCGGCCATGTCGGTGCGGCCGAAGCTGCCGTAGTCGAAGGCGCCGTCGTCGTGGACGACCACGTCGCCCGAGAACAGCGACGACTCGGAGACGAAGGAGACGTGGTCATCCGCGTGTCCGGGCGTGTAGACCACGTCGAACGCCTCGTCGCCGATGGTAACGGTGTCGCCGTCCTCGATCGCGTCGGTGCGGGTCGGGTGGTCGTCGTAGGCGTAGACGTCGGGATCGAAGGCGTCGACGACGGCCTCGAGTCGCTCGACGTGATCGCCGTGTTGGTGGGTCATGACGACGCTCTCGACGTCGTCGACGTGGCTCCGGATCTCGTCGACGACGCCGTCCCACGCGCCGGCGTCGACCAGCGTCGCCGTTCCGTCCTCACCGACCGTGAGGAATGCGTTGCAGGTGAACGTCTCCGCGTCCTCGGTGACGTGATGGACCTCCATACGGGATGGCTCGAGGGCCGGCCTCAAAAACGGTTGCGTCGCGGTCGCTCGCTGTTGTCTGCTGTCGCAGGTCGCTCGCGGGCCGTCGGGTGTCGGCCAACGACCGCAGCGTGTTCTAGCGATAACATAACCGCAGATAAACAGGTAACCACGAAATTTTTCAATCGTAAGCCCGAAGAGATCACTGTATGGGATTCGGGAGCTACGACGAATCCGAGCAACAGGAAGTCGACGCTGATTTTGACGACGACGACGCGGTGAAATCCGACGAGAACAGCCACGAAGGAACGATCGAGTTCGAAAACGGTGCGTCCAGCGACGAACTGCTCGATCGGCTCAAAGAAATCAAAGACGAGACCTGATGAAGCCCGGGGTGCGGGCGCTGGGCATCGCCGAGTCGTTTCGTCGCGACGCGGACCGAAGCACGCTCGCTGGTGCCGTCGTCCGTGCCGACCGCGTCCTCGACGGACTGGCCTATCGTCGGTGTACCGTCGGCGGCACCGACGCGACCGAGGCCGCTGTGGAACTGGTCGCCGAGTTGGGTCGCCCCGACGTCCGGTACGTCCTGCTCGGCGCCGTCGCACCCGCGTGGTACAATTTTCTCGACCCGTCTCGCGTCCAGGAGGCTGCCGATCGGCCGGTGATCGCCGTCACCTTCGAGGCGAGCGACGGCCTCGAGGCCGGCCTCCGAGACGCCTTCTCCGGACGGGAACTCGAGGAGCGCCTCGAGACCTACCGCTCGCTTCCGGACCGTCGCGAACTGTCGGTCAACGGCGAGACCGTCTACGTGCGCCACTGCGGCTGCGATCGCGACGAGGCGGCCGCGGTCGTGCGCGCGTTCACGCCCGACGGCGGTCGTCCGGAGCCGATCCGAGTCGCGAGGGCGGCCGCTCGAGCGGGCGATTCGTTCGTCGGATCGCTCGAGACTGACGAAGAGGATCCGACGTAACCCGACTGGAATTGGATACGCGATAGCAGTCCAGACGATTCACCGCTGGGTGGGACTGAAAGGGGCTTTCACCACGTTTGCGGTCACGAATTCTGCGATGACGGACCCCACGCGAGTGAACGAGCCGATAGCTTCGAGTACGAGGTGTATCCCGAAAGACGTAGGAGGCGACCGCCTGTCTCGGACCGTATGGACGAGTCGGAAGCGATGGACGGCCTCTGCGTGACCGAGTGTACGCGCTGTCCGAAACTCGTGGACTCCCGGAGTCGGATCGTCAACGGCGTCGGGCCCGAGGACGCCGACCTGCTGTTCGTCGGCGAGGGACCCGGGGCCAACGAGGACGAACAGGGCGAACCCTTCGTCGGACGCAGCGGCACCGTCCTCGACGACGGCCTGCGAACGGTCGGGCTGGATCGGACGGACGTCCGCATCACCAACTGCGTACGCTGTCGGCCGCCGGAGAACCGCGACCCCACGAAAGACGAACTCGCGAACTGTCGGAGCTACCTCGAGACGGAGATCGAACGCCTCGATCCGGACGTGATCGTCACGCTGGGGAAAGTCCCCAGCGAGCACCTGCTCGAGCGCTCGGTGGCCGTGACCAAGGAGGCCGGCTCGCTCGAGGAGGTCCGAATCAACGGGATGCCACAGCGAGTCCTCCTCTGTGTCCACCCGGCGGCGACGCTGTACGACCGCAGCCAGGAGGAGACCTTCGAGAACGCGCTCGAGCGGGCGGCGGAGCTGGCGGATGTCGGCGACGGCGACAGCGGACAGACGCGACTCGACGGGTTCTGAGCGTTGTGTTTCCGACCGATCAGAGCAGCACGCCAGCGCTCGAGACTACGCACTCGTGCTCGAGACTGCGCGAACAGTAATTGACTTCAACGCGCCGCACCGAGTACCGGTATGAGCACGCTTTCGACTTCCAGCGAGCAGTCCCTCGCCTCGGTCGTCGTCGTCGACTACGGTCTGGGGAACCTCCGGAGCGTCACTCGCGGTCTCGAGCGCGCGGGCGCCGATGTCGAGATCACCGACGATCCGGACGCCTTCGCCGACGCGGACGGCGTCGTCCTCCCCGGCGTCGGCGCGTTCCGCGAGGGCGTCGAGAACGCCGATCCGCTCCGCGAGGACCTCCTCGAGGTCGCCGAGAGCGGCACCCCGCTGTTCGGGATCTGCCTCGGCATGCAGATGCTGCTGACGACCAGCGAGGAGGGCGAGAACGACGGCGAGTCGGCCGTCCAGGGACTGGATCTGATCCCGGGCACCAACGTCCGCTTTGCGGAGGGCCAGAAGGTGCCCCACATGGGCTGGAACGAACTGGACGTTCAGCGCGACCACCCGCTCGTACAGGGTGTCGACGGCCAGTACGCCTACTTCGTTCACTCCTATTACGCCGTCCCTGACGACGAGAACGCGGCGGTCGCGATGACCGACTACGAGCGCGAGTTCCCCTCGATCGTCGCCAACGAGGAGGGGACCGTCTTCGGCACGCAGTTCCACCCCGAAAAGAGCGGGGAGACGGGGCTGCAGATCCTGCGGAACTTCGTCGAGATCTGCGCCGACGAGTGATCCTGTCGCGGTTTGCACCGAAGAGTAATCGCGACTCGACTGCTCGAGTTCTCTCGGACAATCATCGCTCGGTTGGCTGCTCGTTGTTCGGCTGTTCGATTCTGCTTGCCGTCTGACTGTTCGATTGCCGTTCGTCGTTGTTCGGTCGACGTTCGCGGACGTTCGACTGTCGTTCAGTGCTCGATCTTCGAAAGCGTCTCGAGGATGTGTTCGCTATTTCGACATTATCTACGCGAGAGTAGTGGGTAGACTCGAGAGACACACCCCTCGTTGCCGCTGTATAGGTCCGAGAGATCCCGCGTCGCTCGAGAAAACGCCGGAATCGGCTGTGAACGACTGCTGGACCGCTTTCAGTCGCCTGTTTGAATCCATGACTAATCACCACTACTAAATACTAGTTCTGTGTTAGCGTCCATTGAGTGTATTGGACGATTTGCCGTCCAATCGGTATTGGACGAGGACTCGCCGCTCGAGGCGAACTCCACCCTTCGTTCTGGATCGACGGTCGGAATCGCCGATTCTCTCGGTGTTTCGGTTACTGCTTCAATCGCCGAGTTCGTCACGGCGCTTCAACCAGCAGCTCCGTCGATGATTCTCCTGGAGCTGACGCTATCGAGCTGACCGCGGTTGCTGTCACCGTCCGTCTCGGTACGTTCGCCGAGCGCTATTGACTGGTTTCCACACCGCCGTGGCTCCATGAGTGCCCCCACCCGACCCTGCCCGACTCTACCCCATCCACCCCGCCTCACCCTCGCTTCGAGTCGACACCCACCGTCACACCGTTACAGCGGCACCGCGGGGTGTGTGTCTCCGCATACAGCGGCACCGCGGTGTGGAAACCGAACGGTGCAGTTCCGATAGAAACTCTTTTTATCCGATACAGCGGAACTACGGTATCCGCCCCGTTCATCGGTTCGGTTCCGATACCCCCGGTGACGGCCGCGTGGCTCCCTCTCTGTTGCGGTCGAGCGGGCGCCGGCCGTCGCGTGTGACCCACCGGCATACAGCGGCACTCCGGGGTCCCCCGACGGATATCGCGGTAATTCGGCGTCGCTATACAGCGGAACCGCGGGGTGTGGCCGCAGTTATACAGCGGCACTCCGGGGTCGCCTCCGCAGTCGCTCTCCCGCCGGTCGCCACGGGTCGTTCCGAAATCGATACAGCGGAACCGAGCGATGCGTCACCGACTATACAGCGGCACTCCGGGGTGTGATTATCACCGTTCGGGATCTCTCTCGAGGAAATCTCGTCTATACAGCGGCACTTCGGTTCCGAGCGTTTAAGGTGCTACGGCGTACTGTCCCTAGTACCTGAATGTCGGATTCGATGGATTACTTCGGCAGCGAGAACGAGATCTTCCGGAACAAGGAGCTCCTGCAGGTCTCGCACCTCCCGGACGGCGATCGGATCATCGGCCGCGAGGACGAACTAACGAACCTCGCGAACGCGATCAAACCGGCCACGCGGGGGAACACGCCGAACAACGTGCTCGTCTACGGAAAGACGGGAACCGGGAAATCCCTCTGTTCGAAATTCATCACGAATCAGGCGATCGAACGCGCGGAGGACAACGACGTCTCGATCGGCGTCGCGTACGTCGACTGCCTGCAGGAATCGACGGAGACCCAGGCCGTCCAGTCGGCCGGCCATCAGCTCAACGACCACGCCGAGACCGACGTCTCGATCCCCCACTCGGGGCTGAGCACGGCCGAGTACTACCGTCGCCTGTGGCACATCGTCGACACCCGCTACGACGTCGCCCTGATCATCTTAGACGAGGTCGACAAGATCGAGGACGACGACATCCTGATGCAACTCTCGAGAGCCGTCGAATCCGGCAAACTCACCGAGAGCACGGTCGGCGTCATCGGCATCTCGAACAAGGTCCGCTACAAGGACTCGCTGGACGAGCGGATCAAGTCCAGCCTCTGTGAACGCGAGTACGTTTTCTCACCCTACGATGCGACCCAGATTCGCGAGATCCTCCGCTCCCGGTCGGACGCGTTCCACGAGGGCGTCCTCGAGGACGGCGTCATCCCACGTGTAGCCGCGCTCGCGGCCCGCGAACACGGCGACGCGCGGAAGGCGATCGACATCCTCCGGTTCGCCGGCGAGATCGCCGAGGAGAACGCCCTCGAGACCGTCACGGAGTCCTGCGTCGATCAGGCCCACGAGCGCGAGGAGACCAGCCGGCTGGCCGAACTCATCTCCAAGAGCCCCAGCCACGCGAAACTCGTCCTCGAGGCGATGGCGCTGCTGACCCAGCAGAAGGAGGGCGACGACGCGCCCGTGACGACCAACGAGGTCTACGATCTCTACAAGCGCCTCTGCGACCGCGACGGTTCCGAACACCTGAAGCTGCGCCGGATTCGGGACATCCTCTCGGAGCTCGAGTTCCTCTCGATCATCGACCAGGAGCGCAAGTGGGCCGGGAAGGGGAAGGGCAACTACATGGAAAACCGGTTGATCGACGATCCCGAGGTCATCATCGCCGCCTGTAACGAGTCCGACTAGCAGCGATTTTCGGCGGTACGTCTCGAGGCGAACGAAAACCTATCGAACGAGACTCGAGGCGAACGGAGGATGACTCGAGAATTGTTCTACTACCGTGGCAACGGGGATTGCCACTTCCTCCCCAACCGATTCGCTCGCTACGCTCGCTCATCCAGAGGAAGGCGCTTCGCGACTTCCAGACCTTCACTCACAGGTTCGCGAAGACCTCGCACGGCTTCGAACTGCGTCTCACTCTTCGTTCGACGCAGTTCAGCGCGCGCCACCGCACGGTAGTAAACCCGAGGCGATAGTGGGCGTCTGACAGGGTGCTCTGAGAGAAGACTAACTTGGCACGAGTTTCAGAGCAGTTCGCGAACCTCCGAGTACCACATGTCGTGGTAGTCGACGTGGCCAACTCGGCGGGCGATGGCGACGGCCAAGGCGTGCCAGCACTGCTCGGTCGGATCGTCGTCGTCGAGGTTGTACTCGCTGTCCTTGCAGGTACAGCCGCCGTCCTCGACGATGTACTCGTCGTCGTAGCCGACGACGATCGTGAAATCGCGGTAGGCCTTCACCCGGTTCTCGCCGACCGCCTCGATCGCGCGGACCCCGCGGTCGCCGTGGACCCTCGAGATCCGATCGACGATCTCGGGCGTGAGTTCGCCGGCCTCCTCGAGATCCGCCTGCCATCGCTCGACTGGGTTGGCCTTCGGCACGACCGCAACTGTGCGCCGAACTGTAAAATCGGTTTGGTTGTCGCGCCGAGGGCCTCGTCGCAAGCCAAAAATAGCGTCCGACCCCAGTAGCACCAATGGGCAGTCGGACTAGAGTTCCGTCCGCACTCGGTGGTCGAGTGACGATCACACTCCTCGGCGCGCTGTACGTCACCTTCGCGGTCGCGTGGGCGGCCCAGCGACTGACCGACGGCGGCTCGACGTCGAACGTCGCGCTCGTCGCCAGCTTCATCGGCGTCCCCGGGCTGGTGTTGCTCTACGCCGGCTATCGGTTGCCGCGGACCGACATCCGTCCCGAGTACTACCCCACGATCGGCCGCTGGGCGATCGGCGGGGCCGGACTGCTGCTCGGCATCCTCGTGCTCTATCAGCTCGAGCCAGCCGAGAGCGTCAGCGAACCGTTCCGAGCGGCGCTGGTCCTCACGGCGTTCGGCAGCGTCGCCGGCTTCGGCGTCGGGATCCACGACGCACTGGCCAAAACCCGCGCGTTCGAGATTCGACGCCGCAACAGGGAACTGCGACGAATCAAGGCGGAACTTGACGAAACGGTCGAACAACTCGAGACGGCCAACCGCGAGTTCGAGGCGTCGAACGAACGGCTCGAGCAGTTCGCCTACGCCGCCAGTCACGACTTACAGGAGCCCCTGCGGATGATTACGAGCTATCTCTCACTCGTCGAGCGCCGGTACGGCGACGACCTCGACGAGGACGGCGAGGAGTTCATCGCCTACGCGGTCGACGGCGCCGAGCGGATGCGCGAGATGATCGACGCCCTGCTCGCGTACTCGCGGGTCGAGACGCAGGGCGATCCGTTCGAACCCGTCGATCTCGAGGCGGTGTTCGAGGACGTGCTGACGGATCTCGAAGTGCAGATCGCCGAGACCGACGCGACGGTCGACGTCGGGGAGATGCCCCGCGTCGAGGGCGACGTCCATCAGTTGCGCCAGCTCTTCCAGAACCTGGTGTCCAACGCGCTCGAGTACAGCGGTGACGAGCCGCCGCGGGTCCGCGTTATCGCGGAGCGAGCCGCCGCGGAGCGGGCCAATCCGGAGCAGATCGACTCGGAGTGGACGATCTCGGTCGCCGACGACGGCATCGGTATCGACCCGGCCGACGCCGACCGCGTCTTTGACCTCTTCCAGCGGCTCCACGGCCGCGAGGAGTACGACGGGACCGGACTCGGACTCGCGCTCTGTGAGCGCATCGTCGAGCGCCACGGCGGGGAGATCTGGGTCGACTCCGAACCCGGCGAGGGGTCGACGTTCTCGGTGACGCTGCCGGCGGCCACCGACCGCGACGAGTGAGCCGCGCTGACGCCGGCTCGAGCCGCTTTCGACCGCTTCGAACGGCCCGCACGGTGACTCGGACCGCGGCCGTGCCTTGGCTCGAGGCGAGGGCTCAGGACGACCGGCTCGAGTCGACCGACGATTCCAGAGGCGATTCGGCCGTAGCGCCAGTAGCGTCGGCGTCGACGAACGCCTCGCCGACGGTCGCGGCGGCATCCGTACCGGCGACGTCGGCGCCGCACTCGACGGACCGCTGTTCGCGGACGAACCCGACGAAGTTGTCGAACAGCCGTTTGGCCTCGCAGGCGGTCTCGTAGCGCTCGGCGTCGATACCCTCGAGGACGGACTGAATCCGCTCGGGCTCGAGGTCGCCGTCTTTCCCGGCGGTCACGCGCTCGGCCGTCGTCATGTCGTACTCGGGGTGGAACTGGACGCCGAAGACGCGGTCTCGCCGGAAGCCGTGGATGCCGTACTCGTTTCTGGCGAACACCGTCGCGTCCGGCGGCGCCGCGGCCACGCGGTCGGAGTGGGTGGTGAAGACGGTGAACTCCTCGCCGACGCCGGTCAGCAGCCGGTTCGCTCCGTCGTGTTCGACGGCCCGGTAGCCGATCTCGTACTCGCCCATGTCCTCGACGCGGCCGCCGAGGACGTCCGCGAGCAGTTGGTGGCCGTAACAGACGCCCAGAAACGGCAGTCCGGCCGCGACGGCCTCGCCGACCCACTCCTTTAACGCGCCGATCCACGGCCGATCCCAGTAGACGGAGGCGCTCGAGCCGGTGACGACGCAGGCGTCGAAGTCGAACGTGTCGGGGAGTTCGCCGGAGGGACAGTGAAACTCGACGAGCTCCGCGTCGAGTTCCCGCTCGAAGTTCCGTCGCGTGCTCTCGCGTTTGTGCGCCGCGTTCAGCAGGGCGATCCGGAGCCGATCGTCGGCCGACGGGTCGATCACGGACGGATCCGCTCCGTTCGACTCCTCGTGGTCGCGTCGGTGCGCGATCGCACATCACTTTGTGGTACGCTATCCCAAGACATCGTTATTGCAACGACAGCATCGTCGGGTACAAAACGTTTTCCACTGAGTCGGTAACGAAAGCGCCGCTTTCAGCGACGATTACGCGGTTATATCGGGGGTTGGTGGACGGGCGTATCTCGAATGAGCGTCTCGAGAAAACCCGCAAAACAGCGGTGACGCCCGGTAAGCAGCGATTACTGCCGAGAGTGGATATTCGTCTCGAGTTTCGTTTCAGGGATCGGCGGCCCCGGTACAGACCACGGCGTTTTTCGCGGTCGCCCGTCGACAGGGGGTATGCGCGTCACCGAGGGCGGGATCGATCTCGAGGTCCCCGGCGAACAGACCGAGGGCGTCGAGGAGTCGGTGTTCTACAACCCCAGACAGGAGCTGAACCGGGACCTGACGATCGCGACGCTGCGGACCTTTCGCGAGCGCGAGGAGCGCGCCGAGAGCTACCTGGACGCGATGACCGCCAGCGGGGTCCGCGGGATCCGCGCGGCCGCCGACGGCTGGGACGTCACCTGCTGCGATCTCGAGGAAGACGCCGTCGATCTCGCGCGGGAGAACCTCGAGCGAAACGACCTCGCGGACGAGGCGCGCGTCGAGCACCGCAACGTCAACGCGCTTATGCACGACGAGCTGTTCGACGTGATCGACCTTGATCCCTACGGGACGCCGATGCCCTTCGCCGACGCGGCCTTCGCCCGCTGTCGAGACCTCCTCTGCGTGACGGCGACCGACACCGCGCCGCTGTGTGGCGCTCACTTCAATAGCGGCGTCCGTTCCTACAGCGCGGTGCCCCAGAACACCGACTATCATCCCGAGATGGGCGTCCGAATTCTCATCTCCGCGCTCGCCCGCAGCGGGGCCCGCTTCGACGTCGGCGTCGAGCCGATCCTGACCCACGCGACCAGCCACTACGTCCGGACCTACCTCGAACTCGACCGGAAGGCGAGCGCGGCCGACGCCGCCCTCGAGCACCTCGGGCACGTCTACCACTGCGAGGACTGCCTCTACCGCGAGACCGAACACGGACAGGTCGCCGACCCGCTCGAGCGCTGTCCCCACTGTGGCGGCGAGCGCCTGCTCACCGCCGGCCCGGTCTGGCTCGGTCCGGTTCAGGACACCGAGTTCGTCGCTGACGTCCGCGCGGCGGTTCCCGACTCGTTCGGCACCGCCGAGAAGTCGCGAGAGCTCTGCGAAACCCTCGAGGCGGAGCTCGACGAACCCACGCACTACGACCAGCACAAGCTCTGCAAGAACTGGGGGCTGCCCGCGAACGCGATGGACGACTTCCTGGCCGATCTTCGGGATGCAGGCCACGCGGCCTCGCCGGCACACTACGGCGGGACGACGTTCAAGACCGACGCGAGCGTCGGCGAGATCCGAGCGGCGACCGAAGGCAGCCTCGAGTAGTTCTGACTCGAGTCCCAGACCCGTCGACTCGAGGGCGTCACTCCTCCTCGGCGTACAACCGAACGAGCTGACACTCGGGGCAGCAGACGCCCTGCAGTTTCGCCCTGTTCTTGAACCCGAGTTTGCCCAGTAGCCCCTCTCGCTCGCCGGTCGCAATCGAGAGCCCCATGCTCTCACCGTCGCGAACGGGAACAGGTTCCATCGTCACGCCACAGTCGGGACACCGTCGTTGTTCCATGCAGAGATATCGACGTAACAGCGAAAAATAACTTCGGACGGGCGTGTCGACGGTCGCGCGACCGATCAGTTCTTTCGGTCGGCGTCGTCGACGCTGATCGAACCCCGGAGCGTCTTCGTCCCGTCGAAGACGTACCGGGCCTTCTTCCCCTTCGTGTCGAGGTAGATCGACTTATCGCCGATGTGGACGTCGGTCCCGACGCGCTTGCCCGGCTTGCCGACGAACTGGACGTCGGCGTCGGCCAGATCGGTGATCGCCGTCTCGTCGACCGGGCCGTAGAACAGGTACGCGGCCCCAGCGTCGATGCCGCCGACGCGACTGTCGGGGACGCCGATCAGGACGTCCGTCTCGCCGTTGCCGTTGCAGTCGCCGGAGGCGACGGTCCAGCCCTGTCGGTCCCGCGGGTCGAGGCGCTTCTTCTTCACGCGGTCCGGCAGCGGTTGGACGGGTTCGGCGAAGTCGCCGTCGTCCTCGCCGACGCGGAAGATGCCCCAGGCGCCGGCCTCGAGGCGCCGGCGCATCTTCGTTTCCATGTAGATGTGGTCACCGACGCTGTCGACCAGCCCGCCGGCACCGCCAAGCGGATCGACGTCGCGCGCCTTGCCGGGCATGAACTGATCGCTGACGCTGATGATCTCGGACTCGGGGATGTCCTGGTTGCGGAGCCACTGGTGGGCGGCGAGGTGGAAGTCGAGGCCGCGGGCCTTGTCGGCGGTGTGGCTGACGCGGAAGCGGACCGGATCGTCCACGAACGCGTTCGCCACGGGCGTCGCCGGATCGCCGTGGGTGTCGGAGTCGAAGACGAGGTGCTGTGCGTCAGGCCCGGTCTGGAACCGGCGGATGAACGGCTCCGCGCGGTTGTTGATCGCCATGTATCCCTGATCCTCCGGATCGTCCGGGATCTGGTTACACGGCGCGTCTGCCTCGTCGTCTGGTCCCGGCGGCACGACGCAGTCGTCTGGATCGTTGCGGTTGATGATGTACCGCCCGTCGCTGAACGACAGCGGGAACTCGCGGAACGCCGGGCCGTCGTCGGGCACGATGATGCTCTCGGTCGTCATCGACGGCGCGAACCGATCACCGTGGTCGGCCAGCGGCTCGGCCGTGGCGGGATCGAGCCAGATCGAGCCCTCGGGCTCGACGTGCAGGTGGCCGAAGGCACCGTGATGGCGGTGGCCGCGGATATCGGCGAAGTCCCACAGGATGGACGTGCCGATTAGCTCGTCGGCGAACCACCGATACGTGATCGTCTCCCCCGGCGGGATCGTCTGGTCGAAGTTGAAGCCGACGGTCACGCCCCCCGAGCCCTGGATGTCCATCTCGAGCCGTTGGGGACTGAGCGAGGTCCGGTTAGACTCCTCCCACTCGATGTTCAGGTCCTGCTCGCGGGTCCGCATCTCCGGGTGGGCGTGCTCGGGGGTGAAGTCGACCGGCAACTCGTTGGTGAGGTTGATCTGGACGCAGTCGCCCTCGTTCGCGCGGAGCGTCAACGGCGTCGGTGGCCGCTCGCCGGCCCGGATCTCGTCGACGTGTTCGTCGAGCGCGAACACGATCCCGTGTGGGTCGTGGTCGCCGTACTCGTTGAACTCGATGTCCGTCTGGAAGACGGTCACGTCGTACTCCCGGACGATCGCATCGTCGGGGCACGGATCGCCCGGATCTGGTGCCACGGGCGGAATCTCCCCGACGTTGGGGTTCTGACGGGCAGGCTTGTCCGCCGGGAACGGCGGCTTGTCGACCCGTCCCACGCCGTCGAACTGCTCGAGGCGCTTTTTCAGCTTCTTCGGATCGATATCCGTCTCGTGTTTCAGTTCCTTGCGCGTGAACCCGAGCGCCGCGAGGATATCCTCGAGCCGGAGGTCGCCGCGAAGGAGCTTCGAGAGGAGTCCCTCGTGCTTGGTTTTCTCGAACGCCTCGACCAGGTCGCGCTGCCACTGCTCGTCGAGGGCGTGCTTGCCGAGGTCGTACTTCCGCTGGACGTCCTCGGGGTAGGTGAGCCACGCTTTGCGGCCCAGCTCCTCCCAGTCGAGGAACGGCGCTGGGTGACCCATCTCGCGCAGTTGCTCCTCGGTGATTTCGCCGTCGGGCGTGCCGCGGTCGGGCAGCGGCTGCAGGTGGTCGACCGCCGCGTCGAAGACGCGGTGGACACCCCACATGCCGTCCCAGAGGTCGTCGACGACCCCCGAGCCGTAGAGGTGATCGTAGACCGGGAGGCCGTCCGGGTTTGGCAGCTCGTCGGCGTCCGCCTCGAGCATGAACGTGAACGCTTCGGCGACGTGGACGGCCTGCGAGACCGTATCCTCTGGTCTCACGCCGGCGGGATTCGGCTGCACGCCGTCGATGAAGAAGTTGTGCTGCTCCTCGTAGGCGGCGTGGACCAGGCGGATCCGCACCGGGTCGCTGTCGTAGGCCTCGAGTACCGGCGTGGGCGGATCGCCGTGGACGTAGGAGCTGTGGACGTACGCCGGGTCGGGGTCGGGTCCGCGGCGGTAGTAGGGCGCGTTCCGGTAGTTGATCGCCATCACGCCCGCGTTCTGATTGTGCTCCTCGAGTTCGTTGACGAACTCGCCCCGCCGGTTGCGCAGCGGCGCGAAGTCGTGGTACAGCAGCGCGAACTCGCGGAAGTCCTCGCCGTCCTGCTGCGTGACGATCGCCTGCGTGCCGGCCTCGATCGGGTCGCCGGTGTGGGGATCGAGCCACTCGGAGTCCTCGGGTTCGACGATCAGCGTGGCGAAGTGGCCGTGCATAATCTCGTCGACCCCCTGAATGTGGTCGTGGAAGAAGATCGTCCCTTCCTCGTCGGCGTACCAGCGGTAGCTCATCTGACCGCCGGGCTCGGCCCCTTGAGCGTAGTTGTAGCCGTTGGCGAGCGAGTCCGAGCCGAGCACGTCGTAGGAGACGAAGTGGATGTGGTTCGAGCGCCCGTCGGGCATCAGGTTCGTCAGCGTGATTTCGACGCACTCGCCGACGTTCGCGCGGATCACCAGCGGCTCGGGGTTCATCTTCCCCGTCAGCACGTCCGCGACGTCCTCCTCGAGGACGTACACCTGTCCCTCGGGGTCGTGATCGCCGGCGTCGTTGTAGACGAGTTCGGCTGGGAGCGCGACGATGTCGTACTCGCGCACGGGCGCTTCCTCCCCGGCGGTCGGGCCGCCGAACTCTTCGGGGGCGATCTCGGGGTCGCAAGGATCGGTGTATGGTGCGCCGGGAATGATGTCCCCGAGCGCCGCGGCCTCTTCGGGCGTCGGGTCGCGGATGAAGTCGTAGGGCGGTTTCGGCGGTTCCTCGCCTTGCTCGCCGGGGATGAAGTCCGGGAACCCGGGCGTCTCGTCGTCGAGATCCAGCGGCGGCTCGTTGTCGTCGAGGAGTTCGAGATCCTCTTGGACCTTGTCGTAGACGCGCATGCTGCCCCACATCCCTTCGGCGTAGTGGGGGAACAGGTGGCAGTGGAACAGGAAATCGCCGGCGCTTCCGTGTGCGCCGCCGGCGCCGACGTCGAAGGCTTCCTCCCAGCTCATCTCCGGCCGGACGGTCGTGAGCGGGTCGGCGATCCCGTCGAGGTCGTCGTCATTGCCGTTGAGGTCTAACTCGTCGTCGACGAGGTTCAGCCCGCCCTCGAGCCGGTCGGGCACTTCACCGGGCCCGAAGCCGATCGGCCGGACGTCGAAGAAGCCGACGCCATCGTGGGCGGTGACCAGTTTCGTCTCGTGAGTCCCGCCGAATCCGAGGTTCTGCACGTCGAGGGTGTCGACGTTCTCGCGCTCCTGGACCTCCTTCCAGCGGTGGCCGTGGAGGTGGTGGGAGTGGCGTTCCTCGTGGGAGGCGCCAACGGCGACCATCTTCACCGGATCGCCCTGATACGTCCGGTAAACGTTGTCGCCGCCACCGGGATCGCCGAACAGCCAGGAGTTGTAGAAGTACTCCTCGATTTCGTTGAGATCCGGATCGGGATCGTTGACGAACTCGAGGCCCTCCTCGCCAAGCCTGATGCCGGTCGGATCGGCCCGGTAGTTGATCGCGTGGACCGTCTGGGGTTCGTCGGAGCCGGGCCAGGTCAGTTCCCGGCCGCTGGCCGGATACACTCCCTCCGGCGTGTGGTAGTGGAGGATGAACTCGCGGTGCGACGGCTCGTCCTCGCCGGGCATGTGGACGTCCGCGCGGACGCCGCTGCGGTGTTCCTCACCCGTTTCGGGATGCGTCCACGTCGCCTCCGGCGGTTCGACGACCATCGAACCGAACAGCCCGCGGGAGACGAGGTTGGCCTCCTCCGGCGGCTCGTCGGCGCTGTCGAACGCCGGATTGGCGAGGTCATGGAAGAAGTGCGTTCCCTCGTGGGTCGCGTACCACTCGTAGCCGACCGTCTCCCCGGGTGCCGCGGTCGTGTCCGGGTTGTAGCCGACGTTCGCGCCGTCGGACTCGGTGACCTGGTAGGGCAGTGCCGTCTGGTGCATCGAGGCGTGGCGATCGAGGTGATTGACGAACTCGATCTCGATCACATCGCCCGCGTTCGCGCGGATCGTCAGCGGCTGGAGAACCGTCGTGTCGACGTCGCCTAACTTCCGCTTGGCCTTCGCTTTCTTCTTGCGCGCGCGATGAAGTGCCTTCCGCGCCTTCTTGCGCTCCGTGTCGTTCTTCGCCTTCTCCTTGCGCTTCTTCGCCTCCTCGATCTCTTTGTCTGCCGTCTCGAGTTTCTTCTCCGCCTTCTTCTTCTCCTTCTTATTGAGATCGTCTCGGCGGTCGTCCTTCTTCTTGCGTTTCTTATCGCGTGCGTCGTCCGGCAGGTCCGCGAAGGCGTCGTCGGGGGTGCCCCCGATGCGGCCAGCGCCTCCACGAGGTTCTCCTCGAGGACATAGAGCGCGGCCTTGGGCTGGTGGAGGCCGAACGCGTTGTAGACGACGTCGGCCTCGATCGCGTGGACGGTGAACTGTCGGACCTGTCCGCCCGGTGCGGGCTCACCGTCACCGGGGACCATCTCGGTCGTCTCCCCGTTCCCGCCGGTGGCGGACTGTTCCCCGAAGCACCCGGCCGTGGCCAGCATCCCCGCCGACACTGCCGATCCCTTCAGAAACGTCCGTCGAGAGGCTCCGTCAGCGGCGTTCTGCGGTCGATTCCCCGTACCGTGTCGTGATTCTGGTTTGTCAGACATTAGTCGTGCGTAGAGTAGTCGCCGTTCGCTACAGACAGGGAGAACAGATAGTCAATTATTGTAATGCTCTGGCTCACGTTCGTAAGCAATTCTGTATTGGAAAGTAGTCTGTCTGAACGGGTAATTCGATTCTGACTCTATTTCTGTATAGAATACTTCTCAGAAAGCGGGTTGTCGCGACGGACGACTGCCTTCGGAGTCGCTGGCGTCTCGAACGGTAATAGTCACGAACACTGACTCGTTCCGGCTGCGTTTCGAAGACGACGCCTATCGGGCCTGCATATGCAGCCCGTACGGCGGAGCAACGGCGTCCTATAGATCAATCGATGAGAGAAACCCGACAATACGGGACCGATACGAATGCGCTCGCGCGTCTATCCGTCGAATACTGATAGGGGGACCGCCCGCTGTCGTTAGTATGCCACCGTTCCGGTTCCGCGACGGGCGATTCGCTCCGTCGGCGCACCACTCGCCGGCGAGAAGTCTCGTGCAAGCCTGTGCCACACGACCGCATATGCCGCTGGCCGTAGCCAATTACGATCCGTGACCGACCACGGCTTCGACTTCGAACTCGCGGGTGACGCTCTCCGCCTCGCTCGCAGCGAGCAGTTGACGCTGCTCGCGGCCGGCGTCGCCTTCTACGGATTCATCTCGCTCGTGCCGCTGATGTTGCTCGCCTTGGGGCTCGCGGCTTCGATCGGCGGCGAGGCGCTGGCCGAACGGCTGACGGCCGCGGCCACCGACGTCCTCACGGAGTCGGCCCGGGAACTGCTCGCCGAGACGGTGCTGGACGACACCGGCCGGCAGAGCGCGACCGTCGCCGGCGCGCTCGGCCTGCTGTGGGGCTCGAGTCGCGTGCTCCGCGGCCTCGATCGGGCCTTCTCACAGGTGTACGGCACCGCCGGCTCGAAGTCGCTGCTCGACACCGCCTGGGACGCGATGGTCGTCTTCCTCGTGATCACGGCCGGGCTCGCGCTCGTCGCCGCCCTCGAACTGCTGATCCGGTACGTGCCCTTCCTGGGGGCGACGATCATCGGCCCGATCTTCGTCTTGCTCGGACTGACCGTGACCTTCCTGCCGCTGTACGTCGTCTTCCCCGACGCCGACGTCGACCTCCGGGAGGCGCTTCCGGGGACGCTCGTCGCCGCCGTCGGCTGGTACGCCCTGAGCCGGACGTTCTCCCTCTACGCCACGGTCGCCGGCGATTACGTCGTCTACGGCGCGCTCGGGGCCGTCTTTCTCGTGCTCGCCTGGCTGTACCTCGGGTCGATTATCCTCGTCTTCGGCGCCGTCCTCAACGCGGTCCTCGCCGACCGTGAAGTGGATCGGCAGCTACAAAGTCCCGGACATCGACAGTTTTCGACAGAAGCGATGACCGACGACGCCACGGGTGCCGACGAGGGGGCGACGGACGATCGCGCAGGGACGGCTACGGAATCGACGGAGGCGGGATCGAGCCGCCGTCGAAGCGCCCGCACGCGGGATCGATCGGAGGATCCCGAAGCGCTTCGCGAGGAGATCGAACGCCTGCGCGATCGAGTCGACTCGTTCGAGGACAACGTCGAACGCCGCACCGTCAGAAAGGAGTCCCTCGAGAGCGAGCTCAAGCGCTACGTCCGCCGAAAGCAGCGACGAGGCCACGCCACCGACTGGGGGCCGTATCTCGTCTTACTCTACGGGACGGCGATGTCCGTCGGGGCGTTTTACTTCCTCGAGGGTGGTTGGGCGATCCTCGCGATGCTCGTCGTCTGGACCTCGACGCTCGGGGTCTACGTGCTGATGGTGCTGTTCGGCTTCGGGATCTCCATCCTCGGCATCCCCGGCCGCGTCCGCGATATGGTCGGCGAACGTCGCTCCTGATCGGCCCCGCTTCGTCTCTCCGACCCGTTTCCGATCGACTCCGTCCCGTCACCGTCTTCCTTTTCGGTGCCGACCGGCACCGCCGCCTCAGCGCCGCGGGGCGACGCGCTGTCGCACGAAGTTCCGAACCCGCGACGTGTACGTCTCCGGCCGGTGGAGGTTACAGATGTGGCCGACGCCGGCGAGCACTTCGACGCGACCGTCCTGGGCCGCCGCTGCGTGTTTGCGCTCGCCGCGGCGCATGAGCTTATCGTTCTCGCCGTTGAGCACGAGCGTCGGGCCGGGATAGGTCGACAGCTTCCCCCGGAAGTCCTCGCCCGCGATGAACGGGCCCGCGTTGCCGAACTCCCGCGGGTAGATGCCCGAGTCGATGATCTCCCGTTCGATGTCCGCGGGGAGATCGCGGTTGCGAACCCAGCGGTAGCCGAGTTTCTCGACGGCTCGACAGCCGATGTCGGGCTTCGTGGCGAGCCGATGGATGGCCCCGGTCGCCCGCGTGAGCGTCTCCATCCCGCCGACCGGGTTCACGCTCGAGCCCGACAACACGAGCCCGTCGACGGTCTCGGGGCGGCGAGCGGCGTACTCCGTCGCGACGTAGCCACCCAGTGAGAGCCCGACCACCACCGCCGTTCCGCCGGCGTGCTCCTCGATGGTGCGCTCGAGGCGATCGATCGCGGGCTCCATCCGGAACTGCTCGTCGCCATCGGTGCCGTGACCGGGCAGGTCGAACGTGACGACGCGATACTCCGACGACAGCGCCCGCTGTTGGGGGAGCCACATCTTCCGCGTGAACATCGCGCCGTGGACGAACACGATCGACCGATCGTTGCCCGCGCCGGCGACGTCGATACCGTCGGTTCCGCGCTCGCTGTCTCGACCGAACATAGGCCTCCTAGCGGGCGGCGATCCATAGTGTCCGGGCCGGCGAGCCACGGCGAGCCGGTCAGGACAGCACGTGGTCCCGAATCGCCTGCACCGACTCCGGCCACTCGGCCTCGAGGAGCACGAGCGCCCGTTCGACCGCGTCGGCGTGCGCTCGGAGCCACGCCTCGCGTTCGTCCAGTTCCTCGCGCCAGTCCTCGAGCGACTCGAGGCCGAAGTCGGCGGCGGTATACGAGTGTCCGTCAACGGTGACAGTCCCGTGGAGCGCGTCGCACTCGGCGCAGTTCGTCGCCGAGACGATGACGTACTCCTCGACCCGCTCGGTGATCTCGGCGTCGACGTTGACGACGTCCGCCGGCTCGATTCCGTCGGACTCGCAGCCGTAGCACAGTGCCGTCCGACCGCCGAGGGGCTTCCCGCAGTGCAGACAACGCTCACTCATAGCCGCGTTGGCCGCCCGATCTCGGAAAAACGTTCGGTCGCTCGTGTCCGTTCCGGTCGCGCCGAACCGACGCTATCGGTCGGCGCCCGCGTCAGTTTTCGCGCCGGTCGTCGTCGCCGTCGGCGTCCCCGTCCTCGGTCCGATCGCTCAGCTGCTCCGTCTCGAGATCGTCCCGCCGCGGTTCGTCGGTTCGGTCGACGGCGGCGTCGGTCGTCTCGAAGTCGTCGTCACGATCGACGGCCGCATCGGTCGCCTCCGTCTCCGCGTTGGGATCGACGGCAGCGTCGGTGGACTCGAAATCGTCGGTCGGCTCGACCGACGCTCCGGGGCGGGTGCCGCCCTCGCGCTCCCGTCTGGCCAGTTCCGTCGGATCGGCCTCGAGGCCGCGATCGCTCGTCCGGTCGCGTCCCGTTTCGGGGTCGTCGGGTGCGGTCGCTCCGCGGTCGCCGTTCACATCGGACTCTCTCCCTTCGTCCGTATCCGTCCCGCTCTCGTCGATCGCGTCCGTCTCCTCGAGAGTCTCCTCGTCGGTCTCGTCGCGGAGGTCCTCCGCGATCTCGGTTTCCTCGGTGCCGGCCGAGCCGCCGGTGGGTTCGGTTCGCTCCCCGTCCGCCTCGTCGCCGGTGTTCGAATCGACGGCCGCCTCGAGTTCCCGCTCCTCGACCGACGGCAACTCGCCCTCGAGACGGACGGCGTGGTCCGTTATCTCGCGGACGGAATCGGTGTCGAGCGGATGCGCGGCGTTGGCGACGCCCTCCCAGCCGATCGAGGATTTGACCGAATCGACTGCCTCCGTTTCGGGTCTGACGTGGGCGACGTCCCCTTCGACCGACGTGACGACGCCGACCTCCTCGCCGTTGTCGTTCACGACGGACTTGCCGACGTCATCGTTCGAAAACGTTGCACACATGCGCGAGGCTACCACTACTCGCGGGAAGCCAGTGGTGCCTGCAATCGTCAGGGCCCGCGGTCCGTCCGGAACGCGCTCGCGCTCACCCTCACTGATCCGGTCGATTCTGCGGGTTATCTCGGCGGTCTTCGGATCGTTCGTCCGCGGCCGTCGTCTCCGTCTCCTCGGTCGCAAACTCCTCCGCGAGATGGATTCGGGTATCGGAGACCGCGTCGACGGCGTCGGCCTCGAGGACGAAGGGATCGATGCTGTCGCCCCAACCGAACCTGGCCATGATCGAGTCGAGCGCGTCGGGAGCCGGCTCGACTCGGGCTCGGTCCCCCTCGATTGCGTCGACGGTCCCGATCACCTTCCCGTCCGCTCGCTCGACGGGTTTTCCGACGTCGTCGTCGCTGAATGTCGCACACATACTGGACGGTCTCGGCTCGCGAGTAAAGCGCGTCGTGCCTGCAACCGCCGCGGGTTTTAGCGAGAAGAGAGACGGTGCTCGGTCATTCGGCGGGCTGTTCTGACAGCGACTGCACGATCGCGTCGAACTCGTCCGGATCGAGCGGCTTCTCCACGCGAGCGTCTACGACGGCCGCGATATCGTCGTCTTCGAACACCTGTTCCTGCTGCGTGCCCGAAAGGACGATGATGGGAACGTCCCTGCTGTCGTCGTCCATCTCCTCGAGGATCTCCTCTCCGTTCATCCGCGGGAGATGCAGATCGAGGAGGATCGCGTCCGGTCGCGGAGCGTCGGCGTACTCGCCGCGCTGGTGGAGGAAGTCCAGCGCATCGGGCCCGTCGGAGACGACGTGAACGGTCGGATCGAACCCGGCCTCCTTCAACAACTCCTTCGTCAGTCGAACGTCCCCGGGATTGTCCTCCACTAAAAGTATTTTCCCAAAGGAATTTGGCCCATCCATTATCAACTCAATCGCGACTGCCACATTTAAGAATTTGGTCTCCCGGAGGGATAGTTCGTCGATATCTAAAAGTTACGTCGCCGAATATGATATGATGTTTTATCTGACTGTGTCTGTAATGTACTTATTTACGGCCACGTTTTCGGTGCGGATCGTCAGTCGATCGGGAACCGCAACAGCGCGCCGACGCCGTCGAACGCTTCGGCGAACCGGTTGCCATCGGGGAAGTCGTCGGGAACGACGACGGTCTCGCCGCCCTGCTGTTCAGTCCGTTCGCCGAGTTCCTGCAGGTCCTCGCCCTCCAGCCCCGTCGAGAGCAGCAGCGTCTCGACCGCGTCGAACTCGAGGGCGTCGTCGACCGCTTCGCGGCCGTAGGCGACGGGGTCGTCGTCGCCGACCCGATCGAGGAACTCGCCGAGTGTCTCGCGAACGTCGTCCCGGTCGCGTTCCTCGAGGGCTTCCTGACCCTTCTCCGCGAGTTGTTCGAGGCCCTGCTGAGTCGCGTACTCGACGGCGAACTCGCCGGCGAGACGGTCCTCGAGGCGGTGGTCGAGGTCGGCCTCATCTCGGAACGTCTCGACGGTGCCCGTCGTCCCGCCCAGCAGGACGCTGTCGACGGCGTCGTCGCCGAGGAACGTCCGTTCGGCACGGTCGGCGACCTCGTCGAAGAACTCCCGCTTCTGGCGCTCGCGGTCGCGTTCGAACCGCTCGGCGGACTGGCCGCCGGCGCTCGACTTCCCGGGAACCTCGCTCTCGAAGCTCTCGAGGGGCTCGACGCCCTCGTCGTCGAGCACGCCCAGCGCGGCGCCGCCGCGTTCGACGACCAGCAGGCCGTGGGTCGACTCGGGCTCGGTGACGTCCTCGAGTGGCTCGAGGTCGAACTCGTTGGCGTGGCGGTAGATCGAGTCGTCGATGGGGACCGGTAGATCGTCGAAGACGACCGTCACGAGGTCGCCGTCGGGAACGCCGGCGTAGATCGCCAGCCCGCTGTCGGGGATCTCGTCGTACTCGGTCAGTTCGCTCCGGACGGTCTCGAGCGCGTCGGTGAGCGGCTTCGGAAACGACTGCTCGTCGAGTTGGCTCGCCTCCGCGTAGTCGGTCTCGACGGGTTGGCGGGCCTCGCCGATCGTCTCCTCGGGCGGGACGGCGAGACTGACGAGAATGTCGCGGTCGGCGCTTGCAGACGAGAGTCGGTCGAGCCGTTCGTGGAGTTCGTAGGATGCAAGTGACATGGATAGGGTGCCGACGCCTCCGAACGCGAAACCGGGAGCGGTCGCAGGGGCGGCGAGTATCCACGCTACGAGAACCGCGGGGTTGAGCGACCTGCCGGCGTTCTCATGCAGATCAGTCGTTCGAGTCTCGAGGACGGCGCCGCTCGAGCGGCTCGGTTCATCTCGGCATCGCCACGTTTCAACGAACAGTCTCGGTCGAGAAGACGGCTGTGTACGGCCGGCTCAGTCCGAGCGGTAGCCGCACGGTTCCTCGGTGACGGACGAGCCTTCCTCGTGGACCGGCCCATTGATCGTCAGGCCGGGCAGCCGCGAGCGGAGGTCGATATCGACGGAGTCGCTGCCGATGACGGCGAAGCCGGCGAAGATCGTCAGGAAGCCGACGACCGCCGACGTCGCGACGGCCTCGTCTAAGATCGCCCAGCCGCCCAGCGTCGAGACGACGGGTACGACGTAGAAGATCAGGTTCGCCGTCGTCGCCTCGGTCGCCTCGAGCAGTCCGAAGTAGGCGATGTACGCGAGGACGCCGGCGACGATGCTGACGTAGCCCAGCGCGAGGAGCGCGTCGGTCGTCCACGAGATCGACGCCATCGACTCGCCGGTCGAGTAGGCGAAGCCGTGACAGAGGGCCGCCGCGATCGGGAGCCCCCACGCGATCCGGACCGTACTCGAGAGCGTGGCCGTCGAGCCGGCCCGGCGAATGAGGACCGCGCCCAGTGCGGCACAGATCGCGCCGGCGAAGAGGATCGCCCGACCGAACGCGTCGCCGCCCAGCAGGGCCGCGGGATCGGGGCTGACCACGAGCGCGACGCCGAGCAGGCCGAGCCCCATCCCGACCGCACCGCGACGCGAGAGCCGTTCGTCGGAGAGGAGGACGGCCGCGAACACCGGCGTCAGGATCGGGTTGAGGCTGAAGACGATCGCGCCGACGGCGCTGGTCGCGTACTGCTGGCCGACGAATAGGAGGGCGTTGGCCAGTCCGATCACGAGGCCGCCGGTCGCGAGGATTCCGACGACGTCGCCCCGCGTTTCGGGTCTGAGGTCGTCGCCCGAGACGGTGAGCGCGACGTATCCCAGCATGACCAGCGCGGCCACGTCGAACCGGATCGCGACGAACAGCAGCGGCGGGAAGTACTCGAGGCCGGCCTTCGCCGCGACGAACGTTCCCCCGAAGAAGACGCTCGAGAGGACGAAGAACGCGAGCGTTCGACGGTCGATCACTGGTCGATCACCACCGCACCCGTACGATCGGACAGCGAAGTCGCCGACGGATCGTCGGCCGGCAGAAATTCTTCGAGGATCATTATACATCTACGTAGGTGGCCAGGTCATATAGTTTCGTTCAGAAAATATTTCACGACAAGAAAGGCTGCGCCGGTGAGAGCGGACTGACGACGGGGGAAAGCCGTGCATCCTCGATGCACTCGATCAGGGTATGAAATGATTTCACGGTGCGAAACGGCTTTCCCGTACGGGGTCGAACGAAGCGTATGGAATCGGCACTCGAGGAGATCGAGTTCCTCGCGCTCTCGGCCAACCGCGTCGAGGTGCTCGAGTCTCTCGCCGAGGAGGGCCACACCCGCAACGAACTGGCCGCGGCGACCGGGGCCTCGCAGGCGACGCTGGGGCGCATTCTCGGCGATTTTCGGGAGCGGTCGTGGATCCGCCGCGAGGGCAGCGAGTACGTTGCGACGGCGACAGGGCGGCTCGTCGCGTCGGGGATCACCGACCTCCAGCGAATCATCGAGACCGAACGGCGACTCCGCGAGGTCGTCGACTACCTGCCGCGTACGGAACTGACCTTCGACCTCCGGCGGCTGGCCGACGCGACGATCACCACGCCCAGCCAGACCCGACCGAACGCGCCGCTGTCGCGGCTGCTCGAGTTGCTCGAGGGCGCCGACGACGTTCGGACGGTCTCCCACGCCTTCAACGAACAGACGCTATCGCTCGTCCAGGACCGGGCGGAAACGAGTGAGCAGACGTTTCGGGGCGTCTTCTCCCGAAGCGCGATCGAGGCCCTCGTCGACGACGCGGCGCTCCGGGACCGACTCGAGGCGCTGCTGGCGACCGACGGGACTGCGATCCGGGTCCGCGACGGGTCGGTTCCGCTCGCGGTGATGCTCCTCGACGACGTCGTCTACCTGCTCCTACGCGACGAGCAGGGCGTTCTGCGGGCGTCGATCGACACCGACGACGAGGCGGTCCGGTCGTGGGCCGAAGAAACCATCGCGGAGTACTGGACGAACGCCGACTCGCTGGCGGACGCTGGTTTTTCGCTCGAGTGACCGACACTCGAGCGACGATGGCGGTACGCTTACGGTTCCGCCCGTGGCAGCGTCGACTATGAGCTCGGAGTGGCCTCGAGAGATCGGCGATCACACGGTGTCCGACGAATGGGTCTGTGAGGATTGCGGTGCCAGCTACGCGTGTCTCGATCAGTTCCGGGACTCCCCGTGCGAGGCGTAATTCGGCGCCGATCCGGTCCACTGTGAGCGAATCGAAAGCGAATCGCGAACGCGTCTCGACAGCCGGCAGCGTCTTTCGACGGCCGTCAGGTCCCTGCTTCGACTCGCGGGCCGTCGATTCATGGCAGTTCGCAGTATCACACTCGACAACGATGGATCTCCACGTCGACTATCGAATCTCGCTGAGTCTCGTCGGAACCGTTCTAAAGTATACGACCGTCCCGCTGTTTCTCCCGCTGGCGATCGCGGTCATCTACGGGGAATCCGTCCTCCCGTTCGTCGTTACGATCGTCGTCGCGCTCGCCGTCGGCATCGGTCTCGAAGAGCTCCATCCGGAGCCGGAGCTCGGTCGCCGCGAGGGGTTCCTGTTCGTCTCCCTGACGTGGCTCGCCGTGCCGCTGGTCGGTATGCTCCCCTACCTCGTCGCCGGTCAGGGGACGATCGCCTCGCCCGTGAACGCGCTCTTCGAGTCGATGTCCGGGTTCACGACGACGGGATCGACCGTCCTCGGTGAGATCTCCGTCGAGCGACACTCTCGATCGATCCTCATGTGGCGCCAGCTCACCCAGTGGCTCGGTGGGATGGGAATCATCGTCCTGATGGTCGCGATCCTCCCGAAGCTGTCCGTCGGCGGCGCACAGCTGATGGAGGAGGAGGCTCCGGGATTCAGTTTCGAACGGCTCACGCCGGGTATCCGGGAGACCGCGCGTGCGCTGTGGCGGATCTACATCGGGTTCACGCTACTCGCGTTCGGCCTCTACTACGCGCTCCATCTGGTCGGTCTCGCACCGAACATGGACCTCTACAACGCCGTCGCCCACGCGCTCACGACGATGCCGACGGGCGGGTTCTCGCCCGAAGCGCGCAGCGTCGAGGCGTTCAGTCCGTTCATCCAGTGGGCGGTGATGCCGTTCATGCTGATCGCCGGCACCAACTTCGCGCTCTTCTGGCACGCGTTCAACGGGCGATCGGACCGCCTGTTCGAGAACGCCGAGTTCCGCTCGTACGTCGGGACGGTCGGGTTCGTCGGGGCGATTCTAACCGCTTTTCTGGTGACCGGCCTCGGATTGGCGGAGACCCCCGAGTTCGTCGGCACCATCCCCGGTAACCTCGAGGCATCGGCCCGGCACGCGCTGTTCCAGTCGCTGGCGTTCATCACGACGACCGGCTACGCCAGCATGGACTTCAACACGTGGAGCGAGCCGACCCAGACCGTCCTCCTGTTCGCGATGTTTCTCGGCGGCTCCGTCGGCTCCGCCGCGGGCTCGATCAAGATCGTCCGCTGGTACGTCATCCAACGGGTCGTCCGCCGCGAGCTACTCACCGACGTCCACCCCAACGCGGTGATCCCGATCCGCGTCTCCGACGAGGTCCTCGACGAGGAGACGATCTACGGGCTGCTCGCCTTCACGCTGCTGTTTCTCGTCCTCTTTGCCGTCTCGACGCTGCTTATCTACTTCGATACCCATCGGATCGAAGCGGACCTGACCGCGCTCGAGGCGATGAGTGCGACCATTGCCACGCTCGGGAACGTCGGCCCGGGCTTCGGCATCGTCGGGCCGATGAACAGCTTCCTACCGTTTACCGACGCGGCCAAACTCTACATGGTGTTCCTGATGTGGATCGGCCGCCTCGAGATCCTCACGGTGCTGGTCGTGCTGACGCCGTCGTACTGGTGGGATTGATTCTCGACGGGCGGTCACTCGGCTCAGACGTATCGGCCGGATCGGTCGGGCGGGCTCGGTGTGACGAGTGTAGGACGACGTTTCGTGGTCGGTATGAGCCGGCGACGCGGAGGGTCGACCTGCATCACGCTTCGAGCACGAAACCGCGAACGGGATCGAAAAGAGGTCCGAGCGACAGCGATCGATGCGTTCGTCAGTTCGCGCGCGGGAAGTTGTCGATCGTCTCCGCGCGGAACGCCTCCTCGTCGAACTCGTAGTCGTCGTCGAGGAACTCGAGGACCTGCTGGGTGTCCTGCACGGCGTTTTTCAGACAGGTCGAGGCGCCCGGCGACGGCGTGATGTTGAAGATGATGTCGTCGCCGACGATCTTCGCCTCTCCCATGTCGAGGGATTTCTTGGTCGTGTCGACGATCTGCGGCCGAACGCCGCCGTACCCCTTCGCGCGCTCGATGTCCTCGAGTTCGACGCTCGGGACGACCTTCTGGACGTGCGGGAGGAACTGTCGCGGGCCGACCTCGGGGACGTCGTAGACGAGGTTCCGGAGGACGTACGGCAGGAGGATTCGGTCGGAAAGGATGTTCGCGTAACTGAGGAACGCCGCCGCGTTCAGTCCGAACACGTCGAGGAAGTCTTTCACGGTCGAGATGCGACCGCGCTCGAGGGTCGGGACGAGCTTCGCGGTCGGACCGAACCGCGTGATGGAGTCGTCGTGGACGTCCGCGTCGCCGTGGACCGCGGCGAACGGGAGCTTCTTCATTTGGAGTGTATAGACCTTCCCGTTGAGCAGATCGTCCGCGAGGAAGAAACTCCCCGCGATGGGGAGCAATACCTTGCCCTCGCCGTAGCCGAGCTCCTTGGCGATCTGGAGGCTGTGCGAGCCGGCCGCGACGACGGTGGCCTCACAGTCGAACCGGCCGTCGGTCGTCTCGATCGTGTAGCCGTCGAGCGTCGGCGTGATGTCCTCGACTTTCGTCCCGGTGAAGACGTCGACGTTGGATTCATCCTCGACCTGTCGGACCAGCGACTGTGTCACCGCACCGTAGTCGACGACGTAGCCGTCCGGCGTCTGTAACGCGCGCATCTCCTTCGAGGGGTCCCGACCCTCCACGACCTTCGGCTCGTAGTCGGCGATCTCCTCGCGCTCGATCATCTGGAGTTTCGGGAAGAGATCGCCGAATCCCTCGCCCTCGTAGCGCTGCTCGAGTTCGGCGACTTCCTCTTTGCCGACGCCCAGCACCATCTTGCTGCGCTTGTCGTGCATCTCGCGGTCGTCGTCGTGGTTCTCGAGATAGCCCGCGAGGAGCTCCGCCCCCTCTTTGACTTCTTCGGCCTTCTCGAGGGTGTAGTTGGTCTCGATATCGCCGAAGTGGAGCGTCTGGGAGTTGTTCGTGTGGTTCGTGTTGATCGCCGCGATTTCCCGTTCCTTCTCGATCAGTGCGATGGAGTCGACGTCGGAGAACTTCGCGGTGGTGTACAGGAGCGATGCACCGCTGATCCCACCCCCGACGATAACGAGGTCATATTTGCCAGACATGGTTGATTTCGGTAGGTACCCGTTTCGACCGCTGTACTCCGAACAGATAACTCATATTTTTTCGAACGGAGGTTCGTCGATCGACGAACCCTCTCTCGACGACTCGAGAATCGAACAGGGAGGCGCGTTTCGACGGATCAGCTCGACGTATACGTCGTCTCTACGATCGTTCTGAGCGGTTCGGGCACTCAACGTGTCCCAGACGGTCGTCGATTATCTATCATCCCGGTTGTAGTTCGGCAGCTGTCGACAGGCGATGGATCCGTGTGCTCGGAGGCTTTTTATGGGGGTTTCACATCACGCGGTTCGAAACTTACTGCGCGTGTGATCGGCGCTCGATCGGACGATACGGCGGTCGCCGACTGCGTCCGGAGCGATCGGATCGGTCTACGCCTCGCTATCGAGTCGCCGCTCGATCGTCTGGCGGTTCTCCGTCGGGAACGCCTCGGCAAACGCGTCGGCCTCGGCGAACCGGTCGACGTTCACCGAAACGCGTCTGTTCAGTCGCGGTGAACTGTGGCTATATTGTGCTTCTCGAGCAACATTCGAGTGGGCCATGAGTACTGATACTACTGCGCCCGGGGAGCGGACGACGTGCGAGGAGTGTGGGCTCCCGTATTACGTCGACAACGGTGCCTGTCCGTACTGCGGATCAGCGTCCGGAGACGAATCGCCCCGCTCGAACGCCCGATCGGCGTCGCGATCGCGAGCGACGTGCGACGAGTGCCGGTTACCGTACTACGCCGACGAGAACGACGACTGTCCCTACTGCGAGACCGCAGCGACCGACGATCGGTCGCGGTCCGTCGAGCCGGCGTCCGAGCCCGAACCCGAACCGAGAGCTCGCGAAGGACCACCGACGACGGCCGAGGCGAGCGAGTCGACCGACGCCGAGCCGTCGCTGCTGGAACGGATCTCGAGCAGGGTCCAGACCGTGCTACGGGGCCGATAACGGCGGCCGGGCCGACACCCGGCTACCTACCGGTTCGGACGCCGGATTCGAGCCGCATCGCCGTCGGAGCGTCGTCGCTCGAGACGCGACGACCGTCGGTCAGCCGGTGGGGGCCTCGTCGCGGTCCGCCGGTTCGTCGATCGATCGCAGCCCGCGGTCGGCCAGCACTGTGCCGACGAGCAACGCGGGTAGCCACAGGATTCCGGGGCCGAGATGGGCCAGCGCGTCGAACGTGAACCCGGCGGTCTGGTGGATCGGAAGACTGTGGACGAGGAAGACCGCGGGCAGCGCGACTGCGGTCGCCCACGCCCACCGCTGGCCGCGCCGAACCCCGAACCAGGCGAGCGCGATTACGGCGATACCGACGGCCACCATGAGTCCGGCGACGTTGACGTGGAGGTGGTCGATGTAATGGACCACCTCGTGGTGGGTGGTCGCGAGTTCGCTCCGCGTGACGCCGCCCAGCGTCTCGACACCCGACTCGAAACCGGGTTCGAAGACGACCCGGTACAGCATCGCCGCTCCGTTCGCGATGAGCCCGACTCCCGACAGCGCGAGCAGGTACGCGCCCCAGCGCAGGCTCCGACTGGCCGTCGGACGGGTTGCGTTTTCGATCGTCGATTCGGTGCGCCGTTCGCCATCGAGTGCGGTCGGTTCTGCCATACACGAACGGCTATCGCGCCGCGATCACATCCCGATTCTTGCGGGCCTGCTAGGCGGGTTTATGTCAGTCTCGGACGTCGATCGCTCGAGGCCGGCGCAGTCGTCGATCTGCCGTGATGTCGCCATTGGACTTCGAGCGCGAACGCGAACCGACGCAGCGATTCGAACCGTTCGTTCCGGTCGCTACGTCGGGAGTTGCGTCGTGAGCAGGTTCCGCTCGGCCCGCTGGAGGTGTTCGGAGACCGTCGCGTCCTCGAGCCCGAGTTCGCCGGCAATCTCCGCCGTCGACGCCCGTCGGGGGACCTCGTAGAACCCCATCTCGTAGGCCGTCTCGATGACCTCTCGCTGGCGGCCCGTCAGCGATTCCAGCGGGTTCGCCTCGCCGTCGTACTCAGCGAGCTTACAGAGGTCGGGGACGGCGCCGGCGGCCTCGTAGTTCCGGAGCATCTCCCGAATGGCCGCCTGCGAGCCGACCAGCGAGATCAGGACACCGCGATCCGTCACCGAGGTCTCGCAGTTGCCGAGCAGCGCGTCGTAGTCTTCGGTCGCGTCCGCGGGCAGTTCCGCGGCGGAGAGTTCCAGCAGGTACCGATAGCCGGTCTCCGTCTCGGCGAGCAGTTCCCAGTCGCTGACGCATTCGAGGTCCTCGAGGCCCTCCGGATCGAGCCGGTCCGCGACGTCGATCTGCGGAACGCAGGTGGTCCCGTGGTCCTCGAGCATCTCCACGTCGCGGATCCCCGCCTCTCGGAGGAGCGCGACGAGCCCCTCGAAGCCCATCGCCTCGAGCGCCGCGTCGCTGAGGGTCACGATGGCTTCGCGCATGGTACGACGGACGACGATCGCGCGTATAATTTTTTCAGCCCATGCGTCCGGGAAGGGGTTTATTTGCCCTCGAGGCACGTCCGCCATTCGGCGTCCGTGGCGCGACATACCGAACGTGTTCTGCCTCCGGGTGCCTTCTGTCGGTAAAGAACTTTAATCGCCTGTGCCTATTTCCATCGTGTGGAAAGCGAGTTCAATTCGATTGTGGTGGTGAGGCCGTCGTGATGCCGTGGGGTCACGCCGCCTTCGGCTACCTCCTGTACTCACTCGGTCACCGACTCGTGACGCGCGAGTCGCCGAACGGTCCGCTCGTCGTCCTGGCGCTCCTGTTCGGCACGCAGCTTCCGGATCTCGTTGACAAGACGCTCTCGTGGGGGCTCCACCTCTTTCCGCAGGGGTATTCGGTCGCACACTCCATATTCGTCGCCGTCCCGGTCGGCCTCCTCGTCCTCGGGGCGATGGCGTCCGGACGCCGCGATATCGGCATCGCGTTCACCGTCGGCTACTGGTCGCATCTCCTCGGCGACGCGATTCTGGCGGTTCCGAAGCTCGGAGTGTCGCCGGGCGACAGGCTCCTCTGGCCGGTCGTTACGCTGCCGCCGTACGACTCCGAGGTGACGCTGATCGGACGCGTCACTGCGATCCTCGGCGAACTCTCGGGCGAGATGCTGACCGGAGAGCACCTCGTCTTTCTCGCCATCTACTCGATACCGTACCTGCTGGTATTCTTGCTCTGGATCGTCGACGGAGCACCCGGCGTCGCGCAGTTTCTGCGCACGGATAACCGCTAGTCCCTTCCACTCGAGCACACCTCGCGAACCGGTCTCTCGCCGCCGATATTTCACTGAACGCGAGGGCGCCGCCGATATTTCACTGAACGCGAGGGCGCCGATGACCGTGCTCGAGCGGACGTACCGTTTTGACTCGCGGTGTCCTACGTGCCGGTAGATGGACGCCGAACGCTGGTGGCCGCCGTTCGTCGAGGTCGCGGCGCTCCTGTGGATCGTGCTGTTCGTCGTCGACGTCGCGATCAGCTTCGACCTGCTCGTCGTCTCCGAGTCGCTCGCGGCGACGGTTCGCGGCGTCCTCCAGTGGCTCCTCGTCGTCTTCCTCCTCGACCTCGCGCTCCTCTATCGCTGGTCTGACAGCGGCCCGCGGGAGTTCGTCCGGTCGAACTGGTTTCTCGTCCTCACCGTCGTTCCGTGGTTCCGACCGTTTCGACTGCTCCGCATCGGCCGGTCGGTCCGGGCGCTGCGGCTCCTCACCGGATCACGCCGGATCGGCTCGTTCCTCAACAAGGTGCGACGGAAATGTCACAGCCTGTGGCGCCGACTGCGGGGCTGAGGAACCCGCCGAGAGCGGTGGCCACTCGTCGAGGGGCCACCACGCGCTCTGCCCGTCGTCGCCGATCGCCGCCGCACGCTGGTAGTCCACGAACCGAACGTCGACGCTGACGGACCGACTCGTCTGGGCATCGATCTCGGTCCGTAGCTCCTCGGCCAGTCCCTCGTGCTCGAGGCCGCTCGAGCGCCCCACGGTCACCGTCACCGAGACCTCGTCGCTGAACACGCTCCCGTCGTTGTACTCAGTCTCGACGCCGGCGAGTTCCAGCGTCGCGTACTCGGGGTCGTCGAGCACGGTCTGGACCTCGTCGTTCGCCTGCTGTTCGAAGACGAGGTGCTGGTACGTTCCGAAGGCCGTCAGCGCGACGACGACGAGGAACAACAGGACGATGACGGCGTAGGCGCCCGTCCGCAGCGAGACCTCGGCGTTCTCGCGGACGTTGTGGATCACCGACGAGCGGTAGCCGAGCGCGATGAGCGTGAGGTACGCAGTGAGGTTGATGAACACGATGTTCATCAGGAGCAACACGATCCCGCCCGCGATAATGAGCGGCTCACCCCAGGCCGTCCCGATGCCGGCCGCGGCGGCGGCGGGGACGATCGCCGCGGCGACGGCGACGCCGGCGAGGGAAACGGGGAGGTCGGTCGCGAGCGCGAGCGCCCCGGCGAACCCGGCCGCGATGGCGATGACGAGCGTCAGGAGGTTCGGCGTGGCGAACCCGCTCACCTGCCCGACGAGACCGACGTCCAGCGTCGACGGCACGAACCCGGTCTGTTGGAGGAACACGCTCATCACGACCGCGCCGACGTACGCGACGACGAGCCCAGTCACCTGCGACGTGGCGCTGTCGACGACCATCTCGCGGTCGCTGATGACGGCGCCGGCGCTCGCGGAGAGCGTCGACCCCGCGAACGGCGCGATCACCATCGCACCGACGATGACGATGGCCGAATCCAGCAAGAGCCCGCCGACGGCGACGACCGCGCTCGCGATCGCGAACGCGAGGTACGTCGCCGTATCGGGCGTCAGGTCCTCCGCACGCTCTCGAATCTCGACGTGCGAGGCGCCGCGCTCGCCCTTCGGCCCCTCGACGTACCGGTCCGTCAACTCGTCGGCGTTCGGGACGGTCGCCCGATCGACTTCGGTGACGACGGTGTACGTGTCCTCGTCGAGTCCGGCGTCGTACAGGCGCTCGAGGACCGTGTCCACGGCGCCCGCCGGGACCGGGATGTTCGCCAGGCTCCCGTCCCGGTGCTCGTCCACGTCGCTGAAAACGAACTCCACCTCCATCTCGGAGAGCGTCTCCCGCACCGTATCGTGATCCTCGCTGGGGACGAAGACCTGAACGAGTTGCATACCGACCGGTCGGTGGACACGCCATTTACTAACAGCCTACTACTGACTGTAACGCGAGCATATGGGGTGCTGGAGGCCGGTTCGTGCCATTTCTACGTCAGGAAGGATCGCGTGACGTCCGGACCGATATCGTTCGACGGACCGGACGTGGGGACGAACGGTCGGCACTCGTCTTCCTCCACGGTCAGTCACGCCCTTCGACCGGACGGATAGAAGGCCGGCGTCGGGTATCCGGACCGTACACGTCGAGCGGGTCGTCGAGACCGGTTGGATCACGTTGCAGGCGTGTAGATCGATCGTCGCGAGTCACTGGTCGAGGATCGTCGCCGGTGGACAATCGTATTCGAACGCCCTCGCCGCTCCGACGTTATAGAAATCCTGACTTCCAACGGAGACGCCGATTAGCGCTAAGGGTCTCTTCACTGTACAGTTCCGTACGACTCCCTCCGTGGATCGAATCGTATGAACCAGCGAACCCGCGTCACCGTCGCCGCTGTAGTTATCGCCCTTCTGATCGCATCGCTCGGGGTCCAGGCGGTCGTTATCGAACGAGAACACAGAGTCGTCAACGACGACGGGCGGTATCCCGGGAACACGCTCGTCGGCGTCCATTCGTACGACGAGACCGGGCGGATCGTCGAACTGACGCCCGACGGTGAGGTCGCCTGGGAGTGGTCGGTACCGGAATCGAGAGTGTTCGGGGTCGAACAGCTCGACGAGGAGACGGTGCTGGCAGCCGTCGCCGTCAAGCGGCTCGCCGAAGACTGCGACGAGGAATACCTCGAGTACGAGGAGAAAGACGGCCACTGCGTCCACAATCGAGTCGTCGAGATCGACAAAGAGTCGGGCGAGGTCGTCTGGGAGTACGACTGGTACGACGAGTTCATCGCCTGGCACGAGGTCCACGACGTCGAGCGACTCGAGAACGGCGAGACAGCGATCGTCGATATGGGGAACGATCGCGCGTTCACCGTCGACCGCGACGGCGAGATCACCTGGGAGTGGCACGCCGAAGACCACCTGACGCCCGGCACGCCGTTCTACGAGGAGTACGGCGGCCCCGAAAAAGAAGGGGAACACGACGACTGGACCCACATGAACGACATCGACCGCCTCGAGAACGGCAACTTCCAGCTGAGCATCCGCAACTTCGACGTGATCATCGAGGTCGATCCGGAGACCGACGAGGTGGTCGACGTCATCGGCGAGCCCGGAAACCACGACGTACTGGACAAACAGCACAACCCCCACCGCATCGAAGATCAGGGGACGATGGTCGTCGCCGACAGCGAGAACGGCCGCGTGGTCGAACTCGACGTCGAGTCCGAGGAACGCATCTGGCGCTACACCGGTCCCGCGACCGATCCCCTCCAGTGGCCTCGAGACGCCGACCGACTGCCCAACGGCAACACGCTCATCACCGACTCCCGAAACAACCGCGTGCTCGAGGTCGATTCCGACGGCGAGATCGTCTGGCAGTTCGGCGATCCCGACGGGACGGTCATTCCGCTGGCGTACGAAGCCGATCGCATCGGCGCCGGCGAACAGTCGGATGTCCCGCCGGGGAGCGAACTGACCGCGGTCGAGGACGAACCCGGCGCCATCACGGCGACGATTCGCGAGTGGGAGGCCATGGCCCAGTACGTCTTCCCGACGTGGATGCACCTCCCGCAGATACTGCACGTCGTCGGCATCGCCCTCGGGGTCCTGTGGCTCTGTGCGGAGGGGGGCGTCTTCGGCTGGCGTCGGTTCACTGGCAGTCGATGATCCGATCCGGACCACCGGGTTGGGACCGCTCTGAACCCGGTATCTATCTCGAGGCGTTCACGTCGGTCGACGGACGACGAGCCTGCGGGTTCGCCGTCGCATCCTCGCGTACGGTATCGTTTCAATTCGGCTGACTCTCCGTTCCGTGCGAAGTACCTTTACGACCGTCTACGGCGTTACGTACTCTGTATGTCCGGACTCGTACAGCAGACCGCGGAAGCGATCGACGGACTGTCGCGATCGGTCTGGGACGACTCGAGCCAGTTCCAGAAGGCGATCGTCGCTGTCGTCCTCATCGTAACGGGGTTGGTGATCCCGGTCGTTCCGATCGTCCTGGTCGCTCGATACATCGCCCGCTGAGAGGTCGATAACTGTGGATGTGCCATTGCGGGCGGTCCCGCTTATAGCTGTCTGGCCTCGGTACTTGAGCAGGAACGACGCACCAGGGCCCTAACAGTATCTACAAAAAGGCCTGTCTAAGTTCCAAATCTCCTCGAGTTAGGAAACTCATGTCAGCTCTCGACCCCGTATCGTGGGCTCGACGAGTTCTATCGAGATACTTCGATGGGCACAGACCATTCGAGAGCAGGTTTAGAGGAGTTGCACAGCGCAATCCCCCGCATTTCTGGCGGGGCGTCGGTCGCTTAGAATTGATGCTCAAAGCTGAGTTCGTCGTAATCGTAGGAGTACGATTTGATACCGGCCTCGTCACAACGTGAACGGAGATCAGCTGGTAGTACGTACGGCTGCTCGCCCCATTCCTCCTCGAGGTGCTTGCAGAAGGCAATGGAAATCTCTCGGTCCTCGTCGCTATCCCCTGTGACCTCGAGAACCACTGCTAAATCCGGATCTTCGTAATCGGGTTTGATGACGTAGTCGCCCGGAGTGAAGGGATTTTCGGGGTACTCGAGATTCGTGTGTTTGTAGGTGTAGAGTTTGATATTCTGATCGTCACAGTAGGAAGCTAGTTTCGCGGGATGGATCTCTCGCCAGTTTCCGGGGCCATCGTCGAGCATATTCGGAAACGCTACGTTCACTGCTTCGCCGTCCATCTCTTGCCCGTAAGCGGTGGTGTTTTTCTCCGGTGGCAACACCTCAACGACGACTGCGACCGAGCCATCACCGTCTCCGTTCTTCGCCACGCGATCGCCGGAAGAGAACGGGTTCTCCGGTTTCTGGTTGAGGTGAGCCGTGTTCGGTCCGATATCGTGCAACTCGTTCATCGGACGGGCCGCCAAGTGCGCGAGTTTCTCGGGTTCTTCGCCGGAATACGCCTCCTGGGTTTTGACCTTCGATTCGAGCGTTTCAGTGCGTTCCCAGCCAAGGAGGATGAGTGCGTCCTCGTTGTCTCGATGCCAGACCATGACGATGATATCGTCGTCTGGATCGTTTTCCAAGAGATTTGCAGGACGGAAGGCAGAGACGTCCCTCGAGGTTTTTACGTCGATCTCGTAGCCGAAGACCTCGAAGTCGTGACCGGAGAAACTTTCCGGGTTGCAACGCCGGACCGCTTCCTCGTTCTCCCACTCCCACATCTCGACGGGAAGATACTCCCGACAGAACTGTTCGAACGCGAGCTCGCCCAGGTTCCCGATCCGTTTGACGTCCAAATCGCCCGCTCCCTGAATAACCGCCTGGTGATGGGCGCGCTCTCTATCGATTTCGTCCGGCGTATAGAGATACATTACAGATAGGTTACCTATATGGATAATGAACCTTGCGGAGTGGGGAGCGCTAGCTCGACGGTAGCAGCCGAACTCGAGTATACCGTCCCTCAGTCCACAGCACAAATACTCCCACAGAACGACGGATTTCGCTCATGGACGGATCTTCGTATCGGCCGCCTGTCGTCGAACGGAAGACACCAGCCTCGACAAGCACTCCATGCGAATCCGTGTCCCGGCTTTTTTCCACACGTGTCGCATTGGCGGCGTGCCGAGAACCCCACGGCCACACCGGTCGCTACTCCTGGAGTTGACGCTCCTCGTAGGGTTGGACGACGACGAATCCCTCCGTCCCGGTGAAATCGAGTTGGTACGTCTCCTCCGAAGACTGTCCGATCATGTTAGAGAGCGACCTGTCGACGTGGCTGCCCGGCGTGGTGCCGCTCCAGGCGACGGTCGCGCCGGGATCGGTCCGGACCGGCGGGCGCAACACCAGCGGTTCGCCGTGGGTCGTGATCGCGACGCTCCCCGGTCCCACGAGGGAGACGTTGGTCAAGCCACCCGCCGAGAATCCCGCGATGCTCTTGATAGTCCGGATCTCGTAGTTCACGCTCGACTCGAACGCGAGGACGTCGTTCCCGTTGACCGAGATCTCCTCGCCCGCATCGAGTTCGAGGATCTGGATCTTCTTCTCGTCGTCGGCGAGGTAGAGGTGCCCGTTACCGGTCGCTTCCATCACCGACGTTCCTTCGCTCGTCGCCTTCTCTTTCAGGAACCCCTTGAGTCCGCCCTCGGCCGAGGACTTCCCTTTGAACGAGATGTCGCCGCTGTAGGCGATCATCGACCCCGCTTTCGCGATCACCGCTCCGTCGAGGTCGACGTCGAGCAGTTTGCTATTCTCGAGTTGAAACGTCTCTCCACCCTCTTTGGGCTCGTTATTGGTGACGAATTCGTCGATATTCATGGTTTCTCGAGCCACTGCTGGCCCTACGATACTCATGGAAGCGGATGACGAAATAGTTACTCTTCGAATAGTTCGCCCCGGAAGACAGTCTCGAGCGATAGTCTGCCAGGTCCGCTCCGACTCGAAATACCGTCATCCGGAGAAATTCTCGGGATTACACCGATGGAGACCCTCTGATCTCGAACGCTGCGTTTCCGCGGACGATCTCATCCGCCTCGATCGTGGGGTCCTCATTCAGGACCGGCTGGCGGTTCATCCACCCGAAGGGGTTGGTCCCCGACAGCGAGCGCTCGAGCGCGAGCAGATCGACCGACTCCGAACGAACCTGGGCACGGACGTGGTGGTCGCCCTCAGAGCGGAGCTGAACGCCGGCACCATGGTCGTTCACCAGGGCCGCGGTGTAGACGTTTCGCTTCGTTCCCCGAAAGTCATTGGAGCCGTGGCTCGTCGCGTCGTCCTTCCAGGGCCGGTCGCTACCGAGGCGGATCTCCTCGTGGTCCGGCCGGGTTCCCTCGGGGAACGCCACGGCCGTCCCTTCAGTCCGCCCGATGTGGTCGTCGGGGTAGGTGCTCCACTGGCCCTCTCGACGCCACGACAGCGTCGTCAGGTCGCGTGTGAGCGGGAGTGCAACGCCGACCTCGCGGACGTCGAGTGCCTCCTCGATCTCGAACTCGTACTCGACTTCGACGCCGCCGTCGACGGGTCGAAGGACGAACGTTCCGGTCGCGACCGCGTACTCGACGTCGATGGCGACGGCCGCACCGTCCTCGACGACCCTCACGTCGGTAACCGTTCGCCCGTCGGGACGGTGGTCGATCGCCCCCGAGCCCTCCTGACTCGCTTCCGCCTCGGTCGGTGTCAGGACCAACTCCGGTCCGCCGACCACGACCGGCGTTCCCTGCCCGTCCTCTGGTTGGACCTCAACGCGCCCGGTATTCCGGTCGACCGACATCGGTGGACCCTCGGTCGTCCGCACCGATTCCTCGTCGATTTCGAGTGGCGTCCCCGTCGGTACCGGGTAGCTTTCGCACCCCGGCGAGTCAACGGTGAAAACGGCCTGCTCGATCGTGTGGCCGTGTGGATGGGTGACCCTGAGTTCCAGCCGGTCCTCGGCCACCGGGACCGTCACTGTCACGCGCTCGCCCGGCGCCGCCTCGATCGGGCGGTTTCCGGAGTTTCGGGCCCCCTCGAACTCGATCGAGCGGTCGGCGAGGTCGACGAACTCGTGACGGTTCTCGATAGTCAATCGGAGAACGTTGCCGTTGCCGAGCCACTCCGTCTCGACGACTCGAACCGGCGAGTAGATTTTCTTGACGTGCCAGTATTCGGGTCGTGGCCGGCGGTGGCGGTCGAGTAGCCCCCAGAGGTACCCTCTCCACCGCTCCAGGTGGTCACCGCCGGCCCAGATCGCGCCGCCGGCGACCGAGTCGCCGGCCCGACAGCGCTCCCAGATCCGCTCGAAGGGAATCCCCCATTGGTCGCGGAGTCCGGGATCGGTCACCAACTCCCGGCCGTTGTAACAGTAGGTGTGAGCGTACTCATCGAACAGGATCGGATCGTCGAGACCGAGGTACTCTTCGATCGTCGAGTCCGCGCGAAACGCGGGGTAGTGTTGCGAACGGACGTCGTAGACGTCGTGCCAGGGGTCGTCGGGATCGTAGTTGTCGTAGTTGAAAATCGTCGGCCGCGTCGGATCGATTGCCTTGGTTAGCCGGCCGGCGGTCTCGAAGGCATCGTACCACTCCGACTCGTTCGCGATCGACCAGAGACAGACCGACGTCCGGTTCTTGTCACGCTCGACCATCTCTACGGTCTGTGAAACGACTATCTCCGGATAGGGGTCTCCCCGGCCGCGGCCGACGAACGTGTGGGGCGCTTCGACTTCAACGACGAGCCCGAGCTCGTCGCAGGCGTCGAGAAACGCCTCCGAGGTCGGATGATGGGCCGTCCGCACGTAGTTGACGTTCGCCTCCTTTAGTCGGCGAGCGTCCTCACGAGTGAGTTCCGGCGGGACCGCGTGACCGTGATCGGGGATGTGAATCTCCTCCCAGTTGACACCCCGCAGCGTCACTGCCTCGCCGTTGAGCCGGAGTTCGTCCCCCACGACTTCGATCTCTCGAATCCCGAGGCGCTGGGTCACCCGCTCGGTCGAATCCCCGGCGTTGAGGTCGATCTCGAGGGTATAGAGCTGTGGCTCCTCCGGATTCCACGTGTTCGGGTCGGCCACCTCGAGGGTCGTCGAGGGGTCACAAGAGCCACCTTCCCGCGAGGAAAGCGAGCGTTCTGTGGTCGCGACCGTCTCACCGTTCGGGTCCGAAAGCGTCACCTCCAGCGTCGCATCGGCGTCCGCTCCACTCGCGTTTTCGATTCTCGTCTCGACGTCGACTGTCGCTGACGACCCCTGTAGGTGGGTACGAACGTCGTAATCGGCGATGTGAATCTCGGGAACCGAGACGAGCGTCACGTCCCGCGTGATCCCACCGGTGACGTTCTGCCAGGCCATATCGTCCGCCGGCGACGCCTGGGCGACGCCGACCGAGAGCACGTTCGTCCCCGCCTCGACGTGGTCGGTGACGTCGATCTCGAAGGGGGTGTAGCCGCCGACGTGATGGCCGATCTCGGCTCCGTTGAGGTACACCCTCGCTTCGCTGTACACCGCGTCGAACCGGAGGAGAAGTCGTTCACGGTCGCTCTTGGGGGCCTCGAACTCTCGGCGATACCACCCCAGTTGCCCCTCCGGGGGATACCACTCCGCTGGTCCCTCTGGGATGGCGGACTCGCTGTATCCCCACTGGCCTGGCACCTCCGCCTCGCGCCACTCGGCGCCTTGGTCGTCGATGGTTGTCGAGAGCGCGAACTCCCACGTTCCGTTCAGCGATCGTACGTCACCGTCGCCCGTCGTCGCGGGCCGGGGCGTGAGCCGACCCAGTGACTCGTCGTCGCCGTCATCTCGTGCACTTGCGGTCCCGATCGGGAGCGCAGCGCCGATCGCGGCTCCAGGGACGCTCGAGAGGAGGGTCCGTCTGCTGATAGGCACCGTTCTCCGATCTTCCTCATGGCTGTCTCTATCCATAACTTCGCCAATACAATCAGAATAATTATTAATAAATATATCCTCTAGTTTTGAAAACTGAAATATTGATGTATAGGTCGCGACGACAGGCACATCTTGGCCGTGTCGCGAAGTCCTCTAGAGGTCGGTAGCAACTGACTCCCGTGAGGACACGGGAATCGCCTCTGGCGTCCATCCGAGCTGCCTCGTGAACGCCACAATCGACGTGCGGTTCTCGAGTCCCGGTACTCGTTGGTGCGTGGGATACGACCGAGAATAGGCAGGGACAGGATCTTTCGGATCGGATCGCGGTTATCGGCGAATGGGGATCCCGTCTCGAGCGCGGACCGGACCTCGAACCGCCGCAGCGATGCTGATCGACTCGGTCAGAACCCTCTGCCCGACCGATCGGGACCGAACCCCGATCGCCGTCCTCCTCGCCGCCGGCGTGTACGTCTACTACGTCGACCTCGGCGGGTCGACGCTCCAGTCCTTCGACGAAGCGATCTACGCGTCGATCGCGCGGCGGCTGAGCCGCGGCGGATCGTGGATCGTCCCTCGCGTCGATTGGGCCGCCGACGGGGCCGTCGTCGCCGAGATGCTCTTCCTGCAGAAGCCTCCGGGTGCGTTCTGGCTGCAAGCGATCTCGATGCGCGTCTTCGGTGCCACCGCGTTCGGCGCCCGCTTTCCGTCCGCGACGTTCGCAATCACGACCGGCGTGCTCGCCTACGTTTTCGGTCGGGACCTCTTCGACCGCAGGGCGGGGTTCGTGGCCGGGCTGGTCTGGCTGACGACGCCGTACGTGTTCGCGGGGATGAACGGCGGTCGGAACGGCGGAACCGACACCGCGCTCGTGTTCTTCGGCACCCTGTTCGTCTACCTCGTCTGGAAGGGCGTCGCCGACGATCGACGATACCTCGCGTACGCGGGGTTCCCGGCGGCGGGCGCACTCCTCGTCAAGGGACTGGCGGCCGGCACGTTCCCGCTGGCGCTCCTCGCGCTCGTCCCCTTTGATCTGCTCGGGCGTCGGCGACTCCTCTCGCGAGAGGCGGTGATCGGCGCGGCGGTAACGCTCGTACTGGCGTTGCCGTGGCCGATCCTCGCCTGGCTCCGCCACGGTGACCTGTTCCTCGAGGAACTCGTTTTCAAGCACGTGATCGCTCGGGCGAGCGGCTCGTTCCCGCCGTACCACGAGACGACGTTCGGATTCATGTCGTATCCGTACTTCCGTCACCTTCCCTCGTACTTCGATCCGTGGCTGTACTTCCTGCTCCCGGCGGTCGGCGTCGTCGCCGTCGTCGCGGTTCGCGTTCGGGTTACGGAGGGGCGCTCGCAACCGCTGCGCGATACGACGTTCCTGCTGTGGTGGGCCGCGAGCGTCTTCACCTTCTTTTCGGTCACCGGGAACCAGGCCTGGTACATCCTGCCGCTGTACGTTCCGGCGGGGCTGCTGGTCGGTCGCATGGTCTCGCTGGTCGCGTCGCCCCGATCGATCGACCGCTCGCTCGCGGTCGGCGGCGTCGTCACGGGCTGCGTCCTCGCGCTGGTCTTTACGTTTCGACTCGACGTGACCTCGCTCGTTCGGTACCGACTGCAGGACCACGTTCCCGGCGGCGTCGCGTTCGCGCTCGTCCTCGTCGCCGCTGCGATCGCGGTTATCGCCGAGCGGCCGCTCGACTCGACGCTGCGGCGACGATGGCGCGACGTCGACGTCTCGCGGCTCCGGACCGTCGCGTTCGTAGCCCTCGCGCTCCTTCTCGTATCTACGACCGCCGCACCGGTCGAAATGGGCGGCTCGGCGTTGGACGAGCAACAGGAGGCCGCGGGGACGCTGATCGACCACCAGACGCCCCCGGACGCGACGGTCTTCGTCGTCCCCGAATCCACGCGGGCCGGCGGGTTTCACTCGCTGGTGTTCTACTCCGATCGGTCGATCGAGCCAGTCGAGGAGACGCGGGTCGAATCGAACGATCGCATCAGGTACCTGTTCGTCCACCAGGAAGCGGCAGCCGACCTCGATCGGGAGCGCCGCGTCGTCGCCACGCTCCGCGACGAGGACGAGAGGTACTACGTCCTCGAGTTGGGGCCGCCCGACGGCGGATAAGGCCGCTGTCGTGCACCGGACGCCGGCGATCAGGTCGACCGACTCCGACCGGCGATCGAACGGCGAGTACCGTTTCGAGGAGCGTCCGATCGATGGGGTTCGAACGAGGAGGAATGCGGAGTGGTGCGCTCCGAATAGAGGGCGGCAGTCCGCCACGAGTTCCGAATCCGCACCGCTCACCGTCGTCACCACGATGGTTCCGCTGGCGTTCCGTCCTCGAAACGGGTCCATCTCGGTTCTGGAGTCGAGTGACAGGTAGCAGCTGATCTCATTTGGGGTAGGGAAAATTCTCGGTATACGTCTCCCATATGTTTATTGTTCCACGTTACCAAGCATCAAACATGAAACGGAGGCGCTTTCTCACAACGTCTGTGACCGCCACGACGGTTGTGGTTGCTGGATGTAGTGGTCCAGACGACGATGACGATGGAGGTGGTGGCGGATACCACCTCGATGACCCGCAGCAGTTGCGCTCTCGAGATAACCCCTAAATCTCGAGGTGACAGGAACCCGTGACATTCCTCGATTTATTGATTCCTCTCCCCTCCTCGCTGTGACTTCTCGGAATGTCTTAGATACCGTGAAAGAGGTGGAGAGATACACGTAAATCGATGGCCTCGGCACTCGAACAGGAACGATGTGCATGTACCAACGTATCCTGTCCAGAGAAGTCGGCCGCAGAGATACCTGCTGGCCCCGTCAGTAGTTTCGAACACGATGGGGAGCATACATTCCAGAAACTGTTTCGGGCGCGCAGGATCGCCGCCGAATCGGCCATTTCGAGCGTGCGAATCGTCGGGTCGGAGCAGATGTTGAAGAGGTTTACGGAGCGATCGATCGAACGATAAGTACTGTAACGTTCATTACTTAATCTTGATTGACCGGAGTTGACTAAGCAACTCGTCAAAATTACCGTTCTTGTCTCAGTGAGACGGGTCTCCGTTCATGCAACTAGCTTATCCTCTTCCGGGCCCTACCAATATATGACATAACTTAGACCACGACTGAGTCTTTTTCCTGATTCAGGGTCTAAGAGAGTCGCTGACCGAAGATATCGACCTGCATCGGATCAGATTCGGCGTAACAGACCATGGCTGACAATAATCAAACGTCCTCCGGATCAGAACCGCAGTCGGAGTCGTTCGACACTGAACTCGAAGACTCCGAACCGGCCGAGTCCGAATCCATCGAACGGTCGCGCGCCGATCGGCTGGTCGAACTATTAGAAGAGACGGAATCGCTCGCGGTCGTCTGTCACGACAACCCGGACCCTGACTGCTTAGCGAGCGCGCTGGCGTTGAAACGCGTCGCCGAGTACGCCAGCGTCTGGGACATCGAGTTCTTTTACGGCGGCGAGGTCACTCATCCGCAGAACCGAGTGTTCGTGAACTTGCTCGACATCGACCTTCGGGAGTTCACCGCCGATGCCGTCGAAGGATACGACCGTATCGCGCTCGTGGACTGTTCAATCCCCGGACGAAACAACGGTCTCAAGCCCGATACCGAGGTCGATATCGTAATCGACCACCATCCGGGCGACGAACCGCCGGCGGAATTCGTCGACGTACGCGGGGAGTACAGCAGCACGACGACGATCATCGTCGAGTATCACCGCGCGCTCGACCTTCCACTCGACGCGGAACTCGCCACGGCGTTGCTGTTCGCTATTCGACGCGAGACCCTCGACTTTCTCCGAAATGTCACGGAAAAGGAGTACGAGGCGGCGCTGTATCTTCATCCCTTCGTTGACCTCAATCTCCTCAAGAAGATGAACGATCCGCCCCTGTCAGAGATTACTGTCGACGCGATCGCGGAAGCCATTCGGACCCGGACTGTCCAGTCGGCATATCTCGTCGCCACCGTCGGCCGGAGCTCCGAACGAGACGTACTCCCGCAGGCAGCCGATTACCTTCTGGACCTGGAAGGCGTCGAGACGGTCGTCGTCTTCGGCATCAGCGGAAACGAGATACACATCAGCGGCCGATCGACGGACTCGCGGGTCGATCTCGGCAATCTCCTCGAGGAAGTGTTCGGCGACGTCGGGTCTGCCGGCGGCCACGAAGACATGGCGGCGGCACAAATCCCACTCGGGCTCTTTGCGGACGTCTCCGAAGAGGACGAAGACCTCATCGACATCACCGCTAGAATCATCGAACGGCGCTTCTTTCGTGCGGCAGGATACGAGGATAAGGACATTCCGAACCGGCCCCAGTGAAGCGAAAGCGGGGACGTAACGAGGTTCGCGTTGCGCTTTGCTACGCGCTGCTACAGGGAGTAGCAGTCGGATCTTTACCCTTCAGCGTGGTAATATTTCAGCCAATATGAATCGCTGTGCAATATAGGCCTCTCTATCCAGCACGATGTGTCGGTTGTAGTCGCATATTTCGATACAGATCCCGAACTGGTACGCGTAAATCGGTGTCCTCGGCACTCGAACAGGAACGACTTACATGTATTCTTGAAGTGAATCAGATGTTGATCTGAAGACGTTAGCCGACAGGACCACTCGAGAACGAGGACGGCTACGTGCGCCTTCTCGGACAAGTTTCTGGGCCAGGTGAATCGTCATACGCCGACTGATTTCACTGTCTGACAGCACGGTTGATATTGGAGATGACACGACCAGGTCGATTTATCGAACTCTCGGTACCAGCACCGCGCACGCAGACCTGCTGCCGATGGCCGAGTCAGTTCCGTGTGTGATTGCGGACCAAGAGAGCCACATCGGACACGTCGCCCATCCGACCGTCGCGCTCGTTTCCGAACTCGAGAGACTGTCGTCTTCCCAGCCAGAACGTATCAGTTCTGACCGAATGCAACTTATGTTCCTGATCGAAGTAGGGAAGAATTATGTTCTGGCCTATGGCACACAACGGCCGAGAGACCGGAGGGAGATCGTAGATGTGTACGCGATTAGTGTATCTCGGACCCGAGAATATCGTGCTCACTGGCCGGTCGATGGACTGGCACGGCGAGATCGGAACGAACATTTGGGCCTTCCCACGCGGAATGGAGCGAACGGGCGAAGTCGGTCCGTCCTCGATATCGTGGACCGCCGAGTACGGCAGTGTCGTCGCATCCGCGTACGACATCGCGACGACCGACGGGATGAACGAGGCAGGTCTGGTCGCGAACGTCCTGTGGCTCACCGAATCCGACTATCCTGAGTGGAATGGCGACAGACCTGGACTGTCGATCTCGCTGTGGGCGCAGTATGTCCTCGACAACTTCGCGACGGTGGCCGAGGCAGTCGAGAACCACCGGAACAAAGAATTCGTGGTCGTTTCCGACGAGATCCCGGACGAAGGCCGGTTGGCCACCCTACACCTGTCCATCTCGGACGTCACGGGTGACAGTGCCATCCTCGAGTACGTCGACGGCGAGTTGACGATCCACCACGGTCGTAAGTATCAGGTGATGACGAATTCCCCGTCGTTCGACCAACAACTCGCACTCGACGAGTATTGGTCGGAGATCGGCGGAACAGTCATGTTACCGGGGACGAATCGTCCAGCTGACCGATTCGCCCGCGCGAGTTTCTACGTGGACGCGATCCCGCAGACCCAGAACCGTCGAACCGCAACGGCGAGCGTCTTCGGCGCGATCCGCAACGTCTCCGTGCCGTACGGGATCAGTACGCCGGACGCACCGCATATCTCCTCGACGCGTTGGCGCACGGTCGCCGATCACCGCGACCGACGCTACTACTTCGAGTCGGCGCTCTCACCGAACGTTTTCTGGCTGGACCTCGACGGGATCGACTTCGAAGCCGATGCCGAAGTTCGATCGCTATCGCTCGGTGAGAACCAGGCGAACGTCTTCGCCGGCGATGTCGCCGACGAACTTGTCGAGACTGAGCCGTTCGAGTTTCTCGGTGTCCCGGCTCGATCGGGCTAATCCCAGCTGCTTCCGACGCATTCTTACTACGGATACATCGGCAGTTAGTGACGTTGGCGACCGGCCGTTCTCAAGTGGCGGAACCAATCGAGAAACGGCGGTGGTACAAGCGTAACGAGTAAATCGAAGGCCTCGGCACTCATACCGCGCGAAATTAACAGTAGACGACACGCTCGTGGCAGATTACCACACCCGTGGCGGATCGGCATCCAGCGGTCGATCAACGGTTTCGGATAGTTGGCAGCGAAATATAGATATGGTCGATCGCTAGAGACGTGGTGGAGAAAAACGGCGAGGGATCGGTTGAGTCCTCAGGGGATAATAGGTCTGATGTCTCCTTTAAGAAATACAGGTGAAGAATATTGTGCTGAGAAGATGAATGTCTTAGAGGAAAAGATGATGAAATTCCTTACGCGCGGTCTTCAGGAGAGTATTGAGAGGTGACGATCAGATTGGAGTAGGCGGTGGTCTCGTGGCGAATCTCCCGGACTTCTTGTAAGGCGTCATCCGCATACCACTCCTTCGCTGCTCGAACAGATGGGAATTCCAAGGCGACCGTCAGATCATGCCCCCACTCGCCGTCAAGCACAGTCGGATCAAACGAGATAACGAGCGCCTCTCCGTCATGCGCGACAGTTGTCTCTGCAGCAACAGGGAAATATTCGTTCATAAACCGGTCCCTGTCGGTTATCCCATCGACAGCAATCACGTATCCCTTCTGGGATTGAGCAGGTTCGCTTTGGGTTGTTTCGTTAGTCTGGGTCTCGTTCTCACGGCCGCTAGCAGTTGCAGACGGGAGCATCCCGAGTGCGCCTGCTATGACTGCGCCCGCTTTTAACAGCTTTCGGCGTACGATGCTGTCTGGATTCGGTTCATTGGTCATGGTCACCACTGATTCTTGCCACCGTACGTCGGTTTCTGTCCGTCTTTCTTATCATCTATTTGTCCAACTTTTCGTTGGCATACTCCTGATTACTTGTCTCTCGGCTGTCCTTCGTCTCAGTATTCCTCGTATTCGATCGTTCATTCTCACCTCCTGTTCCTTGGTGACACATACCAGTACGTGATTCATAGTCCTACTCGATGGGACGATTCCGAGACCCTGCCAATCTTCCCATCCCCCGCAAAGGTATTTGCGACTACTCGGACGTAGCGTACGATATGGCCAGTCATCGTCACGCGCTAACGGCCAACACGAAATCGGCACTGGACGCGATTCAGTTCTTCGCAGATTCAACGAACAGCGTGCGCGTGTTCGAGGCGCTCACTGCCGGACCGACGACAAGCCGCGACCTCGCAGAACAAACCGGCGCCTCACGGTCTACCGTCGCACGGATCCTCGATACCGGCGAATCACGCGGGTGGATCGCTTCCGAAGGGAGTGAATATCAACTCACAGAGGTGGGGGAAATCATGATCGCTGAGTTTCGCGCCTATCTGCAGACTGTGGAGGGAGTCCAACATCTCGGTGACGCTATCGAGTGGCTCCCAGCACCTGTTCACTCGCTCGATTACCGCCATTTCCGCACCGCCGATATCATAACGCCGAAAACGCCGACCCCGTCCCGGCCATACGATCACGTGGCGGAGAAGATTCGCGCTACGGACGAGGTCCGCTCACTTGTTCAGGTCACGCTGCCTCGATATGTGACGCTTATCTCTGAGCAGGTCAACGAGCAGCAGTTGGATACCGAACTTGTGATCGAAGCGAACTGGATCGAGACCCTCTCTGCAGAGTCAGAGCAACTGCCGCTGTTGCGGGCCCGTGCAGAGCGGGACAGCATCTGGACCTACGATGGGGAGATCCCGCTTAATATGCATCTCTTTGATGATTCTGTGGCGATTTGGTTAGGTGAAGAACGAGACGATGAACGGGTCGTTCGGGGATTGTTAGTTGCTGAAGAACCTGCTATTATATCGTGGGCCGAGGACCTATATGAAGACTATCAAGACGAAGGAAAATTGCTTGACCCAGCAATGTTGGCCACGAAATAAGTAGTCCGCTGGTGAAGATACGCTTTCTCTCCGACAAACTTCCTGACGCTACATTGAGATGAAGTACGTGTCATTCAGCACTGGCACGAACTCCTACAGATATGTATTGTGCTATCACATAGCAACTGCGGCAATGAGGGGGAGACAATGGAAGAAACCACAGTAGATACAAAACAACTCGCGAACGAGTACGTAGAGATCTGAAACAATCGAGAGTTCTCTCGGTTCTCGGACCTTGTTGCTGAATCGTTTACGTTCACGTCTCCAACGAGCGGTACGGTCGAGGGTCGTGAGAACTTCGAAGCAGACGCTCGAGAAATCGCGGACGCATTTCCGGGCTTCCAGATAACCGTCCATAAAGTACTCGCAGACGAAAATCTGGTGATGGCAGAGAGTACTCTGTCGGGAACTCATGAGGGAGAACTCGACGAGATGCCACCGACGCACGAATTCAAACGGGCACGAAACAGGTAATTTGCACCGTGCTTTGTCCGAATCGGCGTTTCTCACGAAAGATCTAAGGTTAATTACGAGGCCTCGGCACTCATAGGGCTCGTCACGACCGGGTGCCGAGTCCGGCTCGGAGCGAGTGAATCGTCATCGGCCACTCGAGCGTACGGGAGGTACTCCAAAGACGGTTTGGATTCCGCGAAAAGCGAGTCGTCTACGAACCGCTCGCCGAATCGCCCGTCGCCGCGAAGGCGGTGTTGAACTCGTCCATCAGGTTCTGGAGCTGGGCCGTGTTCCGGTGGGAGAACGTTTGCGGCGAGCGCTCGACGGCCGTCCGCGAGTCGGCTCGCTCGCTCGAGGCCGGTCGGGTTCGCGCGTCGATGTGGTTGGGCTGCGGTTCTGTCTCGGGTCGGGTCTGCAGGCGTTGTGTGCTCATGTCGGTCGGTGTCAGTGAGGTCGTCGAACGATACGGAATCTCGTCGGAGGAGAGGCGAGTTTACGCTGCTACGTGTACGACCGACATCTGTACTCACCCGTAACGGCTCCGGGGTAATAAAAGTTCATGATAGATAATGGGTTTGGTAGTGAGTGTCATGCCCACTCGCCAGTCCGTCTCGAGTCCCTCTCACGTTACCGGCGCAGTCGAGCGCCGAGACGTTATGCCCGTCCGTGAGAGACCCTCGAGTAGGAATCTCGATGGACGAGGGGTACACGACCCGAGTACAGACGGCTGAGGGACCCGACGACCGACCGGACGTGAGCTTCGTGATCCCGGCGCGAAACGAGGCCGACTACCTCCGCGGCGCGCTCGCGAGCATCGCCGGACTCGACACGGAGTACGCGACCGAGGTGATCGTCGTCGACGGCGACTCGAGCGACGAGACGCGGGCGATCGCCCGCGAGTACGGCGCGACCGTCCTCAACGAGGGAGGAAAGAGCATCGCGGCGGCCCGCAACCTCGGCGCGGCCCGCGCCCGCGGCGAGTGGCTGGCGTTCGTCGACGCCGACACGGAACTGCGGGCGAACTACCTCACCGAACTGCTTGGCTACCTCGAGGCGAACGGGTTGGCGGCCGGCAGCTCCTACTGTCGGATCACCGGCCCGCTCCGGGCGAAGCTGATGGAGGCGACGATCAACTGCGTCTTCTCGCGACTCGAGCGGCCCATCCTGCCGGGGTTCAACTGCGTCGTCCACCGACGAGCGTTCGACGACGTCGGCGGGTTCCCAGAGGTACCTAACGAGGATACGGCGTTCAGCCGGCTACTCGGCCGCCGGTATCCGACGGGTTACTGTCCCGCGGTGGTAGTCGAGAGTTCGGGTCGCCGGATCGCCGACTGCGGACTGACGGGGACGCTCTGGCACTACGCTCGACTCGACGTCGGCCGACTCCGTGCCGGCTACTGAGCATCCGTCGGTGGAGGGGCGGCTGAACCGCCGCTCTCGAGACGGTAGTCCGGCGAATACGGAGCGGTGCTAGGCCGCCGACTCGGGCGACGACTCCGCCCGCGTCTCGACCTCGAGTTCCTCGAGGTCCTCCATATTGCCCTCGGCCGTCGCCTGCTCGATTTTCGCGATCTCCTCCGCGTAGTGGAGGAAGGTGTCGACGGAGGCCACGACGACGCGGGCCTCGATCGTCAGGAGCTCGATCCCGACGACCGAGATCCGCGCCCAGACGTCGATGACGACGCCCTTGTCGAGGATGCGATCCAGTACCTCTGCGAGACTCGAGGAGTCCGGTCGTCGTTGTGGTGATGCCATCGTGACTCTATCCCAGACTCGAGCAGGCGTTCAGTTCACTACTCGGGCTGCATCAGCAAGCTAACGGCCGGACCGCGGTTCGAAGCGCTACTCGCGGGTTCTTCGCTGGTCGTCGCCGCGGCTGGCACCCTCATGGCGTCCGCTTTTGCCGAACCCCGTGGTCGAGACGGCCGTGTCGACCGTTCCGCCCGAAGCCGAGCGCTTACTCGAGAGCGAGCCAGTGATGGCCCATCTGGGCACCTGCGTCGAGGGCCGACCGCACGTCGCCCCGGTGTGGTACCGGTACGTCGCCGACGAGGAGGTCGTCGAGATCGTCACGACGGGTCGAAAGCTGGCGAATATCCGGGAGAACCCTCGCGTCTCGCTCTCGATTCAGAAAGACGAGGCGGGCCAGACGCGCTGGATGGTGTCGCTGCTCGGCACCGCGACGGTCGTCGACGACCCCGACGAAACGGCCGCGGCGCGCCGGCGGATCAACGAGAAGTACGGCGCGGAGCCCGCGGCCTATGCCGAGAATACACTTGTTCGGATCGCGGTCGGGTCGGCGAGCTATCGGACGTACTGAGCTCGAGATTCGAGAACCGTCGTGCGGTGGCGCGCGCTGTCGGCGAGGCGCAACCGAAGGGAGCGCCTCGAAACGCGAATCGCGCGGGACCGACGGTCCCGCGAACCATACGAACGGGCGCGGAGCGCCCGTGAGTAGACGGGGAACGAAGTGACCCGTGAGCGAGGTCGACCGAACGGCAGTGAGGGCAACCGAGAACGTCGTGCGAGGTCTCTGTGAGCGTAGCGAACATAGGCTTGGAAGACGCTGCGCGTCTTCCAGTGGATGAGCGATGGAACGCAGTGACTGAGCGAATCGGTTGGGGAGGGTGTGGCACTCACAGCTGCCAGCGTGAACAGAACGCTTCGTTCGGGTCCAGTTCCGCTCGCGGACATCGCTATCCACGCGAACAGGAGTAGATCATCGCATATCGATCACGGGAACGGCGAGTTCCGAACCCACCGGTCACTCGCGACCGGGCGACGGCCCGCGAAGCCCGGGATGCGTCTCGAGATCGCGAACGCGTCGCATCCGGGCGCGCAGATCCGCCGCGGCTCCCGGCACCCCGTCCTCGAGCGTTCCCTCGCCCCAGCCCTCCCCGTCACTCCCGCCCTCGCCCTCGCCCTCGAGGGCCTCGAGTTCCGCGACGGACTTCGGAAACGGCCGGAGGTCCTTGTGGATCGCCAGCCCCGCATAGGCGCCATCGCCGACGGCGATGGTGGTCTGGTTCTGGCCATGGGTGACGTCGCCGACGGCGTAGACGCCGTCGACGCTGGCCTCTCGGTTCTCGTCGACCGCGATGGCGCCGTCCTCGCGCAGGTCGCAGCCGAGATCCGCGGCCAGATCGGCGTTGTACGTGGAGCCGTACATCGCGAAGCCGCCCAGATAGTCCCGTTCGGTCCCGTCGGCGAAGGAGAGACCGCCGAGCCACGGCGGCTCGTCCTCGGGGATCGTCTCGTCCGCGTCGGCGGAGACGACGGCCGTGTCGATCACCTCGAGCGGGTGGGCCCGGAGTTGCGCGTCGGTCTCATCGTCCCACTCGGGTTCGCGGTCGTCGAGCAGGAGGTCCACGTCGGCGGTGAAGTTGAGCATCGACATCGCGACGTGGGCCGCACTCTCCGTGTGACCGAGCACGAACACCGACCCGTCGCTCAGCGTGTACGCGTCACAGTGCAGACAGTAGTGCAGCCCGCGGCCCGTGAAGCGCTCGAGTTCCGGGACGTCCGGGCTCCGATCCCGAAATCCCGTCGCGAAGACGACCCGCCGGGCGTCGACGGTGGCGTGGGTGGACTCGAGCCGAAAGCGCGGTCCGCCGGCGTCCGTGCAGTCGGTGTCGTCGTCACCGCCGTCGCCGGAATCCAACCGAGCGACGGACTCGACCGCGCCTGGGAAGAAGTCCCCGCCGTAGTGCTCGAGCTGGTCGACGGCGTGGGTCGCCAGCTGCTCGCCGGAGACGTTCTCGGAGACGCCCAGCAGGTTGTGGACGTGGGATACCGCCGCGTGGCGGCCGCCTTCCTTCTCGAAGACGGCCGTGCGGTGGCCAAGTCGCGTGGTGTAGATCGCCGTCGTCAGCCCGGCGGGACCACCGCCGATCACGACGACTTCGTACTCGAGTGGCTCGGTCATACGCGTCGGAGGTCGCCCAGCGGGTTGAGGCTGGGCCGTGAATATGCGGCCGGGGACGCCGAATCGATCGCCGCGACTCGTATCACGCGCCGTGTCAGTCCCACGCGTTCCGAATGGGATTGAAACGTGGCCGCGGTGGAGGGCCGTCCATGAGTCTGGATCACGCCGCCGACCTCGAGTTGCCGACCGCGGAGACCGACGACGACCTCGAGCAGGGGTCGATCTTCTTCGTCGGGACCGCGACCGTCATCATCGAGTATGCCGGCTTCACGATCCTCACGGATCCCAACTTCCTCCACAGCGGCGATCACGTCCATCTCGGCTACGGGATCAAATCGCGCCGGCGGACCGATCCCGCCCTCGAGATCGAGGACCTCCCGCCGATCGACTTCGTCCTGCTCTCCCACTACCATGGCGATCACTTCGACCGCGTCGCCGAGGCGAAACTCGATTCCGACCTCCCGATCGTCACGACTCCGCACGCGGCCGTCGAACTCGCCGAGAAGGGCTTTCTCGAGACGTATCCGCTCGAGACGTGGGACGTGTTCCGGATCCGCAAGGGCGAGGCCGAACTGACGATCACCGCGATGCCGGGTCGACACGGCCCGCCGGTCGTCTCGAAGGGGCTGCCGCCGGTGATGGGGAGCATGCTCGAGTTCCGGCCCGCCGACGGGGACGCGAGACCTGACGACCCGCCGCTCATGCGGCTCTACGTCTCGGGCGATACGCTCGTCTACGACGCGCTCGAGGAGATCCCCGAGCGCTACCCCGACATCGATCTCGCCCTGCTCCATCTGGGCGGGACGCGAATTCTGGGCGTGCTCCTGACGATGGACGCCGCCCAGGGCGTCGAGGCGGTCGACCTGATCGACGCCGACACGGCGATCCCGATCCACTACAACGACTACGAGGTGTTCCGGTCGCCGCTGTCGAACTTCAAGCAGGCGATCCGGAAAGCGGGACTCGAGGATCGGGTCGAGTACCTCGAGCACGGCGAGACGTTCGAGTTCGAACCGTCGTCGGATCGTCGCGGCTAGGCGTTCGGCGAACAGACAGGATAGCGGTTCGTTGTCTCACGCTGGCTCGAGTATTCGGTCTGCGGTGGCGCGCGCTGTCGGTCGACCGAACGACAGTGAGGGCTACCGATTACTATCGCGCGAGGGATGAGCGATGGAGTGAAGCGACTGAGCGAATCGGTTGGGGAGGATGTGGCAATCCTTGTCGCCAGCATGAGTTGGATGCTCTTCGTCTTCGCTTCCATCACGCAGTGGTAGAACCGGGACAACTGAGAGAAACATGGTGGCTCTGCTATCGTGGCAACAGGGAATTGCCACTCCCTCCCCAACCGATTCGTTCGCTCCCTTCGATCGCTCACTCATCCCTCGCGCAGTATCGAACCGCAGTTCGCTAGTCGCTCACTACGGTTCAGCGCGCGCCACCGCACGTGAAACGATCGGTATCCGAACGTTCTCGAGCGCTGTCCGACTAGTTCTCGAGTCGCTCGAGCGCGGCGGCCACTACCAGCGGGAACGTGATCGTCGCGTCGGCGTAGACGGAGACGTTGTCGGCGTCCTTCTCGAGTTTGCCCCACGAGCGGGCCTCGTCTAAGGTGGCGCCGGAGAGACCGCCGGTCTGCTTGGGATCCATGGTCAACTGGACGGCGTAGTCGTAGGCGTCGGGGGCGACGAGCATCGTCTGGAGGGTGAAGTTCTTCGGAACGCCGCCGCCGACGACGAACGCACCGGCCTCATCGGCGTGGAAGGCGATGTCGGTCAGCGGCGTCATGTCGGCCAGCGCGTCCAGCGTGAACGCGCCCGTCTGGGAGTACATCCAGGCCTGGAGGCCGAGCACGGAGTCCTGGACCGCGGGGCAGTAGATCGGCACGTCGTTCTCGTAGGCCGCGGCGGCGATCCCGGGGCCCTCGTCGACGTCGTCGCGGTCGTTGACCTCGAGGTTCGCCCGTCCCAGCTCCTCGGTGAGCCGCTGAATGGAGACCGCTCCCTCCTCTTCGCATTCGGCCTCGAGCACCGGGAAGACCTCCTCGCGGAGGTGGCTCTCGAAGTCGGCGAAGAACTCCTGAGGCAGATAGACGTTGTAGATGCGGTCGACGCCCTCGTCGCGCAGCGTCTCGTCGTGTTCGCGCTCGGTCTTCCCCTCGGCGTGGACCTCGCCGTGGTGGTGTTTGCCACCGATGGCCTCGATGGCGTCGTGGGTGAGGTTCGCGCCGGTCGTCACGAGGACGTCGATGTGGCCCTCGCGGATGAGGTCGGCGACGATCCGTCGCATCCCCGTGGGGACCATCGCGCCCGCGAGGCCGAAGAAGACCGTCACGTCGTCGTCGAACATCGACTCGGTCACGTCGACGGCCTCGTGGAGGTCCGCCGCGCCGACGCCGGCGTTCCCGTACTGGTCGGCGAGTTCGCCGACGGTCATCCCCGCCCGGACCTCGGCGTGGCCGACCGGATCGTGCGAGAACGTCTCGCGCTCGGGTTCGTGGTGGCTGTCCCCGTCCGCCTCGCTGTCGCCGTCGTCGCTCCCGTGCTCGTGCTCGTCACTCATGTCTTCGCATCCGCGAGCCAGCGGTTTGAACGCCGCGGTTCGCGTCGCTCCGACGCCTCGAGATGTCCGCGACTGCGCCTCGGTGGGCTCCGTTGACGCCCCGGTCCGTGGACGATTCCAGTCGCAGACCGCCCACCCACGATCGAGGCGAACACACCGCGAACGTTCTCCGAATTGTAAATTACCTGAGCGATAACACGCTGTTATCTGCTAGCGACGGCGTCTTTCCCGTACCGTAACGGCGGTGACGAGATCGAAAACAGTGAGACATCGGGCGATTACGGCCGTGAACGAACGTCCCCCTTTTCTCGGCTTCCGGTTCGGTTTGAGAACGCTAGCGGGGCGAGAAGACCATGACCGATAACGACACACGCCTGCCTGACAGACTCGTTAGCGATGAATCGCGCCGATCATTCCTCAAGAAGAGCGCCATCACGACCGTTGGCGTGAGTGCCGCGGCGTCGGGCGTCGCGAGCGCACAGGATGGAGACGGCGATATCGGTGAAGGGCCGTGGAAAGCGTTGATCTTCCAGAACAACTTCCACCCGGAGGCGCGGTTCACGTTCGTCTCGGGAGTCATCGAGTGGAACCCCAATTACGGGGGGATCGACGATAGCTGGTTCACGGACTACAACACGCGCATGATCCGGTGGCTCAACACCGGCGAACACGTTCAGTTGTTCGTCGCGAACGACGCCGAAGTCGGGCAGTACGACGAAAACTTCGGATTCGTCGTGGACGATGAAGACCGGAACCAGCCGCAGGTGTACGAGGTGAGTCCGGAGTGGTCGCTGTTCGAGGACGATCCCCGGTTGGCCACGATCAATTTCGGTCCCGCAGAAGAGGAAACCGAAGATCAGATTCTCGAGACGGATCGCTGGTGGGAAGAGTACCGAGGCGCGGCCGTCACCGACGGAAACGGCGGCAACGTGACCACCGGCGGTAATAATACTACTCCCGGCGGCGGCTAACTCAACGATCGCGGACCGGATCTCGGAGGCCGTTTTCTTCCGTCGAACGTCACTCGAGCCACTCCGTGGCTGCACCATCGAACGGTGACTCGTCGTCGATGACCGACGGCGACGCACTCGTTCGGTATCCGTCCTTCGAACCGACCCGCGGATATTTCCCCTCGATCGCCGAGATAACCGCGTTCCCGCTGCGGAGTACACCGGACTGCCTCGAAACCGGTTCCATTCCCGTCGCCCTCACAGCCCGGTCGGTACCTCGAGATACGTCGTCTCGAGACCCCAGTCCTCGACCAACTCCTGCAGCGATCGGACGCCGAACGTCTCCGTCGCGTAGTGGCCCGCGAGGAAGACGTGGATTCCCGCCTCCTTCGCCTCGTGGTAGGCCTTCCCTTTCCCCTCGCCAGTCACGAGCGCATCCGCCCCCGACTCGACGGCCTCGTCGAGCCAGTCGACGCCGCTGCCGGTGACGATCGCCACGTCCTCGATCTCGTCGGGACCGAACGCGAGGTGCTGGACGGGCTGTCCATCGGTCTCGAGTTCGCTCTCGAGGCGCTCGCGCAACTCGTCGGGCGCGTAGGAATCCGCCGCCGTCCCGCGCTGGCCGATGTACTCGGGGCCGAGTTCGCCGAACGGCGCGCGGTCCTCGAGCTCGAGGACGTCGGCGACGCCGGCGGCGTTGCCCAGTTCCTGGTGGCCGTCCAGCGGGAGGTGGGCGACGTACAGCGCGAGGTCGTTCTCGATCAGGGGGGTGATCCGATCGTAGGTCCGTCCCGTCACGCGGTCGAAGCCGCCCCACGAGAGCCCGTGGTGAACGACCAGCAGGTCCGCGTCGGCCTCGATCGCGCGATCGAACGTCTCGCGGACGCCGTCAACGGCGAACGCGACGCGCTCGATCTCGGCCTCGTCCGGTCCGACCTGCAGCCCGTTCGCGCTGGCGTCGAGGTCGGCGTAGTCGGCGATTCGCAGCTCCTCGTCGAGTCGGTCGACGACCGTCGAGAGGTTCATGATCGGCCGTTCGGCAGCGGTCGCCTTGTATCCGGCTGATTCCGGTCTCCCGTCCGGCCAGTAGCGAACACGGTAGAAACGGGGACGCCAGCGAAGAGGCGGGTTCTACATCAGGTAGAACAGCGGGAAGAGGATCACCCAGACGATGTCGACGAAGTGCCAGTAGAGCCCGAAGAACTCGACCGGCCGGTGATCGGTCAGGTAGGCGTCGACGGTGACGATCCGGTAGAGCATGAACGCGGCGATCAACATCCCGAGGATCACGTGGAGCGCGTGCAGCCCGGTCGTGACGAAGTACGTCGAGTAGTGGATGTCGGTGAACCAGTAGATGCCGTGGGCGAACTCCTGGCTCCACTCCCAGCCCTTGACCCCAAGGAACGTCAGCCCGAGCACCAGCGTCGCGCCCATCGTGGCGAGCAGCCCTCGCTTGTTCCCGCGCTCGGCGAAGACGAGCGCCAGGATCACCGTGAAACTCGAGGTCAAGAGGACGTACGTGTTGAAGAGGCCGACCATCGCCGACGGCGGGACGGTGCCCCAGGTCCCCCAGCCGGCGTGGAGCCGCGCGAAGACGTAGCTCCCGATGGCGGCGCCGAAGACGACGACGTCGGAGGCCAGGAAGAACCAGACGCCGAGTTTCGTGGTGCCGATCCCTTCGAACGGCCAGCGGCTGGCGATCGCCATCTCCGGCGCGTTGAACTCCTCGCGGCCGTACTCGAAGAGCGTGTAACCGAGGATCCCGACGCCGAGGAGGATCAGAATCGGGTAGACGATGGTCTGCTCGGCGCTCGTTCCGACGATTTCCTGGCTGACCTCGCCGGTTCCCCGTGCGAATTCGACCGTGTACGGCGTCAGCCCGGTCAGCCCGAGGAAGAACACGAAGGTACCGAAGCCGATTCCCACCGGCCAGATGCTGGCGTGGTCGGCGTGTTCCGCTTGACTCTCCACCGCGGTCGTCACGCCGCCGTCGGTCGTCGCCGCCGTGTCCTCGACGAACTCGAGGCGGCCGCTGGCGTAACTCGGGCGTCCGTCCCAGTTGTCGAGCGGCGGCGGCGAGGGGGTCGCCCACTCGGCGGTACGAGAGTACTCCCAGGGGTTATCCGGAGCGTCGGGTCCCGAGAGTAGGCTCTTCACGAGCGTGTAGAACGTGATCAGGAACGACGCGCCGAAGACGAACGCGCCGACGGTCGCCGCCTGATGATAGATGTGAACCGCCTCGCCGTAGTGGAAGACGCGTCGCGGCGTCTCCCAGGCGAGGAACATCGGGAAGTACAGCAGGTTGAAGCCGACGAAGTAGACCGCGAAGTTGAGCTTTCCGAGCGTCTCGGAGTACATCTTCCCGGTGATCTTCGGCCACCAGTAGTAGAGGCCGCCGATCAGGGCGGTCACCCCCGAGACCATCACGTAGTGGAAGTGGGCGACGACCCAGTAGGTGCCCCGGAACTCGTAGTCCAGCACGACGGCGCCGAGGAACACTCCCGTGATGCCGCCGAGGATGAACAGGACGAGCGCTCCCAGCGAGAAGAGGAACGGCGTGGTAAACCGCACGCGTCCCTTGACCATCGTGTAGATCAGCGAGAAGATCATCAGATCGAAGGGCAGCGAGATCCCGATCGTCGTCGCCATGAACAGCGTCTTGATCTCCAAGTTGATCGTCGTCAGGAACATGTGATGGGCCCAGACGAGGAACGACTGGACCGCGACGAGGACCATCGCGATGATGACCCACTTGCGGCCGACGAGTCGCCGTCCCGTAAAGGTCTGGAACGTCTCGAACATGATTCCCAACGCCGGGAAGAAGACGATGTACACCTCCGGATGCCCGAAGAACCAGAACAGGTGCGCCCATAACAGACTCGAGCCCTCGTCGGTCGCGAAGTACTGGGTCAGGAGGAGTCGATCGCTCGCGAGCAACAGGAGTGCGGCCAGCAGCGCCGCGAACGCGAACAGCATCATCCAGATCGTCAGCAGCCACGACCAGGTGAACAGGGGCATGTTCCACAGGCCGAGGCCCTCCGCCCGCGAGCGGTGGATCGTCGTGAGGAAGTTCACCGAGCCGAGCGTAATCGACATGACGAACAGAATTAGCCCGAGAATCGTTCCGTTGCCGCCCGTCGTCGCCTGCATCGCGGGATGGTACATCGGCACGTTCAGCGGCGCGTACATGTACCAGCCGCCGGCGAACGCCCGCTCCTGGAAGAACGCGACGGCGAAAAGGATTCCCGAGAACAGATAGAACCAGTAACTCAGGGCGTTCAGTCGCGGGAACGCCAGATCCTTCGCGCCGATCTGGAGCGGGACGAAGTAGTTCGCGAAGCCGGCCGCGAAGGGCGAGAGAAACAGGAACACCATGATCAGGCCGTGGTTGGTGACCGCCTGGTTGAACTCGACGTTCTCGAGTAGCCCCGTCCCGCCGGGCACCCACATGTGTGCACGGAACAGGAGCGCAAGTACGCCCCCCAACAGGAGGAAAAACAGCGCCGTCGCCAGATAGAGGATCCCGATATCCTTGTGGTTGGTCGTCACTAGCCACCGTTTGACGGTCGTCCGCGGAGGGAGGTCGCTCATGCCCTCACCTCTGGACACCGCGCTCGTGTTTCGATCCGGTCTCCCCTCTCTTCCCCAGGTAGACGAACGCGGGACACCATAACCATCGGATCTCTCCACCGATTCCGGCTATCAATATGTGCGATGCAGTTGCAAGGTATCCAATCTTTCCAGCGTTCGCTCGAAAATCACGAGTCGGCACACACACGAGCGCGATGGGACCGGCGGTTCGACGGTCCTACCAGCCGTCGGCGTGTGAGAAGACGAACTCACGGACGAGTTTCCCGGCCAGCGCCGCGGTCTGTCCCTCGTCGCGGTCGTTGACCTCGACGACGTCGAAGCCGTTCGCCTGCGGTGCGACCGCGCGGACGACGTCGCGCAGCTCGCGGGACTCGAGGCCGAACGGCTCTCTGGTTCCGGTCCCCGGCGCGTAGGCTGGGTCGGCGGCGTCGATGTCGACGCTCAGGTAGGCGTCGCGACCGTCCAGTCGATCCGCTAACGGCCAGTCGGCGACGTCTTCGGGTGGGACGACCGTCACGTCCGGTTCTCGGGCCCGCTCCCACTCCGCCTCGCTGCCGGTCCGAGCGCCGAGGACGAACACGTCGTCGACGGAATCGACCTCGAGGATCCGTCGGGTGACGGAGGCGTGAGAGAGCGCGTTGCCGTCGTAGGCCTCGTAGAGGTCGAGGTGGGCGTCGAGCACGACGACTACCTCGGGTTCGACGGCGCGAACGCCCGCCAGCGAGACGGTGTGTTCCCCGCCGAGCGTCAGCGGGACGGCGTCGTCCCAGACGACACCGCGCAGCGTCCCCTCGAGGTACTCGAGGTACTCTTTGGCATTGTCCCACGCGCGGACGTCGCCGTGGTCCTCGACGCCGAGGTCGGAGAAGTACTGGTCCCTCCGGTGGTCGTAGTCGTCGAACGGTTCGGCAAAAGTTCGAATGCGTCGGGGACCGAATCGGGTCCCCGGCTGAAAGGTCGTCGATACGTCCAGGGGCGCACCGACGACCACGAAGTTCGCGCCGTCACGGTCGGTCTCGCCCGCCGTGTGGCTCCCCTCGCCGTCGTCGGTCGCCCCGGGAAACATCAGACGATCTTTCGCTGGTCTTCCATCTCGAGGTACTCGATGTTCTCGTCGGGGGAGACGTCGGCGTCGTCGGGGACGCGCATCGTGATCGTCTCGTACGTTTCGAGGTCCATGACCTGCATGTCGTCGCCGTCGACGGAGACGATCTGGCCCTGTTTGCGCTCGATGATCGGGACCCAGATCTTCGCGTCGACCGGCTGGGAGAGCGATCGCTTCTTGCCGTCGAAGACGCCCTCGGCCTCGACGCGCGCCTTGGCGCTGCCGTGTTTGCCCGGCTTCGCCGTCGAGTAGGCGTTGATCTTACACGGCGTGTCCTCGATCATCACGTAGCTTCCTTCCTGGAGGTCGCGAACTTCGGTCTGCTGTTTCGCCATGTCCCGGCGTAATCAATCGACGTGCATAAACCGTTTGGAATGGCCGCTGGCACCGAGTCAGTCGGTGACACGGCGGACGCGGCTCGCGAGGCCGACGCCGGCCCGCCCCGCGATTCGAACCCGACGATGCGAAACCGAACCCGTCTCGAGTCGCCGCTCACGTCCCGTCTCAGCGGAACCCGCGGGGGTCGGTCGACGGCTCGAGCGGGCTCGCAGGCAGCCCGTCCCCGACGGTCGGATCGTTGTACGCTCGCGGCGCGACGTCGTTGGGTCCGTCGGGGTAGTACAGCGCGGCGAGCGTCTGGATCTGCCCCCGGCCGACACCGAGTTCGAACTGCCCGCCGCCGTACAGCCGAATCTCGTTCGCCTCGCAGTAGGCCAGCGTCTCGAGCAGCGACTCGAGCGAGCCAAAGCGCGAGGGCTTGATATTGAGCCAGTCGGACTCCCACGGCAGGTCCTCGACGTCCTCGACGCTGTGGATCGGGGCGTCCCACGACACCCGGCCGCGGACGTCGGAATCGTCGAACAGCGGCCGCGTCCGAGCGGTCAGGGCGGGATCCTCGACCACCGCGTCGGGGAAGGCCTCGAGCACTCGCTCGTACAGTTCGGGATCGGCAGGCACGTCGACGTCGGTCCCCTTGTACTGGCCCTTGAGGTCTAGGATGCGGATCGCATCGGCTCCGACGGTATCGTCGATCGCCGCTACGAGGTCGTCGTCCCAGGCCGGAATCGGATCGAGTTTGAACTCGAGGCCCGGGACCCGTTCGCGCAGGGTCTCGAGGCGATCGGTCGTCGGTGGCTCGCCCAGCCGCGTGCTGGCGACGAACCGGACGGGGTCGAGCGACCGGCCGAGCGCGCTCGCGACGTCGGTGTCGGCCTGCCGCAAGGCGAGGTCCAGCGCCGCGCTCTCGAGCCCCCAGCGCCGGTAGTTGCGGAAGACCTCGCGGTCGGGCGGCCCCGCCGGGAAGAGATCGACCGACTCGAGGTGGGCGGAAAAGGAGTCGATCGTGTACTCGCCGGCGAGATCGGGCAGTCCCGATTCGGCCAGCGCGTCGTGCTCGTCGGTCTCGTAGGTAACGTCCTCACCGCGGCCGACGACCGGCTCGCCGTCCGGCCCCGGTCCCGACAGCGCGAACTCGGTCGTGACGCGCGTGAACTCGCTCGAGGTCTCGCGCTCGAGGCGGTCGGTCGACACCTCGTCGATCGTCACCGACAGGTCGGCGATTCGCTCGTAGTCCATACCGGACACTCGAGCGCCAGCGAAAAGAACGTTTGACCCTGCCTACTCCTCGCCGCGGCGCTGGCGCATGTTCTGTCGCGTGAACTGCGGTTTGGCGCCGATGCCCCTCCGTTCGCGGAACGAGCGGTAGAGCAGGACCGTCACGACCAGCGAGAAGACGGCCGCGACGATCGACGCCCGGGGCGCCTCGAGGGCGTAGAGGACCCCTGTCGAGAACAGCGACATCGTGAGCAACATACCGTAGATCAGCCGCTTCGCGAACTGGTCGAAGACGTTCTCCTCGTCCTCGAGACCGATGCGGACGTAGAGGTCGTCCCGGTCGAGTCGGTCGAGGGCGCGCTCGGCCTTCGGCGCGAGTCGAGTTAGCGACTCACCGGTTCTGCGGATGTTCTCGCCGGTCTCCCGGGCGTACTGTCGGATGGACTCCTCGCGATACCCCTCCTCGGTGAGGTAGTCGGTCGCGACCGAGATGAAGTCGAAGTCGGAATCGAGCGTGACGCAGACTCCCTCGACGACGGTCGCGACCCGCAAAACGAGCGCGAGATTTTTCGGGAGTCGGAACGGGAAGACGTAGATCGAGTCCTCGATCTGGCCGACGATCTGATTGACCCGGTACTGTTCGACGTCTTCACCGCGGGCGTCCTGGATGGCGATCTCCATCACCTCGGCCATCACGCCCCGGTCGGCGTCGGGGCTCAAGGTGCCGATCTCGATCAAGGCGTCGAGGATGCCGTCGATGTCCTGGTTGGCGACGGCGACGTAGAAGTCGATGATCTTCTCCTGGACGAACGAGTCGACCCGCCCCGACATCCCGAAGTCGTAGAAGACGATCCGACCGTCGTCGGTCACCGCGAGGTTCCCCGGGTGCGGATCGGCGTGGAAGACGCCGTCGTCCATGATCATCTGCAGGTACGCCCGTTCCAAGTTCTCGGCGAGTCGCGTGCGGTCGATCCCCTTTCGCTCGAGTTCCTCGAGATCGTTGATCTTCGTTCCCTTGATGTACTCCATCGTGAGCACGCGCCGACCGGAGTGGCTCTCGATCACGTCGGGGATGACGAAGCGATCGTCGTCGGCGAAGTTGCCTCGGATCTCCCGGAGCATCTCGGCCTCGCGCTCGTAGTTCATCTCCTCGCGGATCGTCTTCGCGAACTCGTCGGCGAGGTTTCGCAGCGAGAACGCTCGGGACTCGTCGACGAAGTACAGCAGGATCGGTAGCGACCACTTGATGACCCGCAGGTCGGCGTTGACCAGTTCCTCGATCTCCGGCCGTCGGATCTTCACCGCGACCTCGCGGCCGGCGGGGTCGCGTCCTCCGGTGCCGTCCGCTCGAGTGTCACCAGGTTCAGCCGTCAGGTCCGCCGTCCCGACGGCGTCGACGGCCTCGGGATCGACCCGCGCGTGATACACCTGCCCGAGGCTCGCGCCGCTGATCGCCTCGGTCTCGAACCCGACGAATCGCTCGTCGACGGGACCGATCTCTTCCTCGAGGACCCGTTTCGCATCGGCCCAGTCGGCCGGAGGCACCTCGTCTTGCAGCGCCGCGAGGACGTCGAGGTACGCCGGCGGGAGCACGTCGGGACGGGTCGAGAGCAGCTGGCCGAGTTTGATGAACGTCGGCCCGAGCGTCAGCAGCGACTCGAGGAGGACCTCCGCGCGGTGGCGGTGGGTCTCGGCGTCGACCGATCGCGGCCGCCCGAACAGCAGGAATCGATGGCGGTCACGGGCGTACGCGAGCAAGAGCGGGAGGAACTGCCACGCGACGAGGACGAACCGCTTGTACGCACGGAGGGAGCCCAGTCTGTGTCACCTCAGGTTAGGAGTCTTCCTCGACGACGTCGATCGTCGTCTCGCCCGTCGCCGACGTTTTGGGGAGGGTCAGCTCGAGGACGCCGCGTTCGACGACCGCTTCCGTCTCCGTGCCGACCGCGTCGGCGGGGAGGGGGAGCTCGATATCCAGAAAGAGCGAGCGGTTCTCCTCGAGGTACTGGTAGTCGTCCGCGGGGTCCTTCTCGCGGTGGGCCTCGATGGAGAGCCGGCCGTCGTCGACCGCCGCCTCGAGGGAGTCGGCGGAGACGCCCGGAACGTCGAGGACGAGCAGGTAGGCGTCCTCGCTCTCGAGCAGATCGAAGAAGACGTCTTCGGAGAGATCCTGCAGTGCGGCGCGAAGCGCTGACATGACTACAGGTTCGAACGCCGATACGAAAAAGGCCGCGGTAGCGGTCGATTCGGCGGCCAGCTGCCTGTCCCGTGCGACGCGGGACGCGCCACGCGCTGGCCCCACTCGACTACGGCGGCTGGCACCGCCGACCGGACCGGTCCCCCACGTTTTAGGCGCCCGGCGACCCGAGTGAGGGTATGGACGGAGCCGACAGCGAGCGCAAGCGGGCCGGGTTCAAGGAACGGACGCCGGTCGACGAGGCGCGACGGATACTCAAGGAGGCCGTCGTGAGGAAAAGCGATACCGGCGACGGGACCGGTGGGGACGGCGACGCGGCCGACGCCGGCGACGCGCTCTCGCCGCTGACGGGCACCGAGCGGATCGACGTCGAGCGCGCGGACAGCCGCGTGCTGGCCGCCCCCGTCACCTCGGCCCGGAGCGTGCCCCACTACGAGCGGGCCGCGATGGACGGCTACGCTGTCCGTGCGGCGGACACGTTCGGCGCCAGCGACCGCTCTCCCGAAGTGTTGCGGATCGCCGAGGGCGTCGGCACCGACGCCGACGTCGGGCCCGACACGGCGGCCCGCGTTCACACCGGCAGTGCCCTCCCCGAGGGCGCCGACGCCGTCGTCATGATCGAACGGGTGACCGAACTCGAGTCGGCCGGTGAGGTCGAGATCGAGGACGCGGTCGCCGAAGGCGAGAACGTCGCGCCGGTCGGCGAGGATGTCGAGGAAGGCCAGCACCTCTACGACGCGGGCCACCGGCTGCGGCCGTCGGACCTGGGTCTGTTGCGGTCGGCGGGCTACGCCCGCGTCGCGGTCGCCGAGCCCCCGACGGTCGGCGTGATCCCGACCGGCGAGGAACTCGTCGAGGGCGAGCCGGGGCCGGGCGAAGTGATCGAGACCAACGGGCTCACCGTCTCCCGACTCGTCGAGCGCTGGGGCGGTCGCGCGACCTATCGTGACGTCGTCACCGACGACTTCGAGTCGCTTCGCGTGGCGATCCAGCGGGACCTGACGAAGGACGTCATCGTCACCACCGGCGGCTCGAGCGTCGGCGAACGCGACCTCTTACCCGAGGTGATCGACGAACTGGGCGAGGTGGTCGTCCACGGCGTCGGGCTCAAGCCCGGCCACCCCGTCTGTCTCGGAATCGTCGAGGAGACGCCCGTCCTCGCGTTGCCGGGCTATCCCGTCGCCTGTATCGTCAACGCCGTCCAGTTCCTCCGGCCCGTAATGCGCTGGCTCGAGGGGACTGAGCCCGACCCGCATCCGACCACGCACGCCCGCCTCGAGCGCAAGATCCCCAGCGAGCCCGGGACGCGGACCTTCGCGCGGGTCCGACTCGAGGATCGCGACCCGGACGACGGCGACGACTTCGGGGCCGGCGAGCCGCGATTCGCGGCGACGCCGACTCGAGCGAGCGGTTCCGGCGTGCTCTCGAGCGTCGCGCTGGCCGACGGGTGGGTGGTCGTCGACGACGACCGCGAGGGGATCCCCGCGGGCGAGACCGTCGCCGTGCAGGACTGGGAGCCGAACACGTAACCCGCAGCGGTTCATCTCGACACTGTTTTTACCGTGACGATCGTACGCACAGTCATGGAACTGAACGAATTCCTCGAGGGGGAAACGCTGGACGGACGGCAGGCCGCGATCGTGTTCTTCACCTTTCTGGTGCTCATCGTCATCGCGGCGCTGATCCTGATCATGTTCAGCGACGTCTTCTACAACCTGGTCAACTAGCCCCTCTCACCGGGCTCACTCCGACAGTATCGCGAGCCGAACCGCGTCCGCGAGCGCGTTCACGCGAGCGACGTGCTCGTAGGAGCCGTCCCGAACCCCGTTCGTGACGTACGAGAAGGCGATATTCTCCTCGGGGTCGGCCCAGCCGACGCTGCTCCCCAGCCCCGCGTGGCCGAACGTTCGTTCCGGCGAGAGCGTTCCGTAGGGGGCGACCGTCGTCCCGCCCTTCCAGAAACCGAGCGCGAACCGTCCCTCCCGCCCGAGCGTACCGTCCGCGTCGGTCTCGGCCTCAAGGGCCGTCATCCGCTCGACGGTCTCCGCCGAAAGGAACCGGGTGCCCTCGAGCTCGCCGCCGTTGGCGAGGCAGGCGTAGAAGCGCGCCATGTCGCCGGCGGTTCCGATCCCGTTGGCCGCCGGAATCACGGCGCGGTGGATCTCTTCGGCGTTGAACGGCGCCGCGACCTCGGTGTTGTCCCCGAGCCCCTCGCCCGGGTCCCGACAGCGATCGAACGCCTCGAAGCCGACCAGCGTCGCCACGTCGTCGTCCTCGCCCTCCCGGAGGCCGATCCCGGTGTCGTCCATTCCCAGCGGCTCGAACACGCGCTCTTTTGCGGCCTCCTCGATCGACGATCCGGACACCCGACGGACGAGTTCGCCGACCAGCCAGCCGAACGTGAGCGCGTGGTAGGCCGGCGTCTCGCCCGGCGGGAAGTTCGGCTCCATCGCTTCGATCTGCGCGACCGCGGCCTCCCAGTCGGTCCAGAGGTCGGGCCGGTCGTCGATCTCACCCGTGTTGAGCCCCGCGGTGTGGCTGAGCACCTGCCGAACGGTGATTTCGGCCTTCTCGGTGCCCTCGTCGGCGAACTCCGGCCAGTGGTCGACGACGCGGTCGTCGTAGTCGAGTTCCCCCTCGTCGACCAGCGTGTGCAGCGTCACGGCGGCGTAGGGCTTCGTACACGAGAACAGCACGTGTCGCGTCTCGGGCGTCTCCCGGTCGCCGTCGGGCCCTTCGCGGCCGCCCGCGAGGTCGAGCACCCGCTCGCCGTCGACGTAGACGGCCAGTTGCGCGCCGTGGTGGAGCCCGACCTCGAGGTGGCGGTCGAAGAGGGCGGCGATCCGCTCGCGGTCCGAATCGGGGAGTCGTGTCATACCACACCACTCCAGCGGAAGGACCGTAACGGTTCCCCACCAACCTTTTTAACGGGATCCTCGCTCGCTTCGCTCGCTCGAACCCCGTCTGCTCACGGGCCGAAGGCCCGTTCGCACGTCACGTGGGACCTCCGGTCCCACGCTGCCAAAAAACGTCCTCAGAAATCGAAGATTTCTGATGGGCGTAGCAAGAGCTTCGCTCTTGCGACCGTTGATGAAAAAAGGCCGTCGTTACGGGGCTTCGCCCCGCTCCGGCGGGGAACCGCTCGCTTCGCGAGCGGATGCTAGCGTCGTTAGCCGGAGAACTCGTAGAGTTCGTCGCCGACGTGGTGCAGCGAGTCGATGACCTTCCCCTCGTTGCCGGTCATATCGTCGCCGTCGACGCGGGCGCGGCCGACCGCCAGCACCTTCCCGTGGGACTCCTCGGCGATGACGACCAGATCGTCGGGCGAGATGTCGTCGGTGGCCTCCGTGATCCCCGGCCGCATCACGTCCGCGCCGTCGCTGACGAACGAGATCGCGCCGGCATCGACCGTGACCAGCCGCTTCTCGGGTTCGTAGGCGTTGGCACCTCTGACGGTCAGGAACGGCTCTTCGTCGAAGTATGCAACCCGTGGCTCGCCGTCGATGAGAACGACCTCCCAGTCGGTGTCCTCGAACTCGACGCGCTCGTAAGCATCCCCGTCGGGTGAGACGCCGAGTTGCTCCTCGAGGGCCGTCTCGACGTCCGAGACGGCATCGCTGCGGAGGTGGTGTCGGGACTTGACCTGCATACCCGGTCCAACGACCGAACGGGAGATAAAAGGCCCGTTCGGCGACCGATCGGAGGCCCTGAGAGTCGCCGCCGATTACGAGTGTGATAATTGCTAAGTACTAGCACGGTGTCCGGTTAGCTATGTGGCCCTCCCGGACGCGCACTGAGACGGTCACGTGTCTCGCCTGCGGCGACCAGGTCACCCGGTCGATGGCGCGCGAGTACGACAAACACGGCGACCGCTGGGATCGCGAGGACAAGGAGTTCGAACACCTCTGTAAATCCTGTCACGACGAGCTCTGTCACTATCCGCGGGACGAACTCGAGGCCTTACTCGTCGAGAGCGAGGCCGGCGAAACGGATCGGGACGCCTTTCTCGCCGACTACCTCGAGACCGTCGAGGAGCGCTACGGGACGCTCGAAGAGGAGTCCTGACGGCGAACCGCGTCGAGTTCACAGCGTCCCTCGAGCGGCGCCAATTCGGGCTTCGACCGCTCCAGCGGTCGCCTGCCCATCCCGACACGACTTTCACCTTCACGTCCGTAGGCCCCGATATGAGTAACGACGCACAGGCCGAGGCCGGGACGGCCGAGGCCCAGGGCCCGGTCGAAGTCTCGGAGGACCTCGCGCGCCACCTCGAGAACAAACGCGAGGAACTCTTCGAGAAGTTCGAACTCCGCGACGAGTTCCCCGCCGAGGTCCTCGAGGAGGCCGAAGCCCGAACAGAGGGCGTGACGGCCGAGATCAGCGACGAGATCGACGAACGGAAGGATCTGCGAGATCTGACGACCTGGACGACGGACCCGATCGACGCCCAGGACTTCGACGACGCGCTCTCGATCGAGGAGCGCGACGACGAGTACGTCCTCTGGGTCCACATCGCCGACGTCACCCACTACGTTAATCCCGACACGGCGATGTGGGACGAGGCCGTCGAACGGGGCAACACGGTCTACCTGCCCGGCTACACAGTCCACATGCTGCCGCCGGTGCTCGCCGAGACGGTCTGTTCGCTGGTCGCTAACGAGGACCGACTCGCCCACACCGTCGAGATGCACCTCGACAAGGAGAACCTCTCCTACGAGAACATCGAGATCTATAAGTCGGTCATCCAGTCCGACGAGCGCCTGACCTATTCGCAGGCCGAAAATCGACTCGAGGACCCCGATGCCGACCTCCACGAGGAGAACACACTGGTCTACGAGGTCGCGAATCGAATGCACGAACAGCGCAAGGAGGACGGCTCGCTCGTCCTGAACCCGAGCCGCGACCGGGCCCACACGATCATCGAGGAGTGCATGCTGAAGGCCAACAAGGCCGTCACGCACGAGCTGATGTGGAATCGCGGTGTCGAGGCGATGTACCGGGTCCACCCCCAGCCCAGCCCCGACGAGTGGTCCGAAGCCCTCCGCGAAATTCAGGACTTAGACGGCGTCTCGATCCCCGGCGACACGTGGGACGACCCGCGAAAGGCGGTCAACGCGACGCTCGAGGAGGCGCCCGGCCGGCAACTCGACAAGATCCAGTGGGCGGTGATGAAGGTGATGCCCCGCGCGAAGTACATGAACGACCCCTTCGGCGGCCACCACGCGCTGAACTTCGAGATCTACGGCCACTTCACCAGCCCCATCCGCCGGCTCAGCGACCTGATCAACCACTGGATCGTCTACCAGAACGACGTCCCCGAGAACCTGATCGAACTCTGCGACCGCGCCAGCGACAAGCAGAAGGACGCCGAGCAGTGCGAACGGGAGTACAAGAACTTCCTCCAGGAGGTCGGCCTCGACCCGATGGCGGTCAACAACCGCGGGATCGAAATCGTGGACGACGACGAAGCCGACAAGACGCTGTAGCGGCCGGTAGTCGTCCGATTTCCCCTGTTTCTCGATTGTCGTTCGGCGCGGCGAAGGTCCGGAACCGCTCGCCGAGGGATCAGAAACGTCGCCCGAATCGGCGACCGCCTCGGGCTATCGCATCTCGGTCGCTATCGGTCGCTCGTAGACGTACTCCTCGAGCCCCGCGGCCAGATCGTTCTCACGGGTCGCGACGCGTTCGAACCCCGCGGACTCGTAAAACGCAATCCCGACGTCGTTGGCCGCGAGGACGGCCAGTCGCAGGCGGTCGAACGCGTGCTCGAGGTCTCTCTCGAGTCGCGTCAACAACTGCGTCCCGATCCCCTCGCCCCAGATCTCGGGGCTGACGTACAGGCGCGCGAGGTAGCCGACCGCGGAGTCCTCCGGCCACGGGACGGCGTGGGCGAACCCGGCACACTCGCGGTCGAACTCGCCGCTGCGCTCCCCCGTCGATCGCACTCGAGACTCGCTGTCGGTCGGTTCGGCGACGAGAAAGGCCACGTCCGTCCGCTCGCTCGCGCCGGCGATCGACGACTCGAGGTCGCCGATCGCGTACCAGTCGTCGACGACCTCGTCGACCCGGTCGGACCCGAGGATCTCGTCGTAGGCGGCGTGCCAGCTCTCGCGGGCCGTCTCGTGGATCGCCCAGGCGTCGTCGCGGGTCGCCGGCCGAACGGCTCGAGTCACGCGAAGTCCTAACAACTCAGCGACTAAAAGTTCGTGGCCGGCCGTTGAACGGTTATACAGGTCCTGATACGTCGATATCCGACTGTCTCGATCGCGGCGGTGTCGGTCCGTCTGAAACGTTCGCCGGCGGTCGGCGGACCGTCAGACGGGAATCGACCCCGACCGATCCCGCGTCACCGTCCTCCTTCGACGACGAACGCTTCCGTCCCGATCACGCTGCCGCCGACCCAGCACTCGCGGGCGAACCACGCGAAGTAGCTCACGAGGCCAGCGGTGAGCACGCCCTCGAGCGGTCCGAGTCCGGTGATACCGTCGCCCCGAAGGAGGCTGATGAGGCTGATCGCGGCCCAGCCGACGGCCAGCAGGGTGATCGCGGCGGCGGCGACGCGGGGCCACTCGAGGGTCGTCGACCCGAGCGAGACCCGCTCCCGGCGGCCGGCGGCGAGCATCCCGCACCCGACGGCGACGAGCCACGCGACGATCGCGATCATCGACGGCGTCGTCGGAATCCCCAGCGCGGCGACGAAGCTGACGGCCAGCAGGAGCGTCACGGCGCCACCGCCCGCGAGCCCGCGGCGGAGGACGGCCTTGCGAGCGTTCATCGGACGCCGATTCGGCTGCGGCCGCCATTACCCGTTCGGATCGCGGTCGTCGGAGCTGGGCGAGACGAGAGCGAAACGGGAAAACGCGGAAAACCAAGAAACCGGTCGTCGAGTCGCGATCAGTCGTCGTCCATCGGCGCCGTCACGGGCTCGACGCGCTCGCCGCGCGGCCCCTCGAGATCCACTTTCGGCAGCAGATCACGCAGGTAGCGTCCGGTGTGGGAATCTTCGAGTTGCGCGACCTGCTCGGGCGTACCGGTCGCGACGATCTCGCCGCCGTTCTCGCCGCCCTCGGGGCCGAGATCGATGATGTGGTCGGCGTTCTTCACGAGGTCGAGCTCGTGCTCGATGACGACGACGGTGTTGCCGTTGTCGGTCAGCCGGTGGAGGACGTCGATGAGCTTGCGCTCGTCCTCGCTGTGGAGCCCGGTGGTGGGCTCGTCGAGCAGGTAGAGCGTCTCCCCCGTGTCCTTCTTCCCCAACTCCTCGGCGAGCTTGATCCGCTGGGCCTCGCCGCCCGACAGCGTCGTGGAGGGCTGGCCGAGCTTCATGTAGTCGAGGCCGACGTCCTTCAGCAGCTTCAGGCGCCGTCGGATCTGGCTCGAGGACTCGAAGAACTCGTAGGCCTCCTCGACTTCCATCTCGAGGACGTCGGCGATGGTCTTGCCCTTGTAGGTGACGTCGAGCGTGGCGTCGTTGTAACGGGCGCCGTCACACTCCTCACAGGGGACGTAGACGTCGCTCAGGAAGTTCATCTCGATCTTGACGGTGCCCTGTCCGCCGCATTCCTCGCAGCGGCCGCCCTTGACGTTGAAGGAGAACCGTCCCTTCTCGTAGCCGCGCTGTTTCGCCAGCTTCGTCTGAGCGAACAGCTCGCGGATGTAGTCGAAGACGTTGGTGTACGTCGCCGGGTTCGAGCGGGGTGTGCGGCCGATCGGCGACTGGTCGATCAGGCGCACGGTCTCGATGTCCTCGAGGCCCTCGAGGGCGTCGTGGTCGCCAGGAATGACCGACGTGTTGTCGTTCATCTCGCGGGCCAGTCCCTTGTAGAGCACCTCGTGCATGAGCGTCGATTTGCCGGAGCCGGAGACGCCCGTGATCGCCGTGAAGTTGCCGAGCGGGATGTCGACGTCGACGTCGTCCAAGTTGTGCTGGCGGGCGCCGCGGATCGTGAGTGCCCCGTCGGCGTCGCGGCGTTCGTCGGGGACCGGAATCTGCCGGCGGCCGGAGAGGTACTCGCCCGTCACGGAGCCCTCGGTCGCCTTGACCTCTTCGACGGGGCCGTTGGCGACGACCTCGCCGCCGCGCTTGCCCGGACCGGGCCCCATGTCGATGACCTGGTCCGCTCGGCGCATCGTCTCCTCGTCGTGTTCGACGACGATGAGGGTGTTTCCGAGGTCCCGCAGTTCCTCCAAGGTGTCCAGCAGGCGGTCGTTGTCCCGCTGGTGGAGCCCGATCGAGGGCTCGTCTAACACGTAGAGGACGCCGACGAGGCCGGAACCGATCTGCGTGGCGAGGCGGATGCGCTGGCTCTCGCCGCCCGACAGCGTCGCGGCCTCCCGATCGAGCGTAAGGTACTCGAGGCCGACCTCGCACATGAAGCCCAGACGCGCGCGGATCTCCTTTAAGATCTCCTCGGCGATCACCTTCTCGCGTTCGGTGAAGTTCGCCTCCATCGATTCGAAGTGCTCGAGGGCGTCGCCGATGCTCATCGCGTTGATCTCAGTGATCGCCGTCCCGTCGACGAGCACGGCCCGACTCGCGGCCTTCAGCCGCGTGCCGTCACAGGCCGGACACTCCGTCGCGGACATGTAGTCCTCGATGTGCTCTCTGGTCGAGTCGGAGTCGGTCTCGATATACCGGCGCTCGAGGTTCGGAATGACGCCCTCGAAGCGCTTTCGCTTCCGGCGGGTACCGTTCTTCGTGCTTCGCTTGAACACGACCTCGTCGTCGGTGCCGTAGAGGAACGCCCGCTGGACGTCCTCGTCTAACTCTTCGAACGGCGTCGACAGCGAGACGCCGAAGTGCTCGGCGACGGCGTCGAGGCGGGTCCGGTAGTACGACCGGTTGTAGCTCCAGGCCTCGAAGACGTGCTTGAGCGGCTTGGACTCGTCCTGGACGACCAGATCCTCGTCGACCTCCTTGGTCTCGCCCAGCCCCTCGCACTCGGGACAGGCGCCGTGGGGCGAGTTGAACGAAAAGGAGCGGGTCTCGATCTCGGGGACGTCGATCCCGCAGTGGGTACAGGCGAGGTCCTTCGAGAACTCGACGACGAAGCGGTCGTCCTCCTCGGTCTCGTCGCCCAGCGCGCCCGTCCGACGGGCCGCCTCGCCGAGGTCGCTCGCGACGTCTTTGGGCGCGTCCGGCAGGATGACCTTCAGGACGCCCTCGGCCTCGTCGAGCGCGGTTTCGACGCTGTCGATGATGCGCGGGCGGTCCTCCGCGGAGACCTTCACGCGGTCGACGATGACGTCGACGGTGTGATCGAAGTTCTCGTCCAGATCGGGATCGTCCAGCGTGAGGTCGTGTTCCTCGCCGTCGATCTCGACGCGGGCGTATCCCTCCGACACTAATTCCTCGAAGAGGTCCTCGAAGGCCCCCTTCTGGTCGCGGACGACCGGCGCCGCCAGCTTGACCTTCGTGCCCTCGGGGAGCTCGAGGATGCGTTCGACCATGTTCTGGGCCGACTGTTCGCCGACTTCGCGGCCGCACTCGGGACAGTGGGGGGTGCCGACGCGGGCGTAGAGGAGACGGAGATAGTCGTGGAGTTCCGTGACGGTCCCCACCGTCGATCGGGGGTTGTTCGCGGCGTTCTTCTGGTCGATCGAGATCGCCGGGGAGAGCCCTTCGACGGTCTCGACCTGCGGCTTGTCCATCTGCCCGAGGAAGTTCCGGGCGTACGCTGAGAGGCTCTCGATGTACCGCCGCTGGCCCTCGGCGTAGATCGTCTCGAACGCCAGCGAGGACTTGCCCGACCCCGACAGGCCGGTGACGACGGTGAACTCCTCGCGCGGAATGGTGACGTCGAGGTCCTTGAGGTTGTGTTCCTCCGCGCCCCGCACCTCGATGTAGTCCTTGCTCATAATTTCGTGGTGATCGGTGACTGAGTAATTGCGCGACTCGCTGCTCGATTCACTGTGATGGAGTCAGTGGCCGGAAGGACTTAACGGGTCTGAAAGCCCGATAGCCTGGGATTTGCTAGCAGCTAGCCCGATCGAACGCTCCGTCGCCGCGACCTCGTGACGATCCGAGTCCCCAGTCCAAAGTGACTTCGGTCGGACTCCCCAACGGAAAGTCATGAGCGACGACACCGACCCCGGCCTGGCGGTCGACGACTTCGTCGACTACTGCCACACGCAAGCGGGACTCCTCTCCGGCCGCGTCGAGACCATGCGCTCCGAGGCCGACGACCTGCTCGCCGAGATCGACGAGGACATGGCCGAACTCCGCGGGCAACTCGAGGACCACTCGACGGCGACGACGGGGACCGACGCCCCGTCGACGCCGGACGGCCCCGGCGACGAACTGGACCTCGACGCATTCGAGGAACTCGAGAGCAACGTCAAGGAGAAACAGCTGCTGCTCGAGGCCAAACAGACCCGAATGGAGGTCTTCCAGACGCTGGCCGGCGAGTACACGGACCTCGCCGAGGAGTTGGCCGAGGACGTCGACGACGGCGAGGACGCTCTCTCCCGCCTGCTCGAGTTCGAGGCCGACCGCGACGCCCCGGCGTACTTCGACGAGCGGGAGACGATGCTCGAGGCCGCCACCAGTTCGGGATCGACGGAGAGCGAGTAACCGATGAGACGGACGTGTTCGCCTCGGTATCTCGGGTCAGTCTGCTGCCCGGTCGTCGGTCGACGCACGGACCGTCAGTACGGGGGTCTTCGCCGTCCGCAGCACCCGTTCCGTCGCGCTGCCTAACAGCAGTCGATCGAGGCCGCTGCGCCCGTGCGTTCCCATCACGATTAGGTCGGCATCGATCTCGTCCGCGTACGTCCGAATTTGCTTGTCGATCGACCCGTATTGCACTGTACTCACCGTGTCGACGGACGACTTCTCGGCCGCTGCGATCGCGTCATCGACGACATCGCGGGCGTAGTTCTCGAGTCGCTCGAGGCGGAGATCATTTCGGTCGTCGATCGCCGCCGGCGTCACGTCGACCACCGAGAGGACGTGCACGGTCGCGTCGTCGTGTCTCGCGATCGCCAACGCGCGTTCGAGGGCCACCTCGGCGTGGACGCTGCCGTCGGTCGGAACCAAGATCGTCTCGAACGGATAGCGGCGTTTGACCTCGGACGCGCCCCGAACGACGAGAACGGGGACCGTGGCGTCGCGGACGACCGATTCGGTCACGCTGCCCAGCAGGAGTCGGCCGACGCCGCGGCGCCCGCGAGTCCCCATCACGATCGCGTCGATTCCGTTGTTCGCGGCGTACTCGAGGATCGCCTTCCGCGGCTCGCCGGTTCGCTTTTCGTCGATAACGGTCGCGTCGGTACCGCCGGCCCACTCGCGGCTCTCGGCGAGCAATTCGTCGGCGTCGTCCTCCTCGTCCGGATCGACGACATGCAGGACGTGGACGGTCACCTGCTCCTCGGCGGCGATCTCGCCGGCGTACTCGAGGGCTGCGTTTGCCGGGCCACTCCCGTCCGTCGGCACGAGGATCCGTTCGAACATACGCCATCGACGTCACGGAGGACCTTACATCCACACCGCTGTTCTCGGCGGCTGGGTGCGGTCGACGCGTCGGTCGAGGTCACGGTTCCGCCGCCTCGAGCGCCTCGAGCAACTTATCGACGTCCTCAGGGGTGTTGAACGCGTGGACCGACGCCCGGATCGCGTCGGGGTCGGGCAGCGACCTGACGACGATTCCGGCGTCGGAAAGCCGTTCGACGGTCGATTCGGGATCCTCGACGTCGATAGTGACGAGGCCGGACTCGAAGCCGCGCGGACTCAGCAGTCGCTCGTCCGAGAGGCCGTCCTTGAGCCGATCGGTGAGCCGTTCGATCCGCGATTCGATCGCGTCGAGACCGACCTCCTCGAGCGCCCGGATCGATTCCGCCAGTCCCGCGTGCGGCGCGGGGCTCGCCGTGCCGACTTCGAACCGTCCGGCTCCCGGCGCGTACTCGTACTCGGCGGCGTTCGGGTCGACGACGCTGCGATAGCCGATCGCGGCGGGAACGAGGTCGTGCTCGCGCTCGAGCCCCTCGCGAACGTACAGGAAGCCGGAGCCGAAGGGGCCGACGAGCCACTTGTGGCCCGCGGCGGCGACGAAGTCGGCGCCCCACTCGCGGACGTCGACCGGTCGCTGGCCGGGCGCCTGCACGGCGTCGACGAGGACCAGCGCGCCGGCGTCGTGGGCGATATCGACGATTTCGGACACCGGCAGTCGGGTACCGTGGGTCCAGGTGAGCGAACTCACGCAGAACAGCGTCGCGTCCTCGGCCGCCGCCGTCACGTCCTCGAGGTCCAATCGTCCGCGTTCGGTCTCGAGAACCCGCACATCGACCCCCCGCTCGCGCTCGAGGCGCTGCCACGGCAGGATTCCCGCGGAGTGCTCGAGGTCGGTTCGAACGACGATGTCGTCGTCCCAGTCGAGCGCGCCTGCGACGCGGTTGATCCCGTCGGTCGTGCTCTCCGTGAGCGCGATCTCGGCGGGCGCCACGCCCAGCAGGTCCGCGATCGCGTCTCGCGCCTCGTCGTAGGCGTCGAACGCCGCGGGATACTGCCCCTCGCTCGTCGGGGCCTCGAACTCGTGGGACTCGAGAGCCGATTCGGCCGCCTCGACGACGCGGCGCGGGCTCGGACCGCCCGCACCCCAGTTGAAATACGCGCCGGACTCGAGGGCCGGCATCGTCTCGCGCAACTCGATGGGGTCCATACCCCGTCCGTCGGTCGGCGTCGTGTTCGTTCTGGCGATCGGTTTCGAGCCGCGACGATGGGCCGACCGTACTGTGTGAATCGAACAATGTTCGGGTATATTTAAACACCCTGTGTATCAGGGGAAGCGCCGCCGAGATTACTATCGCTCGAGAATTGTCGCGGGTATTGACCGTATGTCCACTCGTAGGTAGAGATGAGGAGAAGGCCAATGACAACGACAGCAGCAAACCGACGGCAGTTCATGGCGGCGCTGGGCGCGGCCGGCACCATCGCGGTGGCCGGCTGCCTCGGCGGCGACCGGCCCCAGGCGGACAGCGCGGCGAACGAGACGGAGCCGGCGGGCGACGAGGAGGGTCTGTCGGCGGCGAAGGCTGTCGACGTCGACCGGATCGCCCGGGACCCGACGGACGTGCCCCCGCCGGTCGACTGGTGCGAGCCCCGCGTCCACGACGTGACCGTCCGCACCGAGCGGCTGGTCGCCGAGATCGAGCCGGGGGTCACCTTCGAGTACATGACCTTCGAAGGCCAGGTGCCCGGGCCGATGATCCGAGTTCGCGAGGGCGACCGCGTGAACCTCACCTTCGACGTGCCCGAGGAGCTCAACATGGCCCAGCACAACATGGACTTCCACGCTGTCTACGGGCCGGGTGGGGGCGCCGAGGCGACGACGGTCAGCCCCGGCGACGATCCCGCCGAGATCAGCTTCACCGCCGACTACCCCGGGGTGTTCATCTACCACTGCGCGATCCCGAACATGGACTACCACATCAGCTCGGGTATGTTCGGCGCGATCCTCGTCGAACCCGAGGAGGGGCTTCCGGAGGTCGACCGCGAGTACTACCTCGGCCAGCACGAGCTCTACACCGACGGCGAGGTCGGCGAGGAGGGCCACCACGCCTTCGACTTCGACGCCATGCTCGCCGAACAGCCCACCTATGTCGTCTTCAACGGCCAGGCCTACGGCCTCACCGAGGACCACGCCATGCAGGCCAACACGGGCGAGACCGCGCGGGTGTACTTCGCCAACGGCGGCCCCAACCTCACCAGCGCCGTCCACCCCATCGGGAACGTCTGGAGCCGCTACTACCGCGACGGCGACCTCCTGACCGACCCCGACCGCAACATCGAGACCGCGCCCGTCGCCCCCGGGACGACGACCGCCGGCGAGATGGAGTTCCCCGTCCCCGGCCCCGTCAAGCTCGTCGACCACGCGCTGACCCGCGCGACCCGCAAGGGCGTTCTCGCCGCGATCCACGTCGACGGCGAACCCACTCGCGACCTCTACGACGAGAGTCCGTGAGCGGGATCGCCCCAGCGGTTCACCAGCATCGACTCGATCGACCGTCCGTGGTCGCCTCGAGCGACCACTTTTCCTTCTCCGTACCCACATATCGCCCCCGACGTCCGCGTGCAACCCGGTTCGGCGACCGCCGCGACGCTGATCGAGCGCCCTCGCGTCGTGTTCCCGACCTACGGTAACTGAGGGCGGGCTTTTACATGGTCGCCGAGCAACACTCGCCCGATAATGCTCGTCTCGGCACCGCTACTCGCGTTCGACGCCAGCGATCCGGAAGCGACGGTCGCGATCGGGCAGCTGTTCGCCTCCCTCGCGGTCGGCGTCGCCGCGCTCGTTTTGCTGTACTACACGTACGTCTTCGTCCGTGACGTCCTCGTCGCCGACGTCCGCGAAGCGCAGTGGTACCTCTTCGCCGCGATCGGCGCCGCGATCGTGTACGCCGTCACCGACATCGGGACGGTGGCGCTCGAGGCCGACTCGCTCTCCCTGTTCGCCGAGGGCGCGGTGCTGTTTTTCATCCTCTTTCTCGCGCTGGCGATCCGCGCGATGTACCACGCCGAACGGCCCGGCGAGGGGCGATCGCGACTGGTCCCCGCGTGGGCCGACTACGCCGTCATCGGGATCTTCGTCGCCGCGTGGTGGGGGACCTTCCTCCTCGAGAGCGACTGGACGCGCCCGGTGATCGCCGTCGGCTGGATCGTCACCTCGGCGTGGGCCGTGCTCTACGCCGTCCAGACGGTCCGCGTCCACGAGGGAACGACGCTCGCGGCGCTGACGCGCCACCTGCTGCCGGCGATTCTCTGTCTCGCCGCCGTCGTCTCCGTCGATCTCGTGACCGGCTTCCTGTCGGGATACGAGGCGCTGACCGACGCGATCTGGATCGTCGGGACGACGCTGGTCGCCGCCTTCCTGTTCGACACCGCCGTCGCCATCCGCCAGCAGGGCGGCGAACTCGAGCGGCTGTACGACTGGACGACGTGGCGCGAACAGTCGTTCGAGCAGTAGCCGCAGACGGCGTTCCGGGCGGCCGTCGCCGCCTCAGAGGTTCCCGCGCAGCACGATCTCCTCGCCGACGGAGTCGAGCATGTCCTCGGTGACGACGTAGTCCTCGTCGTCCTCGCCCTCGACGCCCAGCGAGGCGAGGAGCTGCTCTGCGATCGACGGGTTCGGGTCGACGGAGGCGCGCCCGTTCTCGACTTTCGCGACGATACCGAGCTCCTTGCCTTCGGCGTCGACGACCGTCTTGCCGACCTCGTCGTCAGTCAGTGTTGCTGTCATACCCGGTGCTTTCACGACGACCGGGTTAACTCCGGGGCCGTCCCGTGCCAGCCCGACACGGCGTCTCCGTCGCCCGCACCGGTCGCCCGTCACGCGATCGGTCTCGCTGCAAGCGCGCCCCCGAGCTATTTGACGGCGGCCGACGACGGTACGGTCGAAGCGTCCGCTTCCGTCCAGCTATGACTCACACCATCGAACTCAGCGACGACATGAAAGAACGACTCGACAGCCACTGCGAAGAGGGCGAGTCCTACGAGGAGTTCCTCGAGGAGCTCCTCTCGATCTACGAGACCGAGGGCGCGTTCCTGCAGGAAGGCTACTCCGAGTGACGGCCGCGTGGGCCTCGAGTGTCCGGCCTTCCCGTTCGATCGGAACCTGACGGCGAAACGATCGTTGAGGCGTGACTCCGACCCGTCGCCGCTAGGACGGTATCGCTCACGGAGGCGGCTGTAGACGAAACTGGGAGATAACGGCTGAACCGTTAGTCGTCTTGCGTCACCGGTTCCTCCTGGGGCGTCTGTTTCTCCTGGAGGTGTTCGATCGCGTGGAGTTCGACGACCGGGAACAGTTTGGCCACCGTGAGGAAAAACAGCGTCACCATCCCGACCGTGCCGGTCAGCGACGAGATTTCGATGAGACTCGGGGAGTACTCGCCGGGCACCGCGCCGTAGATGTCGAGCGTCGGGTGCAGGAATCCCTCGACGACGAACAGAATCTTCTCGATCAGCGTCCCGGTGAGGACCATGAGGCCGGCGGCGACGGATCGCTTCTTGGTGAACAGCGCCGGGCGAATCGTCTGTGCGAAGATGAACGCGAGCGCCGTGAAGACGAGCCCCATCGCGAGGACGTACAGCGGTTGGTGAATCCGCCCCTCGGCCGCGTGGGTGACGTCCACGGGTGCCGTGAACAGGCCGGTGACGAGCTGCTGGAGCTGCAGCCAGAGGAAGAGCAGACAGAAGAAGCCGAGCCACAGCAGCAGGCCGCGGAAGATGTCATCGGTGATGATGTGATCCCAGTCGTAGGCCCAGCGGAAGGCGTAGGACAGCAGGATAACGCCGCTGATCGCCGAGGTGAGGGCGATAGTGAGGAACTGCGGGCCCTGAACGGCGCCGAACCAGCCCGGCATCGTCGGGATCACCGCGAACAGCCACGGGATGACGCCGCCGTGGAGCAAGAGCGGGGCCATGATGATGATCGCCAGCGCGAGCCACCAGACCATTCGCTCGATGATCTCGTCTTCCTTCTCGGTGTAGCCGATCGTCATGAACCGATAGATCGGACCGAACCGATCCGGCAACTGATCGCGAAGCCGGCTGACGTCGTAGCGAAGCGTCAGCGAGAGGTAGGTCGCCGTCAACACGAGGTAGGCGGTGATGACGGTCACGTCCCACACCAGCGGCGAGTTGTGGACCGTGATGTGGTAGTGGCCCAGCACGCTCGTGACCATCCGGTCGGGCCGACCCATGTGGACGATGATGTAGAAGCCGGCCGCCGAGAGTCCCGCGATCGTCAGCAGCTCCGCCAGGCGAGCGACCGGCATGTACCGTTCCATCCCGAGCAGCCGGACGGCGGCTGAGAGGATGATGCCGCCGTGTGCGATCCCGACCCACCAGATGAACGCACCGATGTAGACGCCCCACGTGACGCCGCCGCCCGACCCCCAGTCCGCGAGGCCGGTGACGACCATTCCCTCGTAGAGCTGGTAGAACCAGCCGAGCAGGAACAGGGTAAACGCCAATCCCGCGACGGCGGCCAGCGCGAAGTACTTCGTCGACGTGTTCTGTATCGGACGCAAGATGTCGGCCTTCCGTGGCGTTTTCGTACTCATTGGTTGACCTTCACAAGCATACGCGTACCACTCCCGTCATTGCATCCGTTGGCTTTGCAAGCACCACCGAACGAGTCGAAACGGACTCTCGTCCCCGACCGGTCGTTCCGCTCAACCCCCGTCCCACCACGAGCCGAGTCGCGGTCGCGGGTTCGCGAGTCGCTGCAAGCCGTTGCTCCGCGACCGACTGTGAACGCCGAGACTCGAGTAACGACGAGTTGTCGCCCGTATTCGGACGTTTCGGTAGCGCCATCGGGGCGTCAACGACCGACTGGGTTCGGAACGTCGCTGCAGTGGCTGTGAACGGTGTGGCACCTCCAAGTGGCTGCGGGCCGAACCGTCGTCCATGACGATTCTGGTCGCTCTCGACGAGTCGGATCCCGGTCGGGCGGCCCTCGAGTACGCGCTCGAGAACCACGCCGACGACGATATCGTCGTCGTCCACGTCATCGATCCGAACGAGAGCGGCTACGGCGAGGCCGCACACATCGGCGCCGACGGGATCCGCAAACAGCGCCGGGAGCGGGCGACCGCGCTGTTCGAGACGGCCCTGGAGGCAGCGGCCGAGCGGGACTGCGAGATCGAGACGGCACTCCTGACCGGTCAGCCCGCGGCCGCCGTCCTCGAGTACGCGACCGATCGCGCGGTCGACCGGATCGTCGTCGGCAGTCACGGCCGGTCGGGCATCTCGCGGGTCTTGCTCGGGAGCGTCGCGGAACGGATCGCCCGCCGATCGTCCGTTCCGGTGACGATCGTTCGCTGACGGCCGGCGACCGAAGGGGGGAGCGCGTCATCTCCGTTCGAGAGGTCCGGAAGGCGCCTGCATCGGCTCTGGGACGTCCCTTCCCCCTCCTTCGAAACTCGTTGTCTGGGGACGGACACTCCACCGTAACTGAATAAACTAATGTGGCTTCGAAATAGTTTCGGCGGTATGAACAACCGCTACGATGTGGTCATCGCTGGTGCCGGTCCCGCCGGGGGACAGTGCGCACGCGACCTCGTTGCCAGGGGCTACGACGTCGTGGTCCTCGAGACCGAGTCGGAAGACGAGTTCCCGCGCCAGAGCAACAAGTCGACAGCGGGAACGTTCCCGTCGATGATGGCCTCCTTCGGGATCCCGGACGACGTCGTCATGCAGTACACCGACAGCGTCGTCCTCGAGTCGCCGACCGACCACTACGTGCAGGAACAGCCCGGCGCGGTGCTTGAGTTCGCCGACTTCAAGCGCTTCCTCGTCGAGGACGGTCGCGACGGCGGTGCGGAGTACCTGTTTGACGCCCGCGTCACTGCTCCGATCATGGAGAACGGCGAGATCGTCGGCGTTCGGTACAACGGCGACGAGGAGGTCTACGGCGATATCGTGATCGACGCGACGGGACCGTCCGCACCGCTAGCGAAGAAACTCGACGTCGTCGACCTGAAACGCGAGAACCACGCGATCGGCATCGAGTATGAATTCGAGGGGATCGACATCGACCGGCCCGGGTTCGCCGACCTGAACGACGCGATGATGCTCCGACTGGACCACGAGATCGCCCCCGGCGGCTACTCGTGGGTCTTCCACACCGGCGAGGACACCGCCAAGGTCGGACTCTGTTACCTCCAGAACGAGCACCACAGTCGGTACGCCAAGGACGGCCACACGGTCGACGACTACCTCGAGCACTGGCTCGAGACGGACCCCCGCTTCGCGAACGCCGAGCGCCTCGAGGGGAAACAACACCGAGGCTCGGCCCACCTCCAGCTGCCGGAACGGATGCACACCGACCGGTTCATGGCCATCGGCGACACCGTCCCGACGGTCGACCCGCTGTGGGGCGAGGGGATCAACAAGTGCATGCAGTCCGGTCGCGTCGCGGCCGTCGCCGTCGACAGCTGTCTCAAACACGGCCTCGAGCCGACCGCCGAGAACCTCGAGGTGTACGACACCCTCTGGCACCGCGACGTCGCGCCCAACCAGCGCAAGCGACTGCTGATGACCCAACTGCTCTACCTCGCGCCGAACGAGCGCTACGATCAGTTCATGGCCGATCTCCACCGCCTCGACGAGGAGACGCTCGCGGCGGCGAACAACGGAAATATTCTCGCCCTCGCGAAGCTGTTCGATATCGACGACGCGCCGCTGCTCGCCCGCTTCGCGAAACAGCACCTCAAACTCGATCAGTTCCTGTAGGGCTCCGTCCGTTCTCGCCGGAAAAAGACGAACTCGATTTTCAATTGGCGACGGATCGTCGTCCGTCGACCGCCCATCGATGCGTCGAAACGCCGTTATCTCGGTGAGCCGGCCGTTCAGTTCCGTCTCCGGAGCAGTGCGATCGAGAGCAAGGCGGCGAGCGCGACCGTGACGCCGAATCCCGGCATGCTGTCGCCGTCCTCCCCGTCGTCGCTATCGGTCTCGTTTCCGCCGGTCTCGTTTCCGTCAGTTTCGTTCTCGCCCTCGGTTTCGACCCCGAGGAACTCGCCTGCCTCCGCCACGTCGAGTCGGGGATGTTCCTCGAGCGACGCGTCGAGGTGAATCTCCGTCTCGCTGTCGACGAGCGCGGTCTCCCTGACGTCGTCCTCGGACGGATCGGCGTCGACGAGGCCGTCGGCGTAGAGGTACCGGGTCTCGGTCTCGTCGTCCGCTTCGGCGTAAATGTGGCTCACGGAGACGCCGTGGAACTCGTCCTCGATGATCTCCTCGAACGCGGAGAAGTTATCGAACTTCGCGCCCGCAGTCACCGTCGTCGTACCGTCGCTCGCGTCGACGTCGAGACCCGATACCTGGAGGTCGGCGTCCTCGAGGGCCTGCCAGAGTTCGAGATCGTCCTCACCGACCGCCGAGTCGTTCTCGAGTTGCTGGGTCAGCGCCGCGAGTCCGGTGTCGAACAGGTCGTCCTGGCTGACGTCGATCGCCAGTTCGAACTCGATCTCGTCGTCGACCGTTTCGCCGTGCCCCTCGAAGGTGAGATTGGCCTGTCGCTCGATTTCGCGTTCCTCGAGTTCGTCGACGTACGCGTCCCAGTTCTCGCTGTCGGCGCTCATCGAGGCCGTCAGCGTCACCGTCTCATCGCCGTCGTTCGACGTGAGTTCGGCTTCCCACTCGGTGGTCCGAACGAGGTCCGCTTCCGACCGGGCCTCGAACTGCGCTCGGAGATCCTCGGTGACGCCGAGTTCCTGGAACTCCTCGTCGTCGACGCTCTCGAAGAGGTCGACCGCGCTCTCTGCGAGCGGGGTCAGGTTGCTGACGTCGGCGTGCCACTCGCCCTCGACCGCCGTGTCGCTCTGGCTGTGACTCAGTTCGATCGTGTTCATCTCGACGCCGAAGACGCCGTCGAGGAACGCTTCGGCCTCGTCCTGCGTGAGGTCGACCTCCGGATCGTCGGCGATTTCGGCCGCGACGATCGGCGCGAACGCGTCGAGGTCCTGGTATTCGACCGAGTACGCGATATCGAGGACCTGCTGATCGCGCTCCTCCTCGAGCGCGTATTCGTCGATCGTCACCGTCGCTTCGCCGCCGAGATCGGCGGCGACTATGCCGAACCGCTCCTCGAGGGTCTTTTTGGCGGCTTTCTTGTTCTCCCACTGATCGACTTCCGTCCCCGAGAGCGCCTGCTTCTGGCGGATCTCGAGGGAATAGTTCCCGTCCGTTCCGGAGACGCTGAGGTCGACCGCTTCCGTCGGCGAATTCTGCGGGAGGTTCGTCCCGAAGGCGTACTCGCCGCTCGTCGCGAGGTGGTCCACGCTCGATTCGATCGATCCCGACGTCATCGCCTCGTCGAAGTACATCGCCATCGGTTCCTCGCTGGCGTTGACCGTCAGCTGGGTGTCGGCTTCGAACGAGGCTTCCTCGTCGGTGTAGGCACCCGAGACGTCCATCGAGAAGTCGTCGACCTCGTCGGGGCGATCCGCGGTGAGCGCGGTCGAACTGTTGACGCTACCGGGATCGGCCCACAGGTCGAACGCCGCGGAGACGTCTTCCTCGAGGTCGTCGGTTAGCAGCGCGTAGACGATCCCCTCGGAGACGTCGACACCGAACTCGCCCGTTCCGCTCTCTGTGACGTTCTCCTCGTAGACGAGGACGGCATCGCCCTCGCCGGTCACGTACGCCTCGTCGGCGATCTCCGACTCGTCGGGCGATTCGGCCGCCAACACGCCGCCGGCGAACACCGACGTAATCATCACGACTGCCATCACGATCGGCAGCACTCGTCTCGTTGCTCGATGCGGACTGTTTCCTGACATTAATATAGTATTTGTCCCAACAGTGATTTATAAATTTCCCTAACGGATCGAGCTACAGTTATTTCCGACAGCGGTTGGTCTCTCGTCGGCGTCTCAGTTGTCCACGGGAGACGGGAGAATGGACAGGTTTGTAGCAGTTCCACACGAGCGACTGAGCGCATCGATCGCGGCGCAGGTCGGTCGCCCGGAGCCGCGAGGACCGGTCCGGATCACGGCTCACGTCGTTCGATCGTGGTCGGAATCGAGACGGCGTCGCCGCGAGATCCAGCACAGCCCGCCCGCGACGAGCGCCGCGAGGACGACTCCACCGAGCAGCATCGTCCCCGACGAGCCAGCGCCGTCGCGGTTCTCGGAGTCGTCGTCGACCTCGAGAAACGACCGAGCGGCGTCGGCGTCGACCGACGGGAACTCGCGGTCCCACTCGCCGGGGCCGTACACGTCGGTCGCCGGTCCGACGCGGGCGTGGGCGCGGACCTCGTCGGTGCTCGCGTCGCCGCCGAAGGCCGACGGACTCGTCACGTAGATCTCCGTCCGTTCGCCCTCGGTCACGGCGTGGATCGCCGCACTCGTTTCTCCCGACGCTCCCTCGAGGGACGGCGCGCCGTCGAACGCCGCCGCGGACTCGAGTTCGACGGTGCCGTCGTCGACTGTCGCATCGATGCGTGCGACCTCGAAGGACGCGTCAGTGAGCGGTGCGACCGCGACATCGATCGTCGACCCCAGATCGTCGTCCGCAAGCCGAAGGAGCTGTTCGAACGACGCCGTTCCGACGCCGCCGCGATCCGTCTCGTACTCGTACCGCGTCTCGAGGCCGGCCTCGCTCTGCGTTCCGGTCAGCGTCGCCGTCGTCTCAGGAACCGGGCCGAGGCCGCGATCCTCGCGCTCCGCGACGTAGCGCCGCCAGTTCTCGGCGTTCGATTCGGCGGCGATATCGACGGTCGTCTGGCCCGCGGCGCGGTCGTGATCGATCGACGCGTTCCACTCGGTCCGCCGGACGAGACCCGCCCCGCGTTGGGCCTCGAGGTCGGCCCGAACCGCGTCGTACCGGTCGGCCCACGCGTCGGCCAGACGATCGTTCGAGCCGGCGATTTCGGCGAGGCCGAGCACCAGTCCGTCGGTGCCCCGGAGCTCGGCGGTCCACTCGAGATCGGTTTCGAGGCCCCGCTGGACGCCGTCGACGGAGACCTCCTCGATCGACGCGGCTGCGAGCCGATCGGAGAGCACCCGCGATTCGTGTTCGTCGAGCTCGAGATCCGCGGTCGTCTGGAACTCTCGGACCACCCGGTCGGCCAGCCCGTCCTTGACGTCGGTGAAGGCGACGGTGTACGCCACTTCCACCGTCTCCCGATCGCTGGCGTTGTCGAACGCGTAGGACTCGAGCGAGAGCGAGGCCTCGCCGCCCAGCCCGATCGCGAGCCGATCGTACCGGTTCTCGAGGCTCCGTCGCGCGTCGGCCTCGGTCTCCCAGCGGTCGCGTTCCCACGTCCCGACCGTTCGGCGTTCCGACGCCTCGAGACGGACGGTTCCGTTCGTTTCGGTGACGGTGAGATTCCGCCGCTCGTCGAGCGCGATCGGGCCGTCGGTTCCGTTGCGGTCGTCCGAAACCCTCGTTCGGACCGACCCCGACGCGGAGACGGTCGTCGCCGTGGTCTCGAGCGTGCCCTCCGTTTCGACCGACTCGTAGAGCCGCGTCTCGTTCGCGAGGGTGGTCTCGAGGGTCAGACTTCTCGACGAGGTCTCGGCGGTCTGCGTCCGCTGCCCGTCGACCGAGTACGACTCGACGTCCCGTTCGTCGACCGCGAGGGTGCCGGAACTGGTGACCGACTCGGGCGTCGCCTCCATCGTCGCATTCCCGGTCGCTGCCCGATCCTGAACCGTTATCCGCTCGAGGTCGCCGGCGTAGAGCGCGCGGACGAGCCCGGTTCCGGCGTCGGCGCCGAGTTCGCCCTCGATCGGAACCGCGGCGGTGACGGCGTGGTCATTCTCGTAATAGAAGACGGCGTCGCCGGAGCCGTCGACGTACACGGCGTCGGCCTCGCCGCCGGCGTCGAACCGGGTGAGTAGCTCGTCGACTACCGGCTCGGCGGTGTCATACTCGGAGCCGACCGCGGCCGGCTGGCCGCCGGCGTACGTCACGCCCCCGCTGGCGACCATCAGCAGCGCGACGACGATGACGCTCGCGTACTCGCGATCGGTCATTACGCTCCCCGTACGCACGTTCGTACAAAAAATAGTTCCATCGCGTTATATTTCTCGCGTCAGGACGTTTTGACGGGCGCGTCGTCGCTCGAGTCGCCAGCCACGGCGTCGGCCGTCGCTTCGCTCTCGCTGGGCGCGTCAGCGGCTGTCCCGGTATCGGCCGACGTCTCGATCGCGTCCCCCGTGGAACCGGTCTCGAGCGACGTTTCGTCACCAGAAGCGCCCGAGGCGGACTCCGGGCCGACTGCACGCGTCCAGAGCACGAGCAGCGACGGAAGCACGAACACGCTCGCCGCGAACGCGTACGCGATCAGCAGGGCGGTGATCGCCCCAAACTGGCGGAGGATCGGAACGATCGCGAGCGCCAGCGTCGCGACGCCGCCGATCGTCGTCGCCGCGCTGCCGAGCAGGGCGCCGCCGGTTCCGCGAACGGTCGCCGCCAGCGCGTCGTCGGTCGAGGCCCCGCGCCGGAGTTCCATCCGGTACCGGGACCCGACGTGGAGACAGTAGGCGACGCCCATCCCGATGGTCAGACTGGCCACCGTCCCCGTCAGCGCGTTCAGCGGGATTCCCAGTACCGCCATGGTTCCGAGCGTCCAGGGGACCGTCAGACAGACCGGGAGCACGGTCACCGCGCCGAACGCGGCTCCGACGCCCGTCAGGCGGTACGCGACGGCGAGGATCGCCGCGACCACCGCCAGCGTGATCGCCAGGCTCTCGAGCATCGCGGTCAGGACCGCCCGCTCGAGGACGTGGGTGACGACCGGGTTGCCGGTCGCGGTCGCCGTCACGGTCGCGGTCGACCCGACGGTCCGGGTGGTAGCGGTTCCGGTTCCGGTCCCGTCTCCGGCACTCTCCGACTCGAGCGTGGCGGCGAGCGCGCGGGTCTCCCGCGTCACGCGCTCGCCGGGAGCGTCCCTGCGGACGTCGACGAGCAGCCGAACGGAGTCGTACTCGCCGCCGGCCGACGACTCGTCGATCGCCGATCGCGATCCGGCGGCGCCGTCGCTCCCTTCCGGGCGAGCGATGACGGTCGCGGCTTCGTCGGGTGCGATCTCGAAGAGTCGATCGTATAGGCGGCCGACGTTCCGGTCGGGAATCCCGTCGCCGTCTCGATCGGCCACCTGGAAGCTAGCGTTAAACGACTCGTTCTCTGCGGCGACCGTCTCCATCACCGTCAGCGGGCTCTCGACCGCCGAACCGTCGCTCGAGTCGGTCGCGACCGTCTCCATCTCGCCGGTCTCGTTTTGCGCCGCCGCGAGCCGCCGGAGGGTCTCGGGACGGGTCACGTCGCCTTCGACGAGGACCTGCGTCCGAGCCGACCCGCCCTGGAAGTGCCGCTCGAGGTACGTCCGGTCCCGATTGGCCCGGTACTCGCCGGGCGCGATCCGATCGGGGAGGTCGTCGGTCCACTCGGGGGGCTCTTCGACGAGGAAGTCGTCCTGCTCGAGGGTCGTATCGACGGTCGTCGCGCCGTAGGCGCTCGCGACAGTGAGCACGAGCGCGCAGGCCACCACCGCGAGCGGCGCGGTGCGGGCCGCTCGAGCCCCGAGCGACAGGATCGAACCGAGGCGAGCTCCCGTCCCGAACGCTCTCCGGCGGCGGTCGATACCGCGTCGCTCCAACCGCGCGTCGATCTCGACCTTCGCCGCCGGGACGACGGCCCCAAAGATCGCGAACGCGGCGAGGATGCCGACGGTGCTGACCAGTCCGAACTCCCGGATCGGCGCGATCGGACTCACGAGATTCGAGAGGAAGCCGACCGCGGTCGTCACGGTCGCCCACGCGAGCGCGATCCCGACGCCCGCCAGCGCTGTAGTCATCGAGCCGCGGACGTCGGATGCGTCGGTCTCGGACGCACTCGCGACGGCGTCGTCACCCGCCGAAGCCCGTTCGCGGTGCTCCCGGTGGCGCATGATCACGTGGACGGCGTAGTCGATCGACAGCCCGATCAGCAACACGGGGACGGCGACCAGCACCTGATTGATCGCGATTCCGGCCCACCCCGCGAAGCCGAACGTCCAGACCAGTACCGCCAGAATCCCGAGGACGCCGAGGGCGATATCCAGGGGATCGCGGTACGCGACCGCCAACGTCAGGACGACGAACGCCACCGCGATGGGGGCGACGATGGTCAGGCTCTCGGTCAGCGACCGCTCGATCTCCTCGGAGAACAGTCCGAACCCGAAGATCGCGTACTCGTGATCGGCTCCCGCGGCGTGGTCGTCTGCCAGCGACGCGATCGCCCGCTGGCTCTCGACGTGTCGCTCGTCGACGGCGTCCGGTCCGTTCCCGGACGCGTCGGGATCGCGGTCCTGCGTGACGACGATCAGTCGCGTCTCCGGCGGCCCCGCATCGTCGCCCGGCTCGTAATCGGCCGGCAGGAACTCGAGGGCGAGGTCGCTGAACGGCCCCTCCCGCTCCTCGAGGAGCCGCTCGAGCGTCGCCTCGTAGGTAGACGCGTTGGCCGCCTCGAGGGCCGCGAGCTGCTCGTCCAGCGGCGGCTGGCCCGACTCTTCGAGCGCCCGCCGCTCGGCGCGGAGGTCAGCGGCGTCGGCGCGGAGCCGCTCGTACTCGTCGCTCAGGACGCCGACCGTCCCGTCCGTGTAGGCCGCCGATAGGTCGTCCTCGAGGCGGTTCCGGGCGCGCCGGTAGACGGCGTCGCTGTCGAACTCGTCGCGGTCGGTCGCGTGCAGCGTGCGCTGGGTCGCTCTGACGGTCCCGGCCGCGCGCTCGAACGCCGCGGTTTCGTTCGCGTCGAGATCGGCGGCGGCCTCCGCGACGATCGACTCGATCTCCGCGTCCAGTTCGTCGGACCGATTCCGGTACTCTCCTTCGCCGACTTCCCCCGCCTCGTGAGAGTCGTTCAACTCGTCGTACGCCCGCTGGCGGTCGCGGACGTCCTCGAGTGCCGTCCGTAGCTCCTCGGCGGTCGCGTTGAGCCGCCGCTCGCGTCGTTCCAGTTCCTCGGCGCGGGCCTCCATGGCCGCGATCTCGTCACGGTGGACGAGCGACGTCGCCACGACGTTCTCGAGGCCGACCGTCGGCGACTCGTCGGCGAGCGTCGGTTCGATCCGCTCGTCCTCGCGGATCGCTCGCTGGAGTTCGAGGGTCGAACGCAACGATTGCCTCGAGAGGACGTCGTCTTCCGCACCGCGAACGGCGAGTTGGACGGTCGTCTGATTCTCCGCTTGTCCGGACGAAAATCGCTCCGCGGCCGCCCGCTGGGCCTGGCGCTCCGGCGAGTCGCTCTCGAACTGCCCAAGCGAGGACTCCCCCTCGAGGTGGGGCAGTCCGGCCCCGAGAACGACCGTGACCAGCAGCGCCGCGACGAGGACGACCGCGGCGTGGTCGGTGAGCCACGTCGCGATGCGACGGGGGCCGCTCATCTCCGGCCTCCCGGAACGACCCGCTCGCTGGCCGATCCCATCTCGTGATCGGGGAGGTGTTATCAGCTCTCCGTAATATAGTTATCGTGACACTCGAGCGCGGCGTCTCGAAGGCGGGCGACCGCCGGCCGAGTACCGATCGACCGCCGGTTCGCCGTCACGAAGCCGATCGACCGCTGGCTCTTTCCGGCCGCTCTCCGATTTTCGGTGTAGATGGCGCTGTTCGAGAACCTCGTGCTGGTGTTCGTCGCCGGCCTCGTGACGGCGCTGGCGACCGGGCTCGGCGCCGTCCCCTTCCTCCTGTTCGACTCAATCAGCGACCGCCGGAACGTCGTTCTCTGGGGGCTCGCCTCGGGGATCATGCTCTCGGCGTCGACCTTCGGGCTCGTCGAAGAGGGGCTTGCCGAGGGGACGCCACTGGAGATCGCGATCGGGATGGCCGCCGGCGTCGCGCTCGTGATCGTCGCCCACGACGTGTTGCTGGACGTCGATATCGACCCCCGTGAGTACGAGGAGGCAGATTTCAAGAAGCTCGTGCTCATCCTCGGCGTGCTGACCGTCCACAGCTTTCCCGAAGGCGTCGCGATCGGCGTCTCCTTCGCCGATCTCGGCCTCGAAGGCGGCACCCAGTTCCTCGGGTTCACAGTCCCGCTGCTGGCGATCTTCATGACCATCGCGATCTCGATCCACAACGTCCCCGAGGGGACGGCGATCTCGATCCCGCTGTCGGCGATGGGCGTCGCGAACTGGAAGCTCGTCTGGTGGGCCGTCTTCTCGAGTCTCCCCCAGCCGATTGGGGCGGTGCTGGCGTTCGGATTCGTCCGCTACGCCCGGGAGTTCCTCCCCTACGGCTTCGGCTTCGCGGCCGGCGCGATGATCTACCTCGTGCTCACGGAGTTCGTCCCCGAGGCGCTCGACATCGGTCGGGAGCTCCCGCGGGGCGGCAAGCCGGAACTGGCCGCCGGACTCGTCGTCGGTGCGCTCGTCATGGTGCCGCTCACGTTCGTCTGACAGCCGTTCGAGCCGAATCGGGACCTGATCTGCGAACCGACGCTCACTCGATGAGCTTTCCGTGCTCGTCGATCTCCCCCTTCACGATCCGCGTCGAGGAGATTCGCTCGCCGTCGTCGGCGAGGACGTAGGGGGCGACGATCCCCGAGATGGGCTCGAGGTCTCGATCCCGGCGTCGATCGTTGATCGCCTCGAGCTCGGGCGCCGTTTCCGGGGAGACGACCAGCGCGTCGATCGAGGGGTCGTCTTCAGCGATGTCGTACTCGCTCGTCAGTTCCCGGAATTCGACCTCGCGGTCCCACGCGTCGATCTCGGCGATGGCGTCGGTCACCGCCGCTACGCGCTCGTCGAACGACGGGATCGGCCGGGGTTCGTGGCGCGTCTCGACCGCCAGATCGTCGCTCGTTAGGGCGACGACGACGTCGTCTTCGCCGAATCGGAGAGCGTGCTCGAACAGGGTTCGATGGCCGTCGTGGAGCGGGCCGAACGTGCCGGCGACTGCCACTCGCATGTGTCAGCCGAGTACGGGGAGGGTCATAAACTGTGCCAGCCGACGACCGTCGGCTGCCGGCACGAGTCACCCCTCGAGCAGTTCCTCGATCGTCGCCACCGTCGCGAACTCCCCCTCGAGGTGGGCCAGCGCGGTCCGATGGACCGTCTCGGCGTCGAAGCGGTCGTCACCGAGGGACCGCTCGAAGGTCGCGGTCGCGTCGGCGACGACGATCGGATCGAACCCGAGATTCTCGGCCATCCGCGTCGTCGTCGAGACGCAGTGATCCGTCGTGAGTCCGACGGCGACGAGCGTCTCGATGGCGCGCTCCCGGAGCCAGTCCTCGAGATCGGTGCCGATGAACGCGCTGTTGACCGACTTGACCATCGTCGGTTCGTCGGCCAGCGGCGCCGTCTCCGGTTTGAACGCGAATCCGGGCTCGTCGCTCCGGAGCGGGGAGTCGGGTTCCGTCGAGTCGTGGCGGACGTGGACCACCGGTCGGCCGGTCTCGCGCCAGCGCTCGAGCAGGCGCGCCGCGTTCGCTTCGGCGTCGGGGTTGTTTCGCTTGCCCCACGACGGGTCGTCGAAGCCCGTTTGGAGGTCGATCGTGACCAGCGCGGCGTTCTCGAGGCGGTCGCTCTCGAGCGCCGGAGCGGTTCGGTTGGTCGGTCCGTCGTCGGCGTCGGCGGTATCGTCAGCATCGGCGTCGGCTCGGGCGTCGGTCATGGGAGTCGAGCCGCCGGTTTCGGGTGTTCTCGCGTGATCGTGATCGGACACTCCGCGGGCGCCTGGTCCTCGTCGGCCGAGAGCATGTACTGGGGCCACTCCCGGTCGCCGTCGACGCCCCAATCGCCCAGATCGGCGTGGGGACAGACGCCGTCGTACGCCTCGAGTCGTCCCTGGATGATCTCGCGGGCATGCTGACCGGCCTCGGTGTCGGCCGTGACGCCCAGATCCTCGAACAGCGACCGCGGCTGGAACGTGATCTCGAGGCCGATCGGACAGTAGCGGCTCTTCCGGTCGTCGTAGAACGGCGCGCGACAGGTCGGGAACATCGGCTCACCACCCAGACAGAACTCCCAGTAGGGATCGTTGGGATCCGTGGGGATGTCTTCGGGCCAGGGCTCGGGATCGTGACAGTGCAGCGTCTGTAAGACGTGCCAGAGCGCGTCGTGGTACTCCCGTTCCGAGAGGGGCTCCGCGGGGGGCTCGAAGAACGTGACCAGCGAGGCGCGCTCGGAGTGGTCGCGGTAGATTTCGAGGTACTCGAGGATTCGATCGCGCAGCGTCAACAGCGCGTCGGCGTCGTTCATCGAGGGGACCGCGGTGTAGAGCGGCTCGCCCTGCTGGACCGACTCCGCACCGAAGAAGCACGGGAACGGCGAGCCGTTTCGTTCGCCGAGCAATCCGTTCTGGAACGTTTCCCAGTGGTCGGTGACCCACTCCGGCGTCTCGCCCGCACGAACGCGCCGGTCGAGGGTCTCCTGATCCATCAGCGACTGGATACCCGGTTCGTTCATTAGTTGTGCCTCGTATCCCGGGGAAATGTAGCTTCTGTTTTCGGAAAACGATCATTAGCCGAACATCTGTGGTCCTTATAACAGTGGACTAGTTGATTCGTTCTATCCCGTCCCCTGCCGTGAGGGCGCCGTCCTCGAGGATCCGGGCTCGGAGGCCGCCACGATGGACCAGCGCCTCGCGGACGCCCTGCGCCTCGAGGTGACGCTCGAGATAGGAACACGGTTCACAGCGCTCTGTCCCCTCGCAGACGACGTCGCCGACGCGGAACCGCTCTCCATCGAGGTGGTTCAGCGCGACGCCCTCGGTGGTGACGTTCCGGCGGTGCATGCCTGGTTCGAGGGCGATGTCGTAGTCCCGTTCGACCGCCTCGAGGGCCTCCCGCTCGATGAAGGTGATATCGCTGCCGTCACGGTCGGCGAACGTGCCCTCGGTGTCGAAGTAGCGGTCGCCCTCGAGGCCCCGTCCCGCGACCGCGGTGGCCTCCTCGACGCGCTCCATCGGCTTCCCCTGTGCGGGCGCGACGTGAATCGCCCGGACTCGACCCGTCATGTTGCGGTAGACGTCGGGGGGAGTGGTAAACGATTGTGATTCGGCCGCTCCCGTGCTCGACTCGACGTATTCCCGGGACGGACACTCGAGTTCGTGCGGTGGCGCGCGCTGTGGGTCGGCCGAGCAATAGCGATGTCGACCACCGAATTCGCGCGAGGGATGAGCGAACGAGCGACGCGAGTGAGCGAATCGGCTGGGGAGGGCGTGGCGATTCCCTGTTGCCACGATAGCAAATCACTCCGCTCGCTCGTCGACTCGATCGAAGCGTCGTTCCGTTCGCACGTCTATCGCTGGCCGATTCAGCGACGCAGTTCACTTCGTGGCAACGGGGATACCCTCATCCTCCCCAGCCGATTCGCTCGCTTCATCTGCTCACGGGCGCGAAGCGCCCGTTCGCATGATATGCGGGACCTTCGGTCCCGCACTACTCGCTCATCCCTCGCGCAGTTTCGTCGAGGTCCTCGCAGGTGCTCGGACCCGGACAGCGCGCGCCACCGCACCGCGGATGCCGCGGATGGTCGAGCGCGAAGCGGTACTCAGACGGTTTCGGGAAGCCAGCCGCCGTCGACCTCGAGATTCTCCCCGCTGACGTACTCGCTGTCCGGGTCGAGGAAGAAGTACAGCGGCGCGATCAGATCCTCGAAGCTCGCGGGCCGATTCTGCGGGAGCTCGTCGGGGAACTCGTCGGAGTTCTCGACGACGTACGGCGAGATCGCGTTGACGGTGACGGGGTCGTCCTGGGTGTCCGCCGCGAGCATCCGGGTGAACATCAAGACGCCAGCCTTCGCGACGAAGTACGGGAAGTTCTTCGGGCTCACGAGGCCCTTCTCGCTCGAGGCGTAGCCGACGTTGACGATCCGACCGTAGTCGCCCTCGCACATCGCCGGCAGCGCGCGTTTCGAGCAGAGGTAGGTCCCGTTGAGGTTGGTCTCGAGCACGCGGTTCCAGGTCTCGAACTCGATGTCGGCCCAGTGGGCGGGCGCGAAGTCACCGACGTTGTTGACGAGGACGTCGACGCTCCCGAGCTCCGACTCGACGGCGGCGAAGAGCCCCTTGACGCTCTCGGGGTCGGTGACGTCGCCCTGAACGGTCATCGCGTCGGGGGCGCCGCGCTCGAGCGCGTCGTCAGCGACCTCCCGAGCCGCGTCGGCGCTCGTGTGGTAGTGGACGGCCGTCTTCGCGCCGCAGTCGGCGGTCGAAAGCAGGAGTTCGCGACCGACGCCGCGTGCGCTGCCCGTCACGAGTACCTCCGGTCCGAGAGATCTGGTCCGTCCATGTCGCCCCAGTCGACGACGGCGTGGAAAAAACGTCCGGAACGGGGGCTCGCGGTCGACGCGTCAGAAGTGGATTTACGGTGCTCCCCGAGAGAGAGGTCAGTATGACGCTAGAAACAGTGCTACTCGCCGTCGGACCGGGAGACGCCGAACGAACCGAGGAACTGGCCGAGACGGTCGTCGAAGTCGCCAAACCAGCCGACGCGACCGTCGTACTTGCCCACGTCTTCACGAAAAGCGAGTACGACGACGTCCTCTCCCGACTCGAGTTCGATCAAGACCAGACGGAGATCGACCCCGCTGACGTCGCTCGCCGTCACTCGACGATTCGCGACCTACAGAAGATCCTCGACGAGCACGGGGTCGACTACGAGATCAGAGGTGCGGTCGGCGAACACGGCCCGGCGATCGTCGATCTCGCGACCAGCACCGACGCCGACCGCGTCGTCGTCGGAGGCCGTCGTCGGTCGCCGACCGGGAAGGCGGTGTTCGGATCGACGGCCCAGGAGGTCATGCTGTCGGCGCCGTGTCCCGTCACCTTCGTCCGGAACGACGACCACGGCGGGTAAGTAGTCGCCGTCACCGTCGGCTCGCTCGTCGACGGCTAGCTGCGGGTACCGGACCGATCGGTACTGGCCCGCCGGGTTCTGGGTTGCCGGTATCGAATTACTGCGATCACGCGCGTTTGACGCGGGCGATGGACGGGCCTACCGCTCGTCGGCCCGCTCGTTCCTGCAGGCGCTCCGTCACGTGTCGTCGGCCCGTTCCTTCCACGCTCGTTCCTGCAGGCGCTCCGTCACGTGTCGCCGGCCGTCGGTCAGTTCACGCCGGACCCGTCCCTCGAGTCTGCGCGCTTCGGCCAGCAGCGTTCGCTGGTAGTTCTCGACGACGTCGTAGGACCAGCGGTCGTCGTCGACGACGCCGTGGGGCAACAGCTCGTCGCGGACGTCGTCGGCGAGGTCGTCGCGCCCGGCCTCCCTGAGGAGCCGTTCGGCCTCCCGGAGGTGGTCCATTCCGTGGCCCGTCGCGTGGTGGAACGCGAGCAACTGGCCCTGGGCGCGCTGGAACCACTCGAGGGCGAGTTCGACCTCGTGGACCGCGCTCCGTTCGGTGTCGGCCGGGTCGGGAGCTGGTTCGGACTCGCTGTCGGCCGTATCGGGGGCGGACTCGGTCTCGCTATCGCTGGCTGTCTCCTCCGTGGCCATACCTAGGTGTACGTCATCATATAGCATACAACTGTCCCTGACGATCGCGGCCCCGGTGCGAGGCGGACCGTAATTCGTTGGAAACGATACTCGTTGGCGAGTATAATCTGAGTAGTTAAGTACGGGCGCGGTCGTCCCTAGGATAGCATGGACTACTATGCGGGCGTCGATCTCGGTGCGACGAACGTCCGTGCCGTCGTCGCCGAGGACGACGGGACGACGATCGGTGTGAGCCGACGATCCACACCGCGTGGCCCGACGGGGATCGACGTCACGGAAGGCGTTTTGCGGACGCTTCGCGAAGCGTGTGGCGACGCCGGTATCGCACCCACGGAAATCGTCGCGGCGGGGATCGGCTCAATCGGCCCGTTCGACCTCGCGGAAGGGGCGGTCATCGATCCGGCGAACCTGCCGGACTCGATCGATCGCATCCCGCTAACGGGACCGATATCGAAACTGATCGACAGCGACGAGGTGTACCTCCACAACGACACCAACGCGGGCGTCATCGGCGAGCGGTTCCACGCCGACCGCAACCCCGACGACATGGTTTACATCACGATCTCCTCGGGGGTCGGCGCCGGCGTCTGCTGTGACGGCGAGATCATGAGCGGCTGGGACGGCAACGCCGGCGAGGTCGGCCACTGCGTCGTCGATCCGCAGGGTCGGCTGACCTGTGGCTGCGGCCGCGAGGGCCACTGGGAGGCCTACTGTTCGGGCAACGCGATCCCCGACTTCGCCCGGCTGCTCGCCGAGGACGATCCGACCATCTCGACCGATCTCCCCCTCGAGGGCCCCGATTTCACGGCCAAGGACGTCTTCGAACTGGCCGGCGAGGACGAACTGGCCGACTACACCATCGAGCAACTCGCCCACTGGAACGCGGTCGGTGTGACGAACGTGATCCACTCCTTCGCCCCGATCGTCGTCTCCTTCGGCGGCGCCGTCGCCCTCCACAACGAGGAACTGGTCGTCGACCCCATCCGCGAGCGCGTCTCCGAGATGGTGATGACCAACGTCCCCGAGATCACGGTCACCGATCTGGGCGACGACGTCGTCCTCGAGGGCGCCCTCGCCAGCGCGCTGACCGGCGGCACGGGCGACCGCAAGCAGCTCTGACGGTCGGACTCCGAACCGACGGCGGCTCGAGTCGGACTCCGAAACGATCTCGCCGCCGACGCGTCGACGACGGTACCGACCCTTGCGTCCGCTTTCCACGTACTTTTGACGCGAGCGACGGTTGATGACGTATGCAGCGGAGAGCATTCCTCCGAGCGGGTGGGGCCGCCGGCGCCGTCCTGGCCGTCTCGGGAGCGGCGGTCGGGACGTCCACAGCGACGCCGCGCGCCAGCCAGGAGGTCCCCGACTCGTTCGAACCGCTCGGGCAGCTCGAGCTACCCGACAGCGACCCCGCCGAAGTGGTCATCGACGACCACGGCGAGACGGCGTACCTCGCCACGACGTACGGGTTCGCGACCGTCGACCTCGGCGACCCGACCGCGCCGGAGCTGCTCGCCGAACGAACTCGGCTCGAGGCCGACGGCCAGGAGTTCACGCGGATTTTCGACGTCAAAGTCGACGGCGACCGACTCGCGGTCGTCGGGCCCGCAGACGAGGGGTTCGGCGAGTTCAACGGGTTCGAACTCTACGACGTCAGCGACCCCGCGGACCCCGCGGTCGTCGACCGCTACGAGACCGGCTTTCACATCCACAACTGCTTTTTCGCGGACGAGCTGCTGTACGTCGTCAACAACGGCCCCGACGATACCGCGCTCGTCATCTACGACACGAGCGACGACGACACCGAGGCGGTCGGCCGCTGGTCGCTACTCGACCACGACCCCGAGTGGGAGGACGTCTACTGGTACGTCCATTATCTCCACGACGTCACCGTCCACGGCGACCTCGCCGTCTTCCCGTTCTGGGACGCCGGCACCTATCTGGTCGACGTCAGCGACCCGAGCGATCCAAAGTATGTCTCACACGTGCGCGACCCCGACGTCAGCAGGGACCGAAGCTACGGGGAGAGGGAGGCCGTCTACGGCCTGCCGGGCAACGACCACTACGCGACGGTCGACGACGCCGGCGAGCTCCTCGCGGTCGGTCGCGAGGCCTGGACGACCGGCGGCTCGGCGCCGGACGGGCCGGGCGGGATCGACCTCTACGACGTCACCGATCCGTCGGCGCCGGAGCCGCTGGCGTCGATCGAGCCGCCCGAAAGCGACGACGCGTCCCGCAGGGGCGGCGAGTGGACGACCGCCCACAACTTCGAGTTACGCGACGGGCGCCTCTACTCGGCGTGGTACCAGGGCGGCATCAAAATACACGATGTGAGCGACCCCGCCGCTCCCGAGGGACTCGCCCACTGGCGGGCGACCGACGACGCCGCGCTCTGGACGGCACGCGTCGCCAACGACGGCGCGACGGTCGTCGCGAGCAGCACGTCGCGGCTCCCTGCCACGGACATCGACGGCGCGCTGTACACCTTTCCGACCGGACTCGAGAGTGACGGATTCGAGACGGGCGGCGACGACAACGGCTCCGATGGCGACGGGAACGATTCCCTCAGCGACCGGGTTCCCGGCTTCGGAGGACTCAGCACTGGGATCGGACTCGCCGGCAGTGCGGCCGCCCTCGAGTGGGTCCGTCGACGCGGCGACGATCGGTGACCGAGCGCGCGCCATCCCCGAAACCGTCAGGAACGATCCTGATAGTAGCTAACACGCGTCAAAACCTTATTCAGCGCTCGCGTGTTAGACCGACTAATGACTGATTCCGACGCGGTATCCGACGCCGAGGACGACGGCGAGCCGTCGCTCCGAGAGCGCGTCGAGACCTGGCTCAGCCGGGAGATGCCGATCATCCAGATGCACGGCGGGACCAGCGCCGTCCGCGAGGTCAACTCCGAGACCGGCGAGGTCATCATCGAACTCGGCGGCGGCTGCAAGGGCTGTTCGGTCAGCGACGTCACGACGGGCAACATCGAGGCCGAACTCATCAAGTGGCCCGAGATCGACGAGGTCACCGTCCGCGTCCCCGACGCCCGCGAGCAACTCGGCGGTCCCGACCAGGCCGAGTCGATCATGGGCGTCGACCGCACCGAAGGCGGCCGCGGCGACTGGGGCTCCTCGAACCCCGGCAAGGACCACCTCTAAGTCGACGCCGCGTCCGACCTCGACCGTTCGGATTTTCTTCGACCGATGACTCAGAGCTGTCTACCCGATGTCTCTGCTCTTCGCCGGCGTCTCCGCTCTTTGCACCCCTCGCTCTCCACTCCCTGGTTTTGCGCGTAGCGGTGGGCCGCTCGAGTTGCACCCTCGAGATTTCGCGCGTGCTGGAGTGGATCTCGAGGGCAATGGAGTGGGACGTCCTCCGTAGTCACCAGACATCCTCCGTCCGGCCTTGTGTCTAATTCGTCCAGAGCGGCGCTCGACGGTACGGTGCGGAGGGAGGGCCGGATGGACTGATCGAACTGCCGATTCGAGTCGGGATCGACTGTCCGAACGGCGTCGATCGCGCCGCCGTCTGTCGTGTGGCGACCGCCGCACCGGACCTTTCGGTCCGTGTGAACGCTCAGCAAACCGCAAGAGGGCGTCGGGTTCGGTTGAATACGCTTTCGAAATGGTTTTAACCGCAACGAGCCAAAGAGACCGATATAAGCGCCTCTGCGCGTGAGCTACAACAATGAGCGACCAACACCAGAACCTGGCCATCATCGGCCACGTTGACCACGGGAAGAGTACGCTCGTGGGACGACTCCTCTACGAGACGGGGAGCGTACCCGAGCACGTCATCGAACAGCACCGAGAAGAGGCCGAGGAGAAGGGCAAGGGCGGCTTCGAGTTCGCCTACGTCATGGACAACCTCGCCGAAGAGCGAGAGCGCGGTGTCACCATCGACATCGCCCACCAGGAGTTCTCCACGGACGAGTACGACTTTACCATCGTCGACTGTCCGGGCCACCGTGACTTCGTGAAGAACATGATCACGGGCGCATCCCAGGCGGACAACGCCGTCCTCGTCGTCGCCGCCGACGACGGTGTCGCGCCCCAGACCCAGGAGCACGTCTTCCTGGCTCGTACCCTCGGTATCGACGAACTCATCGTCGGCATCAACAAGATGGACATCGTCGACTACGAGGAGTCGACGTACAACGATGTCGTCGAGGAAGTGACCCAGCTGCTCAAGCAGGTCCAGTTCAACACCGACGACGCTTCGTTCATCCCGATCTCGGCGTTCGAGGGCGACAACATCGCCGAGCGCTCGGACAACACGCCGTGGTACGACGGCGAAATCCTGCTCGAGGCACTCAACGACCTGCCGGCACCGGAGCCGCCGACGGACGCACCGCTCCGACTCCCGATTCAGGACGTGTACACCATCTCGGGTATCGGTACCGTCCCCGTCGGACGTATCGAGACCGGTCTCCTGAACACCGGCGACAACGTCTCCTTCCAGCCCAGCGACGTGGGCGGCGAAGTGAAGACGATCGAGATGCACCACGAAGAGGTGCCCAAGGCAGAACCCGGTGACAACGTCGGATTCAACGTCCGCGGCATCGGCAAGGACGACATCCGCCGCGGTGACGTCTGTGGCCCCGCCGACGACCCGCCGAGCGTCGCCGAGACGTTCCAGGCCCAGATCGTCGTCATGCAGCACCCCAGCGTGATCACGGCCGGTTACACGCCGGTCTTCCACGCCCACACGGCTCAGGTCGCCTGTACGATCGAGTCCATCGACAAGAAGATGGACCCCTCGAGCGGCGAGGTCGCCGAGGAGAACCCCGACTTCATCCAGTCGGGCGACGCTGCTGTGGTCACCATCCGACCGCAGAAGCCCCTCAGCATCGAGCCGTCCAGCGAGATTCCCGAACTCGGGAGCTTCGCCATCCGCGACATGGGTCAGACCATCGCGGCCGGGAAGGTCCTCGAAGTCCACGAGAAATAAATGCAGCAGGCACGCGTTCGACTCGCGGGCACGAGTCCAGACGACTTAGACGACATCTGCGACGACGTCCGCGAGATTGCGAACAACACCGGCGTCAACCTCAGCGGTCCGATCCCGCTGCCGACGAAGACCCTCGAGGTCCCGACCCGGAAGTCGCCTGACGGCGAGGGCACCGCGACGTGGGAGCACTGGGAGATGCGCGTCCACAAGCGCCTGATCGACCTGGACGCCGACGAACGCGCACTCCGTCAGCTCATGCGCATCCAGGTGCCGAACGACGTCTCGATCGAGATCGTCCTCGAAGACTGAGGCGATCGCGGTTGCGGTTGCGATTTTCATCGTTTATTATCGTTCGATAGCGACGCGGCCGTCACGAGCATCGAGAGCGGCCGCGTATCGGTACCAGTACCGATTCCCGTCTCCGAATTCCCATCGACACGCTCTGTAGGCACTCCAGAGCCGTCAGTGTCGACGCGGACACTTTTGAGGCGCGCCGTTCCACTAGCACCCATGGCAGATCGTTCGTCACGATCGGGGATCGGGATGCGGTCGGGGACCGGCGCCGAGTCGTCGACCGACGACTCGAGCAGTCCGATCGTCGATCTGCTCGCCGTCTTCGTCGTCGTCTTCCTCCTCCAGCAGGTGGCGGCGCTGCTTAGCGTCGGGCTGATGGCCGGCCTGTTCGTGCTGGCGCCGCCGCTGTCGACCAACCCGTGGACGGTCGTGACGAGCGTCTACGCTCACGGCGGCGTCGGCCATCTGGTCTCGAACAGCCTCGCGTTGATCGTCTTCGGCTGGCCGGTTGCACGCGCGACGACGCGGCTCCGATTTCACGTGTTTTTCGCGGTGACGGGTGCGATCGCCGGCGTCGCCCAGATCCTCCTCACGAACGTCGCGGCGTTGGTGACCCCGGTTCCCGCAACGGGCGGCGTGCTCGGCGCCAGCGGCGCGGTCTTCGCCCTGCTGGGCTACCTGATCGCCTCGAACCGCCTGTCGGCCAGCCTGGCCTCGTTCGTCGAGGTCCCCGCGTGGCTGTCGGCGCTGGTGTTTCTCGGCCTTGCGATCGCCGTCACGATGGCCACCGCCTCGCCGGGCGTCGCCCTGCTCGCACACTTCACCGGCCTGTTGCTCGGCCTGATAGCCGGCCGCGCTCGAGTCCTCAACGTCGGCACCCCATCGCGGTCGGGGTCCGCGCGGCTCTGAGACGCGACGGCCGCGAGTCGGTCGTCGAGAGACAAGGTATTTTTCCGACCTGTTCGTACGGAACGTATGGCACCGACTCAGGTCCAGCGGGCGATCGACGTCGCCGAACGGGAGCTCAACCTCGCGTGGGCGGCCGTCGCCGCCGTCGTCCTCATCTTTGCGGGTCGACTGCTCCTCGAGGGAACCGCCTCGCTCTCCCGGACCGTGGCCCTGCTAGCCTACGCCGGCGTCGTGACCGCGAGCGCGTTCGTCCGCGTCCGACAGTGGGCCGGGATCTGGTTTCTCTGGGCGGCCTTCGCGGCGCACTTCGCATTGACGTTCTCGGCGGCCGGGATGGGGACCGTGGCGCTCGTGCTCCTGCTGGCCACCGGCGTGTTGGCGGTACTGGGCGTGCAGGACGTTCGTAGTGTGCTCGAGCGGTGATTGTGGGGCGACTCGAGCGTGCGGACGACTGTCGCTCCGTCTCCGAAACACAAGCTACAAATAGAAACCCCGGTTAGAAAGGGGCGAGGGCTCGTAGATCAGTGGCAGATCGCTTCCTTCGCAAGGAAGAGGCCCCGGGTTCAAATCCCGGCGAGTCCACTTCTTCACGTCGCTTCGCTCGTTCAGTCGTGGACTCGCCGTAGTCACACTCGCTTCGCTCGCGTGACTCCCGGTGACCCCATCAAAATTTTGTAACGTTTCGAGTTATCCGGTTAGTCGCTGCTGTAGCGGCTGACTCCGAATTATGCAGGTGCGGTTCGAGCGTATAAACCACTCCTGAAAACCGAGTGATTGAGAGTGCGGTATTCGCCTCCGCGCTGCCCTGCGGTTTCATCGAAGGAAATCGGGGGTGGTCGGCGTGACGGTCGCTCCGTGGCCGTCGGTCGACGACTCGGTCTGCCGTCACTGCGGCACCCACGTTTCCGATCGGTTCTGCCGTGTTTTCGGTGACAACCGCGATCGAGCCACCGCGCAGAAAATGCGACACCTATGCGCGCCTGAGTCGCGGCTCCGCCGCTAGCGAAGACGTCGCCCGGTCGGCACGGGGTGAGGCAGATGTCTGAGTTCGTCCCGGCGAGTCGGCTATACGACGTCGATAGTCGGATGCCTATCGCCCATCCGGCCCATCAAGCGACCAATGCCGACGTTCGCCGTGCGCTCGAGCAGCGAGAGATCCGTATCGACGGCGGACACTCCTCGAGCGATACTGTTCAGTCGAAGTTCACTTTTTTGGGTTCGTCTGCGAACTCCGGTAGCGGATGCAACTCTGTCTCGCCACAGGATGCGCATCCTTTCCGATTCCCGATCGGACAGATTTCGCCATCCGGCATTTCAAAAGCCGCATACATCGATCTACAGTCTTCACAGGCCGCCACGAGTCGCCTGCGAAGACATCGATTCGCTCGTCTCCGCGGCTCAGACTGTCCTCAAGCGCGACGATCTCACCCGCGAGCAGCGCCGGGAGACCGCCGAGACGCTCTCGACTCGAGCTGCTACTTTCGACGTAGAAACATCCGTTTCAGTTGTACCAAAAGGAGAAATGAAACCGTAGGTCGCTGGCATAACTTCTCATGCAGAACCATTATAGACCTCACTACACGACTAGTGAATGGGCTGGAGAGGTAGGTGGTGCTGGTGGTTCTCTCCAGCCCGATCCCCAGTTCTACAACTTCGACCTTGAATGCCACGGTATTCGTTATCAAATAACAATTCGAACTAAAAGGGGTGTTAGAAAATCGAATTGATTGCGATTTTCGCCTGCTCGGTTCCGCGATGGTCTCCACCTCCATGCCAGCGGAGTAGCGGGAGATTGCTCGAGCGAACCACCTTGTCCTTGACGATCGTGCAACCGCCTGCCGTGAGGCCGGTAGACGCCGAGACAGTACCAGCCGTCCGCACGTCGCAGCTTCTCGTGATATTCGCGATAAACCTTGAAATTCCCCGGCTGGCCGTCGCTATGCTCGAGCATCGTACTCTTACTCCCGACGGGCGTTCCGTTCCCGAATCGGGCGTCGCGCCAACTGGCTCGCTCCAGTTCCAGCCGGCGCTTCTAGCGACTCGAGTCCCTGGAAATGCTCCTCGACACGATCGCCCCGCGCGGTCCGCCGGGGAGCGATCACGAACCTCCTGAACGAGAAGACGGCGCCGGAAACGATCAGCAAGCGGATGGACGTCTCTCGAGGTGCTGTACGAGCACTACGACGCGAGAACCGAACGCGAGAAGATGACGGTTCGACAGCGCGGGGTTTCACCATTACGGCGAGTCCACGTCTGTAGTACACATCGGAGGTAGCTGCCATACTCGAGAGTCATCGTCTCGAGACAGCACGTCTCACCGCTCGAGCCGTAAATCGATCCTCACTCGGCAGCCCGCGCCTCGACCCACTGCTCGAGACGCTCGACGACGATTGCGGCCACGACGTCGGCAATTCGTTCGGGAGCGTCAGTCAGGTCCCAGAGGTACTCGCCGTCGCGGGTGACGGTCACCCACTCGACGAGATCGCCGCGGTCGAGTTCGAGCAGGAGGTCCTCGAGGACGGCCGCGTTGAGTCGACAGTCGAGGGCGTCTTCGACGCGACCGGCCAGCTGAGACGTGGTCGCGAGGACGCGGTCCTCGCCCGCGGGGATGGGCCGGTCGGGGGTCGACGGGGCGGGGGGTTGGATTGGCATACTCGACCGATCGGTAGGAATTCGAGTCATATTAATTCAGGTGGTACTCCCGGTGTCGTGACTGTCGGGGGGACCGACGCTGCGCTACGCGGTGGATCGAGACGTCGCCGCGGCGCGGATCACAGGGCGTCCAGCAGAATCGGTCTCGAGCCGGCGGCGCATTCGTACGGAAACGACAGCGTCACGGCCGTCCCGCCGTCGGGGCGGTCGGCGAACCGCAGATCGCCGCCCGCGTTCTGGACGATCCAGTTGACGAGCCACAACCCCAGTCCGGAGCCGTGCTCGAGTTGCGTCTCCGCGCCGTCGAGGACCGCCCGGCGCTCCGTTTCGGGAATCCCGTCGCCGTTATCGGCGACGGTAAACTCGAGCCGGAAGTCGCCGTCGTAGTCGACAGTCCGGACCGCGACTTCGACGGTCGGGTCGTCGTCCGCGCTCTCCTCGTCGGCGGTCGAGTTGTGTTCGACGGCGTTGTCGACGAGTTCGTTCAGAGCGTCGACGACGCTGCCGTCGACGGTCGGTACGGTCGCTCTCGCCCCCGACTCGTCGGTTCTGGAGACGATCCGCGCGTCGGGGTAGGCCGCCCGCGCGCGGTCGACGACCGAGCGAACCGCCGCCGTGGCGTCGATCAGATCGGCGTCCCCGTTGCGTTCGAGCGTCCGCTCGACGCCGCGGGCCTTGTCGGCCGTCTCGATCAGGTCGGTGGTCTCCGCGAGGATCGGTCTGACGTGCTCGCGCTCGAGAGCGGGCTGTTTCTCGCTGATGAGGCTAGCGTGGCCCTTGATGACGGTCGCGGCGTTCCGGAGGTTGTGCCGGAGGACGCGGTTGAGCACCTGAATCCGTTGCTCCCGGTCGCGCTGCTCGGTGATGTCGCGGGCGACGACCACGTAGCCGTGCTCGAGGGCGCTGACCGTCACGTCCTGTGGAAACGTCGTCCCGTCGGCTCGCTGGCCGAGCAGCGTCCCGCGCCAGTAGTTTCGCTCGGCGAGCGCCGGGCGCACTTCGCGTTCGATCGTCGCCTGCGCGGCGTTCGTGTACCGCTCGGCCCACTCGGTCCCCTCGATCGTCGCCGCGTCGTGAACGTCGTAGAGGGAGGCGTAGGCGTCGTTGACGTAGGCGTGTTCGTCGTCGACGACGACGGCGATCCCGTCCATCGAGGCGTCGACCGCCCGCGAGAGCCGTTCGCTCTCGCGGTAGTAGTGGGTGAACTCGACGTAGGTGTGGCCGAGCAGGCCGCCGAAGGCCATCCCGGTGCTCAGCGCGCTGATCACCGGCTGGGTGAACCCGCCGGAAAAGCCAATTCTGATCGAGAGCAGATAGATACACCAGGCACAGAAGAGCGCGACCATCGCGCCGCAGGCCACCGAGCCGACGGTGACGATATCCGCCCGCCGCGTCGTCTCCTCGCGGGTCCGCGTCCGGAGCCCGTACCAGACGTGTCCGATCCCGATCACCGTCGGGACCGCCGCCTCGAGGACGAGCAGGGGGACGGGGCCGCCGAACGTCAGGACGTACGCGCCGACGATCGCGAGCAACCCGAGCCCGGCGATCGGAACCGAGTACTCCCGGACGTACGTCGACGTGCGGCGAGCACTGGTGAACATCGTCGGAACAGTACGTGATGGGAAGACGACGGTGATAAATCGATTGGCAATTCTATCGACACCTCGGAATGATTTCGCCGACACCTCGACCGGCGATTCCGCTCGCCCATCCCGTGCTCACCCACCCCGACTTGTTTGGTGATAGCCGCCGTCTTCGAGTCATATGGTAACTCTTTACGCGGCGATGCGAGACCGGCTCCGCTGTTACGCGGGTGACGACACCGAACCGGGCGGGACGAGCCACGCGAGCACTCGACTCGAGGGCCACAGGATCGAGTGTCTCGCCGCCTCGCGGGCGGCCCCCGATCGGGTCTTCGTCGGCACCTTCGAGGACGGCCTCTATCGCACCCGCGGACAGGCGACGGAGCCGGGAGAACGAGAGTTCGAACGCCTCGAGACGGAGTTCGCCAGCGAGGCCGTCACGGCGCTGGCGATCAGCCCGCACGATCCGGACGTGATCTACGCCGGGACCGAACCGAGTCGCGTCTACCGCTCGACCGACGGCGGCGACACCTGGACGCACCTCGAGGGACTGACCGACCTCCCGTCGGCCGGGGAGTGGGCGTTCCCGCCGCGACCCCACACCCACCACGTCCGCTGGCTCGAGGTCGACCCCTTCGATCCGGATCGACTCTACGTCGGCATCGAAGCGGGCGCATTCGTCCTGAGCCCCGACGGTGGCGAGACGTGGCGCGAGCGCCCCGAGGGCTCCCGGCGGGACAACCACACGCTCGCGACCCACGACGACCGCGAGGGCCGGGTCTACACCGCCGCCGGCGACGGCTACGCGGTGAGCGACGACGGCGGCGACTCCTGGCGCCGTCCGCAGGACGGCCTCGAGCACACCTACTGCTGGGGGCTGGCCGTCGACCCGGCCGATCCGGACGCGGTCATCGTCTCGAGCGCCAGCGGCGCCCGGACGGCCCACACGGCCGAGCGGGCCGACACCCACGTCTACCGTCGGCTCGGCGACGAGCCGTGGGCACGACTCGAGGACCGCGGCCTCCCGACGGGCGAGGGCGTCGTCCGCGCCGTCTTCGAGACGACCGGCGCGGACGGCGTCGTCTACGCGCTGAATAATTGGGGGCTGTTCCGCAGCGAGGACTTCGGCGACTCCTGGGTCGGGATCGATACCGACTGGACGGCGGGCCTCGAGACGCAGGCGCCGCGCGGACTGGTCGCGGTTTCGGACTAATCGAGCCGACCAGTCGACTGCCGGAGGACGCCGTCTCGCTTGAGAACGACACCGATCGCGACGGCGTGAACGGGTGCGACGAGGGCGCTGCTCAGCACCGGTCCCACGACCGGGAGGAGCGAGAGCAGCCACGCCGCGAGTCCGATCGCCAGGATCAGCGCGAAGAGGGACCAGCCGCGTCCGTCCGCGAACCGACCGCTCTCCCGGAGTGCCGGCCGCAGCGGTCACCCGGCGACGAGCAGTCCCGGAACGAGAAAGAGTCTCACGAACAGCGCGAAGTAGATCGCGAGGGGGACGAATCCCCACAGCCCCATCTCCTGGAGGACGGCGATAGAACCGAGCAGCCGCTGGAGCAGGTCCAGCGCGACGACGAATCCGAACAGCGAGGTGACGTCCGCAAACCGAACGGGGCGATCCATCACGCGGGCCATCGTGGCGGCGCCGGCGACGGTGACTGCGACCAGCGGCAGGACGTACAAGGCGAGCCCCCAGCCGAGGTAATGCGGTTCGAGCCCGATCAGCGACTCGAGCGGGCGCAGCGTCTGGCCGATCCCCGTCGGATAGCCGACGTACTCGATCTGAATATTGACTCCGTCCGTACCCAGTCCCGTCCGCTCGTGGGTTGGAATCGGATCGCGTCGGTGGAGCCAGTCGACGACCGCGAGGAGAAGCCCAACGAGGAGAAACGGGACGAAGAGGACGGGATCATACCGAAGGCGAGAGAGTGCGACCGAGAGCGGGTTTCGCTGCCCCCGGCGGAATTCGGGCGGATTCGACGGGTGATTGTGTCCGTCAGTCATGGTTACTCGGCCTCCTCGAGGGCGAGCAGTCCGTCGTCGGTGAGGACGTACAGCACGCCGTCGCCGACGATCGGCTGCGTGAAGTACGTCGCCTCCTCGTAGCGCCACCGTTGTTCGCCCGTCTCGGCGTCGATCGCGACCAGTTCGGGGATCTGATACCCGAGGTAGACGACGCCGTCGGCGACGGCCGGATCCGTGTCGGGACCGTACTCGGCGGTCCACTCCCGCTCGCCGCGCTCGAGGTCAATCGCGTGCAGCGACTCCTCCCCGTCGGTGACGAACACCGTTCCGTCGGCGACGGCGGCGCTGCCGTCGGTAGCGTTCCCGTCGTGGGTGTATTCCCACAGAACGCTGCCGTCGTCCGAATCGAGCAGCGAGACGCCCGTCCGATAGGGGATGACGAGTCCCTCGTCCGTCGCCGTCGGCGGGTGGAACTCGCGGTAGGTCATCGGCGTCTCCGGGATAACTCGAGACGTAAACGACCCCGTCGCGGATCGCCGGTCGATTCGATCCGCTCGATCGCTCGTCGCCGACCGTTCGCTCCCACCGGACGCGACCGCTGCTCGCGTCGAGTGCGACGACGCAATCGGTCTCAGGCACGATCGCGTACACCGTTTCGTCCGCGGCGACGGGCGACTGCTCCCCTGGCGGCGAACTGGACCACCGCTGGGGTTCTCGATCGGGACTCTGCCAGCGTTCGGTGCCGACCGATCGTCCGAGCAGCTCGTAGCCCCCGTCGGCGCTCAGCCCGTAGATTCCCTGTCGACCGCTGACGGCGAGCGTGTCGCTTCGGTAGGCGTTCGCCGCGGCTCGAGCCGGCGACGACCAGTACTGGCCGTCCCGTGTGAATCGAATCTCGCCGGTATCGCGTTCGAACGCGACCAGCGACCGCTGGCTGACCGCGTACAGCGTCTCCCCGACGAGAATCGGTGCCGACAGTCAGAACATGTTCGACTCCGTATCCCGCTGCCACGCGACCTCGACGCCGTCTTTCGGTCCCGTCGCGTTCGGATTGTATCCCGTTCCGCTGGGATCGTAGCGTGCCATCGGCCAGTCGGTTTCGACGTCACTCGTGGTCGAGACTGGTGCGTCGAAGAGGTGCCTGCCGCCGGAGAGTCCAACGGCACCGACTCCGACGCCGGCGAGCAGTCGTCGTCTGGAGGGCATCGATCGATCGGTCACACGGCGAACGTGTAAATTCTTTCATCACTTCGGTCCGGATTCAACCCGGTCTGACGGCTCTCGCAGTGGTTGACGCGAACGGTTCTATCGCGGCCCCGCTCGTCGGCCGGCAACGGTGGGGTGCTTCGAAATCCTTTTAGTCGCGACACGGGGATAGTAGGGTAACTGAGTGATATCATGGACGTCGACATCATCTCCGAAACGGAGAATCCCATGTTGCATCGAACCGACGTGACCTTCGAACTGTCCCACGAGGACGCGACGCCGGAGCGCCTGCAGGTTCGGGACAGTCTCGCGGCCAAACTGAACAAGGACGCCGACGAGGTCGTCGTCCGCAAGCTCGACACGAAGTTCGGGATGCGAAAGACCGTCGGCGAGGCCAAGGTCTACGACACGGCCGACGACGCCCGCGACGTCGAGCAAGACCACATGCTCGAGCGAAACAAGATCGGCGCCGAAGAGGCCGAGGCTGAGGCGGACGCCGAAGCGGAGGAAGCATAAATGCCACGACACGAACTCTACGACGACGACGGCAGCACCGAGCGCGAACAGTGCCCCCGCTGCGGGGACTCCTTCCTCGCCGACCACGGTGACCGCCAGCACTGCGGCAAGTGCGGGTACACCGAGTGGGAATAGCGAGGAGTCGAGCGCAGCGAGAGTCCTCGAAGATGCGAACGGACGCATTGCGTCCGTGAGCAAGTAGCGGCCTTCTCTCCGCGCGAACCAATCGACCGAGCAGTCGCAGTAGTAATCCGTGAATTCTGACATCCGAATCCTCGGAATCGAAGGCACCGCCTGGGCGGCCAGCGCGGCAGTCTACGATTCCGCGACCGACGACGTCTTCATCGAGAGCGACGCCTACCAGCCCGACAGCGGCGGCATACACCCCCGCGAGGCCGCCGAACACATGCACGACGCGATTCCCCGCGTCGTCGAGACCGCACTCGAGCACGCCCGCGAGACCCACGACGGGCCCGCCGGCGAGGCGCCGGTCGACGTCGACGAGCGAAGCTCGTCGGGCCAACAGGCTGCGCCTGTTGATGCCATTGCGTTCTCTCGAGGGCCGGGGCTCGGCCCCTGTCTGCGGATCGTCGGCACGGCCGCCCGGGCGCTCTCGCAGGCGCTCGAGGTCCCGCTCGTCGGCGTCAACCACATGGTCGCCCACCTCGAGATCGGGCGCCATACGGCGGACTTCGACTCGCCAGTCTGTCTGAACGCCAGCGGCGCCAACGCCCACCTCCTGGCCTATCGCAACGGCCGCTACCGCGTGCTCGGGGAAACGATGGACACCGGCGTCGGCAACGCTATCGACAAGTTCACCCGCCACGTCGGCTGGTCCCACCCCGGCGGGCCGAAGGTCGAGGCGGCCGCCGAGGACGGCGAGTACGTCGACCTCCCGTACGTCGTCAAGGGCATGGACTTCTCCTTTTCGGGGATCATGAGCGCCGCAAAGCAAGCTTACGACGACGAGACGCCGGTCGAGGACATCTGTTTCTCGCTGCAGGAGAACATCTTCGGCATGCTGACCGAAGTGGCCGAACGCGCGCTCTCGCTGACCGGCAGCGACGAACTCGTGCTGGGCGGCGGCGTCGGACAGAACGAGCGCTTACGCGAGATGCTCGCGGAGATGTGCGCCCAGCGCGGGGCCGAGTTCCACGCGCCCGAACCCCGGTTCCTCCGGGACAACGCCGGCATGATCGCCGTGCTCGGCGCGAAGATGTACGAGGCCGGCGACACACTCGAGATCGAGGACTCGCAGGTCGATCCGAACTATCGGCCGGATCAGGTGCCGGTGACGTGGCGACGCGACGAGCCCGAGCTCGCGGCCGGCCGCGGGGCGGACGGCAGCGAGACGCAGGTCCGCGGCGCCGAAGCGCTCGTCGACCTCGAGCCCGAAACCGGCCGTGTCACGAAACACCGCGAGGTCAAGAGCTACCGCCATCCCGAACTCGACGAGCGACTGCGCCGCGAGCGGACGACCCTCGAGGCCCGCCTGACCAGCCTCGCACGCCGCGAGGGGGTGCCGACGCCGGTGCTCTCGGACGTCGATCCGCGGGAGGCGCGCCTCGAACTCGAGTACGTCGGCGAGACGGATCTCCGCGATGGGCTGACCGCCGAGTGCGTTCGCGACGTCGGTCGACACCTCGCACGACTGCACTGGGCCGGGTTCGTCCATGGCGATCCGACGACGCGAAACGTCCGCGTCGGGCGTGCGGGACGCGACGCCTCCCGAGACGAGCGAACGGACGAAGTCCGTGAGCGAACCGTCCTCATCGACTTCGGCCTCGGCTACCACACCGACCACGTCGAGGACTACGCGATGGACATCCACGTCTTCGACCAGAGCCTCGTCGGTACCGCCGATGACCCCGACCCGCTCCGCGAGGCGCTTCGGGAGGGCTACCGCGAGGTCGGCGAGGAGCGAGTGCTCGAGCGCCTGCGGGACGTCGAGGGACGCGGCCGGTACGTTACCGACGACGCTCCGGAATAGGTCGCCTCGAGGGAGTCACTCGATGATTTTCGGCTCGATGCGTCTCGGCTCGACGAGTCGACACTCGCGGTCTCGTTACTCCGCGGAGCAGGAGTCCCCGGTCGTATCGACCCCGAGCAGGTAATTCCCGCCGCAAAAACCCATCCAGACGTTCTGGAGGAGTCCGAGTCCGGCGATGCCCGCTATCGCGGCGCGTTCCCGTTCGTCGTCCTGATACGCAGCCGCGGCCATCACGACCAGCCAGATGCCGAGCACGCCGCGTACGATGCGATCGTATCCGCCGACGTTTCGCTGCATATGCGGTCCTACGGGCGGCCGAGTTGAAACCGTTCGGCCGAATATGTCGCCCGCATTTATCACGCCTCCTGTCGACTAGTCGACAGCAACCGACCGATGAAACGCGTTCGAATCACCTTGGACCCCGCCGGCGACTACGCCCCACCGCTGTACCGACGGCTCGCGGGCGGGGCGCCGTCGCTCGATCGAGCCCACATCATCAACTGGAACGTCGCGGCGCCGCCGACGGCGTTCCTGCTGTGGCTTCGCGGCGACTACCGCCGGTTCGAAGCTGAACTCGAGGCCAGTCGGAACGTCGACGAGTACGAACTCCTCCCGCTCACAGATCGGGAGTGTCACTGCTTCCTCGAGGGCGCGGTCGCCGACGCCGCGCGGCTGCTGTTCGAGAACTTCACGCAGGGGAGTCTGATCACCGTGCCGCCGATCGTCTGCAACGACGACGGGACCAACACGTTCTCGATCATCGGGACGGCTGCCGACATCCAGAACGCGGTCGAGGGCGTCCCCGATGGCGTCGGCGTCACCGTCGAAGCGGTCGGCGGGGAGACCGTCGCGCCGAAGAGCGCTATCGGGCGGCTCTCCGAGCGCCAGCGCGAGGCCGTCGAAACCGGCCTCGAAATTGGCTACTACGACGTTCCCCGCGAGGCGACGGCGGCTGACGTCGCCCGCGAACTCGACTGCGCGACCGCGACCGCTGCGGAACATCTCCAGAAAGCCGAGTCGACGCTGATCGGAGCGTTGCTCGAGCGGTAGGGCGGCGGCTCTCGTCCCCGCGAAACCGCGGTTCGGGACGGCGCTCTCGAGGGTCCGCGGGGTTCGATTCCGCTGACGGAGACGATGACCCAATACTCATATCGGGTGAGACCGTACCGTTCCGTATGGCAGACAAACCGACTTCCGGAGAGATTCTCGGCGTACCGTACAACTTCGATCGACCCAGCCTCGGACGGATGATCTCCTCGTACTGGCAGCCCGGCGAGGGGATGCTCGTCGAGAAGCCCTTCGGTGTCGGCTACACGCTGAACCTCGCCAACTGGCGGTCGTGGATCGTCGTCCTCGTCGCCGGCGCGCTCCTCTGGCAGCAAGAGCAGAGCGACTCCGGAACCGACGAGGACCGCCGGGACGAGCCCGTCGAGGTCATCGTCGACGATCAGGACGAGTAGGAGCGCTCCGTTTTTCGCCGTAATTGCACTCTCGGACTCGAGAGCCGCGCTTCAAGCGTGCGCTGCCGAACCGAACCGTTATACCGGGCGGCGCCGCAACTTCGCGCCAGCATGCAGGTCGAGAGCTTCGACTTCGTCGTCGCGCGAGACGAGAGCGGCGATTTCGAGTCCGTCCAGGCCGCGATCGACGCGGTTCCGGACTTCCGAGACGCGGAGACGACGATCTTCCTCGAGTCCGGAACCTACGAGGAGAAACTGGTGGTTCCGACCTCCAAGACCAATGTGACCCTCGTCGGCGAGGACCCCGAGGAGACGATTCTGACCTACGACGACTACAACGGCGAGGCAAACCGCTTCGGCGAGGAGATGGGGACCACCGAGTCCTCGAGTTGCTTCCTGTTCGGCGACGACTTCACGGCGCGGGACCTCACGTTCCAGAACACGGCGGGCGCCGTGGGACAGGCCGTGGCCGTCCGAGTCGACGGCGACCGCGCCGTCTTCGAGAACTGCCGGTTCCTCGGTCACCAGGACACCCTCTACACCCACGGCGAGGACAGCCGCCAGTACTACCGCGACTGCTACGTCGAGGGCCGGGTCGACTTCATCTTCGGCTGGTCGACGGCCGTCTTCGAGGACTGCGAGATCTTCTGTACCGGCGACAAGGGGTACGTCACCGCCGCCTCGACGACCGAGGACACCGACTACGGCTACCTCTTCCGGAACTGCGAGATCACGGGCGACGCGCCTGAGAATTCCTTCTACCTGGGACGACCCTGGCGTCCCTACGCCCAGACGGTGTTCGCACACTGCTACCTCGGCGAGCACGTCCGGCCCGAAGGGTGGCACAACTGGCGGGACCCCGACAAGGAGGAAACCGCCTTCTACGCCGAGTACGAGAACGAGGGCCCTGGCTTTACGCCCGACGAGCGCGTCGACTGGGCCCACCAGTTGACCGACGAGGAGGCCACCGAGTACACCAGAGAGACCGTCCTCGACGGCTGGGATCCGCTCGAGCGGCTCGCAGACGCCGACGACTGATCGCCGGCCGCCAGCCGTCGATCGCCGATCGGCACGTACTGAGCCTCGAGCCATCAGCGGCCGACGTCACCGCTGACACTTCCGAAAGGCGGAGACGACGACCGACGTCGGCGCGACGCAACCGACGACGCTTTGCCGTCGCCGCCACGTCGCTCGCACATGGCCATTCGATTCGTCACCGGCAACGAGGGGAAGGTTCGCGAGGCGCGGGACTACCTCGCGGACCTCGAGCCAGTCGAACAGATCGACTACGACTACACCGAGGTCCAGAGCGACTCGCTCGCTGAGATCGCGGCCCACGGCGCCCGCGAGGCCTTCGAGGAACTGGGGAGCGACGAACCGGTCCTCGTCGACGACGCTGGACTGTTCGTCGACGCGCTCGAGGGATTCCCGGGCCCGTACTCCTCCTACGTGGAGGACACCGTCGGCGTCGAACGGCTCTGGCGACTCGCAAGCGAAGAGGAGAACCGACGCGCTCGGTTCAAGACGGTGCTCGCGTACGCCGACGGCGAAGTGCCACGCACCTCGGACGAGACGGCGAGCGAAGCGGATAGCGGTTCGCGAGCCGTCAGAGTCGAGACCTTCGAGGGCTCGGTCGCCGGAACGCTCGTCGCGCCGCGCGGCGAGGGTGGGTTCGGCTACGATCCGATCTTCGAGTACAACGGGCAGACGATGGCCGAGATGAGCACCGAGGAGAAAAACGCGATCTCCCATCGCGGCCGCGCGCTGGCCGAGTTCGCGGAGTGGTACGCCGGACGCGACCAGTGAGGCGATAGATCGACTTTTTCCGATTTGCTCTCGACGACCTGACTCCAATCTACCGAACCCTCGAATTCGATTATTTCTCGATATGCGGTGCTAGACCTTTATATCGTCGCGGAACGATGGATATAGTAGACGAGGGAGTGCTCGAGAAATCGCTCTCGAGAGCATCCTCTCGTCCAAAACAGATCGAGAAAACACAATATGGATTCGGACGATGACGCGATCGAGGCAGCCTGCCGGAGCCTCGAGGCCGTGTGCGACGACGTCGAGGAGACCGTTGACGCCCTGACGGAGCAGCGGCCGGCCGAAGACAGGGTCGCGACGCAAGCGGCGGTGTTCGGCGCGCTCGCGAACGAACACCGAGTACGGATCCTCGAGGCGCTCCGCGACGGCGAACTGTGCGCTTGCGAACTGCAGGTCGTCCTCGGGGCGCCCCAGTCGACGGTCGCGACCCACCTCCGGCGGCTCCGGGAAGCGGGGCTGATCAAGGGCCGGAAGAAGGGGAAGTGGACCTACTACCGGATCGCCGACACGGCGGCGCTCGAGTTGCTCGATATCGGAGCCGCCGTCGACGTTCCGGAAACCGACTGACTGTCGACCGATACGAACCGAGACAACCATGACAGGAAACGATACCACCACCGACGACGCGACCGACACGCCGCGCGATCAGCGAACGCACGTCCGCGAGCGGTACGCCGAGGTCGCGTCCGCCGACGGCGACTGTTGCGACGCCTCGACGACCGACGCCGACTGCTGTGACGACCCCGCGGCCGACGACGACACCGAAACGGAGTGCTGTGACACCTCGGAAACCGACAGCGGCTGCTGTGACGCTTCGAACGGCGAGTTCGACCTCGAGGACGATCCGTCTCGGGCGCTGTCGCTCGGCTACGAGCCGGCCGACCTCGAGGCCGCCCCCGAGGAGTCGAACCTCGGGCTCGGCTGTGGCAATCCCGTTGCGATCTCGAACCTCGAGGCCGGCGAGACGGTCCTCGACCTCGGCTCCGGGGGCGGGTTCGACTGCTTCCTCGCGGCTCGCGAGGTGGGCCCCTCGGGGCGGGTTATCGGCGTCGATATGACGCCGGAGATGCTCGAGCGCGCTCGCGAGAACGCGGCCGAGGGCGAGTTCGAGAACGTCGAGTTCCGACTGGGCGAGATCGAACACCTTCCAGTCGCCGACGCGACCGTCGATACGATCGTCTCGAACTGCGTCGTCAACCTCTCGCCGGACAAGGGCCAGGTGTTCGCGGAGGCGTACAGAGTCCTTCGGCCCGGCGGCACGCTCGCGATTTCGGACCTCGTCGCGACCGAGCCGCTACCGCGGGAGATCCGCGAGAATCCCGACGCCGTCGACGCCTGCGTCGGCGGGGCCGCGACGATCGACGAACTCGAGCCGCTGCTCGACGACGCCGGCTTCGTCGACGGCTCGATCGCCCTCGAGGGCGAGTGGACCGCGGACCTGCCAGTCGCGTCCGCTCGGATCGAAGCGAGAAAACCCGTCTGAGTCGCGATCGGAGGTTTTCGCTCGAGTCCGAATTCGAAAGCAGGGACGAACTGCGATCGACGGCCGTCAGTCGTCGCCTTCCGCGGTCGCGTTCGCGCTCCCGTCTTCGGAACCCGAACCGCCGCCGGCCTTCGCCGTGCTGTCGACGTCGACACCCTCCCAGTCGTGGTCGGCGTGGTAGCCCTCGCGTTCCTTCGCGCTGGCCGCGACGCGGATGAACTCCGCCTTCTCGCGGGCCTCGGGGATGGTGTGACCGCCGCAGTAAGAGAGTCCGGACTGGATACCCGCACAGAACTCCGCGACGACGTCGGCGACCGGCCCCTTGTAGGGGGTCAGCGCCTCGACACCCTCGTCGGCGCGGACGTCCTCTTCCTTGTCGTCGCGCTTCTCCGCGGCGGTCGTCGTCGCCATGCCGCGCGAGCGCTTGTATCGCGTGCCGTCGACCTCGACGACCGCGCCGGGGGCCTCCTCGGTGCCCGCGAAGAGGCTGCCCATCATCACGGTGTCGGCGCCCGCCATCAGCGCCTTCACCGCGTCGCCGGAGGTGCGGATGCCGCCGTCGGCGCAGATCGTCACGTCGAGAGCCTCGGCCGCCTCCGCGCAGTCGTCGACGGCGGTCAGCTGCGGAACGCCCGCTCCGGCGACCTTCCGCGTGGTGCAGTGGGAGCCGGGGCCGATGCCGACCTTCACGCAGTCGGCGCCGGCGGCCGCCAGATCCTCGACGCCCGCGGGCGTCGCGACGTTACCGGCGACGAGATCCGTCTCGGGGAACTCCTCGCGGAGCCGCGCGACGGCGTCGATGGTTCGTTCCATGTGGCCGTGGGCGACGTCGACGACGAGCGCGTCGACGCCGGCCTCGACCAGCGCCCCGCCGCGTCCGACGAAGTCCTCGTCGATCCCGATGGCGGCGCCGACCTGCTCGTCGGCGTTTTTCACGCGCGCGACCTGTTCGGCCTGTTCCGCCGGCGTGAGAAAGCGGTGGAGGACGCCGAACCCGCCGGCCCGCGACAGCGCGATCGCCAGTTCGGCCTCCGTGACGGTGTCCATCGCGGCCGAGACCAGCGGCGTCTCGAGTTCGACCGATGGCGTGAGCCGCGTCGAGAGATCCACGTCGCTGCGGCTGTCGACTGGCGAGCGATTCGGAACGAGGAGCACGTCCCCGTAACTCAGTCCGGTGCGGAGATCGTTCATTGACCCCTCACTACTCGAGGCTGTGGCCGGATAAGCGTCTCGGCTCGAGGGGCCCGTGTCACGACCGTCTCCCCGCGTGCTACTCCGACGCTCGAGGATCCCGATCCGGACCGGGATACGCCCCGCCCTCGACGGCCTCGTAGAGGCTCTCGGGGTCGAACAGCTGCGCGAACGCATCCGGGGGGCGGACGCTGACCGAGACGCGAGGCTGCAGGGAGAGGCCCGCACGCGCCGACCCCAGCCCCTCGTCGTACGAGAGCAGGTGTGCGGCCCCGCCGCGGTACGCCGAGGCGAGCGCCGGGTGGTCGTCCGCCGGCTGGTCGACGGCCACTCGCTCGGTCTCGAGTCGCTCCCGGTGGTCGGCCGCGAGGTCGGAATCGGCCAGCGCCGCGACGAGCCGTTCGGTCTCCTCGAGCAGCGGGTCGCTCGCAACCAGTTCGACCCAGGAGTGACGACGGACGTGATCGAGGGCGTCCCGGGCGTCGCCGCCGACGAGCAGGTCGGCCGCGAGCACTTTGGGGGCCGCGACGACGCGGGCCGGATTCGGTCGCTCAGGCATCGTCGCCGGCCTCCGTCTCCGTCTCGGTCGACAGTTCGTCGGCCGCCGTTCGAACGGCCTCGAGATCCACGTCGTAATCCGCGCCCCGATCGAAGAGTTCGGCCCAGCTCGCTGGCATCGGCACACCTTCGCAGTCCGGGGAGAAAAGCCCCGCGTCTCTCGAGTTCGACGGATTTGATATCGCGGTATGAAATTTATCCCGTTAGAATCGAGGGAGTGACGGACGTAGCCGACAGCCGCCGCTACACCGCTCGAGCGTCGTTCTCGCTGCGATTTTGCGGAGAGTCCGCTGCGCTACCGTCGAAAACAGAACATAGTGCGGAAAGACGCTACTCCGAGCGGCCGATCACTCCGCTCCAGCCAACGCCCAGAACAGGCCAGCGCCGAGGACGAACGCGACGCCGACGTTGATGAACAGGCCGATGGCGCCGACGCCCAGCACGAACGCCAGCGAACGGCGGCCCGAGACCGGCTCGAACGCCGCTCGAGCCAACTCGAGGGAGACGACGACGAGCAGGACGCCGAGAACCGCAAGCGGGAATGCGGCCAGCAGGGCCCCGGTGGCCACGAGCGCCAGCGCGAGGTAGCCGACCCCGAGCAGCACGTTCGCACCGCCGGTGCGAGCGCCGAAGGCGTACTTCCCCGCGAGTCCGCCGCTGCCGTGGCACATCGGCACGCCGCCGAGCGGAATCGCCGCCAGACAGGTCACGCCCATACTCGTCGAGAGCGCGTCTGGCGAGATATCCCGGTCGTAGAGATCGCCACAGAGCAGGGCAGTCGCGATCGCCGCGTTCCCGACCGTCATCCCCAACTGTGCGACGGTCCCCTCGAGCGCGGCGGAAGACAGGGTCGGCCCGCCCGCCGGGAAGACGGCGAGAGCGGGCACCTGCGGTGTCGGGATTCCCGTCGTCGTGACGGCCGTGAGGGCGCCGAGCCCGAGCACGACCAGCACGCTGGCCTGCCGGTAGCCGACCAGCGCTAGCAGGCCGACGACGGCTAGCCCGCCGATCGCGACCGGGAGGTTCCCCGTCGAGAGGTCGACGGCCGCCTCGAGGAGGAGCAAGGCGACGGCGAACTGTACGCCGCGGATCACGGGTTCGCCGACGACCCGCTGGAGTCGGCCGACGAGCCCCAGTTTCCCCACCGCGAGCAGTATGCCCCCCGCTACCAGGCCGGCGGCGGCGAGTTCCACATAGGTGAGCGTCCCGACGATCGCCAGCCCGATCAAGGCCTTCATCGGTTCGACGGACAGCGGTAGTCCGTAGTAGAGTCCCCAGACGATCTGGAAGACGCCGAAGCCGACCAGTACGTGAGGCAGGGAGACACTCGTCGTCGCCGCCAGCGCGACTACCAGCGGCAATACCGTAACCGAATCACCTAGCGCTCCTGTCAGCTCGCCCGTCGAAAACTCGAGCGCGGAGCCGGCCCCAGACCGGAACGAATGCGCCATCTATCCCCGATACAGTCGGAACCCATTTGAGGTTTGTCCGTAACCAGTTCTCGTTCTATCCCGATACCTGCGCTAGGAATATCCGTTACTGCGTCGGGCACGAAACGAGTTTTCTCGATAGTGGTCGCCGAGCTCTCGTTTCTCGGCGTATAAATTAGATCTCGCTATATAAATTAGAAGGGTCGCCGTCAGGGTCCCTCGTCTTCGACGGACTCGAGCGAGTCCGCCGCGAAGGCGTCGCTGTACCGTTCTAATGTGGATTCGTAGCCGGCCATCGCGAGGTCGTAGGTCTCTCGCAGATCGGCGATTGGGGTCTCGCTCGCGTCGATCCGCAGGTCGTCGTACGCCGGCTCCCAGTCGTGGTGTTCGGTCGTCTCGACGACGACCGCCGCGCTCTGAACCGACAGCTCCTCGCGCTTGTCGCCGCCCTCGAGGTTGCCCGCCGCGAGGGCGTCGATCAGCCGCTTCGCCAACGGATCGGTTTCGGCGTCGTCCCGAACCGCTTCCGGCCCAGTCGCGGGATCGGTCGTCTCGTGAACGGCGTTGGCCGCGTAGTTGGCCGCGGCCGCCTCGAGGACGTCCTCGCCGGTCAGCATGTTGCCGGCGACGGTGAAATTGTCGTGCTCGAGGTGTCCGGAGTGCTCGACGCACTCCGCGCCGGTGAAGGCGAACGTCTCCTCGCGGTCGACGCCGTGGAGCTGTCGCTGCGGGGCGCCCTCGTCGGCGTTGAGCAGTGCCTCGAGGGCATCATCGATCGCGAGCCCGTCCTCGAGGTAGGCGAGCCCGCGCTCGCCGAGTTCGACGTTGATCAGGCTCTGGGTCGCGACGGCGCCGCGGTCGCTGACGAACGGACAGAGCGCACCGACGCCGGGAAGACGGGTCGTCACGGCGACGCCGAATCGATGGTGGCTCTCGCCGTCCGGGGTCTCGTAGGCCTCGTGAGCGCAGATACTGAAGGTCATGGTTCGTGGATCATCGCTCGCGGACAAAAATCACGCGCCGGTCTCGTTGTGCGGTTTCGAGACCGGTCCGTCCCGCTTGCGTCGTTCAACGGCTCCGACGGAACTCGGCGTCGCCGGATTTGCCGACGGAACCGTCGGTGCCCCTCGAGACTCGTTCGCCCGTCTTCGGGGTCGATTCATTCGCAGTCGTGACTGTGTCTGACGTAAGAACTATACTGGCGGCCGCGGTGGGTTACGCCAATGGGACTTATGAGCAAAATCCTCGGCGGCGGTCAGTCTCGGACGGCCGAGGACTACGTCGAACTGGATCTCGACGACGCGTCGGCGAGTTCGGCCGAGGCGGCCATGCAGGTACACATCGCCGAAGTCAACGACCAGGCCGACGCTATCGATATCAAAGACGCCGTCTACGACGGCGACATCGTCATCGCGGACATCACGCGTCTGCGAACCTCGGATAGCACCGTCGAACACATCGTCGACGAACTCCGGCAGGTCGCCCAAGAGGTCGACGGCGACATCGTCCGGAAGGGCGACGATCAGATCATCATCACGCCGACCGGCGTCCACATCAGCCGCGAGAAACTGGGCCAGCGGGTCTGAGTCGGCGCTTCGATCCTTTCTGCGGCCCCTCTCGTTCACACTCAAGGGAGCCCTCCCTCAGATCGACCGGTCATCGAGAGACTCGTCGCAGTCCGAACGACACCGTCCAGTGTCCCGTGGGTCCATACGACACGGTACTGGTCCGAGAACCGGATCCTTATCCGGTTTTTATTGCCGTATCCAGTGACGGATGCGGCGAGTAGTGACCGCCCGCCTCGAGTCCCCTGCCATCGATCCCGTCGCTGCGGTCGAATAAAGACCGGACATACGATGGGTAACAGAGCTGTCACGAGTGGCGGCGCGTCGCTGCCGTGGTTCCGGAGCCGCGGTACGGTTTACCCTGAGACGTAGTTGAAAGAGGGTCTCGAGCCAATTCGCGGCCACAGAATGAGTACGCGACTACCGACCCCACCCGGGCCGGGACGGGGCCCGGACTCGAGGCGGTGCGATCGAAGACGTCACCCGCCAGCCGCGTCGGACGGACGACCGAAGCGACGAGCGGATACCGGAGGTGTGCGACCGTGAGCGACGCACCGCACGTCGTCTCCTCGTCGTGGCTCGAGGCCCACCGCGAGTCGGTGACGGTCGTCGACGTCCGCGAGGAGCGCGATTACGAGCAACTGGGACGGATTCCGGGCGCGGTCAACGTCCCGACCAAGGCGTTCCGTGATCCGAGCAGTGTCGCCGAGGGGAAACTGCCCGGCGCGGCGGCCTTCGCCGATTGCATGAGCGAGGCAGGGATCGAGCGCGGCGATTCCGTCGTCGCCGTCGATGACGAACGCGGCGTCAACGCGGCCCGGTTCCTGCTCACCGCGACCGTCTACGGTCACGAGGGGGACCTCTACCTGCTCGACGGTGGTCTCGAGGCGTGGCTCGAGGAGATCGAGGCCGACCTCGAGACGGCTGCACCGGGGACGGAGTCGACGCCGACCCTGACGGCGTACGAGGCCGCCAGACGCGACGACGCCCCGATCGTCGACCGCGAGGGCGTCGAAGCGGCCGTCGAGGGCGACGCCGTTGTGGTTGACACCCGAACGGCCGCCGAGTACGATCAGTCGCACATCCCTGGCGCAGTGCAACTCGGTTGGGAGGCCCTGCTCGAGGACGAGACCGGCCGACTGAAGCCCGAGGACGAACTCGAGTCGCTGCTCGCCGACCGGGGGATCGCTCCGGATGATCGGATCGTCCTCTACTGTAACACCGCGCGGCGGTTGAGCCACACCTACGTCGTCCTGCGGCACCTCGGCTACGAGAACGTCGCGTTCTACGAGGGGAGCCTGACCGACTGGGTCCGCGCGGAGGCCCCCGAGTGGGATCCCGTCGACCTCAAGCGGCAGGTCCGCGCCTACGCCGACGCGGGCGGGTTCGACGCGATGGTCGCGGAACTCGGCGAGGACGTCCTCAACCGGTTGAAGCTGATCGGCCTCTACCACCAGAAACAGCGGGGCTACTTCATGCTCCGCACGCGAGCGCCCGGCGGAATCCTCACCGCCGAGCAGGCCCGCGTCATCGGCGAGGTGGCCGACGAGTTCGCCCGGGCGCCCGAGGCGTACGGCGGCCCCGACCAGAACCCCGTCTTCGGCGACGGCTACCTCGACGCGACCACGCGACAGGACATCCAGATGCACTGGATTCGGATCGAGGATATCGCTGAGATCTGGGACCGGTACGACGAGGTTGGCCTCGAGACGATGCAGGCCTGTGGCAACTCGGTTCGCAACGTCGTCGGCTGTCCCGCCGCGGGGATCGACGCCGACGAGACGATCGACGTCCGGCCGACCGTCGAGCGCGTCAGCGAGCGGTTCCTCGGCGACCACCCCTACGCCAACCTGCCGCGGAAGTTCAAGGTCAGCATCACGGGCTGTCACGAGGACTGCGCCCGATCGGGGATTCAGGATCTGGGGCTGACGCCGGCCGTCAAGGACGGCCGCGACGGCTTCGTCGCGCGGGTCGGCGGGGGCCTCTCGGACGGCCCGCGGGTCGCTAGCGATATCGACCTCTTCGTCGAACCAGAGCAAGTCGACGACCTCGTCGCTGCGATGGCCGACCTCTTCATGGACCGGGGCAGCTACCTCGACACCGCCGTCAACCGTCTGCGGTTCCTCGTCGAGGAACTCGGCCCCGAGCGCTTCAGGGCGGAACTCGAGTCCTACGCCGACTTCGCGTTCGAATCACCTGACGAGGCGCTGACGACCGACTACCGGGGCGACCACGTCGGCGTCCACGAGCAGGACGACGGCCGCTCCTACGTGGGGTTGAACGTCCCGACGGGTCGAATGGGCGGCGACGAGTTCGCGGAACTGGCGCGACTCGCCGACGACCTCGGCGACGGCGAACTTCGGCTGACGCCCAACCAGAACGTACTTGTCCCCCACCTCGCGGACGACGCGCTCGAGGCGTTTCTCGACGAACCGGTCGTCGAACGTTACAGCCCCGATCCCGGGCCGTTCACGCGCGGAATCGTCACCTGTACGGGCCGGGAGTTCTGCAACTACGGGATCATCGAGACGAAGAACCGCGCGATCAGGTGGGCCCGCGAACTGGACGACTGGGCCGAGGAAGTCGGTATCGCGGACGACCACGACGCGATCCGCGTTCACATGTCCGGCTGCTCGGCCTCCTGCGCCCAGCCCCAGGTCGGCGATTTCGGCCTGCGCGGCGAGGTCTACCGCGACGACCACGAGTCCGGTCGCGCGGCCGACCTCGGACTCGGCGGGGACCTCGGCGACGACGAATTCATCGACTGGCTCGTCGGGAAGATTCCGATCGACGACGTGCCGGACGTGATTCGGGAGACAATGCTCGCGTACGAGAGCGACCGCGGGGCGGGCGAATCGTTCGCCGACTGGATCGACCGGAAGTCCGACGCGGAACTGCGCGAAATCGTTACGGAACGACCGAGGACCGACCCGCCCGCCGTCGGCACGGAGGTGAGCTGAATGTCCGCGGATAACCGTCCGTCGGTGCCCGAACCGAGATCCCGGTCCGAGCCGAAGGGCGTCGGCGGCGACCCTCGAGAGCTGAACGACGACGTGACCGAACCACCGGGGAAGATCTGGTTCCGCGATCTGGACGAAACCGTCATCGAGGCCGACCGCTGCATCCAGTGTGCCTCCTGTGTCGCGGCCTGTCCCTCCGACTCGATCGGCATCGACGAGGAGGAGCACCGTCCCACGCTGGTCAAGATGTGCACCGGCTGCTCGCGCTGCTGGGACTTCTGCCCCCGCAGCGGCCTCCGCTACGAACGCCACCTCGAGCTGACCGCCGAAGAACGCGGCCTCGCAGAGCCCGCGACCTACGCCGCGCGAGCGAACGGCGACGCCGCGGCGGCCGGCCAGGACGGCGGCGCCGTCACCGCTCTGCTGGCCGAACTGATCGAAGCGAGCGAACTCGACGGCGCGGTGGTCGCCCGCGAGAGCGAGGAGGACCCCCTGCGCGGAGAGCCGTTCCTCGCGACCTCTCGGGAGGACCTCCTCGAGGCCGGCGGCAGCATCTACAGCCAGACGATGGGCCTCGGCCAGATCGACGACCTGCTGGCCGATGACGGGCTCGACCCCGCCGAGGCGGACCTCGCGCTCGTCGGCACGCCCTGCGTGATTCAGGGCGCGACCGCGCTCGACCGCTACGACCACGAGCCGGCCGACCCGATCGCGCTGACGGTCGCGCTGATGTGCACCCGCAGCTTCGAGCACAGGCGGCTGGTCTCGCGCCTCGAGAGCTTCGACGTCGATTCCGAACGGGTCGACAAGATCGACATCACGGACGGGACCCTCTACGCGTCCGACGCCGACGGGACGACGCTGCTCGAGACCGACGTCGACGCGTTCGACGCCGCGGGCCTGCGGGGCTGTGCGGAGTGTGCGGACTTCGTCGGCGCTGCGGCCGACATCAGCGCCGGTAACGTCGGCACTGCGGGCGGTGAAACGACGGTCGTCGTCCGCACCGAGACCGGCCGAGCGGCCTGGACGGCGGCGGCTAACGGCCTCGAGGCGACGGCGATCGACCGCCCCGGTACGCTCGAGCACCTCGCTGACTGGAACCGCCGCCGCGCGGAGTCGACCCTCCCGCGGGAGTACGATCCCGAAGGCTCGGTCGGTATCTCCTACGAGGAGCACCGCGAGGCCTACGACGGCACCGATCGGGAACCCAAGCCGCTGAACCCGGCGCGGGTCCACCAGTACGAGGAGTGGTGTTGAGCCGCGGCAGCCCGGCTCGGCCGCTCGAGTAGCGGACCGCGTGCGACCGACGACGAACGCTCGTCTCGTGACGTGCTCGCTTCGGCTTCCGTCGATTTCGCTCGAGTCGATTTCCGTGTTCCGTCCGAACCGGTCGGCGGATCGACTCTCCGTCTCGGCCGACCGATCCAGATCACTCTGACGGTCGACCGGTCTGTTTCCCCGTTTCGGCCGCCGAGCGGCCACCGCGGGCGGGCGAGACTGAAAGGGGCGACCCGCTGGCGCCTGCGCCAGCGGGTCGGGGCTTTCGGGTGGGACTGAAAGGGGCTGTGCCGCTCGTCCAGTGGGTCGAGCGGCGCAGGGGCTTTCGGTGTTTTCAGCCGGCGGGAATTCCGGTGTCGGGTTAATACGCACAGTGCGTACTCTGTTCACATGACCGGGTTTCGAGCCACAGTCGTCGTCGAGGATCCCGGGGACTGCCCGATCGCGGACGTGTCGGCGTCTACCGACGAGCCGATCACCTCCGTGACGCGGTCGCGCGCGTCGACCGACGGGACGGTCGTCGAAGAGTTCGGTATCGCCGCCGACGCCGGGGCGGAGTCGATCGACGCCGGTACCGCGACCGACCTGACCCCGATCCAGGCGAACGAACGCGAGGAGATCTATCGATTCGAACGCGAGAGCGAGGCCGACTGCGCGTGCGAAATCGTCGAGGGAACCGGGACGCCCGTCTCTTCGGTCCGCGCACAGGACGGCGCGCTCCAGTTGACGTTTCGCACCCTCGAACTGACGGAGATCGCCGACATCGTCGACGATCTCCGGGATCGGTTCGAGAGCGTCCTCGTCGAGGAACTCACGCAGGACCACGACGACGAGACGTCGGATCCGGTTCTGGTCGACCGCGACCTGCTGACGACGCGCCAGCGCGAGATCCTCGAGACGGCCCACGAGATGGGGTACTTCGACTACCCGAAAGGCGCGAACGCGACGGACGTCGCCGAGGAACTGGGAATCGCTCGGTCGACGCTCACCGAGCATCTGGCCGCCGCCCAGACGAAGCTGCTCGACGCATTGCTCGAAAAATAATGTAAAATAATCCGCTGCATACAGTAGCTGGTGACCGAACGTCGAATTAGTTCCCCTTATAACGGGTTCGATTGTTCACACGCTCGGAACGAAACGGAGACATCACACGCGTTTGGCTGTGACGGCGAACAAACGACAATACTTTTCCAATGGGGTGCGAAATACCGACCATGGCTGACGATCTCAAAAAAGGACTGGAGGGAGTCCTTGTCGCAGAGTCAGGGCTCAGCTCGATCGATGGTGACGCCGGTCGACTGATCTATCGAGGGTACTCGATCGAGGATCTCGCTCGCGGCGCGAGCTACGAAGAAGTCCTCTATCTCCTCTGGCACGGCGAACTCCCGACCGCGGACGAACTCGAGGAGTTCTCCGCGGCGCTCTCCGAGGAGCGCGGGGTTCACGACGACGTTCTCGACGCCATGGAGCGACTCGCGGCGGCCGACGAGCGGCCGATGGCCGCACTCCGAACCGCAGTTTCGATGTTCTCGGCCTACGAGCCCGAGAGCGACGCCGATCCCGAGGATCTCGAGGCGACGATGCGAAAGGGGCGACGCATCACCGCCAAGATCCCGACTGCGCTGGCGGCCTTCGAGCGTTACCGCCAGGGCGAGGAGCCGGTCGATCCCCACCCTGAGCTGGGTCTGGCGGCGAACTTCCTGTATATGCTGACCGGCGAGGAACCCGGTGACGTCCACGCCGAAACCTTCGACCAGGCGCTGATCCTGCACGCGGACCACGGCCTGAACGCTTCGACGTTTACGTCGATGGTGATCGGCTCGACGATGGCCGACATCTACAGCGCCGTGACCGGCGGTGTCAGCGCCCTTTCCGGCCCGCTTCACGGCGGCGCTAATCAGGACGTCATGGAGGTCCTCTTCGAGATCGACGAGAGCAACCTCGACCCCCTCGACTGGGTCGAGCAGGCGACCGACGAAGGCCGTCGCATTCCCGGATTCGGCCACCGCGTCTACAACGTCAAGGACCCCCGCGCGAAGATCCTGCAAGAGCGCAGCAAGGAACTCGCCGAGGAGGGCGACGACAAGTGGTACGAGATCACCACCACCATCGAGCAGTACCTCTCCGAGGAGAAGGGACTCGCCGAACGGGGTATCGCCCCGAACGTCGACTTCTACTCGGGCTCGGTCTACTACCAGCTCGGCATCCCGATCGACATGTACACGCCCATCTTCGCGATGAGCCGCGCCGGCGGCTGGGTCGGTCACGTCCTCGAGTACCAGGAGGACAACCGCCTCATCCGCCCGCTCTCGCGATACACCGGCCCGACGGATCAGGAGTTCGTCCCGGTCGACGAACGGTAACGCGGCCACTCGAGCGAGTCAGTTTTTTCGGCGTCGCAGGTCTGTTTCGACGACATCGGAACCGATACCGGTCCCGGTAGCGCCGGTCCGACCAGTACGGGCAAGACCGTCGAGCGCGTACGCCGACGCGTGCTGGTCTTCGTCTACGGAACGCTGACCGACCCCGAACGGGTCGCGTCGCTGCTCGAGGACGGCCCCGGTGAGTACGAGTTCGCCGGGCCGGCGACGCTCGAGGGGCTCCACCGCGTCGACGGCCGATATCCGACGCTCGTTCCGGGCGGCAGCGTCGAGGGCCGGCTCCTCGCGGTCGACGAACCCGCGCTCGAGCGGCTCGATCGCTACGAAGGAGTCGATCGCGACCTGTACGTTCGGGTTGCGGTTTCGGGGCCGGACGACCGGCGCGTCTGGATCTACGTCGGCGACCCGGGTCGGCTCGGTGCCCACGCCGCCGACGGCTGGCCGGACGACCGCCCGTTTCGCGACGCGGTGCGCGCCGCTATCGTGCCAAACACCACCGTGGTAAGAAGAGACGAATGACGGTCGTCTGCCAACCGTCAGACGCGGGCGTTTCCCCGCCGCTGTCTGGCGATTTCACTTTTACTTCGGAGCCATGAGCTTTATATGCTCTGCGTCCCGTTCTACACTCGCACGTCACACGCCGTGCATTCCCTGTATTCCCTGTCGTGTTGCCGAATCGGCAACACTGTCCTGTTGGGGTCGCCGTAAGCGCCGGGCCGACCGGCGAGTCATCCCCGACAGTCTTACAGTACCCGCCCCGTAGTCGGGCGTATGCTCGAACTCGACGATATTCTCGAGGCTCGCGAACGAGTACGGGAAACGTCCAGACACACGCCGCTCGAGCGCTCGCACACCTATTCCTCGATGACCGATGCCGAGGTACACCTGAAACTGGAGAACTTCCAGCGGACCGGCGCGTTCAAGATCCGCGGGGCGACCAACCGGATCGCGACGCTCTCCGAGGATCAGAAGGACGCGGGCGTCGTCACCGCCAGCGCCGGCAACCACGCCCAGGGGGTCGCGCTCGCGGCCACGCGGTCGGGCGTCGACTCGAAGATCGTCATGCCCGAACACGCGCCGATCTCGAAGGTCAAGGCGACCAAGAGCTACGGCGCCGAGGTCGTCCTGTCGGGTCGAGACTACAACGAGGCCGCCGAGCGCGCCCACGAGATCGAACGCGAGGAGGGGCGGACCTACGTCCACGCCTTCGACGACGAGTACGTCATGGCCGGACAGGGCACGATCGGCCTTGAGATCCTCGAGGACTGCCCCGACGTCGAGACCGTCGTCGTCCCCATCGGCGGCGGCGGCCTCATCAGCGGCATCGCGACCGCGATCAAGGAGCAGAACCCGGACGTGCGCGTCATCGGCGTCCAGGCCACGGGCGCCTCGAGTGCCGCCGCCTCGCTCGAGAAGGGCGAGCGGGTTTCGATCGACGAGGTCGACACCATCGCCGACGGCATCGCGACCCGCAGCGTCGGCGAGCAGACGTTTCCCTATATTCAGGAGTACGTCGACGAGGTCGTCACCGTCTCCGATCCCGAAATCGCCGTCGCCCTGGTTTACCTCCTCGAGCGCTCGAAGACGCTCGTCGAGGGCGCGGGCGCGGTGCCCCTCGCCGCCGTCCTCTTCGAGAAGTTCGACTACGACGAGGGCGAAGTCATCGTCCCCGCGCTCTGTGGCGGTAACATCGACCTCAACACGCTGACGAACGTCATCGTCCGCGGTCTCGTCGAGACCGGGCGCTACCTGAAGATCCAAACCGTTCTGAAGGACCGGCCGGGCGCGCTCGAGGATCTGCTCGATATCTTCACCGCCCACCAGGCGAACATCTACGCCATCCACCACGATCGGACCTCCCGCGACGTCGAGATGAGCGATACGGAAGTCGAAATCGAACTCGAGATGCGCGGTCCAGACCACGTCGACGCGTTCCTCTCCGACCTGCGCGGGGCCGGCTACGAGGTCGACGTGCTCGCCTGACCGGTCGAGTCGGACCGGTCAGTCGCTCGAACTACGTACGCATTGCGTCCGGTCAGTTCACTATGCTTTTCCCACCAGTCGGCAATAACGCGATATGGGAATTCAGGAATACTTCGAATCCGATCTCCGGTTCTACTACGCGATCGGCGTCTTCGTTATGCTAGTCTACGTGCTCGGGATCTCGCTCTCGGCGCTCCTGGACCTCGCCGTTATCGATCACCGGCTCGTTCCGCTCACCGTCGGCTTCTTCCTGTTCATGTTCGTCTACTTCATCTCGGTGAGCGTCCAGGCTCTCGAGCCGGATTCCTGACCGCGATTCGACGCGCTCGACACTCGTACCGCGCTCGTGTCGGTCACTGCGGCCGCCGAGCGCTCGAACGCACTTCGGCCGCTTTTAAGCCGCCTCGGCTCGAGTCATCGATTATGAAACGGATCATCGAAACCGACGACGCACCCGCCGCGGTCGGCGCCTACAGCCAGGCGACCAGCAACGACTCGCTGCTCTTTACCGCCGGCCAGATTCCGCTGACGGCCGACGGCGACCTGCTCGACGACGAACCCATCGCGGCCCAGACCGAACAGGCCCTCTACAACCTCGACGCCGTCCTCGACGAAGCGGGCGCGTCGTCCGAGGACGTCCTCAAGGTCACCGTCTACCTCGACGACATCGACGACTTCGACGCGATGAACGAGACCTACGCCGACTACTTCGACGACCAGCCGCCCGCCCGTAGCGCGGTCGAGGTCGCCGCCCTCCCCAAGGGCGTCGGCGTCGAAATCGAAGCCGTCGCCTCCCTCGAGTAATGGCTCCGGCGCTGCCCCCGGTCGTCCGGTCCCATCCCCGAATCGTCTCGGCGCTCCTCTGGGGCGCCGTCGGTTGGATGGCGTTCCTGGCGCTCGTACAGGGCTACGCGCTGGTCGTCGACCCGCTCGTGACGTTCGGTCAGGCGGTCGTCGTCGCCGTGTTCGTCGGCGCGGCCACCGCGGGAACGGCCTACTGTCTCGAGCACCGTGTGGCCGTCTGGGCGGCGCAGCGTGCGCGGCGTGAAACCGAGGCACACAGCGGCGACGACAAAAGTAAGAGTTAAAAGACGGACGCGGTTAGGTGGAGACGAGCCAGGATGGCCGAACGGTAAGGCGCACGCCTGGAAAGCGTGTTCCCTTTGGGATTCTGGGTTCAAATCCCAGTCCTGGCGTTTTTAACGGATCTAATCCATTGAATAGGAGAATTGCTTCCTATAATTCCGTATAATTTACAAAATATTGGGTTAAAGTAGGATGAATCTTGATCCGAGAATGTCGAATAAGACTTCTCGAGGGGGCCCTCACCGAATGTTGAATGAAGATTTTGGTCATGTCTAACCGCAATTTCTAAGTTGAGGATCTATAAAATAATATGTAGTGCCATCGGACGAATATTTCCGACGGACCGCTATCACGCGGTTGACCGATCTCTCTCGAGAGGATGAGCGGTTGCTGTTCGCGACAATCGACGAGTGGCGCGACGCCTGCAACCTCGCGTCGGATCTGGCGTGGAAGCGGTACGAGACGAAGTCCGATATGCAAGACCTCGCATACGATCGGATTCGTGATGAAACCGAACTCGGTAGTCAACACGCAGTTCTCGCCTGTCACGAAGTCGCAAGTGTCGTTACATCCTGTACCGAAAAGTTGCGGAACGGAAAGAAAGCGAGCAAGCCGCGTTTTACGGCCCGATCGATTACGTACGATAGGCGGTCGATGACCGTGTTCCCCGCCAAAGAACAGGTATCGCTTACGACGCTCGGCGATCACGCTCGAGTCCGCGCCGATTTGGCACTTCCGGCGGAGGACGACGGGTATCAGTACGCGTTTCTCGACGGTGAGGGATGGGAGTACACCGAGAGCACGCTCCACTACCGCGATGACGAGTGGTACCTCCATCTCGGATTTCGCAAACTGAAAGCGGACAACGCCGGATCAACGACCGAGAACGGAACGGTTCTCGGTGTCGACCTCGGCGTGAACCAGATTGCTGTCACCAGTACAGCACGGTTTTTCGATGCGGGCGAACTCAACCACATGCGTCGCGAATTCGAGAAAACGAGGGCCGGATTACAGGAGACCGGAACGCAATCAGCGCATCGGACGCTCGAGGCTCGACGCGGGCGCGAACGACGATATGTCCGTCACGTACTCCATACTGTCGCAAACGGGATCGTTGAGGAAGCACTGGAACACGGATGCGACGGGATCGTGTTCGAGGACCTCGAGGAAATTCGGATGCAACTCCCCGAAGCTAACTGGCATTCGGACTGGGCGTTTCGGACGCTGAAAAAGTACGTCAAGTACAAAGCCGAAATCGAGGGGTTATTCATCGAGACGATCCAACCTCGGAACACGTCCAAACAGTGCGCTGAATGCGGCTTCACGGGAGACGAGAACCGGACCGGTAGCGAGTTTGAGTGCCAGTCGTGCGGAAATCGGAATCACGCGGACTACAACGCGGCGAAGAACGTCGCGAAACGGTATCTCCGTCGTGGCCACCAGTCGTCACGTCGGAGGGGCGTCAGTCAATACGCCCTGAAGTCAGGATCGAGGACGCCGAGTTAGCGTTGATGCTGCTCCCACCCGGGACCGAGGCCGAGGTCACTGACAAGCCGTCGCTCGCAACGCTATGCGAGTGGGCAGTTGGTATCCCTGTTCTGGCGTTTCCGGATGTCGTTCTGTACTCCAAACGGGGAACGCGCTGTTACTGCGATACTGTGCTGTCTTCAGACGTCTACTCAATGGGATGTCGGAGGACGACTAGACGACGAAAAATGATGAGCGGTACCGGTATCGTGGAGGCGAGACGGATTACCGCGTCACTGTCGCTGGCGAGTCGGTCGTAATCCAGCAGTCGGGGTCGTCGGGATCGCGGAGTTCGAGGTTACCGCTTTGACACACCACCATTTCGTATCGATCCGTAATCATGACCCCGTCGTGACCTGCGCCGGGATCGGATATCGTAACGGGGACCTTACCGGCCGTCTCGGCGATGGTATGAGGCCCATACCGCCCCGCGAACGGACCGGTATTCGTCGTGCGGTCGGGGCTCGAGCGGCCGTCTGCGCCCCGAATCTGGCCCGGGACTCGTCTGCAGTGCGGTATGTGGAACCGACATTCTCGAGCGGCGACGAACAACGATTTACCCCGACGGATCGACGGGCGAGGTATGTGCGGTCGCTACACGCTGATGGTCGAGCGGGAGGTCCTCGAAGAGCGGTTCGACGCGCGGTTCGCAGACGGGTTCGAACCGCGGTACAACATGGCGCCGGGCCAGCGCCTGCCGGTGATCGCGAACGACGACCCGAAGACGTTCCGGCGACTCGAGTGGGGGCTGGTGCCGTCGTGGGCCGAGGACGACAGCGGCGGGCTCATCAACGCGCGGGCGGAGACGATCGACGAGAAGCCGGCGTTTCGCGATGCCTACGAGCGCCGTCGCTGTATCGTCCCGGCCGACGGCTTCTACGAGTGGGTCGAGACCGAGGAGGGAAAACGGCCCTACAGAGTCGCCTTCGAGGACGACCGCGTGTTCTCGCTGGCGGGACTGTGGGAGCGTTGGGAGCCCGACGAGGAGACGACCCAGGCCGGCCTCGAGGCGTTCGGCGGTGGACTCGACGAGGCGGCCGACGACGGTTCAGACGGCCCGCTCGAGACCTTTACCATCGTGACGACCGAGCCCAATGATCTCGTCGCGGACCTCCACCACCGGATGGCGGTGATCCTCGAGCCGGAATCCGAACGGGAGTGGCTGACGGGCGACGACCCCGGCGAGTTCCTCGCGCCCCATCCGTCCGACGAAATGCGCGCGTACCCGGTCTCGCGGGCGGTCAACGATCCGTCGGTCGACGAGCCGTCACTGGTCGAGCCCCTCGAGACCGGCTGAGCCGTCCGAACCTCTGGCTTTCTCCGGCTCGTTCTCCCTGCGCGTTCAGTAGTGGACGCTCCGCGTGAGGACGAAGACCAGCAGCGCCATCAGCAGCGATCCGAGCAGGGTCTCGATGCTGGCGACGGCACGGGCCCATCCGCCGACGGGTTGGATGTCGCCGTAGCCGAGCGTGGCGAAGGTGATGACGCTGAAGTAGAGGCTCTTGAGAAACGTTCGAACGAGGACGGGACCGGGTGTGTCCGTCGGATCGTTGATCTCGTAGGTGATCGCCGTGTCAGTTCCGATCTCACGGATGCCGCCGGTCAGCGGGAACAGCCCCGCACAGACGACGATCAGAAGCAGCGAGGTCGCGACGACGCGCCACGGACTCGTCCCGTAGCGCATGACCCAGCGTGACCCGGCGAGCGTGATCGCCTGCAGGTAGTTTCTGCTCTGCCAGGCCAGGCGGCGCCGGAGATCCATCTCGCGAATGTAGTAGGATTGGGCCTGCTCTGAAAGCGCGTTTTCCCCGTAGAGGCGCTGCAGTTCCCTGTAGAGCCACTGTGCGGATTCGGACAGTTCCTGGAAATCCTCGTCCGACGCCCGTTCCAGTTCGTCCTCGTACACCGACCGCTCGCCGAACGCCGTCTCGAGGTTGAGTCGAACGTCGGTCAGCCCCGCGCGGTACAGTCTCGCCCCTCGAAAGTCCGCGCCCCGGAGGTCGGCGAAGGTGAACACGGCGTCGTGGAGGTTCGCGTTTCGAAACGACGCGCCGTGTGCGTCGACGTCCTGAAATCTGGCGCGGCGGAGGTCCGCCCCCGAGAGGTCGGCGCCGTCGAGGACCGCGTCGGTGAAGTCCGCGGCGACGAGCGACCGCCCCGCGAGGAACGACGTCCCGCTCACCATCGTCCCCTCGAGATTCGCTCCGTCGAGCCGTTCGCCCGGCTCCGGCGGATTTCGCTCGTACTCCTCCGACGGAACGACACGCTCGGTGTGCCAGAGACATCGATCGGCGTCGTCCCACGTGGGCCGCCAGCAACAGACCGCACCGGCCTCGTCGACCCCGCTGCTACTCGTGACGTGTCTACACCGCTGGGTAGTCATAGCCGTCTTAGCAGCTAGCTGGCACCTAATGGTGGTGCCTGAATACGTACCGACGCGAACCACGCGGCGCGGCGTTCAGTCCAGTTCCGCGAGAATCTCCCGGGTCGCCCGCCGGACGGCCTCGTCGCTCGAGCGCGTCGGCTCCCAGCCCAGCGCCGAGAGTTTCTCGATCGAGAGGCGCATCTTCGGCACGTCGCCGGTCCAGCCGCGCTCGCCGCCGGTGTACTCGAAGTCGGGATCGAGGTCCATCTCGTCGGCGACGATGGCGGCGATCCGGTCGACCGAGGTCGTCGTTCGCGTCCCGAGGTTGTAGGTGTTCATCGCGTCGTCGGCGTGTTCGACGACGTGGAACATCGCGTCGAGGCAGTCCTCGACGTCGAGGTAGGACTTCTCCTGGCGTCCGTCGCCCAGAATCGTCAGCGTCTCGGGATCGTCCTGTAACTTTTCGATGAAATCCGGAATGACGGCTCCGCGAAGGCGCGGTCCGACGACGTTCGCGAAGCGGAAGTTCCAGACGGTCAGATCGTGGCTGTGTGCCCGCGCAGAGAGCAGTCCCTCGTCCGCGAGCTTGCTCGCCCCGTAGGCGCTGATCGGCTCGAGGGGGGCGTAGTCTTCGGGCGTCGGCCGCGGGGCCTCACCGTAGACCGTCGAGGTGGAGGTGTAGGCGATCTCCGTGACGCCGGCGTCGGCCATCGCCTCGAGGATGTTGCGGGTCATCCGCGTGTTGTCGTCGAACTGTCCGTGCGGACGGTCGGTGTCGACGTGTTTCGACGCCGCGAGATGGAAGACGAGATCGATGTCGTCGAGGCGCCCATCGAGAACGCCGGGTTCGGTGAGGTCCGCCTCGATGAACGTCGCGCCCTCGGGAACGCGGTCGGCGTCGCCGTTCGACAGATCGTCGACGATCGTGACGTCGACGCCGTCGGCCAGCAGTCGTTCGGTCAGATGCGATCCGATGAATCCGGCGCCGCCCGTGACGAGGACCCGTCCGTTCGAGAGATGCATACTGGACGATCCATTGACATCGGGATAATTGTTGTCTTCGCCGTCGCGTTCCCATCGCCGTCGGCGCTCGAGCGCCTTCGATCGACGCGTCGACTTTGTTCCGCGTCTCGAGGTGGCCGACCCCGTCGCGCAAATCGAAATTACTTAAATATGGCGGATATGCGCATCTGTTACGCCGCCTACTGAGATGCTAACTTCTCACACGGATGGCGGCAAAACGGCGCGCACTACGGCGGTTTTCCGCCGTTCAATTCGCTCGCCGACGATCATCATGTGCGCTGAATAGCGTAACGTTTATGTAGAATCACAATCAATGATTCGGCTGACTATGAGCCAGCGAATGCAGCAGGGTCAGCCGATGATCGTAATGAGCGAGGATTCCCAGCGCGTCAAGGACAAGGACGCGCAGGATTACAACATCAGCGCGGCCCGTGCGGTCGCCGAGGCCGTCCGTTCCACACTCGGTCCGAAAGGGATGGACAAGATGCTCGTCGACTCGATGGGCTCGGTCACCATCACCAACGACGGCGTCACCATCCTCCAGGAGATGGACATCGACAACCCGACGGCCGAGATGATCATCGAGGTCGCCGAGACCCAGGAGGACGAGGCTGGCGACGGCACCACGACGGCCGTCGCGATCGCCGGCGAACTCCTCAAGAACGCCGAGGACCTCCTCGAGCAGGAGATCCACCCGACGGCGATCATCAAGGGCTTCCACATGGCCTCCGAGCAGGCCCGTGACGAGATCGACGACATCGCCCAGGACGTCGACACCGAAGACGAGGAGCTCCTGCGCTCGGTCGCCGAAACCTCGATGACCGGCAAGGGCACCGAGGTCAACAAGGAGCACCTCTCGCAGCTCATCATTGACGCGGTCAAGCAGGTCACCGTCGAGGACGACGAGGGCAACAACGTCGTCGACCTCGAGTTCCTCAACATCGAGACCCAGACCGGCCGTAGCGCCGGCGAATCCGACCTCCTCGAGGGTGGAATCGTGGACAAGGACCCCGTTCACGACAACATGCCCACCGAGGCCACCGATGCCGACATCCTGCTGCTCAACGAGGCTATCGAGGTCGAAGAGACCGACGTCGACACCGAGGTCTCCGTCACCGACCCCGACCAGCTCCAGAAGTTCCTCGACCGCGAGGAGAAACAGCTCCGCGAGAAGGTCGATACGATCGCCGACCTCGGCGCCGACGTCGTCTTCTGCCAGAAGGGCATCGACGACCTCGCCCAGCACTACCTCGCCAAGGAGGGCATCCTCGCCGTCCGCCGCGCCAAGAAGTCCGACCTCGAGTTCCTCTCGGAAGTCGTCGGCGCGAACGTCGTCTCCGACCTCGAGAGTGCGACCGAGGACGACCTCGGCTTCGGTGACGTCACCCGCGACGACGCGGACGAGCTGTTCTACGTCGAGGGCGAGGACGCCCACGGCGTCACGCTCCTGCTGCGCGGCTCGACCGACCACGTCGTCGACGAACTCGAGCGCGGCGTCAACGACGCGCTCGACGTCGTCGCCCAGACCGTCTCCGACGGCCGCGTCCTCGCCGGCGGCGGCGCCATCGAGGTCGAACTCGCCTCGCGCCTGCGCGACTACGCCGACTCCGTCTCCGGCCGCGAACAGCTGGCCGTCGAGGCCTTCGCCGACTCGCTCGAGCTCGTCCCGCGCGTGCTCGCCGAGAACGCCGGCCTCGACTCCATCGACACGCTCGTCGACCTGCGTGCGGCCCACGACGACGGTGACATCGAAGCTGGCCTGAACGTCTTCACCGGCGACGTCGAGGACACCTTCGAGGCCGGCGTCGTCGAACCGGCCCACGCCAAGGAGCAGGCCGTCACCTCCGCTGCCGAGGCCGCGAACCTGGTCCTCAAAATCGACGACATCATCTCCGCCGGCGACCTGTCGACCGATAAGGGCGGCGACGAAGAGGGCGGCGCGCCCGGCGGTGCCGGCGGCATGGGCGGCATGGGCGGCGGCATGGGCGGCATGATGTGAGATCGGCCCCGTAACGCCGTCAGAGACGCCAGTTTTCCCTATTCTGGGACCGTTACGGTCTCATTCGATTTTTTTGGTCGAGAAGCAGACCCGAGCGGGAACGGCGTGGTAGCGTTCCCGACGCCACGGGGACGGAACCCGGATCAATATTACTCGTCTCAATCCCGAGCGGTCCGCGTATAGAGAACTCGACTCACTCCATTCCTTTCAATGATAACGCCGGATAGATAACCTGCCGGAAAATCTGGTCTTTCCATCGTGGGTGTTTGATTTGATCGAGACCCATAATTTATTAATGGTTAGTAGAAACAGCATTTCGCAGATGTCAAACCGAACACCAGAACTTGCGACACGATTGGCTGACGACGCTCGAGCCGCACTCACGGCAGTTATCAATCGAGATACCGGTCGAACCGGCGCTGATACGCAGGCTGCTATCGAGCGAGCGAAGGCGAACCGCCAGCAACGGCAGCGAGCGCCGCGCGTGATCGAACTTGAGCCGAACGCCGTTGCGGGGACTCCCCTGGAAGGGACGATCACCGTTCTGGGCGCCGAAACCGGGTCCGACCTCCTCGCGGATTTCGAGCACGCAGTCGAAGCTGATGACGCTGCTCTCGCACGCGATGTTCAGGCACGTCTCGCCGAGGCGATCGAAACGGATGTCGACGCGGACGCGCCGGCGCTCACGGACGTCGTCTATCACGACCGAACGGTCGTTACGGCCCCGGTCGGCTCGAATCGGTTCGGTGCGGCGATGGCGCCGTACGACGGCGGCTCGCTCGATCACTCCGCGTTCGAAGTTCGCGAACACGTCGCCGACGGTGCCGACGTCGAGTGCGAGTACCGCATTATTGTCGCCCCGCCGACGTCCGAACGCGTCGAAGAGGATGCGGCGGCTGCCGCTCCCGACGACGCTGACGACGCTGCAATCGTCTTCGGCCCGGCTCACGCGTCGGTTGCGTGGGCGTTCGCAGCCGGCGTCGTCGTCGGTGTTGCACTCGGTCCGTCGGGCTCTACGGATCCCGCACTCCACCAGCTCGAGGGGCAGGTTGCCGGCGAATTCGAACCCAGCGCATCGGTTCAGGAACTGATGAGTGCTCGCGACGAACTACACGGCTGAATCGCCGTCGGTTTCTGCTCGCCCGGCTTTCAGCCGGAACCGCGGGTGACAGTACGTCCGATACCCACCAATTCAATCATCTTATTTTCCGCGGAATCAATCCAGTTCTTCTTAGCAATATATTTATTAATGACTGGTGATAACACGATTTCGTAGATGAAAGTACAGACGCCAGACATCACAGCACGACTGGTCGACGAAGCACGGACCGCGCTCGAATTAGTAACCGATCGCCACACGTCTCAGTTCGACGCAGCGACCGAACAGTCCACCCATCGGAACCAGGCGAACCGCCGGCAACGGCAGCGAACGCCGCGCGTGATCGAACTCGAGTCGGACGCCGTTGCGGGGACTCCACTCGAAGGGACGATCACCGCTCTGGGCGCCGAAACCGGATCCGACCTCCTCGCGGAGTTCGAGCGTGCAGTCGTCAGCGGCGATACCGAACTCGCGCTCGACGTTCGGAACCGTCTCGCGGCCGAAATTGATCCGGATACCTCTACCGGCACTGCGGCTCCGGTCATCGCAGATATCGTATACCACGATCGGACGGTCGCCACGACCGCTGCTGGCTCGGATCGGTTCGGTGCAGCGATGGCGCCGTACGATGGCGGCTCGCTCGATCACTCCGCGTTCGAGGTTCGCGAGTACATCGCCGAGGACGGTGACGACGAGGCACTCGACTTCGAGTGGGACTATTGCGTCGTCGTCGCGCCGCCGCCGACCGATCAGGTCGAGCGCGACGCGACTCACGCCGCCCCGGAAGACACCGACACTGCGGCCGTCCTGGCCGGCCCCGCCGGTGCATCGGCAGCGGCGCTCGCATTCGCCGCTGGCGTTCTCATTGGGGCGGCAGCGGCCGGAACGGGATCCGCCGATCCGGCTCTGAGCCAGTTCGATGATCGGACGCTCGGTGACGCCGATGCCGGTGCATCGGTCGAGGAACTGCTGGATGCCCGCGATACGCTCACTGCCTGAACCGACCGCCCTTGAGGTGACCGAGGCAACGACCACCGATACGCCGTGATAGCGCCGGCGTCCGTCGAACGGACGGCAGAACGCCGTATTTTATCGACGATCGGTATTATCTATCGTACTCATATCGAGAAAACTCTATATACATGGGTTCGAAACGATTTGCCGTGACCTCTCGGCACGCTATCAGGACTTCACATCTGCGGAAAGAGTACGGTAGCACTGCTGCTGTGGATTCGTTATCGCTCTCGATCGATCGGGAACCGATCTACGGATTCCTCAGTCCGAACGGAACGCCCGACACGCTCGAACGACGTATCGAATCAAACGAAGAATCGACCCTCGAGAACGCGTTCCTCGAAATCACGACTGATACTACCGTCGAGACGAGCGCGTGAAATCAAGAACGATGTGGGACCAAGTCGCTACGAGCGTGCTGATCGCCAAAACGCGCTCCGTTCGGCAGTACCGAAAGCTGAGAGCGAAACCGATGCTCGCTGCGTTTCAGGTGCTTCCGCTGCTGATTATCGTTCCCGCTGTCGTCGGACGATTGCCGTTCCCCGGGTACGAGGCGTTTTGGTCCGAGCCGGGCGCGTACGTCTACGGAACGCGGTTCGCCAGCGGCCACGAAACGACCGTGCTCGAACTGGGACGCGGCGCCGCAGGCGTACTATTCCTGCTCGTCATCTATCTGGTCTTGCTTCCGAAAGCGATGGGAAACGGGGCGATGAACGGCGAAACGGACGACCACCTCGTCGCCGTTCCGGCGACGACCCTCACGACCGCTGAACTGTTGACGTATCTCGCGTTCAGTTGGCGCACCGCAGGACTCATCTTACTCGCCGCTGCGGTCGCGTTCGGCGCTGGTTCGGGCGCAGTGCTCACGACCGTTATGATCGTCTTTGCCGGCGGCGCGTTGTTCGTTACGGCCGTTGCCGTAGCGTATCCGATCGCGCTGACGTTACAACTCGCGTTCGTTCGCGTCGCGGTCCTTCGCGAGCACAAACTGATCGTCGGGGGGCCACTCGTCGTTGGCATGTTCGCGGTATTCGTGTCCCTTCGGGAATCGGTCGAACTCTTGCGTGCTGTTCCGATCGGCTGGTACGCTGATCTCGCCCTTATCTCGACGCCTGCTGCGTCTCCGGTCCGTGCGACGGTCGCGTTGATCGCGATGCCGGTGGCCTTTATCGCGAGTGCATCGATTTCGCCGCGAATCGGCGAGCGACTGTGGCTCGCGGACGAGCCGTCTCAACTCCCATCGGATCCGACGGAACGAAGCCAGTCGCCGGTCGACGGGCTGCTACGGCGAGTGCTGTCGCGGCCGGTAGCCGCCGTCGTTCGAGTGACGTGGCGACGACTTCGCCGCGAGCCTCGAGCGTTGCTGTTCGGTGGATTGTTGATCGTGCTTACCGCGAGCGCTGGCGGGAGCGTCGCAACTCGGTTTCCGGACGGTATTCCGCTAATCGTCGCGATTTACGGCGCGGCGACCGTCGGCGTCGGTGTGACCCTCAATCCGCTCGGGAGCGAGGGGCGGGCGTTGCGCGGGACGTTGACGACGCCGCACGGAGGACGCCACGTCCTCACGGGGTATGCGCTTTCCGCAGCGATACCCGGGTGTATCCTCGTCGGTCTCGCGACTGCAGTGGCAGGTTCGATGACGGAATTGGAACTGCTCACCCGCGCCGGACTCGTCGTGTTCGGTGCGCTTCTCGGTGCGATCGCTCCAGTTCTCGCACTCGGTATCGGCGTCGCCCTTCCGCAGTTCGACGGAATCGATCCAACGAGTACCGCCGGCATGCAGACTCCACGCCTGGAAGCTGTATTCGTGTTTAGCGCAGCAATAATCGTCCTCGGATTGCCGGCGATCGTCGGTCTACACGGCGCACCGTCTATCGCGACGGTCGTTGACGTCCCGCCGCGCGTCGTCGCGATCGCCGGTCCCGTAACGAGTCTGATACTGCTGTCGGGAGCAGGCTGGCTCTCCTACAGATACGCGCTCACTACGATCCGAGAGCGCGACCTCGCTATCTGAACTGATCGACGCTACTGAACGTCCCGAAACCCGTTTCGAGACGGCTATACTCCATCCTCAGCCGGTATAGAATCAATATACCGTAGTGTTAATATATCTGTAATATAACGCTACCGTATGGATTGGTTGACAGCTTCGATCATCTCGGTTCTCCTCCTGTGGTTGGGACTGACGGTCGTAAACGCCACGACCCCCGGATCAGAGTTCCTGTCGGAACGAATGGGGCCGTTACACACGCTCGTCCCGAAGTGGAACTTCTTCTCACCGCATCCCGGACGGTACGATTACTATCTCGTATACCGCGATCGATACGTCGACGGCGAGGTAACGAACTGGCGGAGGGTATCCGGAATCAATCGACCGCCCGGCAAATTTCGATGGGTCTGGAACCCCCATCTGTATCGGAGTAAAGCGTTGTTCGATATCGCGGAGAATTTGAGTACGAACGCGAGCCAGCAGTATGCGAATACGAGAGACGCCGCCGACGCCGTCGATGACGGCGGACAACTCGAACTCCGCTCGGTCGATCTGGGTCACCTCGAGTTGTCCGTACTCTATCTCGCGTTACTTCGGTACGTCAGTCGTCGAGACCACTCGCCGTTGAGCGAGAGCACGCAGTTTTTGATACTGCAACACTCCCGTGCGAGTGATCGGTACGAACCGCTGTTCCTCTCTCATTTCCACGAGTTGGAACGATGATCGACGACGGCTTCACGCTCCACGCGGCGATCCGTGTCATGGTGTTTCTGGTCGGCGTTCAGGTGCTCATCTCCTCACTGGAGCAACTGTACACGCGGGACCGATTCGCCGACGACGGCCTTCTCAACTGGGAGGTTTCGAAGCGGTTCGTACGCACCAGTGGACTGCTCGCTCCGTTTGCAGAACGACTGCTGAGACCCCCACGGTTCCGACTACTGCTGATCGCCAGGCTCGCCCTTGCGATTACCATTTCCGTGACGGCGCTGTTCGGACGTGTCTCGTGGGTACTACTGTTGCTCCTCTTCGCGACACACCTCGGCATCGTGTACCGTCAGATGGCCGGACTCAGCGGTGCGTTTCAGATGCAACTCGTGCTCGTCCCGGGCTTGATCCTCGCAGCGCTCTTCCCCGACGGGAGTCTCGTTCAAACGGCGGCGATCCTGTTTATTGCTGCCCAGTCCGTGTTGTCGTATCTGATCGCCGGCGCGAGTAAGCTCGTTTCGTCGGACTGGCAGACCGGCTCCGCAATAGCGGGAGTGTTTTCGACCGAGGTCTGGGGAGACGAACGGATATACCACCTCCTGCAGCGATATCCGCATCTCAACGTGGTCGGCGCCTGGCTAGTTATCGCGTTCGAGTGCCTTTTTCCGATCGTCCTGTTCGTCGATCCGCAGTGGACGGTGGTCGTGTTCGCGGCGGGGATTCTCTTCCACGGATTCAACGCCGTCTTCATGGGATTGAACAAGTTCGTTATCGCGTTTCCGGCTACGTATCCAGCGGTGTACTACGCTAATCAGGTCGTCCGGAGCGTGATCTAAGCACCGCATTCTTCGAGGTCGCTTTCGGTGTGCAGCGTTGCGCTCGAGTCGAACGGAAGGCGGTTCGCGGCCCGAATCCGCGTTTCTTGGCAAGCCGGTGATCTTTTGTGCTGGGGCTACTACGCGGCGTATGTCGTCGCAAACGACCTTCGGCTGGTCGCTCTTTACCTCCGGTATCGTCACGCTCGTCCTGAAGGCGCTCCCCGGCGACTCGCTGTGGTGGGGGCTTATGCTTCTCGCCGTTGGACTAGTGTTGTTGTACTATCGGTAGCCGTAGCGCCACTATCGCCGACCCGGCGGTCGATGCCACCGGTTGCCGAAATCCTGGCCGCTTTCCGTTTCGAACCGAAACGCCCTCGCCAGTGAGTACCAACGAAGACGAAACGCCGTTCGATGCCTACCGCGAGCACGTCGAGCGACCGCTGTGGCGACTCTTTCAGGAATACGCGCCCGATCGATTGGGCTGGTTCACCGCGGGGATGCTCGCCAACTTCGTCGCCCGAATGGCGAGTCTCGTGCCGCCGCTGTTGCTGGGTACTGCTATCGACGCGATCTTCACCGGCGACGGCGCGTTCGAGTTGCCGATCGTTCCCAACGCCTGGCTGCCGACCGCGCAGATGGCCCAGTTCTGGTTCTCCATCGCCGCCATCGCGGTCTCGTTTCTCGTCGTCGCCCTCTTTACCTGGATCTACGGCGTCACCGCCAATCTGTTCGCGCACGGCGTGATGCACGCCGTGCGCGTCGACTCCTTCGAGAAGATGCAGCGCCTCGACATGACCTTCTTCGACGACAAGGAGACCGGCGAGGTCATGGCGGTGTTGAACAACGACACGCAGAACCTCGAGATGTTCCTCGACAACGCGCTGATGAACTCCGCGCGGCTGCTGGTGATGGTCGGCGGGATCGCCGGCGTCCTCTTCTATCTCAACTGGCAGCTGGCGCTCGTCACCCTCGTCGCGATCCCGGCGATGGTCGCCTTCACGATCTGGTTCATGCGCGTCGTCGAACCGCGGTACGCCCGCCAGCGCTCGGCCGTCGGCTGGCTCAACACCCGCCTCGAGAACAGCCTCTCGGCGGTCACGCTGACGAAGGCGACCAACAGCGAGTCCCACGAGATCGATCGCGTGCGGCAGGCGTCGCGGCGGCTCTACGAGGACACGATGGCCGTCCTCCGGCTTTCGTACTTCTACCGGCCCGGGATGGAACTGCTCGCCGGGCTCGCCTTCGCCGGGACCTTCCTCGTCGGCGGCCTCTGGCTCGCCACCGGCACGGCGCCCGGCCCGCTGACCGGCACCCTCTCGGTCGGCGACTTCGTCGTCTTCCTCTTCATGACCCAGCGGATCGTCGCGCCGCTGGCCGAGGTGTCGAACATCGTCGACCAGTACGAGAACGCCAAGGCCTCGAGCGAGCGCGTCTTCGGGCTGATGGACATTCCCGTCCGCGTCGACGATCCCGAGGATCCGGTCGACCTCGACGAGATCGAGGGTCGCGTCGAGTACGAGGACGTCACCTTCAGCTACGACGCCAGCGAGGCCCACGTCGGCGAGGAGACGGCCTTCGAGGAGTCCGTGATCCGGGACGTCTCCTTTACGGCCGAACCCGGCGAGACGGTCGCGTTCGTCGGGCCGACCGGCGCCGGCAAGTCGACGCTCGTCAAACTGCTCCTCCGGCTGTACGACGTGGAGTCGGGATCGATCCGGATCGACGGCCACGACGTCCGCGAGCTCTCGCTGGCCGATCTCCGATCGTCGATCGGCTACGTCAGTCAGGAGACGGTGCTCTTCGACGGGACCATCGCGGACAACATCCGTTACGGCCAGTTCGAGGCCGACGACGAGGCGATCCGCGAGGCCGCGCGGGCGGCGCAGGCCCACGAATTCATCACCGGCCTCCCGGACGGCTACGAGACCCGTGTCGGCGAGGAGGGCGTTAAGCTCTCGGGCGGCCAGCGACAGCGGATCGCGCTCGCGCGGGTCGTCCTCGCGGATCCGGCGCTCGTCGTGTTAGACGAGGCGACCAGCGCCGTCGACACGAAGACGGAGCTCCAGATTCAGCGGTCGATCGACCGACTCACCGCGGAGCGGACGACGCTGACGATCGCCCACCGCCTCTCGACGATCAAGGAGGCGGACACGATCCTCGTCGTCGAGGACGGCGAAATCGTCGAACGCGGGGAGCACGAGGAGTTACTGGAAGCAGACGGGCGGTACGCGATGTTGTGGGCGGCCCAGGCCGGGGATCGCGAAACGGCCGCCGAGGCACTGACCGAGGGGGACGACTGAACGCGATCGGTGTCGGACGCCAATAGTACCGCACCGACTGACGGGCAGCGATCGAAAACAGCTCGAGACGTCGGCTCCCGTTCGAATTAGCGCTCGTCGACCTCGAGTTCGAACTGCTCGTTCTCGCCGACCGCGTTGAGAACGACGCTCGTGTTCGAGGCCTTGATGTCCGGGTCGGACAGCAACTCCTTGATCTCGTCGTTCATGTCGTCGGTGTCAGTGAACTTGCCGACGGCGACGACGTCGTTGTCGCCGGTGACCTCGTAGACCGAGGGAATCTGGGGGTGATCCCGGAGCGTGTCGGTGACGTCGGGGAGCGCGTTCCCTTCGACCTGGAGCTGAATGATCGCTGTGACATCGTATCCGAGCGCGTCGTAATCCACCTGCGGCGTGTAGCCTTCGATCACACCCTGCTCTTCGAGGTCGGAGAGGTGATTCGAAACTGTCGTCACCGAAACGTCGAGTTCCTCGCCGAGACTGCGGAGGCTCGCCCGTCCGTTACCCAGAAGTTCATTCACTAGTTTTGCATCGAGATTTTCGTACGTCATCACACTCACCCACTCACTAGTCCCATTAGAACTTTACGAACAGTCAGTTCCGACCGCTGGAGAGAAGATTTGCTTAGAGCAGTAGGGTTTTAGTAGCAGAGTTACTTGGGTAGGACGACGAGAAATATGACAAGCGGAAACATCACCGAGGCCGAACAGGCGGTATTAGACGAGATCGAGGAGAAAGACGTCGATTTCCTCCGTCTTCAGTTCACTGACATTCTCGGAACGGTAAAGAACGTCTCCGTTCCCGCTCGCCAGGCCGAGAAGGCCTTCAGCGAGGGTATCTACTTCGACGGCTCCTCGATCGAAGGCTTCGTCCGCATTCAGGAATCGGACATGCGCCTGGTCCCCGACCCGGACACGTTCGCCATCCTCCCGTGGCGCCAGAAGGAGGACAGTGCCGCGGCCCGGATGATCTGTGACGTCTACAACACCTCGACGGGCGAGCCCTTCGAGGGCGACCCGCGCCGCGTCCTCAAGAACGCCCTCGAGCGCGCCGAGGACCTCGGCTACGATGTCAACGCCGCGCCCGAGCCGGAGTTCTTCCTGTTCGAGGAAGACGAGGAGGGCCGTGCGACGACCAAGACCAACGACGCCGGCGGCTACTTCGACCTCGCGCCGAAAGACCTCGCCAGCGACGTCCGCCGCGACATCATCTACGGTCTCGAGGACATGGGCTTCGAGATCGAGGCCAGCCACCACGAGGTCGCCGAGGGGCAACACGAGATCAACTTCGAGTACGACGACGCGCTCGCGACCGCGGACAACGTCGCCACCTTCCGCACCGTCGTCCGCGCCATCGCGGCCCAACACGACCTGCACGCGACGTTCATGCCCAAGCCGATCCCGAAGATCAACGGCTCGGGGATGCACACGCACTTCTCGCTGTTCGAGGACGGCGAGAACGCCTTCCACGACGAGGACGACGAGTTCAACCTCAGCGACGAGGCTCACTCGTTCCTCGCGGGTATTCTCGAGCACGCGCCGGCGATCACGGCGGTCGCGAACCCGACGGTCAACAGCTACAAGCGCCTGGTGCCGGGCTACGAGGCGCCGGTCTACGTCGCCTGGTCGGACCGCAACCGCTCGGCGCTGGTCCGCAAGCCCGCGGCCCGCACACCGGCAGCTTCGCGAATCGAACTGCGCTCGCCGGATCCGTCCTGTAACCCGTACCTCGCCTTCGCCGTCATGATCCACGCCGGTCTCGACGGCATCGAACAGGACCTCGAGTGTCCCGACCCGGTCCGGGAGAACATCTACGAGTTCGACGAGCAGAAGCGCGACGAGTACGGCATCGACACCCTCCCGTCGAACCTCGGTAAGGCCGTCGACGCCCTCGAGGACGACGAGGCCATCTACAGCGCGCTGGGCGAGCACGTCGCGCCGAAATTCGTCGAGGCCAAGCGCCAGGAGTTCGAGGAGTACCTCGTCGACGTCTCCGAGTGGGAGCTCGACCGCTACCTCGAGACGTTCTGAGGCCACCCGGCGTTCGACGCAAACCCGTTGTTCTGCCGTTTTCTCTCTCCGTTTCGGTTCGGTCCGTAACTCGCGTCCGGCGTACGAGCCGTCAGTTCTCGGAGCCGTTCATATCACCGCGACCCGCGGCGGTCCGCCACGATTCCGTCGCCGCCGTCGCCGCGGTCAGTCGGACGCATCGGTGCCGAACGCGTGCTCGTGGCCCTCGAGCCGGAGCCCACCCCTGTCGACGTCGCCCTCGAGTGTGTAGTATCGCTCCCAGGCGGGCGCGAGGCTCACGACGTCGACGCCGGCGAGTTCGGCCTCGCGGTGGCGGTGGTGGTGGCCGACAAGACAGAGCGACGGCGAGAGCGCCTCGAGCAGGGCGTCGACGTGCTCGCAGCCGGGATCGTAGCCGTAGGAGAGGAGCCCGGTCGGGGCCTCGTGGGTGAGCAGGACGTCGACGTCGTCCAGTTCGGCCGCTCGCTCGACGTCGTCGCGGGTGAAGTGTCGGCGACGGTCTCCCTCGAGTTCGTCGCGCGAACAGTCGTACTTCGTCGGCGCGTAGTTCCCCGAGAGGCCGGCCACGCGGAGCCCGTCGACGGACGCGACGGTGCTCGCGAGCAGGTGGACATCGCTTGCCTCGGGCGGGTCCTCCCCGGCGCGCAGCGCTTCGATGACGTCGAGGTCCTCGTTGTTACCCGCGACGAACCACGTCGGCGCCGGGAGGTCGTAGTACTCGAGGTCGCCGAGCTGTAACACGCGGTCGGGTTCGACGGTGCGATACAGTTCGAGAAGGGTCTCGCGGCGGTCCGGCTCGGACGCGTGGGCATCGCCGAGAACGAGCATGAGTGGACGAACGGTCTCGGCGCGGAAAACCGTGCTCAGGCTTCGGCCTGGTCGATCCACTCTTCGGCGTCGCTTTCCGAGACGTCGGCGGCCTCGGCGACGGTCTCGGCATCGGCGCGCACGAGATCGTCGACCGTCGCGATGCCGGCGTCGGCGAGTTGCTCCCGGACGTCCGCATCGATTCCGGCGACGGCTTCGAGCGTATGCTCCGGATCGGTCTCGATCTTCGTCTCTGCCGTGATCTGCTGCGTCGCTTCTTCGGCCTGCTCCTCGAGTTGCTGCTGGAACTCTTCGATCTGTTCGGCCTGGCGGTCGAGCAGCTCCGCGGCGTCGTCGGTCTGGCGCTCGAGTTGCTCCTCGAACTGATCCTGCAGTTCTCGGGTCCGCTCGAGTTGCTCCTCGAGCTGACTCGAGAGCTCGTCGACGTTCTGGACCGTCTGGTCCTCGACCGACTGGGACAGCTCGAGGAACTGGTCGGTCTGCTCTTCGAGCGCGTCGACGAACTCGTCCGAGAGTTCGTCCGCGGAGTCGACGTCCCGCTCGAGTTCGCGCTCGAGGGCGTCGTAGAACTCGGCATGGTTCGTTTTCAGCTGCGCGAACGTCTCGTCGACCGTTCGGTGAGCGTCCGTGGACTCGTCGCCGGGGAACAGCGCGGTCGTCGCGTTGACGTAACTGTGAGTCGCCGCCTGCGCGAGCTCGAGTTGCTGGCGCTGGAGCGACTCCTGGCCTTTCAGTCCGGTCAACGCCATCGTGTCGACGTTCGACTGGGCGGACAGTCCCTGTTTGAACAGCTGCTGGCTTCCTTTGACCGCGGTTCGCTGGACGTCGAACATCGCTCGAATGGGGGATTCCGATTGACTCATTGGTTCACTCGGTAGTGGGTGCCGACCGAGGATAAGGGGCGGGCTTGCAAACCACTGAATGGTATCTATTGGTATGAAATACCTCATATCGCAATCCAGTCGCTAGCTCCGCGTGCCGGCGACCGTCACGCGAGACTGAGTGTCACGGTACGGGCCATTGAGAATTATGAGGGCCTTCGTGGTCCGTTCACCATGGTGGACAGTCGAACCTACGCGTTCGAGGGGACGGAACCGACGGTCGACGACGCGGCAGCGGTGAGTCGGGAAGCGACGTTGGTCGGCGACGTTCGGATCGATGCCGAGGCGAGCGTCTGGCCGGGGGTCGTCCTCAGGGGCGACATCGGTCCCGTCCGCGTCGGTAAACAGGCGCATATCGGCGACAACGCGACGATTCACGCCTCGACCCTCGCGGATCGCGTCATGATCGGCCACGGCGCGGTGCTCAACGAGGCGACCGTCGAGGAGGGAACGCTGATCGGATTCAACGCGACGGTCAACACGGGGTCGACCGTCGGCGCGGGCAGCGTCGTCGCCGCCGGGACGGTGGTACCCGACGAATACGACATCCCGCCCGAGTCGTTCGCCCGCGGCGTCCCTGCCAGAATCACGCCGCTCGAGGAGACCGGCGTCGACGCCGAGGCGATCTTCGAGGACTTCTCGTCGGGCGAGTACACGAACCTGGCCGGTCGCCACGAGGAACTGTTCGACTGAGCGCCGGTCGCGCAGCGGTAGACGGGTAGACGAGTCGGTGGAGCGGCCTGCTACTCGCTGACCGGGATTTCCTGCCCGTCGTCGTCGATGCGAACCGGGTCGTCCTCCCAGTCGATCTCGAGTCGACGCCGCGAGAGGTACGGCGCGAGCGTCGACGCGGAGACGAGCCCGCAGTAGGCGCCGTCGCTGACGACCGGGAGGTGTTTCACGCCGTCGGTGCGCATCGTTTCCGCGGCGGCCACCAGCGATTCGTGTCGCGAAATCGTGGTGACCGGCGACGACATGACCGTCCTGACCGGGTGCGGTTCGAGCGTCTCGGCGACGAAGGCGACGATATCCGATTCAGTGACGATTCCGACGACGGTTTCGTCCTCGAGGACGACAAGCGCCGACACGTCCGGGTCGCGGAGTCGCTCCGCGGCTTCGGTGATGGGCGCTTCGGGCTGGATCGTTCGACCGGGCTGAGTCAATACGCGTTCGAGTGGAACGTCGATCATCGCTTGCACGTCGCTACCACGATCCGCCACATAATTACTTCGGACATATGAAATCTATGTCCTAGTATTGTGCCGAAGTGTGTTTTAAATTGGCCTTATAGAACACAATTGGGAGAAATATGGGGGTTTGTTGCTATATAGTCCGTCTGTACAGTAGCCGAACGAGCGCGGGCCTCGTCCCGCCGTCCGGCCCGTTTCCGACCGTCGCTATCGGCTCACCGGACGGCGCCGGCGTCGTAGAGCGCGTCGATCTCCGCGTCGCTATAGCCCGCCTCGGCGAGATACCGGCGGGTGTGTTCGCCCTGCGTCGGGACGCGTTCGTCGAGTTCCGCGCTCTCCGTCGTCTCTGCGGTTTCGTCGCCGAACCGGGCCGGAAATCCGATCCGCGGCGGGGCGCCATTCGGACGCTCGATGAGATCTCGCGCCCGAAACTGGGGGTGTTCAATCATCTCGGCGGGCGAGTAGACGCCGGCGAACGCCGCGTCGACGCCCTCGAGGGCCGCCTCCCACTCGTCACGGGTCCGTTCACGGAAGAGATCCCGGAGTTCGACCTCGAGCGCGGCGCGAACGGCCGGATCCTCCGCGCCGTGCTCGTCGGCGAGGTCGTCCCGATCGACGGCCTCGCAGAACGCCCGCCAGAACCCCGGCTCGAGGGCCGCGAGCGTCACCCAGTTCCCGTCGGCGGTCTCGTAGCAGTCGTACCACGGATAGGCGCCCGTCAGCGGTGTCTCCCCGGGTCGCGGCTCGTCGGGGTCGCCGGTCGCGGCCTGATAGGCGATCGGCTGGGCGAACGAGGCGACAACGTCGGCCATCGCGACGTCGACGTACTCGCCGCCGGCGTTGCCGAGTTCCCTCGAGAGCACCGCTCCGACGATAGCGAACGCGGCGAACAGTCCGCCGGCCATGTCGCCGATCGGGTAGCCGGGCACCTGCGGTTTCTCCTCGGGCGATTCCCGCGTCATATCGAGCAAGCCCGCCAGCGCGACGTAGTTCAAGTCGTGGCCGGCCCGATCCGCCCACGGGCCGTCCTGACCGTAGCCGGTGAGCGAGCAGTAGATCAGCTCGTCGTTGTGCTCCGTGAGCGTCTCGTAGTCGATTCCCAGCCGATCGACCACGCCCGGCCGGAATCCCTCGAGGACGACGTCGGCGCCCTCGACGAGCCGGTAGAACGCCGCCCGTCCGCCGTCGGTTTTCAGGTCGATCGCGACGCTGCGCTTGCCGCGGTTGACCATCTCGAAAATCGCGCCGACGCCGTCTGCCGTGTGCGGCTCCATCGCTCGAGCGTAGTCGCCGGCGTCGGTGTCCTCTACCTTCACCACCTCGGCGCCGCAGTCGGCCAGCAACTGCGTCGCGTAGGGGCCGGGCAGCAGCCGCGAGCAGTCGAGCACACGAATGCCATCGAGGCGCATACGGTGCCCTCGTCGTCCTGTTAGTTTATCGTATGGGTCGTCGCACGCGAGAGCCGAGAACGAGGTCGCGAACCGCGAATCGAACTACGAGCGCTGCGTCGCCGAGCCGATGTCGAAGAACTCGGCGTAGAGCCCTCGCGCGAGGGCGTCGAGGTTCTCCTCCGCTTCGCTCGCGTCCATGGTGTCGCCGACGCCCTGCCACTCGACCGAGAAGCGGCTGATCGGGACCAGTGCGAGGCCGCCGATACGGATCTCGCCGTCGGGCGTGTGAATCTCCCACTCGGTCCGCATTCCGTCGGACGATCGGGTGACGTCCTCGATATAGGCGCCGTCGTCGACCCACCGCTCGACGAGGCCGTCCGTGATCCGGCGGAGTTGCCGCTCGCCGAGCACATGGGCGACGACGCCGCCGCCGACCAGCACGGCGAACGCGGCGAGGGCCATCGGCACGCCGCCGTAGGGGATGTTCACTGACGCGGCCAGTCCGCCCACCACGACGACAAGCCCGAGGATCCGCGCGTCGATCGCGCTGGGAACCGTCCCGCTCCAGCCCGACTCCCGTGTCGATCCCTCGACCTGCGTCGGCTGCTCGAGTTGCATATTACTCGCCGAAAGGGACGACGCCCCGGTAGCCGTTGTCCTGTCCCAGTTCCGGCTTTATGGTGCGATCGTTACTCGTAATCGAGTAATTCATCGTCGCCGTGTCGTTCCCGCAGCGCCTCGAGGTCCTCGCGCTGGGCCTCAAGTCGCGGCGTCGGTTCGTCGTACGCGTGCTCGAAAATCCCGCGCGGGTCGGCCTCGGCGGACTCGGCCCGATCGACCAGCTCCTCGAGGGTAGCCTCGATTTCGGACTCGATCGTCTCGATCCGCTCGTCGTCGAGGACGCCGCGGTTCCGGAGGTAGGTCTCGAACCGATCGATGGGGTCTCGCTCGCGCCAGCGCTCGACTTCTTCGTCGTCGCGATAGACCGAGGGATCGTCCGCGGTCGTGTGCGCGCCGTAGCGGTACTGGACGGCCTCGATCAGCGTCGGTCGCGGTCGGCCGTCGTCGCCGGAGCGAGCGGCGATTGCTTTCTCCCGTGCGGCCCCCGTGACGACGTAACTCGCCAGCGGATCCATCCCGTCGACCTGGACGCCCTCGAAGCCGTAGGCGTCGGCCTTCTGGGCGATGGTGGCGCTCGCGGTCTGGTTCTCCCGCGCGATCGAGATGGCCCACTGGTTGTTGTTACAGACGAAGATCGTGGGCGTGTCGAAGACGCCCGCGAAGTTCATCGCCTCGTGGAAATCGCCCTCCGACGTGGCTCCGTCGCCGAAGTGGACGACGCTCGCGCGTTCGTCGTCGTTGAGCTTCGCGGCCCACGACCAGCCGACCGCGTGAGGGAGGTGGCCGCCGATCGAGATGTTCAGCGGGAAGACGTCGATCTCGGCCAGGGCCGCGTTGCCGTCTTCGTGGCCCATCCAGTACAGCAGGTACTCCCACGGGAGGTCCCGCGAGACGATGGCCCCGTGTTCTCGATACTGAAAGGAGAGCATGTCGTCGTCCGCGAGCGCGTACGTCGACCCGATCTGGGAACCCTCCTGGCCCGCCAGCGAGGCGTAGGTTCCCAGTCGGCCCTGCCGCTGGAGGCTGATCATCCGCTCGTCGAACCGCCGCGAAAAGTACATATCCCGGTACATCGACCGCAGCGTCGCGTCGGCGAGGTCGGGTTCCAGTTCCGGCGCGACGACCGTCCCGTCGGCGTCGAGCACCCGGATCCGATCGTCGGGTTCGCGCTCGAGAACGGCGCGCTCTACGGCGTCTCCTGCCATACGTTGGCTGTTGGCTCCCGGGTACATAACGATACTCGTGCGTCCAATACCCACGTCCCCTCGACCGGCGAGAGCACTCGGTACTATTTTACCGTTCTCGGTTGACGGGCAGATATGGACGATTCCGACGTCACCGTCGATGTCGAGGTAGAGGTCGAAGTCGACAGCGAGGAACTCGAACTCGAGGCCGAGGACCGCCGCGAGTTCGAAGGCGAGTTCGAGACGGACGGACTGACGATCGAGGTCGAGGCGGAGATCGAGGTCGAAGGCGAGGAAGCGGAAGACGCCGACGAAGGCGACGAAGACGAGGACGAGGAGTAGGACGCCGTTCGATTCGCGTCCCCGGTCGCGAAACGACAGCAAGCGACCATCGTTTTTGGCGGTCGATTCGTCCCGGAGCGGTCGCGCCGCCCTCGAGGTACTCCCGGAACCGTAACAGGTGAAGGCGGTTTTATCATTCAGTCAGTTGAACACTCGTCCATGTACCACGTTCTGATGCCCGTCGACACGAACGAGAGCCGAGCGATCGCGCAGGCCGAGTACGTCGCGTCGCTCCCCCACGCCGCCGAGTCCGTCGAGGCCTCGATCCTGTTCGTCTTCACGGACGAGACCGAGGACCTTCCGGAGGAGATCGAACGCTACAAGTCCGCCTCGCGGGTCGCGTCCGTCCGGCGCGCGCGGGGGCGTCTCGAGGAGGCCGGCGTCGACGTCACCGTCCTCGAGCGCAGCGGCGAAATCGAAGCGGACGACGTTCTCGGGGCGGCCGACGAGCGCGACGCCGACGCCATCGTCCTCGGCGGCCGGAAGCGATCGCCCGTCGGAAAGGCCGTGTTCGGCAGCCTCACGCAGTCGGTGATTCTGGCCAGCGATCGCCCGGTCGTCGTCACCGGCAGTGAGCGCGAGGAGTGAGGGGAAGAGCCGTCGACACTGCCCGAATTTCGGGCCGTCGCCGGGATTTATCACGTGAACGGGAGACGGTAGCACATGGCTCTCGATCGACCCGATCTCTCCGGCAAGACGGCGTTCATCACCGGCACGACCCGCGGCATCGGCAAGGCCATCGCGCTCGCGCTGGCCGAGCAGGGCTGTACCATCGTCTCGACCGGCAAAACGAGCGAGGGGGACGAGGACTACGCGGACAGCGACCTCGAGGGGACGATCGAACGGACGGCCCGCGAAGCGCGGGAGCGCGGCGTCGAGGCGCTGCCGATTCAGTTGGACGTCCGCGACGAGGCGGCCGTCGAAGCGGCCGCGGAGCGGGCCATCGACGAGTTCGGGACCGTCGAGATCGTCGTCAATAACGCGAGCGCGATCCAGCTCGCGGCCGTCGCGGAGCTCCCGCCGAAGCGGTTCGACCTCCTGACCGACGTCAACGTACGCGGGACGTACCTCGTCTCGCGGGCGTTCGCGGACCACCTCCGCGAGGCCGACGACTCGTGGCTGCTGGCGAACGCGCCGCCAGTGAGTATCGATCGCGCGCCGGATCTGGCACCGTACGCGTGGTCGAAGCTCGGCATGACCTTCCTCACGCTCTCGATGGCGAGCGAACTCGCGGCCGACGACGTCGGCTGTAACGCCTTCTGGCCCGTGACGGCGATCGATACGCGTGCGACCCGCCACTTCGGGATGGGGACCGAAGACGACTGGCGCAGTCCGGAGATCGTCGCCGATGCGGTCCTCGAGATCCTCTCTCGGGATCCGGCCTCGTTCACCGGAAACGTCGTCTACGACGAAGAACTGTTGCGAGAGGCGGGGCTCGAGGACTTCTCGCGGTACAACCTCACCGAGGGCGACCCGGAGCCCGGATCGGCGCAGCTGTTCGATCCCGACTATCAGCGGCCAGAGTGAGAGCTGGACGGTTAACGTTCGACTCTGGCTCGTTTCTTCGGAGCGGCCGCGACCACGAGCGGGGTCGTGCCGAGCGCGACCGCGGGTGCGGCCGAGCCACCGCCGTCGCCGCCGGCACTCGAGCCGTCCTCGGTCTCCTCGATGACGTAGCGCTGGCCGAGCATCGGATCGAGCAGGCTGTCGACCCCGCCGCGGTCGTCGCGGAGCACGGGCGCGTCCGAGGTGTCCGGCGCGTCCATGTAGTGGTCGACCTCGTCGGAGAGGTTGATGCCGAGGTCGCGCTCGTCGTTTCGCTCGGCGAGGTCGGCCTCGGAGAAGTCGGTCTCGGCGTTGGTCGCCGCGATTTCGATGTTCTGGATCTCGTTCGTGTTCGAGGTCCGGAACGCGTACGTGCCGCCGAAGGCTTCGTCCATCGTCTTCCACTGGGCGCGGTAGAACTCGCCGGCGGAACCGCTCGGCGCGGCGATGACGTTGGCGTGGAAGATCCCGTCGTCGGCCAGCCGATCAGAGGCGAGTTCCATGAACTCGATGGTGGTCAGGTGGAAGGGGACCTGATCCTTCTTGTAGGCGTCGAGGACGATCACGTCGTAGGTCTCGTCGGTGTTCTGGAGGTACTGCTTGCCGTCGATGGTGTGGGACGTCATGTTCTCGCCGTGCTCGAGACGGAAGTACTCCTCGGCGGTCTCGGTCACCTGCGGGTCTATTTCGACGACGTCTACGTCGACGTCGTACCGGCGCTCGAAGTCCTTCGGCCCGGTGTAGCCGCCCCCGCCGATGAACAGCACGTTATCGACGTCATCGACGTCGTCAGTCATGAGCATCGGCAGGTGGAAGTACTTCGTGTACTCGAAGACGTGGCGGTCGGGTTCCTCGAGATCCATCGCGCTGTGGCGAGCGCCGTCTAAGTACAGCGTCCGGACGTCGCCGTTGTCGACGACCTCGAGTTCCTGATAGGCGGTCTGGGTCTGGTAGACGACGTCGCCGCGGTGGTCGAGCGCGACCGGTCCGGCGCCGGTTGCAACGACGAGCAGAACCGCGATTCCGACGCTCGCGAGCGTCGGCTTCTGGGGCAGCGACGGCGCCTCGATGGCGATCGCCGTCGCGACGAGGGTGATGCCGAAGACGAGGCCAATAGTGTTGACGGTCAGCGCGGGGATGAGGACGAACGTCGTCGCGGCCGAGCCGAGGATACTGCCGATCGTCCCCAGCGCGTAGACGTGGCCCGACGCCTCGCCGGTGCTCTCCTTTCTGGAGAGTTCGGCCGCGTAGGGGCTGATGAAGCCGAGCAGGTAGGTCGGCGGACCGAACAGGATGATCGACGAGGGAAGGGCGGCGTATCGCGCCGGTAACGCCAGCGCGGCGGTCTGGCTCAACAGCATGTCGCTGGCGTAGATCACGACCGCCATGTACACCGCCGTCCCGAGCAACAGCCACGTCATCTCCCGGTTGGTCGCATCGATCGCCCGTTTGCCGCCCTGCCAGTAGCCCAGGCTCAGCGCCGCGAGACAGACCGTCATGATGCCGCCGACGGTGTAGATGTGGCTGCCGAACTGCGGCGCGACGATCCGGAGGGCGAGGATTTCGATCCCCATGCTGGTGATCCCCGAGACGAAGACGGCGAGTTCGGGCTTCGCGGGTCGATAGGAGAGCGCGGTCCGCGCGGTCATTCGTTTCGAGATTGGGCCCCGACGACGAGAACTTGTCGCCTCGGTGGCGATCGCCGCCACCGGCATTTATATCAGTCGGGTCGAACGTGGACGGTATGCGTCAGGTGACGGTCGCTCGAGTCGTCGACGCGACGCCCGCGGAGCTCTCGGAGTGGCTCGATCCGCCGACGATCGTCCGCGCGGAGGGGAGTTTCACCGTCGAGGCGGTCGACGACCGGGACGACGCGGTGGTCGTCCTCGCCACCGGCCCCGGAATGCAGTTCCCGTTGCGGTTCGAGGACCGCGACGGCGCGATATACTACACGCAGGAGGGCGACCAGGGTCCGTTTTCCCACATGGAGACGTGGATCGAACTCGAGGACGCCGCCGACGGGACGCGGGTCGCGATCCGCTCGTCGGTCTCGCTGTCGGCCCCGCTGCCCTTCGGTGACCGGATCGCCGCCTGGAAACGGAAGGGCGAGTGCTCGCGGCTGCTCGAGGCCCTCGAGGACGCGTTCGACTGAGTTACGGACGCAGGTGACTCGCGGATGCGATCGCCCGCGAGCGCGGTGACGGGACCGTCGCCCGAATCCGAGCGCATTGGTGCGTCGCGACTCGAGGGTCAAGAACCGTCGTATCGACGTCGTTCGAACCCATCGATTCGTCTCGAGACGATGCCATTATTAGCGTCCAGTTGCGACTGTCTCCTACGGGAGCTGCGTCGCAGTAAGACACACCACCCGCTCCCGTTTTCACGGCGAGACCATACCGACGAGCCGTGGCTCCGTCGGAGCGGGTGAGACGGGCGATCTGTCGTTTCACATCGATGCCCGTAATTGTTTGGTAGACATTCACCTGACGAAAGACGTCGCTGCCGCGTCCCCTGGATCGCCGGCCTCTGAGCCGGCTGAACGACGCGGCCCAGCGCACGATCTGGCGGCGGTAAGCGGATCGCCGCGTCGCGACCGGATCAGAATACCGCCACCGCGACGAGGACGAGCGCGGCGAGTACCGCTCCGAGGATCACGCCGGAGGCCTCCAGCGCGCTCGCCGCGATCGAGAACAGAACGGCGACGATCGCCCCGAGCGCCGCGACGGACTGGCGCCGTCCGTTCGAGGCTGCCTCGCGGTCCGCTCGACCGAACTCCGCGTCCGTCGGGGTCGTTGCCGCCTCGAGATACGGGCGAAACGACTCGAGTCGATCGGTCGGCCGCACGATTCCGCGCGGCTTGTCGTACTCGATGACGCCGGCCGTGTCGAGCTTCGGTAGATGCGACTGGTAAAGCGGGATGTAGACGCGCTGGCGCTGCGCGGAGGTGAGTTCGGCCACGGTCGTCTCGTGTTCCCGCACGGCGACGTGTTCGGCGACGTCGCGCATCTTGACGGGGCCGTCTTCCCGCAGCAGGTATCGGATCGACTCCCGTCGTCGGAAGGTCTGGAGGATGTGGAACGTTTCGTCGGGGGAGAGGGCTGCGGACGTTTCGGCTTCCGGTTCGCCGGTCTCGCTGGCGGAGGCGCTCGGCGGATGCACAGGGCGGTCTGTAACTGACATACTGCTCACTCGAGTAGGTGAATCAGACCGACCTAAACTTTATTGTATGGTTTCTGGGGATGGAATGATAGAGATAACTCTCTCGGAGTTCTCCCGTCGGGCGATCGAACCGATTGTCCGACGGAACGCGACGATTCACGAACCCGTGTCGCTCGGTCTCGATCCGCTACGAGATTCCGCTGCGCCACGCGCCGTCTCTCGGACGGTCGGGGCGTCCGCTCCATCGGCGTCGGCACCCGACTCGAACCGGGAGCGTCGCGGATCGACGCCGCTCCCCCGGGTCGACGGTCATTCCGGCCCCTCCGCGCCGTCTCCGTCGCGGTCCGACCGCACCTCGAGGTAGCCTCGGCTGGACGCGGTGATTCGAAACCCGCGAGCGGAGAACGCGACCGAGCGCCGATCCGCGGTCTCGGCGGGATCGGAGGGCGACAGGAGTCGATCGAGCGCATCGGGGTCGATCGCGTCGTACAGCGGCGCGTCGTCGCGTCCGCCGTCGGAGAGGGAGTCGAGGGCCGAGGCGACGGCGAGGCTCGGCGGCGTCGTCCCCGCGTCGTACGCGATCCGGTACGTATTCGTCTCCGGCTCGTACTCGAGCGTCTCGATAGCTACAGGCGTTCCTCCCGTCATTCTGGTTCGTCGACGAGTTGTTCGCCGAAGTGATCGAACGGCTGTCTGTGCGAACTCTTGAACACCTTCGAGTTGGCGATCGAGAGACCAATCGCGCTCAACTCGTCGCCGACGCGAGCGATGTCGTCGGTATCCGTCCCGACGGCTTCGATCCGAACGTTCTCCGTCCCGTCGAGGACCTCCTGCACGCTCACGACGCCGCTCACGTTTCTGGCCGTTTCGGCGAGCGCGCTCCGTTCGACGCCGGACGCGCTACAGACGAAGAGCACGTGTAACTGGAGCCCCGCGTTGTCGTAGTCGATTTCCGGATAGTAGCCCCGGATGACGCCCTCCTCTTCCAGTCGCTCGATCCGATTCCGAATCGTACTGGCCGAGACGCCGATTCGATCCGCCATCTCGCGCGTCGTGATCTGCCGAGAGTCGTGTTGGAGTACGTACAGGATCCCCTTGTTGACGTCATCTAACTCCATGAATCACGATTTTGCAGTACTCACACCCTGGGATCATATTTTCCCCAAAATACGACGGTACTCTTTACAATCAGCAGACGAGAGGTGAAAATATATGGTGCGCGACGGGCGAACCTGTATACTTCGCAACTCGAAAGTGACGTAAAAACGAATATACAGACAGATATCGTGTCGCGGCTCCGGGCTGCCGGCCGCTGGCGACGGGCGCGGACCGCTCGCGACGGGCCACCGAACGGAGACGGCTCTCGTTACGGCTCGTCGACGTACCGTTCGTATCGCGGCGAAAAGCGGACCGCACCGTCTCGAGGCGCCGACCGGGCGCTCAGTTCGTCGTGATGACCTCGATCACGTCGCGGGACTCGACTTCGTAGTCCTTGCCGAGCTGGCGGTTCGTCCGGCAGTCGATGGCGTGGAGGAAGCCGTCGCCGATGTCGGAGTGGAGGCTGTACGCGAAGTCCTCGGCCGTCGAGTTCGGCGGGATCAGGTAGCAGTCGGGCAACACCTCACCCCGTTCGTTGCCCAGCCCGTTCGCGCCGCCGGGGAACACCGGTACGACGCCTAACACGTCGAACAGCGCGGTCTCGAGGGCCGCCTGGACGCCCGTCGCGCCGTACTCGGAGAGGAAGTCCCGGATCTGCTCTAGGCCCTGTTCCTGGTCGCCCGAAATATCGCCCGTGATCTCGAAGTCGGCGTCGCCGGGGCGGTAGTCGACGACGTCGGCCTTGTCCGCCGACTTCAGCGCCTTCTCGGCGTGGGCGCTGCAGGGGACGATCGTCAGGTGGTCGTACTCGGGATCGTTCGTGATCTCCTCGTAGTTTTCCTGTGCCTCGGGCGTGTCCATCTTGTTCGCCGCGATGACCATCGGCTTGGTCTCCGTGCGGATCTCGCGCGCGAGTTCGAGTTTGTCCTCGTCGTCCCACTCGGCGGGGTCGAAGCCGACGTCGATCCGGCGGATGAGCCGCTTGATCTCGTCCTCGTTCGTCTTGAACGCGCTCATCTGCTCGGCGAGCTCTTCCTCGATGGCGTCCTCCTCGGTGGTATACCCGGACTCGTACCGGTTGATCCCCTTCTCCAAGACGTCAAGATACCACTGATCGAGTTCCTCCTCCAAGAAGGCGATGTCCTTCCGCGGGTCGTGGTCCTCAGTGGGTTCGCCCTCGAGGTCGGTCTGTCCCGAGAAGTCGACGACGTGGACGAGCACGTCGGTCTCGTTCAGGTCGCTGAGGAACTGGTTGCCGAGGCCCGCGCCCTCGTGGGCGCCGGGAATGAGACCGGCGACGTCGACGAGTTTCGTCGGGACGAACCGGGTCCCGTGGTCGCAGTAGCCGACGTTGGGGGTACACTCCTCGTCGAACTCGGGGGCCGCACAGTCGACGCGGACGTAGGCCTCGCCCACGCTGGGGTCGATGGTCGTGAACGGGTACGCGCCCTCGGGCACGTCGTTCATCGTGGCCGCATTGAAGAAGGAGGACTTGCCGACGGAAGGTTTGCCGACGAGTCCGATCCGGTAACTCGTACTCATTACCCGACCCTGGCGTGGCCGCCCTAAACGGGTTTCTGTCTGGGTTCGCAGTGGTATGCGATCTCTTGTCTCACCGCGGTCGCTCCGTGCTCGAGGGCTCTTCTCGCCGGCGAAACCGGCCGTTCAGAACCTGCACTCCACGACGTTACTTTGATGTGAGCGGTTCCCGGAACGGGGATAATGGATCGACGGGTGCGATTCGTTTCGGCGAGCGGTCCGCGACGGACGATCGCGGCGTTGGGCGGATTGTACGTCGCACTGGCGCTCTCACTGGCGGTCGTTCTCCTGCTGGGGAACGCGGACGGTTCCGAAGTCGTCGGGCGGTTCGTGATGGTCGCCGCTCCGGGACTCGCGTTACTGGTCGGTAGCCGTCGAGTGCGAGAGATGGACCTCCATCCCGACGCGGCGCCGCGGATCGTGATCTGGACGGCCGGTGGAATCGGCGTCATGAGCGCCGTCGTAGTGATGATGGAGCTGATCTCGCCCAGCGGCGTGGACAATCCCGCCTTCGCCGTCCCGCTCGCGACGGCGCTCGGGAGTCTCGGCGGATTCGCCGTCGGCGTTCACGACGCGCGGGTCAAAACGCGGGAACGCGAACTCGAGGAGACCGTCGAGCGGCTACGGACGTCGAACGAGCGCCTCGAGGAGTTCGCGTACGCCGCCAGCCACGACCTCCAGGAGCCCCTACGGATGGTCTCGAGCTACCTCATGTTACTGGACCAGCGGTACGCCGACGACTTGGACGAGGACGCCCGGGAGTACATCGACTTCGCGGTCGACGGCGCCGACCGGATGCGCGCGATGATCGACAGCCTGCTCGAGTACTCGCGCGTGACCCGCGGCGACCCGCTCGAGTCGACCGACGCCGACGCGGTGCTCGAGGACGTCCGTACCGACCTCCAGTTGCGCATCGAGGAGACCGACGCGACGATCACCGCCGACGATCTGCCGACGGTCCTCGCGGACGCGGACCAGCTCGCGCAGGTGTTCCGAAACCTCCTCGCGAACGCGCTCGAGTACAGCGGCGACGAACCGCCGCGGATTCACGTCGGGGCCGAGCGAACGGGCGACGAGTGGCGGTTTTCGGTCGCCGACGAGGGGATCGGAATCGAGCCCGAGTACCACGAACGGATCTTCAGCGTGTTCGAGCAACTCCACGCCGGCGAGGAGGTCTCGAGCGAGGCCGGTGGGATCGGGCTAGCGCTCTGTGAGCGCATCGTCGAGCGCCACGGTGGCGAGATCTGGGTCGAGTCGGATCTCGACGCGGGCGCTACGTTTCACTTCACACTACCCGCTGTCGAGGACCGCGAGGATCAGCGACCGAACACGGCAGCTCGGGGTCCCGCTCGCGGCTAGTCAGACGTGCGTCGGCGGTTCGACCGCCGTCTCGACGTCGAGTTCGGCCGCGACGTCGGCCAGCAGATCGCCCTTGACCTCCGCGCTCCGCCAGCCGATCTCGGCGACCAGCGGCGGCTCGAACTCCGAGCGGATCGTCTCGAGTCGCGCTTCCTCCGTCTCGACGCGCTCGCGGAGGTAGCGCGCGCCGCGACCGTTCTCGTCGGGGTCGGGCGACGGCGTGAGTTTGTTGGCGACCAGCCCGCGGACCGCGAACCCCTTCTCCCTGAGGTCGTCGATCGATCGACGGGTCTCGTTCAGCGAGAGCTCGTCCGGATTCAGGACGAGGAAGAAGGCGGCGTCGTCGTGGAGCGCGGACCCGGCGAACTCGAAGAACGCCTTGCGCTCCTCGAGCCGTCGGAGGACGGGATCACCGTCCATCACGCGCCGCGGTTCGTTGTTGCCGACCGCGGCCTTCTCGAAGAGATCGATGCTCGTCCGGCGCTTGTACATCAGCCGGTCGATCCACTCCTCGAGCAGGTCGGGGAGGCCGAGCAGCCGCAGGGTGCTCCCCGAGGGCGCGGTGTCGAAGACGACTCGGTCGTAGTCGTCCGCGTCGCGCATCACGTCGACGAACCGGTCGAACAGCGCCGACTCGTAGGCGCCCGGCGTCCCGTGGGCCATCTCGAGTTGCCGGTTGATCTCGTTGACCATCGATGCCGACACCTGTTCCGAGAGATTCTGGCGGATCTCGTCCAAGTGGCGCGTGACCTCGTCCTCGGGATCGATTTGCATCGCGTCGAGGCCGTCGATCCCCTCGACCGACCGCGGTGAGTCGTCGAAGGACTGATCGAACACGTCGGTGACGGAGTGGGCCGGGTCGGTCGAGACGACGAGCGTCCGGTGGCCGTCGCGGGCGCACTTGAGCCCGTAGGCGCACGAGACGGTCGTCTTGCCGACGCCGCCCTTGCCGCCGAAGAAGACGAACGGTTCCATTAGAAGTGGTACTGCTGGCCCTTGCGTTCGAGATACGTTCCGCGGTCCCAGAGCCGTCGCTCCCACGATTCGAACTCGTCCTCGAGGTAGGGCAGCAGCTCGGCGGTGTAGTACGAGACCGGCGACGGGATGCCGAAGGCGTCCGGGAAACACGCCAGCATGAACGCGTCCTCGGCGTCCTCGGCCTCCTTCTCGATCTTCTCGTAGGCCGGGTGCGAGATCATGCCGTGATAGAGCCCTCGCAGCCACTCCTCGAGCGTCTGCCGGAACGATTCGATCCGATCGGCCAGATCCATGTGCGTCCCTCCGTATCCAACGGTGAAAACTGTCGTGGCTCGCTTTCAAGGCGCTCCGATCCCAGTGTCCGGATATGGGGACGATGACGGACACGAACACGGACTCCGACGACCGGATCCCCGTAACGATCCTCTCCGGGAGCCTGGGGGCCGGAAAGACGACGCTACTCAACCACCTGCTCTCGAACGCCGGCGAGCGAACGCTCGCGGTGCTGGTCAACGACATGGGCGAGGTCAACGTCGACGCTGAACTCGTCGCCGAGGGCTCGGAACTGGAACTCGACGACGGCGTCGCGGAGCTCTCGAACGGCTGTATCTGCTGTGAGCTGCAGGACGACCTCGAGACCGCCGTGGTCAGGCTGGCTCGCGACCGCTCGTTCGATCACCTCGTCGTCGAGTCGTCGGGTATCTCCGAGCCCGCGCCCGTCGCGCGGCTGTTCACGACCGAGTCCCGCGTCGCCGCCCGCTACGACGTCGACACGCTCGTGACTGTCCTCGACACGCCCGCCTTCCTCGAGGCGTTCGCCGGTGAGGGGACGCCCGAACGGCGCGGCGACGAGGGCGACCGGCCGCTGTCGGACCTGCTCGTCGAACAGGTCGAGGTCTCGAACGTCGTGCTGCTCAACAAGGCGGATCTGTGTAGCGAGGCGGAACTCGCGGAGGCCGAGGACCTCGTCCGCGCGCTCCAGCCCGACGCCGAGACGATCCGCACCGAGTTCTCCGCGGTCGATCCCGACCGACTGCTCGGCGCGGACCGCTTCGAGCCCGACCGGGTGAACGATCTCCCAGGCTGGAAGCGCGCGCTGGACGACACAGACGGACCGTCCGATCGCGACCACGGCGACGGCGGTCACGACCACAGCGGCCACAACCACCCCGACGAAGTCTACGGCGTTTCGTCGTTCGTCTACCGACAGCGGCGGCCGTTCCACCCCGAACGGTTCGCGGCGTTCCTCCGGGACCTGCCGCAGTCGATCGTCCGCGCGAAGGGGACCGCCTGGATCGCCGACAACGAGATGCGCGTCGCGATCGCGCAGGCGGGACCGTCGATCAGGGCCACCGCACAGGGCCCCTGGATCGCGAGCCTGCCCGCGGTCGAGCGCGACATGTATCGGTCGAACCGCCCCGACCTCGAGTGGCACGACGAACACGGCGACCGGCGGACCGAACTCGTGTTCATCGGCACCGATTACGACGAGTCGGCCCTGCGGGCCACGCTCGACGACGCGCTGGTGACCGACGCGGAGTGGGAGACCGGTCACGACGGCCCCTTCCCCGACGAGCAGGGCGCGGAGTCGGTCGTCCGCGAGCCCTGATTCGCTTCTCACCGGACGGCCGTCAGCACGCGCAGTCGCCGCCGGTCGCCCGCTCGAAGCGCATCTCCGCGCCGCAGTCGGGGCAAGTGGGCTCCCCCTCGAGTTCGACGTCCCGGATTCGGACGCCGCAGTCGTCACACCAGTAGGCGCCCGACGAGCCGTCCGTCGGACGACGGTTCGGTGCGGGCGATGCGAGTGCGTCCTTCAGTGAATCGACGAGCCCCATGCGCGACTATTCGTCGGCGACGCCAATAATGTTGTGCGAATGTGGCACACACTCATGGACGGCGAAAACCAGCAGAGACTCGAGGCCGGCGCGAACCGACCCGCACTCGCGTCGGTGCCGCTCGAGGAGCGGCCGGGACTACTCGGGGATCAGTGGAATGGCGAGGACGACGACGAGGGCCGCCAGAATCGGGATCAGATAGAACAGGCGCTCGGCGCGGACCGCGGCCGGCACTTCCCTCGCGAGTTCCGGCCGCGCGGTCCACACCTGCCGGTGATAGGCGGCGACGGTGGCGACGGCGAATAGGACCGTCGAGGCGGCGATCGCCACCTCGAGCGACAGTCCCAGCGCCTGTCCGTACAGCGGTCCGAACGAGAGCGAGATCATGAAGGTGAGGCCCACGACGACGACGAACGGCACCGGATCGACGTGCGAGCCGTGGCGGTTACGGAGTCGCATACGGTGCGTTCGCGGTCGAGAAATATAGACCTGTATCGTTGGGATCGGCACCGCCGAATCGGCAGTGATCCGGACGTCCGGTCCCGGGTTCGGCACCGACGGCCCCGACCCGGAGACGGCCCGACGGCCCGATGGCTCGGGACGGCGAAGGTATAAGTGACGGTACCGATCTCTCCCTGTATGAGCGATAGCGACTCCGAACGGGAGGGGTTCGAGGCGGGCGCGGCGGGATCGCAGGGCGATCCCCGCGTGCTGATCGCGATGAACGCGGTCCTGTCGACGCTGTTCGCGTGGACGATCGTCTGGGGGCTGTCGTTTCTGGGCGTCCTCGAGTTCGGGCTCATCAACGTCGCCACGGCCGCGATCGTGCTGTTCGCGATGACGTATCTCGTGACGATGAGCTGAGTTCGGTTTCGGTGCCGGTCCCGGCCCAGGCTCGATTCTCGCTCCAGATATCGGCCCCGGTGACCGCTCTACCGACCGTAGATGAGTCGCCGACCGACGTCGTTGATGCGGTCGGTCACGCGACTCGCCCAGGCGCCCGGCGAGACGCGTCGGAGCGTCTCATCGTCGACCTCAATGGCGCTCTCGCCGAACGGGTCACGGTTCGGTTCGTCCTCGCTCTCGCCCTCTCCGTCGTTGGACGAGGCGACGTCGACGACCGTCGACATCGAACAGCGGCCACAGGCCTCGGTTTTCTTGCCTCCCATGGGAATCTCTCGCAAGAGACTACGTCTCCGCCGGCTAAAAGCTGCCGCCTGAATCGGTAGCACCGGCGACTCGAGAGTCGCCGACGCCGCTCTCACCGACGATTATTTGATACCCCGACGGTAACCGGTGGTATGGGAATTCGGACCACGGATCGGCGCGAGACCGAACCGGCGTCGAACCGGACGCAACCGCGATCCACGGACCCGCGATGAGCGAGAAGGTACGACCGGAGGAGCTTCCGGCAGAGATCCGCGAGGCGGTGCCCGACTGGGACGACGAGTACCTCGACCGGGTCTCCGATCGGTTGATGTACAACTACGACCTCGAGAAGGACCGCTCGGTCAGCGGCGAGCGCTGGGACCTCTACGGGGAGATGCGCGTGCGCAGTCAGAAGCAGTTCTTCCACCCGGCGCTTTCCTACGCCGACCACGAGGCCGAGGAGTACCTCTTCGCCCGGCGCGAGTCGCGGCCGACGGTCGCGGCCCTCGAACGCCTCGTTGATTTCGGCCACGACCTCGCCGACGAGCGCGTCGTCCCCAACGAGGAACACTTCGGGACGGACTTCACGTTCGTCCTCGTCGCCGACGAGCTCCCCGACGACGTCCGCGAGTTCGTCGATGGCTTCCGCGACCGAACGCTGCTGAAGTTCGGCTATCACGGCCACTACGAGGTGAACCTCGTCGTCGTGGTTCCCGACGCCGAAGACCACGTCGCCAGCGAGGCCGCCGACGTCGCCGAAGCGTTCACCCTATGGGACGAGGTCAGCGAGCCCGACGAGGGATTCCTCTCGCAGTTCGCGAAACGGTTCTGGAAGTAGGTGACGGCCCCGTCGGTACCGACCAGTCGATCGCTCTCGCGTCGGTGAAAAAACGGAAACGAAACGGCAGGTTCTAGTCGTCGCTGGGTTCCGCTGCGGGCGTCTCGGGTCCGCTCCGGACGCTCTGGATGTTCTTGTACCCCAGCCTGACGAGCGCGAGCGCCAGTCCGATGAGGACGAGTCCGAGCACCATCTGGACGCCCGACGAGATCACCGCACTGGTCGATCCCGCCCCGCCCTGAATTAGGTTCGTGTACAGGTTCTCGTAGAACACCAGCCACGACAGGCCGAGCACGGTGATCGTGACCATGATCGCCATCGGGACGCCGGTGGAGACGAGCTGTTTGTTGTCGTCCCAGTTAGCCAGCCAGACGGTCGCGGTGAGCAGCGCCAGCGCCGCGAGCAGCTGGTTCGCACCGCCGAACAGTGCCCAGAGCGTCACCCACTGGCCGGAGACGACGAGCGCGTACGCGAGAACGCACTGCACGATCGGATTCGTGTACCGACCGCGTGCGATCGAGCGCGCGTCGAGATTCAGTCCCGTATCGGTCCTCCCCGCGGGGGTTCCGACGATCTCTTCCATCATGTATCGACCGAGACGAACGGCCGTGTCAGTCGACGTGAGGAGGAAGCTACAGAGGACTAGCGCCATGAAGACGGCGCCGACGGTCTCGGAGATACCGAGGCTCGTCAGGATGATGCCGCCCCCTTCCGCGAAGTTGGGGAGCGCAGCGCCGATCCCACCGGCGGGGTCGGCGAAGCCGGCGACCGCGAGCGTCGAGAGTGCGACCGCCGCGAGGAGCCCTTCGCCGAGCATCCCACCGTACCCGATCAGTCGGGCGTCGGTCTCCTTGTCGAGCTGTTTCGCGGTGGTCCCCGACGAGACCAGCGAGTGGAAGCCGCTGATCGTCCCGCACGCGATCGTGATGAACAGCAGCGGGAACAGCGGCAGGAAGACGGCGTCGACACCCCAGAACCCTTCGAACGCGCCGATGGAGCTGTCGATGACGAGCGATTGGGACGACGTGCCGAGTATCGTCCCAACGATGATCGCGACGATCGCGCCGCCGACCCCGCTGTACAGCAGGAACGACGACAGGTAGTCGCGCGGCTGGAGCAACACCCACACCGGCAGTGCGCTCGCGACCGCCGCGTAGAGCATGACGATCGGGATCCACCCCGCGGTGTTCCCACCGAGTGCGCCGGCGCCGGGCACCCAACTCCCGTCACCGCCGAGCAGGACGATCGTCCCGGCCGGGTAGTCGCCGGCGAACAGCGCCAGCGGGTACTGAAGCCCGACCCAGACGGCCGCGAAGACCCCCGCGACGAACAGTACCGTCCCGGGAATGAACGGGCCGTTGAACTGGTACAGGTAGACGCCGAAGACCAGCGCCAGCGCGATGTAGAGCAGCGACGCCGTGACGACCTGCGGATACGCGTTGAAGACGATTCCGACGACCAGCGCGAACACCGCCACGACGAGGATGATCGTCAGGAACGCGAACCACAGTAGCATGTTCTTCCCGCTCTCTCCGACGTACTCGCCGATCATGTAGCCGATCGACTTCCCCTCGTGGCGGAGACTGCCCGACAGCGAGACGAAGTCGTGGACCGCACCCATCAGCGGATTCCCGATCGCGATCCACAGCAGCGCCGGCACCCATCCCCACACGGCACCGGCCGTGATCGGTCCCACGATCGGGGCCCCACCCGCGATGCTCGAGTAGTGATGCCCCAACAGGACCGGTTTCTTCGACGGCACGTACTCCTGCCCGTCTTCGTACTTGTGCGCCGGCGTTTCCGCCTCTTTATCGAGTTCGACGAACTGCGTGAGATACCGCGAGTATCCCACGTAGCCGGCGGTGAACGTCACCAGTACTGCCGCGATGATCCAGATTACTTGTGTCATGGTACCTCTAGGCAAATCGAGGGGGACGGATAACCTTAATTGTTGTTTGTCTTTATTGGGGGACGTTGACTGTCTTTTTCAAATCTTAAACCCGATATCATGACTGATTATTGACATTACATGAGGATCGAATACACCGAATCGGGTCAGTTCGTCGGCCGTAGTCTCGGAAATATCCCCTCGAAACGATGGACCTACGCTAACTGATACCCGGCAGATGATTCCGCGAGTGGACGCCGGTGACGCCGATCGACCGTGACCGGTCACCGGACCGAGGACCGTCCGGCGCCTCCGCTGGTTCCGGTCCGTGCCACGAACTCCCGCGACCGGTTCCGGAAACCAGTATACCTATCACCGACCGGTACTGACGGGCGTCCATGAAGGTCGGCGCACACGTATCCATCTCCGGCTCGCGCGTCTCCTCCGACGACGAAACGCCGCCGTACGACGATCTCCGCAACGCGGTCCACCGCCAGCGCGCGTTCGGCGGCAACTGCGGGCAGATCTTCACCACCTCGCCGCAGGTCTGGGCCCAGCCCGAGATCAGCGACGAGGCCGCCGACGGCTTCCGCGAGGAATCGGACGAGCGACTCGAGGGACCGTGGGTGATCCACTCGGCGTATCTGGTCAATCTCTGTACCCCGAAGGACGACCTCCGGCGCAAGTCAAAGGAGAGCATGCAGGCGGAACTCGACGCCGCCGCGCAGTTGGGAATCCCCTACGTCAACGTCCACCTCGGCGCGCATACGGGCGCGGGCGTCGAAGGCGGCCTCGACAACGCGGCGAGTCTCATCGACGAACTCGAGGTCCCCGAGGACGTCCAGATCCTCATCGAGTCCGACGCCGGCAGCGGGACCAAGCTGGGCGGCGAATTCTCCCACCTCGCAGGGATCATCGACCGCACCGAGACCGACATCGGCATCTGCATCGACACCGCCCACACGCTCGTCGCCGGTAACGACCTCACGACGCCCGAAGCGGTCGACGAAACCGTCGGGCGGTTCGACGACGAGGTCGGCCTCGAGTACCTCGAGTACATCCATCTCAACGACTCGAAACACGACGTCGGCACCCACAAGGACGAACACGCGCTCATCGGCGAGGGCTACATCGGCGAGGACGGGATGAAAGCGATCGTGAACCATCCCGATCTGCGGGACCTGCCGTTCGCGCTCGAGACGCCGACGGAAGACGGGAAAGGCTTCGCGTGGAACATCGAGAAGGTAAAAGAGCTGCGAGACGCGTAAGTGTCTCGAGAATGCGAGCGGCGAGCGAAGCGAGCCGTGAGCTGAGCGATTCGAACGAGTGAAACGAGTGCGAATCGCGGGAAAGTGAGCGGCGTAGCCGCGAACTTCGAGACGCGTAAGCGTCTTGGATTGGCGAACGGGAATCTCGTTCTCATGAACGGCGAGCGAAGCGAGCCGTAAACTACGAGCGGAGACGTGTAGTACAGGCGATCTGCAAATCGGTCCTCGCCATTCGGCGCGCCGACGTAGCTGAGACTGCCGTTTAAAACGATAGGTCTCGACTCTATCGACCAGTACCGCCAATCAAACCGTGATGGTCACCAGCGAGTCGAAAATCGACCCGTTTTTACTCGAGACCGTCCTACGACGGCCCGTGCGCGAGTTCTCCGAGGACTACCTGCGCCGGACCCGCGAGGGGATGTGGGACGACTCCCGCGAGGCCCTCGAGCTGCTGGCCCTCGAGTCCCGCCAGCGAATTCTGGACGTCGGCTGCGGGACTGGCGAGCTGAGCCGCGTTCTGCGCGAGGAGGCGCCCGACGACGCCACCGTCGTCGGCTGCGACGCCGACCGCGAGTTGCTCGAGATCGCGGCCGATCACGACGACCCCGTCCCCGCCGTCGCCGGCGACGCCCTGCGCCTCCCGTTCTCGGACGACGGCTTCGACCTCGTGGTCTGTCAGGCGCTGTTGATCAACCTGCCCGATCCCGCGGCCGCCGTCGCGGAGTTCGCCCGCGTCTCGACGGACCTCGTCGCGGCCGTCGAACCGAACAACGCCACCGTCGAGATCGACTCGAGCGTCGACCGCGAGGGCCGCCTCGAGCGGCGGGCCCGCAGCGCCTACCTCGACGGCGTCGCGACGGACGTCGCGCTCGGTGCCGACGCTCGGACGGCGTTCGAGGACGCGGGCCTCGAGGTCTGCGAGACGCGCCGGTACGATCACGTCCGGACGGTCGAACCGCCCTACAGCGAGATGGCGCTGGTCGCGGCCCGGCGGAAGGCGACCGGGGCGGGGCTGGCCGACGACCGCGAGACGATGCTCTCGGGGGCGCTCACCGAGGCGGAGTACGACGACCTCCGGGGCGCGTGGCGCGAGATGGGACGGGACGTGATCGAGCAGATGGAAGCCCGCGAGTACCGCCGCGAGGAGTCGGTGCCGTTTTTCGTCACGGTCGGTCGCATCCCCTGATCGGCCTCGAGAAAGGGTGATACTGCCAGAACGTCCCGTCCGTACCGGCCGCACTTAGCGGTCCGATCGAACGATGATCTGATCCTTTACCGTCTCGATGCGATCGACGGGGACCCACAGTCGGTCGTCGTCGGACCGCTCGGACGCCGGCCTCGGGGAGCCGTCGCCGGGGTCGACGACGAGGTCGAGCAGCGCGCCGGACTCGGGGTCCATGGTCACGGTGTGGAGCCGACCGAAGACCTTTCCGTCCGTTCTGACGACGCGTTTTCCGCCCAGGTCTCGTGCGAATATCTCGCTCATACATGTCCGGCCCACGTCCCATCGGAAATGATTTCGGTTGCGCCTCACTCGAAGCGCCTCGGATCGCGGTCGGCGACGGGTTACATGTAATCGCAGCGCTAATAGTCCGCCATGGCCGCGATCGAACTCGAGGGGCTCACCAAGGACTACGGCGAGGTGCTGGCTAACGACGACGTCACGTTTTCCGTCGAGCGCGGCGAGATCTTCGGCTACCTCGGGCCAAACGGGGCCGGCAAGACCACGACGATCCGGACGCTGCTGGGCCTGCTCGCGCCGACGGCGGGAACGGCCCGCGTGCTCGGCCGCGACGTCACCGACGAGGACGCTCTGATCGAGGCCAAACGGCGACTGGGCTATCTGCCGGACGCTCCCGCGTTCGACGAGACTGCGACGGGTCGGGAGGTCCTCGAGTTCCACGCCGCGATCAAAGGCGACGAGCGCAGCGAGGCGTTACTCGAGTTGTTCGAACCGCCGCTGAACCGGCCGATTCGGGACTACTCCCACGGCAACGTCCGCAAACTCGGGCTCGTGACGACGTTCATGCACGACCCGGAGCTGGTGATCTTGGACGAGCCGACGAGCGGTCTCGACCCGCTGATTCAACACCGCTTCGCCGAGTTCCTCCGCGAGGAACGCGAGCGCGGCGTCACGGTGTTCTTTTCCTCGCACGTGCTGAGCGAGGTCCGGCGGCTCTGTGACCGCGTCGGGATCATCCGGAACGGACGCCTCGTGACGGTCGAACCCGTCGAATCGCTGCTCGACCGCAGCGGGAAGGTCGTCCGACTGCGCGCCGCGGCCTCGATCCCCCGCGAGGCGCTCGCGATCGACGGCGTCCACGACCTCGAGACGAGCGTCGTTCGCGGCGGCGACGCCGACGATGCCGACGACGCGACGACGGCGGTCACCGAGTGCGCGTTCACCTTCACCGGCGACGTCAACTCCTTGCTCGCCCACTTGCGTGAGTACCGCTTACTCGACCTGTCGATCGAGGAGGCGCCCCTCGAGGACGTCTTTATGCGGTTCTACGGCGACGGCGAAGAAGCCGCCGAATCCGCGTCGCAACCGGCGTTGTCCGAGCGGACGGGGGACGATTGAGATGCTCGAAATCGCTCGGTATGACGGTCGGCAGCGGCTCAAGGGAAGCCTCTACCTCTCGCTTGCCATGTCGCTGCTGGCGGTCACCGTCGTCTGGATCTACCCCTCCTTCAGCGGCTCGTTCGACGACGTCGACGAGGAGTTCCTGCAGGCCTACCCCGAGGGGGTCATCCAGCTGTTCGACATCCGGACGATGGCCTCCCTCGAGGGGTTTCTTGCCTTCGAACTCTACGTTTTCGGCTGGACGATCCTGCTGGGGCTCTACTTGGCCTATCTGGGGGCCGGGACGATCGCCGACGACGTCGAGCGCGGGCGGATGGACATCCTGCTCTCGATGCCGATCTCGCGAGCCCGGACCGTCGCGGAGAAGTTCGCCTCGCTGGCCGTCCCGATTATCGTCGTCAATGTCGTCACTCCGATTGTCGTCTTCGTCGCCGCGACGCTGGTCGGCGAGCCGATTTCGGCCGCGGACCTGGTGGCGCTGCACGCCCTCTCGGTGCCGTACCTCTTCGCCTGCGGGGCCATCGGGCTGGTCGCCTCCGTCGCCGTCGACCGCGTCGGTATCGCCCAGCGGCTCGCCCTCGGGATCACGTTCGGGCTGTTCATGCTCGAGTCCCTCCTGACCGGCACCGACTACGAGGCGGTCGGCGCCGTCGCCCCCATGCGGTACTTCGATCCCAACGCCGTGTTGCTCGAGAGTTCGATCGATCCCGTCCACGCCGGAATCCTGATCGCGATGACCGCCATCCTCGTCATCGCCAGTCAGCGCTGGTTCGAACGAAGCGACATTGCTTCGTAAGACGCCTCCCTTCGCTGTTCAGTATCGGTCACACGTCTATAGGCATTCGATACATTCATAAATATATGTATTAATATGGTGGTTATTTTTTATGGTCTCACGACGTACACTTCTTGCGGGCGCAACTACCTCGATGACGTTCTCTCCATCTGGATGCGTCTCCGCAGTTTTATCGAATGATGATTCAATTCTCAACTGTATTGAGATTGTTAGTGCGAGTAGCACGCCTCATACGGTTCATCTACGGATTGACTACGAGGGCGAGGAAGTGCTTTCTGACTCGTATCATATCGATGGTAGTCGAGAAAACGGCCCGCATCAGCACCGATGGATCACACAAGATTGGCCAGCTGATCCAGGACACTTCCGCGTTCATACGCGCATGGAGTCTCATTCAGAGTGGGTGACAATTGATTGCGAGGAAGAATCCGAAAGCAGTGCCTATCACATCGCGTATTGGATTGGGTCTGATGGCAATGGAATCCCCCATTGGGAAACGGCTGATATTGATACCCGTGAACAACAGTGTAACTCCTCTCTACATGCTGGCAGCATAATGATAGGAAATAATGCAGCTCGTGCCCCCTGGTCTTCCACCTCTTTTTGACGGGACGATGATCGGTTAGTACGCCCTCGAGTCAGCGATTAGGTCAGCGACCTCATTCCCAAAAAGTGGGGTGTGGAGCGGTTGCCAAGTCGATTTCTACTCCAGTCGCTCGAGGACCTCGCTGCCCTCGAGGTAGGCGAAGCCGTGTCGGTCGGCGTAGGCGCGGGCGTCGACGGGCGTCATCGCCTCGCCGGTCTCGTCGTCGAGCATCTCGCAGACGACGACGGCCGACGGGAGGTCGGCGGCCTCGGCCAGCGCGACGCCGAGTTCGGTGTGACCCTCCCGTTGGGCGAGCAGGTCGGGCGCGGCCTTCAGCAGGTGGACGTGGCCGGGAACGCGGAACTCGGTGGCGAAATCGGTCTCGGCGGGCGCGGCGGCGGCCTTGCCAAGCGCCCGGATCGTCGTCGAGCGGTCGTTGTCCGTGATCCCGGTGTAGGTATCCCGGTGATTGACCGTCAGCGAGAACGACGAGCGTTCGTCGTAGCCGAGTTCGTGGTCGCCCGTCGCGGGGTGGTCGACTTCCTCACCGTAGAAGGGCAGGTCGAACGCCTCGGCGACCTCGTGGCCGAGCGCGACACAGACCAGCCCGCCTGCGTCGTTGCGCAGGCGAGCGACGGCCTCGGGCGTGACCGCGTCGGCGTGGTAGATCAGGTCCGTCTCGCCCTCGCGATCGGCCGCGTCGTGGACCAACACGGGCTCGCCGGCCCGCAGCGACTCGAGGGCGGTGTCGACGGCGTCGGCCGTCGCGGCCCGGCCGGTGCCGCCGTCGGCGCTCGCGTTCGGCTCGCCGTCCGCGGTCGATCGCGGCCCGGCGTGGTGGCCAGTCATTCGCGACCACCCACGTAGACGACGACGTGATCGTCGTCCTCGAGGCCGAGTTCCTCGCGGAGCTTGTCCGGGGCGATGACCTCGAGCTGGTCCTCGTCGTGGTGAGTCCGCTCGGGCGCGATGATGTGTGCGGTCTCGTACCGTTGGCCGTCGGCCGTCTCGATCGTCGCGGGGTGGCAGACCGCGGGGCCGTAGGTGCGGTCGTCGTCCTCCCAGCCGTCGATCGGTACGGGCTCGAGCGACGACATGGCGCCGCGCCGACGGACGCTATCGTCGCGCAGGTCGACGTTCAGCGTGCCGGGGAACGGCTCGTAGCCGAGTCGCTCCTCGAACTGGCGCTGGTAGCCCGGCAGGGAGATGTAGTGGCGGCCCTCGCCCATGCCGCTGGTGACGGTGCCGTCGAGTTCGATCTCCGAGTCCGTCTCGAAGATGCGACGGTAATCCTCGTACTCGGCGTGGAGCGCGTGTTCGCCGTCGTCGGTGATCGCCACCCACTGGCCGTCGCTGACCGTATCGCGCTCGAGCAGGCCCGCGCTCTCGAGGCGCTGGAGCCGGCGCGAGGCAGTCTGGTTCGACGCCTCGAGTCGATCCGCGAGGTGAGAACAGGAAATCTTCACGTCGCCCTCGAGTCCTCCCTCGAGCGCGAGCAGTTTGAGCACGGCGAGTTCGTCGTGCCCGACGGCGGACTCCGCTGAGACTGACATACCCGTGCCTACGGGTGGATTCCCTAAAAGCATACCGAATGTGGCATGCGTACCAAAACTGTGATGGCGTCGTCGAGCGTTTATCGCGTGTCTCCCAATTCCGTGCCCGGCGCAAAAAGCCACCGGTCCGCTCGGAGTACGCGTCGTCCGCTCGCGGTATCGGTTCGATTTCGTCGACTGACTCATACCGTCGAAATTCATGGGCTCGATGGAGCGACGACGTTCCTTGCACAATGCAAGCCGTCCGGTTTTACCGCGGTCTGTTGAGCGTTTAGCCGTACTTGCATGAAGCGTCTCGTCGAGGCCCTGTTCGGACTGGTCGCACTAACGGGCCTCCCGTACCTGATCTACCTGGGAGCGTACTATCTCCGGCGGCCGTCGGGCACGCCGGCGAACACGCGGTCCCGTGAACCGTCGGTGAGCATCGTATTGCCGACGTACAACGAGGCCGCCATCGTCGAATCGAAACTCGAGGAACTGGTCGAACTCGACTACCCGATAGCGAAGGTCGAGGTCGTCGTCGTCGACTCGAGCGATGACGGGACGGCCGAGCTGGTCGAGACCTTCTTCGCGGGCCGTCCGGAGCCGGAACTGACGCTCATCCGCGAGGACGAGCGGCGCGGGCTCGCGACCGCGCTGAACGAAGCCTACGCCGCCGCGGAGAACGAAGTCGTCGTCAAGACCGACTGCGACTCTCGACTGGCGCCCGACGCCGTCCGGAAGGCGGTCGCGAACCTCGCTGATCCCGACGTCGAGGCGGTGACCGGCCGCAACGCCGACGTCATCGGCGGCAGCGAGGTCGAACAGAGCTACCGGGACATCCAGACGATGATCCAGATCCTCGAGTCCCACATCGACTCGACGCTGATCTTCCACGGACCGTTCTCGGCGTTCGAGCGCGACGCCATCGTCCCGATCGACGAGGACTCGATCGCCGACGACACCGAACTCGCCCTGAAGATTCGACGTAACGGCGGCCGCGTCGTCTTCGATCCCGACATCCACTACAAGGAGGCCGCCCACTCCGAGTTCTCGAAGCGCCGCGAGCAGAAGGACCGCCGTGCGATGGGGCTGTTACGCCTGCTCTGGCGCCAGCGCGATTCCCTCGGCCGCCACGGCAACTACGGCCGCGTCGTCCTGCCCTTCAACTGGTGGTTCATGATCGTCTCGCCGTGGCTCGTCGGCGCCGGCCTCGCGCTGGCGACCCTCGGCTCGCTGGCGGTCCTCGGCCCCGCCGGGCTGCTCACGCCCGCCGGCGTCCTCGCCTTCACGGCGCTCGGCTCGCGGGACGCCCTCGGACCCCTCCAGCCGCTGTACTCGCTGTTCGATACCCAAGTTTCGCTGCTGCGTGCCAGCGTCTCCCTCATCCGCGCCCGTGCCGACGGCGACGAGGAGACCCACGACGGCACCTGGTCGACCGACGACGAACTCCGGGAGGTGTTACAGTGACCGACGCCGACACCAGCACCGACGCGGACGTCGCCATCCTCCACGACCGGTTCCCCGGCATCGGCGGCGGCGAGGAGTTCGCCATCGAGGCCGCGCGCGTCCTCGAGGCGCCGATCTACACGACCTACGTCGCCGAGGGAACCGAGATCCCCGACGACGTCGAGGTGATCCCGTTCCAGCAGGCGAAGTACACCTCGCTGCCGTGGCGCCCGTTCCTCGAGTGGAAAAATGAGGGGATGAACCCCCTCGAGACGCTCAACGTGGCGCTGGACATGACCGACGCCCACCCCGCGTTGACGGAGTACGACGTGATCCTCGAGAGCGCGCCGCTCTCGAAGTACTACGTCCCCGAGGTGGGCCAGCGGATCGTCCACTACCCGCACAGTCCGCCGCGGTGGCTGTACGACCTCTATCGGGACCGACTCTCCGGGTTCGACGCCCCGTTCGTCCAGACCGGGATCAAGGCCTACGCCAAGGGCTGGCGGGCGCTGGACAAGGAGGCCAACGACTACGTCGATCGGTTCGTCGCGAACAGCGAACTCGTCCGCGACCGGATCCGGCGGTTCTACGACCGCGACGCGACGGTCGTCTACCCGCCGGTGACCGGCGATTGGCGCAACGAGGGCGACGACGGCTACTTCGTCACTTGGTCCCGGCTCGCCCCCGAGAAGCGGATCGACACGATCGCGAAGGCCTTCGCGGGGCTCGACGAACGGCTCGTGATCGCCGGCGACGGCGAGCAACGCGAGGCCCTCGAGGCGTTCGCCGAAAACTACGACAACATCGAGGTCCGGGGCTACGTCGAGGACATCGAGTCGCTGGTCGCCCGTGCCACCGCGGTCGTCTACGCCCCCAAGCAGGAGGACTTCGGCCTCGTCGGGGCCGAGGCCATGATGGCCGGCAAACCCCTGCTCGGCGTGAACGAGGGCTTTACGTGCTATCAGGTGCAGGGCGGCCGGACGGGACTGCTCTTCGAGCCGACCGTCGAGTCGATCCGCGAGACGGTCCGCCAGTTCGACCCCGACGACTTCGACTCGACCGAGATCCGCGCGGAAGCCAGACGCTACGAGTACGACCGCTTCGCGGCCGGGCTGCGCGAGGTCGTCGCAGAGACGGCGGCGACCGAGATCGACGTGCCGGTACCGGAGCTAGCGTCGGAGCCGGTCAGTGAATCCGAATCAGACCGTGCAGCCGACATCCAACGCGCCAAACAGCGACGCGACGAAGAGCGTACCGAGGGGGTGGCCGATCAGTGACGGCGAGCGCGACCGCTCGCGATCGGGGTGACTCGAGGGAACGGACGGACGCCGACTCCGCACGGTCTCGGGGATCGAAACCCGGCGATCGCTGTCTCCTCTACCAGAACAGCGACGCCCACCCCGCACACCGAGTGTTCGCCGACGCCGTCGGCGCCGATCGACGCCACTTCGAGACCGGCGCTCGTCCGTCCGAATCGGACGGCAACACCGAGCGGATCGTCGACCGGGTTCGGACCGCCGCGACGCTCCCCGCGTACGACACCGTCATCGCGGAGGGAAGTGCGCCGCTCCAGACCGGGCTCGTGTACAAACTGCGCCACCCGGAAACGACGCTCGTCTACCTCGCCGCGGACGAGACCTTTTACACCCTCTCCGAGCGGCCGACACGCTACCTCTGGCGGGGCCTCGAGCCGCTCTCGAGGCGGCTGCTGGACGGCGTGATCGCGGTCGGCAGGGACGTCTACGACTGGGCGCGACCGTACCTCGGCGATCACCCGGTCGCTTACGTCCGGCCGCCGATCAGCGACGCGAAGTACGAACGGCTCGCGTCGCTCTCGCCGAATTCGCCACAGGACCCGTTCACGATCCTCTCGGCCGGCGAAGCCAAACCGGCCAACGGCTACGATCGACTGGCTCGAGCGGTCGGACGATTCGCCCGCGCCGTCGACGCCGACGTGCGACTGGTCGTCCTCGGCGAGGGACACGAGGCGGAAGGGTACGCGGACAGATCCCACGTCCTCGCGCCCGGCTTCGTCGACCTCGATACCTTCGCCGACTGGTTCGGCCGCGCGAGCGTCTACGTCCAGTCTTCCCGGGGCGACGCGTTCCCCGTCGCCGCACTCGAGGGGATCCTCTCGGGCACGCCGACGCTGGTCACCGAGGCGACCGGCGTCCGGGAGCTCCTGCCCGCCCGACAGGTCGTTCCACCGACCGAAGAGGGACTGCTCGAGGGGCTGCAGGACGTCTTCGAGCGGTCGCCGGCCGAACGGGAGGCGACCGCGAGCGAGCAGCGCGACCTCGTCGCCGATCTGACCGAATCGAATCAGGGCGAACGCTTCAGCGCCGCACTCGAGGAGTTCGCATGACCGAAAATCGTCGACCGAATATCGTCGTCCTCTGTCTCGACACCGTCAGGAAGGACGTCTACGACCGATTCGCGACCCGCCTCCGGGAGCGGGCGGCCGTCCGTTTCGAGGGGATGCGGGCGCTCGGCGGCTGGAGCGTTCCGAGCCACGCCGGGATGCTGACGGGCACCGTCCCGTCGGAAACGGGTGTCCACGCCCACCAGCGGCGGTTCGACCCGATCGACCCCGAGGACACCTGGATCGCGCCCCTCGAGGGGCAGGGGTACGAGTCGGTCTGCGTCACGTCGAACATCTACGCCAGCCCCGTCTTCGGGTTCGACCGCTTCTTCGATCGGACGGTTCCCATCTCGCCGAGCCGCAGACTCCCGGAGGGGATGGACGTTCAAGAACACATCTCCGATCGGTCGGCCGAGGGCGTGGAAGCGTACGCCGATTTCGTGCGCGAGGCCCTCGAGCACGACCACCCGCTGCGCTCGCTGGCCAACGGCGTCCTGCTCAAACTGGACGACGTGAGCCGGAAGCTGCCGATCGAGAAGCCGACCGACTTCGGGGGGCGAGCGATCGCCCGCACCCTCGAGCGCGAGGTCGCCGAGCCCGACGGGCCGGTCGTCGCCTTCGCTAACGTTATGGACGCCCACGGCCCCCACACCGCCTTCCGCGGGCTCGATGACTCGATCCACGGCGTCTCCGCGGACTTCCACTCGAGTTCGTTTCGCGACTCGGACGTCAACGTCGTGGACGGACTCGGTGCGTACGAATCGGACATCGAGCGCGTCCGCCGGCTCTACGCCGCGACGGTCGACTACCTCGACCGGGTCGTTACCGACCTCCTGGACGCGTTAGCCCGCGAGGACGACCGCGAGTCGATTCTGATCGTGACGGCCGACCACGGCGAGAACCTCGGCTACGAGTCCGACGGTTACCTCATGAACCACATGAGCAGCCTCTCGGAAGGGCTGTTACACGTCCCGTTCGACATCGTGGCCACCGACGACAGCGCCCTCGAGCTCGCGGTCGACGATACTACCCGTCCCGTCGACGTCGACGGGCTCGCCTCCCACGCCGACCTCGGCGACGCGGTCCGGTCGCTCGCGGGCGAGGAGCCGTTCGATCCGTTCGCCCTCGAGCGTGAGCGTGCTCGCGCCGAGATCGTCGGCTCCGGCTCCGGCATCCCGGAGGGCGGGGACGAATCGTACTGGGACCGCGGCCAGCGGGTCGTCTACGAGGACGACCGGAAGTACTACCGCGATCAGCTCGGCGACGAGGCCGTCTACGACGTCTCCGGACCGCCGTCGAAACAGGTCGAACTGCCCGACGAGACGGTGCCGGACGGGCTCTTCGAGTCCGCCTTCGGCGACTGGATCACCGACGAAGAGCGCGACGGCCGGGACCACGCCGAGGAGGTCGACGCGGCGAGTCGCGCCCGGCTGGAGGATCTGGGATACCTATGAGCGCGAGGTCGCGTCGCGCTTCGAACGGAGGTTACGAACCAAGCACATGACGGACACTACCCTGCTAGTTACGGTCGATTCGCTCAGAACCGATCACGTCCAGTACATGCCGGAGACCCTGGCGTTTCTGGACGACACCCACGACGCCGCGTTCGCCACGAGCACCGCAACGCCCGGCAGCTTCCCGGCGATCATCGGCGGGGAGTATCCGGCCGGCAACGGCCTCGAGGAAGCGGCCAGCGTCGCCCACGAGTTCGACGCTCCCAGCGTCGGGATCACGACGAACCACCTGCTCTCTCAGGAGTACGGCTACGCGGCCGGGTTCGACTCGTTCACGTCGCCGAAGGGCGGCGGCGAGTCGCTGAAGGACAAGGGTGCGATCTTGCTCGAGCGCGGCTCGCTTCCCTACAAGGTCGCCAGCTGGGGCTACAACCGCTACCAGCAGCTTCGGAGCTACGTCGAGGAGACCGAGAAGTCGTTCAGACCCGCGGACGCTGTCGTAGACCAATTTCTGCGCGAGGTCGACGACCGCGAGGAGTGGTTCGGCTGGCTGCACTTCATGGAGCCCCACCACCCGTACGACCCCGACGGTGCGAACATCGACCGCGCGACGGCCCAGCGGGTCACCCGCCGCGTCCTCTCGGATCGGGGCTCCGAGGAGGACGAAGCCCTCGTACGGGACCTCTACCGACAGGAGATCGCCGAACTCGACGCGGCCCTCGAGGCCCTCTGGAACGCGATCCCCGACGAGACGCGGGTCGTCTTCTGTGGCGACCACGGCGAGTTACTCGGCGAGGACGGACTGTGGGGCCACCCCGGCGAGATGCGCCCCGAACTGCTGAACGTCCCGTTCGGGACGCGAAACGCCCCCGACGTCGGCGAGGTCGTCTCCCTGATCGACGTGCCGACGATCCTGACCGGCGCCGAACACCGTCAGGGGACGCTCGATCGCGACACCGCGTTCGCGGCCTACGGAGACCGAAAGGCAGCGATGACCGCCGACCGCATCGCGACCGAAGACGGCGTGTATCGGCTCGAGGACGGCGAACCGGTCGACGACCCCGATCTCGAGCGCGAACTCGATCGGTTCGATCCCGCCTACGTCGTCAAGGAAGAGGCGCTGCAGGAAGACCTGGAGGATCTGGGCTACGCATGACGGTCGTCGTACTGGCGCTCGACGCGCTCGATGCCGGACTGATCAACCACTTCGATCTCGACGCGTTTCGTCTCGAGTCGGGCGGCGAGATCGAGACGTTCGCGAACACCCAGGACGTCCCGTACACGCCGGAGGTCTGGGCGACCGTCGCGACCGGGCTCGAGCCCGCCGAACACGGGATCACCGGTGGCGGCACGAGCGAGTGGCAAAACCCCGCACTCGATCTCGCCTCGACGGTCACCGGCCACCTCGACGAGTCGACGCGGGGGACGCTCGGCAAACTCGTGCGGTCCCGAACCGGCACGCGCGAGCGCATCGGCGAGACGGACCGCGAGTCGATGTTCGACGCCGACGACGCGGTCGTCCACAACTGGCCGGGCGTCCACGACGGCAAGCCCCTCCAGCGGGCCTGGGACCTGATGAACGCCGTCGCGGAGGGAATGCCACGCAGCGAATTCGAACGCGAGCTGTTCGGGCTCTGTGCCCAACAGTTCGGCTGGGCCCGCGAGATGCTCGCACATCCGGTCTCGATCGCCGGCGTCCACGTTCACACGCTGGACGCGGCGGGCCACGCCTACGCCGACGACGAGGCCGCACTGGGCCGCGCCTACGAACGCGTCGGCGAGTACGTCCAAGAGATCGTCGCCGCCCTCGGCGAGGACGACGAACTCCTCGTCGTCAGCGACCACGGCATGCGAACCGAGTTCTACCCGCCCGACGCCGGCGAGAAGCCGGCGAGCCACTCCTGGCGCGCGTACGCGAGTTCCACGGCGGACACGTATCCGAAATCGGTCTACGACGTGCGCCGATGGGTCGAGGAGCGCGCGGCGGCGTCCGGCGCGAGCGCGTCCGATGACGACGAGGGAATCGACATGCCGACCGAGCGCCTGCGCGAACTCGGCTATCTCGACTGATCGCTACATCGAACCTATCGGCGGTCGTTGTCGCGATTCGTGCGATCAACGAAGTACGTACGCAGTATGGCCGAGTCTGTCTCTCCTCGAACCGACTACTATGAGCGACGGTGGCGCGCGCTGACGGCTGACCGAGCGCTAGCGAGGGCAGCCGTTGATACTGCGCGAGGGATGAGCGACCACAGGGAGCGTTAGCGCGGAACCGACGGTTCCGCGAACCATGCGAACGGGTGCGTAGCGCCCGTGAGCAGAAATCGGCTGGGGAGGGTGTGGCGATCCCCTGCTGTCACGATAGCAAACTGCTCCTCGTCGCGTTTTCATGGTACCGCTTCCTAGCTTCTTTCCACGTCTGCGTAGCAGCTGCACCCGTTTGCAGACGGAATGGTCGTATTCAACCTCTGGCACCGGTTTCAGAGAGTTACGACTCCGAGTCCGGGATTTCTGAACAGGAGCAGGAGTTCGTGGTCGCCTCGAGACGTAACAGTAGCCGGCCAGAACATGAATCTGAGCGCTCGATTTGTTACCTACAGTTTCGGATGCAGCACTCGCATTGCTCATGACACACTTTTTACGCCATTGTATAGTCCCTGTCCGTATGGACCCGACCGATTTTCTCCAGAACGGGACAGTCAGCGTATCGGACGACACATATGCAGTCTGCCGGACCGATCACAATCATCCCGGTGCATTTGCGACCATCCAAGACGAGACGGAGACCACGGTGGTCGTCGAGCAGGATGATGTCAATACGGTCGATGCCAGTGAGATTGAGTCCGGGTGGAAGCGACTGACATTCGAGATGGATCTCCCGTTTGAACTCGTTGGCTTTCTGGCGGCGGTTGCATCAGCCCTTGCCGAAGTAGATGTTTCGGTGTTCGTCATCTCTACGTACTCAACCGATCACGTGTTTGTCAAGGAAGACGAGCTTGATGCTGCTGTCCTGCGGCTCGAAGATTTGGGATGTAACGTCACCGACTGACGACGATCGACAGTGAGATCCACGATACCTTAGACCGAACTCGTTCTCCGTCTTGTACGTCGATTGTGACAATGTTCAGAAATCCGGGTAGCAGCTCCGGTCAGTGTTTTCCCTGAACTGATCGCGGGAACCGAATGGAGACCGCCTGCAAGGAAGGAGGGATATCGACTGGCAACGGGAGGTAGATTTGAACTACGCCGTCGCCCTCACTCCGCTCGAGCGCTGCTCTGGTTCAAACGACCACCGTGCTATACCTGCCGCTCGCGAATTTGCTCGCGGCAGAAGTATAGCGGGAGGTAGATTTGAACTACCGGTCTGCGGGTTATGAGCCCGCCGGAATCTCCTGGCTATCCCATCCCGCTGTCCTCCACTCTCTGCTGGTCACGATTAAGGCTTGGTATTCGTTCCTGTCTCGAGACGACTAGCTGACACTCGTCGCGTGGCCCAGTACGGAACCGCCAGCGACGGATTACCGCGTGAAATCACTCGTGGATCGTTCCACTTGATGCAACTCGACTCGAGATCGGCATCTACAATCCGCCATCCGGTACCGAATTGGACTGTTGTCTGGCCGTAGCCTCCCCATAATTATGGCCCGTTCCGGTGGAGACGAGCGCAATGAGAATCCTGCTTTTGCGGACGTGGACGACGAACATCGGGAACGGATTCATCGACTACGGGGCGAAGGCGATGCTCGAGCGGGCGTTTCCCGACGCCGAGATCGTCGAGACGGGCGGCTATCCAAACCACGCGGCGGACACCGCGGCGCTGTGGCGCGGGACCCGAAAGTTCGAACGGATGGCGGGCCACGGGGCGGACTACGAGTCGCCGACCCACCGAATTCGGCAGAACACGGTAAACATCAGCGAACTGATCGACGCCGATCTGGCGGTCCTGCCGGGCTGTGTGCTCTCCCGGCCGACGTTCCGGAAGTACTTCGACACGCTCACTCGACTCAGGGAGCGAGATATTCCGATCGTTATCGTCGGCGGGGGCGGCGAGGAGTACGACGAGGTCGAGCGCGAGGACGTCGAGGCCGTCTTCGACGCACTCGACATCGAGGTCTTGCTTACGCGGGATCGAACCGCCTACGAGGAGTACGGCGACCTCGTCGAGTACCTGTACGACGGCATCGACTGCTCGCTGTTCCTGGGCGACGCTCACCAGCCGCCGGAGGCGAATCGGGAGTTCGACGTCCACACGTTCGACAAGGGCGAGGAGCCCGATATCGACGGCGCGTCGTCGACGATCATCAGGCCCGATCACGCGCCCTTCGACGAACCGTACCACTTCCCGGTCGGCGAGCGGGCGCGGGAACTGCTCGGCCTCGAGACGCCGCTGTTCGAGGCGGAGAACGTCTTCGTCTCCGACATGGTGACCGACTACCTCTTCCTCTACGCCAACGCGGACGTGGTGCGATCGGACCGGATCCACGCCTGTCTGCCCGCCCTGACCTACGGCAACCGGGCGCAGTTCTACTTCGACACGCCGCGGGCGAACCTCTTCGATCGAGTCCCGATCGACGGCGACGTCACGAGCGAGCCGGTCCGGTTCGACATGGACGAACTCGAGCGGGAGAAGGACGAACAGGTCGAGGCCCTCGAGGAAGGGGTCACGACGGTCCTGTGAGCATGAGCCTGACCGCGTTGCCGACCGGAGAGCGACGGCGACCAGTGCTCCCGCAGCCGGTTCCATTGCCGGGGCTAGGTTCTTTGGCGGAGGGCTGGTAGGATGAACGGACACGCGACCATGGGAGACGAGCCATCCATCGCCCTCGTCGTGCTCGACACCCTGCGGGCGGATTCCTTCGACGAGCACTTCGACTGGCTACCGGGCGTGCAGTTCACGAACGCGTGGAGCACGAGCCACTGGACGGCCCCGGCCCACGCCTCGCTGTTCACCGGCCGGTACGCGAGCGAGGCCGGCGTGACGATCAAATCCCAGGATTTCGACCGGGACACGACTCGCCTCCCCGAACTCCTCCGGGACCGCGGCTACCGGACGCGGGCGTTCAGCTGTAACGTCAACATCTCGGAGCAGCTAGGCTGGCACCACGGGTTCGACGAGTTCGACGGCGGCTGGCGGCTCAGCGGCCTCGGCGAGGACGTCTTCGACTGGGACGAGTTCATCGCCGAACACCGGGCCGACGGCCCCGAACGGTACCTCCGAGCGCTCTGGCGCTGCGTCGACGGCGACTGCGATACGACCCAGTCGCTGAAACAGGGCGCCCTGATGAAGCTCCGAGACATGGGCCTCAAGGGGCGCCACCCCGACGACGGCGCGTCGGAGTTTCTGGAGTACGTCCAGAAGCGTTCGTGGACCCAGGACAGCGAGTTCCTCTTCGCGAATCTGATGGAGGCGCACCTGCCGTACGACCCGCCCGACGAGTACAAGACCTATCCGGACGAGGAGTCGCCCCACTTCGACAGCGTGAAGGCCACGCTCGGGGAGCCCTCGGCCGATCCGGAGCGGATCAGGACCGCGTACGACGACGCCGTACGGTACCTGTCGGACATCTACCGCGACATCTACGGGGAGCTCGCCGCGGAGTTCGACTACGTCGTGACCCTCGCCGACCACGGCGAAGCGCTCGGCGAGTACGGCGCGTGGCAACACGGCGGCGGCCTCCATCCGCCCGTGACGAAAGTCCCGCTCGTCGTCTCCGCGCCCGGACCGAACGCCGACGACCGAACCCCCAACGCAGGCAGCGCGGAGCGGCCAACGCGGGACGCCCTCGTGAACCTGCTGGACGTCTACGCGACGGTGCTCGACCTCGCCGGTATCGAGTCGGCCCACCGTCGCGGCGAGTCGTTCCGCCCGCTGTGCTCGAGCGATCCCACCGACACCGAGCCCCACTCGAGCGACACCGTCATCACTGAGCCGCGCTCGAGCGCGCTGCTCGAGTTCCACGGCATCTCGAAGCGACGCGCGCTCGCGCTCGAGGAGGACGGCTACGATATCGGCCCCGTCGACCGCGAACGCCACGGCGTCGCGACGGCCGACTGTTACTACTTCGAGGGGCTGTCCGGGACCGAGCTGATCGGCGACTGTGACCCGGCGGCCCTCGAGTCGGAACTCGGTCGACTGGTCGACGGCCTCGAGCGCCGCGAGGGACTCTCCGAGGCGGATATGGACGGTCTGGAATCCCAGCTCGAGGAGCTGGGGTATCTGTGACGGTGGTCTCGAGACGAGAGCCATGAGTGACGCGACCTCCGTCAGCCTCGGCGGCGAGACGCTCAAGGCGACGGCCGCGAAGTTCACGATGGCCGCGATCGGCTTTCTCGGGACGATCGTCTTCGCGCGCGTGCTCGGCCCGACCGGGTTCGGCGGCTACTACCTCCTCTTCTCGCTGGTGAAGATCGCCGACCGGGCGGTCAACGGATGGGGAACCGCGGTCAAGAAGCGGTTCTCGGAAGCGGACACGGCGCCGGGAGAACTGGTCGGCAGTCAGGCGCTGTTCACGGTCGTCTGGATGGCGATCGTCTGCGCGGCGGCGCTCCTCGCGTCGAAGCAGCTGGTCGACTACACGGGGCTTCCCGAGGCGCCGGTGTTGTTCATCGTCCTGCTGTTCGCCGTGACGCTCTTCGAGCCGTTGGACCTGATGGTACAGGCGCGGGGCCGCGTCGGCGCCTCGATGTGGACCGACACGCTCCGGTCGGTGCTCACCTTCCCGCTTCAGTTGGGGCTGATCACGCTCGGACTCGGTGCCGCCGGCATGGCCTACGGACTGGCCGCGGCGACGTTCCTGACGGTGCCGATCCTCTGGTACTTCGTTCGGGCGAGGCCGGTCGCTCCGGAGCGGGAGACGGTCGAAAACCTCTGGTCGTACGCCAGGTTCAGCATTCCGAACTCGCTGCTCAGTCAGGCCTACGATCGGTTCGACATCATCCTGCTGGGCTACCTGCTGGCGCCCGCCGCCGCCGGCCACTACGAGGTCGCGCTCAAGCTTACGGTGCCGGCGACGTTCGTGACGATGGCCGCCTCGAGCGGCCTGATGGCTCGCGTGAGCCACAGACACAGCAAGGGCGAGGAGCCGGGCGCGGACGTCTCGAACACGCTGGCGTTTACGAGCATCGTCGCGATCCCGATGTTCTTCGGCGCCGTCGCGATGCCGGAACAGCTCGTCGTGACCTTTTTCGGCCCCGAGTACGCCGAGGCCGCCGTGCTCCTCGTCGGACTCGCGCTCTACCAGATCGCGAAGACCCAGGCCGGCGTGCTCACGAGCGTGATCGACGGGATCGATCGGCCGGACGTCAACACGCGGGTCTCGGCGCTGACACTGGGGATCAACATCGTCCTCGGCGTCGCACTGACGCTCGTCTACGGCGCGATCGGCGTCGTGATCGCGACGGTCGTCGCCGAGACGCTCCGGTACGTCTGCTCGGCGGTCATCATCAAACGGCAGCTCCCGTCGGTCGTCCTCTTCCCGCGGACGCTCGGCGAGCAGTTCGCGGCCGGCCTCGCGATGTTCGCCGTGATCGTCCCGGTCGAACGCGCCGTCGCCGTCGATCACTGGTACCAGCTCCTCGCGATCGTCGTGCTGGGCGCGGCGGTCTACGCCGTCACGCTGGCGGCGATCAGTCGAAAGCTCCGCATCACGATCAGGGGCGTCGTCCGCAGTTCGCGCTTCGAGATCTAGCCGTCCCCGGCGTTCGAGCGCGTTTTTGGACGGGTTCGGTACGATTCCGACCCGTATACGCGGTTGTTGCGGCTAATGTCTCCATAGACGAAATACTCTTGAGGGTGTTCGATGGATAGCATCGTGTGATATGCTACCATCAATCTTTGATCAGCGGAACCGAATCACGTCGCAGCAGAGACACGCCGGTGCTCCATCGAACCACCCGTGTCCGTAGACCACGCTGAACCGCGACGCCGGAGCATCGAGGTCGAGTACTGGGTGATCGACGACGAGGGGCGGCTGACCGAGCCGGGGGAACTCGTCGCGGCGTCGCCGGGCGCCGAACGGGAGTTCGTCGAACCGGTGCTCGAGATCAAGACCACTCCCTGCGAGACGGCGGCCGAACTGCGCGAGGAGCTGTTCGACCGGATCGGCGCCGTCCTCGAGCGGGCCGACGACCTCGGAAAGCGACTCGTGCCGCTGGCGACGCCGGTGGGCGACGAACGGATCAGCGAACTTTCCAGCGACCGGACGCGGATCCAGAACACCGTCGTCGGCGAGGACTTCGCGTACGTGCGCCACTGCGCGGGGACCCACGTCCACGTCGAACAGCAACCCGGACGCGAGATCGATCAGTTGAACGCCCTCGTCGCGCTCGACCCCGCGCTGGCGCTGGTCAACTCCTCGCCGTACTACCGCGGGCGCCCGATGGCGGCCGGCGCCCGGTCGAAGTGCTACCGCTGGCTGGCCTATGACGACATCCCCCATCAGGGCTGGCTGTGGCGCTACGTCTCGGACCGCGAGGAGTGGACGCGACGGCTCGAGCGCCGGCACGAGGAGTTCGTGACGGTGGCGACCGACGCGGGCGTCTCGCGGCAGACCCTCGAGTCGAACTTCGACCCCGAGAGCGCGGTCTGGACGCCGGTCCAGCTTCGCTCGTCGTTTTCCACCGTCGAGTGGCGCTCGCCGGACACCGCGCTCCCGAGTCAGGTCGTCAGGCTGGCGAATCGCCTGGCCGACATCGTCGGCGATCTCGAGGACACCGACGTGCGCATCGACAGCCAGAAGGGTCGCGTCACGGACGAGACGATCGTCCTCCCGGAGTTCGACGCCGTCCTCGAGTACGTCGACGCCGCGATCCGGGAGGGGCTCGAGTCAGACGCCGTTCGATCGTATCTCGACCGGATGGGATTCGACGTCGATGCCTACGAGCCGATCACTCACGAGATCGCCGGTCGGGGACGGATCGATCCGGACGAAGCGCGGCGACTCCGGCTCGAGTACGCCGAGCGACTCGAGCGGGACGTGCGGCGGGCGAAGCCGCTGCACAGCGACTGAGCGGTGTGGCAGGTCCGATGACTGGTGCGATAGTCAGCACGACAATAGCGGCGGCGACTCGAGGGACCGTCAGTGCGATAGCAGCGGCGGCGACTCGAGCGATCGGCCGCGCGCTCAGTCGCCGACGACCGGATCGCGCTCCCAGAACTCGCTGCCCTTCTTGAGTTTGGGGACCCAGGTGTCCTTTTGCTTCGCGAGGAGCGCGACGCGGGACTCCGACACCCCTCGAGACTCGGTGAACTCGGGCATGTACTCCTTGACCTCGTCGGCGAACGCCATGACCTCCTCGTGGTCGGGCATCGCCGAGCGGTCGAGCCGGCCCTGCGAGTGACCGACGTGCATGTACGCCTTCAGCTCGACGAAGTCGGGATCGGCCTGCTGGTAGAAGCCCGCGTACCAGTCGGGGTGGTGCATGTTCTCGCCCTTGACGAGCGTCGTCCGGAGGACCGTTCGGGTTTCGTCCTTCTCGGCGAGGACGTCCATCGTCTCGAGCAGGCGCTCCCAGGCGTCGTCTTCCGTCGCGCCGACCACCTGGTCGAAGGTGTGGCGCTCGGGGGCGTCGACGCTGACGTACAGTTGCGTCGGATCGCACTCCCGGAGCACCTCGGGCCGGGTCCCGTTGGAGACGAGGAAAGTGGTGATATCGCGGTCGCGGAAGGCCTCGATGAGCTCGGGAAGATAGGGGTAGAGCGTCGGTTCGCCGTCCAGCGATATGGCGACGTGTCGGGGTTCCATCGCCTGCTCGAAGACCTCGCGGGGCACCTCGTCGTTGCCGCCGAAGCCCGAGAGCAGCTTCTTCTGGAGCCGGATCGAGGCGTCGACGACCGCCTCGGGGTCGTCCCACTCGACGTCGTCCATCTCGTAGGTGTGTCCCTGGTGGTCGCGCCAGCAGAAGACGCAGCGCTCGTTACACCGGACGACCGGCGTCATCTGGATGCACCGATGGGACTCGATCCCGTAGTAGATGTACTTGTAACACTTCCCCTCGCCCCGGACGGCGTTGGCCGTCCAGCCACACGTCTGGGCGGCCGTGTGGTTCTCGCTGTGGTAGTCCGGGCTCGAGACCTGCATCGCACCGCCGTCCTCGCTCTCGTCGTGTTCGGCGTCGGTGTCGCTCCCACCCTCGACGCCGGATTCGGCGGAGTTACTCATGTTGCCCCCGCTTGGTCGGGCCCGACCAAAAGGTGTGTGGTGTCGCCGCTTCGACTCTCCGGCGCGGAACGGATCGGACTCGGGCATGTCGAGTCCCTACTCTGCAGGACCTCGAGCGACGCCTGACTGCTATTTGTGGGGTAACTCGCCTGGTTCGGCCGGTTCGTCGTCCTCGAGCGTCACTTCCCGCTCGAACCCGTACAGGACCAGCCCCGTGTTGGCGGTCATAATGGTTCCGGTGGTCGGAACGGACGCGAACAGGTATAGCCCCGCGCCGACCGCGACGGCGCCCCCCGAGAAGGCGGCCCACAGCAGGGGTCTCGAGACCTCGTGATCCGTGGCGTCCCGGTAGGTCCAAGCGAAGAGCCCGACGGTCCCCACCACGCCGATGACGGCGACGAGGGTGTCGACTACCATACGTGAGCGTTCGTCGGCCGAAAGAAAAGCGTTCTGAGTGGGCCCGATCGGCCCCACTCGAGTCCGTCGTTCGGTGTACGCGCTCCGCTCGAGGGATCTCTCTGCGGTGGCGCGCGCTGGACCGTGGCGACTGTACAAGGAGCCACGGTCAGAACCGTGCGAGGGATGAGTGAGCGACTGAGAGGAGCGAACGAATCGGCTGGGGAGGGCGTGGCACTCACCGTTGCCAGCGTGAAGTTGCGTTATTGCTGTATTCAATGAGCTAACGGATTCCACATCACCCACAGCCGATTCGGTCACCGAGTCGAACCACCGGGACGAGTTAGTCGACTGACCCGCGAACTCGCTCGAGAACCGCCAGCGTCCCGTCCGCGTGCACCTCGTCAAGCACTTCGTCGGCCGCCGCTTTCGCCGTCTCGTCGGCGTTGGCGACGGCGAAACTCCGGCCGACGGCCTCGAACGTCGAGACGTCGTTGATCGAGTCGCCCACTGCGACGGTTCGCTCGAGGTCGATATCGACGTGTTCGGCGATCGTCTCGAGGCCGTCGCCCTTGTTCGGCGCGGCGTCCTTGACGTGGTAGGCGTAGCCGGTGTCGATCACCTCGAGGCCGTGGTCGGCGGCGATCTCGCGCAGCGGCTCGATGGGTTGGTCGAGGTTCACGGCGATCTCGGTCTCGCGCCAGCGGTTAACGGTGTTCTCCGGCCCCCAGCCCGTCTCGTAGCCGGCGGCGCGGTACGCCTCGAGGACGGCCTGAGCGGCCTCGCGGTCGGCGGTGAAGAAGACGTCGTCGCCGGTGTAGACGACGCCGCCGTTCTCGGCGACGACGAGTTCGGGGATGCCGACGAAGTGACAGAGCGCGACGGGGTAGGGAAAGGCCTTCCCGGTGGCGATCACGACGGGCGCCTCCCAATCGCGGAGGGGGTCGAAGACGCGCGGATCGATGCCCCACCCCTCCGGGCGGGTGAGCGTCCCGTCGATGTCGAGGACGAGCGGTGGATCGGCTCTCATGGCCGTCACTCGAGGGCTGGGCGACCTAAAGGGGTCGGTTCGGGCGTGCTCGAGACCGAGAGATCCGTCAGTGACTGAATCGGGACGGTTCGCTAAGTGCGTGTGCGAACCGAGTACACTCGTTAGTCGTCTGACTCGGGAACTGATCCCTGATCGTCCGTCGGTTCGGGCTGTAACTGACGAACGAGATTCAAGTGCATCAGGTGAAGATGCATCCCGATTCCGTACAGGATGGTGCCTAATCCGACGAACGTGAGCGGCATGAGTATCGACTCAATCGCCTGCGAGGGACTCTCGAGATTCGCAGGCAGAACAACGCCAATGGCCAACAGAAACGCGATCAGAATAATCACTAATCCTGTACGAACTGCGCGAGAGTATTTTCCAACCTGTTGAATCCGTTCCTCGATCTCTTCTCGGGAGGGCGCTCCAGTTTCGCGAGCCATAATTTATGAGTTTCTCATATCGTCCACAACTCACGGTGTAAAACGAGGGCTGGAATAGACAATCTGCTCAGTAAATACCCTGTACTTACCGCGCGTTTCACCCCCTGCTCTGATTTCTAGACCAGTGCGATCACGATGACGGTACTCCCGGCGATGCCGGCGAGAACGCCGACCGCACGTGCCAGTTGCTCACCCCACGCGACCGTCCGCTCGAGCGAGAGCACGACCGCGATGAGCGCCATCCAGACGATGTTCATCGAGCCCACGATCACCATGAACGCGAACAGCGCCCAACAGCATCCGACGCAGAAGACGCTGAACTGCCAGCTCATCCGAACGGCGCCGCGCACTCCCGGTCGGTGATGACTCATGAGGAACCCGAGCGGCGACCGGCAATACCGCAGACAGCGGTACTTGTACGGCGAGAGCTGGTATCCGGACAAGAGGAGCAACGACCCGCCCACCAGGAGCCCGCCGTGGGCGTTCGCGAGGGTGACGATCGGTACCACCGCGTTGACGACGAGCGGGACGATTCCCGTCAGCGTCCAAACGAGCGCGTACGTCCCGATAAACGCCCCAACTCGAGTCGCTTTACCCGCGGCCGTGGTCCCCTCGAGCGTCTCGGCGTACAGCCGGAAGAGCGGGACCGACGAGGGATACATCATGGCGATCATCATCACTCCCCACATGAGCAAGTAGAGGCTGATACCGGTCAGCCCGTTCGAGACGGCCATCGCCTCCGGTGCTCCCGGGTCGGACATCTGCAGCTCCATCTGTCCACCGGGCATCGGGAGCCACCGACCCACGACCGCCGCCCACGCGAGCAACGCGATTACGTACGTGACGAGCACGACGATCGGAACGCGTCGACGGGTGAATCGGTCTCGAAACGAGTCGTGTGTCCCCATGATCGATCGACTATATCGCTGTCCTCTCGCCCTCAGGAGTTCGCCAATTCGAAGTCGCCGAGGTAGGCGTTGTTTCCGGAGACGTCCCACGTGAACCGGTCATCGTAGGAGACCGTCGCCGTGGTCGACTTCCCGGTCTGTACCTCCGTGCTCTTCGTCAGCGGGTGGGGCGAGACCGTCCCGACTTCCTCGTTGAACCCGACCGCGCCGCTCGCGTCCATTTCGACGGCGTCCCCGATCTCGACGGAGAAGTCCGACCCGTCCCGCGAGAAGCTGATCGGAACGGTCGTGACGTCGACCGATCGGACGTGTGTGTCAGCGACGGGGGCCCAGATACCGCCGGCGCGGCCGGAGTAGATGTCTTCGATGGCCTCGCGCTGGTCGTCGTCGGCCGTTTCGTCGACGAGTAACACGACGTCCCATTCCGTCTCGGGGGCGAACATGACGCCCTCATCGGTCGAAATGAGCATGCCGACGTCTACCCCGCTCAAGTCGACATCGCCGTAGCGTCCCTCTTCGATGTGCCACGCCAGCGAGACGGTACAGACGTCGTCGTCCGGCGGTTCCATCCACACGCACTGACACGCGACGTCGCAGTTGCAGGCTTCGACGTAGTCTCCCTCGATGATCCACTCTTTTTCCATTGCTGAACACCGCGTTATATGCCAACAAGTACCACGATAAAGCTATCCAGTGAAACTAGCCCATCCGATGAAAGCGCCGAATTAGCCGTCCGATACGTGCCGTTCAGAAACCAGCAGTCATCACGCTGAGCAGCAATGGTATCGGAAACCAACCAGCAACCAGCAGAGTGGAAAGACGGACCGCAGTCGGATTTCGAGGTCCGTCAGAGGCCGAGATAGCCCGCGTTGGGGAGCAGCCCGGCCAGATACAGGAGTCCGAGGACGAACATGAACGCCGCGATGGCCATCGCCGGCGGGTCGACGTGGGTCCCGGAGTGCGAGTAGAACACGCGCTGGGACACCTCGCCGAGGAGGGCGCTGATCGCGCCGAACGCGCCGGCGACGAGCAACACGACGGGATCGCTCCCGACGGCCGCCGCCGCGATCACCGCGCCCGTCGACCCGAGCAGCGTGATGTGGTGGGTGACGGGAATCTTCTCGACGCCGAGGTTGAGAAAGAGCAGGCTCATCGCCGAGATGGCGTAGCCAAGGAAGATGCTCCCGGTCTGGAGCCAGATGAAGCCGCCGAGGATCCCGCCGACGACGCCGATGGTGGTGACGCCGGCCCACTCGTACTGATGTGGCAGCCACGGCTCAGTGGCTAACCGGTCGGTCTCGACCCCGCCGTCGGTGACCGCGCGCTTCTCCTCGCGCTCGAACGGGGACATGTCGAGGACGCTCGAGCCCCCGATCTTGCCGACCAGCGGGTAGCCGAAGGCGAGTCGAGCGAGGAACGCCGTCGCCACGACCGAGAGCGCGATGTTGTCCGTCGGGAAGCCGATCCCGCTCATCACCTGGGTGATGAGCATCCCGAGCACGCCGAAGAGCGCCCCGACCGCGAGGATGTCGGGTTTGGTCCCGAAGGCGTAGAGGATGTTCTTCCCGAAGTGGTAGTCCCAGTCGTCGGGCTCCATTTCGGGGTACTTCCGGCCGGCGTAGGCCGTCGCGGCGACGCCGCCGGCGAAGGCGATGTGGGGGCCGGTGACCGCGCCGAAGCCGATCGTCCCGGTGATGCCGGTCGCGATGTTACCGGCACCGATGGCCTCGGCGGCGCTGAGTTCCCCCTCGAGGACCGCGATACCCTCCCCGAGGAAGACGACGAAGCCGGTGAAGACGAAGGAGGGAAGCGCACCGAGGGCCGCGCCGAACGCCCCGCCGGCGAGCGCGGCGATCAGCAGGACGGCGAACGCTTCGGTCTCCATGCCGATGATCGGAATCTGAAGTATCGTCCCGAACATAGTTACTCCTCGTCGTCCCGTGCCCAGTCGCGCGCCCGGTCGACCGCTTCCGTCCAGCGCGCGTAGCGTTTGTCGGCTCGATCGGCGTCCATCTCGGGTTCGAACTCGCGATCGATCTGCCAGTTGTCCCGCAGGCTGTCGACGTCGTCCCAGTAGCCCACGGCCAGTCCGGCGGCGTACGCGGACCCGAGCGCCGTCGTCTCGTCGACGACCGGACGGACGATCTCCGAGCCGATGATGTCGGACTGGAGCTGACAGAGGTAGTTGTTCTTGACCGCGCCGCCGTCGACCTTCAGCGAGGTCATCTCGATGCCCGAGTCGGCCTCCATCGCCTCCGCGACGTCGCGGGTCTGGTAGGCGATCGACTCCAGGGTCGCCCGGACGATGTGTTCTCGCCGGGTGCCTCGAGTCATGCCGACGATGGTACCGCGAGCGCGCTGGTCCCAGTGGGGCGCGCCCAGTCCGGTGAACGCGGGGACGACGTAGACGCCGTCCGTCGAGTCGACGCTGCGGGCGAGCTCGGCCGTCTGCGCCGGATTGTCGATCAGCGAGAGGTCCTCGAGCCACTCGATCGCCGCGCCGGTGATGAAGATCGAGCCCTCCAGCGCGTACTGGACGTCCTCGCCCGACTTCTGGAACGCGATAGTCGTCAGGAGGCCGTGATCGCTCGCGACGGCCTCGCTGCCGGTGTTCATCAGGAAGAAGGAACCGGTGCCGTAGGTGTTCTTCGCGTCGCCGGCGTCGAAACAGGTCTGGCCGAACAGCGCGGCCTGCTGGTCGCCGAGCGCCCCCGCGACGGGGATTTCGGCCTCGAGGAACCCGTCCGGATCGGTCGTCCCGTAGGTGTCGTCGTCGCTGGACGGCCGAACCTCGGGGAGCATCGCCTCGGGAACGCCGAACTCCGCGAGGAGGTCGTCGTCCCACTCGAGGTCGTGGATGTTGTACAGCATCGTCCGCGAGGCGTTCGTGACCTCGGTGATGTGCTCGCCGGTAAGGTTGTAGATCAGCCAGCTATCGATCGTCCCGAACAGCACCTCGCCCTTCTCCGCGCGGTCGTGGATGTCCTCGGGACGGGAGCGCTCGAGCTTGATCGGATCGGCGTTGTCCAGCAGCCACTCGGCTTTCGTCGCCGAGAAGTAGGCGTCGGCCTCGAGGCCGGTCTTCTCGCGGATCATCTCGACCTTTTCCTCCGCCTCGAGTTGCTCGACGCGGTCGGTCGTGCGCCGGTCCTGCCAGACGATGGCGTTGTGGACCGGCCGGCCGGAGTCGGCGTCCCACAGCAGCGTCGTCTCGCGCTGGTTGGTCACGCCGATGGCCTCAAGCTGGTCGGGGCTGATCCCCGCCTGCCCGAGCGCCTGCGTGATGACGCTCTTGGTGTTCTCCCAGATCTCCATCGGGTCGTGCTCGACCCAGCCGGGTTCGGGATAGATCTGTTCGTGCGTTTCGTAGGCGTTCGCGACGACCTGGCCGCCGTGATCGAACACGATAAAGCGCGTCCCGGTCGTTCCCTGGTCTACCGCACCGACGTACGTGGATTCTGTCACTGGTAATCTCCCTCGTTGCTCCGTACGATGTCTTTACCGACGATCGCACGATACTGGTAAACAATACCTACTATCATTATAAAATTTGTCGAAGTCCTAATCCGTATGTCGTATCTTATCTGACAGTATCGGCCCAATTACTCATGGTAAGCGGTTATTTCGGCTATTTTCAGGGTTCTCGACCGGTTCCGGCTGTCAGCCGGCGTCGCACCGTTCGAGCGGCGATCTCGAACCAATCAACTCGTTACGGACGTTCCGCAACCGTCGATAAAATAAAGGTCCGGGAGAGAGAGGGACGAACGAAGGAATGGCAACGGACACCGAGGTCCTCGTTCTCGGGGGCGGGTCGACGGGCTGTGGCATCGCGCGGGATCTGGCGATGCGCGGCCTCGAGGTGACCCTCGTCGAGCGGGGCAATTTGACCGACGGCACGACCGGCCGGATGCACGGCCTGCTCCACAGCGGCGGCCGCTACGCCGTCTCGGATCGCGCCAGTGCGACGGAGTGTATCGAAGAAAACGAGATCCTCCGGGAGATCGCCGGCCACTGCGTCGAGGAGACCGGTGGCCTGTTCGTCCAGCGCCCCGAGGACTCGGACGACTACTTCCGGGAGAAACTCGAGGGCTGTCGCGACTGCGGGATTCCCGCGCGCGTTCTCTCGGGGCGGGAGGCCCGCGAGGTCGAACCCTATCTCGCGAAGGACGTCAAACGGGCGATCGAGGTTCCCGACGGCGCCGTCGATCCGTTCCGGCTCTGCGTCGCGAACGCGATCGACGCCGAGACCCACGGCGCGCGCGTCGAGACCCACGCGGAGGTGATCGACCTCCTGCGCGACGGCGACGACGTCTACGGCGTCGAGGTGCGCCACGAGTCGGGGCCGGGCAAGCGGACACACGCGGCGGCCGGCACGACCGAGGAGATCACCGCCGAGTACGTCGTCAACGCGACGGGCGCGTGGGCGGGGGAGATCGGCGCGATGGCCGACCTCGAAATCGAGGTCCGTCCCTCCAAGGGCGTCATGACCATCATGAACGTCCGGCAGGTCGACACCGTAATCAACCGCTGCCGGCCGAAGGGCGACGCCGACATCGTCGTCCCCCACGAGACGACGGCCATCCTCGGGACGACCGACGAGGAGGTCGCCGATCCGGACGACTTCCCCGAGGACCAGTGGGAGGTCGACCAGATGATCGACACCCTCTCGGAACTCGTCCCGATCCTCAAGGAGGCCCGGACGATCCGCTCCTTTTGGGGCGTGCGCCCGCTGTACGAGCCGCCGGGGACCGGCACGCAGGACCCCACCGACATCACGCGGGACTTCTTCCTGCTCGACCACGCCGACCGCGACGGCGTCTCGGGCATCTCGAGCATCGTCGGCGGCAAGTTCACCACGTACCGCGCGATGGCCGAGGAGATCTCGGATCACGTCTGCGAGAAGTTAGGCGTCCGGGCCTCGTGTGCGACCGCCGACGAACCGCTGCCCGGCAGCGAAGACATCGCAACGCTCGAGGCCGGCATGGACGATTTCGGCCTCCGATCGCCGGTCGCGCGCCGGAGCAAACAGCGCCTGGGGAGCCGAGCGAGCGAGGTGCTCGAAACCGACGAGGCAAACCCGGTGATCTGTCAGTGCGAGGGCGTGACCCGCGCGGAGATCTGCGACGCGATCGACCAGTCGGGATCGGACCTGAACGCGGTCCGCATTCGGACGCGGGCCTCGATGGGCAACTGTCAGGGCGGCTTCTGCTGTCAGAACATGGCTAACGAACTCCACCCCGAGTACGACGAGGAGACGGTTCGCGCGGCGCTGGACGAACTCTTTCAGGAACGCTGGAAGGGCGAGCGCCACGCCCTCTGGGGCGAACAGCTCTCACAGGCCATGCTCAACTACGCCTTACACGCGACGACGATGAACCGGGATCGGGATCCCGCGAGCGAGCCGACGGCGCTCGAGTTCGACGCGTTCGACGGAGGTGCCTGAGATGGCCATCGAGGACGACGTCCTCGTCATTGGCGGCGGTCTCGCGGGCGCGACGGCAGCGCTCGCGGCCGCTGACGCCGGCCGCGACGTCCGCGTCCGGCTGGTGACGTACAAACAGAGCACGCTCCGGCACGCGAGCGGGCTGATCGACGTTCTGGGCTACGCGCCCGGTGCGCCCGAGGAGGGGCCGCTCGTCGATCCCTTCGACGCGCTCGCGGACCTCCCCGAGGGCCATCCCTACGAGCGCGTCGGCAGCGATGCGGTCCGCGAGGCGCTGGCCTTCTTCGACGACGTCGCGGGCGACGCCTACGCGGGCTCTCACACCGACGCGAACGCGCTGGTCCCGACCCACGGCGGCACCGTCAAACCGACCGCGCGCTATCCCGTCGCGACGGCCGACGGACTGGCCAGCGACGACCGGGACGCGCTGCTGGTCGGCTTCGAGACGCTGCCCGACTTCGAGGCGCCGCTGGCCGCCGCCCACCTCGAGGCCACGGGCGCGCCGTTTTCGGCCCGCGGCACCACGATTCCGTTTCCCGGAATCGTTCGAGACGACGCCAAGGTGACCCGCTACGCGCACCTGTTGGATCAGGACGAGCCCGTGACGACGGGCGCCGGCGAGACCGGCGCGCGCGAGGCGCTCGCGACGACGGTCAGCGAGCATCTCGAGGACGAGTCCCGCGTCGGCTTCCCCGCCGTGCTCGGCGACGAGCACGCGGCCGAGGTCCGTACCGACCTCGCGGACGCCCTCGGCGCCGACGTCTTTGAAGTCCCGATGGGGCCGCCCAGTTTACCGGGAATGCGACTCGAGGACCTGCTGTACGACGCGCTCGAGGAGCGGGGCGTCCGCGTCACGTCGGGCGTGCCGGTGATCGATTACGAGACCGCCGAGGCGGACGCGGTGGCGGCCGACGGCGGCAGCGGCGACGACCGGATCGACCGCGTCGTCGTCGACCGCAACGGCACCGAGATCCCCCACCGCGCCGACCAGTACGTCCTCGCGACGGGCGGGCTGGTCGGCAAAGGGGTTCGCTCCGAACGCGAGCGGGTGTTCGAACCGATCTTCGACTGCCACGTCCCCCACGCCGAGGACCGCTACGACTGGTTCGTCGACGACGTCTTCGGCGACCAACCCTACGCGCGGTTCGGCCTCGCGTCCGACCGCGAGCTTCGGCCGCTCGACGCCCGCGACGAACCGGAGTTCGCGAACCTGCGGGCCGCAGGCGCTGTGCTGGGCGGCTACGACTTCGCGGCCGAGAAGTCCGGCGCCGGCGTCTCGCTCGCGACGGGCTACGTCGCCGGGACGCGGGCCGGCGAGGAGGCTGAGTAGCAATGGGCGACTCGAGCGAGAACCGACGACCGGCCGACTCGAGAGCGAGCGAGACACGACGACTACGAGGACACACATGAGCGACGCAGAGCAACCGACCGACGATCACGTACCGGGCGCCGAAGACGAGGAGTTCGAACCCATCCAGGTGTTCCCCGAGGCCGAAGACATGGACCTTCGGCCTGGGGCGGACAACTGCTACAAGTGCTCGACCTGCGACACCAACTGCCCCGTCGCCGAGGTCGACGACGAGTTCCCCGGCCCGAAGTTCCAGGGCCCCGAGCAGTGGCGGCTCAAGCGCCAGGACGACCACGACGTCGACGACTCGGTGATGAAGTGTTCGAACTGCATGCGCTGTGACAGCGCTTGCCCCTCCGAGGTGCCCCTCTCTCAGATGCACAACACGGCCCGCGGGGAGTACGTCGAGGAGCAGATGGACACATTCTCTCGAGAGTACCTCCGCAATCGCATCCTCGCGAACTACCGCCGACTCGCGCCGCTGGCGGCGGCGTTCCCCCGCACGGCGAACTTCGTGATGGGGCTGTCCGCCACGAAGTGGCTGGGCGAGAAGGTGCTGGGGATCACGAGTGAGCGGGAGTTCCCCGAGTTCGCGACCGAGACGTTCCGCGAGTGGTGGACGAAGCGAGGCGGAGCGAAGGTCGAAAACCCGGACAAGCGGATCGCCTACTTCCACGGCTGCTACTCGAACTACAACACGCCCGAGGTTGCGAAGGCGCTCGTCCGCGTCTACGAGCACTTCGGCTACGAGATCATGGTGCCCGACCAGTCCTGCTCGGGGACGCCGATGTTCGCCAACGGCATGCTCGAGGACGCACGGCGGGCCGCCGAGACCAACGTCCGCGAACTCGCCGCGGCGCTGGAGGACGGCGCCGATATCGTCGCCTCCTGTAGCTCCTGTTCGATGTCGCTGCGTCAGGAGTACCCCGAACTGTTCGATTTCGAGAACACCGAGTCGGTAGCCGAGAACACCTGGGACGCCGTCGAGTATCTCCGGGTTCACGAGGACCTCGAGGGCGAACTCGAGGGGACCAGCGTCGACGGCGAGGACTTCGCCTATCACGCACCGTGTCATTCACGTAACCAGGGACTCGACGGACAGACGATCGAACTGATGAACGCGATCGACGGCATCGAGGCCCATGACGTCGGCGACTCCTGTTCGGGGATCTCCGGCACCTACGGCTGGAAGGAGGAGAACTACGAGACGTCGATGAAGATCGGCGAGGAGATGTTCGAACATATGGACGCGGCTGACGCGCAGACCGGACTGACCGAGTGTCCGACCTGCTCGATGCAGATGGAACACGGCACCGGCTACGAGATCAAACACACGCTCGAGGTCCTCGAGGCGGCGCTGGTCGGGACCGACTCGGCCGTGAGCGGGCGCCGGGAGGCCGGGTAGATGGAGCTGCGGGAGCGCATCGCCCGGCGACGGTCGGCGCGGCAGGACCGTGAGATCCTCGTCGACCGGGACTACCTCAGCCCGGTGGTCCACCCCGCAGACCCGGTCGGTCGCGGCCCCGTCTTAGAACAGTTGCTCGACGCGCTCGAGGCGGTGTTCGACGGCGAGTTGCCGCCGCCGATCGCCGTCGTCGGCCCGGCGGGCGCGGGCACGTCCGCGATCGTCACCGCCGTCTTCGACGCGTTGAACCAGCAACTCGGCGAATCGACCCGGTCGATCGGCACGACGACCCGGGCGGGTCAGACCGGCTCCTCGACGTGGTTCGTCTACGTCGACGGCCGCCGCGTCGAGAGCGCCTTCGCCCTCTATCGGACCGTCCTCTCGGTGCTCTCGAGCGATTCCGTCCCCGAGAGCGGCGTCGGGACCGACGACCTCCGCGACCGGCTCCAGCAGCAACTCGCGCGGCCGGACCGCCACGCCGTCGTCGCGGTCGACCACCACGACGAGCCCGAGACGCTCGCCTACGAGCGGGCCCGCGAATTGCTCGAGCCCGTCGCCGACAGCGTCTCGACCGTCGCGGTCGGCCGGGAGGCCCCCGACGAACTGGCGGCCGAGCATCCGACCGTCACCGTCCCGGCCTACCGCGACCACGAACTCGTCGAGGTGGTCTCCGATCGGGCGTCGACGGGGCTCGCGGCCGGCGCGCTCGATCACGAGTCCGTCCGCGAGCTGGCGGCGTGGGCCGACGGGAACGCCCACGACGCGCTCGCGGCCCTGTTCGGCGCCGCCGTCCTCGCGAGCCAGGACGGGAGCGACCGGATCGCTTCGGCGCACCTCGAGCGGGCGAAAGCCGACGTTCCCGACGACTGCGTCCACCTCGATCGGGTGCTCTCGCTGTCCGAGACCCGCCAGCGCGTGCTGCTCGATCTCGTCGCCATCGACGCCGACGACCGTCCGATTCGAGACCTCGCGACCGAGATCGCCGACCGTTCGTCGCTGACCGCGGGCACCGTCAAACGGTTCCTCTACGAACTCGCCGACCGCGGCGTCGTCGACCGCGTCCCGCTCTCGGCGACCGGGAGCGGCCGACGCCCCAGCGCGCTCGCAGTGCGGTTCCCGACGATCGCGTTCCGGACGCTCGGACCGAGCCTCGACGAGACCGATGGCGAAACCGACGACGAGGCCGCGGACGGAGACGGGACCGCGCCCTCGTCCTGACGGCCGGTTCTCCGCTCGACGTCTCGACCTGACCGATCCGCTCGAGTCCTCGCTATCGAACGTTCGCCCTCGCGGTCGGCTATCGGGCTTCCGCTATCGAAAATCAGTCGTCGCTCCGTTCTGCGTTCCAGATCGCCGCTCAGTACTCGAGGTCGTCGGTGTGCCAGTCGACCAGCAGCACGGCGCCGGCGCCGGCGAGCGCCATCGCGACGGCGACGCCGGGCGTTCCGAGCGACGTCTCGCCGAGGTTGCTCGAGACGCGCTCGACGGGCAGTCGCAACGCGCCCACCATCAGGCTCACCAGCGCGGCCAGCGTCGCGGCCCGGTAGCGCTCGAGGGCGTAGCCGACCGCGTGGGCCATCGTGAACAGGCCGACGACCGCGCCGACGCCGAAGACGACGACGACCGTTCCGCTCTCGAGGACGGGCGCCAGCGCGCCGCCGTCGAGCAGATCGACGAGCGCGTCGATGAACCCGCTTAACGTCCCCGTCATGTACTCGTACTGGCCGAGGATCAGGAGGAAGAACGCGCCCGAAACGCCGGGGAGGATCATCGCACAGATCGCGATCGCTCCGGCGAGGAGGACTATCGGAAGCCCGTGTGGCACGTTCCCCGCGGTCGTCCCCGAGACCGCGAACGCGAGCGCGATCGCGCCGACCGAGATGGCCACGCGGCCGGCCGTCCACCGGTCGATCTCGCCGTAGAGGACGACCGCCGACGCGGCGATCAGCCCGAAGAAGAAGCCGTACGTCGCCACCGGATACGTCGTCGCCGCCCCGTGCATGAGACTCGAGAGGACCACGATCGCCGTCGCGACGCCGAGTCCCAGCGATAGCAAAAAGGGGATCTCCATTCGCTCGAGTTCCGCTCGGAGTCGCGCTCGAGCCTCGGGATCGTGGGGGCGCAGCGCCGGGCGAAAGGCCCGGGGGTCGATGGCCGTGATCGCGCGGATCAGCCGGTCGTAGATGCCGACGATGAGCGCGATCGTCCCGCCCGAGACGCCGGGGACGACGTCGGCCGCGCCCATCGAGAAGCCCTTGCAGTACACGGCGAGAAATTCCCGCATTACCGGAGCTATTTCGGACGGGGAGAAAAGCGTTCTCACTTTCGGAGGTCGCCGCGGCGGCTCGGATTGCGCGACGCGAATTCCGATCGAAAATCGACTGCGACGACGGGGATCCGTTGGCCGTTAGTTGTCCTCGGCTTCGGCGCCGTCCGAACCGGTTTCGTTGCCGCCGTCGGTCTGGTTGCCGTCGTCGGTTTCGTTCCCGCCGTCGGTTTCGTTTCCGTCCGTCGAGCCGCCGTCGGTTTCGTTGCCGTCGGTCTCGTTGCCGTCTTCCGACTCGTCGGGGTCCTCGAGTTCGGTCTGCTCGAACCCGTCGACGGTGATGGTCTCGCCCTGAACCACTGCGGTCTCGGGGACGGCCGTCTCCGCCGCGTAGCCGGTTTCGCCCGGTTCGCCGACGGTCACGTCGTACTCGCCGGTCGCTTCGACGGCGCTGTCCGTGTAGCCGTCCTCGACGCCGAGTTCGTCGTTGGTCGCGTAGGGAACGGTCAGTTCGAACGAGCCGTCCTCGGCGACTTCGGTCTCCTGCGTGTAGTTGAACGTCCGACCGGCGTTCGTCTCGAGTTCGACCTCGACGGTGGCCGTCGTCTCGTTTCCGAGCACGTCGTCTGCGTCGTCGACGGTGCCAGTGAGCGTCGCGCCCTCGACGCGTTCGAACGTCTTCACCGCGGCGGCGCTCCGGACGCCCAGTAGCTGCTGGGTCGGGTTCTGTTGGATGCTCTGAATCCGCTGGAATCCCATCTGCTGTATCGCTACCGACGGACGTCCCTCGCCGGGCGCCGCGAACTCGCCGTCCTGGTAGTAGATCACGTCACCCTCCTGGTAGCCCAGTTCCTGCAGCTCCTGGGCGACCTGTCCCTGAATGGCGCCGGGGACGAACACATTCGCGTAGGTGGCGATCGTCGCCGTCCCAGCGTCGGCGTTTTCGTGGACGGTCCGGTAGTGCTCGAGCCCGTCCGCGTCGTCGAAGTACAGCTGGGACTGCATCGTGTCGTAGTAGGGGATGGTCCCGTTCTGGTAGTCATTGATGTTCACCGGCTCTCCGTCCTCGTGGCCCGACGGCGTCACGTAGTGTTCGTAGTTCGGCCCGGACCACGCGGTGATCGCGGAGAACTTCCCGGCCGCCATCTCGTAGTCGACCATCACGTACCGCATCTGCTCGTGGGTGGCGCCCTCGGACAGCGACTCGAGTTCCTCGGTGGACTTGTCGGCCGGGTTCTCGCCGGCGGCGATGGTATCGAGGACCAGTTCGCCGCGTTCCTCGGACTCGGCGGTCAGGAACGCCGAGGCGGACGGCGCGTTCTGCTGGAACGGGTTCGCGTGGGGGATCCGCTCGCCCTGCGTCGTTATCAGGTGGCCGTAGTCCCACCACGACATCACGCCGTAGGAGCCTTCGGGATAGTCGTAATCCCCGTCGGCGGGGCGGTCGTACGATCCGAAGTACTCGAGCTGATCGGCGTTTTCGTGCTCGCCCCAGTTGCCCGGCGCGGGCGTGTTGTTGGCGAGCCACTCGTTCGACCCCTCCCAGACCATGGTGGCGTCGTAGGACGGGCCGGTGCTATTGGCTTGTTCCCAAGAGGTCGTATCGTCGGCGGCGATCGGCGGGAGTAGCGGCGCGAACAGCAGGATCACGACGAGGAAAAGCACGATCACCTGATAGGTCTCGATTCCGCGAATCGACTCGAGGCTCGCCTGAAGGTCCAGATCGAAGAGGCGAACGAACTCCGCGACGAACGCGGCGTTGACGACCGCGACGCCGAGCACGAGGTAGTACGAGAAGCGAACCTGCGTCGCCGCCATGCTGATCAGGAACAGCGTCCAGACGACGACCAGCGTGTGCTCGGCGCGGATCTTGCGGCCGAACAGCGGGCGAATGACGATGAAAGCGAGGCCGGCGAGCATCGTGTAGAACGCGCTTCCGAACTCGCTAAAGACGCTGTCGAGGAAGTTCTCCGGGGGTTGGGCCTCGGAAATCGTGAGGTCGGTGGCCGTTCCGCCAAACGGGAGCATGCGCCGCGTCGCGTTCCCGACGATCGAGTCGAACAGGCTGGGCAGGAGAAGCCACATCGCCAGCAGCGCCGCGGCGATGAGGCCGGCGATGGCAACGGGGTAGTACCGCCGCTCGATATCGCGATCGTTCCACTGGCGGGCGACCCAGGCCATGAAGACGCAGCCGACGGCCACGAGGAAGGCGGCGAGGGGCTGGAGCAGTCCGAAGCTCGTCGAACTCGTGCTTCCGGGCTGTTCCATCAGGAGGAGCGTCAGGATCGCGGTCACGCCGAGGCTCACCGCGCCGACGAAGGCGACGTGGTCCGGCGAGATCCCGCGGAGGTAGTCGAAGCAGAGTTGCACGGCGAAGAAGACGCCGAAGATACCGACCAGGAGGACCGCCGAGGGCCAGACCCAGATGTACAGCGTGAGCGCGACCCCGGCGAGGACGCTGTAGATGGTCGACGTTCGCAGCGCGTCCCAGTCCCTGTCGACGACCAGTTCGTAGATCGGCTGGTCGCGCTCGGCGACGGTGAGCGCGACCATCATCGCGACGACGGCGATCGCCATGAACAGCACCTCGCCGACGTGGTGGTCGAGCTGGCCGACCGTCGACCGCGTCAGGAACTGCCCTTTCGCGAGTGCGAGCACGAGCACGGAGACGATGCCCCCGAGCGTGCCGCCGAGGCGCCGACCCGCGTAGAAGACCGGAATCGCCACGAGCGCGGCCATCGCCGGGATCATCAGTAGTGCGACGGTGTAGACGGTCTCAGTCGACGGATTGCCGAGCCCGACGATCATCGCGACCGTGACGATTAGTTGGTCGAACAGGGTACCGAACTGGCCGACGTAGTTGCCTTCCGGAAACCCGGTCCACACCTCGTAGGGCATCGTGTTCGGGTAGTTCTCCGCCGTCCATTCGATTGTTCGCCAGTGATACCACGAGTCGACGCCCGCGAGGGCGGGACTCCCGTCTTCGGTAACGAATCGGTCGTACGCCTGGGTCCGCACCCAGAACATAAACAGCATCACAGCCCCGAGCACGGGGATGTGATACCAGTCAGACCACGTCTCGAGGAGGGAGGATGACGTCTCGGAGTCCTCCTCGACGTGTTCGGTGTCCGTACTCATTAGGTTCCACCAGACACAAGTGGAGAATAAGCCTTGTCATCTACCGACCGACGTTTGATATCCGGGAGCCCTAACACCCACACCTCCGGCAGTTTTCGGTCTCGTTGACTATCGCTATCGGATTGCTATTCGCGTTCGAGAACGACCGTTCGAGGTGTTTGAAGGAAAAAGCTTATTCTGCGGTCATCGCAATCGAGTCTCGATGAAGGTCTCCGTCGTTATCTGTACCTACGCGATGGATCGCTACGACGTCTTCTCCGAGTGCGTCGACAGCGTCCTCTCACAAACCTACGACCCGCTCGAGGTTGTCATCCTCGTCGACGGGAACGAACCGGTCTTCGAACAAGTCCAAAACGATTACGGGGGCCTCGATGACGTCGTCTTGCACTGTAACGACGAGAATCAGGGAATTTCGCACAGTCGGACTCGAGGCGCCGAGATCGCCACCGGCGACGTCGTCGCGTTCATCGACGACGACGCCGTGGCCGAGGACGACTGGGTCGCGGAACTGGCTCGCGTCTACGAGGAGACCGACGCCCTCGCCGTCGGCGGCCACGTCGCTCCTGATTGGGTGACCGAGAAACCCGACTTCTTCCCGGCGGAGTTCTACTGGCTTGTCGGCTGTGACGAGCGCGGCATGGGCGAGCACATGGAAGAACTGCGGAACACGTACGGCTCGAACATCTCGTTTCGCCGCGAGGTGTTCTTGAACGTCGGCGGCTACGACGAGAACACGGGCCGCCACGGCGATCGCCACATCCAGGCCCACGAGGCGCCCGTCTGCATTCGAATCGCGAACAAGTACGGACGGGGCGTGATCTACAACACGGATGCGGTGGTCCATCACAAACTGTTCGACTATCGTGGGGACTTCCAGTGGCTGGTATTCCGATCGTTCTGGCAGGGATACTCGAAACGGATCATGGATCTGCTGCTGCCCGAGGCGAAGGGTGATAAAAACGAGTATCTACGGGATCTCATGCTCGAGTTCGTTCCGGAGCGGCTGTCGGATCTCGTGCGACGGCCCTCGAGTGCGAAAGCGAAGCAGCTCGTGACGATCTTTATTTTTACCGCGGCGGTCGGGTTCGGTTACCTGTACGGGTTAATCGAAATGGATCGAACAGAACTGACCGTTGAGAGCGACACCGTAAGTAGCACGTAACCGTTACGAATTGTAAACGACTCAGTTGTCCGATTCGTACTGTTCGTACCAGGAGGGGGTGATGTCAGCGTTCGAGACCGCCGTATCGACTGCGTCTCGCATACTGTCATGGAACGCATCTACGGAGAAGCGGTCGGCGAAAGTGGCAATCTCCGACGCAGACCAATCGACCCCTTCTTTCTCGAACCGGCGAATCGTCTCGGTAAGGGACGGTCCGGTCTCTCCTGTTCGAGTGTGTCGATAGCCGTTCTTCCCGTCGACGACCTGAAACTGTGTCATTCCCTCCTTGACCCCGAGCAGTGGCGTACCGGCCGCCAGCGCTTCGACTGGAGCAATCCCGAAGTCCTCGTCACGGCCGTTGAATACAAACGCTTTCGCACCCGATAGTAGGCGCTGTTTCTCGGCCTCGTCGACGAACCCCAGAAACTCGACGTTGTCGCCGGCCATGCGTTCGAGGCGCTCGCGCTCGGGCCCGTCACCGGCGACGAGTAGTCGCTGCTCAAGTTCGTTGAATGCTCTGACGATCCCGTCGATATCTTTGTGCCAATCCAGCCGCGATAGGGTCACGTAGTACTCTTCCGTCTCCTCGTCGGTCGGATTGTATTTGTGGGTATCGACGGGCGGATACACAACGCGGATCTTCTCACTCGGGACGCCCCAGTACCGCTCGACTCGACGCTTGACGAGTTCGGAGTTGACGACATAGAGATCGGGTCGATGAGTGTTGTGATCGAACAGGACACGGATCGCGTAGTAAACGAGCAATTGGAGCCGAGGGAACCGTGCAGATTCGATCTCGGTGATCTGATCCGATTGTCTGCGGTTCGTGTGATGAATATACGCGACCCACGTCTGCTCGGTTGGAGCGACGTAAAACAGCGGCTCGTTCCCGCTCGTGACGAGGATGTCGTACTCCCGCAGCGGCGACGCGAGCTGCCACCCCACGAGATGGGCGAGCTGGCGTGCCAGTCCACCCTGTTCGAGGGCGCGGTTCAGCAGCCGATCTTGGATGAGCTGTTCGGCCTCGATATCGGCCGGCTCGATGGATTCGTCGCGCCAGCCGACGTAGAACGGTGCGTCCTCGAAGACCCGTGCGAGTTCCCAAGCGAGGCGATCGCCGCCACCGTTAGCGTGTTCGCCCCAGTGGGCGACCGCCAGCTCTCGATCGGCCGCTCCGAAATCGGTCATTACGTTCGTTTCGTTGACCAACGGCCATATCCTTCACGGGTCTCCCGTCGGTGACTGAGAGCGCGTCCGTTCGGCGTCAGTCCCGGCGGACGCGCTCGTAGACGTCGTGAAACCGCGGAACGACAACATCCGGATGATACTGCTCTTCGACGAACTGTCGGTTCTCACGGCCGATCCGGTCGCGGTTCGTGACGGCGTATTCGATGCTCTCGCTCAGGCTCGCCGGATCGCCGGGTTCGGCCAGCAGTTCCGACTGGGGGACGGTTTCCGCGGGACCGCCGATGTCCGTCGCAACAACCGGGAGTCCGGCCTGCATCGCCTCGAGAATCGTCCGACCGAACGGCTCCGGCCAGACGCCGGGGTGGACGAACACGTCCGCGTCCGCGTACGCTCGAGTAACCTCCTCGTAGGGGACCGAGCCGGTGAACTCGATCCTGTCGAATGCGGCAGCTTTCGCGGCGCGGGCTTCCAGCGCGTCCCGCTCCGGCCCGTCGCCGACGACCGTCAGTTCGATCTGCTCCGGGAGGCGATCCATCGCGTCGACGAGATACCGTACCCCCTTCGTGTCCCGGAGATAGCCGACATACAGCAGCTCCACCTGATCCGTCTCCTCGGTCCCATCGGCGGGGACCTCGAAGGACGGATCGAGCATATTTGGGATCACTTCGTAGTCGGCAGTCTCGAGCCCGTGGCTCCGGTAGACCCGCTCGACAGCGCTGCTAAGCGGCAGAAATAGGCCGATGTTCGCCATCTGCTCCAGTAGACGAGGCCGTTCGAGGCGCAGCAGTGTTCGTTCGTACAGTCGGCGCTTGAGCGAGGGGCTCACGTTCACCTCTGCCCAGTCGACGAGCGGGTACGCGTTCAGCGTCGCCACCGCGGGAACGTCGAGCGTCGCGGAGAGCCGTCCCACGGCGGGATGGAGGTGCATGTTGTACGCGTGGATCACGTCAGGGTCTGGCCCGACCGCCCTGAGCTTCCGGTAGGCGATCTCGTTCGGCAGGGTGTAGGGGTACTGCGGAACGTCCGCGAGCCGGAAGACCGGAACCCCCCCGACCGTCTCCGTGGACTCGCCGTCGAACGAGTAGACGACCACTTCGTCGACGGCGTCTCGAGCGTGGAGCTGCTCGGCGAGCAGCCGAGCGCTGATCTCTCCGCCGCCGGCGTGGGTCGGCGGGTATCGTGGGGTGACGAGGGCGATTCGCGTCATTCGTCTCTTCTCATCGGTGTTCGGCCGACCGACTCGCCTCGATGAAATAGTTCGCGCGCCGGTCGCCGCGGAACTTGAGTTCGAAGCCCAGTTCCCGAAAGAGCGTTTCCACCTCGTCGGCACTGCCCCCGATCTCCCGTATCTTCTCCGTGTGTATCTCACAGAAGACGCGACGACAGGCCGGATCGTTGAGTGTCTCGCGAAGCCCCTCGAGCGCGAGATACTCCGCCCCTTCGATATCGATCTTGCAGACATTCGGCGGCCGGAGGTCACGTTCGCTGACGAGGTCGTCGCCGCGTCGCGTCTCGATCTCGAGGGTCCCGTCGCGGCCGTCGGCGAACTGGTGGCCTGTCCGTCCGTTCACGGCCATTCGGGTCGTTCCGTTCGTGTCGGACAGCGCGACGTTGAACGTCTCGACCGGCGCGTCGTTTCGGTCGACGTTCCGGCGGAGGACGTTGTAGGCGTCCGGCGTCGGCTCGAAGGCGACAACGTGCCCTGATCCTAGCCGGCTTCCGACCAGACAGGAGTAGATACCGACGTTCGCGCCGACATCGTAGAACACGTCGTCCGCCTCAACGGCCGAGAGGACGCGTTCAATGAGCGACCGTTCGGAGCGGATGTCGTCGGCGAAGTCGTGTCGACCCAGCCGGCGGCGGGACATGTCGAACTCGGCACTCGCGTCGCCGACCGAATACCGCTTGTACTCGGGCTTTGTCCGCTGATAGATCGGATCGAACCGAGCGAGGATCTTCTTTCGGGCCCCGCTCGCGACCGCTCCAGCGCCCTCCGAGCGGAACAGTCGATACGCCCGGTGTAGAAGGGTCATAGTTGCCTCATAATGCTGCGTGTACTACAAGTACCTGACGCTCTATGGCTTGCCAGGCGCCTCGCGTCGTTCGGAACGGTTATCGTTGGCCCCCCGACATTCGCCGAATGCCCTGGGTCTCCCTGAACGCACGCTTCGGGAAGGCGAACAGAGCGGAGACAGTGTCGAATGACCCGTTCGAAGTCCCCAGCGGGAGTGATGTCAGCTCCCCTGTTGGCCACTCGCAAGCATCGACAGTCGAATCGGGGTGGATGGTCGCGACTCCTCATCCATGGCTGCGATAGTATCGAGCCGTCTGATGACACGGAGTCCGGGAGTTTCGGATGCGGGTTCACTTGTATCCCAGCGACCGAAGACGTTCTTCGACCGTGGCGGACTCGGCCCGCTCGAAGGCGATCGGTTCGTCGCTCGTGATGTCGCGTCGAGCGTCTGCCTCCAACTCTAGCCACGGGACGACGTACAGCGTCCGATTGCGGATGTATTTGAATGAATGGCCGAACTTGGGCTTTGTCAACGGAGTCAGTCGCTCACCGAGCATTTCGCCGTGGTCTGCCGAAACGACGGTCTTGCCGGTGAGTTGCTCGGTGAGCGACGTCACGTGGTCAAGTACGATGTCGAGCGTCTCGCGATAGGCCTGGCGGGTCTTGTCGATCGGGATTTCGCCCCGCTCGAGGAGCGTCGCGTACGAGGGTTGGTCCGTCCGTGCCCCGATGTGGGCGATGTTTCGGTTGAACCCGCGGATATTGTACTCCTCCTGTAGCGTTTCCGCAGTCGGACCAAGATAGGGACGGTGGGGCTGCATGAAGTGCGCGATGATCCGTTTGTTCGGGTACCGCTCGTATGCGTCCAGTACCGCGTCGACGACGTCGCCCGGAAGCACAGTTTCGCGCTCTTCGTTCCATTCATCGATATAGAGGGGATGAACTGCGTGGAACACGTCGTCGGCCAACTTTTCAGTGTGGGGATTAGCGGTCACATAGACGGTGTCATGGTACTGCTCGCCAACGAAGTTCCCTTTCATGAACTCCCAGCTTCGGCCCCCATGTGAGACGACGGCCGAGAGATCGCCAGACATCGTATTTTGCGCTTCAAAACGGTCGTAACGGCAGGCGTCAAGGAGAATAAGATTGTCCCAGTCTTGTTCCATCACGTCAACTGAGTCACCGCTGTGGCGCAGATCGAACGCGATTCGTTGGAGTTCCCAGAGGACGTATTCCGGTCTCTGAAGCACTTTTTTGATATTCTCAAGCGTGTATCGTTCCATCATGTACTGGGTCAAATTTCGGCTACTTTAAACTCTAGTTTGGTAGTTGCGATTCACATGACAAGCTAACATACGTCAGTATGCTTTTGCGATGATACCCGGGGTCGTTCTGACCGATAGCATTAAGATTGAGAAGGGGAGACTCACAACCGAACACTTAAACACTATGCCGGATCTCAATCAGGAGAATATACTGAAAGGACTGAAAAATCCGTCTCGAGTGGTTGATTCGGTCTTACTTGACTATCTATACAGAGTTCCAGCAATCGCCGTCAACGGCCACCGAACGATCGGAACGAACGTATTTGATCGTAAGTGGGACGTTCTGATCCTACTCGATACGTGTCGAGTGGACGCTATGCGCATCGTCCAAGATGAGTACGACTTTATCAATACCGTCGACAGTATCTGGTCGGTAGGGGGTGCGTCCGCCGAATGGCTCGCCCGTACGTTCGACGAACAACATCTCGATCAAATCCGGGAAACTGCGTTCCTATCGGCTCAGAGCCATATCCAAGAGGTGTTAGACACAAAGGTCCACGAGACCGATAGCGATAGACCGTTGCCATTTAAGACGCTTCGCCTCTTTCCGTCCGTAGATATAAGCGAACTCGGTAAGGCGGAGTATCTTTTTAAATTCGAAACCATCGGAGAAGAGGGGCCGTTCGGACATACGGAAGGAAACACGCCACCGAGATACGTGACCGACCGCGCGATCTCGGTTGGGCGCGAACGTGACTTTGATCGTCTTATCCTCCAGTATCACCAACCGCATACGCCTTGGTTTTCGAAAGCACTCGAAGAGGATCGTGACTTGGAGTATCACGAGTACGACTGGTGGAACTATTACTACGAAACAGGGGACCTCGACAGCATTTGGGAGGCGTACATGAGCGATCTTCGATACGTCTTGGATGACATTGGACTCCTCCTGAATAATTTGAACGCGAACCGAGTGGCAATCTCTTCCGACCACGGCGAAGCGTTCGGCGAGTACGGAATCCTCGGCCACAAACTCGGAAGCCTTCACCCTCAGATCCGGAAGGTCCCGTGGGTAATTACGTCCGCGGAAGACAACGAAACCCACGAACCGACAGTCGAGGAACCGAATAATGCACGGATGTCTCGGGAAGAGCTCGATGAACAACTAGAGGCATTGGGTTACAAAGTTTGAACAACTAATGGCCGCTCTCTGAACCGAAACGTTATTTCCCCGGAGGGAAGTTCCACATCGTATGCGTCACCATCTCCGCAAAGCGAAGGAACTCTACGCCAGCGGAGGGCTACTCCGGACCTCTAAGAGTGTGTTACGATACGTTCCTATCGAACTCAATAACCTCGCTTTTCGGCTCCGACACGGAAAAGGAACTCGCATTATGTCCGAAGACTGGGACAATCTGTTGATTTTGGACGCCTGTCGATACGATATGTTCGCGGACCGGATCGATATCGACGGTAGCTTGGAGTCGCGGATCTCGTTAGGGTCCAGTAGCGAGGAGTTCCTCGAACGGAATTTCGCCACCGTGGAGTTCCACGATACCGTCTACGTCAACGCGAATCCCTACATTCCGCGTCTGGATCTCGATGAAGGCACTTTCCATGCCGTCGTAGACTGTCTGGGCGATTGGGACACGGAGTTACAGACCGTGACCCCGGAAACCGTCGCTCGAGCTGCGGCAGACGCCCACGAAACCTACCCTGACAAGCGCCTCATCGTCCACTTCATGCAGCCACACGCGCCGTTCATCGGGGAACTCGGCCGGAACATGGTTGGCGGCGGGTGGACGATGGACCACGATGGAGAGCCGCAACACGGCGTAGAGACGGAACCGGGCATCTGGCACCAGCTTCGCGATGATACCACTGACGTGGACCTAGAGACGGTCTGGGAGGCGTATTTGGAGAATCTCGACGTCGTACTCGAGGAGGTCGCCGACCTCCTCGAGACGCTCGACGGCAAGTCGGTAATTACGGCTGACCACGGCAACCTCGTTGGGGAGCGGCTGTCGCCAATCCCGAGCCGCCGGAAGTACGGGCATCCGTACGGCGTCCACGCTGAGGAACTGGTCAAAGTCCCCTGGTTCGTCGTCGAGGGTGACGATCACAGGGAGGTGCGGCCGGAACCGCCGGTCGAGCGAGAGAGCGTTGACGAGGACACCGTCGACGAGCGTCTCGAGGCGCTGGGGTATCGATGACCGGAGTTTTCGCCCCGTGCGGACGGCGATCCGAGCCGTCGGAACCGATAGCGTACTCGCCCACAGAACCATGATCTCGACGGAGTTTGCCTCTCGAAAGCTCAGGCGGAAGTTCGCGGCCGACGGGGTTCGGGAATCGATCGTCGCGGCTGGTGATCTGCTAACCCGGAAACGCCTTGGCCGACCCGTCTTCGACCCGCTTGTCGAACACGGCGTCGTTCGGACCGTCTCCCGGGACACCCTCGAGTCGGTCGCGAGCGAAACGGTCACCGTTCCGGGAGATGACGAGGAGCAGTCCCCTCCGTTCGTCGCGCTCATAGAAAACGGGCGCATCCTCTCGGAGACTGGACTGGTGCTGACCCCACAACTCGAAATCGTCGAGGAAAGCGCCGCCGCGCCGGACCAGGCCCAGCAGGCGATGATGGCGATGCTCTCCAGACAGCTGTTCTACGGCGACGCCCCGCTCCGTGACCTGTTGTCGGGACCGCGCCCGGGCAGCACCCGCGGGGCCGCGGGCTCGCTGGACATCGCCGCACCGCTCGTTCCCCGATATCCGAACTACTATCACTGGATCGTCGAGACAGTCCCAAAGATCCGCTACATCCGGGCGTTCGAGGAGGCAACCGGCGAGCGCGTAACGCTGTTGGTGCCGCCAGACGCGCCGCCGTTTGTCGATGAAACGCTCGAGTTGCTCGAGTGGCCCGAGTCGCGGATCGAGTACGCGACGGCGCCGGCCTACGACGTCTCGCGGCTCGTCGTTCCCTCGTTCCCGGAGCGACGCGCCGAGGACTTCGGGTGGCTCCGCCGAGCGGTCCTCGACAGTGCGCCCGAAACGACGCCGAAGAGCGGCGACAACGTCTACGTCTCGCGGGCCAACGCCGTCGAACGACGCGTGGTAAACGAGGATGAGGTCATGGACGTCCTATCACGGTTCGGTTTCTCGTGCTATCTGCTCGAGGAGCAGTCGCTCGAGCGGAACGCGCGGCTGTTCGCAGATGCGGATATCGTTGTCGGACCTCATGGAGCCGGCCTCACTGATATTGTCTTCGCCGACGGCTGTACGCTCGTAGAACTGTTCGGCGATAAGGTCAAGCAGCCCTATCGGCTATTGGCGGCGACACTCGGCGTGTCCTACGAACCGATGTATTGTCGTGCGGAGTCGGCCGACATCGTCGTCGACACTACGACGCTAGAAGAGACGCTTCGAGAGATGCAGAGTCAGTAGCGTCTTACGATCGGCTGTCGGCCGCAAAGCGGACAGTGTTGGAATGACGAAAGTGCCTTGAGTAGGGGCAATGTCCATTCAGACACCCTTCCACACCAGTATTATGAAGAATCACTACACATTTGAGAACTTAAAACGGGCGATACGAAACCCAGTTCTGATTGGCCGAGAGGCCGTTAGGTTGACTAGCTGGCCAATCCATAAGGGATACGGAAAATACACCGATCGAAAATACGGGGAGGGGATCGATGTGATGGCAGAGGATTGGGACAACCTGTTCATTCTCGATGCCTGTCGGTACGACTATTTCGAGCGTCTCAACACGGTCGACGGGACGCTTTATAAGGCGCCGTCGAAAGGGAAGAAAAGCTGGGAATTCATGCGGGAGAACTTCGCGATCGGAGAATTTCACGATACCGTTTACGTGACGGCGAACCCGTTTTCGACCGATCTCGATGAGGACACGTTCTATCACATCGATCACCTACACGCCGATCGATGGGATGAAGACATCGGAACGGTCCAGCCGGACGATGTCGTCAGCGCGGCGATCGAAGCCCACGAGCAGTATCCCGACAAGCGACTTATCGTTCATTTCATGCAGCCTCATCGTCCTTACCTCGGGGAAACGGCGGACGAACTGCGGCGTCGACTGGACCTTCAGGGATACGGGAAACACGAGGAGGGAATCCAGATCTGGGGCGCAGTCAAACAGCGGGACGTAACGTTTCAGGAGATCCGTGATGCCTATACCGAAAGCCTCGAGATAGCGCTCGATCACGTCGAGGAACTGCTCGAGGAGGTCTCCGGAAAGTCCGTTGTCACCGCCGATCATGGGGAGATGCTCGGTGAGCGGGTCTTCCCGTTCACGAGCCGTGTTTGGGGCCACATGGAAGGGTTCAGTACGCCGACGCTCCGCGAGGTCCCGTGGCTGGTCATCGATGCGGACGAACGTCGCGAGATCCGTAGTTCGGATCCCATCGAGTCCGAAGGAGATTTGGACGACGACGAGATAGCGGATCGATTGGAGGCGCTGGGGTACGCGGATTAACGGTGCGAGTGCGATAGCGACCACCGACGCACCACGAGAGCGGTCCCGGTTCAGTATACGGTTGGATCCGTCACGACGGACGTGCGAAAACTCGAACCCGAATCGACGGATCGAAGAATCCATACGCGAATAGGTCGAATCAACGCCCTCTCAGTGATTACATATGCGTCTCGGCCAAACCTCTATCATATATTTCCTTTCGAAACTCTTCGCATCGGGGCTCGGATTTCTGGCGACCATCTACATCGCCAGAATGCTTGGTCCGGGTCCGCTCGGCGTTTACAGCGTTGCCATCGGACTCGTTTCATGGCTCGCCATCGCAGGGAAAGTCGGTCTGTCTGGAGCGATATCGAAACGGGTCTCGGAGGGAGAAGACCGGGGCGAGTACGCACTCGCGGGGACGACTATCATCTTCAGTCTGTTCGTTCTTGTCGCCTGTGGACTCGTATTGTTTCGAACGCAGGTCGCCGACTACATCGGGTATCCCGCCACAGGATATATCGTGTTGATCCTGTTGGTAGTCCTCCTCAATAGTCTGATAAACTCGCTCCTCGTCGGACTACATTTGGTACACGTAAGCGGCGTGTTATCTCCGGTGCGGACTGGAGGCCGAGCGCTGCTTCAAATCGCTCTCATCGCCACCGGTGCGGGCACAGCTGGACTGTTTACAGGACACATCGTCGGATACTGTCTCGTCATTGGCATCGGCGGTTTCTTTATCGCTCGAAACTTACCGGACCTTTCCCGACCTAAGCGCCGACATTTCGAACGGCTCGTCGACTTCGCGAAGTTCTCCTGGCTTGGTAGTCTCCAGTCGAAGATGTTCAGCTATACCGATATTATCGTCCTCGGGGTGTTCGTGTCCTCGGGGCTGATCGGCGTCTACGCGGCGGCCTGGAATATCGCGGAGTTTCTCATCCTCTTTAGCGGCGCGCTCAGCTCAACCCTGTTTCCCGAAATAAGTTCGCTCTCGGCGGAGGAGGACTCACAGGTCGTCGCACGAATAGTCGAACAGTCGCTTTCGTTCGGCGGGCTCTTTCTGGTTCCCGGGTTGTTCGGCGGAGCGTTGCTCGGCGAGCGCATTCTCCGGATCTACGGCCCAGAGTTCCCGAAAGGGTCGACCATTCTAACGGTGCTGATCGTCGCGAACCTCCTCATGGGGTATCAGAACCAGCTGTTGAACACCCTCAATGCGATCGACCGTCCCGATCTCGCATTCAGAGTCAACGTCGTGTTCGTCGCGATCAACGTCACGCTCAACGTCGGGTTGATCTCTCTGTACGGCTGGCTCGGTGCGGCGGTGGCAACGACGGTCTCGGTCGCGGCCAGCCTCGTGCTGGCGTACTACCACGTGGACACGATCATCGACTTCGCGGTCCCGACGGGCGAGATCGCCAAACAGTGGTTCGCTGCCGTCCTCATGGCTGGCGTGGTGTACGCCGGGCTCTGGACGGAGTCGACCTATAGACTGCTTAATCACAACGTCGCGACCGTCGTGTTGCTTGTCAGCCTCGGCGCGGGCGTCTACTTCACTGTGCTACTGGCGATTTCGACGGAGTTCCGAACGGTCGTCGACCAGAACGTCCCGTTCGGCCTCCCAATCCTCTCAAGCGGCTAATCGAACCCGGTCAATACCGGCCGCGACTGTTGCCCTTTCCCGAAGCATTTGTCCCGCTCTTTCGACCGGTACAATCTGAAACACTGGATCCACCGGCGAGAGTCAGGCATCAGCGAGACCTATGCCAAGAAACTCGTCTCAAGGACGATCAACGCGATCCTCGAGCTCTCCAAACACCGACTAGCGGTCCGCAAACGCACCCAGCGCAAGAACGGCCTCGAGTACACCGAACGCCGGCTGATCCTCCCGCGGAACGCCGAGATTCCCGGTGAAACGACCGTCGAGTCGCTCACAAGACATATAATCCCCCACAGAAATCGTATGGCATATGCAAGCAGTCGTTTTAGCAGCCGGAAAAGGCACCCGCCTCCGGCCGCTCACCGACGACAAACCGAAGGTCCTCGTCGAGGTAAACGACAAACCCCTCATCGAGGACGTCTTCGATAACCTCCTCGAGATCGGCGTCAACGACATCGTCGTCGTCGTCGGCTACCAGAAGGAACAGATCATCGAGCGCTACGGCGACGAGTACGAGGGCGTTCCGATCACCTACGCTCACCAGCGCAAACAGCTCGGCCTCGCTCACGCGATCCTCCAGGCCGAACCCCACATCGACGAGGACTTCGTCCTCATGCTCGGGGACAACGTCTTCCGCGGGAACCTCGGGGACGTCGTCAACCGCCAGCAGGAGGATCGCGCGGACGCCGCGTTCCTCGTCGAGGAGGTGCCCTACGAGGAGGCCTCCCGCTACGGCGTGCTCGACACGAACGAGTACGGCGAGATCGTCGAGGTCGTCGAGAAGCCCGACGACCCGCCGTCGAACCTCGTCATGACGGGCTTTTACACGTTCACGCCGGCGATCTTCCACGCCTGTCACCTCGTCCAGCCCAGCGACCGCGGCGAGTACGAACTGCCGGACGCGATCGACCTGCTGATCCAGTCGGGGCGGACCATCGACGCGATCCGGATGGACGGCTGGCGCATCGACGTGGGCTACCCCGAGGACCGCGAGGCCGCCGAAGAACGCCTACAGGACGACGGCAAGGCGGTCGAAGCAGCAGTAACGGCCGAGTGAAAACGTGATTCGGACCGCTCGGTCCGGTCGAACCAGATCGCATCATACGGAAGAATTCTCCTGCACCGACACTCTCCAGCCGAGTGACGACGTCCTCGAGGAACCACACCAACGAATACCGTACGAGACACGCCCGTGACTCGAGAAGACAACCAAACGCCCACCTACCAGGGCTCGTTCTTCAGCCCGAGTTTGTACGCGATCATGTTGGTCGTCACGTGCAGGATCGGCGTGAGGATCACGACGACGGCGACGACCCCCACTGTGAAGACCTCGAAGAACCACTCCCGCGCCAGCAGCGCCGTCAGGGGAAGCGAGACGACGACGAAGTCCAGTTGATCGAGCCCAGGGAACATCGCGCCGCGCTGGCGACCGGTGCGGCGTTTGAGAAACGACGCGAGGATGTCGCCGAGCATGGCCCCGGCGGCGAGACCCAGCGCCGCGAGGGGTTCGAACTCGGGGACGTCGATCCCGGTCGCGTCGGCGACGGCCGGCGCGAGCACCGTCAGGAGGCCCGCCAGCGCGAGGCCAGCGACGATTCCGGCGGCGGTGCCCCGCCAGGTCTTGCCGTCGCCCAGCATGCGTTTGTCGCCCCACGTTCGGCCGCCGTCGATCGGTCGCCCGCCGCCGGCCAACACCGCGGCGTTGTTGGGAACGTATGCGGGCAACATCGCCCAGAACGCGATCACGATTGTCTCGAGGATTGCCATATCCGCCGGAACGAACCCGGGTCTCTTAACCGCCGGTGGTTTGGGGCGAACGGGCGCGTCGACGGGTCCGCCGGCGTGGCTCCCGTGAGCGCGATCGCTGCGCCGCGGACGGTGACGCGTACACGTTCCACCAACCCGCTCCCGTCCCACACCAAGTGTAAACAGTATCCGTATCTACTATACACGAAAAACTTTTAGCATTCCTCGTTGACCCTCTTCGCAGGGTCTGTTATCATGCCCCGAGATATTTTCGACGACGCCGAATACGAACGCCGAGTCTCCCGGACGAAAGAGCGGTTGCGCGAGGAGGACCTCGACGCGATCGTCGTCTCGGATCCGGCCAACATGAACTACCTCACCGGCTACGACGGCTGGTCGTTCTACGTCCACCAGGCGGTCGTCGTCACCCCCGACCGCGACGAACCGGTCTGGATCGGCCGCGAGATGGACGGCGGCGGCGCTCGAGCGACCACGTCCCTCTCCGACGAGAGCATCCTGTCCTACAGCGACGACCACGTCCACTCGCCCCACGACCTCCACCCGATGGACTACGTCGCGGGCGTCCTCGAGGACTTAGACGTCGCCGACGGCCGCATCGGCCTCGAGATGGACGCCTCGTACTTCACCGCGAAGTCCTACACCCGACTCCAGAAGAACCTCCCCGAGGCCGAGTTCGAGGACGCGACGCTGCTGGTCGGCTGGGTGCGGATCAAGAAGTCCGAACAGGAACTCGAGTACATGCGCGAGGCCGCGCGTATCTCCGAGAACGCGATGCAGGCCGGCCTCGATGCCATCGAGGAGGGCGTCCCGGAGTACGAGGCCGCCAGGGCGATCTACGACGCCCTCATCGCGGGCACCGACGAGTACGGCGGCGACTACCCCTCGATCGTTCCGCTGATGCCGTCCGGCGACCACACCGACACGCCTCACCTGACCTGGACCGACCGCGAGTTCGAGGACGGCGATCCGGTCATCATCGAGCTCTCGGGCTGTCGCCACCGCTATCACTCGCCGCTGGCCCGCACCACGTTCGTCGGCGACCCGCCCGCCGAACTCGAGGAGACCGCCGATATCGTCGTCGAGGGGATCGAGGCCGCACTCGACGCCGTCGAACCGGGCGTCACCTGCGAGTCCGTCGAGAAGGCCTGGCGCGACACCATCGCCCAGTACGGCCTCGAGAAGGAGGACCGCATCGGCTACTCGATGGGGCTGGGCTACCCGCCGGACTGGGGCGAGCACACGGCCAGCATCCGGCCCGGCGACGAGACCGTCCTCGAGGAGGACATGACGTTCCACATGATCCCGGGCATCTGGACCGAGGAGGTCGGCATGGAGATCAGCGAGACGTTCCGCGTCACCGGCTGCGGTGCGGAGACGCTGGCCGACTTCCCGCGGGAACTGTTCACGACCTAACCCGGCTCACACCGACCATGGTACCGTCGACATACTACTGTCACCGATATCACTAGCCGATAGATGACTACGACACCCCCAGAAGAAGCCGAAGCCGACACCGGATCGGACGATGCCCCAGCATCGGCGCTCGTCACGGCGCGTCGCCAACTCGAGCGGGCGGCGACCCACGTCGACGTCGATTCCGGCGTGATAGAGCGATTAAAACACCCGACCAAGGTCCAGCAGGTCTCGGTACCCCTCGAGCGCGAGGACGGCTCCGTCGAGGTCTTCACCGGCTACCGCGCCCAGCACGACGACGTTCGCGGCCCGTACAAGGGCGGACTGCGCTTTCACCCCGAGGTGACCGCCGAGGAGTGCACCGGGCTCTCGATGTGGATGACCTGGAAGTGCGCCGTGATGGACCTCCCCTTCGGCGGCGGGAAGGGCGGCGTCGCCGTCGACCCGAAGCAACTGACCGCGGACGAGACCGAGCGACTCACCCGCCGGTTCGCCGAGGAACTGCGTGACGTCGTCGGACCGACGAAGGACGTCCCCGCGCCGGACATGGGTACCGACGCCCAGACGATGGCCTGGTTCATGGACGCCTACTCGATGCAACAGGGCGAGACCATCCCCGGCGTCGTCACCGGCAAACCGCCCGTCGTCGGCGGCTCCTACGGCCGCGAGGAGGCGCCCGGTCGCTCGACCGCCATCGCCGCGCGCGAGGCCGTCGACTACTACGACCGCGACCTCGAGGACACCACGATCGCCGTCCAGGGCTTCGGCAGCGTCGGCGCCAACGCGGCGCGCCTGCTCGAGGACTGGGGCGCGACCGTCGTCGCCGTGAGCGACGTCAACGGCGCGATCTACGATCCCGACGGGCTCGACACCCACGCGGTCCCGACCCACGAGGAGGAGCCCGAAGCCGTCCTCGAGCAGGACGCCCCCGAAACGCTCTCCAACGAGGCGATCCTCGAGCTCGACGTCGACGTGCTGATCCCCGCGGCCGTCGGCAACGTCATCACCGCCGACAACGCCGACGCGATCGACGCGGACATCGTCGTCGAGGGCGCCAACGGCCCGACCACGTTCGCCGCCGACGCCATCCTCGCAGAGCGCGGCGTCCACGTCATTCCGGACATCCTCGCCAACGCCGGCGGCGTCACCGTCTCGTACTTCGAGTGGCTCCAGGACATCAACCGCCGGCAGTGGTCCCTCGAACGCGTCAACGAGGAACTCGAGGAGCACATGCTCGAGGCGTGGGCCGACGTCCGCGAGGAGGTCGAGGCGAAGGACCTGACGTGGCGCGACGCGGCCTACGTTGTCGCGCTCTCACGGATCGCCGAGGCGAAGGCGACGCGCGGACTCTGGCCGTAAGTCGTTCGCGTCGGTTTTTCGGATTCCGTTTCGTTCGTATCGCGCACGATCCGCTCGCAGCCGCGTTCGTCAATCGACACCACTACCGGACTGCTCGCGTCGCCTCTGCTACCACTAACTCCGGACCGAAACACCATCTACGGTGGCGCGCGCTGGGACGCGGTGAGTCGTTGACGAACCGCGTCCCGAAGCCGTGCGAGGGATGAGCGAATAGTGCGGGACCTTCGGTCCCGCATACCATGCGAACGGCGCGAAACGCCGTGAGCAGACGAAGTGAGCGTTAGCGCGGGACTTCTGGTCCCGCGAACCATCCGAACGGGTGCTTTGCACCCGTAAGGAGAAATCGGCTGGGGAGGGAGTGGTAAATCCTCGCCGCCAGGGGTAGCAGCACGCTTCATTTTCACGACCACGTTCGGATGGATTCGTTCAATAACTGAATAGCTGACTCGTGATAGAGTGGAATAGAATATTCGTCCTGCTATCGTGGCAACGGGGAGCGCCACGCCCTCCCCAGCCGATTCGCTCACTCTCTGCGATCGCTCGCTCATCCCTCGCGCGACTTCGAAACGCGACTCACTATCCGTTCGTCGCGTCCCAGCACGCGCCATCCAGTATCGGATGCGTCGCCGAAGCGATAGGGAGGATCTCTGTGAGCCAGACGAACCGTGATTCGAGAACAGTACCGGTCACAACCATATTACCGTGAGCGAAAGGATGATCAGTACGATCGTTGAAATTTCGACATGGATAGCCTCACTGGATACCTCGCGAAGGGGTTCGAACTCGCCACCGCAGTCGGCACCCTCGAGGTCGCCCGCCGAACCGACCGCGGAATCGACCGCGAGCACCTCGTCTTAGGGTTCAGCCTCGGCATGGCGTACCGAATCCTCGAGGGGGAGTACGTCGGCCGGTTCCGGGAACACCCGCTGCGATACCTGACCTTTCTATCGCTGTGGCTCGCTATCACGAGAGCCGTCCTCCCGATGGACGACGAGTCGGGCAACTACTCGGTCGGGAGCGGCGTCGGCATCGGCTCGCTGGTCTTCGACGTCGTCGACCGAAAGCGGGAGTCGTAGCGAGTCGGAACTGTCCTCGAGTCGCGACGTCGCTGGTTCGAGTCAGCGGACCACGGCCGCGAGTTTCTCGACCGGGTGGGCCGGATAGTCGCCCTCGTGGCCCTCGAGTTGGGTCCGACAGGAGGCGCCGGGCGCGACGACTTCGTCACCGTCGCTGTCGTCGACTTGTTCGAAGAGGATCGACCCGATCTTCCGACTGAGCGAGTAGTGTTCGGCCTCATAGCCGAAGCTCCCGGCCATCCCGCAACAGCCCGAGTCGAGGGCGTCGACCTCGTAGCCGGCGGCCTCGAGCACCGTCGCGGCGTGGCCGTCCTTCTTCGTCGCCTTCTGGTGGCAGTGGCCGTGGTAGGTCAGCCGCTCGCGGGCGGCCGACTCGTCGACACCGACCTCCGCGAGCAGATCGAACCGGTCGACGTACTCCATGACGCCGTAGGTGTTCGCCGCCACCCGCTCGACGTCGGGCCCGGAGAGCAGGTCCAGGTAGTCCGACTGGAGCATCACGGCGTCGGAGGGCTCGACGAGGACGACCTCCCAGCCGTTCGCGACGAACGGCTCGAGGGCGTCGACGTTCGTCCGCGCGCGCTCTCGCGAGCGGTCGAGGAAGCCCTTCGAGTGGGCCGGCCGGCCCGTCGACGTGATCGCGTCGGGGATCGTCACGTGAACGCCCGCAGCCTCGAGCACCCGAACCGCGGCCTTCCCCGCGTCGGGATGGTTGTAATTCGTGTACGTGTCGGGGACGAGCACGACCCGTCGGCTGGCCGACTCGCGGGGCACCGTCGCACCGCCCCGCGATTTAAACCAGTCCTCGAGGCTCTCGCTCGCGAACGTCGGCAGCTCACGCTCGCGGGCGATCCCGAGGGTCTTCTCGGCGATAGCACCCGACCCGGGAAGCGACGCCGCCCAGTTCGATAGCGGCGCGAGCGCGCTCCCGACGGCGTTCAGTCGATCGACGTTCGCGAAGAGCCGATCGCGCAAGCTGGCACCGTTCTTCTGATGGGCGGCGTGCTCCACTTCGGCCTTGAGCTTCGCCATGTCGACCTCGCTCGGGCAGTCCCGCGCACAGCCCTTGCAGCCGACACAGAGGTCCATGATCTCCGCCAGGAACTCCTCGTCGATGGCATCGGTCTCAAGGTCGCCGCTCATCGCCTGTCGGAGCATGTTCGCCCGCCCGCGGGTACTCAGGCTCTCCTCTTCGGCGGCGCGGTAGGTCGGACACATCACGCCGCCGGTGGTCTCCTGCTCGCTGCGACAGCCGCCGCAGCCGTGACAGAGCTCGACCATCCCCTGGAAGCCGTTATCGTTGTCCCACTCGAGTGCGGGCTCAAAGCCGGCCTCGAACTCGTAGTCGGGATCGAACCGGAGCTGTTCGATCATGCGGTGGTCGCCGCAGACGTTGCCCGGATTCAGGAGCCAGTCGGGGTCGAACGCCGTCTTCAGGTCGCGGAAGAGCTCCCAGACGTCGTCGCCGTAGAGCTTGCGATTCCACTGGGTGCGGGCGCGACCGTCGCCGTGCTCGCCCGACACGCTCCCGCCGTACTCGACGACGAGGTCGGTCACGTCGTCGGCCAGCGACTCGAACGCCTCGAGGCCGGCCGTGCTCTTGGTGCTGACCAGCGGCCGCATGTGCATACAGCCGGGGCCGGCGTGGGCGTAGAAGCTCGCGAACGTGTCGTACTCCTCGAGGACTTCCTGAAAGTCCGCCACGTAGTCCGCGAGATTCTCGGTGGGGACGGCGGTGTCCTCGATGAACGAGATGTGCTTCTCGTCGGACGTCCGCGAGAGCAGAATGGGCGCCGCGCTCTTGCGGAGCTTCCAGAGTTCGGCGATCCCCTCGGGGTCGTGGGCCTCGAGGGCGTCGAAAGCACGGACCGGCGCCGAACTGCCGGTCTCGGAGTCGCTCGGATCCGGAACTTCCTCGTCCGGCAGCCGATCGGCCAGCAGGTCCGCGACCTGCTCGCGGCCGTGGTCGTCGTCCTCGGCGTAGAACTCCACGAGCAGCGCGGTCTCGGTGCCCGCGGGGAGTCGCTCGGCGACGGCGGCGAACTCTTCAGTATTTTCCGCGAGTTCGATCAGGACGTCGTCGATCGCCTCGACGGCCGCCGGGTCGTGGTTCCTGACGATGGTGTCGACGTCGGCCATCGCCTCGAGCAGGTCGCGGTAGGTCAACAGCACCACCGACGTGGTCTCGGGAACGGACTCGAGCGAGACTGTCGCCGCCGTGACAACGCCGAGGGTCCCCTCGCTGCCGGCGAAGACGCGGGCGAGGTTGACGGTCGCGTCGGGGTCTGGGTCGGAGTCGGCGTCGATCGAGATCGAGTCCGCGGCGTTCTCGTCGAAGGCCTCGGGTGTCCCGTAGGCTTCCGCGACCAGCCGATCGAGGTTGTAGCCCGAGACGTTGCGCTTCAGTCGCGGGAAGACCTCGCGGATCGCGGCGGCCTCTTCGTCGATCACGCGGCGCAGCGCCTCGTGGATTCGCTCGAGCAGGTCGCCGTCCGGATCGGCCCGCTCGCGGAGTTCGCCGACCGTCACCTCGCCGAAGCGCTCGACGGAGCCGTCGGCGAGGACGACCTCGCACGCCTCGACGTAGGCGTCGGTCTTCCCGTACTGCAGCGAGTGGGCGCCCGTCGAGTTGTTCCCGATGGCGCCGCCGACGGTGCTGCGGTTGCCCGCCGCGGGATCCGGCGCGAACTTCAGTCCGTGGGACTCGAGGGCGCCGTTCAGGTCGGCGAGGACGGCTCCGCCCTGTACGGTCGCCCGCTGCCCGTCGGGGTCGATCTCGAGAACGTCGCCCATGTGCGCCGTGAAATCGAGGACGACGGCCTCGTTGACCGCCTGTCCGGCGAGGCTCGTTCCGCCGCCGCGCGGGAGCACCGGGATACCGTTCTCGGCGCAGTAGCCGACGACGCTCGCGACGTCGTCGGTCGAGCGCGGGAGGACGACGCCGACGGGCGTCATCTCGTAGGCGCTCGCGTCGGTCGCGTACAGCTGTCTGCTGTACTCGTCGAAGCGCACCTCGCCGTCGATCCGCTCGCGCAGCGCCGCCACGAGCGCGGGACGGTCGACGTCGCCGCCGACGTAGTCGTAATCGGCCCGCGGATCCGCTGCCGGATCTCCCTCGCGGGGATCCGCCGGCGGCCCGAGTTGGCTCTCGTCCGGAGTCGACGTCTGGTCGCTGTGGTCGGTCGTGGAACGCGTCTCTTCTGTGGCCATCGTGCTGTTAGCTCCCGTCGGGCTGATAGACGGCGTTCTCGAGGTCGTCTCCCTCGCCCGCCTCGAGCGCCCGGAGGTTGGTCGCGACGATGTCGGCCAGCCGATCCCAGTGTTTCGGCGTGTGGCCGCCGGTGTGGGGCGTGATCAGGCAGTTCTCGAGGTCCCAGAGCTCGTGGTCGTTCGGGAGCGGTTCGGGGTCGGTCACGTCGAGGGCGGCCCCGCGGATCCCCTCGTACTGCAGCGCCGAGACGAGCGCGTCGGTGTCGACGATGCCCCCGCGGGCCGCGTTGACGAGCACGGCCTCGGGCGGCAGCGTCGCCAGCGCGTCCTCGTCGACGAGATTACGGGTCAGATCGTTCAGCGGGCAGGCGAGGACGACGTAGTCGCTGCGGGAGAAGGCCTCGTGGATATCGTCCTCGTCGAAGCCCAGCACCTCGTCGGTCGGGCCGTCCTTCTCGGGCGTGTACCGGATCCCGATCGTCTCGACCTCGAACCCCTCGAGGCGTTGGACGACCGCCTGGCCGATTGAGCCGAGGCCGACGACCGTGACCGTGCTGTCGGTGAATTCGTGGGACTGGAAGTGACGCCACTCACCGTTCTGCTTGCGGCGCCAGCCCTCGTGGAGGTTCCGCGCGAAGACGAGCATGTTGGCGATCGTCTGCTCGGCGATGCCGGGCGCGTGGATCCCGCCCGCGTTCGTGACGGCGACGCCGTGATCCGCCAGCGCGTCCATCGGCACGTGGTCGGTGCCGGCGAACGTGCAGGCGAACAGCTCGAGGCGGTCGGCCTCGGCGAGCAGCGCCTCGTCGATCGTGATGCCGGTCACGACCCGCGCCTGCGGGACGAACTCGCGCTCTTCCTTCGGCGTCCGCGCGAGCGCGACGGTGTGCTCGGGCAACCGCTCGCGGAGGGTCTCGGCGTACGATTCCATCGACAGCCCTTCCGTTCCCTCTCTCAGAACGACGACGTCTGGATTCGTGCTCATAGTGATGAGTGTGCGCGCCACATCGGCGCGTCGCCGCTGCAGCGCAACTATACGTGATGATTGTCAGCGATTCTCTTATCCTTTTTGTGTAGTCGGCGTCAACACTGATTGTGTATAATTAAGTCGCTGGAGCGCGTCAGTGTCTCGCATGACCGAGCCGATACGGGACCGCCTCGTCAGCCTCCGCCGGAGCCTGCACCGCCACCCCGAACCCGCGTGGCGCGAGTTCTCCACCACGGCCCGCCTCGTCGAGGAGATCCGGGCCATCGGCGTCGACGAACTCGCCGTCGGACCGGACGCCTACGACCCCGCCGATCGGATGGCCGTCACCGACGACGACCTCGAGCCGTGGATCGAACACGCCCGCGAGCGCGGCGCAGATCCGGCCCTCTTAGAACGGATGACCGGCGGCAACACCGGCGCCGTCGCGGTGCTCGAGCGCGGCGAGGGGCCGTCGATCGGGCTGCGCGTCGACATCGACGGGCTGTTTATCGAGGAATCGACCGACGCGGACCACGATCCCGCCGACGAAGGCTTCCGCTCCGAAATCGAGGGCACGATGCACGCCTGCGGCCACGACGCCCACATGACCTGGGGGCTGGCCGTCCTCGAGGCGATCGCCGAGAGCGACTTCTCGGGCCGATTCGTGGTCTTCTTCCAGCCCGCCGAGGAGACCGGCGGCGGGGGGTGTCCGATGGCGAAGAGCGAGTTCGCGGACGGACTGGACTACCTGCTCGCCGTCCACGTCGGCCTCGACCACCCGACGGGCGAAGTGGTCGCGGGGATCGAGAAGCCGCTGGCGATGTGCCACGTCGATCTGACGATCGAAGGCACCTCCGCCCACGCGGGGAAGGCGCCCAACGAGGGCGACAACGCGATGCAGGCGATGGGGACGGCGATCGAGAACGCCTACGGCATCCCCCGCCACAGCGACGGGATGACCCGGGTGAACATCGGCAAGGCCGAGGCGGGGACGGCGAGCAACGTCATCGCCGAGCGCGCCACCATGGAGGCCGAGGCCCGCGGCGAGACGACCGAACTGATGGAGTATATGCGGGACCGACTCGAGCGAACGGTGAAGAACGCGGCCCGGATGCACGGCTGTCGGGCCGAGTTCGACGTCGTCAGCGAGTCGCCTCGAGCCGACAGCGACCCCGAACTGCAGTCGCTGGTCAGCGAGGTGGCGGGCGAGGTCAGGGGGATCGATCACGTGATTCCGGCCGCCGACTTCGGCGCGAGCGAGGACGCGACCTTCCTGATGGACCGCGTCCAGAGAGATGGCGGCCTGGCGACGTACATGATCGTCGGCACTGACCACCCGACGAGTCACCACACGACGACGTTCGACGTCGACGAGCGCAGTCTCGAGCACGGGGTCGACGTCCTCGTCAATTCCATCCGAGAACTCGAGCGCCGGCATCCCGTTCCACACGTCGGGGACGGAGCGGAAGTGGCGCACGGGGAAGGGGGGCCGATCGGGGAGAGCGGAGCGATCGGGGAGGACGGAGCGATCGGGGAGGACGACGGATGAACGAGGCGAACGAGATTGACGAGGAACTGGTCACCCGCGAGGACGTTGAAGACGCCCGCGAGCGCATCGACGACGTCGTCCACCGGACCCCGCTGGACACCTCGCGGACGTTCGCCGACCTGAGCGGGGCGGCCTCGGTCGGACTCAAACTCGAGAACGTCCAGCGGACGGGCTCGTTCAAGATCCGCGGCGCGTACAACAAGATGGCCCAGCTCTCGGCGGCGGAGCGAGAGGCCGGCGTCATCTCCTCGAGCGCGGGCAACCACGCCCAGGGCGTGGCGCTCGCCGGCCAGTTGCTCGGTATCGACACGACGATCGTCGTCCCCGAGGTGACGCCCGCCGCGAAGATCGAGGCCACCCGCGGCTACGGCGCCGAGGTCGTCGTCGAGGGCGACATCTACGAGCGCTCCTACGAGTATGCCCTCGAGCGCGCCGACGAGACCGGCGCAACCTTCGTCCACCCCTTCGACGACGAGGCGATCGTCGCCGGCCAGGGAACGATTGGTCTGGAGTTGCTAGAGCAGTATCCCGACCTCGACACCGTCCTCGTCGCGATCGGCGGCGGGGGGCTCATCTCGGGGATTGGGACAGTGCTGAAAGCTGCCGAGAAGGATGTCCGCGTGATCGGCGTCCAGCCCGAGGGCGCGGCCCACGCGAAGCCGTCGTTCGAGGCCGGCGAGATCCGCGAACTCTCGGACGTCGACACCGTCGCCGAGGGGATCGCCGACACCCGGATGCTCGAGACCACGTTCGCGATCGCCCGCGAGGTCGTCGACGACGTCGTCAGCGTGAGCGACCGGGAGATCGCTGCCGCCGTAGCGCTACTGGCCGAGCGCGCGAAGACGGTCGCGGAGAGCGCCGGCGCGACGCCGCTGGCGGCCGCGCTGTCGGACGAGACGGACCTGAATCTCGAGGGCGAGCACGTCGGCGTCGTCGTCTCCGGCGGAAACGTGAACCTTACCGAGCACGCGGAACTCGCACGGACCGGACTCCACGAACTCGAGCGCTACGTCGAAGCCAGACTGGCCGTCTCGGGGTGGCCGACGAGGGTAAGCGAGGTGGTCGAAACGATCGAATCCGAAGGCGCGGAACTGGACGTCTTAGAGCGCGCCCGTCGGACGTCGGTCGACGAGCCGAATCGAGTGCCCGTGACCGTCGGCCTCGAGGGCAGCGGCCCGGAGCATCTCGAGGGGGTTCTGGACGGGCTGAACTCGCTCGAGGGCGTTTCGGTGCTCGAGCGATCGTTCGACTGAGCAATTCGGCGAGGGCTCGACGACCTCGGCCGAACGGTCGACTACCTCCGCTCGTCTCTGTGTTCGTTGATCGGTGTGCTCGAGGAGAACGGCGTCGAAGAGCTGTGTCCTGTTATCGTGGCAACGGGAATCGCCACGCCCTCCCCAGCCGATTTCTCCTCACGGGTGCGAAGCACCCGTTCTGATGGTTCGCGGGACCAGAGGTCCCGCACTAACGCTCACTTCGTCTGCTCACGGCGCGAAGCGACGTTCGCATGGTATGCGGGACCGAAGGTCCCGCACTATTCGCTCATCCACCGGAAGACGCTCCGCGTCTTCCGAGCCGTCACTCGCTACGTCTGCTCACGGGCCATGCGCGGCGCGCAGCGCCGCGAATTCGAGGCGGTGAAACCGTCTCGTACGGCCCATTCGCATGGTATGCGAGACCCCGGTCTCGCACTACTCGTGAAGACCTCGCACGGTTTCGTCGACCCGCAAGTGCTCGGCTGGTCGCCAGCGCGCGCCACCGCATGGGAGGTGTCTCATCACGAGAGATCGAAGAAACGGAAGCGGAAACGAGGTCGGTAATCAGTCGCGACGAACCGTTCATCTGCGGTAACCGAGTGGCTTTGTAGCCCGCGCCGAAAGACAGGAGTAGAATGGGATCGCCCTCCTCGACCGACCCCGGGGTTCAGGCCCGAATCCGACAGCAAGAGGTCATCGCGGAACTCGGACAGCGAGCGTTGGAGACAGACGACCTCGATCAGTTGATGCACGACGTCTCGGTCGCCGTCGCCGAGACGCTCGACAACGAGTACTGCAAGGTGCTCGAGCGGTTACCGGGCGGCGACGAAGTCTTCCTGCGACAGGGCGTCGGCTGGCGAGACGGTCTCGTCGGAACGGCGACGGTGTCAACGGATCTCGATTCGCAGGCCGGCTACACGCTCCTCAGCGAGGAACCGGTCATCGTCGACGATCTCCGCGAGGAGGAGCGCTTCTCCGGCCCCGAGTTGCTCACGAACCACGACGTGGTCAGCGGCGTCAGCGTCATCATCGGGTCGGTCGAGGAGCCGTGGGGGGTGCTCGGCACGCATACGACCGACCGCAAGGAGTTCACCACGCACGAAGCCAATTTCGTGCAAAGCGCCGCGAATATCCTGGCGGCGGCGATCGAGCGCGCGAACAAGGAAGATCAGCTCCGCGAGCGCGAAGCCCAACTGAGCGTCGCGACCGACGCCGCGTCGATCGGACTCTGGCTGTGGGACGTACGGGAAAACGTCTTCACCGCCGACGAGTTTCTCGCGGAAGCGTACGGAATGGATCCGGAGATAGTGACGACGGGCGCGCCGATCGAGGCGTTCTTCGAACCGGTCCCCGAGACCGACGAGGACGGAATTTGGGACCGACTCGACCGAGCGCTGGAGACGGGCGTGTTCAGCGCCGAATACCGCATCGAAAACGGCGACGGCGACGTCATGTGGGTCGTCTCTCGCGGCGAGGTGGAGTACGACGCGAGCGGCGACCCGGTTCGGATGCACGGCGCCGTCACCGATATCACGGAGCGAAAGCGCCGCGAGCAGCAACTCAAGGAGCGAGAGGCGCGGTATCGGGACCTGTTCACCTCGATGTCCGAGGGGTACTGCGTCATCGAGCGGGTCGACACGCCGCCAGCGGAGCCGATCGATTTCCGCTATATCGAGGCGAACCCGGCGTTCGAGGAGCACACGGGATTGGCCGACGTCGTCGGAAAGACGATCCGAGAACTGGTGCCGGAAGAGCAAGAGGAGTGGTTCGAGACCTACGATTCCGTCGTGGAGACCGGCGACCCGGTCAGGTTCGAGCGCGAACTGACGACGCAGGGGCGGTTCCTCGAGTGCTACGCGTTTCCGGTCGGTGACGAATCAGACGCACAAGTGGGGGTCCTCTTCACGGACGTCACCGAACGAGTGGAGCGCGAACGGCGGCTGGAGGAGCTCGTCGAACGGCTGGAGACCTCGAACGATCGCTTGGAGCAGTTCGCCTATGCCGCCAGCCACGACCTCCAGGAGCCCCTGCGGATGGTCTCGAGTTACCTGCAACTCGTCGAGAGGCGGTACGGTGACGAGCTCGACGCCGAGGGGAGAGAGTTTCTCCAGTTCGCGGTCGACGGCGCTGATCGCATGCGCGAGATGATCGACGGGCTGCTCAAGTACTCTCGCGTCGAGACCGAAGGCGATCCCTTCGAGCCGGTCGATCTGAACGCGGTCCTCGAGGACGTTCTCGACGATCTCCAACTTCGGTTCGAAGAGAGTAACGGCGAGGTGACTACCGAGTCCCTCCCGACCGTCGAGGGCGACAGCGGGCAGTTACGACAGATCTTCCAGAATCTACTGGACAATGCCATCGAGTACAGCGGAGACGGCCCGCCGCGCATCCGCGTCTCGGCCGAGCGCCGGTCCGGAGACGACGCCTGGGAGATCTCGGTCAGCGACGACGGAATCGGCATCGATTCGGAGTACAGCGACCAGATCTTCGACGTCTTCCAGAGCTATCACGAGGGGGAGGGGTACAACGGAACCGGGATCGGACTCGCGATCTGCGAGCGGATCATCGAGCGACACGGCGGGGAAATCCGGGTTACCAGCGAACCGGGCGAAGGCTCGACGTTTACGTTCACGCTGCCGGCAGCGAGCGATTCCGACTAAGGATCGCATCAACTGCGGCCCACAGGAACCGGCAACCATCCGACATCACAGGATTCGTTTATGAATCTCCTCGAGACGATCGGCGACCGCGCTCGAGTCGGCCGCGAAAACGAAAATCGAAAACAAACGGATCAGTCGGCGACTTTCGCGCTCGGGCCGACGGCCTCGATGGCCTCCAGGAAGATCCCGATCCCCAGTTCGATCTCGCGTTCGGTCGAGTCCAGCGGCGGGAGCAGTCGGATCGTCTTCTTCCCGCAGCCGAGGGTGAGCAGGCCGCGCTCGAGGGCAGCCTTGACCACGTCGGACCGACGCTCGGGGGTGTCGAACTCGACGGCGAGCATCAGGCCCTTGCCGCGGACGTCCTCGACGTGGTCGGGCGCGTCGTCGCGCAGGAGTTCCGTGGCCTGCTCGCCCCGTCTGGTGGCGTTGTCCAGCAGGTCGTACTCGTCGATGGCTTCGAGGGTGAACGCGCCCATCATCGACCCCAGCAGGTCGCCGCCGCCGAAGGTCGATCCCAGCCGGTTCTTCTCGCTGGGGAAGACCTCGGAGCGCGAGATCGTCGCACCGACGCGCAGCGCCTTCGCGCTGGCGATGACGTCGGGTTCGATCGGGTAGTGGTCGGACGCCCAGATCTCGCCGGTGCGGCCGACCCCGGACTGGATCTCGTCGACGACCAGCGGGATGTCGTACTCGTCGGTGACGTCGGCCACTTCCTGCATGAACGCCTCGCTGGGGAACCGGTAGCCGCCGACGCCTTGAATGGGCTCGAGCGTGAGGAAGGCGATCTCGTCGGGGTTGACGTGGCCGCCCTCCGGCGAGAGCATCGAGCGGAGCTGCGAGCCGCCGCCCGCGAAGAAGCCGCAGTCACAGCTGTCGGCGTCGCAGCCGCGATCGGCGCAGAACGGGACCGTCTCGATCCCGCTGATCTCAGGGTAGTGACGCGTATAGACCTCCTTGGATTTCGTCAGCGAGAGGGTGCCGAGCGTGCGCCCGTGGAAGCTGCCGGCGAAGGAGATGCCGTATTTTGATGGCGCCCGATAGTCGTTCGTGATCTTCATCGCGTTCTCCATCGCCTCCGCGCCGGAGTTCGAGAGGAAGACCGTGTCCATCCCGTACTGACTCGAGACCTCGGTCAGCTTCTCCATGAGGTGACTCGAGCCGGGGAACTCGGCCTCCTCCGGGTTCGGACCGGAGCCGAAGTACATGTCTTGGCCCGCGATCTTCATCGGTTCGACGAGGTCGAACTCGCGGACTTTCTCGAGGACCTTCTCGTTGTTGTACCCCAGCGGCGCCGCGCCGATGTGACAGGTGAAATCGAGCAAGACGTTCCCGTCGACGTCGGTGACGAACGGCCCATCGGCTTCCCGCGTCACGTCCCAGACGAACTCGTGGGAGTACTCGCTGGGCGCGGAGTACTCCTGGTGGAAGTCGACCCACTGCTGGGCGTTCGGACCCGGAAGCGCGTCCGTGTCGGGTTCCGCCGTGTCCCTATCCATACACAGTTTATGTGTACCTCGTACATTAAATCTTGTTATCGGTTAGCGGGGAGTGCGGCATGAACCGCGAGCGAATCGCCCGCGAAAAATCGAACAGCATGACGGCCGCCGCGGATCGGTCGGCGCGGCGGAGGGCCGAAGCGGCTAGTCGTCGTCCGTCTCGACGGCACCGCCGGGACCGGACGGCGATTCCGTTTCCGGCTTCCGACTCGAGCCGATGAGGACGGTTTCCTCCTGGAGTAACAGCCGACCCTCGGTCGAACTGAAGTGTTTGATCAGCCCGAGCATGGCGATAAAGCAGACGAACGCGAACGGCGCGCCGGTGATGATCGCCGCCGACTGCAGGGCGTCGACGCCGCCGAGGATCATGAGGATCGCGGCGGTCATCCCGAGGACCACGCCCCAGAAGATCCGGTTGATGTTCGAGGGGTGTGCCTTCCCGCCGGTCGTCATCATCGAGACGGCGAGCGTCGAGGAGTCGGCGGACGTGATGAAGAACGTCGTGACGAGGAACATGAACGCGATCATGAACACTGTCCCGAGGGGGAACGCGTCGAACATGATGAAGCCGGTCGTTTCGGCGCCGAGTTCGAACGCCATCACCTCACTGAAGTCGGCGATCCCGTTGTGCTGCATCCAGACGGCCGTTCCGCCGAGCGAAATGAACCACGGAATCGTCGCTGCTGAGGTCGCGACGATACCGGTGAACGCGACCTCGCGGACGCTTCGACCGCGGGAAATTCGCGCGATGAACAGTCCCGCGAACGGAGACCACGAGAGCGCCCACGCCCAGTAGAAAACGGTCCAGGTGTTGGCCCACTCGGTGCCACCTTCGACGCCGGCACCGGTAAAGAGGCTCATCGCGACGAAGTCGGTGATCATCCCACCGATCGCCTGCGTTCCGAGCATGACGAGGAAGATCGACGGACCGAGAATGAAGGTCGCGAGCAGCAAGGTGACGAAGAGGATCATGTTGAAGTTCGAGAGCCGCCGGATCCCCTTATCGACCCCGAGCACCATCGAGAGCGTGAACAGGAGCGTCATCGTCGTCACCACGAGGATGATTCCGGCGTTACCCAGGTCGATCCCCCACTGGTAGTTGAGGCCGCTGACGAACTGGCTCCCGATGAAGCCGAGCGACGTCGCGACGCCGCCGATCGTCGCGAAGACGGCGAGGATGTCGATGACCTTCGCGGCCGGCCCGTCCAGGTTCTCCTTCCCGAGGACCGGTGTGAGCGCCGAGGACACGCGGAGGGGGACGTTCTCGTAGTTGTACGCGAAGTACCCGATCGCGATCCCCATGATCGTGAACACGGCCAGCTGCGGCAGCGCCCAGTGGAAGAGCGTCTGCTGGATGGCCACGCTCATCGCCGGACCGGTCTGACTGCCGACGTCGAACAGCGGCGACGGATTATCGTAGTAGAACAGCGCCTCGGTCGGTCCCCAGAACACGACGCCCGCCGCGAAGCCTGCGGAGTACAACATCGCGAAGAACGAGAGGAAGCTGTACTCGGGCGGATCGTCGCCGAAGCGAAGCTTCCCCCACGGACTGACGATCAGGAACAACAGGAAGACGACGATCGCGAACACGATCGCCAGCAGTGCCCAGTTCAGGTACTCGAGCATCACGGTGTTGAGCGTCGAAATCGTGTTCTCGACGAGGCTCTGGTTGATGAAGAACGTCCCGATGACACCGACGGTCAACAACGCTCCGAATGCGAAGACGATCGGATCGATCTCCTCGAGGAACGTACCGACCGCCCCCTTCTCGGCGTCGCTCATCGTGTCACCCCTGCGATCGACCGACAGCGTGCTGATTGAGCGTGCCTCCACCTGCCAACCGCCATGCTGCGTGATGGCATACCGGGTCAATCGACCGCGTACACAATAAGTGTTTCTCACTGTCCAAATAGATCTACAAATTGTGTTTATTGGACGATCACTCGTGAAGATCGGACTCTCTATCGTAATTTTAGATGTTCGTCCACTGCAGTCGGGATTGGAGTATATTCATTATGCGATACGCCTCAAAAATGAGCTTCACAAACCGCTACCAGAGTGGTGGTGTGGTTTCGAATCCACGACCTACAGAACGATTGACGGTCGAAGGATCCGGTACGTCGTTACGACAACCGCCGCCAGCGAGGGCGTACCGGCCGACGACCCGGCCGTCCTCGAGTCGGCCGAGCGGCCGGGAGCCGATTCGGAGACGGGCGGCGTCGATCGGCCGACGGTCAACGGTGATCGTATCCGCTAGTTCGTCAGTTCCTCGAGGTTCCGCTCGCGCGTCTCGGCGCTCTCGCTGACGCGCTCGGAGAACTCGTTGACCCGATCCTTGATCTCATCGCGGGTCGCCTCCGGCGAGAACCCGTCGGACATCGTTAGCAGGCGGACGAACGCTCGGAGCTCTTCGTCGGTGAGCTGTGCGAACTCCTCGTTATCGAGTTTCTCGATGACCTCGTCGACGTCGATCTGGCCGACCGGTTCGACGTTGAACTCGACGTTGACCATCCGGTAGTTCGAGCCCGCGAGCCGCTGTTCGGCCTTGCCGACGCCCTCGGAGAGCATGTCCTTGAACGGGGTGTGATACCCCATCGTCCCGAGGTGGAGAAAGGCGAGCATGTCGGTGATCCCCTGCGTGTAGGCGTCGCGGTCCTCGTCGTCGGGATCGAACACCGTCTCGCGGTCGCGTTCCTCCATGTACTCGAAGAGGATGCTGAAATCGAGAATCGCGTTGCGCACCCGCCGCCGGATGCGATTTCGCTTCTGTTTCTTCGAGTGGTCCGTGTAGTCGGTCTTCCGGCCCAGCAGGAAATCGCGATCGGAGGGCGTGAGGATGCCGCGCGGTCGATCCGAGTCGGCCGCCGTCCGAAGTGACTCCGGCACGTCGTCCTGGCTCATACAGGACACACAGTGGTCCTGTGAATTAACGTTTCTGCTGTGAAGAACGTGACGCTGAATTCACAGGATCGCGGCTCGAGGCGTCGTTCACACCGGCCGCTTCGAGAGTTCGATCGCGGTCTCGGCCAGCACTGAGACGCCGATTCCGAGGCTCGCCTCGTCGATGTCGAACGTCGGCGTGTGGTGGTTGGTCGGGTGATCCGTGCCGACGAGGACGTACGACGCGAGGCCGCCGCCGTCCTGGACGCGGTCCATGAGGTAGGTGACGTCCTCGCTGACGCCGAACTCCTCCGTCGGCACGATGCGCTCGACGCCGTCAACCTCGCGGGCGACGCCGCCGACGAGATCCCGCAGCGCGGGGTGGCTGTCCGCCCGCGGCGACTCGCTGATGACCCGCGGCGTCACGTCACAGTCGTGCATCTCCGCCGCCGCGTAGCAGACTCGCTCGAGTTCTGTCCGCATGTACTCCATCAGGCCGGTCGTCTCGCCGCGCACCTCGGCCTCGATCGTGACCTCCTCGGCGATGACGTTGCTCGCGGTGCCGCCCTCGATACGGCCGACGTTGACTCGGGTCATGCCGTCGCTGTGGCGGGGGATGCCGTACGCGTTCTGGATCGCGGTCGCGGCCGCCTGCATCGCGTTGCCGCCCTCGTTGGGTGCCTTCCCCGCGTGGGCGCTCGCGCCCTCGAAGGTCGCCGTCAGGTGGGCCATCGCCAGCGGCTTCTCGACGCCGGCGACGATCTCGCCGGTCGGATGACCGAGGCCGATGTGGACGGCGAGCAGGTAGTCGACGTCGTCGACGTAGCCGCCCTCGGCCATCGCCTTCCCCCCGCCAGAGATCTCCTCGGCGGGCTGGAAGAACACCTTCAGCGTTCCCGAGAACTCACTGTTCTGGACGGCTTCGATCGTCCCGAGAGCCATCGCGATGTGGGCGTCGTGCCCGCAGGCGTGCATGTAGCCGTCGTGCTCCGAGCGAAAGCCCTCCGCGACCGGTCGGTGGTCGTCGGCCGACGACTCCGCCATCGAGATCGCGTCGAGATCGACCCGCAGCCCCACGGTCGGTCCCTCCCCGCCGTCGACAACCGCGACGACGCCGGTGTGGCCCCCCGCGGTTCGCTCGAGGATGTCCTCGCGAACGCCCGCCTCGCGGGCCCGCTCGAGCCAGGGCTCGAGTTCGTCGTCGTCGGGGACGGCCATGCGGTCGTCGGTCGCCAGCGCCTCCCGCCCGACGGCGATCTCGTCGACGCCGAGTCGCTCGAGTTCGGAGACGACGCGAGCGGTCGTCTTGAACTCGCGCCACCCCGGTTCGGGGTGGCGGTGAAACTCTCGGCGGAGATCACGCAGTCTGGTTCGCACGTCGTAGGCCATTATTGCCGCATCTAGACGGCCGAACTACTTAATCGTGATCAATAATTGTATATATACTACTCGCAGACGGTGTACGCTCGCGCAGACAAACCGGATTCGACGGATGGTCTCGGACGTTCTCTCCGCGAGCGGTCTCGACGTCCGATCGCTGCCGGCAGCGACGAGCGACGGACGCGATCGCCTCAGCCGATGTACGCCGTCGCGTCCATCTCGACCCGGACGTCATCGGGGAGCCGCGAGACCTCCACGCAGACGCGGGCCGGCGGCTCGTCGCCGACCCGCGCGCCGTAGGCCTCGTTAACTCGCTCGTAGTCTTCGAGGTCGGTCAGGTAGACGGTCACCTTGACGACGTCCTCGAGGCCGTCACCGCCGGCCTCGTCGACTACGGCGGCGATGTTCTCGAGGACGCGGTCGGTCTGATCCTGGATGTCGCCTTCGACGGGCTCGCCCGTTTCGGGGTCGACGGGCCCGTAGCCGGAGACGTAGCAGGTGTCGCCGGCCAGCACGCCCTGGGAGTAGGGGTTGTCGTTGCTCGGTGCGCCGTCGGTCTCGATGGGGTCGGTGTCTGCCATGGCTCTGTTCGCTCGAGGTTTCAGGCGGTCTGTTTCGCTTTCGCGGTCGCGTGCTCGATCGCCTCCACGACGACGTCCAGCGCGGTCTCCGCGAGGTCGTGGGTGAGCACGAGCGGCGGGAGGAACCGCAGGATGTTGCCGTGGCGCCCGGCCGTCCAGACGAGGACGCCGTGCTCGAAGCAGTACTGCTGGATCGCGTCGACGAGGTCGCCGTCGGGCTTCCCGTCCGCGTCGACGAACTCGGCGCCGATGAACAGGCCCTTGCCGCGGATGTCGGCGAGCCGTTCGGTTCCGTCGGCGGCCTCCTGTAGTCGGCCCTGGATGTACTCGCCGAGGTCGCGGGCGTGGGTGAGCAGGTCGTGATCTTGGATGTACTCGATGGCGCGGGTACCGGCGCGCATTCCGACGACGTGGCCGCGGTAGGTACCGGCGTGGTCGCCCGAGCCCCACGTGTCGAGTTCCTCCTTGTACATCGTCGCCGAGAGGGGGAAGCCGACGCCGCCCAGCGCCTTCGCGGAGGTCATCACGTCGGGGGTGACGCCCTCCCAGTCGCTGGCCCACCACTGGCCCGTTCGACCGAGGCCGCTCTGGATCTCGTCGAAGACGAGCGTGATGTCGTTGTCGTCGGCGATGTCGCGCAGTCCCTGGAGGAAGCCCTCCGGCGGCGTGACGATGCCGCCCTCGCCCTGGATCGGTTCGACGATCATGCCGGCCGGATTGGCAAGCCCGCCGTAGGGGTCCTCGACGATCGCCTGGACCTCCTCTAAGGCGTGATCGACCGCCTCCTCGGGGGTCTTCCCCTGCCGGAAGGGGTAGGGGTACGGCGCGTGGACGACGTCCGAGAGCAGCGGCGTGTAGTGGCCCTTGAACTTCTTGTTCGACGTGACGCTCATCGCGCCGGTGGTCGCGCCGTGGTAGCCGCCGCGGAACGCGATGAGGCCGTCACCGCCGGTGTTGTATTTAGAGAGCTTGATCGACGCCTCGATGGCGTCACTGCCCGTCGGGCCGCCGAAGACCACTCGGTTGTTGCCCTGCAGGCCGTCGGGCGCGATCTCGTCGAGTTTCTCGATTAACTCGAGTCGGGCCTCCGTCGGGAAGTCGACCGTGTGGACGAACTTGTCGGCCTGCTCGTGGACGGCCTCGAGCACGTACGGGTTCGAGTGGCCGACGTTGAGCACGCCGATCCCCGCGAAGAGGTCGATGTAGGTGTTGCCGTCGGCGTCCCGAACCGTCGCGCCCTTCCCCTCCTCGAAGGCGATCGGGATGTCGTTCGGGTACGCGACCGCGCTGCTGTCGATCTCGCGCTGTTTCTCGAGCAGCTCTCGGGTGTTCGGCCCCGGGACGGAGTCGACGTTCGGTGCGTCATCGAAGTGGAGTTCGTCGATCGGCGGTCCTGCCGTCATACGTCACCACAGGTGAAACAGATATTAATAACTTGTCCACAGTATCCATACTTCCCATACACAGATACCGATAACAAATAGGGGCGCGCGGATCGGTGCGGTCTCCACGCGTCGCTCCTGCGAAGGTGCCGATACGACGATCGAAACCCGACGAGCCGTCGGATTTCACTCGTGCACCAACGGTTGCAAGTCGTTACTCAATATCGACCCGGTGGTTCGGGGAACCAACTCGAGCGAGTCGATCCGTCTCTCCGTCACCGACGATCCCGACAGCGAGACCGCGCGTCCGTCGACGCGGGCTTCGATCCCATCGGGGCCGACAGATCGTCCTGAGAGACGTACAAAATCCCTTATGACTAGCGGTTCAATGTCCGGCCATGATTCCGCCGATCGCGAACCGTTTCGTCGCCGGAGAGTCGCCGGCGCGGGCCCTCGAGCACGTTCGGCGACTGAACGACCGCAACATCGCGGGGATCGTCAACCTGCTCGGCGAACACTACACGGCGCGTCCGCCCGTCCGCTCGGACGCGGCGGAGTACCGCGCGCTGGTTCGGGATATCGCGAACTCGCATCTCGAGGCCTGCATCTCGGTCAAGCCGTCGCAACTGGGGCTGGATCTGGGCGAGGACGTGTTCCGAGAGACGCTCGCGGACGTCGTCGAGGTGGCCGCCGACCACGGCGTCTTCGTCTGGATCGATATGGAAGACCACACGACGACCGACGCGACGCTCGAGGCGTACGAGGATCTCGCTCGAGCACACGCGGGTGGCGTCGGCGTCTGCGTCCAAGCGAACCTCAAACGAACCCGCGAGGACGTCGAACGGCTCGCGGACGTGCCGGGCAAGGTCCGGTTCGTCAAGGGCGCCTACGACGAACCGGCCGATATCGCCTACCGCGACACCGACCGGATCGACCGAGAGTACGAGGCGCTGCTCGAGTACGCCTTCGAACACTACGGCGGCGGCATCGCGGTCGGTAGCCACGACCCCGAGATGATCGAGCACGCGATCGACTGTCACGAGACCCACGGCACGGACTTCGAGCTCCAGATGTTGATGGGCGTCCGCGAGGACGCCCAGGACGACCTCGCCGCGGAGTATCCCGTCTACCAGTACGTCCCCTACGGCGACCGGTGGAAATCGTACTTCTATCGGCGGATGACCGAACGGACGGCGAACGTTCGCTTCGCGCTCCGTGCGGTCCTCGATCGCTAAAGGGAAGGGCTCATTAGCCACTAGTGAGAGGTGCTCCACATGGCTTCGTGGAAGCGGGATTTCGCGAGCGGGCTGATCGTCCTCGGCCCGATCCTGGTCACTCTCTACGTCATCTACTGGCTCTACGGCCTCGTCGCCGGGCTGACGCCAGGGCTCATTCTCCAGCCCGAGGCGCTCGAGCCGTTTATCCCGGGTACCGGGGAGCAAGCCCAGCAGACCCGCGAGCAACTCGCGCAGTTCCTCCGGGTCGTCGTCGCGCTGACCGTCTTCACGATCCTTACCTTCTCCATCGGCTATCTCATGCGGACGACCGTCGGCGGGCTCGTCGAACGGGTCGTCGACAACGTCGCGAACCGCGTTCCCGTGATGCGGGTCGTCTACAACGCCTCGAAAATGGCCGCCGAGACCGCCTTCGGCGAACAGGACTCGCTGCAGAAACCGGTCAAAATCGAGACCTGGAACGGACTTCGGATGACCGCGTTCAAGACGGGAAAGGTGACCGACGACGGCCGCGAGGTGCTCTTCTTGCCGACGTCGCCGAACATCACGACGGGATTCGTCGTCGAGGTCGAATCAGACCGGATCACGGAACTCGACGAGGACGTCGAGGACGCCCTGACGCGGGTGCTCAGCGCCGGGTTCGGCGATGCGAGCCGCAACCGCGGGATGGACGCCGGTGTCTCGATCGACGTCGTCGACGAGACGAACGCCGGCTCGCTCGAGGACGCCGGCACCGAGCGGGCCGACGACGACTGATGCCGACGTGGCCGTTTCGACGATCAGACGCGCATCAACGCGAGGTCGGACGGCGGTCAGTACGGCCTCGGCACAGTGCGGTTCGATCGGCGACTAAACGCCCTGACTCATCAGGTGGCTGCGCAGTACGTCGCCCTCCTTGTTGCCGGCGGTCGTGTTGACGATGACGACCGTCTCGTCGCCGTCGAACTCGCCGCGCTCGGCTAACTCCCACGCGCCGCTGGCCGCCGCGGCCGGGCTCGGCGCCAGTTCGAGACCCTCGTGAGTTGCGACGCGAACGCCGGACTCGAGGATGTCCCGGTCCTCGGTCGCGACCGCCCCGCCGTCGGTCTCGCGGACGGCCTCGAGGACTCGCGACCCCGCCGGCGGATCGGCGATTTCGATCTCGCCGCAGATCGTGTCGGGACGGTCGACCGGCTCGTGTTCGTCGCGGTCGTTCTCGACGGCGTCGACGATCGGCGCACAGCCCGCGGCCTGGGCGGCGTACAGCGGTGGAAGCTCGTCGATGAGTCCGAGTTCGCGAAGTTCCGTCGCTCCCTTGTACGCCCCCACCAGCCCGACGCCGATGCCGGTCGGGTAACAGATCGCGTCGGGGACCTCCCACTCGAGGGACTCGAGGATCTCGAAGAGGGTCGTCTTCGCCCCCTCGTGGCGGTAGGGCGTCTCGAAGGGCTGCAGCGAGTACCAGTCGTCGTGCTCGCCCATCCCCTCCTCGTAGGCGCCGACGGCGTCGTCGAACCGGCCGCCGACGACGTTCATGTCGCCGCCGTGGACGTTGATCATCGCCTTGTTCGTGAAACTCGAGCGCGAGGGGACGTAGACGTGCGACTCGAGGTCGGCCCGGCCGGCGTAGGCCGCGGCCGCCTGTCCGCCGTTGCCCGTCGACGCGAGCGCGACGTCGGTCGTCCCGTGTTGGGAAGCGGCCGTCGCGGCGACCGATGCCCCGCGGTCGGTCGTCGACCCCGTCGGATTTCGACTATCGTCCTTGATCACCACGCGTTCGACGCCGAGTTCGTCGGCCAGGTCGGGGCAGTCGACCAACGGCGTCGCCCCCTCGTTGGTTGTCACCGCCGACTCGCGGGGGAACGGGAGCAGTTCCTCGTAGCGCCACTGCGAGTCGAACGGTCGGTCCGCGAGGGTCTCGCGGTCGAGGTCGATCGCGTCGTACTCGTAGCTCGGATCGAGAAAGCCGTCGCAGTCGGGACAGCGGTGCGAGACCGCCTCGGCGTCGTAGGTAGCCCCGCAGTCGACACACTCGAGTCCGGCGAAGGCGTCGGTCGTCTCCATATGCGAGTGTTCGCGGGATCGGACTAATGGCTGTTCATCGGTAGACGACTGTCGTTCGCCGCGGCTGACCGTCGTTTGACGGGGCACTGTGTTCGACGGCGAAAAAACGAGTTGGGCTCAGATCGCCGGGCGTTCGGCTGACGGCTGCTCTCGAGTCTCCTCGAGCGAGACGGGGTGGAGCCGCTCCCAGGTCCGCCCGATGACGTAGTAGGCGCTCACGAGCGCGTAGAACGACACGACTGCTCCGAGGACGGCCCCGAGAATCGGGATCTCGGTGAGCAGCCCAGAGAGCAGCGCGCCCGCGAAGACGATCCCGACGGCCTGCAGCCAGCCGACCGCGTACGTCCCGGTCGCGAGGCTCGGCCGCAGCGCGCCGAACTCGAAGCCGGCGCCGAGTCGGCCCTCCGTCGCGAAGCGGGCCAGCGCGGCGGGGACGGTGTAGGCGACCGCGAGCATGGCCGCGAGCGTCAGCAGGCTCGCGATGCCGAACGCCACGGTCCCGATCGCTCCCGGGTCGCCGCCGACCGCCAGCCAGACGCCCCCGAACAGGAGCCCACCGACGACGAACGGAAGCAGGCCGTACGCCAGGAGGATCGCGACGGCTTTCGCGCCGTCGACCGTTAGTGCCCGCCAGTCGTCGAACCGTGGCGCCTCGTCGTCGCCGCGACTCGTTCGCTCGAGCACTCGGACGACGTAGCCCCAGACGAGAACGGCGGGGAGCACCAGGACGCTCGCCAGTACGAGCAGCCCGCCGATGATCGTCGTCTTCCAGACGTCGTCGCTGTTCTTCAAGTAGGTTACCGCGGTAGTGATCATGACTCAGCCTCGACCGACTGCCGTTTCCAGCGTGGTCGTCATAGTATACGCTTGATAACTATATAAACGTGCGTTAGGCACGAAATTCGATAGATCTGAGGTGTATGGTGTCGGAACCAGATTATTAGAGATGTATATTAGTCAGGAAAACAACAGTGTTGCGAGCAACTCGCTCACGTCTCGAGTCCGACTCGTACCGTGTCGATCGATGTCACTCCGTGTCGACGGCTCGAGTCGCACCGCTAGGGAACGGACGGTTGGAAGGAGGAAAGAGAAGATCCGTCAGTTGTCGCCGGTCTTCGACTGCCACTCGTAGTCGCGGCGTTTGGCGGACTTGCCGAAGCCACACGACGAGCACTCCTTCTTTCTGGTGTGGTAGGACTTCTCTCCGCAGCGACGACATTTGGTGTGGGTCGTCTTGTTCTTCTTTCCTTGGCTTGGGGTTCCTGCGCCAGTCATGGAGTGATCGAAACGACGTTGTCGCCGCGTATAATCGTTGTGTCTTCGACCGGCGCCTCTTCGTCGACACCGGCTTCGGGGATCGTCACGTCCTCGAGCACGAGGTTCATGTGCTGGTCGTAGCCGGCCAGATCGCCGACGTACTCGCCGCCACTCTTGAGTCGTACCGTGACGCGTTCGCCGAGCGACGCCTCGAGGACGTCCAGCGGTCGTCCACTCATACGAAAGACCGCAGGTGACGGACACTTAATCGTACCGGTCCTGTGTCCGCATTCTCGCCGTCGACGGAGATGCGGTCGCCATTGTCCGTCGCGAAACGCCACCTATCGGGACCGATTCGGAACGACTCGAGTTCAAGAGACCACTGACTCGAATCCGCTGTGCGACATCCGGCAAACACTATAAGTGGCTACTCGACGAAACACTCACTATGGGAGACACGAAGTTCACCCTCGTCGAGTTGCATCTGGACGGCGACACCCAGTTCGGACCCGGATCGATCGGCAGCGCGCTGCCGTTCGGCTCCAGCGAGAGCGAGTCCGAGGAGACGCCGGAGTACGAGACCGAAACCGACATCGACGACTCCGAAGCGGAGGAGTCCGGCGGCAGCAAGGCTATCGGCGCCGTCATCGCGCTCGTCGCGCTCGTGGCCATCGCTGCGGCCGCCAAGAAGTTCAGCGGGGACGACGAGGACGACCTCGAGGCCGAAGAGGAGCCGGACGTCATCGTCAACTGAGTCGACCGATCGCTGACACCGTGACGTGTCGGGCGACCGACCCACTGTCGGACGCCGTCCGACAGAACGCTTTTGCGCTTCCTGCCCGTACTCCTCGGTGTGAATCTCTATCGTAGCGCCCGGGCCGTTGCCGGGGCGTCCGGTGACGATATGATCGACTGGCAGTCTGCGGCAGACGCCGCAAAGGCGGTAACCGAGCCCGGCTCCCTCGAGCTCGAGCCGGGCGAGCGGGAGGCGTTCGCCCGCGACGTGCGGGAGGCCCGCGAGGCCATCCGCACGGTATCTGGCGTCGACTTCGACGTTCCCGATTCCATCGAGATTCAGAACCGTCACCACTGGATGGACGCGAACATCGCGACCTTCGAGCGCGTGATGGGCACCCTCGAGGAGCAGGTGCCGGCCGGCGCCTTCCCCGGCGTCGCCCGAACGATCAATACGGGGACGATGACCGTCCTGCTGGCCTTCCTCGGACGGAACGTCCTCGGACAGTACGATCCCCTGCTGCTGGCGAACGACCCCGAGGAGACTCACGCGCTGTACTTCGTCCGGCCGAACATCTTGGGTGCCGCCGAGAAACTCGAGGTCGACGCCAACCGGTTCCGCCGCTGGATCGCCTTCCACGAGGTGACCCACGCCGCGGAGTTCGGCGCCGCGCCGTGGCTCTCCGACCACTTAGAGGAGCGCATGGAGGAGGGCATCGCAAAGCTCTCGGACGGCTCGCTGGACCGCGCGTCGTTCCAGGAACTCGACGCCGCGATGACCGTCGTCGAGGGGTACGCCGAACTGCTGATGGACCACGCCTTCGACGACGAGTACGCGGACCTCCGCCGGAAACTCGACGCTCGCCGGCAGGGTCGAGGACCGCTCCAGAAGCTGTTCCGTCGCCTGCTCGGCCTCGGACTCAAGGAACGGCAGTACGAGCGCGGGAAGCACTTCTTCGAGACGGTCGTCGAGAACCGCGACCTCGAGACCGCGGCGCTCGTCTGGGAAGGGCCCGAGAACCTCCCGACGCAGGACGAACTCGACGCGCCGACGATGTGGCTCCAGCGCGTCGACCGCTGAGCACCGTCAGGCCGGGCCAGCGTCGATTGGTAATCGCTGACCGATCGATATTCCGTTCTCCGATCCGACGCGGAGACGCCGGTTTCCATCCCTTCGAGTCGTTCTTTCTCGAGGCACCCGTTCCTCCTCGAGGCTCCCGACTAGCCGAGGATCCAGAGCAGATACCAGAGTAACGCGCCGCCGGCGACGGCGCCGCCGACCGTCAGTAGCCCAACGGTGAGCGGCGACGCGCCGCCGCCGAGCGCCATCGTTCCGCCGGAGAGGCCGACGAGCAGGACGAACACGGCCTTGAGCCGGGCCGACGGCTCCGTCACCGAACTCGGGTCGGCGGATCGCCGCCTCGGGTCGCGGTCGGGGCCCCGGCCGCGGCTCATAGCTCGTCGGCCGTACTGACGTGCATCGTGGCGAATCGCCACGGAGGCTTCGCTTCGGTCCCGTCGTCGCCCCGTTCGTCCCGGTCGCTGCGCTCGTCCCGAACGAGCGTCCCGCTCCAGCGCGTCTCGAACCGCCGGTTCGCGCCGGTCTCGGTGTCCGTCCACGTCATTGTCACCTCGTCGGCGAACGTCGCGAATGCGTCGCGCTCCGAGACGACGAGGTGGTCGCTCTCGACGGTCCAGTCCGCGGTCGTCGCGGTCTGTTCCCGCAGCGCCTCGCGGACCGACTCGAAGCCGAACAGGGCCTCGCTGATCCCGAATTTGACGGTCGACTCGTCCTCGAGGAAGTACGGCTCGAGGGGCTCGCCGCTCCGGAGTGCGTCGTAGTAGTCACGGACGGCGGCCTCGGCTCCGTCAGCGTCTCCGTCGCTCATACCTGAGGTCTCGGAAGCCGCTCCCATAGAGCCTCCGGACGCAGTCGCAGGCGCGTTTGGGGATCGAGTTAGGAACTGCTCGTCAAGCGACGAGAGCGCTGCGTGAGCGTTCGCGAACGAAGTGAGCGATTACCCGCCGGAGCGGGGCAACGCCCCGCGGAGGCGGCCTTTTTCATCGAAGTCCGCGAGAGCGGCGCTCTCGCGGGCCCATCAGGAATCGAAGATTTCTGAGGACGTTTTTGCGCCGAGTGGTGAGTGAGTGCAGCGAACGAACCCGAGGCGGAAAAAGTTCGGTCTACATAAAGCCCCGATCGACCTCGTCGGTCTCGATCAGGTCCTCGAGTTCCGCGTTCAGCAGGTCGTCGGCCTCCTCGAACCGCTCCGAGAGGTCCTCGAGCTCGTCGGGGCGGTCGTACTGGTCGTACTCCATCGGCCCGAACGCGGGGCTTTCGAGGGCCTCCATGACGTCGTCGAACAGGTCCTGCGGTCGCGTCGGCGCGTCGGCGTGGGTCTCGAGGACGGTCTCGAGGCGCTTCGAGACCGTCTCGGCTTGGTCCTCATCCTCGGGGGGCGACTGGACGGCGAACCGACCGCCGGTGTCCTCTTCGGGGAGGAAGGCGCCGATCTCGTCGTCGAGGTTGCGGGCGACTCGCGTTCCGACGCCCTTGACCTCGAACGGGTTCTTCGCGTAGGTCTTCAGGAAGAAGACCCCCGCACCGGGATGCGCGAGGTACATGTCTTCGCCGACGCCGGCGGCGCGATCGCCGGCGACCGCGCGCCAGTCCTCCGGGTCGACGTCTCGCTCCGTGACGTCCTCGAGTATGTCCTGCCACTCGCGAATCCGCATACGCGTTCGTTGTGCCGCGGACAGAATGAACGTATCGGTCGCGCCGAAAGCCACCACTGTCGTCGATCCGTCGTCGCTTTCGACCCGTCCCGGCGATCGGTACGAACCAAAAGGGATACGACGCCTCCCCCGGCAGGAAGCGTAACCGACGCTTTCCCCATGTCCGTCCGCCAATCACTCTCGATCGTCGAACTGTTTCTCGCCGCGCCGGCGAAGAGTTCCCTGCTCTCGCTCGCCCCGCTCGCGCTGGCTCTCGGCCAGCTCGGGAACAGCTACGTGAACGGCATCTCCCCCGCCGTCTCGATCGGCTTCGCCGCCGTCATGATCGGCTTCGCCGTCGTCGCGACGCGCCACCACGCCGCCGAACACCGGCTCCAGCGACTCGAGGCCGACCTCGAGTCCGAGTTCCGATCGACGCGGTAATCGGCAGTTAGCGTTGAACCCTTTCTCGTACTCCTGTTGCTATCGGACCGTCGGGACTCAGGCCCGCGCGGAGTCCGTCGCGACCGACCGCGCTTCGCGAGCGTCGTAGGCGTTGTAGCCGGCCAGGGCCGCGATGAGCAGCCCGGAGGCGAGCGTGCTCCAGAACGGACTCTCAGATAGTCCCAGCCCGGCCGACATTCCCAGCAGCGCGGGCGCGACGATCAACCAGATGCCGAGCAGCGCGACCAGTCCCGAGACGCCGACGCTGAGCGGGATGTCGTTGGCGAGCCGGTAGTAGTTGTAGACCCCCGCGGCGAAGACGACGCCGCCGACGAGGACGTTGTTCCAGAACGCGGCCGACGAGACGTCGTAGAGGACCACGACCGACAGGGCGACCCACGCGCCGATAACGGCGACGATCACGCTGATGACCGAGATCTTCCGTCGGCGCTCCTCGCTTGCGATCCGGGTCGTCTCGTCGCGGCGGTCTCGCCCGGGATCGTCCCGGTCTCCGACCCCGGTCCCGGAGTCGACGTCGTCGGACGGTGATCGCATCCCCTCGTCGCGGTCGGCTCCCCCCTCGACGCCGTCCGGGCGGTCTCGATCGCGGTCGTCGTCGTTCGAGTTGCTCATGTCGGTCATCGATTCGATCGGGCCGGCAAAAACGGCGACGACCGTTCCAGCGTCTGAACATGCTACTCGTCGGTAATCGGTCGTTACACTGGCGAACGACGGTAATCGGGCATGTATTGGTCAGCGCACAGATAGCTTCCCGGCGGAACTCGGTCGCGACCGATAGCGTTTTTGACGGCTCGGCCGTGACGGATAGCCGTGCACGTACGCGGAACCGTCACGGGCGAGGTCGAGACGAAGTCGGTCAGCGGGAGCGAACTCGCCGAGGTACCGTTGCGCCTCGCGGACGACGAGACGCTGGCTCGAGACGGCGGCGCGGCGACGGCAGCCCTCGACGGCGAACACGAGACGACGCGGGTGACGCTGTGGGGGAAGTGGACCGAGTCGGCCGAGTACCTCGAGTCGGGGATGGAACTGCTCGTCACGGACGCCGAAGAGACGGAGTTTCGGGGCGAGACGCAGTATAAGACGACCGGCGACTCCTACGTCGTCGTCGAGCCCTCCTTCCTCGTGAACGTGACGTCGCTGCGCAACTGGGTCGAGTGCCCCCGGCTGTACTATCTGAACAAGCTCTCGGGGGTGCCGCTGAATTACCCCGTCGTGAAGGGGACGCTCGTCCACGAGGTCTTCGGCGACCTGTTGCGGGGCCGCGACCTCGAGGAATCCATCGAGGCCCGCGTCGAGGAGCGGGGTCTCCAGCTCGGATTGCTCGGCGAGACCCCCGACGCCGTGGCGGAGGACGTCCGCGAGAACGCGAAGGCGATCGAGGGCTGGCTCGAGCAGGGACGGCTCACAGAAGAGGATAGTTGGCGTTCGGAGCAACTGCTCATCAGCGAGACCTTCGGGATTCGGGGCCGCGCCGACGCGATCCGCCGGGGCGCGCCGGTCGAACTCAAGACGGGTAAGAACCTGAAGAAGGAACCCCGGTTCAAGGACAAGGTGCAGGCCGCGTGTTACGCGCTCTTGCTCGAGGAACACGGGGGAGACGTCGACACCGGCACGCTGCTCTACACCAAGAACTCCACGCTGGAGCGCAACGAGGAGACCGGCGACCTCACGCCGGCCAAGGAGTTCTCGATGGGGAAGGGACTGCTGAAGTTCGTCGTCCGCCTGCGCAACGAACTCGCGGCGATGGAGATCAAGGGCGACGTCCCGACCGGCTACGAGGGGTCGGCCAAGTGCGAGTACTGCTTCGAGCAGGACACCTGCATGGTCGTCTCGGGGCGGCTCGACCAGGAGTCGAAAGCGGGTCAGATCGGCACGGCGCTCCCCGAGGAGGAACGCGACTACTTCGATCGCTTCTATCGCGCCATCGAGGAGGAACGCCGCGAGGTCCACCGCGAGTACGCCAAGCTCTGGGAGCAGAGCGCCCAAGAACGGGCCGACGACGACCGCGCGCTGATCGACCTCGAGTTCCTCGAGCGACGGAAACTCACCGAGGGACGCTGGGAACTGCGCGCCCGGCGAACCAGCGGCGCGAACTCGAAGCTCCGGGAGGGGGATCTGGTGCTGGCCAGCGACGGCGACCCGGTGCGTGGTGATTCGGAACTCGCCCGCATCGAACGACTGGACGACGAGATCGTCCTCACGGCCGACGAGCCCGTCGAGGTCACCCGGCTCGACGTCTACCCCTCCGAGCTGACGACCGACCGGCTGCTCGTCGCCATGCACGACTTCCTCCTGAAGGGGAGCGATCGGCGCAAGGACGTCCTCTTCGACCGGGCAGAACCCGAGTTCGAAGCCATCGACGAGACCTTCATCGGCAACAACGACGCGCAGGACGAGGCCGTCCGGCTGGCCGTCGGCGCCGAGGACTTCGCCCTGATCCACGGCCCGCCGGGAACCGGCAAGACCTACACCATCGCCCGGGCCATCCGCGCGATGGTCGAACGCGGCGAGCGCGTCCTGCTCTCGGCCTTTACGAATCGCGCCGTCGACAACGCCCTCCAGGCCCTCCTCGAGCAACTCGACGACGTAGTCGACGACGAGCGAGTCGTCCGCGTCGGCTCCGAAAGCGGCGTCCGCGAGGACATGGAGCCGTACCGCCTCGAGCGCGCTGGCGACCCCGAGGACCGCGTGGCCGAACTCGAGAACGCGCAGGTCGTGGCCGCGACGACGGCGACCTGCGGCTCTCGAATCATGAAAGAGCAGTCGTTCGACGCGGCGCTGGTCGACGAGGCCGCCCAGTTGACCGAGCCCGGCACGCACGCGGCGACGAACCTGGCCGAGCGGTTCGTCCTCGTCGGCGACCACGAGCAGCTACCGCCCGTCGTGCGCGCGGAGAACGACCTCACCGAGTCGCTGTTCGAGCGGCTCGTCGACCTCCACCCCGACGCCGGCGTCATGCTCGACCGCCAGTACCGGATGAACCAGCGCATTCAGGCCTTCGCTTCGAACGAGTTCTACGACGGCCAACTGCGGCCCGCCGAGCCAGAGGTCGCCGCTCGGACGCTGGACGACCTCGAGGGCGTCGCCCGCGAGGCCCTCCCCGCCGACCTCCGAGATCCAGTCGCGTTCGTCGACGTCGAGGGCGACGGCGGGCAGTACACCGACAGCCAGGAGGCCGCGCGAATCGCCGACCTGATCGAGACCTACGAGGCCGCGGGGCTCGAGCGCAGCGACATCGGCGTCATCGCGCCCTTCCGCGCGCAGGTCTCGGAGATCTCGAAACACGTCCCCGACGAGGTCGCCGTCGACACCGTCGACCGCTTCCAGGGCTCGAGTCAGGAGGTTATTATCGTCTCCTTCACTGCGACCGGGACGCTCGAGGGGCCGATATTCGAGGACTACCGGCGAATCAACGTCGCGCTCACGCGGCCCAAGCGCGCGCTGGTGCTGGTCGGCGATTCGAACGCGCTGGCGACGGACCCCGTCTACGAGCGGATGCTCGAGTGGGCGACCCGCTGACGGCGCGGTGTTACAGTCACGCGGCGGCTCTCACGACGATCTCTCCCGTTTCGGAGACGTAGATTTCATAGTCGTCGACGGTGAACCGGATCTCCGCTCCGCCGATCCCCTCGTGTTCGACCAGTAGATCGAGCGCTTCGGGATTCACGTAGTCGTACAGCGTGAACTCGAGGGCGGTCGGATCGACGTTCTCGATCGCGGCGATCGTGCGGACGATCGCGATGCTGATCGGCGTCCCGTCGTCAGGCGCGTATTCGATCACGGTCGAGCCGTCTCCGTCGGTTGGGGGCCAGCGATCGGTGGCCATCTACGAACCGTTCGTGGCACGCGTCCGTGATGCTATCATGCGGATGGTCAGGGTGTTCAAGTCCCCTTGAGAAACGATCCGCCGTCGGCGCTCGAATTTGCGATGCGAGGGGCGTCGCCGTCACCGATCGTCGGGACGGGCGTTCGCGTCGGCCACGTTCAGTTCCGTCGCCAGGATTTGCGAGGACGCGCGCCGGAGGCGTTCGGAGACCGATTGGTCCGAAATACCGAACTCGTCGGCTAGTTCCTGTACCGACACCTCCCGCGGGACCTCGTAGTAGCCGCGTTCGATGGCCGCCACGAGCGTCTCGTACTGCACGACGGTCAACCCGGGCCGTTCGGGCCCAGTTTTCGGCCCCTTTCGGACGCTTGCGACGTCGACGTCGACGTCTCGCTCGAGGAATCGACGGTAGGTCCGGGTGGCGCTCTCGTGATCGGGGAATCGCAGTCGAAGCGACCAGACGCCGCGATCGGCCGAGGCGGCGAGTATCGTACCGCCCTCCTCGAGCGGTAGCGTCCCGAGCTCGTAGACCTCGTCCGCGAACCGAATCTCGTACAACCACTCGTCGGAGGCCGCCCGCATCCGCGAGTACGCGTCGACGGTGGGATCCGCCTCGAGGGCCGCTTCGATCGCCAATCGCTCGGTGCCGCCGAACCAGAAGCCCGGCGTCTCGCTGACGACCGCCCGTTCGAGGTAGCAGTAACACGATCGGACGCGGTCGAACGTCTCGCCCAGCGCGGTTTCGGCCGCCGGCAGTTCGAACTCGACGAACGTGGGCATTCCGTGTCAACAGATGGCACGAGAGACGGAGTAAAAAAGGTGCTTGCAGCCGGGGTCGGAGAGCGGGGAGAAACGAACGTTTACTTTCGGGGACGAGAAACGGCACTCGACATGCGCCTCGAGGAGCAAAGCACGATCGTCCGCGAACTGGTTCCCGTCGAGTACGCCGATCTCGTCGTGGCCGTCACGGAGCTCGGCGGAACGACGGTGCTGATGGTCGTCCTCGCCGTCCTGTTCTGGTCGGGGCAGCGTCGCCGGAGCGCCCTCGTGATCAGTTACGCGGTCGCCGGGCTCGCCCTCCTGCTGTCGATCAAGACCTCGTTGGGCCTGCCGCGGCCGCCGGAGGACGCCCTGCTGGTCGCCCTCGAGGAGGAACGCGAGGGGTATGGCTTCCCCAGCGGCCACGCCTTCGCCGCAACGGTCGTCTACGGCGGGCTCGTCGCCGCGCACGACCGAACGCGTGACGTCCGCGCGCTGGCGGCCGCCGGCGCGCTCGTCGCGCTCGTCTCGCTCTCTCGAGTCGTTCTCGGCGTCCACTACCTCGGCGACGTGATCGTCGGTGCGGCCCTCGGCGTCGCGTTCCTCGCCGCCATGGATCGCCTCACGGGAGGCGATCCCCGCCGCGGCTTCGCGATCGCGGTCGGACTCGCGCTCGTCGCCGTCGTCGTCGCGGGGGCCACCGAGGACTCGCTGCTCGGCCTCGGCGGGGCGATCGGCGGTCTCTGTTCTGCGGGGTGGATCGATCGTCTCCCCGAACTGCGCACTCGTCTCGAGACGGGCGCCCTCGTCGCCGTCGGCGGCGGCGGCGTCGCCGCGATCCAGATCGCCGAGGCAGCCGTCTCCTTCGTGCCGGCGCTCGTCGCGCTCTACGCCGCGCTCGTCGCGTGGGTGTTCCTTGCGCCGATCGCGGTCGGCCGGCTCGGTATCGACGCGGTCGGGACGTTCCGGGCGTAGTCGACTTCCGCCTCGCCGCCGTCTGTCCCTGCCGAGAACCGGCGACGCTTTTCACGATTCGCGTGCGAACCGAACGCATGGATCTCCCCCTCGGAACCGGCACGATCGACGTCTCCCTGCCCGACTGCGAGGTCACGGTTGCGCGACCGGCCGGCAGTACCCCCGTCGACGTCCGTACGGCCGCCGAACGCGCGCTCGAGGACTCGATCGGGGCACCGCTCGCGGACCGCGTCGATCCCGACGACGACGTCGCGATCGTCGTCACCGACATCACCCGCAAGGCGCCCGACGACGTGTTGCTGGACGTCTTGCTCGAGCGCCTCGAGGCCTGCGACGTGGCTCGAGGGCAGGTGACGGTGGTCATCGGACTCGGTCTGCACCGACCGATGACCGACGAGGAGATCGAGGCGATGCTGGGTCCGCACGCGGATCTGGCGATCAATCACGATCCCGAGTCAGTGGTTGAGGTCGGTACCGTCGCCGACGGCGACGTCCCCGTCGAGATCGGCGAACCAGTCGTCGAGGCCGACACGGTGCTCTCGACCGGCGTCGTCGAACCCCACCAGTACGCGGGCTTCAGCGGCGGCGCGAAGACCGTCGTCATCGGGGCCGGCAGCGAGTCGATCATCCGCTACACGCACGGTCCCGAGATGCTCGCCCGCGAGGGCGTCCGCCTGGGCCGCGTCGAGGGGAACCCTTTCCGCGAGACGATCGATCGAGCGGGCGACCTCGCGGGACTGGACTTCTCGATCAACCTGAGCTACGGGCCGTCGGGCGTCCTCGGCGTCCGCGCCGGCGAGGGACGGCGCGTCGTCCGCGAACTCGCGTCGATCGCCCGCGACGCCCTCTCGGTGCCGATCGACCGCGCATACGACGCCGTCGTCTGCGGCGTCGGCGCGCCGAAGGACGCGAACCTCTACCAGGCGACCCGCGCCGCGACCTACGTCGCGCTCGGCGACCGAAATCCGCTCCGCGAGGGGGGCCGGATCGTCGTCCCCGCCGCGCTCCCGGAGGGAGTCGGAGACGGAACCGGCGAGCAGCGGTTCTACCGACGTCTGAGTGGCGCGAGCGATCCGGAATCGCTCTACGAGCAGATGCGTACGGGGTACGAGCCCGGCGCCCAGCGGGCGTTCGTCGTCGCGCGGGTCCTCCGCGATCACGACCTCTCCGTGACGAACAGCGAAGCCCCCGAAGTCGTCGAGGAGTGTCTCATGCACGCCGCGGACGGCGTCGTGGACGCCCTCGAGCCCGGTAGCGAGGTCCTCGTAATTCCGGACGCCCTGAACACGCTGCTCGTCGACTGAGCGGTTTCGCGGCCGGGTCGCTCGAGTAGCCTTACGCCGCCGACTCGTCGGCCGCGGGCAGCGTCACCGAGAACGTCGAGCCCTCGCCCGGCTCCGACTCGACCCAGATCTCGCCGTCGTGGCGCTCGACGATGCGTTCACAGAGCGCGAGGCCGATGCCCGTTCCGTCGTACTCCTCGCGGCTGTGCAGGCGCTGAAAGACGTCGAAGACGCGGTCCTGATCCTCGGGGTCGATCCCGATCCCCTCGTCGACGACCGAAACCTCCCACATCGCCCCCTCGCGTTGCGCGGCCTCGAGGTGCACCCGCGGCGGCTCCGGCCCGCTGTACTCGAGCGCGTTCGCCAGCAGGTTCTGGAAGACCTGCCGCAACTGGCTGGCGTCGCCCCGCACGCGGGGCAGCGGCTCGGTCTCGACCTCGGCGTCGGTCTCTTCGAGCTGGAGCGAGAGGTCATCGAGGACGTCCTCGAGCAGGCAGTCGAGGTCGACCGGTTCGAACGGATCGCCCCGCGTTTCGACCCGGGAGTACGCGAGCAGGCCATCGATCATCTCGCGCATCCGTTCGGCGCCGTCGACGGCGTAGTCGAGAAACTCCTCGCCGTCCTCGTCGAACTCGTCGGCGTACCGGCGCTCGAGCAACTGGAGGTAACTCGAGACCATCCGCAGCGGTTCCTGCAGGTCGTGGCTGGCCGCGTAGGCGAACTGCTCGAGGCGTTCGTTCGACTCCTCAAGCGCGCGCTCGCGCTCCCGATGCTCGGTGATGTCGCGGGCGATCGCGATCATGTACTCCCGGTCCAGTTCGACGTGGGCGACGTTGACCTCCGCGGGGTAGGTGGTGCCGTCTTTCCGCACGTGTTCCCCGGTGATCGTCATGGAGCCCTCGTCTTTCACGTCCTCGACGTGGGTGTGCCAGTCCGCGACGTCGTCGAACACGTGATCCATCTCGGGGACCGTCAGGTCGAGCAGTTCCTCGCGGTCGTAGCCGAGGCGCCGACAGGCCGTCTCGTTGGCGTCGAGGAACCGTCCCGACCCCGGGTCGATGACCAGCACGCTGTCGTTGGAGTGATCGAGGAGGGTCCGAAACAGCTCGAGTTCCCGCTGGCGCTCCTTGCGCTCGGTGATATCGCGGAAGTACACCGACAGCCCCGTCTCCGAGGGGTACGCCCGGACCTCGAACCAGCGGCCGAGGGGATCCGGGTAGTACTCCTCGAACGAGACGGTCTCCTGGTCGTACATCGCGCGCTCGTATTCTGCCTTGAACTGCTGGCCCATCGCCTCGGGGAACTCGTCCCACACGCGCTTGCCGACGAGCGTCTTTCCATCGGGGTTGATCAGCTCGTGGGCGCGCTCGTTGAGGTACGTGAAGTTCCAGTCCCCGTCGAGCGCGAAGAAGGCGTCCGAGATGCGGCCGTAGATCTCCTCGAGTTCCCGCCGGGTCCGCTCGTTCTCGAGGGCCGATCCGAGGACGTTGGCGACGCTCCGGAGGAAGGTAGCGTCGCGGTCGGTGAACTCTCGGGGCTCGGTCGCGTACGTGCCCAGCACGCCCCACGGCTCGTCGACCGAGCCGACGATCACGCTGATGCCGCTGGTGATGCCGTGGTCGGTGAGCAACGCGGGCTCGGAGAGTCGGTCCTCGCTTTGAACGTCGTCGACGACGATCGGCGCCTCGGTGCGGAGCGTGATTCCCGCCTGCGAGTTCGTATCCGCGGGCACCGTCGTCGATCCCACCAGGCCCTCGTGCCACCCGACGCCGTCGCGTAGGAAGAACTCGTCACCCTCGGGAAGTAACTCGAGCAGTTCCACGTATTCGGTCTCGAGGACGTCCGAGACGGCGACGACGGCTTCGTGGAGCAACCGATCGAGGTCGTCGGTCTCGAGGGCCTGCTGTCCGAGTTTCGCGACGATTTCCTGTTGCCGAACCCGACGGCGGAGCTCCGCGTCGGCGTCGGGCGTCGAATCCATTAGGGACGTATAGGGGGAAGGCCCGGGTAAAACCTTCTACCGTAGTTTCATCTGGGATAGGAATTACGGGTCGCCGACCCGCGCTCGACGGATCCCGGCGGAACGCGGGACGGCGTCCGTTCCGCCGTCGAGTCGCCGATCGAGTACCTCGGCAAAATCGAGTGCGAATCGCAGCGGCGACCGTTCCTACGCCGACGAGTAGTCTGCCCTCCCCTCGTCCTTGCTCATCCGAACCCAGTACACGCGGGTGTAGGGAAGGTGGATATAGCCGTCCTCGAGTTTGATCCGAAGGCCCTGAACCTTGCCCGAATCGGTGATGTTGCCGGCGTCGACCGTCTCCTCGGCGGTCCCGTCCGGTCCCTCGTACGCGACTGTCGCCATGCCCGAAGAAGCGCGGCCGTGCCAATAAGCCGCATGCAAGCGAATTCGGGCCCTCACACGCGATCGCCCGAGTGCGGTCCGGACGTCAGTCCTCACCGTCCGCGTCCGCCCAGAGCGGGTAGAGGTCGTCCTCGATCGGGTCGGTGATCGACTCCCCGTCGAGTACGAGCGCGGGGTCGCCCTCGTCGACCGTTCCGATCTCGCTCCCCTCGAGGCCGGCCGCCTCGAGCGTCGCGAGACAGTCCGCGACGTCGTCGCTCGGGACCGTCGCGAGCAGCGCGCCCGAGCCGAAGATCCGCAGGGGGTCGACGCCGGCGGCCGCGCACAACTGCGCCGTCTCCTCGCGGATCGGGATCGCCTCGCGATCGACGTCGAGCCGAACGCCCGACGCGCGGGCGATCTCGAGCAGGCCTGCCGCGACGCCGCCCTCCGTCGGGTCGTGCATCGCGGTGGCGTACTCGCGGACCGCGCGGGCGTCCGGAACCACGCTGATCTCGTCGACGAACGCCGCGGCGCGCTCGCGGACGGCGTCGTCGATCCCGAGGTCGTCGCCGAAGTCGGCCGCGAGGATGGCCGTTCCCTCGAGCCCCGCGGCCTTCGTGATGACGACGCTGTCGCCGGGTTCGGCGCCGCCGGTCGGGACGAACGACTCGGCGGTCCCCATCGCGGTCAGCGACAGGAGGGGCCGCTCGAGCTGGTCGACGTACTCCGAGTGGCCGCCGACGATCGTCGCGCCGACGTCCCGGGCCGCGGCGTCGAGGTCGCTAGTGATCGCCTCGAGGTCGGTCTCCTCGTCGGGGAGCATGATGACGACGGTCAGCCACCGCGGATCGGCGCCGGAGGCGGCGACGTCGTTGCACGCGATCGGTACTGCGAGAGAGCCGACGCCCTCCGCGGCCAGCGAGATCGGGTCGGAGCTGACCACGAGCGTCTCGTCGCCGCCGAACGGGGCGATGGCGGCGGCGTCCTCCCCGTTGGCCGGCCCCTGGAGGACCGTCTCGTCGTCGGTTCCCGTCCGCTCGAAGACGTGCGCGAGCAGGTCGTCCGGGCTCACCTTGCCGGGCATACCACGAACTCCGTCGATCCGCGGTTTGTAGCTGTCGAAGGGGACGAGCGATCGCTCAGGCGTCGGGCGCCACCGCGTCCATCGTCCGCCGGATCTCGTCCTCGTCGGCGCCCCGCGGGAAGCTGACCGCGACGGCGTCGATCCCGTCGACCGCCTCGTAGCGCTCGAGTCGCTCCCGTGCGGTCTCGGGATCGCCGAAGGCACAGAGATCCTCGAGGACGGTCTCGTCGACCAGTTCGAGGGCCCGCTCGCGGTCGCCCGCTTGCCAGGCGTCGTGGATCTCCCCGGCCGCGTCGTAACCCTGGCGCTCGAGGGCGTCCCGATAGAAGGTACCCATCCCGCCGACGTAGAAGGCAACGTGCTGGCGGGCGAGTTCGCGGGCGCGCTCGGTATCCTCGAGGGCACAGCAGGTGACGCCGGCGGTGACCTGCACCTCGTCGGGGTCGCGGTCGCCGAGATCGGCGCCCCGTTCGATATCTTCGATGCGATCTGCCATCCCCTCGGGGGTGAGCATGATCCCGTGCCAGCCGTCGGCGAACCGGCCGGCGAGTTCGACGGCCTTCGGTCCCATTCCAGTGACCTCGACCGGCGGCTGGGGGTCCGGAGCCTCGCAACGCAGGCGGAAGCCCGAGAGCTGGAAGTCGTCGCCGTCGTAGTCGACGGTCTCTCCCGAGAGGACCTGTCGGACGATCTCGACGGTCTCGCGGGTGCGCCGGAGCGGATTGCCGTACTCCATTCCGTGCCAGTTCTCGATGACCACGGGGCCGCTAGGGCCGAGTCCGAGTCGGAACCGCCCGTCGGAGACCTCCTGGAGCGTCGCCGCGGTCTGGCCGAGCAGCGCCGGCGACCGGGAGTAGGTGTTGAGGATGCTCGAGCCGATATCGATCTCCGCGGTGCGTTCGGCCATCGCCGTCAGGACGGTGGCGCCGTCTCGTCCCCACGTCTCGGGGAGCCACGCGCAGTCGTAGCCGCCCTCCTCCGCGCGTTGCGTGTAGTCGACGATCGAGTCGACGGTCGGCTGGGCCGCGACCGGCAGGTGAACGTCTCGGTCTGTCATCGTAGGTCACAGACCAGCGCCGTCCTTTTGGGTGTATGGGAATTGGCAGCACGATCACTTCCGTTTACGGATCGCCTCCGGCGGACGGTCGTCGTTCCGTCATCCGCTCTCGACTGAGCGCGCCAGCGAACCACGGGGTTTCGGTCGCTACGCGGTGAGCGGCTCACCGACGGAGTTCGGCGGCCGCTCCTCGACGGGAACGGTGAAGTAAAACGTCGAACCGTCGCCCGGTACCGACTCGGCCCAGATCTCTCCGTTGTGGCGTTCGACGATCCGTTCGCAGAGCGCCAGTCCGATGCCCGTCCCGTCGTGCTCGTCGGGGGGATGGAGGCGCTCGAACACCTCGAAAACGCGGTCGAGTTCCTCCGTATCGATTCCGATTCCCTCGTCGCGGACGGCGATCACCCACTCGTCCTCGTCCCGTTCGGCCGAGACGCGTACGCGCGGCGGCTCCTCGCCGCTGTATTCGATGGCGTTGTCCAGCAGGTTCCGGAACACCTGTCGGAGCTGCTCTCCGTCGCCGTAGACCCGCGGGAGCGAGTCGACCGCGATCTCGGCGTCGCTCGCTTCGATTCTCGCCCGGAGGTCCGCGCGGACGTCGCTCAGGACGCTGTCCAGTTCGACGGTCTCGAACGTATCCGTCTCCTTGTCGACCCGGGAGTAGTCGAGCAGGGCGTCGATCATTCCGCGCATCCGATCGGCCCCGTCCACCGCGAAGTCGATGAACTCCCGGGCCTCGGCGTCGAGTTCGTCGGCGTACCGGTTCTCGAGCAGTTGGAGGTAACTCGAGATCATCCGAAGCGGTTCCTGCAGGTCGTGAGAGGCGGCGTAGGCGAACTGCTCCAGCCGTTCGTTCGATTCCTGTAGGTCGCGTTCGTACTCCACCCGTTCGGTGACGTCCGTGCAGGTGAGCACGGCTTTTCGCCGCCCATCGTCCTGCAACGGTTTGCCGCTGATCAGTAGCCACACGCGCTCGCCGTCGGGTCGTTCGAACCCGATCGGGCCGTCGTGGACGGTCTCCCCGTGCTCGACGATTCGATAGGACGGACTCTCCTCCGGAGCGAGCGGCGTCCCGTCCAACCGGATCGGATCGAACAGGTCCGTGCGCTCCTCGTAGCCGCCGATATCGTCCGACGTGTATCCGAAGAGGTCCCGAATCTGATCGTTGAGGAAATCGAACGCGCCGTCGCCGTCGAGCGTCGCGATCCCGATCGGCGCCGTCTCGACGAGTTCCTCGATGAAGTTCCGTTCCTCGCGCAGCGCCTGCTCGCTCCGCTCGGCTTCTGCCGCGCGCGTGAGAGCCCGTGCTTCCATCACACCGACTCCCAGACCGGCGATACTACCGACCGCCGTCTGCAGACCGATCTCCCGTATCGGGTCTCCGAGGGTGGCCTCGGGATTGAGCGCGAGCAGGCCGGTGACGCCGAGCAGCAGTACCAGACCACCGAAACACCAGCCGGCGATACGCGGATACCGATCGGGCGGGAGATCGCTTCGTCGTATCCGATACCCCCCGTAGAGGAGGACGACGGCCGGTCCGGCGAAGAGAACGAAATCGGCGAGCGCTTCCCTGACGGAGCTATCCGCCAACACGTCCTCGCTCACCTGAACTGCTCCCACGAGGACGAACAGTCCGCCGAGGGCCGAGATGGAGCGGATTCCGTTCGCGGTCGCGAAACGCCTCCACGGGGACATATCGTCCGTTGCCATCCATCGAGTTGTGAATGTTTGGATCGGTGCAGCCGTTTCCAATAGGGCGTGACGGCGTCTCCGTCCGCCGGCCGCGAGGGGGCGAAGTCAATCGAACGGAAGCGACGTCCTAGAAGTCGGTCTCTTCGCTGATCTGCGGGACGCCCTGGGCCGTGATCGTCTCGCCGATGATGTACGACGAGGCCGGACTGGCGAGGAACTGCGTGAGGTCGGCGATCTCCTCGACGGTGCCGATGCGGCGGGCGACCTCCTCGCGGTCGATGTTGTCGGCGGAGACGCCCATCTGGCTCTCGACGCCCGGCGTGGCGACGAAGCCGGGGGCGATGCAGTTGACGCGGACGTCGTCGTCGGCCCACTCGTAGGAGAGCGTCGTCGTGAGGTTGATGACCGCGGCCTTGGCGGCGCCGTAGGGGCTCATCATCGGCGACCCCCGCTGGCCGGCGACGCTGGCCAGGTTGATCACGCAGCCGCCGTCGTCTTTTAAGTGCTCCGCGGCGGCGTGGGTGCAGTGGTAGGTGCCGTTGACGTTGATGTCGATGATCGTCTCCCAGCCGTTCGGCGAGATGTCGTCGAAGTCGGCCATGAACGACGCGCCGGCGTTGTTGACCAGCACGTCCAGCCCGCCGAACTCCTCGACGGTCGCCTCGACCAGCGCCTCGACGGCGTCGCGGTCGGTCACGTCGCACTCGACGGCCAGCGCCTCACCGGGACGTTCGCTCTCGTTGATCTCCTCGGCGACGGGATCGACGTTCTCCTGTTCGCGCGAACAGACGACGACGTCGACGCCGTCCGCGGCGAACCGCTCGGCGATACCCCGCCCGATGCCGCTCGAGGAACCCGTGACGATGGCGACGTCGCCGTCGACGCTGAACTGATCGGTACTCATACGCGACCACCCGTAACTCGCTGTTTCTCTTCCATTGTTAGCTCCACCAGGGCATACGCAGAGTTTGTTAATAAAGTTGGGTATAGATACCGTACCGTTAAGTGAATGGCAATCGGTGTCACGGATATACAGACAGCGGCGGGTCGGATGCGGAGATCGACGGCGGCGGGTCGGATGCGGAGATCGACGGCGACGGCTCGCAAACCTCACAGATATGACAGATGATACCTCACGGAACGATCCAGCGGACGAGGTCCCGGACGACGCGCCGACGAACGAGGCCCCGAACGACGCACCGATAGACGAGACGCCGGACGACGTACCGCGGTACGGACCGAACCGACAGCAGGCGGTCTACAGCCGCGGGATGCTCGAGGACGAACCGCCCGAGTTCCCCGTTTCCTACGAGGATCTCGTCGAACGCGCTCGCGAGGAGCTCAGCGAGGAGGCGTTCGCCTACGTCGTCGGCGGCGCCGGCTCCGAATCGACGGTCCGGGCGAACGATCGCGCCTTCGAGACGTGGCAGATCGTTCCTCGAATGCTGCGCGACGTCTCGGACCGAGACCTCTCGGTCGACCTCTTCGGAACCGAGTACCCCGCGCCCGTCCTGCTCGCGCCGATCGGCGTCCAGGAGATCCTCCACGAGGAGGCCGAACTGGCCGTCGCCCGCGCGGCCCGCGAGTTCGGGATTCCGATGGTCCTGAGTTCGGTCTCCTCGTACACGTTCGAGGACGTCGCGGACGAGCTGGGCGACAGTCCGGGCTGGTTCCAGCTCTACTGGAGCGCCGACCGGGACGTCGCCGCCAGCTTCCTCGAGCGCGCCGAAGACGCGGGCTACGAGGCCGTCGTCGTCACCCTCGACACGCCGAAGATGGGCTGGCGCGAGCGCGACATCGAACTCGGCTATCTCCCCTTCCTCGAGACCCAGGGCCTACAGAACTACTTCGCGGATCCCGCGTTTCGAGCCCGGCTCGAGGCCGATCCCGAGGACGACCCCGTCTCGGCGATCCGCTCCTGGAAGGAGTGTTTCGGCGACGCCTCGCTGACGTGGGAGGACCTCGACTGGCTCGACGAACAGACCGACCTGCCGATCGTTCTCAAGGGCGTGCTCCACCCCGACGACGCCCGCGAGGCGGTCGACCGCGGTGTGGACGGTCTGATCGTCTCGAATCACGGCGGCCGACAGGTCGACGGCGCGATACCGGCCCTCGACGCGCTACCTGACGTGGTCGACGCGGTCGACGACACCACGGCGGCCGACGAGGAGTTCCCCGTCCTCTTCGACAGCGGGATCCGCCGCGGGAGCGACGTCTTCCGCGCGGTCGCGCTCGGCGCCGATGCGGTCCTGCTGGGCCGACCCTACGCGCTCGGTCTCGGAATCGGCGGCGAGGACGGTGTGCGCGCGGTTCTCGAGAACCTGCTGGCCGACGTCGACCTGACGGTGGGGCTCTCGGGCTGTGCGAGTATCGACGACGTCGACCGCTCGAACCTTTGGAGGGCGGAGCGATGAGCGCCGATGAGCGCACGATCGACGACGAATCCGCCGACTGGGAGGCCGTCTTCTGGGACATCGGCGGCGTCATCCTCGATCTCGAGTCCGTCCAGGGCGCCCACGCGGCGTTCGTCGAGGGGCTGGTCGAGGAGCACGGCCTCGAGATGAGCGTCGAGGAAGCCGTCGACGTCTGGCGGACGGCCGTCGGCGACTACTTCCGCGAGCGCGATGGCACCGAGTTTCGCTCGGCCCGCGAGGGGTACGCGGCGGGCGTCGAGGCCCTCGTCGGCGAGAAACTCCCGCGAGAGCGATGGGAACCCGACTTCGAGGAAATCGTCAACTCGTCGATCGAACCAGTCCCGGGCGCTCCGGAGACCATCGCGAAACTCGCCGACCGCGAGATCCACGTCGGCGTCATCAGCGACGTCGACGACGAGGCGGGAAAGGAGATGCTCGAGCAGTTTGGCGTCCGCGAACGGTTCGATTCGATCACCACGTCGGAGGAGGTCGGCCGGACCAAGCCCGATCCCGAAATCTTCGAGACGGCGCTCGCGAAGGCCGGCGTCGCCCCCGAACGATCGCTGATGATCGGCGACCGGTACGACCACGACGTGAAGGGCGCTGACGAGATGGGAATCCGCGGTGTCGCCTTCGGCGCCGAGGACGGCCCGGCCGTCTCCTACCGGATCGAATCGCCCGCGGAGGTGCTCGAGATCGTCGATGGGACGTGAACGCGGGCCGACTCGGCATCGGCCATAAATTTGGGAACCGCGACGGCGACTGAATCACTTCTGACCGTCGTAGCCACGTGGATTGATAACTCGTATCGTATGAACATTGTAAGAAAGAATTTCCAGCGAAACTATTTTCGTAAAGGAGAGTCGCGTTAGTACTGTCCACAAATGTCGAGCGCGCATCGCGATCCGACGGAATTCACCGTATCGGCTCCCCTCAGTACGCCATGAGCGACGAGTACTACGAGCGGCTGGTCGACGAGGACGCGCTAGTCGCCTACCTCGAGGAGCACCTCGGCGAGGTCGACGGCTACGAGATCGAGCGCCACCAGGAGGGCCACTCCAACGAGACGCTGTTCGTCACTTGGGGCGGCGAGGAGTTGGTCATCCGGCGACCGCCGCCGGGCGAGACCGCCGACACCGCCCACGACGTTCTCCGGGAGCATCGGGTGACGTCGGCCCTGACGGACACCGACGTCCCTGTCCCCGAGACGAAGGTGGCCTGCGACGACCACGCCGTCATCGGCAGCGACTTCTACGTGATGGAACGCCTCGAGGGCGACGTCCTCCGGGAGGACGAACCGGAGCGGTTCGCCGACCCCGCCCACCGCCGGCGGACCGGCGAGGAACTCGTCGACACGCTGGCGAAGATCCACCGGCTGGACTACGAGGAACTCGGCCTCGGCGAGTTCGGCCGTCCCACGGGCTACACCCAACGGCAGGTCGACCGCTGGGGCAAACAGCTCTCGTGGGCGTTCGAGGTCACCGAGGACGAGCGCGAGGTGCCCGTCCTCTACGAGGTCGGCGACTGGCTCGAGTCAAACGTCCCCGAGGACCACCCGCACTCGCTGGTCCACGGCGATTACAAGCTCGATAACGTGATGTTCGCCCCCGGCACGCCGCCGGAACTCAACGCCGTCTTCGACTGGGAGATGGCGACGCTGGGCGACCCGCGGGCCGATCTGGGCTGGATGCTCTCCTACTGGCGCGATCCGAAGGATCCCGCCCCCGAGATTCCGGAACTGGTCACGCGGTTTATGGAACGCGAGGGCTACCCGACCCGCATCGAACTCGTCGACCGCTGGGAGGAACTCACCGGCCTCGAGTTCGAACACGAGCGGTTCTACCGGACGTTGGCGGTCTATAAACTGGCCGGCCTCGGCGAGATGTTCTTCCGCCGGCATCTCGAGGGCAACGCGGACAACCCGCTGTACCCGAAGATGGAAGACCGCGTCCCGGCACTGGCCGCGCGCGCAAAGCGGATCCTCGAGGGCGACGAACCGCTGTAATCGGCGATCGCTTCCCGCTGGATTACAGTGGAGAGTTGGTCAGCCGCAGCAGTGAACGCTGCTGGCGCGCTGAACCGCGACGGAGTCGCGGTTCGAATATCGCGAGGGATGTGCGAACGAACAGCGTGAGTGAGCGTTAGCGCGGAACCGGAGGTTCCGCGAACCGTGCGAGCGGGCCGTACGAGGCGGTTTCACCGCCTCGAGTTCGCGGCGCTGCGCGCCGCGCACGGCCCGCGAGCAGAAGTCGGCTAGGGAGGACGTGGAAGCCCCCGTTGCCAGAGTACAGCGAGGTGGAAGGAACCGCCGGATTCGGTTCGTAGCAGACGGCATTCGAGTGTTCTGCACACGCTGGCAACAGGGAATCGCCACGCCCTCCCCAGCCGATTCGCTCGCGCACTGCGTTTACCCGCTCATCCCTCGCACGATATCGTCGATGTGTTCTCACTATCATTCGAGCACACGACAGCGCGCGCCGCCGCACGTGAGTTCGGCAGTCCGGAGTGCGACGGAGTCCGTCCGCGTGGTTTAGTTTCGAAGCGTGTCGCAGAACTCGAGGCTCGAGAACCGAGCGCCGTCTACCGGTACCGACTCACTCGACCACCGTACCGCGCAGTCACGTTTCGCAGAACAAAACTCGAGTCAACGTTACCGAAGTTCACCGAAAACCGGAATCGACGAACGCGCTTTACAACCGTAGACAACGCAGTTAACATTGCTAAGCAAGTGTCGGTGGTATTAAGACGATTCCGAGCGACAGGACGACCATGTCACTCGACAGCATCGACCGCGTCGCTGTGCTGGGCGCGGGGAACATGGGACACGGAATCACCGAAGTGACCGCGATGGCCGGCTACGACGTCACGATGCGGGACATCAAAGACGAGTTCGTTGAGGACGGCTACGAGTCCATCGAGTGGAGTCTGCAGAAACTCGAGGAGAAGGAGCTGATCGACGAGTCGGCCGAGGCGGTCCTCGAGCGGATCGACACGACGACGGATCTCGAAGCCGCCGTCGCGGACGCCGACCTCGTCATCGAGGCCGCGCCGGAGGACCTCGAACTGAAACACGACATCTTCTCCGACCTCGAGGCGTATACCAGCGAGGACACCCTGCTGGCGACGAACACCTCGAGTCTGCCGATCACAGATATCGCGGAGGCCGTCGACACGCCCGAACGCGTGCTCGGGCTGCACTTCTTCAACCCGCCGGTGAAGATGGACCTCGTGGAGGTCATCTACGGGCAGGACACCAGCGACGAGACGGCCGAAGCGGGCTACGAGTGGGTCGAGTCGATCGGCAAGACGCCGATCTACGTCCGTAAGGACGTCCGCGGCTTCGTCGTCAACACCATCGTCGGCCCCTTCGGCGGCGAGCCCGCGTTCATGGTCTCGAACGGCGAGGCGACGATTCGGCAGGCTGACGCGACGATGGTCCACGAGCGGGGCTACCCGATGGGGCCGTTCGAACTCGCCGACCTGACCGGCATCGACGTCGGCTACCACGTCCGCAAGGAGGGTGGCAGCCCGATTCCGCCGATCACGGAGGAGAAGGTCGAGGCCGGAGACCTCGGCCAGAAGACCGGGACGGGCTACTACGACTACGAGGAGGGCGACGGCGCCGACTACGAGCCCGAAGACGCGGACGACTTCGACTGGCTCCGCGTCGAGGCCCGGATGATCAACCGCGCCGCCTTCCTCGTCGGCGAGGACGTCGCCACTCCCGAGGAGGTCGACACCGGCGTCCAGCTCGGGCTGGGCTTCCCCGAGGGTATCTGCCGGCGCGCCGACAAGCTCGGCCTCGATACGGTCCTCGAGAAACTCGGGACCCTCTACGAGGAGACCGGCTCGGACCGGTTCGAGCCCCACCCGTACCTCGAGGAACTGGTCACGGAGGGGAAGACCGGCGAGGACGCTGGCGCGGGCTTCTACGACTACGGCGACGACGAACTCGGTCCCTACCACGACCTGAATTACGAACTCGAGGACGGCGTCCTGCAGGTGGAACTCGACCGCCCCTCGCGGATGAACGCCCTCTCGGGTGACCTGCTCGCGGAGATCGACGACCTGTTCTCGTCGATCGACGCCGACGAGGTTCGGTGTGCGACCATCGAAGGCGCGGGCGACCGCGCGTTCAGTGCCGGCGCCGACATCTCCGAATTCAGCGACGCCGAGCCGACGGACCTGATGGACGTCACTCCCGCGTTCGAGACGGTCAACGATTTCCCCCGTCCCGTCCTCGCGAAGATCGACGGCTTCTGTCTCGGCGCCGGCCTCGAACTCGCGCTCGCCTGCGATCTGCGCGTCGCGACCGAGCGCTCCGCGTTCGGCGCCCCCGAAATCACCCTCGGGCTGATCCCCGGCGGCGGCGGCACCCAACGGCTCCTCCGCGTGCTCGGCGAGACCCGCGCGAAGGAACTGGTCTTCCGCGGCAACCACATCGACGCCGACCGCGCCGAGGAGTGGGGACTGATCAACCGCTCGGTCGAGCGCGACGACTTCGACGACACCGTCGCGGAGTTCGTCGACGACCTCCGCAACGGGCCGCCGATCGGCCTCGAGGTCGCCAAGAAGGTCATGAACGAAGGCCAGGACGCGAGCATGGAGGCCGCCCTCACGATGGAGAGCCAGGGCTTCGGCCTGCTGTCCAGCACCGACGACGTGCTCGAGGGCACGACGGCCTTCGCCGAGGACCGCGAACCCGAATTCGAGGGCGAGTAACGAGATGCAGGACTCCGAGGACCTGACGGACGCGGACGACGCCACCGATGCGCCCGAGACAGGGGAGACGACCGTCACTGCCGATGTCCCCGATACGGACGACGCCACCGGCTGGCCCGAGTGGCAGTCGTTCGTCGACAGCCACGGCTACCTCTCGTGGCTCGACGTCCGCGTCGAATCCCTCGAGGAGGGTCGTGCAGTCCTCGCCATCGACCACGACGAGGAGTTCGAGAACCCGGTCGGTTCGGACGGCTACGACCCGATCCACGGCGGCATCGTCGCCACGCTGATCGACACCGCCAGCGCGTTCGCGCTTCGCTCGACGTTCGACGACCCGAGCGGGGCCGGGCTGACGACGACCGACCTCAACGTCTCCTACCTCCGGCCGGCGACGGGCGACCTCCGGGCCGAGGCGGAGGTCGTTCGCGCGGGCAAGACCTCCGGCGTCACGCAGGTCTCGGTCACCGGCGCCGACGGCGAGGCGGCCGTCGGCCGGACGACTTACCGACTGTTCCGGAGCGGCGGCGCCGATAGCGCGGGCGGTCGCTGATCCGCGGCGGTCGCTGATCCGCGGCGGTCGCCGATCGGCCGGCGGCTGTTGGCCTCCGGTGGTCACCGACTGGCGTGCGACCGGCTCGGCGTCCGCTAATCGATGTATAGTCGACGAAAGACGGGACCAGAACCGTTTTACTCGGTCTGATCGCTGCGCAAGTCCTCGTAGATCTGCGGATCGGTCCGGAACTTGAGCACGTTGTGGACCGAGGAGTTCCGGATGTTCGCGATGACGTCGCCGTGTTCCTTGTAGCAGTTGTGGATCCACTTCGAGATCTGCTCTGAGCTTCGGAACATCATGACGGTCTTCCACTGGTATTCCCCGTCGGAGAGGAAGTAAAACAGCGTGTGCTTGCTGTCCTGAATGTACTCCATCGCGTCGCGCCAGCCATCCTCGAAGTGCTCGGTGTTGAACTTGAACTCGAACAGCGCGAAGGTGTAGTACTCCTCGTTGGGGATGATCGCCTCCCTGAACACGCCCTCGTCGCGCATCCGTCGGATCGACTCGCTGACGGTGACGTGCGAGACGTCGATGTCGTACTCGGCCTTGAGCACGCTCGTCAGTTCCCGCGAGGAGAGCTGCGGGTCCTTCGAGAGCTCACAGAGGATCGCGATGTCGCGGTCCTTGAAATCCCAGTTCGGTTGGTCGTCGTCAGTCATATAGTTGGTCTGTTTTATACGCTAGCGTTATGTGTCCATTCATTTCAGAAAGTCGAGCAGGCGGTCGCCGTAGGCGTCCGACCGGTCCTCGGGAACCCAGTGATAGGCGTCCGACACCGGTGCGAGCGCGGCGTCGTCGATATCTTCGGCCAACCGCTCGGCGTAGTCGTAGGGCTGCATGACGTCGTCTTCGCCCCACAGCAACAGCGTCTCGGCCTCGATCGCGCCGTAGTCGATCTCGGTCGTGTGGTTCGTGTTCGTCGCGACGGCGTCGCGAACCAGCGACAGGTGGCCCTCGTCGGTCAGCCACGGCGTCTTCATTCCCTCGACGAACTCGGGATCGGCCTCGCCGTAGGCACCGTCGACGAACGCCGACTCGAGGCGGGCCTCGAGTTCCTCGCGCTCTCTGTCGGCAGTCGACGGCAGTCCGAGCTCCGAGACGAACTCGACGGGCCAGGAGTCGTAACAGACGGCGTTCGAGAGCACGAGCTGCTCGACGGCGTCCGGGTTGTGCGCGGCAAAGCGCAGGGCGACCCCGCCGCCGATATCGTGGGCGACGAGGACGACTCGGTCGATATCGAGGTCCTCGAGCAGTCCCTCGAGCATCACCTCCTGAGCGCGGATCGAGCGGTCGAAGCCGTCTTGCATCGCGGAGTTCCCGTAGCCGACCAGATCCGGCGCGATCGTCCGGCGCTCCTTGGCGACCGCCGGAACGATATCGCGCCAGAGGAACGACCAGGTCGGGATTCCGTGGAGGAAGACGACCGGCGGCTCGTCGCCCGCACCGCCCGCGCTCGGGCCGTCCTCGTGGTAGGCGACCTCGAGGTCGTGGCCATCGACCGTGACGGTGGTCGTCGCCTGTTCGTCGCCCCAGGTCTCGTGGTCGACCATCTAGCCACCTCCGCCCTCGGTTGCGAGCGTCGACGCGGGCTGGCCGTCCGAAATCGTTCGTACCTCCGATCGTGCCATACACTCGATTTGGTTTCCATTGTAAAGTTAGTTTGGGACCCCAGCTTCGGACCGCCGACCGGCGAACGTATGAGAACTACTGTCCATCGTGGCCACAAGAATAGTATTATAGATGGTAAGACAGAGTAACCATCGTAATTATATCATATCTGGTGTCGGGTAATGGTCGAATTGAACTCGACGGAACGATAGCAGATCTCCACTCGTAAGAGCTAGGATCGATAGTTTGGGTATTCAGGCGCACTACGCGGCGTATAAGGCGAAATAGGCGGAGATAGAGAGACGGATCGCCGACTGCAATACGGTTATGGTCTCGAAGGCGCGACCACTACGATACCGGCACTTCTACCCCGTTTACCACCGGTATACGAGCACGCGATCGAAGTCTCTTATCGCGGATCGCTGCTCGGTGTGTACGGCGAAGTAAGGTCGGTTCTCTCGAGTTCATTCCGAACTAAATACTAGATAGATCGCTATATTCTATATATGATACAACTGCTGCCGAATGACCGTGCTCGTGTCGGAGTCGAGACGGTGGTCGCGTGCGGTTTCGGAGACGCGATCGGACGCCGGTAACGACGGAACGTCGGCGACGAATCACTGGAAAGCGAGCGCCGGACGGTTCGGGACCAGCCCTCGAGCGCTGCGGTCGGTAGCTATCGCTCTCGCATCGCCCGGTCGCCGCCGAGTATCGGACCGAGGCGACGCCGACTGTGAGCGGGCAGTTCCGATGGCCGGATCGATACGGATGTGACTCCGACGAACGGGTCCGCACCGACGGCCTCCGTCAGCGACGCCGCGTTCTGCGCGCTATTCCTTCCGTTTGATGAGGAACTTCATGTCGCCCTGAAACACGACGGTGTCGTCCTGGTTCGTCATCTCGGTGTCGAGGACGACGATTCCGGCGTCGTCGTGTTCGATGTCCTTCTTCTCGCTGACCTCTATCTCGAGCGAGAGCGTGTCTCCGATGTAGACCGGGTTCGGGAGATCCATGTAGTTCATACCGAGGAAAGCGTACGCCGTGCGCTCGACGATCCCGGTGCGGTAGACGAAGCCCGTCGCCTGGACGAACGTCATCGGCCCGTGGGCGATCCGGCCGTCGAAGGGTCCGTCCTCCGCGTACTCCTTGTTCGTGTGCAGTTCGGTCCAGTCACCGGCCAGCGCCGAGTGCATGACGAAATCGGATTCCGTGACGGTCCGGCCGACGCTCTCGAACTCCTGGCCAGGTTCGAAGTCTTCGAAGTGATGCGGCTCGTAGCTGTATGCCATACGTGACCATCCCTCTCATGACACAAATAATTTACCTCAGTGACGGGAACCGGAGACGCGACCGAGAATCGATGCGAGCCCGCGGTCGACGCTGCTCGAATCGACGACTCCGCTGCCGGAGCGCCTGTACGCCGCGGAGATATCACTACAGTCGGTCGACGCTGTCGGCGTCGGGTCCGACGCGGGCCGGTCGACTTCCACCTGTGTCCGATCGACGGTGCGACTCGACGCGACGTCCCGAAGGGGCTATCGGTGGTCGTAGACGCGTTTCACTTTGCCGACCTTCGTGCGCTCAATGCTACCCGGTTCGACGACGTTCAGTTCGTCCGGCGTAAACGAGAGGACGTTCGATAACCGGGTGAGGATTCGGTCTCGAAGCTCCGCGACGTCGCCGTCGAAGTCGTCGGCCAGTTCGATCGTGAGCTCGAGGGTGTCGAGGTTGTCCTCGCGATCGAGGTCGATGCGGTAGTAGGGCGCAACTGCGTCGAACTCGAGGACGACGCCCTCGATCTCGCTGGGATAGAGGTTGACGCCGCGAACGATGATGAGGTCGTCGGCGCGACCGGTGACGTTGTCCATTCGGACCATCGTGCGGCCGCACGCACACTTCTCGGTCGTGAGCGTAGTGAGGTCGCCGGTACGGTAGCGGAGCACGGGCAGGGCCTCCTTCGTGAGCGTCGTCAACACGAGTTCGCCCTCCTCGCCCTCCGGCAGGGGTTCTCCCGTGTCCGGGTCGACCACTTCGGGATAGAAGTGGTCCTCCCAGATGTGCAGCCCCTCCTGCGCTTCGTGACACTCGTTGGAGACGCCGGGACCGATGATCTCGGACAGTCCGTAGATGTCGATCCCCGTGACGTCGAGGCGCTCTTCGATCTCCTCGCGCATCGGATCCGTACAGGGTTCCGCCCCGAAGACCACCGTCGACACCGGCAGCTCGCTGACGTCGACGCCCATCTCCTCGGCCGTCTCCGCGAGGTACAGCGAGTACGACGGGGTGCAGGTGAGGACGTCGCTCTCTAAGTCCTGTAACAGCTCCACCTGTCGCTGGGTCTGCCCGCCGCCGATCGGGATGACCGTCGCGCCGAGTTCTTCGATCCCGTAGTGGAGGCCGAGCCCTCCCGTGAACAGGCCGTAGCCGTAGCCGTTCTGGACCGTCTCCCCCGGTTCGACGCCGGAGGCGGCGAGACACCGGGCGACGACTTCGCTCCACACGTCCAGATCGTCCTCGGTATAGGAGACGATCTTCGGTTTGCCCGTCGTGCCCGAGGAGGCGTGGATGCGTCGGATATCGGCGTCGTCGACGGCGAAGAGACCGTCGGGATACTCGTCGCGGAAGTCCTCTTTCGTCGTGAACGGAAGCTTCTGGATATCGTCGACCGTCCGTACGTCCTCCGGCGCGATGCCCGCGGCGTCGAGTTCCCGGCGGTAGTAGTCGACGTTCTCGTAGGCGTGGCGAACCGTTTCGCGGAGCCGTTCGTTTTGCAGCGCCCGGATCTCCGACCGAGGCGCTGTCTCTATCTGCTTATAACTCATCCTCACTCAACAATCCGGAGTCCCCCGATAAAAATCATGTGGTGAGTACACATGCCACTGAGAGACAACAGAATTGACAGGACGGGGTCGACCGAGACCCACCTCGGGCGGCGAACGGGTCAGTCGCTCGATCCCCGTCGCGACGCTCGTCGAACCCACCGCACATTGCCACCAGACCGAACCGCGCCGCTACGGACGCACCGGACGCTCCGCGGGCGGCAACCGGACCGTCTCGACGATGGGCTCGTCGAACGACAGTCGCATTCGGAGCTCGTTCCCGTTCCGATCGACCGTCTCGAACCCCATCCGGCGGTAGACGTGGACGGCGCGTTCGTTCGCCGCATCGACGTCGAGTACGAGCGCCTCGTGGCCGGCGTCGGCGGCGCGGGCGACGACGTGTCGACAGAGTTCGCTCCCGATGCCGCGGTCGTGATAACTCGGATCGACGAACACGACGAACTGCGGCTCCCGGCTCGAGCGCGGCGCGTACGCCGCGTGACCGACAATTCGTCCCTCCGACGCGGCGATGACGTTGGCTCCGCGCTCGATCAGTTCCTCGAGACAGCCTTCGATCCGATCGCGGGTCGCCGGCGGGAGTCCCATCGACCGGTGGCGATCGGGGTAGTCGACGTACATCGAGACGAGGTCGCTGAATCGAGACGCCGAATACGGAACGACGAGGACGGGGTCGCCGTGCCCGTCGATAAACCGCGGGCAGCGCGGCGGGCAGTCGGTCGTCCCGGTACAGCGTTCGGGGTTCCAGGCGGAGCAGGCGTTGGTCGACATGACGTTCGCGTCCGAAACCGAGGCACCCTAGACCCACAATACCACACCCCGTATATTTGCGGTAGTTATCCCGCGCCGGGAGAGTGGGGGATCTCCTCGAGCCACCATTCCCGTTCGCCGTTGCGGGTCGGACGACGATCGGCGGGTCACTCCTCGGGGCTGACGGTGACGACGGGCCTGTCGGTTCCGAGGATGACCGACTGGGTCACGCTCCCGAAGAGCACCTTCCCCGTCGGCGTCCGTTTCCGGCCGGCGAGACAGATCATGTCGACGTCCATCTCGTCGGCCGCCGCGATGAGCTCCGACACCGGGTCACCGCTCGTCTCGTAGTACTCGTAGTCGACGCCGCTCTCGTCGAAGGCCGTAGCGACCTGGCGGACGCCGGCGAGTTGCTGGACCGATCGCCCCTCGGGGTTCTCCTGGAACACGTGCGCGAGAACGGCCGTGATCTCGTCGGTCGAACCGGGGAGCGATTCGATCATCGACGCCTGCGCTCGCGCGCGATTTTCGTCGGTATCGAGTCCCACCAGTATCCGAAACATATCTTGAGAATAGATACCAATACACATAATCTTCCGGTTCGTTCCCGCGCATCGAGTCGTCCGAGCGGACACCTCAGTCGTCCGTTCTCCGGTTGTGACCGAGAACGGAACCGCCGGGCGTCGAGGATAGTCTCCGGACATCGGGGACGGCGTGTATAAAACCGCCATAAAACGGGGTCGATTTTTATAGGATGATGTAATCTACTGAAGGTATGGCTCGAGATAACAGGCCGCGTGGCCGGAGGCGTGATTTACTAAAGGCAATTACCGCTGGCGGTACGATCGGGATATCCGGATTGGCCGGCTGCGTCGGCGATCCGGACGAGTTGGGTGGCGGAGACGACGAGAACTTCGACACGGTCCAGTTCGGCGTTCTCGAGCCGAGGACAGGCGAGTTTAGCGCTCTCGCGAAGGAACACTATCAGGGAACCGAACTGGCGATCCAGCAGATCAACGACAGCGATGAGTACGACTTCACGATCGAACACGAGGAGTACGATACGCAACTCGACCCGGCGACGGCGACCCAGCAGGCCCAGCAGGCGGTCCAATCCGACGGCGCACAGTTCATCAGCGGCTGTATCTCGAGTTCGGCCGCGCTCGCGATCAACAGTTTCGTCGCCGATAACGAAGTCGTCTACACGCCGGGAGCGGCGGATATCTCGATCACCGGCGAGAACTGCAACGAGTACGTGTTTCGGTTCGAGACGAGCACCGCACAGATCGCGGAGGTGATGGCCCAGTGGACCGCCGACGAACTCGGCGATCAGATCGTCTATCACATCGCGGACTACGCGTACGGCGAGTCGGTACTGAACGAGGTCGAGACGCGAATGGAGTCCACTAGCGACTCCTACGAGCGGGTCAACGTAACCAGGTCGGATCAGGGCTCGACGAACTTCGAGGCGTTCATCAGTCAGATTTCGGACGTCAGTGACGAGGCCGACGCGCTCGTCGTGGGGATGACCGGTGCCGACCTCGCGATTTTCCTCTCGCAGGCCAGTTCGCGCGGCCTGCCGGACGAGATCCCCATCGTGACGACGACCGGTTCGTTCCGAGCCGTACGGGCGGGCGGCGGAGAGGGTGTGTACAACACCTACAGCGGTGTTCGATACGTTCCGGAGATCGAAACCGGAGACAACCAGGAGTTCGTCCAGGCCTACGAAAGCGAGTACGACGCCCCGCCGGACAACTTCTCGCGCGTCGGCTACGAATCGATCCGCATGGTCGCCAACGGCATCCGCGAGGCGGGGTCGCGCGATCCCACGACGGTCAGGGAGTCGCTCTCGGGCATGGAACACGACACGATCTTCGGTCCCAACCGGTTCCGGAAGTGCGACCAGCAGGCGATGAATCCGGTCTGGATGGGCGAGTGCGTCGAACCGGACTCCGGGGAGCTCGCCGACGTCGAACTCCTGACCCAACTCTCCGGCGAAGAGGCCGCACCCGACTGCGAGGAAACCGGCTGTGAACTGTAACACGCTCATGGAAAACGCCGTTCGATAACCAATGATTGGTGGAATCTTACAACAACTGGTAGACGGGTTGACGATCGGCGTGGTGTACGTCCTCTTAGCCGCCGGCCTGTCGGTCATCTTCGGCGTCATGCACGTCATCAACTTCGCTCACGGCGAGCTGTTCGCGCTGGGAGCGTACTTCGCCCTGGCGCTGATCACGCCGTTCGGCGGAACGGCGTTTTTCGCCGCGTTGTTCGTCGCACCGCTGCTCGTCGGTATCCTCGGCGTCGCGATCGAACGGTTCACGGTGCGACCGTTGTACGGACGGAACCCGCTGTACCACATTCTGTTGACGTTCGGGCTGGTACTGGTCATCAACGACCTGATTTACCTGATCTGGGAGCCCGGCAACGTCAACCTCCCGACCCCGGCGATCCTCTCGGGAACGATCGACGTCATCGGACTCAACGCCAGCGTGTACAACGTGTTCGTCATCGTCTTCGGCGCCGCGATGGCGCTCTCCGTCTGGGCGATGCTCGAGTACACGAAGTACGGTCTGATCATTCGTGCGGGTTCCCAGGACCGGCAGATGGTCCGGAACCTCGGCATCGATATCGACCGGTACTACTCGCTGGTTTTCGGAATGGGGGCGGCGCTCGCCGCGGTCGCCGGGATCATCCTCGGCGGCTACCAAACGGTCAGCCCCGAGATGGGGATGTCGGTCATCATTCCGGCGTTCGTCATCGTCGTCCTCGGCGGCCTGGGCAGCTTCAAAGGGGCCGTCGCCGGCGGGCTCCTCGTCGGCATCATTCAGACGCTCCTGCGGACGTACGCGCCGATCCTCGAGGGAATGGTGATCTTCCTGCTGATGATCAGTATTCTCCTCGTCCGGCCCCGCGGACTGTTCGGCGTCGAGATGGAAGAAGAGGGCGGCGAACTGCTGACCGGGTCCGGCGGCGTCCTCGACGATCGGACCCGCAAGTGGGTCGGACTCGCGGCGGTCGGGCTACTCGCCCTGCTCCCGCTCGGGGCGGGGACGTTCTATTCGACGTATACGGTCACGCTCGCGATCGAGATCCTCGTCTGGGCGCTGTTCGCGCTCAGTCTGGACTTCGTGATGGGGTACACCGGACTGGTCTCGCTCGGTCACGCGCTGTTCTACGGGCTCGGCGCGTACGCCGTCGCGATCGTGTTACTACACGTGAGTCAGTCGGCGTTCGTCGCGATCGGCCTCGCGATCGTCATTTCCGCAGCCATCGCGTGGGTCGTCGGCTACCTCTCGATCCGCGTCTCCGGCGTCTACTTCGCGATGATCACCCTCGGCTTCGCCGAACTGTTCTACAACATGCTGTATCGACTCGAGATCACCGGCGGCTCCGAGGGGCTGTTCGGCATCTCGACGTACTACGGGATCGCCGGGGTGGGAATCGCGCTCGACGAGATCGGACTCTTCCTCGGTCCGGTCGCCCTGACCGGGCAGTCGCTGTTCTACTACATCGCGCTGGCGGCCCTGATCGGGTCGTTCCTCCTCACCCGACGAATGCTCAACTCGCCGTTCGGGTCGGTCCTCAAGTCGATCCGCGAGAACGAACAGCGAGCGACGTTCCTCGGCTACGAGACGACGCGGTACAAACGCCGCGCGTTCGTTGTCAGCGGGGCGCTGGCCGGTCTGGCCGGCGGGCTCTTCACGCTCAACTCGGGGTACGCGGCGCCCTCGTTCGCCTACTGGCTCCACTCCGGCGAGGTGATCGTGATGGTCATCCTCGGCGGGATGGGGACGCTCTACGGACCGATCGTCGGATCGACCGTGTTCTTCGGCCTCGAGGAGATCCTCACCGACTTCACGCCGCGGTGGCGACTGGTGCTCGGGACGCTTTTCCTCCTGTTCGTGATCTTCCTCCCGCGCGGACTGGTCTCGCTTCCGGCGCGGCTCAAACCCCTCGTGACGAGGGACTCCGGTCCGGGTGCGGAACCGACGCCGGACGATTCGCACATGAGAGGTGACGACTGATGGCTACGGAACCGATCGAAACGGACGAGCGAGTCACGGACGAGACGATCCTCCGAACGGACGAGTTGGTCAAGAAATTCGGGCAGTTCACCGCGACCGATCGCGTCGATCTGACGGTCGAACGCGGCGAGTTCCGCAGTATCATCGGCCCGAACGGCGCGGGAAAGACCACGCTGTTCAACCTCGTCACCGGCGCACTGCCAGTCACCGACGGGCGGATCTACTTCGACGGCGAGGACATCACGACGCTCTCGCCAGCGGAACGCGTCCGCCGCGGCATCGGCCGCTCGTTCCAGATCTCGAATATCTTCGGCGGACTCAGCGTCCGCGAGAACGTCAGGTTGGCGGCCCAGTCGATCGACCGCGATCGGTACGGGTTCGTCGAATCGCTGTTCAAACCGACCGACCGGTACAAGGGGATGAACGACCGGACCGACCGGATCCTCGAGCGCATCGGACTGAGCGACGTCGCCGACGAGGAGGCGAACGCGCTCGCGTACGGCGACAAGCGACGCCTCGAGATCGGCGTCGTCCTCGCGACCGAGCCCGACCTGGTGCTGTTCGACGAGCCGACCGCCGGCATGAGCGTCGAGGAGACCCAGGAGACGATCGAACTGATCGAAGACGTGCTGGTCGACCAGACGTTGCTGCTCATCGAACACGACATCGAACTCGTCATGGAACTCTCTGACCGCATCACCGTGTTGAATCGCGGGCAGATCCTCGCGGAGGGGACGCCCGACGAAATCGCCGCGAATCGGGACGTCCAGGACGCCTATCTCGGGGGGATGATGGAATGAGCGCCGAACCGCTGCTCTCGGTCGACGCGGTCGATTCGGGATACGGGGACACGCAGGTGCTTCGCGAGCTATCGCTCTCGATCGACGAAGGCGAGATCGTCTCGCTGGTGGGCCGCAACGGCGCCGGCAAGACGACGACGCTGCGGACGATCATGGGCATTCTCAATCCGACGAGCGGCACCGTCCGCTATCGAGGCGAGGATATTTCGATGCTCGACGCGACGGAGACGGTCACGCGCGGGCTCGCGCTCGTCCCCGAGGAGCGCCAGATCTTCCCCGAACTGACCGTTCGGGAGAACCTGCAGATCGCCGACCACGGCGGCGCGTCGGACGTCGATTCGCTGTCGATCGAGGAAGCCCTCGAGATGTTCGAGAACCTGAACGCGCGGACGGAGAACGCCGGCTCGTCCCTGTCTGGCGGCGAACAGCAGATGTTAGCGATCGCCCGCGCGCTCGTCGGCGGCGCCGATCTCATCCTGCTCGACGAGCCGACCGAGGGGCTCGCGCCGTACATCGTTCAGGACGTGATGGACATCGTTCGCGAACTCAACGACCGGGGCATCACCGTCTTGCTCGTCGAGCAGAACGTCCACGTCTGCCTCGAGCTCGCGGACCGGAACTACGTCATCAACCAGGGCGAGATCGTCTACGAGGGGACCGCCGAGGATCTCGAGGCGAACGACGAGATCCTCGATCGGTATCTGGGCGTCACCGCGTAATCGACGCTCGGACGCGCTTTCGGCGGAGCGATACGTTCACAGCGATTTCGTCTCGTCGGCCTCGAATCGACGGCCGGTCACGGTTTGTAGACGCGTCCTCGAAACGTCGCGATTCGATCGTCGGCCTCGTCCGTGACGACGACCTCGTACTCGGCCGTCCGACCGCCGCCGTGGGTCTCCGCCGCGGTCGCGGTGAGGACGGCGCCGACCTCGACGGCTTCGAGGTACGAGACGTTCGTCTCCAGTGCGACCGCGGTCTCCCCGTAGGAGTTCGACGCCGCGGCGAAGGCCGCGTCGGCCAGCGAGTAGATCGCCCCGCCGTGGGGCGTGCCGTGGAAGTTCGTCAGCTCCTCGCTCACTTCGAGGCGGGTGCTCGCGGTCCCCGGCTCGAGGTGGACGAGTTCGATTCCGAGGGTCTCGCAGTAGGCGTCGCTCTCGATGCGCCGACGAACCGTTTCGATGTCTGCCATACGGTATCACACCGATACGGAGGTAAAAGTATCTAGCGGCGGAATCTCAGCTGAAGATCTGGCGAAACAGCGCCGCCTCGCCACGTCGGAGCCGCTCGAGAAACGCCGATTTACTGATCCCGAGCTCGTCGGCGACCGCCTCCGACGAGGCGTTCCGGGGGATGGTGAAGTACCCCATCTCGAGGGCCGTCCGAAGGCACTCCTCCTGGGCCGGCGTGAGGTCCCATCGGTGGCCGGGGGATTCCTTCGCTTCGGCCTGCAGGGGATAGACGCGCTCGAGCGTGACCCCGACGGTCTCGCCGGCGGCCTCCATGACGCCCTTGAGGACGTCGCGGCCGACGACCGCGCCGAAGATCATCGCCGCGCCGTCGCGGTATCGCAGCGTCTCGACGATGAGTCCGCCGTCGATCAGTCGGTGGACGACACAGGGCTCTTTCGACAGGCAGCGGTACCGATAGCGCCCGTCTGTCCGCGAGACGTGCAGGTACGAGATCCGGTCGTCGTCGTCGAGTAATCGAGTGAGCCGGTCGCTCTTGGGCGAACTGAACTTGAGGAGATCGTAGCCGTCGCTGCGGTGCTGTGGCGGCTGCGCACCGATCTCGACGTCGACTTCCCGCGTCGCCTCCGAAAGCGGACAATCGTCGTTCTGAACGCGGAATTCGACCGCGAGACATTCGTCGATCATAACGAGATATGTCCCCCGTTACCACCCACCAGTATTTAAAACCGCGTTATACGGCGGTCAACCCATAAGGGTCTATCCAGCGTTCATTCGGATGAAACGATGGACCTGGAAACAGCGAAAGAACGCGCGGGGCCGCGGGAGTTCAGCCCCGCCGACGACCTCCCCGAGGAGTACCGGAAAGCGGCCACGCGGATGATCGAGTTCCACGCGAACAGCGAGATCATGGGCGCGTACCTCGAGCGCCCGTTCATCCGCCAGGCGCCGAGCATCGACCGCAAGCTGGCGTTCTCCGCGAAGGTGCAAGACGAGATCGGTCACGGACAGCTGCTCTACCGCGCCGCCGAGTCGCTGGGAGTCAAGACGCGCGAGGAGATGCTGGACGACCTCGCCAACGGCGACGGGAAGTTCTTAAACTGCTTCCACTATCCGATGGAGAGCTGGGTCGAGACGCCGATGATCGCCTTCTTCGTCGATGGCGCGGCGATGCGTCGTCAGGCGACGCTCCGACGGACCAGCTGGGAGCCGTACGCCCACGCGATGGACAAGGTGTGTTTCGAGGAGGGGTTCCACGTCAAACACGGCGAGGACATCCTCGCGGAACTCATGTCGGGGTCGAAGAAGGAACAGCGGATGACTCAGGAGGCCTTCGAGGGGTGGTGGCCCCGCATCATCCAGTTCTTCGGTCCGACCGACGACAAGAGCACCCACCACGACTTCGCGACCTCGGTGGGGCTCAAACAGCAGTCCAACGACCAACTGCGCAACGCGTTCCTCGATCAGTACATCCCCAAGGCCCGAAAGTACGGCCTCGAGATCCCCGACGAGCCCCGGATTCGCGAGCGGGACGACGGCACCTACGAGGTCGAGGAGGACGACCTCGACTGGGACGAGTTCTTCACAATCGCGAAGAACGACTACGAACCCGGTCTGGATCAGATCAACGGCCGCAAGGCCGCACAGGAGGCCGTTCAGTGGGTCCGTGACACGATCGAAGGAGACGCTTCCGCCGCCGGCGGCCACGCGCCGCAGGCGGCCGACTGACCATGATCTGGGAAGTATTCCGCCAGGAGAAAACCGGCCAGTATCACACGCACTGCGGTAACGTCCACGCGTCGGACCGCGAGATGGCCAGGCAGTTCGCGGCCATCCAGCACGGTCGGCGCAAGCCGACCAACAGCCTCTGGGTCGTTCCGCGGGAGGAGATCGGCGAGATCGACTCCGAAGACGTCGCGTTCGGCGGGACGACCGACAAGAGCTACCGGTGGGCGACCGCGTACAACACGACCGGCACGGACGCGAGCGAGGTCGTCGAGTCCGAAGACGAACAGGCGACCGCCGAACGACAGCGGGGTGACGACTGATGGCGGCGAACCTCGAGAACCCCGACGAACTCGACGAGCGCGAGCGGACGGCCCTCGAGACGCTCCTGAAGCGGCTGGCCGACGACGAGTTCGTGCTGGCCGAGCGCTACACCGAGTGGCAGGTCCGCGCGCCCAGCCTCGAGTCGGACCTCGCGCTGGCGAACAACGCCCAGGACGAACTCGGCCACGCCCGCCTGTGGTACGACGTCCTCGGCGACGTCGGCCTCGAGGAGCGAGACCTCGTCTACGAGCGCGATCCCGGCGACTTCCGGCACAGCACGCTGGTCGAACTCCCCTTCGAGGAGGGCGACTGGGCCGACGCCGTCCTCCGATCGTACCTCTACGACGTCGCCGAGGACCTCCGGCTCGAGGCGCTCGTCGACTCCGCGCACCCGAAGATCGCCGACCGCGTCGGCAAGATCCGAAGCGAGGAGGAGTACCACCTCGAGCACGCCCAGAACTGGCTGGAGCGGCTCGCCGACGACGGCGAGGGTCGCGAACGCCTGCAGGACGCGCTCGATCGGCTGTTCCCGTACGCGTTCACGCTCTTCGAACCCGTCGACCCCGACGTCGAAGACGATATCGTCGACCTCGGGCTTCGCGACGCGACCCTCGAGGAACTCGGCGAGGAGTGGCTGTCGATCGTCGTCCCGTACCTCGAGTCGCTCGACCTCGAGCTGCCGGTGGACGGGCGCACGGGCGGCGATACCGACGAGTTCGAGTTCGAAGTGACCGGGGACATGCTCCCCGAGGAGCGCGGTCGCGACGGAACCCACACCGACGCGTGGTTCGACCTCTACGATGAATTCACCCACACCTACCGCGAACTCGGGCGCACCGAGACGACCAGAATCATGGACAAACCAGAGTGATGAGTAGCAATATTCCGGACGACACCGACGCCACGCCCTGTGCCTACACCGACTACCGCGAAGGGGAGTCGACGGCCGACCTCCCCGCGACCGGCGACGACGCGACCGGCCTCGCGGCCGACGTGTGGGACGTCCTCTACGGGATCGAAGACCCCGAGATGCCGATCAGCATCGTCGATCTCGGACTGATCTACGGCGTCGACGTCGCCGACGGGGTCGCGACCGTCGACATGACGCTGACGTACTCGGGCTGTCCCGCTCGAGACATGCTCACGGAGGAGGTCGAAGCCGCGGTCGCCGCCGTCGACGGCGTCGAGGACGTCGAGTTGCGGCTCGTCTGGAGTCCGGAGTGGACCGTCGAGATGGTGACCGACCAGGGCAAAGACGACCTCAGGGAGTTCGGACTCAGCATATGAGACGGGATCTCGATCCGAGCGTGACGACCAGCGGAGCGGCGGAGGGCGCCGAGTGTCCCTACTGCGAGTCGACGGATACCGTCCGCGAACACCCGAAAGGACCGTCGCTCTGCCGGTCGATGCACTACTGTAACAGTTGCGAGCAACCGTTCGAGAAGTTCGAGTAATCGGTCCTCGAGAGCGTTGGCGAGCGAAGAATTTTGGTATTCGATACCGTGATCTACTGCAAGACCCCATGTCAGAGACTATCCAGCACACTCGTCGGGAGGAGCTGCGGGAACTGCAATCCGAACGACTCCGCGAAACCGTCGCGTACGCCTACGAGAACGTCCCCTTTTACCGGGAGGCCCTGGACGAGGCCGGCGTCGCGCCGTCGGACATCGAGCAGATCGACGACGTCCGAACGCTTCCGTTCACGACGAAAGAGGACTTCCGCGACGAGTATCCCGACGGCCTCTTCGCCGTCGACGACGCCGACATCCGGCGGATCCACGCCTCCTCGGGTACGACGGGCAAACCCAAGATCGTCGCCTACACCGAGGACGACCTCGAGCTGTGGGACGAGGTGATGGCGCGATCGATGGACGCCGCGGGCCTCGATCCGGGCGAGACGTTTCAGAACGCCTACGGCTACGGGCTCTTTACCGGCGGGCTCGGCTTCCACGGCGGCGCCGAAGCGTTCGGGGCGACGGTGATCCCCGCGAGCGGCGGGAACACCCAGCGCCAGGTCGAACTCGCACGCGACCTCGAGAGCGACGCGATCGGCTGTACGCCGTCGTACGCGCTGTACTTCGCCGAGACGGCCGAGGAGATGGACGTCGATCCGCGCGAACTGCCGCTCTCGACGGTGCTCTACGGCGCCGAACCCTGTACGGAACCGATGCGCGAGGAGATCGAAGAGCGCCTCGACGCGACCGGTATCGAGAACTACGGGCTCTCCGAACTGATCGGTCCGGGCGTCGCCGTCGAGTGTCACGAGGCCCAGGACGGGATGCACATCTGGGAGGATCACTTCTACCCCGAGGTCGTCGATCCCCGAACCGGCGAGGTCCTCCCGGAGGGCGAGGAGGGCGAACTCGTGCTCACGTCGCTTACGAAGGAGGCGTTACCAGTGCTCCGCTACCGCACCGGCGACCTCACCACGCTCACGACCGACGAGTGTGCGTGCGGCCGCACGATGGTCCGAATGGACGGCGTCACCGGCCGCGCCGATGATCTCATCATCGTGCGCGGCGTCAACCTCTATCCCAGCGAGATCGAGGCCGTCGTCCTCGAGTTCGAGGCGGTCGCGCCCTACTACCGCATCGACCTCGAGCGCGAGGACAACCTCGACACCCTCGAACTCACGATCGAACTGCAGGAGGCGTTCGACGGCGACCGCGACCGACTCCGGAGCGAGATCCTCGAGCGACTACAGAACGCGCTGTCGTTCACGCCCGACGAACTCGAGTTGGTCGAGTCCGGGACGCTCGAGCGAACGGAGGTCGGGAAGGTCAAACGTGTCTACGACCATCGCTGAACCAGATCGTGGTCCCTCGAGTGGCGTCGGACGCGTCCCGTCGGACGGCGCCGACTCCCACTTTTAATACGGTCCGCGAGACAGTATCTTGCATGGACATCGAAGCCTTCTTCGAGGGCATGCCGTTCGCCTCCCTGCTCGGGATCGACGTCACCGACTGCGAGGACGGGCACGCCGAGGGCCGCCTCGAGATGAGCGAGGACCTCTCGTGGAACGAGGACCGGCTGATGGCCCACGGCGGCGTCACGTTCACCCTCGCGGACACCGTCGGCGGCGCGGCGCTGGTCTCGCTGGTCGAGCAACCCGTCCCGACGATCGACATGCGGATCGACTACCTCAACGCCGGCACCGGCGACCTCTACGCGGAAGCCGACGTCGTGCGCTGCGGGAGCGACGTCGGCGTCGTCGACGTGGACGTCTACGCCGAAAACGGCGGGGAGTCTCCCGAAGACGCCGACGCCGTCGGGACGCACATCGCCGACGCGCGCGGGGTCTACAAGACTGGCTGATCGAGACTCATTTCCTACGTGTTCCGTTTCGTTACGTCCGGCTATCGACCCGGCCGGCCGTCCGCTCTACTCGAGTTCCGGCGCTACCTCGCTTCCGAGCCGATGGACGCAGTCGATCATCTCTTCCGTGCCGGTGCCCGGGTAGTACGTCCGGAGGATGAAGTGGACGTCGTCGCCGAGCGCCTCGCGATACCGCTCGAGTTCGTCGACTACTTGCTCCGGCGTGCCGAAGACGGCCTGCTCTTTCAGTTCTCGCTTGCGCTCGGCCTCGAGTTCGTCGACGGACTCGCCGGAGAAGATCTCCGCGTACCGCCGCTGGAGGTAGAAGTAGCCGTCCCGCATCGTCTCCCAGGCGTCTTCGCGGGAGTCGCCGACCCAGCCATGCTGGAGGACGTAGATCGTGAAGTCGTCCTCGAGGCCCTCCTCCCGGACGCGGCGGATGTCCTCGACGCGCTTGCGAACGCCCTCGACCGAGAGCGCTGAGGGGGCACACCACGCGTCGCCGATCCGAGCCGCCCGACGGACGGCCGGCTTCGCGCCGCCGCCGAGCATGATCGGGACCGATTCGTCGGTTGGTTTCGGCGTGATCGAAACGTCCGTCGGCACGTCGTGGAACGCGGAATCGTACTCGAGGTCGCCCCCGCTCCAGGCGCTCCGGAGGAACGGCACGAGGTCGACGAGCCGCTCTGCCCGCTCGTCCCGCGGGACGCCGAAGACGTCGAACTCCCGCGGGTTCGAGCCGATCGCGAGCCCCAGCGTCAGTCGGCCGTCGGCGAGCAGATCGACGGTGGCGGCGTCCTCCGCGAGCCTGATCGGGTCGTACAGCGGTCCGAGCGCGACGCAGCTCCCGATCTCGAGGTCGTCCGTCTCGGCGGCCATCGCACCCAGGGTCGGCATCGTCGCCGAGAGGTAGCCGTCGTCGGCGAAGTGGTGTTCCGATACCCAGGCGCTGTCGAGGCCCGCGGCCTCGATTTCGCGGGTCAGCGTGCGTATCTCGTCGTACAGGTCGCTCGCCTCGCGGTCGTCGTCCGGCCGCTGCTGGGCGGTGAACAGGCCCGTCCCGAGTTTCATATGCCCGATATCACGCGGAATTGGCTTAATTGTTGGTGAGCCGGCTCCTGGTTGTGTACCGGTTTGGATTCGACCGTCGCTTCGGTCCTTACCGCGTCTGGGTGGGATCGACCGCACCAGCCCCTTTCAGTCCCACTCCTATCGGCTGGCCGGACAGACCACCGTGGGTGGGGCTTTCGTGGTGTTCTCGAGCGGTTCGTCGTCGAAACAGCTCACACCACGCTCACGAAACCTCGACGAAAACACCCGTTTCGGTGCGACTAGTAATCGATGACGGTGATCTCCTCGACCGGCCACTGGCTCAGGATTTCGACGCCGCTCTCGCGGACGACGACCATCTCCTCGACGCGAACGCCCTGCCGGCCGGCCGGCTCCTGGGTCTCGACGGCCATCGCCATCCCCTCCTCGATCTCGATGGGATGGTCGGGCGAGAGGCCGCGCCAGATCAGCGGCACCTCGTACAGCTGGAGTCCGAGCCCGTGGGCCCAGTGGTTCGTGGTCAGCTGCCAGTGCTCGTCGGCGTCGTAGTAGTCGGCGTGCTCGCCCTCCATGTTCGGGAACCCCTCGGCGATCTCGTCGGTCGTCGCGCCGGGTTCGATTCGCTCGAGGACGTCGTAGAGGTTGTCTCGAGCCGTTTCGTAGGCCTCTCGCTGCTCGTCGGTCGGCTCGCCCATCGAGAAGGTGCGGTAATAACACGATCGGTAGCCGAGGTAGCCGATGTTATAGAAGTCGGCGTAGACGAGATCGCCGGGGCGGATCGCCCGGTCGGTCGTGTTCGCCTGGTGTTTCGGCCACGTGTTCGGCCCGGAGGTGAGGTAGCCGCCGCCGACGAACGCGCCGTGACGCCACAGTTCCTCGACCGCCTCTCCCCAGACCTCGTTCTCGCGCTTGCCCGGCTTCGCCGTGTCCGCGATCCGCTGGAAGCCGGCCTCGCAGATCGCCGCGACCTGACGCAGGCACTCGATCTCGTCTTCGGTCTTGACCTTTCGGGCGTCCTCCATCACCGACTGCGCCGTTCCCGGATCGGTTTCGAGGCCGCGATCCTCGAGGGCCTCGAGCAGTCCTCGGTTGCCGACGTCGACGCCGAGTTTCTCGTCGGCGACGCCGTACTCCTCCATGGCCTCGTGGACCGTCTCGGCCATCGTCGAGCGCAGGAACTGCCGAGCCGACGGGCTGCCCGAGGCCCGCGGAACGTTCCCGAGTCCCGGACAGGCGTAGCGGATGTCGTGCAGCCAGGGGCAGTTGAACCGCTGATTGCTCGCGTGGTCGGCGGTGTCCCAGTGGACGATGTCGCCGTTCTCGGTCAGGAGCGTGTAGTGGTCCGCGCCGCTGCCGCCGGTCATCGCCAGTCCGGTGACGTACCGGATGTTGGGGTCCGAAACGAGCAGCATCGCGCCGAGATCCGTCTCCCGGAGGCGCTCGAGCGCTTTCTCCTTGCGTTCCTCGCGAAGCCGCTGCGTGTCGATTCGCTGCTCCCAGTCGACGGCCTGCGTGCCGCGCGTTCCTTCCATGAAGTCCCGCTCGTAGAACGTCATGTCGCGGCGTATCACGGGAATCCACTAAACCGTACCGCTGGCGGCGATCGGCGAGGGACACCCGCCTATAAGGTCGTCGGCGTGCTATGTCCGTACATGCCAATACCCGGCTACGATCCGGAAGACATCGACGAGATGCTCGAGTCGCGCCTCGGAGACGACGAGATCGAGCGCAAGCTGACCGAATCGGAACTCGAGCGCTACCGAGCCGGCGACGAGAACCTGATGGACCTCCTCGACGAGGAGGAAATCGAGCGAGTCCGCGAGCGTGGAGACGGCTCGAACTGAGTCGAAACCGCCGACTACGGCGGGTCAGATCGGATCAAGACCCGCTTCGTCGCGCAAGACGTCGACGTACTTCCGGAAGCCCGACTCGAGGTCGTACTGGACCTCGTACCCGAGATCCTCTTGGGCCTTCGTCATGTCGAGGTTCTGCGTCCAGGGGAGTTCGCCGTCGTCCGAGACGTCGACGTCGGCGTCGGGCAGGATCGACTCGACGGTCTCGGCGGCTTCGCGGACCGTCGCGAGCACGCCGCGGACGTTGTAGACTCGCTGCGACAGCTCGTCTTCGGGCGTAAACGCCGCCTTCCGAAACGCCTGGGCGATGTCCTCGACGTGCTGCCAGTCGATCGCCTGATCGCCGTACTCGACGCTGTAGGACTCTCCGAGGGCGGGTTTCTCGATGATGTTTGCGAGAAACGCCGAGCCGCCGGTCTCGCGGTAGGGGCCGTAGGCGACCGTCGGCCGGAGCGCGACGTGGTCGAGGCCGTAGTCCTCGTGGTAGACCCGGGCCTGGTGTTCGTTGTACTCCTTGGTCGCGCCGTAGAGCGTGTCCGGATAGACGAGTTCGTCCTCGTCGATCCACTCCGCGTCGTAGTTGTGCGGCGGGGCGTAGACCGCCGCCGAGGACGCCCACGCGACGCGCTCGATCTGATCGTCGAGCGTGCGCGCCGCCTCGAAGACGTTGTTCGTCCCCATGACGTTCACGTCGGCCGCGCTTCGGGGGTTCTCGCGCGCCGTCGTCGTCAGCAGCGCTGCGAGGTGGACGATGTGGGTCGTTCCCGTCTCCTTGACCGCGCGGATCACGTCGGTCGGCTCGGAGACGTCGCCGCGTCGAACGTCCACGTCGTCGGCGACGCCGAGTTTCTCGAGGATCTCCGTGTCCGTCGAGAGGTCGTACGCGACGACGTCGTGGCCGTGTTCGAGCAGGTCCTGTACCACGTAGGAACCGATGAAGCCGGTTCCGCCGGTTACCAGTACGGTAGCGTCGGTGTCGTTCATGTGTCCGTAATATGTCGATGGTTCACGTATAGGTTGGTGATCGTTCGGGTCGGCCGTCAGGCATCGTCACTCGTGCAGCCCCCCGACCGACTCGTAGAACGAGGAGGCCAGCGTGTCGGCCATGTCTTCCTCGCGGTCGATTCGCACGTCGATGACGTGGGGAACGTCGGCCGCCTTGCCGTCCTCGAGCGCCGCGGCGAACGCCTCGGGGTCGGTCGCGCGCGTCCCGACGGCGCCGAAGGCTTCGGCGGCTTTCGCGAAGTCCGTATCGTGAAACTCGACGCCGGCGATGTCGCCGTCCTCGCCCTGCATCTGTCGGACCATCCCGAGGCTGGTATCGTTGAGGACGACGAACGTGGGCGCGACGCCGTATTCGACGGCGGTCTCGACGCTGTTCATCGTCATCGAGAAGCCGCCGTCTCCGGCGACCGCGACGACGTCCTTGTCCGTCGTCAGCGCCGCCGACACCGCGGCCGGATTCGCCCATCCCATCCCCCCGACGCCGCCGCTCCCGAAGTAGGTGCGGACGGCCGGGGTCTGCAGGTAGTACAACAGCCAGAACCGGTTGTTGCCGGAGTCGGCGGTGACGATTGTCTCCTCGTCGACGACCGCTTCGATCTCCTTGACGGCGCGCTGGGGTTTGATCGGCGTCGAGTCGTCCTCGCACTCGGGCGCGGTAAACCACTCTTCGGCCGCCGCCGCGCGTTCCATCGCCCAGTCGTTCGACGCGTCGCCGGCGTCGGCGAGCGCGGCGAGGCTCTCCTTCGCGTCGCCGATGAGGCCGACGTCGGCGGGGTAAACCCAGCCCGCGTTGCGCGCGTCGACGTCCGCGTGGACGATCATCTGTTCGTCCGGCCGGATGAACTCAGGCGCCTGCCAGTTCGTGTCCATCGGGTTCAGCCGACAGCCGGCGACGAGCAACGTATCGGCCTCGCTGACGACCTGATTCGCACCTTCGTGCCCGAACGACCCCATGACGCCGGCGGCGCGGTCGTCGGTCTCGGGATAGGTCGATTTGCCGAGATACGAGGTGACGACGACGCAGTCGTACGCCTCGGCGACCGCCGCGAGTTCGTCGTAGGCCTGCGCGGCGTGGACGCCGTTGCCCGCGACGATCACCGGCCGCTCCGCTCCCTCGAGCGCGTCGACGGCGTCGGCGACGTCCGACGCGGACGGCGCGGCGTCCCATGTCCGGGTCTGGGAAACGGCGTCCCACGCGGTCGGCGTGGGATCGTCGGGGACGTCGTCGGTGATCGCGTCGCCGTCCAGGATGATCGCGGTCGGACCGGGACGGGCGGCGACGGCGTGTTTGAACGCTAGCTGCGTCGAGCGCAGGGTTTCGACCGGCGTGCGTGGAAACCACCACTCCTTGGATACCCCGTCGAGGATCGAGGGGAGGCTGAACCCGCCGTAATCCCCGCGGGCTTGCTGGTACGGTGCCAGCGTCGAGTACTCGCCGCGCTCGGAGGCCTCGGTGAGCACGACCATCGGCGACGAGGACAGCCGCGCCTCCATCTGACCGATCATCCCGAGGCTGCCGATCCACGGCCCCTGCCCGGCGAGAACGCCCGGCCGCCCCGTGAGACGGCCGTAGGTCTCCGCCATGACGCTCGCCTCGCGCTCGTCGCGCGGTCTGACGAGGTCCACGTCAGATTCGGGGAGGTGGTCGAGCAGTTCGATGACTCGGCCGCCCGGATAGCCGAAGACGTACTCGACGCCGAGTTCTTCGAGCGTCTCGACGAGTGCGGACGCGGTCGTCGTCATTCGTCGGCGTCCACGTGTACGGTCTCTTCGACGACCATTCGCGGTCCCGCGCCGGGAACGGTGAACTCCGCGGCGTCGTCCATGACCTCCTGACCGACGTCCGACTCGAACGCCTCGTTCATGGCCCGTCCGTCCTCGAACGCGAGCTCGAGGATGCCGTCGTACTCCGCGTCGTCGGGGTCCGTCGGAACGGACGTGCTGTACCGTTTCAGACCGGGGAGTTCGCGAGCCAGCTCGGCGTGGTCACCCTGCCACCGTTCGACGAATTCCTCGTGGCTGTACTCGTCGTCCCGGACGAGAAACTCGACCAATGTTATCATGCATCTATACGGTTGCCGTCCGCCGACTTTGTTCTATCGGTGCGATGTGATTCCGTTGGTCGCGGTGACTGTTCACATGCACCAAACAACTATGTGCGTCGGCCGTCGTTTCCACCGTATGCCCGAGATGCCAGCGATGCGCGTCGATCACGTCGGGATCGCCGTCGAATCGATCGACGACGCCGAAGAACTGCTATTCGTCCTCGGCTGCGAGAAGATCCACGAGGAGGCGAGCGAGTACGGTGCGTTCACCTGGGCGACGTACGTCCTCGGCGACGCTTCCCGGCTCGAGCTCATCGCTCCCGAGGACGGCTCGGAATCGTTCCTGACCGAGTTCCTCGAGCGACGCGGCCCCGGCCTCCACCACGTCACGCTCGAGGTCGCCGACTTGGAGCGAGCGGTCGACGTCCTCGACGCACACGACGTCCCGGTCGCCGATTACGCCGAATTCGAACACTGGGGCGAAGCGTTCGTGGCGCCGTCGAACCCGACCGGTGCGTTGCTCCAGCTCATGGAGTACTACGACGGGTACGCGGAGACCCGCGAGGCGGGACGGCAGCTGTTCGTCCGTGGCGAGTCGCTCTGACACCGCCGCTTCGGACGGTCTACGTCGGGGGTGTCGGAACGCGACGGCGTGCGGCGCGGTCACAGGCCTCACCATTTATTGTACTGTGCGGAAAACACAGTCGTGATGTACAAACACGTCGCGTTACTGGTCCGTAAGGACGGGATGTCCCACGAGGAGTTCGCCGACTACTGGCAGAACAACCACACGCCGATCGCCCGCGAGATCGAGGGCGTCGTGCGCTATCAGCAGGTGTTGCCGACGAAACCGGACCACGCCGAGTTCGACGGCCTGGCGGAACTGTACTTCGAGGACCTCGAGGCGCTCCACGACGCACTGGGCAGCGAGGGGTCGCGCGACTACGACCCCGAGAAGGGGAAAGCGAAGGAGGCTCGCGAGGACGTCGACAACTTCCTCGCGGTCGAGGAGCGACCCAGGTTCATCGGCGAGGAAATCGTCCAGAAGGACGAGGTTGACGGCGACAGCGTGGAGCGTAGCTCCACGAGCAACCGGACGAAGTCCAGCGACACCGACGGACTCTACAAGCACTCCGCGTTTCTCGTCCGACAAGAGGGAATGAGCCACGAGGAGTTCGTCGACTACTGGCAGAACAACCACACGCCGATCGCCCGCGAGATTGAGGGCGTCGTGAAGTACAACACGGTGATTCCGACCGATCCCGAGAACGCCGAGTTCGACGGCGTCGCCGAACTCTACTTCGAGGACCTCGAGAAACTGTACGACGCGCTGGGAAGCGAGGGCTCGCGCGACTACGACCCCGAGAAAGGGAAGGCGAAGGAAGCCCGTGATGACGTGGACAACTTCCTCGCAATCGACGAGCGGCCTCGGTTCATCGGCCGCGAGCGCCTCGTCAAGGCCGAGGAGTGATCGCATGTCTAACACCGACCGCGACTTCGAGAGTCAGGTCCGCGACGCGTTTCCTGAACTCGAGCGGATCGACGACGACGACCTGCGCGAACGGGTCGTCGAAGCGTGGGCGCTCGGGTTAGAGCGGGGCGGCTGGCGAGACGTCGAGGACATCCCCTACGCCTGGAACATCCACGAGATCACGAACGTCGAACACGTTCGCGGCGTCGCGCGCATCGCGCTCGAGACCGCCCGCGAACAGCGGGAGTTCCACGGCGCCGATCCCGACGTCGACGTGATCGTCGCCGCGTGTCTCCTCCACGACGTCGGCAAGTGCTACGAGTATCCCGACTTTGTGGACGACGAACTGCTCGCTGACCCCGATCCGCGATACGTCAGCGAGGAGATTCCCCACTCCATCTCGGGGTACGCCCTCGCCCACGAGGTCGGCTGTCCGCTCGCCGTGCAACGCGCGATCCCGCACTTCCTCGGCGAGGTCCCCACGCGCACGCTCGAGGCCGAACTCGTCAAGAGCGCGAACTCCGCGTCGTCGAACGCCATCACGCAGGCGACGATGGGGATCACGCTCCAGGAGTGGGTCGAGGAGTACTCCCAGACCTCGTAGTCGTTCGAACGTCCCGACACGATTTCGTCGGAGTCGAACCGGGAGACCGGGGAACCCACGTTCGAACTCCACGAACGAAACCGGGAGACGTTCGAATAGTGGGAACAGCTTTTTGCCGATTCGTCACGATTGCCAACGCATGGCAAGCGAATCCCAACACAGGCCGGTCGAAACCGTCGAGACGGCCTTCGACATCGTCGACGTGCTCAAACGCGACGACGGTGCCGGGATCACCGACATCGCCGACGAACTCGGCCTCGCGAAGAGTACGGTTCACCGGCACGTGAAAACGCTCGAGTCGCGGGGGCTACTCGTCCGGGAGGGCGACGTCTACCGCATCAGTACGTGGTTCCTCGACTACGGCATTCACGTGCGCAACCGCCACCGGTTGTACGACGTCGCCAGACCCAAAGTCGACGAACTCGCCGCGGAAACCAACGAGAAGGTCTGGTGCGTGATCGAAGAGCACGGAATGGGCGTCCACATCTACGGCGCCGAAGGACGACACTCCGTCAAGACCCACGCGCGGATCGGACAGCGGACGTATCTCCACCAGTTCGCCGCCGGCAAAGCCATCCTCGCGCACCTGCCCGACGACCGCATCGAGTCGATCCTCGAGGACTACGGCCTCGCCGCACAGACCGACCAGACGATCACCGAGCGCGACACGCTCTACGACCAGCTCGCGACGATCCGCGACAGAGGATACGCGTTCAACCGCGAGGAATCGGTCATCGGCGTCCACGCCGTCGGCGCCCCGATCAGAAACGAGTCGGGGACGGCCATCGGCGCGATCAGCGTCGCCGGCCCCGCGAACCGACTCCGCGACGACCTGATGACCGAGGAACTTCCATCCCTCCTGCTCGGTGCGACCAACGAAGTGGAGATCAACCTCGCCCACTCGTAGCGGCCCCGTCGTCGCTCGCTCGTTGCAGCGCTCACCCTCACCCGATCGTCTCGTCACCGAACTCGGTCCGATCTCCCGTCACTGAACTCACCGACTCGTCTCCGCCGAACTCGCGCTCTCTCCCGCCGGTTCGACGCCGACTCACCGCTATCGCGTTCGAACCTTTCGAACGGCATTCAGCGTGCACCGATCTTAGATGTCAGACACTTCTCATATTCGGCGTCTCGAGTGCTAGTTTCGGGATTCCACTGTTGGTCCCACGATTCGATTGATCTGTACTTACAGCAGCACCGGTGTAATATATTGCTGTGAGGGCCGTCGAATTACAGAAGTACTGCTGTAATCCAATTGGCCGCGTTCGCGACGACGGTTGTTTCCGTAATTCGAACGGGAGCGGAGAAGTCGGTTCCACGAGACCCGAGCGACTCGCTCGGTAGACACTAGTCGATAGGTAGCAATCCGAGGCAAGGCGATCGGACGGCGCGGACTGACGGCCCGCGGACGGCCGACGGACTACAGGTCGAGGAACTCCTCGGCGTTCTCCCAGAGGATTTTCCGCTGGATTTCCTCGTCGAAGTCGAGGGCGGCGAACTGCTCGAGCCACGGTCCCGGCTCGAGCATCGGGTAGTCGGTCCCGAACATGACCTTGTCCGCGAGGAGGGACTCGGCGTACTGCAGCACCTGCTCGTCGATGTATCTCGGCATCCACCCCGAGAGATCCATGTAGACGTTGCCCTTCTGCTGGCAGATCGCGAGCTGTTCTTTCTCCCACGGGTAGGCGGGATGCGCGATGAGAATCTGGAGATCCGGGTGGTCGGCCGCCACGTCGTCGATCAACATCGGGTTGCCGTACTTGATCTTCAGGCCGCGACCGCCCGGAGAACACGCGCCGAGGGTGGAGTTCCCCCCGTGAAAGACGACGGGAACCCCGAGATCCTCGATGGTCGCCCACAGCTCCTCGTGCTCGGGGTCGGACGGGTCGAACCCCTGGGCGATCTGCTGAAACTTGAACCCGGAGAGATCCAGATCCTCGACGCAGCGGATCGCCTCCTCGACGCAATCGTCTTTGAGCGGATCGACGGAGCCGAATCCGATGAAGAAGTCGGAATACTCGTCGCGGACCTCGGCGACGTAGTCGTTCGGCACGGGCGGATTGCCCGTGTTCGTTTCCGCGTCCCAGCCGAGCAACACGGCCCGGCCGACCCCGGCCTCTCGATACTCCTCGATCATGTTTTCGTACGTGTCCGGCTCGAGGTCGGCGCCGAACCGATCGGCTGCGTCCCGCATCATCTGTCCCCCCGCGTCGTGGAGGAACTCGCTGGTCGGCTGGTGAGCGTGCGTGTCGATCGCAAGCGACTCCTCGAGTACGGTGGGAGAACCCATACCACAAGCGACGTGAGGACAACATATGTATTTTCCCACGAAAGACGAATTCGATCGAACACCGGTACCGGCTATCGACGATCTACTCGCCAGATATAATTATCGAAGATATTATGATAGGTCGCTACGATCACATTCCTGGTATTTCTGGGCATATTTTCCCTCAATTCTCATAGCGGCGCTAGAGTGGCATTTGGGCTGTTTTAGGGCACTTATTCCCTCCGACCACTTCTGGGGAAGACGACGTTGGATAAACCTCCTAATCTGGAATTATCGGAGCTTACGTGCTCTCTATTGTGGGATTCACTATATATGTCCAAAGTGGAACTATTATTACATGTTTGTATTAAGCTATAGATGAGTATTTGATGGTTGTCATAGGGTGTGTGTTGATGGACACTCATATCAAAGGGAGACGACCGATAGACGATCAGTTCGACCGAGCATATCGCTCCGGATACGTGACGAGAGTCGACGATTCCGATAGAGTGCGAAACAACTGACGCGCTCGAGCGTCTAGTCCGTGGAGAGTCCGCGAAGCGCCTCCTCGCCGATCTCCTCGAGGACGTGCTCGTGAAACGCCTGCAGGGCGGCGCTTTCGTCTTCGGCGAGAACGACGTCGCTGGCCGACAGCGTCGCCAGCCCGAACGCTCGCGGCGTCGGCGAGTCGAGCAGCGTGCGCTCGACCGCGATCTCGCAGGCCGCGATGTCGCCGACGATTTCCTCGAGTTCCGCGACGTTGAGCTTGTCTTCGAGGATTTCGCGGTAGGTCTCTTCGATGACCGCAAAGTCCTCGAGGTCCTCGGCGAAGCCCAGCAGCATCTCGCTCGAGACCTGCTGTTCGCTGGCGGACTTCTCGTAGCCCTTGTAGCGCTTCAAGATCATCAGCGACCGGGTCGCGTTGATCCGGAAGTATCGCTGGAGGAGGTCGGTGCCCGAGAGCGCGCTCCGGAGATCCTCGCGCACGTCGTCGGCCTCGAGGTCCTCGAGGATCCCTTCGACGTCGACCTTCCGATTCAGCGGCATCGAGAGGACGAACCCGTTGTCGGCGACGGCGACGCGAACGTTGGCGGTGGCCTCCTGGGCGCACCGGTAGGCCAGCAGCCGGGAGAAGCCGTCGTTTACCTTCCGGCCGTAGGCGGAGTGGACGTAGTAGTGGCGCTCGTACTCGTCGCGGTCCCGGACCACCTCGATCGCGAGGCGGTCGGTCGTGCTGACGCTCTCGCTCCCCGCATAGCGGAGCTGGTGTTCGAACAGGCGCGCGATCGCGCGCACGCTGTCGTCGTCCAGCGGGAACTCCCGAAGCCACGCGCGGACCCGTGGCGGACCGCCCGCGTCGTAGCGCTCGAGGAGTTCCCCCTGGAACGCGAGGATCTCTCGCCCGAGGTCGGAGGAGAGCGGCAGCCGCTCGGAGTACCACGAGGGGACGGTCGGCCGCGCGCTCGTGCGGTCGACGTAAACCTTCGAGCCTCGTCGGTACCGGTACTCGAAGTGGTCGCCGCCGAGGACGAAGACGTCCCCCTTCTCGAGCGTGTCGAGGTAGTTCTCGTCTAACTGTCCGACCCACTCGTCGCCGGCGCGGGTCTTGACGTCGCAGGTGAAGGAGTCGGGGATCGTCCCGATGTTGGTCATGTAGATGACACGAGCCAGCCGGCCGCGCTTGCCGATCAGCGGCTGGCCGACGGGGTACTCCTCGTGGTGGTGCTCGCCGCTCGGCGGATCGTTCTCGTCGCGCCAGATCTTCGCGTAGACGTTCTTGTCCTCGAGCCCCGCGTAGTCCGCGGTGAGGTATCGCGCGAGCGATTCCCACTCCACGTCGCTGTAGTTGCGGTATGGGTAGGCTCGCCGGAGAATGCCGACCACCTCGCTCTCGGGACGGATCTCCGCAATGGCCATCCCGTAGATGTGCTGGGCGGCGACGTCCTGGGCGTTCTCGGGGATCGAGACGGAGTCGACGAACCCGTCATCGGCCTTCTTGAGCATCACGGCGCACTCGAGGAGTTCGTCTCGGTCCAGAGCGATGACCCGTCCCGTCACCGTCTGGCCGACGCGGTGGCCCGCGCGGCCGACCCGCTGGAGCAGGGCGGCGACGGACTTGGGCGAGCCGACCTGTACGACGAGATCGACGTGGGGCATGTCGATCCCCAGCTCCAGTGAGGTCGAGGAGGTCACCACGTCGAGGCTCCCCTCCTTCAGCCGCGCCTCGATATCGTGGCGGACGTCCTTCGAGAGGCTGCCGTGGTGACAGCCCGAGTTCTCCTCGTCGTAAGCGTCGAACTCCTCGCGCAGGTTGTGCAACACCCGTTCGGCGCCGGATCGGGTGTTGGTGAAGACGAGCGTGTTCGTGTGCTCCTGAATGTGCTCGTGGAGCATCCGGTAGAACCGCTCCTGGACGACCTCGCGGGGCGTGTGGATCAGGTCGTCGGTCGGGCACTCGAGTTCGATGTCGAACTCGCGGGCGAAGCGGGCGTCGACGATCTCGTACGGACGGGAGTCGCCGCCGGGCTCGTCTCGGCCGACCAGAAACTCCGCGACCCCCTCGAGCGGCTCGATCGTCGCCGAGCAGCCGATCCTGGTGATCTCGTGATCAACCATCGCCTCGAGTCGCTCGAGGCTCACCGACAGGTGGGTCCCGCGCTTGCCCGCGGCCAGCGAGTGAATCTCGTCGACGATGACGTACTCGACGGTCCGCAGTTTCTCGCGGAATTTGGGCGAGTTGAGCAGTATCGCGAGCGTCTCGGGGGTCGTGTTGAGGATGTGGGGTGTTTCCTCGAGCATCTTCTGGCGGTCGCTCGAGGAGGTGTCGCCGTGGCGGATCGCGTGGCGGATCTCGCCCATCTCCGCCCCGTCGTCCCGTTCCGCGACGACGGATTCGATCCCCTCGAGGGGCACCTCGAGATTGCGGTGGATGTCGTTGGCCAGGGATTTCAGCGGCGAGACGTAGAGACAGTAGACGGAGTTCTCGAGGCCGTCGTCGGCGTCCCGATCACGCCGGTAGAGTTCGTCGATAATCGCACAAAAAGAACTTAACGTCTTGCCTGACCCCGTCGGCGCACAGACCAGCGTATTCGTCCCCTCGTGAATCTTCGGGATCGCCCCCTGCTGTGGCGGCGTGAAGAAGCCCTCGTTCTCGGGAACGTACTCGCCGAACTCCTCGAGCCACCACTCCTGGACCGCCGGCTCGAGGAGGTCGAAGACGTCGCGGTCCTCGATCGCGACGGCGTCGGGATCGAAGGGGAGGGCGTCGTCGTCGACCGGCAACTTGAGGCCGTCGTTCCCGCTCATTACCGTCGTCTCCGGGGCCGGTATGTAAGAGGGTTTGGACAGCGGGGTGAAAGTGAACGCGTTCGAACGGGGCGAAGCCGGCGACGGCGTGGCAGTTGCAAGCCCTGTGAATATATCGTCGATCGGCGACAGACCGAACCGGAGGAAGTGCGACCGTCCTTACGGAACTGCGGAGTTGGACGCGTCGATTAGCCGCCGGATCCCGCCGCTCGAGCCGTGTAGTCGCCACTGCGGACATCCCGTACTCAACCCATATCCATGCCTCGACTGACCCGTCGTCGACTGCTCGGTGCGCTCTCGCTTTCGACCGGCGCGGGCGCGCTGTCGATCGCAACGCGAGAGTTCGGTCCGTTCGCGTCGGATTCCGAGTCCGATTCGGACGCCGACGCGGTCGCGTTCGATCCGGCTGTCGACGGGTTCGGGTTCGATAACTACGCGACGCCCCCCGAGTCGCCGTCGCCGACCGAGTTCGTCTCCCGGAGCGATCTCCGGGACCGCCTGACGTCGGTCATGAGCCCGTCGCTTCTCGACTTGGGCGGGCTCTCGCCGGACGGAGCGCTGCGGTCGGGGATCGGCGCGATCGTCGATCGGCTCCTCTCGAACGCCGACTGGTTGTTCGGGACGAAGGGGTACTGCTACGGCATGGCCGCGGTCGCGCAGTGGTACGCCGAAGTACCGACCGCCGTTCCGGTCGACCGGGATTCGACCAGCGAGATAACTCGGATCGACGTGCCGGCCGACCGATCCGCGACGCCCGTGCGGAACGATATCGAACGGTTTCACCGAAGCCAGTTCACCGACGTCGACTCGTGGGTGCAGCGGTGGCCGCTCCTCCGTCCGGAACGGATCGACTACCGGTCGCAGGCGCGCGAGCTCCGCGCCGCGATCGACGAGTACGGATCAGCGGGGGTGACCATCACCGGTGAAAACGTCGTCGAGGGCCACTACGTGCTCCTCTACGAGTACGACGAGGGCGATACCGACGTGACGTTCGCCGCCTACGATCCGAACATCGCCGCGGACGAGTACGCGGCGGCCGCGACGTCGCGGGCCATCGGGATTAACACGACCGCCGGCGAGCCGCTGCTAGGCTCGTTCGCGGAGGAGTACGATCGGTTCCTGTTCACTCGCGAGGACCGAGTCACGAACGAGCAGGCCAGAGCGGACAGATCGGAACGGAGTCGATAGCGCCGATCGGATCGCGTTCGGGACTCCGTCGCTTACAGCTCCGTCACGACTTCCACGCCGTGGGTCTCGTAGTCGCTCATCGCGGCGGGTCGATCGGAGAGACGACGTTTCGTGAGTTACGTTACCAGCCCGCGTCTCTCGTTTCGAGCTCAAGGGACCTCGAGCGCCCGATTTAGTACCTCGATTAGAGTAGTTGCACGTCTAACAAACATTATCAATTATGCACGTATGAGGGAGATATTCCGCATTCTAATTGTGAGAAAGCAATCATTTATATGATACGGGTCTGACATTCACTCTGTGAATCGACGAAGCGCTCTCGCCGCGGGAACGGCGGCGATACTGGGGATGGCGGGATGCTTCCGCCCGTCAGGGTCCAGCAACGATGATGACGGCCCTGAACGGGAACCGAGAGACGAACGAAACGCTCTCGAACGGACCGACGACGCGGGGATGGTTGTCTTCGCATACGACGATGCGACGATCGAAGACTACACGACGACGTACCCCGTTCACGAGCGATACGACGTCCCCGCGTGTATCGCCGCCTGTCCCGATCTCGTGCAGTCGTCAGAAGACTTTTTGGATCCGAACCACGTCGGAGAACTGCACGACGCCGGGTGGGAAGTGATGTCGCACACGAATAGACATCGATCGGTCGGACGGATTCTCCTCGAGTCCGACGCGGAGGTCGGCCACGACCGAATCTACGTTCAGGCGAATCGCCACGGCGATCACGTGGGCGATCCGCTCGTACTGTTCGACGGCGAACGTACGGTCGAGGCGACGGTCGCCGGTAAGGGCTCCGACGACGAAGGCCAGTACATCCGCCTCGAGGAGCCGATCGATCAACCGCTCGATGCGACCAACTCCGCGTACGTCCGCTACACCGAATCGTTCCTGCGGACGATCCTCGCCGATTCGAAGCGCCGAATCGAGGACTGGGGGGTCGACGTGACCGGGTTCGTCTACCCGTACGGGCGTACCGACGGACTCGCCGAATCCCTCGTCCCGGAGTACTACGACGCCGTCCCGAACTACCGGACCGGCGTCGGTGGGCTCAATCCTATCGACGATCTCGAGCCGACGCGATTGCACCGTCGGTACATCGAAACGGATCGATCGACGCCCGAAGAGATCGAGGAGTTCATGGCGACCGTCGCGTCCGAGGACGTCCTCGGAATCGTCGGCGGCCACAGTGAGTACGATACGCTCCCCGCCGAGCGGATCGAATTTACCATCGAGACCGCACTCGATCACGACCTTCGCATCGTCACGCTGCAGGATGCGCTGACCGAACTCGGCTATCTCGACTGACCGCCCGTCGAACCGTCGATTCGCGACCCGGAGTCCGATGCCGGTCGGTCACTCGCTCGAGGACGAAAACGCCGTGACGACCTCGACGCCACTGGTCTCGTAGTCGCTCATCGCCGCGAGTCGATCCGAGACGTCCTCGAGTCCGACGCGTCGCGTGACCAGTTGCTCCGGCTCGAGTCGGCCGCCCTCGATCATCCTGAGCAGTTCGTCGTACCGGGAGGGCGGCATCCCGCGGGAGCCGACGACGGTGACGTCCCAGCGGGTCATCTCGTCGATGGGCAGTGCGACTTCTCCCTTCTCGGCGCTGGTCGTCAGCCCGATCTGGACGTGCGTGCCGCGGATGCGGAGGCAGTCGACGCTGTTGCGGCAGGTTTCGGCGCGCCCGAGCGCGTCGACGGAGACGTGGGCTCCCCTGTCGGTGATCGCGTCGATAGCGTCCGGGACGTTCTCGCCGTCCTCGAGCGCTGAGGCGTCGATCGTCTCCTCGGCGCCCAGATCGGCGGCCATCTCGAGGGGCTCCTCGCGGACGTCGACCGCGATCACCCGTCCTCCCAGCGCGGTCGCGATCTGGACGGCCGCGAGACCGAGGCCGCCACAGCCGTGAACGGCGACCCAGTCGCCCGCGTCGATATCGGCCCGGTGTGCGAGCGCGTGAAACGCCGTGACGTACCGACAGCCGAGCGCGGCGACCGCTTCCGGGGAGACGCCGTCGGGCAGCGTCGTGACGTTGAACTCGGCGTGGGGCACGTGAACCTGCTCGGCGAACGCGCCGGGAACGCTCGATTCGAAGCCGAGCGCGTAGCCGTCCTCGCAGACGTTGCCGTGGCCGTTGCGACACTGATAGCACGACCCCTCGCCGAGGTTGAACGGGACGGCGACGCGGTCGCCGACCGCGAGCGTCTCGACGTCGTCGCCGACCCGCGCGACTCGGCCCGCGGGTTCGTGGCCGAGGATCTGTCCGAGCGGTACCTGATCGTCGGCCCACTCGCCGTGGCCCTGCCAGGCGTGCCAGTCGCTTCGGCAGATACCGCAGGCCTCGACGTCGACGATGACGCCGTGAGGCGCGAGTTCGGGCGGTTCGACCGACTCGATCGACAGCGGTTCGCCGTAGGCCTCGAGTACAGCAGCGCGCATATCGACGGCGACGAGTGCCGGTGAAGTAACACCTCCGACACGCCTTCGACGGCCGATAACCGATGGCCGACGGCGCTCGAGTCGACGGCGCACCGGGCCATCGTTCGGCCGCGATAGCGGCCCAAAGAGGCTAGTCTTATCGGACAGGCCGTGCGAGAGGGTCGTATGCGCGTCACCTTTCTCGGAAGCGGCAGCGCGATGCCGACCGGCGAGCGGTTCCAGACCGGTATTCTGGTCCAGGAGGACGGCCGAACCCTGCTGGTCGACTGCGGGTCGGGGGTGCTCCACCGGCTCCAGCAGTCCGGCGTCGGCTACGAGAACGTCTCGACGGTCCTGCTGACCCACCACCACCTCGACCACGTCGCCGACCTGCTTCCACTCATGAAGGCCCGCTGGCTCGCCGGCGAGGACCACCTCGAGGTCGTCGGGCCGCAGGGCACGAAGTCGCTGCTCGACGACCTCCTCGACGTCCACGAGTACATGCAGGACAAACTCGACCTGCGGGTCCGCGAGGTCGTCGCCGGCGAGTTCTCCGTCGCGGGGTTCGACGTCTCGGCCTACGAGACCCGCCACTCGTTGCCCTGTCTCGCCTACCGGTTCGGCGACCTGTTCACCTACAGCGGCGACAGCGAGGCCTTCGCGGGGCTGGCGAACTTCGCCGACGGGTCGGCCATCCTGGCCCACGACTGCTCGTTTCCCGACGACGTCGACGTCTCGAACCACCCCACTCCGAAGACGCTCGGCGAGGCGCTGGCCGGCACCGAGATCGGCCGCGTCTATCTGACCCACCTCTACCCGCACACGGACGGTCGCCACGACGAGATGCTCGAGTCGATCGGCGCTCACTACGACGGCGACGTCCGGTTCGCCGAGGACCTGAAGACGATCACTATCGAGTAGTCGGGCTCCGTTCCCGACAGGTATCGGCCACCGAGCAGTCCGATCTACACTGCCTGATCTGGACGAATGTTTTTCAATAGTGTCCAGAAGAGGTCGTACAGCACACCCGGCGAACCTCGTTTCCTGTTTGTGTGGGACCTTGATTGCGTGTTATCAACACGCAGATGTGCGTATCCGAATACGTTTATACCCCGAGTTTGTAGGATCATAACAACAGAATGTCTTCCAGACGCTCGTCGAATGATCTCGGGGGGAAGAACGGATGAGCGCGCCGGACCGTATCGCGGACGTGGTGACGAATCGCTCTCGAATCGTCATCGTCGTGCTCTTGCTCCTGACGGCGGCCGTCGGCGCCGGGATGCCGATGGTCGAACAATCCTCGTCGCTCGATCAGTTCGAGAGCGAGTCCCAGGAGGCGAAGGCCCTCGAGCGCATCCAGGGCAACTCCGAGGGGGGAACCGACCCCTACTTCGCGACCGAGGGTGATGAAAACACCACCAGCGTCCAGGTGATCGTTCGCGGCGACGGCGACAACGTCCTCACGCGGGAGTCGCTGGTCTCCTCGCTCGAGTTCCAACAGGAGATCCGAAACGACGACTCGATCAACGAGACGCTGGCGGAGAATCAGTCGGTCACCGGCGTCGAGAACCTCGTCGCGTTCACCGCGATCAGCGGCGATCTCGCCGAACGCGAGGCGGTGCTCGAGACCGGACTCAACGACACGCTGGAACTGCAACGCGAGTACCTGAACCAGACCGCCGCCGGCGAGCAGGAGGCCGCGGCCGAGACCGAAGCCGAGATCAACGCCACGATCGAGCAGACGGCCGAGACGGCGGAACTCGACGACGACCAGACCGCCGAGTACGAAGAGCTGGTCCAACAGGCTCGAGAGATCGAGTCCGGCCGCTGGGAAATCGAACAGGAGACCGATACCTACGAGGCGAACGAGGAATACCAGAACCTGACCGCGACCCTCGAGCAGGTTCGCCTCGGCGCGACGACTGGTATCTTCGAAGCCGAGTACACCCAGCTTCAGGAGGGGACGGTTCCGCTCGCGGACCAGATCGAGGCTCTCGAGAGCCTCGACGATGAGGCGTACGAACGGACCGTCCAGCAGACGCTCTCCGACGGAAGCGATGGGGAGAACTTCGCGCTCGCGCTGATGCCCTCGTCCTACGAACCGGGCAGCACCGAAGCCGAGACGCGGATGACGTCGGTAACGCAGAAGACCGAAAGCGACGCGGCGGGCGGCGGCATGGGCGGCGGCGCTATCAGCGACCGGATCGTCGACAGCCAACTCGAGATCCGTGACCTCGCGAACGCCCAAGAAGAGGACTACATCGTCTTCGGCGGCGGAATCATCACCGACGAGATCGACCGGTCGATGGGCGACAGTCTCGCCATCGTCGGTCCATTCGCCCTGCTGTTCGTCGTCGTCGCCCTGTTGATCGCCTACCGGGACCTGATCGACATCGTGCTGGGCGTCGTCGGCATCATCGCGGTGCTCGTCTGGACGTTCGGCTTCATGGGCTGGGCCGATATCGCGTTCAACCAGATGTTCGTCGCGGTGCCGGTCCTGTTGATCGGGCTCTCGATCGACTACGCGATCCACGTCTTCATGCGCCACCGAGAGCAACGCGAGGAAGACGGACGGACCGGGTCCGTCCGCGGCTCGATGAAGGTCGCGCTGGCCGGCGTCGGTGCCGCACTCCTCTGGGTAACGGCGACGACCGTCATCGGCTTCCTCTCGAACCTCGTCAGTCCGATCGGCCCCATTCGGGAGTTCGGGATCGTCAGCTCCGTCGGGATCGTCGCCGCGCTGATCATCTTCGGCGCGCTGATCCCCGCGATGAAGGTCGAACTCGACGAGTTCCTCGAGTCGCGCGGCTTCGACCGGCGCAAGCGGGCGTTCGGGACCGGCGGCGGCCGCTTCAGCGAGGTGCTGACGGTCGGCTCGACGGCCGCTCGGAAGGCGCCGCTAGTCGTTCTCGTCCTCGTCGTCCTGCTCTCGGTGGGCGGGGTCTACGGCGCGACGCAAGTCGACACCAGCTTCCAGGAGGAGGACTTCCTCGCGGAGAGCCCGCCGGCGTGGACCGACAACCTGCCGGGCGGAATGAGCCCCGGCGAGTACCAGGCCAAGGACGATCTGGAGTTCGTCAATCAGCACTTCCAGCGCGAGGACAGCCAGGCCCAGATCCTTGTCGAAGCCGACGGCGGCGGCGTCGCCGACCCCGAACTGCTCGCGGAGCTCAACGAGACGCGTGACGACGCCGCGCAGAGCGACGTCGTCTACCCGTTGGCGAACGGCGACGCCGACGTGCGGGATCCGCTGTCGACGATGGAGTCCGTCGCCGCGCAAAACGAGTCGTTCAACGAGTCGTTCCGCGCGGCCGACACCGACGGCGACGGCGTCCCCGACGAGAACGTCTCGGCGCTGTACGACCAGCTGTTCGAGGTCAACGAGGAGGCCGCGAGCCAGGTCCTCCACCGGACCGACGACGACGAGTACGACGCTGCACGGATGGTCATCGGGATCAAGGGCGGCGCCAGCGCCGCCGACACGACCAGCGAGATGCGTACGTTCGCCGACGACATCGAAGACGGCAGCGACGGTCGCTGGACCGCCATCGCGACCGGCGATCCGATCGTCAGCCACATCGTCGAGCAGGACTTGCTGAACACCGTCCTCGAGAGCCTGCTGATCACGCTCGTGGCGGTGTTCGTCTTCCTGTCGCTCGCCTACTACCTGACCGGCGACAGCGCGGCGCTGGGTGCCGTGACCCTGCTGCCGGTCGCGTTCACCGTCAGCTGGATCCTGGGGACGATGTACCTCATCGGCATGCCCTTCAACGTGCTCACGGGGATGATCACGAGCCTCACGATCGGGCTTGGCGTCGCCTACAGCATCCACGTCAGCGACCGCTACACGCTCGAGCTCGAGCGTCAGGGCAACGTCTGGTCGGCGCTGCGGACGACCGTCACCGGCACCGGCGGCGCGCTGCTGGGCAGCGCGGCGACGACCGTCGGCGGCTTCGGGACGCTCGCCTTCGCCATCCTCCCTGCGCTGCGCCAGTTCGGGATCATCACCGGGCTGACGATCACCTACGCGTTCCTCGCCAGCGTGATCGTCCTCCCGTCGCTGCTGGTGCTGTGGACGCGGTACTTCGGTCCCGACGTCTCCTTCGACGCGCCGGGATCGCCCGCCGGAACGGCGACAGCGAGCGACGGCGGCCGCGAGACCGAAACGGCCATGTCGACCGACGCGAGAGACGGAGACGATTCGGAGGATGAGGAGTGACAACCGACGAGAGTGAGGCTGTCGACGCGTTCGAACGCCTTGGACTCACCAGCTACGAGGCCAAGGTCTTCATCGCCTTACATCGGCTGGGATCCGGCGCGGCGCGCGACGTCGCCGACGTGACCGACGTTCCTCGCTCGCAGGTCTACAGCGTCGCGGAGAGCCTGGAGAACCGGGGGCTGCTCGAGGTCCAGCAGTCGAACCCAATCCGCTATCGGCCGGTGAGCATCGAGGAGGCTCAGCAGACCCTCGAGGAACGGTTCGACCGCGAACGGGAACGGGCGTTCGACTACGTGGACTCGGTCAGAAAGGAGGCGACGACCGAGGAGACCCAAGAGGACATCTGGACCGTCCGAAGCCGCGAGCGCGTCGACGACCGCGTCGTCGATCTCCTCTCGCAGGCGACGGACAAGATCGTCATCGGGACGCGGCTCCCGGAACTGCTCACGGACTCGATCGAACGAACGCTCGAGGAACGGGCCGCGGCCGGCGTCTCCGTGCTCGCGATCAGCCGGAACGACGAAATCTGGGAGCGGATCGACGCCATCGACGGCGTCGAGATCGAGACGCCGCCCGCCTATCGCGAGGGGGACCAGCGATCGGGACGGATCGTCATCGTCGACGACGACGGCATCCTGTTGAGCGTCATCGACGACGACGGCAGCGAGACGGCGATCTGGAGTTCGGGCTCGCTGTTCGCCTCCGTGCTGATCCAGCTGATCGAAGCGAGCGACGAACTGCGCCCCGGTTCGGGACTGGAGTGAGTCGGGCGCGGCCGACTGAACGACGGAGTGACCGTTGTCCTGTACGAGTCGAGATCGAACCGCTAGGACGTCCGGTGAGACCCCGCCTTATTGGTAGCTGCCGGTGTACGGCACCCATGGGTGAGACCGAACCATCCCGCGAACGGACGGCGATCGGTCCGGAGGAGGCGTTCCAACTCCTCGGTCACGAGATCAGGGTACAGATCCTGCTCGCGCTCTGGCGGGCATCCGATCATACCCTCGGGTTCGCGGAACTGTACAACGCCGTCGACGTCGACGACAGCGGTCAGTTCACCTATCACCTCTCGAAACTCGAGGGTCGATTCGTCCGCCACGCCGACGACACGTACGAATTGCTGTACGCTGGGCATCGAGTGATCGACGCGATTCAGAGCGGCGTCTTCCACGAACGTCTCGATATCGACCCGGCCGAACTCGAGACGGACTGCATCGAGTGTGGGACCGCGCTCACGTTCGTCTACCGCGACCACGTCGCTCGAGTCTCCTGTTCGGACTGCGAGCGGGTCTGGCTCGAGTACCCGTTCGACCCCGGTGGCGTCGTCGAGCGGTCGGTCGAGGAGGTCGCAACGGCGTTCGACCGGCGGACTCGCTTCGTCTGGCGTCTCGCCGGGGCCGGGGTCTGTCCCGTCTGTGCGGGTGACGTGCGAAGTCGATTCCTGGCCGACGTGCCACGGGAGGACCACTACGCAGCGGATCATCCCGTCACCGTCCACCTCGACTGTCGACGGTGTAGTTTCTTTAGCTACGTCCCAGTCGGCGGCGCGGTCCTCGACCAGCCCGCGGTCGTCAGTTTCTTCTTCGAACGCGGGCGCTCGCTCCGTGACGCACCCGTTTGGACCCTCCCGTTCGTTGTCGATGGGGGACGCGTCGAGCGCCGGTCGATAGATCCGTGGCGAATTCAGGTTACCATTACCGCAGACGACAGCACGATTCGCCTGACGCTTGCCGATCCGGGAACGGTCGAGTCGATAGACGCGGTCGAAACGTGACGCCGGCTATCCGTTCCGCAACGACCGACGACCCGTGGGACCACTACCATCGGCCGGGCGGCGGCTTCGTTCCGTGTGAAACGGATTTCAGTAACGCCGCTAACTGAAATATAATTCAGATTATATTTATTGGCGCGCGGCCCGTTGCTTCGAACGTCGACGGACTACCCGATCGATGATCCGAATCATGCAACTCGATTGTGAGAAACCCGAGGAGAACACGGGCACGAGCGACCGTTTCGGACGAGAATCCACCACCACCACGGCGCGGTACTGGTGTCGGATCCGAAAGCTGGAGTTGACTGCGCTGGCCACCGGTGGCGTCCCGTAACCGACGCGATCGTTTCGCCGGCTCGGTGCGCGAGGTGTGGCTGCTCGAGGACTGAGAGGACGGTTTCGAACTCGTGTATCGCCGAGCCTTACTCGAGTCGATACCGCAACAACGCCGCGATCCCGCCGAGATTCGATAGCTGTTGACCGGGCGGGAACTCGCTCGAGAAGACCGTCACGTCGCCCCCTTTCTGTTCGGTCGTACGGACGATCTCGTCAACGCTTATGGCCCACTCGCCGTCGGGACCGCGTTCTTTCTGTAATCGGTCGTCGAGGACGAGCAGGCGCTCGATCGCGCCAAACTCGGCGGCCTTTTTCACCTGTTCGGGACCGTACGCCGCCTTCGCCCCCTCGGCCATGCGGCGAGTGAGTTCGTCGATGTACTCGGCCTCGCTCTCGATGCGGGTCTCCTGCTGGACGTCGGCGACGGCGCCGCGTTTGAGCACTTCGTGTACGCCCCGGTCACCGACGCTGGCCGTGTCGACCATCGTGATCTTCTCGGTGAGTTCGGATTCGTTCTGCTCGATGTGCTTGTAGGCGTCCTGTTTCGTAAAGCCCGGCCCGGCGAGGATGATCGCGTCCGCGTCCTGTCGCTTCAGGACCGTCGCGAGCTCGTCGAACAGCTCCGAGCGCCCGCGGGCGTACTCGCCTTTCCCCGTCGTGCCGGTGATCGTCGCCCGCTCCTCGGTGCCGTACTGGGCGACCGTGTGGACGTGGGCCTGCCCCTCCTCGACGGTGGCGATGGCGACGTCCGGGTTCTCGGTGGCCTCTTCGGCCTCCTCGAGGCGGGCCTCCTGATCCGGTTTGAACCGCTTCTCGATCGAGAGTTCGTCGCGTTCCTCGACGTTCAGCGTGTGGTGAAAGCCGAGTTGGTCCTCGCGCGAGCAGGCGACGATCTCGCCGCCGACCCGCAGTCGGTTGGCGAACTTGTGGAACTCGACGTCCTCGACGGCGATGGCGACCCACATGTGTTCGCGCTCGCCGCCGGTATCGCGCATCTGGTCGTCGTTGCGTTGGATCCGTCGGGTCGTATCGCCCGCGACGCGGTCGCCGGGCTCGAGGACGTACTGCAAATGCCAGAGGTCGTCGACGCTCTCGGGGACGACCGTCACCCGTTCGCGCCCGCCCTCGACCTGCTCCCGGTCTTTGATCTGCATGGGCGTGGCTTCGCGGGGTGTGGGTAAGTGGGCTGCGATCCTCGAAACGCCGTCTCCGACCGGGTCGCTCCGTCGAACGGGGACTCGAGTCCGGCGCGGATCCTCGGACGGCGTCTGTAGCGCAGGTCGTCTCGGACCGCTGTACCACCTCTTTTGTATCCGCCACGCCTCGGAACGAGTAAGCGATGAGCTCCGAGACCGGGCCGACGCCGCCGTCGGATCGTATCGTCGGCCTCGACGTCCTGCGGGGAGTCGCGCTCCTCGGGATCTTGCTGGTCAACGTTCGGGTGTTCTCGATGCCGTCGGTGGTGCTGACGAATCCGACGACGTACGGCGACCTGACCGGGGCCAACTACTGGGTCTGGCTCGCCGGCCACGTCTTCGCCCAGCAGAAGTTCCTCACGATCTTCACGCTCCTGTTCGGTGGCGGTGTCGTGTTGTTCACCCGCAGCGCCGAGCGGCGCGGGCGATCCGCGGTCGGCTTACACGTCCGCCGCTCCGCGTTGCTCGTCGTCGCCGGCCTCGCACACGCCTACCTGCTCTGGTACGGTGACATCCTCGTCGCCTACGGGATCTGTGCGATCGCCGTCGTCATCTTCCGGGACCACGCGCCGCGGGATCTAGCGACCTTCGGCGTCGTCCTGCTGGCGATCCCGTCGTTCATCGAAGTGGCCTCGGCGCTCACCATGGATCCGGCCGCGATCGCGGACTCGTGGCGGCCGGCCGAATCGGTTCTGCAGTCCGAAATCGAGGCCTACCGCAGCGGCTGGATCGCCCAGTTCGACCACCGGGCTCCGACCGCGTTCCAGCGCCAGACGTCGGGCTTCTTCGGCTACAGCGCCTGGCGGGTCGCCGGCTCCATGCTGCTCGGAATGGCGCTGTTCGAGTGGGGCGTTCTGACGAACGATCGCTCGTCGCAGTTCTACCGCCGGCTGATCCTCGTCGGGGCCGCGAGCGGACTCCCCGCGATCCTCGTTGGCGTCTGGTACATCGAAGCCAACGACTGGGCGGCCGGTGCGGCCCTGTTCTGGCGGCAGTTCAACTACTGGGGGAGTCTCCCCCTCGCCGGCGCGTACATCGGGATCGTGATGCTGTTCTGCCGGTGGCGTCCCGCCGGACTCGCGACCCGGGCGCTGGCCGCCGTCGGCCGGACCGCCTTCACCAACTACATCCTGCAGACCGTCCTCGCCACGTCGATCTTCTACGGCCACGGCCTCGGGCTGTTCGGCCGGGTGACTCGAGTCGAGGCCCTCGGTGTCGTCCTGGCCATCTGGGCGATCCAGATTCCGCTGTCGGTCCTCTGGCTGCGGTACTTCCGGTTCGGGCCGCTCGAGTGGCTCTGGCGAGCGCTCACCTACGGGGAACGCCAGCCGCTTCTGAACGGCCGACGCGACTCGGGTGCCGACGACGGTCGATCGAGAACTGACGACTGAGAACCGCCTACGGCGGGCGTAGCGGCCGCGAAAACGGCAATGGCGATCGTCCGTCTATCGGTGCGATCAGTGTTTCACTGTTAGGGCGCAGCGGTATCCCCATAGGGTGCTAATAAGTACCATGAAGCTCGCACACGTCACGCTCCTCGAAGACTTCGGTACGCGCTCGGTCGCGGTCCACGCGCTCATGGTACTCGCGTTCGCCAACGCGGTACTGGCGGGGCTGTTCCTCGCCGGTCAGGTCGGACTCGTCTCGTTCGTCGCGCTGCTCAACTTCACGGCCGGACTGTGGGTCGCTCACTCGATCCACTCGCTCGGAAACGCGGTGGGCGACGGCGAGTACGCGGGCGTCCTCAACGAACTGTTCGACGGCGGTACCGACGAATCCGATCGCGGACTGAACACGGGTCGGTTCGGTCGACTGCTCGCGCTAGTCGCGGCCGTGACGGCCGTCGCGCTGTTGACCTCGGCGCAGGTCCTCCCGGGAGACATCGTCCCGATCGCGATCGTCGCCGTCGGCAGTATCGCCGTCGTGACCGCGATCATCGGGTTCCTGGTCGCCCTCGGGGCGTCCTACGACGAGAGTCAACGGCAGACGATCGAACGAATCGACCGGAACGAAGCGGCGGACGGCAGCGAGATCGACGGCTGACACCGGCGGAGCCGAACGCCGATCTCAGGAGAGTTGTGCGGTGACGTCGGTCGAGGAGACCATGCCGAGGTAATCGTCTTTTTTCACGACCGGCAGGTGACCGATGCCGAGTCCGGTCATCATCGCGGCGACCTCCTCGAGGTAGAGGTCCGGCGGCACGGTCTCGACGGACTCCGTCATCACGTCTTTGACCCGCAGCTCGGTCGGATCGCGGCCCTCGGCGGCGGCGTTGACGAGATCGGTGCTGGTGATGATCGACGGGGGATCGGTCGTGACAACTAACGCGGTGATCTCCTCGTCGCGCATCGTCGTCGCGGCCTCCTGAATCGTCGCGTTCTTCGAAATCGTCTCGAGCGGCGTCGACATCACGTCGTCGACGCGGGTACCATTTGTAGGTGACATGTGACCACATACGATAACGTCCCCCATGTCTCTTGCGCACTGTCGTCACTAACGGGCCGTTCCAGGCGTCGCCGTCACGCCCGCGATCGTCCGCCGTCAGTCCCGAATCTCCTCGAGTTTCCCTTTCGCCTTCTCGATGCCGGACTCGAAGGTCTCCTCGATCTCTTCGACAGAGCGTTCGACGTAGCGGACGCGCTCTTTCGGGACGCGGCGAACGACGTTGTTGCCGTCCTCGTCGGTGCCGTACGCGAACAGCCAGTGGTCCTGAAAGTAGGCGATGCGGTCGTTGTCGACGGTCGCCCGCTCGAGGTCGCCGGTCGCGGTCTCGTAGACGATCGATGCTTTCCCTAACTCGAGGTCGGACTCGGTATCGGTATCGATATCGGCCATGGGCGTGGCGTCCATCGTCGACCGTGTAGGCCTGTACCCGGCAGGTGCAGCCTAACCGTCGGGAACCACCCGTTCGCCTCGTCTCGCTACCCGTCTCCCGCATAACAGAAAGAATCGCTCCTATCTCGGACCGCACAATCGCCGTCGGATCGGCCGCTGTCGTGTGATTTTCGCCCAGCCCAGCGTCGTCGAATCGGTAAGCATTGCCCTAGCCGACGGATGAAGACCCGTTGCGACCCGATCGATTGTATGACGATCGCACTGCGAACGCTCGACGACGGCGCGTGGATCAGCGTCAACGATAGCCGCCAGGTGAGCGTCAGTGACGTCTGGACCCTCTCTCGAGGCGTATTTTGTGACTGTGAACCCGCATACGTCCTCTTAGAAGGGTTCACCGACGTCGGCGTCGACGGATCGATCGTGACCGCGGATGCCGTCGGACAGTGTCTCGAATGCGGCACCCGAGACTCGATCGATCGGTTATCCATCGGTCGTGTCATCGACGGCGAGTTCGAACCGTACGATCCCGAGAGCGTCCAGTCGCTCGTAGAGCCCGACGCTGAGACGGGAGCGGACGCTAGCGACAAAGATGTCCGGGATCGATAAGCGCCGGTGAGAACTGACGACAGACGGAGGGGCTTATACGTTCCCGGTATATAACGGATTCAATGGCAAGTGATGTCGAGCAGTGGAAGGACGAACTCTACGGAACCGATATTCGCGACCAGATCGAATTCTTCGCCGAGGAGGGATGGGAGTCCATCCCCGACGACGAACACGACGCCTGGTTCGAGCGGTTCAAGTGGTACGGCCTGTACCACCAGCGAGCCGGCCAGGAATCGTATTTCATGATGCGAATCGGTCCACCGGGGGGCGTCCTCGAACCGGGCCAGTTTCGACGCATCGTCGAAATCGCGGACGAGTTCTCCCGCGGTCCCGTCGAAAATCCCGAGTTCGGCAACGGCTGGCTCGACGTAACGACTCGTCAAGCGATCCAGCTCCACTGGATCCGCCTCGAGGACGTGCCCGAGATCTTCGAGCAACTCGAGGACGTCGGTCTCTCGACGGTCCAGGCCTGTGGTGACTCCTGGCGAAACATCGTCGGCTGTCCGGTCGCCGGCAAGGACAAACACGAGCACGTCGACGCCGACTGGCTCGCAACCGAGCTTCACGACACGTTCAAAGAGAACGAGGCGCACTCGAACCTGCCGCGGAAGTGGAAGGTCTCGGTGACCGGCTGTGACGAGGGCTGCGGACAGGGCGACATCAACGACCTCGCGTTCGAGCCCGCCGAGAAGGAGATCGACGGGGAGAGCGTGACGGGCTACAACGTTCGCGTCGGCGGCGGTCTCTCGCGCAACGAGCCGCGCTTCGCGCGCAACATCGACGTCTTCGCAACGCCCGAGCAGGCCGTCGAGGTCGCCGGCGGGCTCTCCGCGCTGTTCCGCGACCACGGCGACCGCGAGGACCGCTACAACGCGCGCATCAAGTTCCTCGTCGACGAGTGGGGCCCCGACAAGGTCCGCGAAACGCTGCAGGAGGAGTACGTCGACTTCGAGCTCGAGACCGCGGGCGAGGACCTCCGCGAGTCGTACTCGTACAACGCGGGCGAGGCCGACGGCAAACACGACCACGTCGGCGTTCACGAGCAGGTTGGCGGCGACTACTACGTCGGACTGAACGTCCTCGTCGGTCGAATCGGCGTCGACGACGGCTACGCGATCGCCGACGCGGCAGAGGAACACGGCTCGGGCGAGGTACGACTCACCCAGCGTCAGAACATCATCCTCACCGACGTGGACGAGGCAAACGTGGACGACCTGCGCGCCGAGCCCGTCCTCGAGGAGTACAGTCCCAATCCCCACCCGTTCCAGCGCGGTTCGATCGCCTGTACCGGCACCGAGTTCTGTTCGCTCTCGATCGTCGAGACGAAGAACCGGCAGGTTCGCTTCGCCCGCTGGCTCAAAGCGAACGTCGAGCTTCCGGAGGGCGTCGAGGACTTCCACATCCACCTCTCCGGCTGTACCGCGTCGTGCGCCCAGCCCCAGATCGCCGACGTCTCCCTGCGCGGGATGAAGACGCGCAAGAACGGCGAACCCGTCGAGGCGCTCGACATCGGCCTCGGGGGCGGTCTCGGCGAGGAGCCCCAGTTCGCCTCGTGGGTCACCGAGCGCGTCCCCGCCGACGAGGTCCCCGGCGCGATCGCGAACCTGCTCGAGAACTTCGCCGAGGCCCGCGAGAGCGAGGCACAGAGCTTCCGGGAGTTCGTCGCCGACCGCGACGACGAGGAGCTCGCCGAACTCGTCGAGCCCGAGGAGACCAGCTACGACGACCCGTACATGCACAACACGAAGCGCACCTGGTACCCCTACGCCGAGGACGACGACCTCGACTCGAGTCCCGCTCCCGCGCGGGCCGACGGCACGCCGATCACCTCGGACGACTAACTGCGCGATCCGGATCCTCGATTTCGAAACCGTTCTTCTGTTCCGCGGTTTTTTCGTCTGATGCCAACCCGCGATAACGTGAGCCACCGGAGATGGTGTTCTCGAGTCGCTCACTGGAAGACGACGGACACTGCCTATTCGACTGTCGAGTCGCCTAAGTACGCTCGACGGCTCTCCGGAGACATGACCGATCGACTGATGAAAGTCAACGCCTACACGACGCTCGACCTCGTCGACGCCGTCGCAAAGGGTCAGGACTTCGAGAACGAGGCGTTCGCCGTCGCGAACGCGACCACCGACACGGAGAACCCAGACTGCGTCCGGTTGCAGTTCGAACTCGACAACATGACCGAAGAGCACCTCCCCGCGCATATGGAAGAGCTCGAGTTGACGCCCGATCAGGCGCGGACGCTCGCAGCCGACCTCGAGAAACACGCGGATCGCGTCGAGGACGCGAGCAACGAATAGCGAACAGTCACTCCTCGCTGATTCGACTCCCGCCCGGCGGCATGAAGTGTTGGATGCGGTCCGGACTGGCGATCTTCCGGACGAACGACTCGTCCTCGAAGCGCTCGCGGAACCGGCGGTAGAGCCGTTTGGCCGCGTCGGCCTGTGCGTACCGTCCCGGCTCGATTTCGATCGTCGTCACCGCCTGCCCCTCGATGGCCGACGGCGGACCGCCGATCACGCGCGTGTAGGGCGCACACTGGATGCCGACCGCGACGTCGACCGGCGTGTCCCGGTAGTAGGTGCGGTCGCCGCGGATCGCGAACCCGCCCTTCTCGAGGTACTCGCCGCTCTCGGGGGTCTTGGTGACCTGATCGGAGTCGACGGCGTAGACGTCGCCGGCGTAGCGGCCGTCCTTCCAGACCGACGAGTAGGAGACCGCGAACTGCGCGGCCTCCTCGATGCTCGAGTCGGGTAACTCGATGTCCGACGAGGAGGCCTCGCTGGGGTCAGTCGCCTTGAGCACGGTGACGGGGCCGCCGTGGGCCTGCGTGTGGAGGACCTTGTCGCCGGGCTCGAGGTACTTTTTCACTAACTCCTCGTTCTGGTCGGCGTTGCGCCCCCCGATCACGAGGTAGCCGTCGCTGGTGTGGAACCAGCGGAAGCGGTCGAACCACGGCTCGTTCTCGCGGATCGGAACGGAGGGTTCCGACAGCCAGTCGCGCTCCTCGCCCTCGTCGTCCTCATCGTCCTCGCCCTCGTCGGCGGCGTCCGCTTCCTCCCACCGGTCTCGGCGGGCCTTGGCTTCCCCGAGGTCCTCGCGGGTGTCCTCGATGGCCGCCAGCGCGCCCTCCTTTTTCTCCCCGACGCGCTTGGCCTCGGTGTAGAGGCGGTCGGCGTTCTGTTCGACGCCCTGCTTGGCCACGAGGTCGATGCGCTCGCCGTCGAGTTCGACGGTGACGGTCCCCTCGCTGCCGTCGACGTTGACGACGGCTTCGGCGGCCGCGATGCCGCGGTCTGCTCCTTCGGCGAAGCGCTCCTCGATCTCGTCCCAGGGTCGATCCTGGGCGCGGGCCTCCTGAACCGTCGAGAGGATGTCGTCGACCAGCCCGTACTCGGCGTACAGCAGTTCGGCCTGCTCGCGGAGGGCGTCGGCCTCCTGCTCGAACCCCTCGATCGCGCCCCGCTGTTGCTCGATGATCCGCTCGTACTTGGCGATCTCCTCCTCGAAGTCGGGTCGTTGCGTGGTCGGATCGGTTTCCTCCTCGTCGTCGGCGAGTTCGAGCCGGTAGAAGTAGTCGTCCAGCGCCGCGAGGAAGGAGTCGTACGGCTCCGAGGCCAGTTCGACGTGCTCTTCGAGCGGGAACGGCGTCGCGTCGACGACCCGGTCGGAACTCGAGTCGTCGCCGTTTTCGTCGCCCGATTCGCTCTCGTCTTCGTCGCCGTCGTCGTCCGCGACGTACAGCCGCGGATCGAAGTTCCCGTTGCGCAGGTCCAGCGCGAGTCGTTCGATGGCGCCGTAGATCCGATCGTAGACGTCCTCGTCGGCCTCGGCGATGTCCATCGCCTTCTCGACGCCGGCGCGGGTACAGATCTCCTCGGCGTAGAGGCCGCCGAAGTTGAGCTGGGTCGCCAGCGTCCGGACGACGTCCGTGTCGGAGTCTTCCATCTCGCGGTCGAACGCCTCCCGGGAGACCGTCAGCGGGTTCGTCCGACTGTCGGGGAACTCGTAGCGCGAGCCCGGCACGACGGTTCGGGACTTGAGGCGGACGGTCTCGAGGCAGTCGATCACCTCGTACTCGCCGTCGGTGACGGCGACGTTCCCCTGACCGAACAGTTCGACGATGATCCGCGTGGTGCCGTCCTCGCGCTCGAAGACGAACTCGAGGATGCGGTCGAACTCGTACTGTTCGACGCCGGCGAAATCGGCCCCGGAGAGTCGATTGCGGAGCATCATCGCGAACTGCGGCGGTCGGCCGGGCGCGTCGGGCACCCGCTCGGGGGCGACCGTGTGGGCCCGCTTGGTCTCGCCGACCTCGAGGAGGAGTTCGACGCGGCCCCGATCGAAGTCCCGCATCTTGAGCCGGACGAGATCGTCGCCGTAGAGGTAGGCCTTGTCGACCTTCGCTCCCTCGTAGGCACCGAGTTCCCCAACGAGGGCGGCGAGGTCGACGCTAGTAAGCTCCCGCTTTGGATCCATACTCCAAACTGCCCGGCGCTGTCAAAAAGGCGTGTCGCTCCGGCGCGGTCGGCTCGCGCCCTCGCTGGGTCGGGACTACTCCGCGACGCGAGCGGACGATCGCCGGTCGCCGGCGTCCCTCGAGGACGGTCGGAAAGCGTGACCTACCCCTGCCTACTCAGCCGCTGACGCGGCTTCCTTGAGGCAGGGGCTTCCTGCTTCAACGACGCGACTTGCAGACACAGAAACAGTGTCCACAGCGGTCGCAGTCTCCACAGGCATTTCTTCGGAGTGAACCACTCCTAGCTCCTCCAGACCGCGAGAAAAGATGTTCAACGCCGCGTTCCAATCCCGATCCAACTCCAAACCACACGACGGGCACGAATGCTCCCTGACCCACAGCGGCTTCTCTGTCTCTACACCACACCGACTGCACTCCTTCGTCGTTCCCGCTGGTTCAACCTCCACCACGTGACACCCGTGCTTCCGACCGTGGTGCTTGAGAACACGGATGAAGTCGCGCCACCCAACATCTGCCTTGTTCCGTGCGTTCCCATCAGCCTCGAGCATCCCTTTGATGTTGAGGTCTTCAACGAAGACGGCGTCGTACTCCGAGGTGTAGAAACGCGCAAGCTTGTGTTTGAAGTCGCGCTTCTTGTTCCGCATGTCCATATGGACTTCTGCAACGCGCTGGCGTTGCTTCTCCCAGTTGTTCGACTCGTACTCCTTGCGCGACAATGACCGTTGCTCGCGTTCGAGTTGTTCACGGTCATCGGTCAGGTTGAGGCGGTCAACTGACCGCCCGTCCGAGTCATAGATGAAGTTTAGGACACCAAGATCAATGCCTACTGTGTCCGCAGGATCGATGTCCTCAATGTCCGGTTTCTCGGGTTCCTCTTGTTCGACATCGAACGAGGCGTACCACGTACCGGTGGATTCCTGTTTGACGGAGACGTGCTTGACCTCGGCGTCGTCTGGAAGATCGCGGTGCAATCGGATCGGAATGTCGATTGTTTCACCACGCACCTTCTTGAGAATCAGTCGTCCACGGCCATCGCGACCACTCTTTTCGTCGAGTTCGAAGCCGCGTTGGCGGACGTGAAACTCTGAAATTCTCGTGGTTTCTTCCAGTTCAACCCCCCGATTTTGTGTCCGTTGTTGCGGAGTTGGGCGAGGCCGGTGATGCTGTGATAGATCCGTTCCACAGCGGCTTGCAGCACGGTGGAATACACCTTGCTCCACTCCGACCATTTCTGCTTCCAGTCGGGGAGTTCGTCGCGGACTTGCCAGACGCGTTGCCGGACAGTTTAGTCGTCTTGTTAGGGGAGTTGGTCGAGTCGGTAGAGTGCATGGTTGTAGACTTGGCGCACGGTGTTACGTTGCCAGCCCAGTAACTCTCGCTGTCTGGTGGTGGGTAAGAGCCGGAACCGTGCGCCGTAGTCCATACGCGTGTCTGCTGGTTTTTCTATGAGGTATGTTAAATTTTGGTGGTCAGGATGCTTATAATTCGTGCGGGTGCCGTATCCCCGCCCTACTCGCTCACTCCGCTACGCTCCGTTTGATCCTTGAGGACGGGGGCTTGGCACCCTTAACACAACGCTAATCCGCGCCGAGGCCCACCGTACGCGTATGTCCGACAGCGTCGACACGAGCCGTCGGGGCCGACGCCCGACCGCCGCAGCCGTTCGGCACCGCAGCGACGACCGACCCGGAACACCAGGCGGGTGCCGGCCCGCCGCCGGAGGTCGCCGATGAGTCAGCCGGGCCCCGACTCGAGCCCCGACCCCGACGACCGGCCGTGGGACGACGTCTCTCGGTTCCCCACGTTCGTCGACCACCTCGAGAACGAGGGGGCGTTCTCGGTCCGGGAGATCATCGCCAATCTGGACGTAGAGATCCCCGTCGACGGGATCGTCTACCACGACCGGGGGATCCGCGTCCCCGGCTACGACGCGACGTTCGTCCACGAGCCCTCGCGAGGCCGGCCGGCCTTTAGCCTCGAGGTGGACACGGTCGGGCCGCGAAACGCGTGGGCCGTCTTCGACGCCCAACTCGGCTGGGACCTCTACCTGCTCCGGACCGAGGGCGTGTCGGCCCTGGCTTGGGTCAGCGACGAGGAGTACAAGACCGAGGAGGCGACGCACTTTCAGACGAAACACGACGCGCTGGCCGCGGGGCGGTTCTCCTTCGGCGTCTTCTGTTACTCGGGCAGCGACTGGGACGAACGCGTCGCCCGGATCGAGGGCACGGACGCCCCCGCCTACCTCAAACGCGACGACGGCACGCCGGTGATCCCCCAGAACCCCTCGGAGTTCTACGACTACATCGGCTCGAGCGCCACCGAGTTGCGCCAGACCGGCGGCGGCGCGCCGCCCCACCTCGGAATCCTGGAACTCGAGGTCACGATCAACTGATCGAGAGCGGCGTGCCATGAGTGTCACGGCGGTCGTGGTATCACGACTCTCGGAACCCTTATCCGGGGATCGGCCCTACATTTGTTTGTAATGGCAAACGGTAACGTTGATTTCTTCAACGACACAGGCGGCTACGGTTTCATCTCGACTGAGGACGCGGACGAGGACGTTTTCTTCCACATGGAAGACGTCGGCGGCCCGGACCTGGAGGAAGGCGAGGAGATCGAATTCGACATCGAACAGGCCCCCAAGGGCCCCCGCGCGACGAACGTCGTCCGCAACAACTGATCGCGACGGCTTCGTCGCCAGCGGGCGACGCTGACTGTTGCTGTGATTTTTCGTGAGTTACGTGCTGAGCCGTCGCTCCGTGCGTTCGGTAGCGCGACCGATACGGAATCGGCCAGCGCCGACTCGAGATCCATATCAGTAGAGCTGAGAGTGGGTTCCTCTCAGTAGTCGGTGATACGGTTTATTACCCCAGTTAGGGTTCAAAATCCGCGTTCAGTAGAGGGAGTGGATGTACCGTTCAGGACAGCGCTATTCTGCCTCGGCCAGCGCTGGAACTCGATTGACGGTTGTCTCGCAGGTCGAACAACTGCCTTTGTCAATAGCGATGTAGACCGTTTCACAGTCTGGGCAGTGAAACAACGACGACCGTGAAACGTATTGCTGCGTTGTCACTGGATCGTCTATCGGTTCCCCTTCGTCCTCGAGTCGCTGGAACTTCCTCCGAACAGACACTGCCCACTTGGCGATGGAGTTCATAGTTGATCGCATCCAGCGTTAGCTGCTCCTCATCGTCTGAAGATGTGCCCACAACTCGTCAGTCTGATTCGCAAGTGCAACGCTTCGTTCCGTATCGTCGTATTTGATGAGTGCTGCTTCGGCCATCTTCGGAAGGTGATTGTGAACAAGAGATATTTCGATAGTAGTTCGATCGTCACCTGAGCGGTCAGAGAGTGGTTGTTGGGCTTCCCACGTTGCGAGTTTCGTTGCCAATTCCCCAACGGAAACTGGCATTTGACTGGCCTGTAGTGAGTAGAGCAGAACTCGGCGGCGTTGATTGGACAGTACGTCAAAGAGCTTGTCTTGCTGATCGCCGCCCGCGTCGAACTCCGACACGTCTGTTTCCGAGACTCGATTTGCCATGTCTACCTAGAGTGCAGTGGCAGGGATAAGTGTTGCCTGACAAATATATAATCTATGCGATATCCCGTGATTCTCGCCCTGTCATTTGCGGTTGCCACAGCGTCCGGTGTGGCTCCCCCAACTACAGCCAGTGTAATTGTGGATTTCACACCCCCTGGGCGACCACGATAAGTGGTCACTCATCCTGATCGTTATCCTTCCCACTGTACGGATCGGTAAAGAAGAAATGGTTGAACGGCTGCACCCGGCGTTGGCGCAGGATTTCTGAACTCTCGATCGAGAGGCCGAGGTTGTGCATTGCGTCGGTAATACGGACGGTATCAGCGGTACCGGTCCCGACGGCCTCGACGTACAGGTTACGACGGCCGGTCAATGTTTCCCGAACGTCCACAACCCCACGGATGTCGAGTATTTGTTCGACTATCTCTGACCGTTCCGTCGGCGGTGCTGAACAGACGAATAGGACCTGGAGTGGGAGACTCGCCCTCTCGTAGTCGAGTTTCGGGTGATAGCCTTCGATAATCCCGTCTGCTTCGAGTTCCGCGATTCGATTCCGTACAGTACTGGCAGACACATCGACTTTATCGGCGATCTCTTGAGCCGTCCGATTCCGCGCATCGAGCTGGAGTTCATGCAGGATACCTCTATCCACGTTATCCAGTTCCACCATACCTGCTTCTCCGAGAGCCACACTCATAGGTTCACGGCGTGAGTCGCACCGTCAGTAGTACCGACTCAACAGCGACAATGGCATCTCATATAGTGGTCACGAATCTATCAAATGGAGAGGAGGAGTTGTTCACTATTATCCGTAACAGGTACTCGACGCGAACGCCGTCGCTCGAGGACGATGTCAGTCGGCGAGAAATGCGGTCAGTTCGAGTTACCGAGGTTCAATCGATGTGGCCTTCGCGACGCAGTTGATCTGCGTCTTGGCTGGTGTAGCGCCATTCGATCGTCGCCTTCTCGTCCTGCCAGTCCCAGGGTTCGGCGACGACGATGTCGTCTTGTTCGATCCACGTGCGGTACTTCATCCGACCGGGGATGCGGCCGAGGCGCTCCTCGCCGTCGGCACAGCGCAGTTGCACGTGGTTGCCACCGAGATGTTCAGTCACGACGGCGAATACTTCATCGTTGTTGGGCATACGGAGGTTCCGGCGCCCGGATTCTTCTGTCACAACCCTACTACGTGCGGGAGACATTTAAAGGATTGGAGAGCCGTGGTAACACCTGGCTCGATACTGACAGTACGCGCAGTCGACATACGCTCTGTTCGACAGTCGTGCTCGGCGACCGGCGGGCTACAGTTCTCGATCCGAATCCGGGTTCTCGAGTTCCCACAGCAGTTCCGGAAGGAACGCCTCGAGGTTCTCGATGACCTTCCGCTCGCTGACGTTCAGCCCCTCGCAGTGCTCGTGGGCCGAGTCGCGGATGTCGACGTGGAGGTCGCCGTCCTCGAGGAAGACGGCCAGCGGGAAGACCGAACACCGAGTTGGTTTCCAGTCCTCCTCCAAGTGGAGGGTACAGAGGCCGTCGTCCCGGAGGAAGGCGCAGGCGCAGCCGTCGTCGTCGACGTGGTCGTCCCGACCCTTCTCCTCGCGAGTGACGAACTTCTCGCCGCGGAAGTCCGTCGTCGTCTCGGCGAGGTTGGCCCGCTGGGCCAACTCGAGGAGATCCTTGTCGTAGAGGAGCACGCCGTGGTGACAACACCAGGTGCAGTCCTCGACGCACTCGAAGGTAAGCTCCGGATCGAACTCGACGACGACCTCGCGGTCGGGGTAGACCTCGACGCGTCGCGTGACGTCGGCACTCACGTCCGAGCGCAGGGGACGCCGGCAGAAGTGCCTTTCTCCTCGGCGGTCGGACGTCAGCCGCAGTAACAGTTATCGTCCGGGCAGTACGTCGCCTCCCGCTCGCCGAACTCGAGGCCGAGCGCGGCGAGCGAGCCCCGCAGTCGACGGCTCGTACTCGTCTCCGGCCGAACCGTGCCGCCGACGGCTCCGGTCGGTGATTCGCCGGTGTCGACCGTCGCGACGACGTCACGCTCGGCGCGGTCGATGACGGCGACGTGGTTGGCCGTCTGAACGGGAACGTACAGCTTCTCTCGGCGCGGACCCCAGGCGCCCGAGATTGCGCTCCCGCCGACGTCGAGCTCCCCGTCGATCGTCCCGTCCTCGAGGGCGAGGACGGTCACGCTGTCCGCTTCGGGTGTAAAGAGATAGCCCGCCTCGCCGTCCGGATCGATCTCGCTGGTGATCGGCGCCGCCGGGAGGCCGTCGTCCCGCGTGATCCGCTCGAGTTCCGCGGGATCGTCCGGCGTCGAGATGTCCCAAATGCTCTCGGATCCCTCTCGCGGCACCGCCGGGTCGGGGCCGAGCGTCCCCTCGCCGTTTTCGACCAGCAGCAGGTCGCCGGCGAACGAGGCCGTGGCCATGAACGACAGGACGTTCCCGTCACCGACGGGATCGCCGACGTCGATCTCGGCCGCGGTCTCGAACGGCTCGACGCCGACGACCCTGAGCGTCTCGTCGGCGATCTCGGGGACGTACGCGTACTCGCCCGACGGCTCGAGCGTCACGTCACACGGGCCGGTGTGGCCGGTCCGGATCTCGCCGGTCACCTCGCCGAAGGTATCGCTGTCGCGGTCGGCGTCGATCCGAACGATCACGTGGTCATCGGGGTCGTCGGGATCGGGATCGAGCGTCGTCGTTCCGCCCGCGGCCACCAGCAGGTGCTCCTCGTTCGGCGTCAGATTCGGATAGCTCGGCTCGAACCCGGTCTCGACGCGGGCGACCGCCTCGAGCGTGTGGGCGTCGAGGGCTTTCACACCGCCGTTGACATTGAGCCAGAGGGTATCGTACGTCGAATCCGCGCCGGTCCCGTACTGGTTGGCCGGGAACGACGCGGTGGTGTCGACGTGTGCGGTCTCGAGCGCCTCGTCGGTCTCGGCGTCGATGACGGTGACCGTTCGGTCGCCGTTGTTGAACGCGTAGACCGTGGGGGCGCGCTGGTCATCGCCGTCGCTCCCGCCGACACAGCCGGCCAGTGCGGCGGTCGCACCGGCACCGGCGGCGGCCGACGACCGCATGAGCCGTCGGCGGTCGATCCCCTCGGCGAACGGATCTCGCTGGTTCGGAGGACTCGAGCGCGGGCGGCCGCCGTCCGGCGTCAGTGAGTCTTCAGGCGAATCCATACTGATGTACTGAAGGGGCTCGAACGAGCGGCGAGTCTCCGCCGGTTCGAACCGTCGCTTCGCTACCGGAGAGACGGGCTCGGGGAGCAAAAAAGGGAATGCCGGTCTGACGCCGTCGTTACACGACCGACAACCGAAACGGTCGGCGGTCGCGGCGGCAGTCACTCGATGCCGGTCCCTTTCGACGCTTCCGACACCTCCGTTATCGAACGCGGTCGGCCCCGCCGTCGAGCCAACGCCTCAGTGGAGCCCGACGCCGCGTCGCTTCCCCTCGTTCGCTCGCTCGCGTCCGCGCTCGCCGTCCGCGTCGACGACCGCGTTTCGGAGCGTCCCGACGCCCTCGTAGGTGGTCTCGACGGCGCCGCCGGCTTCGACCGATCCGGGAGCCGCGGGGCTGCCGAGCGAGACGACGTCGCCGGAACGGAGGGTGACCCGGCGGGAGAGCGACGAGACGATCTCGGCGGGGGCGAACGGCAGCGATTCGACGGTCGCCTCCCGGCGACGCTCGCCGGAGACGTCGAACCGCATGCCGACGCCGATCGGGTCGACCGCGGTTTCGATCCACGGGCCAAGCGAGCCAGAGCCGTCGAACGCGTCCCGGGCGGTGTGACCGTTCGAGTCGACCGCGACGAGGTCGTTTCGGATCGTGTATCCGCGGACGACGTCCGGAACCTCGTCTTCGGAGACGTTCCGACAGCGCTCGTCGATGACGGCCGCGAGTTCGCCGACGGCCACGAGTTTGCCGGCGACGAGTTCGTCGGCGACGTCGGGAGCCGGAACGGGCGTCCGGTGGCCGACCAGCGGTGCCGGGGGCTCGGCGACGAAGTCGAATGCGTCTACGCGTTCCCGGGTCGACTGGTCGTCGGTGGCCGCGAGGTCGCCGTCGATGCGGTACAGCGCCGAGGGGTCACAGGGCGACAGGAAATCGGGATCGACGCCGACGTCGTAAGCGCCGTCGTCGGCGTGGAGAACGCCGTCTTCGTACCGTCCGGCGACCGGTCCGTCGTCGGTCGCGATCCGCGCGAGTTTCATTACCGCTCGTCGCGGTTCCGGAAGGGTAGTGGTGTCGATTCCGTCGTCCGCCGTTCGGAACCGTACGAGCGATTCACGGACTGACTCGAGGGGTGGTACCACCCTACGACGCTCGAGGCCCGGACACAGGCACATGGAGGGCCGACGTATACCCCGATCCCTCGGAAACGGATGGATATGTGCGCTAACCTCACCGTCGACGAGGAAGGGAAACGAGTCGTCAACACGAACGGCAAGGAGATCGGCGTCATCGACGAGGTCGGTGCGGGGGTCGCGTACGTCGAACCCGGGGCGGAGATGAGCGACTCGATCAAGTCACGCCTCCACCGCGACCGGGACGTCGCCGACGGCATGGAGCGGTTCCGACTCGACGAGGACCACATCGACGATATTACCGGTAACGAAGTTCGGCTCCAGCGGTTCTAAGTGAGCGACTTCCGGACGATCGCCGGGCGCTCGAGCGTTCATCCCTCGTCCAGCAGTCCCTCGAGGTTCCGGTAGCGAACGTTCGCCCACGCCTCGGCCGGGAGATCGAACCGATCGAACAGTCCGAGCTGCGCGGTCTCGTGGCCCGGGTAGAGGTAGTCCGTCCCGAAGAGGAGCTGGTCGTGATGGGTCTCGAGGAACGCCTGCCCGTATTCGGGATCCCGAGTCAGCCCGGTCCAGCCGGAGAGGCCCGAAATATCGCCGTAAACGTTGTCGTACCTGGCGAGGAGCTCCGGGACTCGGCCGCCGGGTTCGACCGGCCGGTCCGGATACCGACCCATGTCCGACTCCACGACGTCCGCGGAGATGTGGGCCCACCAACCGTGGGCGTGGCCGACGAAATCGACGTCGGGGAACGACGCCAGCACGTCCTCGAAGCGCGGCAGGCCGACCGCGTCGAGCATCGCCTTGTCGTCGAGGTGGAGGACCACCGGAAGTCCGTGGTCGGCACACAGTTCGTACAGCCGCTCGTGTCGGGCGTCGTCGACCGGCAACCCGGCCTTCAGTTCGCCGAAGCCCCGCGCGCCCCGCTCGACGTAGCGCTCGAGCAGGTTCGTGACGGCCGAGAAGTCCTCCTCGTAGACCAGCGTCCGCGGATCGACCGTACAGAAGGGGACGAGCCGGTCGGGGTAGGCGGCGACCTGCTCGAGGATCCACCAGCTCGGCGCCTGAACCGGATAGCTCTCGGGCGAATCGAGCGCCAGCACGACCGCGCGGTCGATCCCGACCGCGTCCATCCACGACACCAGGTCGTCCGCGTGCAGGGGCTCCCTGTCGAGGGTCTCCGCGGGGATCAGGTGGGTGTGCGCGTCGAACAGCGGCTGGTCGGTGACGGCTCCCTCCTGGCTCGATTGCACGCTCGGCTCCGTCCCGGCCGTCGCACTCGTCCCCGCGCCGGCGGCGCCGAGGAGTCCGGCGCCCGCCCTCGAGAGCACGCACCGCCGGGACGCGCTCGTCGTCGATCGCTCCTGTCCGCTCGCTCGCGCTCGAGTCATGCGACCTTCTCCCACGATCCGGACAAAAACGGTACGGGGGACCGATCAGCCGGCCGACCGGTCGCGGCGGCAGTTCGTCTCGAGGCGGCCGAGACGGACGCGATTGATGCCGGTATTGATGCGGCGAAAAACCGACCGGATATGGAACTGTTCGTCGGCGAGCCGGACGCGCGTCCCGAGACCCTCGCCGCGTGGGTCCCGAATCCGGCCCCGTTAGTCTATCGGCCCCAATCCCGATCGCAATCCCAATCTCGAGTTCTCGTAGCGTGTGACGGGTTCCGCCGAAACGTGACAGGCGTTCCGGCGGAGCGCGTGACAGGGGAACCGTCGGCGTCTGACAGGGACGCCGACGGAGCGTGTGCGTGTGCGAATTCAGCTACCGACGTTACTCCTCGATGACGAGGTACGTTCGATCGAGGCGGTGCTCGAGCGAGACGTCGTCGGTGTCGACACTCGATTCGACGAACTCCTCGATGCCGGCGGCGTGGAGATCGGTGACGTCGATGCGACGCCGCTGGGGATCGGCGTCCAGCGTGGTACCCTCCTGTTTGTTGATCGGCTCGGGTCGGTCATCGGTTCGGTCGACGATCAGCACCATACGTATCGATGAGACGGAGTGTACGTTAAACCGATCCACCCGGAGTGAAAGTGAAAGTACAGGACAGCGGCGGTGTAACGTCGAAATTCGGAAATCGTCCCTCGAGACGACGTAATGGCGCAGTTCGCCGACTTAGCCGAGTCGCTTGACGTCGACGCGGTGCGGTCCCGCGTCGGTGTCGATCGCGACCGCGTCGACGATCGCCTCGCGGACCCGCGCCTGCCACTCCTCGACGGCGTCGGCGTGACGCTTGCGGATTTCGTCGGTTTCGTCCGACGGCGCGTCCTCGAGTCGGGCCTCGAGGTCGGGGTAGTCGGCGACGACGTCGTCCGCGATGACGTCCTCGGGCGGGACGTGGACGGCTCCGGTCAGTTCGGTGTCGTCGCGCCGGTAGACGTGGATTCGCGCCCGCATCCGGCCGTGGAACGGCGGTGTCACCCGGAGCACGGCTGCACCAGGGTTCTCCTGCGTGTACGCGTAGGCGTTGGCCACGTCTTCGGCTGACAGCGCGATCGACTGGATCGCTGTCGGATCGTCCTCATTGTCCCCCACCATTGGCCGTTCGTTGGACTCGAGACGGGTAAAAGGTGTATATTGGGCCGGACTCAGTGGTTTCGAAACGGGCTCGAGGGTCGTCTGGTACGTCTCAGCTGACTCGCTCACTCAACGCGAACCGAGCGCCACGCTATCGCCTCGAATTACGTAGGCGTCTGATTTCGATTCCGCCGACGAGAAGACCGACGACGTATCAGAATCGCTCTACGGTGCTGAGTTCCGTTTCTGGTATCGGATACGGTATCTCCAGGTGTCGTGGAAATAGCATTCAACTGTATCGAGACGCAAGTGGTAGTCAGATGGCTGGTACCCTGGTTCAGGCGCTTTCGTACACGATGTTGGCGGTCGTCGCCGCGCTCGTCGGAGGACTCGCGGCTGTCTACCGTACGCCGGGACCGCAAATGGAGAGTAACGTCCAGCACTTCGCGGCCGGCGTCGTGTTCGCCGCTGTCGCCGCCGAACTCCTCCCGGACGTCCATACGCGGGCTCCGACCGTGGTCGTCGTTGGATTCGCGATCGGTGTCGCCACCATGCTCGGCATCCATCGACTCAGCAAGTACGTCGAAAAGCGGGGCATCGGCGGAAAGATGGCGGGTGCCGCTGGTCTGCTGATCACCGTGAGTATCGACATGCTGATCGACGGCGTTCTGATCGGCGTGGCGTTCTTGGCGGAGGCGGCCACGGGAGTTCTCATCGCAGTGGCGCTCGCGATCGAGGTCCTCTTTCTCGGCGTGACCGGCGTCATCGCGCTCCCGGAGGAGACGAGCACGCCGAAGAAACTGGCCGTCCCCGCTGGGTTCGGGATTCTACTGTTGAGCGGAGTGACCGCTGGCGTCCTCCTGTTCGACGGCGTTACGGGCGCTCCGATCGCGCTCGTGCTCGCGTTCGGGTCTGCCGCCCTCCTCTATCTGGTGACCGAGGAACTCCTCGTCAAAGCTCAGAAGGTACCGGAAACGCCGACGTCGACGACGTTGTTCTTCGTCGGATTTCTCCTCATCTTCCTCCTCGACATGCTACACTGAGGGACTGCTGAGAGTCGAAAGATCGGATACACCGTATTCGAGGAGACGCTTTGCGTCTTCCAGACGTCACTCGCTGCGTCTGCTCACGAGCCGTGCGCGGCGTCCTCAGAAGGGCGATGCACTTCTGATGGGCTCGAGAATCGCGAAGCGATTCTCGACCGCTGCGCGTCGTGAATTCGAGGCGGTGAACCCCTCTCGTACGGCCCGTCCGCATGGGAGGCGAGACCTTCGGTCTCGCGCGCTTCGGAGCGTGGCTCACGCGTCGTTCGCCACGGTCCGGCGCGCACCAGAGCGAGCGGTTCGTCGGTCTATCGGTTCGTCGGTCTGTAGTAGAAGGGGGGATCGTCTCGAGCAACGGTCCACTGGGACGGACCACGTCCGAAGGAGTGCGAGAGACGGTATCGCTCGAGAATCGGCTATCGGTCCTCGAGCGACGGCCGAACCACCTCGGCCCGGACATCCGTCGAGACGCCGTAGGTTGCGTCCGCGACCGATTCGGGCGGGTCCTCGTCGCGGTCCGCGTAGTGGGACCGCAGCGACGCACGGACGGCCTCGCGAACGCAGGCTCGAGTCGCCCCTCCGATGTCGGTGCCGCTGCCGGAGAATTCGGCCCGCTCGCCGGACGGATCGTGGCCGACGACGACGGCGTCCGTCGTGGTGCCCGGAACGCCGGTCTCGGCGAGCAGCGTCGCGGCTTTGGCCTCCGCGGCGACGGCGATCAAGTTCGCCAGCGCGCCGGGGGCGAGCGCCCGCGTCGTGCCGACGACGATATTGACGGTGCCCCGGCCCGGTGTCGTGTCGCCATCCCCGGTCGTCGAGTCGGGCTCGACGGTACTCGAGTCCGAGTCGCTCTCCGGATCCATCGGCAGCGCGGCCGGGTTCGAGACCCCGGCGGTCGCGTAGGCGGTCACGGAGCCCCATCGCGCGCCGCGAGCGTCGACCTGCTCGACGCCGGTCAGCAGGGTCGGCCCGTCGGCGTCGAATCCCGCGCGCTCGAGGCGCTCGTCGACGTACGCTGCGAGATCAGTCCGTTCCCAGCCGTCAGGGACGGAGACGTTGTAGGCGCAGTCGGCGGTTCGGCGGCCGCCGTTCCATCCGGTCGAGAGCCACACCGTCCCCGGGCGAGCCACCCGGAGGACGCCGTCTCGACGCACGGCCTCGTACGCGGGATCAGTCGCGGTCATCTCCGGCGGCGGTCATCCTCGGCGTCGGTGGTCTCGCGCTCGCCACTCGAGTTGTCGGATCCCGGTCCGTCGGCGACGCCGAGGGCCGCGAGCAGCCGATCGTTCGCCTCGCGGTCCTTGACGGCGACGCGGACGTGCGAGTCGAGGTCGCGGAAGGTCCGCGCGTCGCGGATCGCGACGCCGTCCGCGCGGGCCGCGGCGATCACGCTGTCGACGTCTCGCTCGCCGACGTCACACAGCAGGTAGGGCGCGTCCGACGACCGGACGTTGAACCGCGAGGCGAGCGCCTCGCGCATTCGCTCGCGCTCGCTGGCGACCCGCTCTCGCGTCTCACGCACGAACGCGTCCTGTCGAAGGCAGTACGCGCCCACTCGAGCCGCCGGCGTGCCCAGCGACCAGGCGCGCCGGGCCGTCTCGAGGGCCTCGCGCCGTTCGCCCGTCGCGACCGCGAACCCGGCCCGCAGCCCCGGCAAACCGAACAGTTTGGTCAGCGAGCGGGCGACGATCACGTCCGCGGACTCGAGGCGGGCGGCCGACGGCAGGTCGGTAAACCCCAGAAAGGCCTCGTCGACTAGCAGCGTCGTTCCGGCGGCCTCGCAGCGAGCCGCGAAGTCGGCCAGCGCGTCGGGATCGGCCGCGTCGCCCGTCGGATTGTTCGGGGTGCAGACGATCGCCAGCGCGCAGTCCTCGAGCGCGTCATCGTCTGCCGCCAGGATCTCGTCGTGCGGAACGAACCGCGGCGAGGCCCCCTGCAGGCGGACTTCGCGCGCGTACTCGCCGAAACTCGGGAACGGGACCAGCGCCTCGTCGCCGGGCTCGAGGGTTATCTCCAGCGCCAGCCGAATCGCGGCCAGTCCGCCGGGCGTCGGAATCACCCGATCGGGAGCACAGTCGACGAACTCTCCCGCGGCGGCCCGGAACTCGGGATACTCATCGTCCGGATAGCGACGGGAGTCCTCGAGGGCGTCCGCGTAGACCTCCCCGACGCCGTCAGGCGCGTACGGGTTGGTATTCGCCGAGAAATCGAGGACGTTCCGGTCGGTCTCACCGCCGTGGGGCACGCGCGCTCCGGTGCGTACCGCGTCAGGGTCCACTGTCACCCTCCGTCTCCGGGTTCGTCTCCGCCTCCGGATCCGAGCCCGGTCCCCCGTCGGCGTCGATACCGAGCCGGTCGCAGATCGCCTCGAGTCGATCGAGCACGTCGTCCATCCGGCCGTCGGGGACCAGCGAGAGCGCACCGCCCATCGCGACGCCCTCCTTGGCCTCGCCGGCGCAGTAGCGGTCCATAGCGACGTGATCGCGCGCGTCGAAGCCGGGATCCGTGACGGTCAGTTCGCAGTTCAGCCGGTAGCAGGCCTCGCCGAGCCGGTCGCCCTGCTCGTCTTCGACGAACGAGGTCGTCGCGATCGACAGCGGCTCGTCGACGTCGGCGTGGCGCAGGGCCGTCGCGACGGCCACCATCTGGGTGCCGCCGGCCAGCGTCACGTCGGTGCCCGACTCGAGCGCGCCGGCCGCGATACCGGCCACCGTCGCCTGAACCGGGTCGCCGACGGCGCGGATGGCCGCGAGCGGATCGTCCTCGCAGTCGCCGGCCACGAGGTCGCTCGCAGCGAGGGCCTCGTCGACGACCCGCCGTTTGCGCTCGATCGGGTTCTGCGGGAGCGAGGACGAGACGCCGGTCGGTTCGCCCAGCGCGGTGAGCACGCCCAGCGCGGTCGTCGTGCCGCCCGGCACGGTCTCGCCGATCAGGAGGTCGTCGGGGAGGCTCGAACCGAACGAGCGGGCGCGGTCGAAGATCGCGTCCGCGCCGGGAACGGCCTCGGCTGCGCGGACGTCGGCGCCGGGTTCGATCCCGAGGTCGACCGTCGGCGCGCCCGTCGGCTGGGCGAGGCCGGCGTCGACCACGGTCGTATCGAAGCCGACGACCTCTCGGACGGCCCGGGTCACCGCGGCCGGCGTCGGACAGCCGTTCGGGCTCACCGGCGTGACGGGGGTCGTCGTCGGCCTCCCGTACTCGAGGATTTCGACGTCCGCGGATGGGGTGTGTTCCATCAGCTCCGGGGCGGCCCCGGCGGCGCTGATGCCGTCGATCAGTGCCGTCTCGGTCGTCCCGGCGGGGAGGATCACGCGCATCTCAGCGGTCCTCCGTGGACGCCGCGGACAGTCGTGCGGCAGCGATACGGGCGTCTTCGCGTCGGTTCACGTTGATCGCGAGTCGTGGATCGTAGCTCACGTGGGTCATGGACATGGATTCGTCGGAATCGCCGACTACGTTGACCCCGGTCGGCGCGAGGTGGTCGTCCGACTCGAGCGTCGCGTCGACGCTGACGCCGAGCCGGCGCTTGAGCGCGACGGGGACGGCGACGGTAAGCGACGGAGCGGCGCTTCCGTCGCCGTCGGTGGCGTCGCCGTGGGCCGCGAGTACCCGATCGACCGCAGCGCCCGCAAGCAGCGGAACGTCGGCCGCGACGGTGAGGATCGGCGGCTCGATATCGGATCGCTCGAGTAGAGCCATCAGGTCGGCCACGTAGCCGTCGCCGGCCGTCTCGATCGTCGTGACGCCGTCGATCGCCTCGAGGTGGGTTCGCGTCTCGGGAGCGTTCGGCGAGACGGCGGCGTACACGGCGTCGACGCGACTCTCCTCGAGCCCGTCGAGCACGCGGTCGACCATCGCGACCCCGTCAATCGGGTGCAGCGGTTTCTCGCGGGGGCTCTCGAGCCGAGTCCCCTTCCCGCCACACATCACGACAGCGTCCACGCGATCACCCCCAGATGGACGCCGGCGACGCGACCGATCTCGTTGGCCGCGCCGAAGATGTCGCCGTTGATGCCCCCGAGGTGGCGCGTCGCCCAGTACCAGGGGAGCCCGATCCCCGCGAGGGCGCCGCCGAGGGCGACCGCCGCGGCCGGGTACGGCCACGTCAGCGCGGCGGCCGGCAGGGCGATCAGGGCGGGTGCGACGAACGAGCGAGGACCGGACGCCGTCGTGAACTGTCGTCCCATCCCCTCGTCGCTCGCCGTCCCGAAACAGGCCATCGCGGCCATGCCCAGCTTCGTCCCGACTTCGGCGGCGACCGCGACGCCGATCGCGCGGCGGGGAGAGAGTCCTGCGAGGGCAAGCCCTCCCATCGCCAGCGCGGCGACGACGAGGGCAACCGCAAGCAGCGCGCCGACGCCGGTCGTCGTGTCCTTCAGGACCTCCCGGCGGCGCTCGCGGTCGCCGTGGACAACGAGCGCGTCGCCCAGATCCGCGACCCCGTCGAGGTGGTGGATCCCGAGCACGGCGTAGACGGCCAGCAGGTAGCCCAGCGCGATGGTCGGCGCCGGGAGTGTCTCGGTCGCGAGCAGGGGAACGGCGGCCAGCGCGCCCGCGATGTAACCGACGACCGGGAACGTCGCCGGACTCGAGCGAAACGCCGCCCAGTCGCCGTCGCGGTAGCCGACCGGCAGCCGCGTCAGGAACCCCAGCGCACCGCGGACGGCAGCGATTCCGCCCCCGATCACGTGGGTATCACCTCGAGTCCCGGCAGCGTCGCCATCGACGCGGCGAGCGCGTTGGTTAGGGCCCCTGCTTCCGCGCCGAGCGCGACGCCGACGCCGACCGTCGGATCCGTCGGGACCGGTTGTCCGCCTCCGGACGGCGCGACCGCCGTCACGCCCGCCGCGAGCAGCACGGCGACGACGAGGGCGACGACGGCCGCCCGGCCGACGACGGTGACGGCTCGCTCGCCGTCCGCGACCGTCGGCAGGTCGGCCCCGGGATTCAGGTCGTAGACGCCCATCTTCCGGAGTCGGACCGAGAGGACGCAGGCGAGGGTAGCCATCGGCCACCCGGAGTTTGGCGACGGCGGGTCTCGAGCCCACTTCCTCGCACGCCCGAGCGCGAGCGGATCGGCCCCGGCGACGGCGATGGTGACCGCGGCCAGCCGCGCGGGGAGCCACATCACGAGGTCGTCGAGTCGCGCGCTCGCGGTGCCGTGTGGCTTCGCGGGGTAGCCGAGCATCGAGTCGAGCGTGTTGACACCCTTGACCCACGCCGCGGCGGCCGCGGCGGCCGGCAGCGACAGCGGCGCGAGGAGGGCGAAGGGGAGGAGCGTCGCGACCAGTCCGTCCGCGAGATTCTCGCCGACGCTCTCGACCGCCGCGCTGCGGATCTCGGCCGCCGAGAGCGTCGACGTGTCGCGACCGACGAGCCCCCGAACCCGCTCGCGGGCCGCCTCGAGGCCGTCGTCGGCTCCGGCCTCGGCACGGGCATCTGTACCGTCCGTTCCGGCGGTCGCCGTCGCAGTTGCAGCGGCCGCAGTGGCGTCGACGACCGCCCGGGTCAACTCGAGCAGCGAGCGCAGGCTGGTCGTCAGAAAGAGGACGACGCCGGCGACGACGGCCCCGGCGAGCGGTGACAGGGCGCCGGCCAGCGCAACGGCGCCGCCCGCGGCGACCGTGGGACACAGCGGCGCGAGCACCGCGATCCCGACGCCGGCCAGTCGCTGGCCGCGCTCGGTGGCGGCCCACTCTCGGTCGAGCGCGCCGACCAGTCGGCCGAACCACGCCACCGGGTGGAGCGCGTTCGGCGGCTCGCCGACCAGCAGGTCGAGGCTGAAGGCCAGCCCGAACAGCGCGATCGTCGTCAGTAGCACGGTCGTCCCTCCGGGCCTCGATCGCAAGTGCGAGCCTGTGTTCCGTTCGCACTCGCGTCGTCCCGCCGCGAGGTCATGATTCCCGTGACTCTCCGCGGGATTCCCGCGACTCCTCGAGGGTCGACAGACGATCCGGGATCGACTCGAGCGGACAGTCCTCGAGTAACAGCGCCGTTCCGCCGACGGCCTCGACGCCGCCGTCGGCCCGGGAATCGTCGCCGACGTGGACGAGGTCGACGGGATCGACGCCGAGCCGATCGGCGGTCAGTTCGAAGATCTGGGGCGCGGGCTTGCGCCAGCCACAGCCGACGCTGGTCACGATCGCGTCGAAGTCGTCGCGCTCGAAGGCCGAGCGGACGAGGGTGCGACCGACCAGTTCGGGGACGCTGCAGTTCGAACAGATCGCGACGGGTCCCCGTTCTCGGGCGGCCGCGACGGCTTCGACGGCGCCCGGTCTGGTCTCGACCGTCGGGTCGAACGCCGCGACGACCGCTCGCCGGGCCGCGTTGCGCTCGTAGCTGACGTCGCGGCTCGCGAGCGCGCGCGAGACGTGAGCCGGCAGCGGTACCTCGGCGCCCTCGGGGGCGTCGACGTGGGCCTCGGCGTAGGCCTCGCTCCAGTCGTCGGGGACCGCGACGTCGCGGTCCGCGAGTTCCTCGGCCACGGCTGCGGCCGGGTCGGACGGTCTCTCGGCGGTCACGAGCGTTCCGAAGAGGTCGAACGATACTCCCACGAATGTGTAACTAGCACAAATTGACTTTAATTTCGCGATCGGGAGAACGGACGATCGTGGAAAAGATTTGTAACGCCTACGGCCAGGATAGTGATCGAGGTTTCCCCGATGTCCAGACGTTCCCCCTCCACCGCCCGATTCGTCCGCCGCGTTCGGCGCACCGTCCGAGCGAGTCTCGAAACGGTCACATCGCTGGTTCGCGTCGGCTCCCGATCCGATACCGCCGACAGCGATTCGACGCTCAGAGACGATCCGCACCACAGCCCTCACGACCGACATGATTCGACGGACTGGAACCGATCCGATCACCACGGCGGGCCCGATCGGCACGGCCGATCCGATCGCGATCTCGGCACCGACACGCGACTCGAGTCCGGTCTGGGTCCGGGTCCGGAATCGCCTCCGGGGTCGAAAGCCGCCCTGCTCGATCCCGCCACCGGCCCGACGAGTCAGAGCGAAATCCTCGAGCACGGCTGCATGCCGGCCCAGTACGTCCGAGCCGTCCTGACCGAACACGGCGGCCGACTCAAACAGCGGCGCTTCGTCGACGACTACGGCTGGTCGCCGTCGACGATCAGTGAACTCCTCTCGTCGCTCGAGGACGACGGCGTGATCGAGCGCTATCGGATCGGCCGAGAGAAAGTGATTCGGCTCCCCGACGAGGAGCGGCAACTGGCCCCGCTGGCGGGGAACAGTCGCGAAAATACCGGTCGGTAACCGAACGGACGACTCCCCCTCAGTCGAGGCGGGCGAACGCGAGGTTGCCGGAGATGTTCTTGATGTAGATGTCGACGACGTCGCCCTCCTCGGCGCCGGGGACGAAGATCGTGTACTCGCCCTTCTCGGCGACACCGTCGCCCTTGCGGCCGGTGCCGGTGATCTCGACGGTGTAGGTCTTGCCCTCCTCGACGGCGTCCTGCTGTTGTTGCTGCTGGCTGCTCGTCGAACGCTTGGTGACGGGGCGGAACGCACCGCAGGCGTCACAGCGCAGCATGGGCGTGCGGTCCTCGCGGACGAGGCGGGTGTCCGGCAGGCCACACTCCGAACAGAGGACGTACTCGTCGACGTAGGCGTCGATGGCCGCGTTGAAGTCCTGCTCGGAGAAGGTACCGTTGTACCGACCGCGGCCGTCCTCGAGTTTGCCGCTGGTACCGAGCTCGCGCTGGATGAACCGGTGGAGGTGTTCGTCGTCGCGCGAGAGCACGTCGGCGATTTCGCCGAGGTTCGTAAATCGCGTGAAGGCGCCGTCCTTCTGGGGGACGGCGTCGGGAATCTGCAGTCGCTCCTCGTCGCCGCCGATGTCCGGTACGTCGTCCATCGCTCGGTCGAGACTCGCTTCGTAATCCATACGAGAGAACAGGGGGTCGGGACGTAAATCCGTTCTGCTATCACAATCGAGAGACGGGAGGCCGATCCGCCCTCACGGCCGGTGAGGGCTCACAGCGAGTCGCTGCCGCTCTCGCCGAGCGAGCCCTGCTTCTCCTCGTCGAGACTCGAGAGGTCGCGCTCGGGGTTGGCCTCGTTGGGACTGCCGGCCTCACCGGTGACCTCGCCGTAGACCGCCTCGCGGACCTCCTCGGGGGTGTCGAACTGCTCGCCGGCCAGCCGATCGAAGACGCTACCCAGCGACTCCGTCTCGTTCGGCATATCGATCGCCTCGTTGGCGTACTCCGAGGCGAGCTCCTCGCTCGTGACAGGGTACTCGATCTTGCCGAGGTCGCGGCCGACCTCCTCGAGGATCGACTCGGTCGTCTCGGCCCGCTCGGACTTCCGCTGTTCGGCGCTGTCCTGTGCCCGGTCGCGGCTGGGACCGTCCTCGCTCATACGCCGTGCTATCGCCGGCCGAGTGAAAAACGGCCGGCCAGCGATCGCCTGTGTTCGTCGCCGATCGTGCCCGAGACGTTGTCACAGCAGTAACAACAGTGCTGTCGTTACGACCGTCCTCGCAGAGGATACTTGCAGTGGCTCTCGAGAGAGCGACGCATGTCTGAGGAGAACCGACGGACCATCGCGATGTGCGAGGAGTGTGGTGCCCTCTACGCGGCGTTCGAGATAACCGCCGGCGAGTTTCGGCCGATCGGGCAACGGGACGGCTGCCAGTGCGGCTGTACGGAGTTCACCCCAGTCGACGACGACTCGGGGCTCTCGCTCGACTGAGGGAGGTGCGAGCCGAAGCGATCGAATACCTCTTCTAACTTCCGAGCGCCCCTCGAGCGTACGTGGAACTTTTCCGACCGGCCCTCTCTACTGGGTGTATGAGTGACCGAGCGGGGGAACGCGGCAGGGACTTCTGGGACGACGCGGACGAGACCACCGCGCTCCGGCGCTACCGGACGTTAGTGAACACGATCGACGACGGCCTCTACCAGCTCGACGCCGACGGCACCGTCGTCGCGGTCAACGACGTGATCGTCGACCGAACGGGCTACGCGCGCGACGAGTTGATCGGCGCCCACGTCTCCCGCATCCTCGACGCGGACGACGTCGCCCGGGTCGAACGCGGGATCCGCGAGGGGCTGTCGGCCGATCGAGACGTCGCCAGCGTCTTCGAGGTCGCGCTCGAGACGGCTGACGGCGACCGCGTCCCGACCGAGCTCCGGGTGAACCCGCTGCTCGAGGACGGCGACTTCCGCGGCACGGTCGGCGTCGCCCGCGACGTCACCGATCGAAGACGCAGCCAGGAGCGCGCGGAGACGGCGATCGAGTCATACGAGACGATCACCACCGTCCTTGACGAGGCCGACGTGGGCGTCTTCGTCCTCGACGACTCCTTCGACGTCGCCTGGGCCGACGAGACCGCGGGCGAGTACTTCGGGTTCGACCGGGACGCGGTCATCGGTCGCGACAAGCGCGAACTGATCGAGGAGACGATCCGTCACCGCGTCGCCGACGGCGACGCGTTCGCCGACACCGTCCTCGCGACCTACGAGGACAACAGCTACGACGAGCGCTTCGACTGTCACGTCACGGCCGGTTCCGACGGGGAGGAACGCTGGCTCGAGCACCGGAGCCGACCGATCGAGTCTGGCCGGTACGCCGGCGGGCGGATCGAACTCTACTACGACGTCACCAACCGCCATCGCCGGGCAACCCAGCTGCGGCGACTGAACGAAGCCGTCAGCGAGTGGCTCGAGGAGTCCTCGCGCGAGGCGGTCGCCGAGCGGGCCACGGACCACCTCCGGGACATCCTCGGGATGACGCTCAACGGAATCTACCTCTACGACGCCGACGCGCCGGCGCTCAGACCCGCGAGCTGGACGGAGGCGACCGAGCGCCTGCTGGGCGACCTGCCGACGTTCGGACCCAACGAGGGGATCGCCTGGCGCGTCTTCGAGTCGGGCGAGCCGGCGTTCCACGCGGACGTGAGTACTGCTCCGGACGCGTACGATCCGGACACGCCGATCGGCAGCGAGATGATTCTGCCGATCGGGGACCACGGCGTCGCCTTCATCAGTTCCGCCGAGCGCGACGCCTTCGACGAGGGCGACCGGATGCTCGCCCGGGTCGTCGCCTCGAGCCTCGAGGCGACCTTCGACCGGCTCCGCCACGAGCGCCGCCTCGAGCGCGAGCGAGATCTGACCGACCGGATCCTCGATACCATTCCCGCGGGCGGCCTCGTGCTCGACGCCGACGGGGAGATCACGCGGATCAACGACCGCGCCATCGAACTCCTCGGTGTCGAGAAGCCGGAGACGTTCTCCCGGGAGGACAGGCTACTCTACGACGAGGACGGCCGACGGCTGTCGGCCGAGGAGTACCCGTCGTCCCGGGCGTTCGCGACGGGAGAACCGATCTACGATCGCGTGCTGCGGATCGAACGCCCGGAGGGGGGCGAAGACGGGGACGGGGAGCGACACTGGCTGTCAGTCAGCGCCGCCCCGATCGCCGACGACGACGGCACGATCGATCGCGTCGTCACCGCCGTGGAGGACGTCACCGACCTCAAGGAGCGCGAACGCGAACTCGAGAGCGAGCTGCGCGAGGTGTTCGGACGGGTCTCGGACGCGTTCTACGCGGTCGACGAGGAGTACCGTTTCACGCACGTCAACGAGCGGGCGGCGGTGCTCCTCGGGGTCGACGAGGACGACCTGCTCGGCCGGCGTCTCGGAGACGTCTATCCGGAGACGGACGAGGTTGAGCAGATTCGAAACCGCTTCGACGAAGCGATGGAGACGCAGGAATCGGTCGGCTTAGAACACTACTCCGAGCTGCTCGGGTTCTGGCTCGAGGCGACTATCTACCCCTCCGAGAGCGGCGTCTCAGTCTACTTCCGCGACGTTACCGAGCGCAAGGAGCGCGAGCAGGAGCTCCGGGAGAGCGAAGCGAAGTTCCGAACCCTCGCGGAGAATCTCGACGAGATCGTCTGGATGTCGACGCCCGACGGCGAGGAGATGCTGTACATCAACCCGGTCTACGAGGACGTCTGGGGCCGGAGTCGCGAGTCGCTCTACGACGATCTGAACGCGTTCCTCGAGGCGATCCACCCGGACGACCGAGCGCGGGTTCGGGAGGCCTACGCGGCCCTGCCCGAGACCGCCTACGACGAGGAGTTTCGCGTCGTCCGGCCGGATGGCGCCGTCCGGTGGGTCCACGCCCAGGCCGTCCCGGTCTGCAACGACGGCGAGATCGTCCGGATCGTCGGCATCGCGACCGACATCACCGACCGCCGGGAGTACCGGCGCAAGCTCGAGGCCTCGAACGAGCGCTTAGAGCAGTTCGCCTACGCCGTCTCCCACGACCTGCAGGAGCCCCTGCGGATGATCACGAGCTACCTCCAGTTGCTCGAGTCCCGGTACGCGGACGAACTGGACGAGGACGCCGCGGAGTTCATCGAGTTCGCGGTCGACGGGGCCGAGCGCATGCGCGAGATGATCGAGGGCCTCCTCGAGTACTCCCGGGTCACCACCCGCGGCGACCCCCTCGAGCCGGTCGATCTCGAGCGGGTCGTCGACGAGGTCCTCGCGGACCTACAGTTTCGGATCGAGGACGAAAACGCCGAGATATCGATCGAGTCGCTCCCCCGCGTCGAAGGCGATATCGACCAGCTCCGGCAGGTGTTCCAGAACCTCGTGGACAACGCCATCGAGTACAGCGGCGACGAACCACCGCAGATCGAGATCACCGCCGAGCGACGCGAGGTCTCCCGCGCGGCCGCGGACGGGCCGGCCGATCCGAACCCGCGAGCGGACGGGATCGCCGCGGAGAGCGACGACGAGTGGGTGATTTCGGTCGCAGACGAGGGGATCGGGATCGATCCGGAGGACACCGACCGCATCTTCGAGGTGTTCGAGCGGTTGCACACCCGCGAGGAACACGAGGGGACGGGGATCGGGCTGGCGCTCTGTCAGCGAATCGTGGAGCGACACGGCGGCGAGATCTGGGTCGAGTCGGAGCCCGGCGAGGGAGCGACGTTTTCGTTCACGCTGCCGGCGGCCGACGACGTGGCGTAACTACTGTAGGTCGGTTGCGACCCACGCCGGGCCGTCGTCGGACGACGCTTTCGGCCGGCCACTGTGTCCCGTTTCCACCGGCGTCGACATCCGTCCGACGGGATCGAGAGTGGAGATCACTGTCGACGGGCGCAGATCGCAGCCGACTAACAGGAAGCGACGTTCTCGAACTGATTGACCGGCTTCGCGAGCGGGAACGGCCGCTCGTGCCGCGCGGGACGGCTGGTACTGTTCCGTCGGTTAGCGCCCCATGGGCGGGGCGGTCGGGCTTCACAATCGTCGCGGACCGACTGGTCGAGGCGGCGAATTACCCGCTGCTCCGCTGGCACGGTGGCGACGATCACCGCGGGACCGAGCAGGCCGAGATCGTTGTCTAGTCGATATTCTGAACTAATTGGCCGTATTTGTTGCATATGTTAACCAGTAACATAGGTTTAAAGAGCAACGGTTCCCAATAGGAACGCGGGCTGGAGCGAACCACCACCGCCACCTACCACTCCAGCCCGTTCTAACATTCAATCGACATATCAATAATAGTTCTGCCTACTGCTAGCAAGTAACTCACATTCGCTCGGGGTTCGCTCGCCGGGACGAGGCAGACACCGCCCTCCCTGCCGACCGAGCGATGCCTCCGGGTCGTGAGACCCGTTCTCACACGTTTTCTGAAACTATCTAACAAGCGGTAAATATGGGGCGCAGACGGAGCGCTTAAGCGACTTTGCTCGGATTGGTGGGAGCATGGCTCCGGAGATCACACGCATCGAGATGATGGAGTTCGAGTATCCTCTCGAGGACCTGGGAACGGATGGCAATGGCTTCAACCTGGTGTACGAACCGGGATCCACGCTCGAGGCGACCCAACTCGCTCTCAAGGTTCACACCGATGTCGACGTCACCGGCGAGTACGTTCTCGTCACGTCGACCTCGCCTGACCAGATTGAGACGTACGCGAAGTACCTCGTCGGGAAGAACCCCTTGAAGCGCGAGCGCCACTGGAGCGAGATCAAGCGCGCGCTCCGCAAGTACGATCGAATGGGGATCGGGCCGCTCGATATCGCGTTGTGGGATTTCGCCGGCAAGTACTACGACGCGCCAGTCCACGAGCTGCTCGGAACCTACCGGACCGAGGTTCCGGCCTACGCCTCCACCTACCACGGCGACGAGAACGGTGGCCTCGACTCGCCGGAAGCGTTTGCGGACTTCGCTGAGGAGTGTCTCGAGATGGGCTACCAAGGTTTCAAGATCCACGGCTGGGGCGGTAGCGACGCGTCTCGCGACATACAGCGGGAAATCGAGACTGTCCACGCCGTCGGCGAGCGCGTCGGCGACGAGATGGATCTCATGTTCGATCCGGCCTGCGAGTACGAGACCTTCGCGGACGCTCTCAAAGTCGGCCGAGCCTGCGACGACCACGACTTCTTCTGGTACGAAGACCCCTACCGCGACGGCGGCATCTCCCAACACGGCCACCGGAAACTCGGCGAGATGATCGAGACGCCGGTTCTCCAGACCGAACACGTCCGCGGGCTGGAACCCCACGCGGACTTCATCGCCAACGACGCGACCGACTTCGCCCGGACCGATCCCGAGTACGACGCTGGTATCACCGGCGCGATGAAGGTCGTTCACATGGCCGAGGCGTTCGGTCTGGACGTCGAGTTCCACGCGCCCGGGCCGGCCCACCGCCATTGTATCGCCGCCACCCGGAATACGAATTACTACGAACTCGCACTGGTCCATCCCGACTGCGACAACACCACACCGCCCATCTACGAGGGCGGTTACTCCGACCAACTCGACGCCATCGACGAGAACGGTCGCGTCGAAGTCCCCGACGGCCCCGGACTCGGCGTCGACTATAACTGGGACTATATCGAGGACAACCTGACTGGCGACGTTCGAGCCTTCGATTGATCCGCCAATTTCTCCGTACGGCTGGTGGAGTGTAGACGAATTCCCTCTCAGTCGACTTTTGGAGTTGTCGGGGAAGACTCTCCTCTCAGTGTCTGACAGCCACTACCTATCTGCGTTCGCTCGCTTCGCTCGCAGCGTTGGTCGCGGTAAAAGCCGCCCTCCCCAATGAACAGGTGAGAGACGATCTCACTCGCTTCGCTCATCGCTTGGAATTTCGAAAAGTCCGCCCTCCCCGATTTGAACGGGGGGCAAGTCGATCTACAGTCGACTGCTCTACCAGTCTGAGCTAAGGGCGGGCGTACCTCAACATAGTCGCCGTCGGTCACATAAGGGTTATTATTCGCGGCGGCGAGACCGTCGTGTCTTACAGCGCGAGCAACATGATTGATATAGCTGGAGTATCAATACTCGTGTAACTTCGAATGAGCAAGATCACGTTCCGCGCCGACGACGACCTCGTCGACGAACTCGAGGCGCTCGAGATCTCCAAGAGCGAAGCGATGCGGGAAGCGCTGCGCTCGTATCTCGGAGCCGAGGAGCGGACGGAACGTGGCAGCGCGGCGAACGAGGCCGGCACAGGCGCGATCGACGATCTGATTCGCCAGCGAGTCGACGAACGCCTCGACGAACGCCTTCGGGAACTGGATCGGGGCGCCCGCACGCGAGATCACCGTGGTCCGAACGAAGTCTCCGTTACCGTCTCGCTCGCGGACGACGTCCGCAACGGACGGACGGACCGTACGGAGTATGATCTCGCACGCGGTGTCGACCGTTCGTCGGACGATCCGGCTACGGACACTTCCCCCGACCGGACCAACGATACCCGGTCGGAGGACAACGATGAGCCCGTCCAGTGTGGACAGTGCGGGGAGGAGGTCGCGGACGACCACGTCTTCTGTCCGAACTGCGGGGAGAAGGCCTCGCAACGGCTGTTCTGCGAGTGCGGTGACGAGGTCCGTTCGGACTGGGCGTTCTGTCCTGGCTGCGGTCGTCGGACGCCAGCGGCGGACGTGCTCGAACGTGACACTCCGTCATAAGGACCTGTGTAAGACACAGATAGTCGTGTCCGACGAAAGCTTTATTGTGAATGGCAGTATTCCACTTATTCGCGTAAGACGGTCGTCTTACAACGGTCGGCAAACGCCGAAAAACGCCCGATGTCGGGCGGCTCCGTGTAAGACACGCCGCGTCTGACAGGGGCGCGCGCCGTCTTACCCCAAGGGGAATACAACAATGGAGCGTGTGACACTGCGAATTCCGAAACAGCAGATCGAGGAGGTCGAACAACTGGTCGACTCGGGCGAGTTCCCGAACCGGAGCGAAGCGATCCGGTCGGCCGTCCGTGAAATGATCAACGAACAGAGCGACGGACCGAGCGAACAGTCCGGCAAACACAACTGGGCCAAGGTGTAACGATGCAGGATATCGTACAAGACGCACTCGAGAACGCCGAACAGGAGTCCCGGGAGATGGAAGACATGGACGACGACGAGTTCGGCGAACCCCGGATCGTCATCGTCGGTTGCGGCGGCGCGGGTAACAACACCATCAACCGGCTGTACAACATCGGCGTCGACGGTGCCGACACCGTGGCGATCAACACGGACAAGCAGCACCTCAAGATGATCGAGGCCGACACGAAGATCCTGGTCGGCAAGTCCCTCACCAACGGGCTCGGCGCCGGCGGCGACCCGTCGATGGGCGAACGCGCGACCGAGATGGCCCAGAGCACGATCAAGGAGGTCCTCGGCGACGCGGACCTCGTGTTCGTGACCGCCGGGATGGGCGGCGGAACCGGTACCGGTGCCGCTCCCGTCGTCTCCAAGATCGCCAAGGAACAGGGTGCGATCGTCGTTGGCATGGTCTCGACGCCGTTCAACGTCGAACGCGCGCGGACGGTCAAGGCCGAGGAAGGCCTCGAGAAACTGCGCGATCAGGCCGACTCGATCATCGTGCTGGACAACAACCGGCTGCTCGACTACGTTCCGAACCTCCCGATCGGCAAGGCGTTCTCGGTGATGGACCAGATCATCGCCGAGACCGTCAAGGGGATCTCGGAGACGATCACCCAGCCCTCGCTGATCAACCTGGACTACGCCGACATGTCGACGATCATGAACCAGGGCGGCGTCGCCGTCATGCTGGTCGGCGAGACCCAGGACAAGAACAAGACCGACGAGGTCGTCAAGGACGCGATGAACCACCCGCTGCTGGACGTCGACTACCGCGGCGCCTCCGGCGGGCTGGTCCACATCACCGGCGGTCCCGACCTCACGCTGAAAGAGGCCGAGGGCATCGCAGACAACATCACCGAGCGCCTCGAGGCCTCGGCGAACGTCATCTGGGGCGCCCGGATTCAGGACAACTACAAGGGCAAGGTGCGGGTCATGGCGATCATGACCGGCGTCCAGAGCGCGCAGGTGCTCGGCCCGACGACCCAGAAACAGGCCGACAAGTCCCGCCAGAGTATCGAAGGATTCAACGAAGCCGACTTCGACGCGAGCAACAACGTCGAGGAGGCGGGTCGACGAACGCGATCCGGAAACGCACACAGCGACGGCGGCCGCGAAGAGGTCGAGAAACAGCACGGCGTCGACGTGATCCGGTAATCGATACGCGCAGGTACCGCTACAAACCGACGCTTCCGTGACGGCAATTGACACACCATCCGCCGTCCGCAGTGGCAGTCCACGACACACCATCATCGCGGACCGATCGATCGGTCCGACGCTTTTCGCGGCGCTCGTCTCGAGTCTCTGAGTGACGAGTGGCAACTCCCGAGAACGGTAGCAGCCGTTGTATCGGCCGTTTACGGCGTATACGACGGTGATCAGCCACCGCTGTTTACAGTCACGTGGACGTCCGATCCGCGCAGCGTCGTCGGCCGTCGGCGACAGCGACGGGCGGATCGCTTTCGCCCGGAAGGAATTGGTTGGATTCAGTACACGAATGCCATGTCCCTCCGGCTCGCCCTGAGGGTCGTCGTCGCCCTCGTCGTCGGCTAGCTCCTCTTCGTGACGGTCGTCGCGATGGGGCCGATCGGCTTGGCGGTGTTCGTGCCGCTGCTCGCAATCGGCATCGTACAGGTGTACCGAAACCGGATGCGAGCCGGCGAGAGCGCCGGGACGCCCGACTACTGTCCAACTGTGGCTCGGCCCTCGAGGACGCCAGTATCGGCGAAGAAACGGACGACGGCGAGAGGGCGGTCCGCTACTGTCCGGACTGCGGCGCGCCGAACGATCCGGACCGCACGACGTGTGACTACTGCGACGCCCCTCTGTGAGACTCGAGCGGGTCAGTCTCGAGTCGGCTCAGGCCAGCGACTCGAGCAGGGAGCACTTCCGACAGATCTCGCGGGTCGTGGTCGAGCCGCACTGGGTACATTCCTGCAACTCGGCGCCGTCGTCGCCGCTGAACTCGTCGGCGGCGATCGAGGCCAGCTCCTCGTAGCCCGCGAGGATCGAGTGGCGGGTGCCGGGGTGGTTCTCCTCGAGTCCGTAGAGCAACTGCTGAATTTCGCCGCGGTAGGCCTCGCTGGCGTGGGGACACTCCGTGATGTGGGCGGGGAGGTCGTTGATGTGCGCGTAGAGGGCGACCTCCTTTTCGGGGACGTCCCGCAGTGGCTTCGCGCGCGGGACGAACTCCGCCTGGTCCTCGCGCTCGGAGAGAGCGCCGAGGCTGGCGTCGAAGTGTTTCGCGATCTGCTCGACGTCGCCCTCGAGGAAGTTCATCAGCGCCGTCTGGGCCTCGTCGTCGAGATTATGGCCGGTCAGCAGGAGGTCGGCCTCGAGTTTCTCGGCGTACTTCTCGAGCAGATCGCGCCGGAAGACGCCGCAGTAGGCGCAAGCGGCCATGTTTTCGGGGTCGTCCTCGACGACGTCGTCCATCCGGACACCGAACTCCTCCTCGTAGGAGACGAGTTCGTGGCGAATGTCGAGGTCGTCGGCGAGTTCGACGCAGGCGTCGACGGACTTGTCGCGGTAGCCTTCGATCCCCTCGTGGATCGTCAGGCCGACGAGCTCGATACGCGGGTCCTCGGCGAACGTGTCGTGGAGGATCTGCGTCAGGACGACGCTGTCCTTGCCGCCGGAGAGGCCGATCACCCACGTCTGGGGGGCCTCGGGCGTCGCGTCTCGCGGAACCAGATCGTCCCGGCGCACCCGACGGCGCACTCGCTTCTCGACCGACTCGCGGAAGTGATCCGCACAGAGGTGTGCCCCGGAGTAGGCGGCGTGCATCACCGCCTCCTCGTCACACCGATTACAGTCCATTAGCGGGCCGTTGTCGGTCGCCGCTCATCACGGTTTCGTCTACGGGAGCGGAACGCGATCGCTCGAGACCGGCGATAGCCGCCGGCGAGATCGGCGCGCTATCGTTTCGACGGCAACGACTTTCCGGCGCCCTCGAGACGGGCCACGTATGACGGCCTACGACCGGTCGCCGCCGACCGACCCTCGGCTCGTCGACGATTTCGACGGCGGATTCGGCTGGCTCGCTCACCCCGACGAGACCGGCCAGCGGGCGAGTCACGCGCTGGTCGGCGCGGACGACCGACTCTGGCTGTTCGATCCGCTCGAGGCACCCGGGATCGACGACGAACTCGAGCGCCGGGGCGAGGTCGCCGGCATCGTCGTCTGTTCGAACTACCACGCCCGCGACGCGGCGGCGTTCGCCCAGCGCTACGGCGTGCGCGTCTTCGTCCCCTCGTGGCTCGAGCGGCTTCCCGACCGACTGGCCGATGCCGACGTCGATATCGACCTCGAGTACGTCGCCGACGAGGTCGGCGCGTCCGGCTTCGCCGTCCGCGAGGCGAGTCCGTTTCCCGGCTGGCACGAAGCGATCGCGTATCGCCGATCGAACGGAACGCTGTACGTGCCCGACCTCCTGGGGACGGCGCCGCCGTACCTCTCCGGCGACGAACGACTCGCCGTCTACCTACTGGCGCGTCTCACACCGCCGACGGGAGCGTTTACGGGTATCGCCCCGGAACGAATCCTCCTCGGGCACGGCACTGGCGTCTTCGCGGACGCGACGGCCGCCCTCGCCGACGCGTTCGCGACCGCTCGCACCGGATTCCCCCCGCGCGCTGCTCACGAACGGGCGAGCGCAACTCGGGGCGCTGGTCGACGCGCTCCCGGACAGCGACAGGAAAAGCCTTTAATGCTAGTCAGACAGTCACAAACACATTGGAGGAGCCGACGAGTGCCGGCGATTTCAGCCCGAACACACAATGGAACCGATGACTGGTCGACTCCGGAGCGCCGTTGGGATCGCGTTCACGTACCTATTCGTCGGGGTAGCGTGGATCGTCGTTACTGACTACGTCGTGTTGGAACTGGTTACCGATCCGCAGACGTCGGCCCGGCTGCAGACCGTCAAGGGCTGGGTCTTCGTCGGCGGCTCGACCTGCCTGGTCTACGCGCTGGTGCGCTCGAACCAGCGACGCCACGAGCGGACGACCGCCCGACTCGAGCACGCCTTACAGCAGACGAGCGTCCTGCACCGACTCCTGCGGCACAATCTGCGGAACAACTGCAACGTCATCCGGGGTAACGCCGAACTCCTCGAGGCGAACGACGCGGTTCCGGCGGCGGTCGACCCGCACCTCGAGGAGATCAAACACCAGACGGATCGACTGGTCGAACTCGGATCCAAGACGCGGTGTCTCCGGGACGCCGTCCTCGAGGGAGACGAGCCGGTTCGCCGGCTGGATCTCACTCCGGCGATCGACGCCGTCGTCGCGTCCGCCCGCGATCGCTATCCGGAGGCGACGATCGAGATCGACCGTCCCGAGACGTGCTCCGTTCGGACGACGCCCAAAATCGAGCGCGCGCTCCGGGAACTGCTCGACAACGCCGTCGAACACAGCGAGCGGGCGGCTCCCACGGTTCGCATTGCGGTTCGGCGAACGGACGAGGGCGTCGATATCGCCGTCGCCGACGACGGCCCCGGTCTGCCGGAAATCGAGCGAACCGTCCTCGAGAACGGAATCGAGTCGCCGATGATCCACTCGAAGGGGCTGGGCCTCTGGATCGTCCGGACGATCGTCGTTCAGGCCGGCGGGAGCGTCGAACTGGTCGAGGAGTCGCGGGGAACGACCGTCGTGCTCTCGCTGCCGGACTGAGCGGACTCGAGCCGTCACCGGTTCGCCGTCGGAGGGCGGGCAAGCTGTGGTCTTCAGGCAGGCACCGGATCCGCTTCCTCCTCGGACTCGTCGTCCGCCTCGACGGCTTCGGCGCCGTCCTCGAGGGCGGAAAGCAACGTTTCGACGTAGCGGTCGCGGCTCGCGGAGGAGAACAGCTCATGACCGCCGTCGTAAAGTACGACGTGTTCGGCGGGGACGCGCTCGCCGATCGGTCGGAGGCTGATAACCGGGTCGCGCAGCGAGCAGAAGACGACCGCGTCGTGGTCGATCGTCAGCAGTTCCTCCTGGGCGCGGCGCGTCTCGCGGACGAACGCCGGCGAGATCCACTTCGGCGTCGTCTCGAGCTGGTGGTCGGTGGCCTCCTCGCCGATCGCCTCGCGGTCGAGCCCGGACACCGGGAGGCAGGGCAGCGTCGTCGGCAGCTTCGAGACGGCCTCGAGCAGCGCGTCGGGGAACGCCTCGCCGTAGCCCCACCACGGACTCAGGTAGACGTGGTTCTCCGCGCCGTCTAGGGCCTGGGCGATCAGCGCGCCCGCGCTGTGGCCCAGCAGCTGGTACTCCTCGAGATCGCGGACGTACTCGGCGATCGGCTCGAGCCAGTCGGCTTTGAAGTCGTCGATGTTCGTGGGGAGTTCGAAGGCGTGGACCCGGTAGCCGGCCTCGGTCAGCTTCCCGATGAGCCAGCTGACGTTCTCGTGAGTCCAGCGGTTGCCCCAGCCCATGACGAACACGAGTTCCTCGTCGCCGTCCTCGTTGAAGATCCGGTGTCGCATGGGATTCCGTTCGCCGGGAACCGATAAAAAAGGTGCTCTCTTGACACGTGGGACGGTGACAGGGCGCGGCGGCCGACGGGAGTCACACCAGCCGGCTCTGAAGAAACCGTTTTGCGACTCGAGTCCCCACGTACGGGTCATGAATGGATTTGACCGCGACGACGCGGTCGACCGCCTCGAAGCCCTCGTCGACACCGTCGAGAGCGAGCGCATGCCGGTCCCGGTCCGGGAAGTGTGGGCCTTCGGCGATATCGCGCTCGGGCTCGATCCCGTCGAGCGACTGGATGTCTACGTGACGAAAGACGTCCTGATGCGCGACGACAGTGGCGATAGCGAGGTCGACGCCGACGAACTCGCCGCCGAGTACGGCGTCGAGGGGGTCGGAAAGTCCGTCCGCGCCGACTGGGCCGCCGAGCATCCGGAGTACCTGCGGGCCAACGCCAACGGCCACGCCGCCCCCGAGAAGTGCCTCGCGGCCCACCTGCTGGGTGACGACGAGCCGATCCACCTCGAGGTCTGTAACTCGCCGTTCGAGGACAACGTCACCCAGCGGCTGCGCGGGGCGCAACTGCGCGAGGATTACACCCAGTTGCTCGACCCCCGCGGGGTCTGTCTCTGGGCCGACGGCACCACGAGCGGGGAGGCGTTTCGCAAGCTCCGGGAGAGCGAGCTGGCGCTGCCGACGCTCTCGCAGGCCCTCGAGATGCTCGGGTTAGACGAATCCGACGCCGAAACCGCGGCCCAGGAGCTTCACGCCTGGCGCGAACGACAGGACGGCGTGACGGTTCGCGGCGACGTCGTCTGAATTCGATCGATCGATCGATTTTCAGTCTCCTTCGATCGTCGTTTGTCTCGACTCGAGGGACGACTGCAGGCTCGAATTCCGATAAGTAGTACAGCGAACGAACCCGAACAGACGCTCGGATCCTGTATCGTGGCAACAGTGAATTGCCACTCCCTCCCCAGCCGATTCGCTCACTCGTTTCCCTCGTTCGCTCATCCCTCGCACGCCTTCGTCGATCGGCCGTCGCTATCGCCCAGGCCGATCGACAGCGCGCGCCACCGCTCGCCAGATGTTCGGTCCGGTGTCGTCCGTCGATTGTCGGACTCAAGCACACGATATCAGACGACTGCAGGCACTACCCTTTTCGACGCGACTGACCCACCATCGCCCATGTCCAACGAACGACCGACAGCCGAGGAACTGCGACAGGGCGTCACCGTCGAGATCGTGCAGGGCGATCAGGACGTCGAGTCGACGGACACGGAACCGATCGTCGGCGAGGTCGGCACGATCTACGGCGACGATCCCCAGGGGCCGGAGGTCGAACTGAAAAGCGGCGTCGTCGGCCACGTCCAGTCGATTCGCCACGACGAGTAGCGCTCGAGTTACTTTTCCTCGCAACGCTTCCGTCATACACCGGAAGACGGTGACCGGCACTCTGTCCGTTTCCGTCGGAAAGCGGAGTCTGCTGGCCAAATCCATTTCCGACCGATCGTTGAGGTCAGCGCATGGCCGACTCGAGCCGGTTTGCGCTCGTTCGCGACGTCGTCGCGGTCGCCCACGAACGCCAGCTCAGCGTCACGGCGGCGGGACTGGCCTACCACGCGTTCAACACGCTCGTTCCGCTGGTCATCCTGGCGCTGGTCGGCGCCTCGCTCGTCGACGGACTCGAGCCGCTGGTGTCGACGCTCGAGGCGGCGGCCGGGATCGAGGGCGCGGTGACCGACGGCGGCCTCGAGGGGATGACCGGCGGCAGCGCTCGGACGCGGGCGGCGCTGCTCGCCGTGGCGGTGCTGCTCTGGAGCGCCGTCCGGCTGTTTCAGGCGATAAACAGCGCGTTCACGGACGTGTACGGCGCCCGGACGGACGAGTCGTACGTGGCGACCACGACAACGGTGACGCTCGTGACGGCCCTCTACGTCGTCCTCGTGACGGTGACGATCGCGGTCGGCGTCGCGCTGGTCACCGTCGTCGGCGTCAGCCTCTCGGTGGTCGTCGACGGCGGCTGGACGGCGGCCGGTAGCACCCTGTTGCTGGCCGGGCTGCTGCTCGCGGTCTTCTTCCCGATGTATTACCTCTTTCCCCAGCCCAACGTCTCGGTCGGCGAGGTACTCCCCGGGACGGCCTTCGCGGCGGTCTCCTGGACCGTCCTGGCCGTCGGCTTCCGGTTCTGCGTTTCGACGTCCGAAAGCGTCGCCCTGTTCGGAATCGCCGGCGCCATTCTGTTGGTCCTGACGTGGGTGTACCTGGGCGGGCTCTGTCTCCTGCTCGGGGCCGTTCTCAACGCCGTCCGCGCGGATCACGTCGATCCCGAAGAGAAGTGGGTCCCGATGGAAACGGCGTGGCCGGTCGATCGAACTGATTAGACTCCGGATTCGATCCGCGTCGTTCGATGCCCCTCGAGTCAGACGGCTACAGATGGTGTCAGTCGGCTACGACCGTCGCCAGTCGCCCACGGACGTCACGAGTCGGACCGATGCTCCTGTGCTTCGTACCAGCCCGCAACGATCAGCGAGAGCGCCAGTAGCGAGACACCTGTGACGACGCCGGAACTCACCCGGTCGCCGATTCCGACGTCGACGAGGCCGCTGCTGGCCAGTACGGCACCGATTGCGATCACGGTCGCGCCACCAGTCAGTAGCAGTAAGCGGTCTCGAAAACCCACCATCGCGTCAGTCCGTAGCCAGTCGGCCGGGATAAGGAGCCGGCCTGACGCTGAACGGTCCACCCAACGCGTTAGAACGTCACACACCAGTGGTTCCGACGCGATCGACGTTCGATTTGCGCTCCTGCCCGCTGCTCGCTGCGCGTTACTCCGGGCGTCCGTCCTCGCGAAACGCGGCGTCGATCGTCCGCGCCCGCCGCTCGCCGATCCCCTCGATCTCGGTGAGTTCTTCGAGCGAAGCCTCGAGCAGCGACTCGACGGTGGGGTAGCGCTCGTAGAGCGTCGCGGCGAGTTCGGGCCCGATCCCCTCGATACAGCCGTACATGCGCTTGGTCGTGGGTTCGCGACGGCTTGGAACGGAGCCGACCGGGAGCCGACGACTCGAGGGCTCCTCGACGTGCTTTCGCCCCAATCGGATCGCGTAGTCGACGAGGTGCGCGCGGTCCGTACAGGGGACGACCGGCACCTCGTGGCGGGCTGTGATCGAGGCCATCGAGCCCCGGACCGACTCGGGGGAGACCGCCGTTCGAAGGGTTGCAAGGTCGGCGAAGTCGCCCTCGAGCAGGACGTAGGAGTGGTCGTAGGCGGCGGCCATGCGCTCGACCTGATCGGTGAGATCCGACCCCGATCGGCCCATCGCGCTGTTGACGTAGTCCCGCAGGGTCTTGCGTTCGATGCCGACCGAATCGATCGCGAGGTCGCCGGTCGACAGCCGGTCGACGACGACCTCCGTCACGTCGGGATGGTCGCGGACCGCCTCGACGAGGCCCGCGGGTTCCCGATCGTCGACGGTGACGGCGACGCGCATGGCCGATACCAGGGTCTCGAGACGGGTACGGATATCGGTTCGCCGGCACCGTCGTCCCGCGAACAGAGACGAAGCGATGGGTTCTATCACCTCGAGACCGTACATACGGCGAATGGTTACCGCAGGAATCGACGACGGCGGAACCGTACTCGTCGTCGAACCGTCCGGAGCGGACCCGGCGTCGCTCCTCGACTCGTTCGACTCGCGACGGAGCGAGGAGAGGGTCTCGAGCGCGACGGCGGCCCTCGAGGCGCTCGAGACGGAGTCGGTCGACTGCGTCCTGACGCCCCAGTCGGTGGCCGACGCCACCGGCCTCGAACTCGTCGAACGGATCCGCGACCGCGATCCGGACGTTCCGATCGTCCTCGCGCCCCGCGAGGGCAATGGCGGCGAGAGCCTCGCCGGCGACGCGATCGCCGCGGGCGTCACGGAGTACGTCCCGGCCGATCGCGACGCCTCGACCCTCGAGACGGCCGTCGAACGGGCGATCGAGGCGGGCCGGGGTCAACGCGAGCGCCGCGAGCGTGCCCGCCAGTTCGGCGCGGTGTTCGACGACCCCGAGACGTACGCGTGGGTGCTGGAGATCGACGGGCGAGTGCGTCGGGCTAACGAGCGCGCGCTCGAGGCGCGCGGAACGCTCGAGGCGGCCGGGACCGACGTTCGCGGGGAGTCGTTCACGGATCTCCCGCTGTGGAACCGCCTCGAGGAGGACCGATCGACGATCCGGACCGCAGTCGACCGAGCGGCGAACGGGACGGTCGTCCACCGCGAGGTGACCCTCGAACTCGACCGCCGGGCGCGGACGAACGGTGCGGGTGCGGACGCCGGCGTCGACACCGAAACCGGGTCCGGCGACGGTGCGATCGACGACCCGCACACGCTCGAGGTGACGGTCCGACCCGTTCGCGACGAGTCGGGGACCGTCGTCTCCCTGCTCGCGCGGGCGAACGACGTCACCGAACGGGCCCGACTCGAGCGGGAGCTGCGCGAGTCGGAGGAGCTCCACCGGGTGACGCTGAACAACATGACCGACACCGTCCTCATCACGGACGACGAGGGCGCGTTCACCTACGTCTGTCCGAACGTCCACTTCATCTTCGGCTACACCGACGAGGAGATCTACGAGATGGGGACGATCGACGAGCTCCTGGGGTCGGACCTCTTCGACCGCGAGGAGCTGGAGCGGGAGGGCGTGCTCACCAACATCGAGTGTACGGCCACTGACCGGGCCGGCCGCGAGCACGCGTTGCTGGTCAATGCCCGCGAAGTATCGATCCAGGGCGGGACGACCCTCTACAGCTGTCGCGACGTCACGACGCGCAAACGTCGCGAGGAGGCCCTGACCGCGCTCCACCGGACCGCACGCGAACTGCTTTACGCCGAGAGCGACCGCGAGATCGCCGACCTCGTGGCGGCCGACGCCGCCGACGTGCTCGGCCTCGAGGCCAGTGGCGTCTACCTCTTCGACGACGAGGAAAACGTCCTCGAGCCGGTCGCCGCCTCGCCCGGGATGGATCGCCTCCACGGGCCGCTCTCGCGGCATTCGGTCGGCGAGGACAGCGTCTCGGGACGGGCCTTCGTTGACGGCGAGTCCCGATTCTTCGCGGACGTCCGCGACGCCGAGGCGCTGGCGGATCCGGCGACCGATATCAGGGGCGCAGCGGTCGTCCCGCTGGGCGATCACGGCGTCTTCCTCGCGGGCTCGTCGGAGCGCGACGCGTTCGACGACGTCGACCGCGAACTGACCGATCTGCTGGCGGCGACGGCCGAGGCCGCCCTCGACCGCGTCGAACGAGAGCGGTCCCTCCGCGAGCGCGACCGGGAACTCAAGCGTCAGAACCGACGGCTCACGCGGCTCGATCGGATCAACGAGATCATCCGCGAGATCGACGCGGCGCTGGTCCGGGCCGAGACCCGCGAGGAGATCGAGACCGCCGTCTGCGAGCGACTGACCGCCGCCGACCGGTTCGCGTTCGCCTGGATCGGGACGACCGACGCGCCGGGCGAGCGACTCGAGCCGAGCACCCACGACGGGACCGGCCGCGGCCGGGACTACCTCGACGGCGTCTCGCTCTCGCTTTCGGAGGCGACCGAACCCGCGGCCCGCGCGGCGGCCGACGGCGAGGTGACGGTCGTCTCCAACGTCGCCGACCGACTCCGCGAGGAGTCGTGGCGCTCGGCGGCGCTCTCGCGGGAGTACCAGTCCGTCGCGGGCGTGCCGCTGGCCTACGACGAGTTCACCTACGGCGTGCTGGCCGTCTACGCGGACCGCCCCGACGCCTTCGACGAGGTCACGCGGAGCGTCCTCGCGGAACTGGGCGAGACGATCGCCTCCGCCATCGCCGCCGTCGAGCGCAAACGGGCGCTGCTGACGGACTCCCGGACCCGCCTCGAGTTCGACGTCGGCGACGAGAGCTTCGTCTTCTCCCGGTTGGCCCGGCGAGCCGACTGCGTCCTCTCGTTCGACGGCGGCGTCCGCCTCCACGAGGACGGCGCCGCGGTGTTCGCGACCGTCGAGGGCGCGTCGGGCGAGGCCGTCGCGGACGCGGCCGCCGATCTCGTCGCCGTCGAGAACGCTCGAGCGGTCGGCGCCGGCGACGACGAGGCCGAGGCCACGGACGGTCGCGGCGGGACGGTCCTGCTCGAACTGGCGCCGCCGTTTCTGGCGCTGCGCCTCGCGGATCACGGCGTCGTGCTCCGCAGCGTGGAGGCGTCCCCCGACGGTGCGCGCATCGTCGTCGACGTGCCGCCGACCGTCGACGCGGGCAACAGCGTCGACGTCGTCTCGAACGCGCTCGACGACGTCGAACTCCGCGCCAAGCGGACCGTCGACAGAACGACCGCGCGCGACCTCCGAAGCGAACTGCGCGAGCGACTGACCGAGCGACAGCTCGAGGTCGTCCAACTGGCCTACTACGGGGGCTACTTCGAGTCGCCCCGGGAGCAGTCAGGCGAGGAAATGGCCGACGCGCTCGGCATCTCCTCGGCCGCGTTCTATCGCCACGTGCGGGCGGTCCAGCGGAAACTCTTCGTCCTCCTGTTCGACGAGCTCGGACTTCCGGCAAACGCTGCACTGGGGGTTGAATAGTGAACCCCAATTGATCGTCGACGCTAGCTATCCTACGAATATGCCTATCCTAATATCCTTATTATTCCTAAGTGCTGTGACCGATCTCTCCATGAAAGACGCTCCATACACCCCCGACGAGGAATCGACCTACGAGTGCTTCGACTGCGGAACCGTCGTTCACGCGACTACGGGGACGACCTGTCCCGACTGCGGTAGCGACATGCGTAATCGCGGCACACCGATCGAATAACCCCCGTTCCGACTCCATGGCTTCGAATCAGCAGTCGACGGTACCCGCCGAGGAGCACCGCCCGGTCGAGTCGACCGAACCCGAAACCGCCCTCGAGACCGCGCGCAGACAACTCGATCGCGCCGCGACCCATCTCGAGATCGACGACGCCGTCCTCGAGCGACTCAAACACCCCGCGGCGGTCCACGAGGTGGCCGTTCCGCTCGAGCGCGAGGACGGGAGCGTCGACGTTTTCACCGGCTACCGCGCCCAGCACGATAGTGTGCGCGGGCCGTACAAGGGCGGGCTCCGGTACCATCCTGAGGTCACGCGCGACGAGTGCGTCGGCCTCTCGATGTGGATGACCTGGAAGTGCGCCGTGATGGACCTCCCCTTCGGCGGCGCGAAGGGCGGCGTCGTGGTCGACCCCAAGTCCCTATCCGACGAAGAGACCGAACGGCTCACCCGCCGATTCGCACAGGAGATCCGCGACGTGATCGGTCCGACGACGGACATTCCGGCGCCCGACATGGGGACCGGTCCGGAGACGATGGCCTGGCTGATGGACGCCTACAGCATGCAGGAGGGCGAGACCATTCCCGGCGTCGTCACGGGCAAACCCCCCGTCGTCGGCGGCTCCCACGGCCGCGAGGAGGCCCCGGGCCGCAGCGTCGCTATCGTCACCCGCGAGACCTGCGACTACTACGGCTATCCGCTCGAGGAGACGACCGTCGCCGTGCAGGGATTCGGCAGCGTCGGCGCCAACGCGGCGCGCCTGCTTGAAGACTGGGGCGCGACCGTAGTCGCCGTCTCAGACGTCAACGGCGCCGTCTACGACCCCGACGGCATCGATGTCGCCGACATCCCGTCCCACGACGAGGAGCCCGAGGCGGTCACCAGCTACGCGGCCGACCTCGATCCCGACGCCGACGTCGACCGACTCTCGAACGAGGAACTGCTGGAACTCGACGTCGACGTGCTGATCCCGGCGGCCGTCGGCAACGTCATCACCGCCGACAACGCCGACGCGATCGCGGCCGATATCGTCGTCGAGGGCGCCAACGGCCCGACCACGTTCGCCGCCGCCGCTATTCTCGAGGAGTGTGGGACCCACGTCGTCCCCGACATCCTCGCCAACGCGGGCGGCGTCACCGTCTCGTACTTCGAGTGGCTCCAGGACATCAACCGCCGCGCGTGGAGCCTCGAGCGCGTCCACGAGGAACTCGAGACCGAGATGGTCGACGCCTGGTCGGCCGTCCGCGACGAGGTCGAGGCGAAGGACCTCACGTGGCGCGACGCGGCCTACGTCGTGGCGCTCTCGCGGGTCGCCGAGGCCCACGAGGTTCGCGGGCTCTGGCCCTAGCGGCGGATCCACCGCGCGTCGTTCGCATAGCAGTTCCCGCCGAGCGACGGTTTGCTCTCCCAGTCCGGACCGCCCGGCGCGGTCGGGTCACCGTTTCAAGGCCGTGGCGAGCGTACCACGACGAGCATGTCCGCCCAGGGAACCATCACGATCGTTCCGAGCGTCCACTTCTCGCCGACCCATCGGCGTCGAGTCCGGTCGACGATCCGCGAGACCGAGCCCGACGTCGTCGCCGTCGAACTCGACGACCGGCGGTACGACCGCCTCGAGGAGCGAAGCGGCCGCAGTCCCCTCGAACTGGCTCGGGAGTTGCCGCCGGCGACGGCGGCCGCCTACACCGTTCTGCAGGCGATCCAGCGGACGGTCGTCCGACTGTACGGGCTCGATCCCGGTCAGACCGACATGGAGGCGGCCGTCGAGACCGCGGCCGAACTGGACATAGACGTCGCGCTGATCGACGATCCGATCGCGGAGACGCTCTCCGCGCTCGCCGACCGGGTCGGACCGGAGCTGCTCCCGAAACTGTTCGCCCGCACCCAGCGGATGGGGCCGGACCAACAGGCAAAACAGCTCGAGCTGTTGACGACGTCGTTCGAGGACATCACTAGCGGCGAGGACGTGCAGCCGGCGATCGAACAGATGCGGCTGCTCCTCCCGGAACTGACCGAGATCATGATCGACCGCCGCGACCGATCGATGGGCCGGCGGCTCCACGCGCTCCGCAGCGAGGGCCACGACGTCGTCGCCGTCGTCGGCGCAGGCCACCATCTGGGTATCAAACGGACGCTCGAGGACCTCGAGGCGCGAGACCGCGACGCGGACTCGCTCGAGTCGGCGGAGACCGAGTTCCGGGGAATCGACGCGAATGCGACCGTGCCGATCCGCTCGCCCTCCCGGAGCGTCACTCGGATCCCGATCGACTGACGGCTTCTCAGCGTTCGAGGTACGCCATCGCTTCCTCGTCGGTCACCTGGCCGAACTCGCGGTAGAACTGGCCGACCGCGCGGAACGACTCGGGCGTCTCGAGGGCGATCACCTCGTCGGCCTCGCTCTCTAAGTCGGCGACGCCGCGGGGCGACCCGACCGGGACCGCCAGCACGACGTACTCAGCGCCGGCCGCTCGGACCTGCCGGAGACAGGCCGTCGCCGTCGCGCCGGTCGCGACGCCGTCGTCGACGACGACCACGCGTTTCCCCTCGAGATCGGGCAGTCCAGATCGATCTGACGGACGGTATCGGTCGGCCTTCTCCGCGGCGTTTTCGGCCTCCGCCCCGCGGATCTCTTCGCGGTAGTCCTCAGAGACGCCGAGTCGCTCGAGGAGGTCGTCGTTGTACCAGACGCTGCCGTCGCTTGCCACTGCGCCGATCGCCAGTTCGGGGTTGTTCGGTGCGCCCAACTTCCGGGCGACCACCACGTCGAGGTCGGCCTCGAGCGCGTCCGCGACCGGTCGCGCGACGGGCAAGGCGCCGCGGGGAATCCCGAGGACGACGTCGGCCTCGAGGCCGCGGGACTCGAGGTCGGCCGCGAGCCGTTCGCCGGCGTCGGTTCTGTCGTCGAACATACGACTCGCTACGACGGCCATATACTATGCCTTGGTGTGGCACACGACGGGATCGACGGCGGTGAGGAGACCGCCTGCGGTGGCGCGCGCTGAAGACGCGCTCGAGCCTCTGCGAGAGTGCGTCGTCGATACCGCGCGAGGGATGAGCGAGTGACTGGAAGGAACGAACGAATCGGCTGGGGAGGGCGTGGTAATTCCCGTTGCCAGTCGTAGCAGAACGCTCGAGGTCGTAGTGTCGGATACCGAATCGCGGCTGACTCCGAACCGACAGCCGTGTCCGTATACGACCGGAACTCGCCTGCCGAACGGCTACCCGTCCCGCTTTTGGAGGTGCGGTATGGGACGGCTCCAGCGAACGCTCTCGAACATCTCCGAAGAAGAGATCGATAACGGCCGGATCGGTATCGTCGCCGGGGCGATCGAGTACCCCAACCAGCCGGCGCTCGTCGGTCGCGCGGCGCTGCGGACCGGTTCCGACCACGTCCGGGCGCTCGTCGCCGATCCGATCTACGAGATCGTCGCGGGACAGGATCCGAACCTGCTGGTCGACCGCTACGCGGGCGAACAGTTCGAGGAGAGCGCGGTCGAGCGCACCCGCGAGATGAGCGAGTGGGCCGACGCGCTTGTGATCGGCCCTGGACTCGTCGACGCCGATCCCCAGGCCGTCTGCGAGGCGATCGACACTATCGACGTCCCGATGGTCGTCGACGCCCTCGCCCTCGAGCCGTCGCTCGATGCCGACCTCTCGAACGCCGTGCTCACGCCCAGCGGCGCGGAGGTCGGGCCGATCCGCGACGAGTACGGCTCGCTCGAGGCGTTCTCGGAGGAGACCGGCGCCGTCATCACCCTGACCGGCGACGTCGACGAGATCGTCGCCGACGGCGAGCGGCTCGAAAACGAGACGGGGACGTCGGCGATGACCGTCGCCGGGACCGGCGACACGATGGTCGGCATCGTCGCCTCGCTGCTCGGACAGGGGATGGATCGGCGCGAGGCGGCCGAACTGGGCGCGTGGATCCTCGGCAAGACCGGCGAACTGGCGACCGCCAACCACGGGCCGGGCGTCGTCGCGACCGACGTGATCGAGCGCATTCCGGACACGATTCGCTGAGACGCGATCGAACACTCCTGCCACGGGAAACCATTACACCTCAGTCCGTCGTCACCTCGAGTGAGATGTCCGACTCGAGCCCCGACTCCGCGACGCGGCCGGAGCATCGCCACGACCACGACGTCGACCACCCGTTCTTCGCCGCGTGCTACGACCACCTCCCGGAACCCGAGGCATTCGAGGCCCAGCGCACGTATCTGGCGCGCGACCTCTCGGGGCGCGCGCTCGAACTGGGCTGTGGCACCGGCCACATGTTCCCGTACGTCGTCGAGGGCGCGAGCGGGGACCTCGAGTACCACGCCATCGAACCCGATCCGCACATGCGCAAGCGGGCGGTCGAGGCCGCTCGCGATTCGGGACTCGCGGTCGACCTCCGGGACGCCCGCGCCGAGTCGCTGCCCTACCCCGACGACAGCTTCGACGTCGTCCTCGCCGGCGTCGTCTTCTGTACCGTCCAAGATCCCGACGCGGCCCTCGAGGAGGTCGTCCGCGTGCTGAAACCGGGCGGCGAGTTCCGTTTTCTCGAGCACGTCGGCGCCGACGGCTGGCGCGGGACCGGGCAGAAACTGCTCGATCCCGTCTGGAAGCGTGTCGCGGGAGGCTGTCACCTCACCCGCGACACGGTCGCGCGCTTCGTCGGCCACGAAGCGCTGGCCGTCGAGGAGATCGATCGCGTCGATGTCAGCGTCTTTCCGGCGACGCCGGTCGTCCGGGGCACGCTGCGCCGACGGGAGAACGACGTTCTCGGATGATTCGTCCCGCTGTAATCGCTTGATTCACCTCGAGACGGTCCGGACGTCGATTTCGGCGGCCCCGATCGAACCCCGGATCCTGCAGGTGGAACCGTTTCCCGCGCGTCCGTGGTAGGCGCCACTATGTCCGAACCGGATCGAGAGCCGACGGAGAAGCCGACGACCTCGAAGGCGGAGGCCGAGTCGGAGACGAAGCGGATGACCCGCAACTGGATCGGGATCGCGGTCGTCTCGATCCTGGGCCTGTGGCTGCTCGTCCTCGGCGCGATGCAGGCAACCGGGCTGGTCGATATCTTCGCCCCCATCGCCGACTCCGGAGCCACGCAGTGGGGCGTGTTCTTCGCCATGGCGTTCGTCCTGATCATCCTCGCCGGCTGGAGCTGGAAGGCCATCGCCAACTGAGGGCCACGGCCGACGCGGCGACCGATCCGCGCTGCTTCGCAACTGATCCGTTCCTCGCAGTCACTCGCCGTCCGCTTCCAGCACCTCTCGATTCCGGACCCACGCGTCCGCGCCGAACTTCCGATCAGCGAGGTTGCGGGCCGCCTCGAGTTCCGTCTCGCGCCACGTCGATTCGTCGGCGTCACACCACTCCCCCAGCGCCGTTGCCAGCGTCTCGACGGCCTGCTCGCGGCCGATCCCCGCCTGCTCGCGGACGCTCGTCACGCGATCCGTGAAGGTCTCGGGCTCAAGATCGGTCTCGAAGACGCCGACGTGGCGCTCGGGCTCGAGGTCGTAGCTGATCGAGCCGTGCTGGATGACGACGTCGCGCTGGCGGTACTGGGCGTTGCCGCTGATCTTCTTCGCCTCCGCGTCCGCGCTGGCCGGCGCAACGACGTCGTGAGCCGGGTTGATATCCCGCAGGTAGCAGGAGGGCTGGTAGATCGACGCCTGCTCGACCGCGGCGAAGTCGGCGTCGACGCCCATCTCGCGGAGCCCCTCGAGGACCGGCTCGCAGAACAGTTCGTAGCAGTCCATCAGGTCGCCGGGCACCTCCTCGGCGGGCGCGACGATCGTATAGGAGATGTCCGCGTACCGATCGTGGTAGATCCCGCCGCCGCCGGTCTGGCGGCGGGTGACGTCGATTCCCTCGTGCTCGCAGTACGCCCAGTCGACCGTGTCGGCGTCCTGTCGGTACCCCAGCGACAGCGTGCTCGGCTCCCACGAGTAAACCCGGACCGTCCGCAGGTCGTCCTCGAGAGCCGTTTGCGCCGCGATTTCTTCGAGGGACATCTGGACGGCTCCCTCGCGGGGCTCGTCTCGGATCAGCCGCCACTCCCGATCGGCGAGGTCGTTCATACGCCACCGGTCGCCGGCGACCGTGTTAGTGGTTGCGTCGTCTCGCTGCCGACCGCCGGCCCACCCCCCGTCGGTGCGGTCCGTATCGCGTTTCCGGCGAGCCGGAGAGCGGGCATACCAACACTACACTAGATATTAGTAACTACTATTATCTTAGCATAGAATTTTATTATCAATGCTGGATCAGCGCCGTCGAACCGTCCTGAAACGCGGTACGGCAGTCGCATCGCTCGGCCTATCGACGGCCGGTTGCCTCAATTCGCTCGCCGGGAGCGGTGACCTCGAGGCGCTATCGGTCGCGTATGTGCCGATCTATCCGAACATGCACCACTACGTGATGACCGTGGAGGGACTCTACGACGACGTCTCCGCGGACGTGACGCCCGAACGGTTCGCGTCGGGACCGGACGTCGTCAAAGCCTTCGCCGGCGACGAGATCGACGTCGCCTTCTTCGGCGTCACGCCGGCGATGGTCCTCGTCGACCGCGAGAAAGCCGCGGGCGTTCTGACCGCGAACTCCTCTGAAGGATTCCACGTGATGGGAACGTCGGCGTTCGCGGACCTGTACAACGAGCGCGGGCGCGACGCGTTCTCCCGATTCGAGTCTCGAGAAGGCCGAAAACCTCGGATCGGTGCGGCACCCGACGGCAGCGTTCCCGATGTGGTGTTGCGCTACTGGATCGAGCGAGACCTCGACCTCGGCGAGCGGGAATCGGTCGTCTCGAAGTCGACGGTGCCGCCGGCGAGGACTCCCCAGGCGATGGCGTCGGGCGACCTCGACGCGACGATGATTCAGGAACCGTACGCGACCGCGATCGGCGACGGCGACAGCGACTTTCAGTCGGTCGCGTGGTCGGGCGACGTCTTTTCCGACCATCCCGTCACCGTCATGTTCGCCCAGGTACGGGTCCTCGAGGCGACCGACCTCGCGCGGGAACTCGTCTCGGCGCACCTCGAGGCGACCGAGTTCATCCGCGAGCATCCGGAGACGGCCGCGGAACACGCGAGTGCGATCATCGGCTCCGGGATGAGCGACGAACGCGCCGCGGCGGCGATGGAGTCGAAGGCGGCGAACTTCTACACGGATCCGTACCGGATCGCCGACCCGACCGAACGGATCGCACGGTATGCCGCCGACGTCGGCAACACCGACGCCGTGGTTTCGAACGAGGAACTGTTTCACTTCGACGCGTACGACGCGGTCAGCGAATGAGCGTCGATATCGACCTCGAGGCGGACGACCGGACGGCGCGACTCGTCGGCGACGATCCGATCCGATTCGTCCGCGGGACGGTCGGGATCGCCGCCTTCCTCGCCCTCTGGTGGCTCGCCGCGCGGGCGACGACGCCGTCGTATCTCCTCCCGGGCCCGGTCGCGTCGGCGAGCGCGTTCGTCGACCTCTTCGTCCGACGGGTCTCCGTCGATCTCCCGGTCGCGGGGACCGCGGCAGTCCCGGTCGGACTGTACAAACTCGGCCAGAGCCTGTTTCACTACGTCCCCGGTCTGGTGGTCGGGAACGCCGCCGGCATCGCGGTCGGCGTGGCGATGGGCTGGTCGACTCGCGTCGACGACTACCTCCGGCCGGTCGTCCGGCTCCTCCGCCCGATTCCGCCGCTGGCGTGGGTGGTCTTCGCCGTCCTCTGGTTCGGTATCCACCACACCGGCGCGGCGTTTATCGTCTTCGTCGGGGCGTTCTGGATCACCCTTTATGGCGCCTACAGCGGCGTCGAGGGGGTCTCGAGGGGGTACATCGAAGTCGCTTCCGGGCTCGGCGTCGAGTCCGACTGGCAGATGATCCGGCTCGTCGTCCTGCCGGCCGCCGCGCCGAGCGTGCTCACCGCCGTTCGCACGAGCATCGGTCGATGCTGGATGATCGTCGTCGGCGCGGAACTGTTCGGTGCGCCCGGCGTCGGCTACGAGATCATCAACGCCTCGAACAACCTCGCGCTGGACACGAGTATCGCGTACATGTTCCTCATCAGCGTCGTTTACGTCGGCATGGACGTCGCGTTTCGCGCGGTCGAACGGAGGGTTCTCGCGTGGCAGTGATCGACTCCGATACCGATCCGAATCGGGAGTCCGCCGCGGCGAAGATCGTCGTCGACGGCCTCTCGAAACGGTACGACACCCGCAGCGCTCACCTCGAGGCGCTGGCCGACGTCTCGCTCGAGGTGGCCGACGGCGAGTTCTGCTGCGTGGTCGGCCCGTCGGGCTGCGGGAAGACGACGCTGCTCCGACTCATCGCCGGCCTCGAGTCGCCGACGGCGGGCCGGGTCCTCGTCGACGGCGATCCCGTTACGGAACCCGGCGTCGACCGCGGGATGGTCTTCCAGGAGGACGCCCTCTTCCCGTGGCGAACTGTCTGCGGGAACGTCCGGTTCGGACTCGATCGCCCCGCCTGCGACTGTCCGGACTGCGAGGCGCGAGTCCGCGACCTGCTCGAACTCGTCGGACTGTCGGGGTTCGGAGACGCGTATCCGCGCGACCTCTCCGGCGGGATGAAACAGCGGGTCGGGATCGCTCGCGCCCTCGCCGTCGATCCCGAGGTGTTACTGCTGGACGAACCGTTCGCGAGCCTCGATTCGGGCACGCGCGAACGGCTGCACGGCGAACTGCTCGAGATCTGGCGCGAGACCGACAAAACCGTGCTATTCGTCACCCACGACATCGAGGAGGCGATCGCACTCGGTGACCGCGTCGTCGTCATGGACGACCGGCCGGGCCGCGTCGACGACGTTGTCGACGTCCGGCTGGAGCGGCCTCGAGATCGAGCGAGCACCGCGTTCGTCGAAACCGTCGCTCGGATTCGCGATCGGATCGCGCGCTGAACGCGCTATCTGATCCGATTGTTGGACTCGGGTCTGTCCCTCTTACGTCTGAATTCTCCACTCACGGCCGGTCTCATGGTAATCTCTGGTCCCGGATTCGCGGCGAAATCGTTGGACGGCGATCGATACGTGGACCCGACTAGCCCAGCTATCGACTGGTTCGACTGAGCCGCCGCAGTCGCTCGAGGCCCGAACATCGGATTCTATATCGCAATATTTGATTTATTGGGTGCGATGTGCGGACGTACGCTGTCGTCACGGCTGCGCGTTCCGTCGTAGATACCACGGCTGGCGCCTGCCGCCCTATAGTCGCCCCACGTCACGACGTTTTTACGTACTCACCGGCTATCCCGGGCTATGGTGCGGAACGTCGCCGGGGAACTCCCGGAGCTCGAGGACGAAGACTTCTATCTCCTCTCGGGGGTCGAACAGGGGATGCGCTTCTCGGAGTGGGTCCAGCGGGAGAAGCTCCCGAAGTTCACCAGTCTGACCGAAGAGGAGGTCGACTACCGCCTCGAGCGCTGTCTGAAACGCGGGTTGATAGAGAAGAAGACGATCCAGTACGAGGGGTACACCCTCCAGTTCGAGGGGTACGACACGCTCGCCCTGCGCGCGCTCGTCGAACGCGATACCATCGGCGAGTTCGGCTCGCCGCTGGGGGTCGGGAAGGAGAGTGACGTCTACGAGGTGCGCTCGTACAAGCCCCTGGCCCTGAAGTACCACCGCGAGGGCTACACGAACTTCCGGGAGGTCCACAAGGAACGCGACTACACCTCGGAGAACGACCACGTCTCGTGGATGTACACCGCCCGGAAGGCCGCCGAGCGGGAACACGAGATCCTAGAAGAGCTCTACCCGGACGTCTCGGTCCCCCAACCGATCGATCAGAACCGCCACGCCATCGTCATGGAGAAGATGGACGGCGTCGAACTCTCCCGGACGCGACTCGAGGCCGATCAGGTGCTGGGCGTCCTCGACCTGCTCGTCTCCGAGATCGCCAACGCGCACGCGAACGGGTACGTCCACGCGGACATGAGCGAGTACAACGTCTTCGTCAACGAGGAGGGCGTGAAGATCTTCGACTGGCCCCAGGCCGTGCCGACCGACCACGAGAACGCCGGCGAGTTCCTTCGCCGGGATCTGACGAACATCGTGGGCTACTTCCGCCGGAAGTACCCCCAGCACGTCCCCGACGACCTCGAGAGCGACGACCTCGCCGACTCGATCGAGGACGAGTCGTTCGAGACGATATCCGAGTTCGTCGCCTGACAATCCAGTCGACTCCTCGCAGCGTCCGTGCGCGAACTCCGCCTGCGTTGTCGAGTCCGGTTCTCGACTCCCGTTCGATCGCGGAGAGCGATCGGTCTCGAGACGCGACGTCGTTCGGGATCGGGATACACGCCTCTCGCCTCGCGGTTGCCTCTCGTTTTCAAAAGTCGCGTACCGGACAGCTCGGAAGCCGACGAGCAGGTTCTGGACGTCGGATAGTACGAACCGACGCGAATCAAATACGACGTTCTCGCGGACGACAAACCATATATCGGTATACGAAACTCGGTATTTCACGATCGCTGATGTCGATCGCTCCGTCGGTCCTTCGACGTTCGGCGACCGGGACGGCCGAAGTTCTCTCTTCGACGGTCGATCAACTCGGTTCGTACCGCTCGAAAGCGCGTCGCAACGGTCGACTAGATATCGGCTTATGAGGGGATTCCCTACGTACGAGTATGAACGGTCAGCCCGAAACCGAACAACGAATCAGAGAGGCCGCGTTTCGCGCGCTCGTCAAACACGGATATGCGGACCTCTCAATCAAGGATATCGGCGACGAACTGGGCCAGAACCCGTCGCTGATCTACCATTACTTCGATAGCAAAGACGAATTGTTACTGTCGATGCTCGACGTCTTCGTGGATATATTCCTCGGCCAGCAGGCCGAGGAACCGATCACCGACGCGGAGACGGAACTTCGGCGGTTCGTCGGTCAAATCCTGCACCCGAAACCGATGCAGGTCGAAGCGGTGATGTCCGCTCCGCCGTCCGATATCGAGACGGCGATCGCGCGGGTTTTCGTCGAACTGTGGGCGCACGCGACGTGGGACGACGATTTCCGTAACAAAACGACGGCGGTGGAGGCGGGACTCCGGGACGCGATCGTCCGAATCATCCGCGCGGGAGTCGAACGCGAGCAGTTCCGCTCGGTCGACCCCGAGCCCACGGCTGACCACCTCCTCTTTCTCCTCAAACAGGGAATCCACACACAGACGACGACGAACCGAGAGGACGCCGTCGACAGGGTAGAGGCGCTCGTCGACGAGATCATCGACGATCTCTCCCTCGAGAGTTAGGAGAGCCGCTCGAACCGCAGTTCGCGTTGTCGTCGCTACGCCGACTCGAATTCCCGCCTTGGGCCGTGCTTCGCCGGCCTCCGCGACGGCCGATCGTTCTCTCACGGGTCAGTTACGGCCCGCGACCGGAGCCCGCCACCGAAAGAGCTACAATTGATTAATCGGTCAATTAATTCATGGAGTCCCCCGATTCAGTCGTCGGCGTGGGCCAGTCACCGAAAGCGATCCGAAGCCGCGAGGGACAGCTCTCGCCGTTCGAGTGGTACGCCGAGATGCGACAGGAGAGTCCGGTTCACTACGACGAACAGCGAGAGACGTGGGATGTGTTCCGGTACGAAGACGTCGAGCGCGTGCTCAAAGACCACGATACGTTCACAGCGAACCGCGCGTTCGACCCCGAGAAGTCCTCGAACGACGGCGACAGCGACGGTGACGAGGACCTTCCGATGCTGCAGACGATGATCTCGACCGACCCGCCGGAACAGACCCGACTCCGCGGGTTCGTCGATGAACGATTTCAGCCCGGCGCCATCCGGGAGTATCAGCCGCGAGTAGAAGCGGTGACGGAGGAACTGTTGGACGACCTCGAGGACGAGGACGCGTTCGACTTCGTCGACGAGTTCGCGATTCCGCTTCCCGTCATCGTGATCGCCGAGCTACTGGGGATCCCCGCCGAGCGCCGCGACGAGTTCAAGGCGTGGTCGGACGCACTCGTCGCACGACCCGACGACGACAGCGAGGCGGAGCTACAGCGGGTGCAACGGGAACAGGAACGGGCCCAGCGAGAGATGGGCGGCTACTTCGCGACGCTGCTGGAGGAACGCGACGGCGGCAATGGGGACGATCTGATCACGCTCGCGGCGAACGCGGACGAACTAACCAGGGGCGAACAGGTCGGCTTCTGTATACTGCTCCTCCTCGCGGGCAACATCACGACGACGAACCTCCTCACCAACGCGATCTGGTCCGTCGAGGAAGCGGGGGTGACGGACGCGATTCGAACGGGAGCGGTCGACCGGCAGCGAGCCATCGAGGAGGTGCTCCGATACCGGTCGCCGATCCAATCGCTGAAGCGGATCGCCGTGGAGGACGTCGAGCTAAACGGGCGACGGATCGAGACCGGCGACGTCGTCACGCTCTGGCTGGGCGCCGCGAACCGCGATCCGGACGTCTTCGACGCGCCCGAAGAGTTCCGGCCCGAGCGCCACCCGAACCGTCACATGGCGTTCGGAACGGGGGTTCACTTCTGTCTCGGCGCGCACCTCGCGCGGATGGAAGCCGACGTCGCCCTGGGGCAACTGCTCGAGCGCTTCGACCGATTGGACGCCGATCTATCGGATCTTCGGCCGCTGAGCGGTCTCTACGGTCTCGAGTCGCTTCCCTGCGACGTGAGGAAGAACGCGTAATCCGACCGCGGCACCGATACCGCCGAATCCTCGGATAGTTGCGTGTTGAGTGTTCCCCGACGGGGAGGGCCGGCAGTCAGTCCGCGGCCTGCCCGCCGTCGACGGGGAGGGTGTGGCCGGTGATGTACGAGGCGTCGTCGGAACAGAGGAACGCGACCGCGCCGGCCATCTCTTCCGGTTCCGCGATGCGGTCCATGGGGACGTCGATCATCGCCGACGTGTCGAACTCCATGGTCGAGGGATCGCTGTCTCCCGACATCCCGGACTGGATGTTCGTGTTCGTCGGTCCCGGTGCGATGGCGTTGACCCGCACGCCCCGCGTCGCGTACTCGAGCGCGACCGTCTTCGTGAGGCCGACAACGCCGTGTTTACTGGCGGCATAGCTGGCGAGGCCGCCCATCCCGACGAGTCCCGACTCGGAGGCCGTGTTGACGATCGCCCCGCCACCGTTTTCCGTCATGACGGGAAGTTCGGCCCTCAGACACGCCCAGATCCCCTTCAGGTTGACCTCGAGGAGTCTGTCCCAGTCTGCGGCGTCGATGTCGGTGACGTCTGCGAACCCCGTGAGGATACCCGCGTTGTTGTGTGCGAAATCGAGGCTTCCATAGGTGTCAACCGCGACGTCGACCATTCGCTCGACCGACTCGAGGTCGGAGACGTCGACGTCGACGAACGTCGCGTTATTGCCGGCGTCCTCGATCAGATCGACCGTTTCGCGACCGGTCTCCGCGTCGATGTCCGCGACGACGACGTTCGCCCCCTCGTCGGCGAAGCGTTTCGCCGACGCGCGCCCGATTCCGGATCCACCGCCCGTTACCACGGCCGTCTTCCCGTCTAATCCGTTCATGAGTAGTCCTCACTGCTGATTAATTGTTCAATTAATACAGTCTTTCGGTTCGGCCGTCCAGTCGGGGCTCCGCTATCGGTTCGATCTCAAGCGGGACCCGTCGTCCGACGGAGCGATCTCGAGCAGCGACCGCCGAGAGGACGGCTGAAGAGGACGATGCCGGACAAGCAGGAACCGAGCACCGCCAAAGGAGCCGGGAACGAACCGAGTCAGCGTTCGACGGAAAGATCAGAAGTGTTAAACCGTCGTACTCCCGATATCGGAGTGAACACACCGGCGCAGGCGTTACCGCGGTTCGATTCCGCGGGTCGGCGTTGAGGCGGCCACAGCGGCGGGGAACCACCCGTACCCATCCCGAACACGGACGTTAAGCCCGCCTGCGTCCCGGCGAGTACTGGAGTGCGCGAGCCTCTGGGAGACCCGGTTCGCTGCCTCGCTCTTCATACACCATTCAATCCCGACGAGCGACGCCTCTAGGTCGTCTCTCGCTTCGGTTTGTTACTCGCCGTCAGTTCGGTACTCGGTCGACTGCCCGTCGCTCGAGCCGACTGCATCCTTCCCTGTTAGTCCGCCTCGAGAGACGGGGCGTTGAACTGCGATATGGCCCTCGACTCGAGGCCAGTGAATCGACTCCAGTCTCGAGGTCGAGACCTCGATCTCGCCCATGTTCTCCTGTTTGCGCATCAGATAGCGGAAGTACGGCCCGCCGACGAGGCCGGTGATGATATCGACCGGCAACTGGGCGGGATTCAGGGCGAGGTCGGCCGACGGTCGGCCGCGACGCGCATCCCGGCCAGCGGGTCGGCGCTGTCGGCGACGAGGTCGTTGTCGGCGAGACACCGGAGGTCGAAGTCGAACCACGCCGTGGGCAGCGAGTCGATCACGTCGGGGTACTGCTGTCCGATGACGATTGGTCCCGGAGAGCTGTCGCGGCTCCGGCCGAATTCGGCCGGTACTGCGGTGACGGACGGCAACCTGTCCGTTTTCTGAATCCTCGTATAACCGAATCAATGGTCGGTTTGATTACACTCGGGATCGTACCCGTCATATATGGGTGAGAATAACACTCACGACCTCGACGGCGTCGGCGTCTGGGGTGGCGGCTTCACCGGCGGACTGGTCGGCGGCATCGCCATGGGGCTGGTCCTCCACCTCGGCGCGGGCCAGATCGAACTGCTCGGCGCGCTGATCGCCGATTCCGGAACGGCGGTCGGCGTCGGCTGGACCGTCCACATGGTCCTCAGCGCCCTGTTCGGGCTGACGTTCGCCGCCCTCGTCTCGCGGCGAGCGGTCCAGGACCTGGTGGACTCGTTTAGCGACTACCTCGTCGTCGGACTGGTGTTCGGGGCCCTCCTCGGCCTCTTCGCCGGCGGCTTCCTGTTCCCACTGGCGATGCAGCAGGCGGGCGTCGCGGCGTTGCCGCTGCCGTTTCTCCCCGTTCCGGGCGTCGCGGGGGAACTGGTCAGCGCGCTCCTGTTCGCGATCGGCCACCTGGTCTACGGACTGGTCCTCGGTGCCGTGTTCGCGACGGTCAACGGCGTCGTCCCCGGCGGCGTCGGCGAGTACGTCCCGCTCGAGCGGTGATCGACCCACGAACATTCCTCGTTTTTCGGCTCGCCGTTCCCGCAGTTCGAAGCCCTTATACTCGAGAGTTGGGAAGAGAAGGTAGACTCGCTGGGTCGCGGGCGCCAGCGGGCACCTGTACGGCATTGCCGCCACAGGTCGGGATGTGATCCGCGGGGACCGCCCCCGGTCGGGATTGAACCAGGAAACGCCCGCGGTGATACACATGGCAGAAAGCTTCTACTCCCACATCAAGGACGCATGGAAGGACCCCGACGACGGGAAGCTCGGGGAACTGCAGTGGCAGCGAAAGCAGGAATGGCGCAAACAGGGCGCAATCGAGCGCATCGAGCGCCCGACCCGTCTGGACAAGGCGCGCGAACTCGGCTACAAGGCCAAGCAGGGCATTATCGTGGTCCGCATGTCGGTCCGCAAGGGGACCGCCCGTAAGGAACGCTTCACGGCCGGTCGCCGATCCAAGCGCCAGGGTGTCAACCGCATCGGGCGGCGCAAGAACATCCAGCGCATCGGTGAGGAGCGCGTCTCCCGGAAGTACCCCAACCTGCGGGTGCTCAACAGCTACTGGGTCGGCGAAGACGGCTCGCAGAAGTGGTTCGAAGCGATCCTCGTGGATCCGAACCACCCGGCGATCGAGAACGACGACGACCTCAACTGGATCTGCGACGACGACCACACGAACCGCGCGTTCCGTGGTCTCACCAACGCAGGTAAGGCCAATCGCGGCCTCAACAACCGCGGTAAGGGCGCCGAGAAGGTCCGTCCGTCCAACAACGGCGGACAGGGTCGCGCGAAGTAACGACCGGTCGGTTTCGACGATCCGAACCTCGATTTTTCTGCGACTCGACTCGAGAGCGACGGCTCCGTGAATCGACGAGCGGTTGCTGCCCTTCGCCTACCGGAGCCGACAGCTCACCGCTCGGCGGCACTCGGGGCGACGTCGATCTCGTCGACCGCCGCGAATTCGCCTGCTTCGGCCCGTTCGACGGCTGCGTGGACGTCCACGTACCCCGCACCGACGGCTTCCGCGGTGTACGACTCGCGTCGGCGCTCGTCGGCGGTCGCCTCGAGCGTCGCGAGCACGTCCATCGGAGCGGGCGCGTCGCCGTTACGCTCGATGGCGGCGTCGTAGACTAAGGCCGCGCAGCCAGCGGTGACGGGACAGGACATGCTTGTCCCGGACGCGGGCCCGTAGTAGCGTTCGTCGTCCGGTTGGAGCACGTTTATCAGGTCGAACCGCTCGAGCGTACTCATTACGGCGTCACCTTTGGCGGCGACGCCGTTGCGGTAGATCCCCAGCGGACCGTCGATCTCGTCCGCGGGGACGCCGTCGTGAAACGCGGCGAGGTTCTCGTAGGCCGCCGCGCGGTCGTAATTGTCCGTGTCGTATGTGCCGTCCTGCGGGCGACCGCGCGACGAGAAGTCCGCGACCGCTCCCTCGGCGTCGGTCGCCCCGACCCCCAGAACGTGCGGTGCCTTCGCGTACTGGTTCAGCGTTCCCGTATCGGGACCGTCGTTACCCGCCGCGAAGACCGAGAGGATCCCCTCCTCGTGAGCGTGCCACGTCGCGACGTTGAGGGGATCTTCGGGGAGGAAGGGGCGGCCGATCTGTCCCGAGCCGTACGAGTTTGAGACGATCTGGATATCGTGATCGCCCTCCCGCTGTCGGCGGATCAGATCGTCGTACGCGGCGACGGTGAACGCGATCGCCGGGCCCGCGCTCGTCGAGTACATCGTCAGATCGACGTCGGGCGCCATTCCCGCGTACTCGCCGCCGCTCTCCGAACCGGTGCCGCCGATGCTTCCCGCACAGTGGGTGCCGTGGCCGTTCGCGTCGGTATCGATGTCGTCGACGTCCTGCCACCAGAGCGGTTCGTCCTGAATGCCTGGGATCCCCACGTACTGATAGTTCGCCTCGAGGTTCGGTTGCAGATCGGGGTGGCTACCGCCGATCCCGGAGTCGATGACCGCGACGTGGACGTTCTCGCCGGTGTAGGGCGTCTCGAGTCCCGCACCGGCCTGCACGGCGTCCGCGTTCGTGTCCTCGCGGGCGTTGTCGTTGTGGAACTCCAGTTCGTAGTTCGAAGAGACGTACCGCACCGGCTCCCAGTCGGCGACGGTCTCGACCAGCGACCCCGGCAGTTTGGCGTAGCCGACAGGGAGGGTATCGAAGCCGATCGCGAACTCGGCGTCGAGTTCCTCGAGGCGGACGACGGCCTCGGTGTCCTCGAAGACGATCATGACCTCCTGAAGGGCGTCGCTCTCGGGATCGAGCGCGTCGTCGACGAGGGCGCCGCCGGCCTCGAATACGCCCTCAAGCGCCTCGCCGACGGACTCGCCGTCGAAGGCCGCGCCGGTTCCGGAGAGCGCGACCGAACCGGCGAGACCGGTACCGACGCTCCTGAGTACCGTTCGCCGCGTCGCTCGCTCTGTAGAGTTTTCATCAGTCATTGTCTTTCACGAATGCCTGAAACATCTATTATCCAATTGCTACGATAGGTAATAAAAAGCTGTTGGAAGTCCAACCTTCCGGACGCCACGAACGCTGTTCCGCAAGTGATGTCCGACCCGCGCGCTGGTCGGAAATCGAGGGACGTCGGCCGTGGTCCGGGGCGACCGAGCACCGTCAGCGGGTCGTCGGCGTCGGTTTCGGCGAACGGTGTTCCGCGTCAGGGTCGACCAGCAGGGTGTCGGTTCAGATGGTCGAAAGCGTCCAGCGATCGACGCGGGGCGCGATGGCCGACTCGAGCACCGCGGAGCGTGCGATAGCCGACTCGAGCACTAAGTGGCCGTCTCTCGTACCGTCGGTATGCCACGATCGACGGTCGCCGACTTCTCGATCGACCGCGTCGAGATTCTCGATCAGGACGGCCGCGTCGACGAATCGATGGAGCCGGACCTCGCGGACGAGCGGTTACGCGAGTGGTATCGGACGATGAAGCTCTCCCGGCGCCTCGACGAGCGGACGATCGCCCTCCAGCGCCGGGGCGAACTGGGGACCTTCGCGCCGGCGACGGGCCAGGAGGCCGCACAGGTCGGCAGCACCGCCGCGTTGACCGACGACGACTGGACGGTGCCGGCCTTTCGCGAGCAGCCATCGGCGCTGGCCCGCGGGCTCTCACCCCAGGCGATCTTCGAGTACGCGATGGGCCTCGAGGAGGGCGGCGGACCGCCCGACGACGTCCCGATCATGCCGCCGGCGATCGCCGTCGGCTCCCAGCCGCTCCACGCCGCGGGAATCGGCTGGGCCCAGGCGTTGCAGGACAGCGACCGGATCGCGCTGACCTACTTCGGCGACGGCGCGACCAGCGAAGGCGAGGTCTACGAGGCGATGAACCTGGCGGGCGTCTACGAGGCGCAGACGGTTTTCGTCTGCCAGAACAACCAGTACGCCATCTCGACGCCGCTGGAGAAACAGACGCGGGCCGCGACGCTCGCCCAGAAGGCCATCGCCGCGGGCATCGAACCGATTCAGGTCGACGGCAACGACGTGCTTGGCGTCTACGCGGTCACGAAGGAGGCCAGGGAGCGCGCCCTGCGGGGTGTCCCGACGCTGATCGAGGCGACGACCTACCGGCGGGAGATGCACACCACCGCGGACGATCCCTCCGTCTACCGTACCACTGAGGAAGAAGAGGAGTGGGAGCCGTTGGACCCGATCCTGCGGTTCGAGCGGTACCTCCGAGATCGGGGCGTTCTGGACGACGACGCCGTCTCGGCGATCGAGGACGAGATCGAGACGGAACTCGAGGAGACCCTCGAGGCGGCCCGCGAGACCAAAGCGAACGCCGATCCGGTCGACATGTTCGACACCGCCTACGCGGAACTCCCCGACTACCTCGAGCGCCAGCGGGAGGCGTTCACCGGCGACGCCGACGGCGAGATCGCGCCGCCTCGAGCGGCGGAGGAGCGCGGCGACGGCGGGACGGCGACCGACTCGGGCGTCACGGAGGGGGTCGATCGGCTGAACATGGTCGAGGCGATCCGCGGGACGCTCCGCGCGGAACTGGATCGCGACGAGGACGTGGTCGTCTACGGGCAGGACGTCGGCGTCGACGGCGGCGTCTTCCGGGCGACCCAGGGGCTGCTCGACGCGTTCCCCGGCCGCGTCCACGACGCGCCGGTCGCGGAGGCCGGCATCGTCGGTCTGGGTGTCGGCCTCGCGGCTGCGGGCTACCGGCCCGTCGCGGAGATCCAGTTCGCCGGCTTCACCTTCCAGGCGTTCGACCAGATCCACCAGCACGTCTCGCGCCTGCGTAGTCGCTCGCGCGGGAAACTCACCTGTCCCATGGTGATTCGCGCGCCGTACGGGCTGGGCGTGAAGGCCTTAGAGCACCACTCCGAGAGCTACGAGGCCGGCTACGCCCACATTCCCGGACTCAAGGTGGTGATTCCGTCGACCGCGCAGGATGCCGCCGGGCTGCTCCGGTCCGCGATCCGGGCCCCCGATCCCGTTCTGTTCTTCGAACCGATGGTGCTGTACCGGGCGGCCCGTCGCCCCGTCCCCGCCGACCACGAGGTTCCGCTCGGCGAGGCCCGCGTCGTCGAGGAAGGTACCGACGTCACAGTTGTCACCTGGGGCGCGATGGTCCGCGAGGTCGAAGGCGCCCTCGAGGAGAGCGAGGCGTCGGCCGACGTGATCGACCTGCGGACGATCAGTCCCATGGATACCGAGACGGTCCGCGAGTCGGTCCGGAAGACCGGCCGGTGCGTCGTCGTCCACGAGGCCCCGCGCTCGGGCGGGTTCGGTGCCGAGATCGCGGCCCGCATCTCCGACGAGGCGGTCTGGCACCTCGAGGCGCCGATCGAGCGCGTCGCCGGCTACGACGTCCCGGTGCCGCTGCCGGGCCGAGAGGAGGCGTACCGGCCCGACCAGGAGCGCATTCGAGGGGCGATCGAGCGCGTAACGTCGTCGTAGGCGCCGGGTTTGCCCCGTCGATAGCCCGACGTTTATTTCGGGAGCCGATGTAGTATCGCGCATGGCAACACACGTTCTCGTTCCCGTCGACGACTCGAACCAGTCGACCGAAGCCCTCGCATTCGCCTGCGAGGAGTATCCCGACGCCCGCATCACGGCGCTGCACGTCCTCGATCCCGGCGACTTCTACGCCGCGACCGGCATCGAAGGCGGGGCGATGGCCAACTACGAGGAGCTTCAGGACCACCATCAGGAGCGGGCGGAGGCGATCCTCGAGGCGGCGCGCGAACAGGCCGCCGAGCACGGCGTCGAGATCGAGACGGACCACGTCGTCGGCGGGATCTCGCGGTCGATCGTCGACTACGCCGCCGACAACGACGTCGACCACATCGCGATCGGGAGCCACGGCCGCACGGGCGCGAGTCGGATTCTGCTGGGCAGCGTCGCCGAGAAGGTGGCTCGCCGCTCGCCCGTCCCGGTGACGATCGTCCGGTGAGCGGTCAGCGATTGGCGACTCGAGTCGAGACGTCTCAGTGTGAGCGACCGCAACAGCGGGCGGTCCGTAGCGTAGCGAACGACGAAAACGGCGACCGGCGGATCGATTCAGGCGGAGACGGTCTGGCTCTCCCGCTCGGTCTCCGCGGAGCGCATATCTAGATCGGCCCGCAGCGCCTCGATCGCGTCCTCGGGGTCGGTCTCGGAGTCGAAGACGCGATCGAACCCGATCTCGCGGAAGAACGCCCGGGTCTCCTCGAAGTCGTCCTGACCGACGGCGAGGTTGCCGCCGATGTAGGTCGTGACGTCCTCGAGGCCGGCGTCGGCGATCTGCCGGTGGAAGCCCTGACAGTCCTGTTTGGCGTGACCGTAGAGCGAGGAGACGAGTACCGCCGCGGCGTCGTGTTCGTCTGCGGCGTCGACGAACTCCGTCTGGGAGGTCTGGACCCCGAGGTTGACGACGTCGAACCCCGCGGCCTCGAACGCTTGCTCCAGGATGGTGATCCCGACGACGTGGGCGTCGGATCCGATCACGCCGAGGATGACTGTCTTCGTCATGGTCGTACCACCACAAACTGGCGGGAGCACAATAAACCTAATGATTAATCATGTGGCAATGGTTCGCACGGTTTCCCCGGTGGGAGACTCATCGGTCGACGACGCCCGAACGGAACGACTCGAGACGGCGGTCGGACCGCTCAGACCGTCGTGAGGGCGTCGACGGGCGCGTCGGTGTGGCTCCGGGCCCGCTGGATGCCGTCCTCGCCGGCCGCGATGAGCGCGAAGACGCCGGCGACGTCGGCGTCGGCGGTGTCGACGATGTCCAGTAGGAGCTCTTGGGTCTCGCCCGAGCGGATGAGGTCGTCGACGACCAGCACCGACTCGCCGGCGTCGATGGCCGACTCGGGGAGATAGTAGGTGAGTTCGATCCCCGACTGGAGGCGCTCGCGGGCCTCGATGAACTCCTCGACGGCGGTCTCTTTGCTCTTCTTCGCGTAGGCACAGCGCGTCCCGTAGTAGCTCGCGAGCGAGGCGGCGAGCGTGATCCCGTCTGTCGCCGCGGTGAGGACGACGTCGGGCCGATCGAAGTCGAACGCGTTAGCCACGACCGGCGCGACGAGGTCGAGAAACGACTGATCGAAGACCGCCGCGCTGTTGTCGACGTAGCCCTCGTCGTCGACCCGGATGCGGGCCTCGAGTTCGCCGGCCAAGGCCTCGCGGCCGAGGTCCTCGACGACCTCGCGTGCGCGCTCGGTTCCCGGCAGCACGTGACCGTTGACGTACCGATTGAGATCTCCCGCCGGAAGCCCTGTCGTCTCGGCGAGTTCGTCGTAGGTTCGGGTCTCCTTCAGCATCCGCAACACGTCGACGGCCCGTAACTGGAGGGCTGCCTTCTCGGCTCTGTTCATACTAGATATGCACGATCCTGCAAGTATGGGGGTTTCGATCGGATTGCGCGCTCGAGATAGCCACGTCCGTGATCAGCGGCCGCAAGTCGGCCGAACCGGCCAGGTCACTTCTATTTCCCCGCATCGAGAGCGGTCGCGTTCGTCTCGCCCTCCAGGAGACCTCGCCCGCGCTGTCGGACGAGTCGCTGCATCACCCGCGCCTGCGCCTTTTGGAGGAGCGTTCCGGCCGTGCTCGCGGCACAGTTCAGCCGCTCGGCGACGGCCTCGAGTCCCGCCTCGCGCGGAACCGCGTAGTAGCCGACCTCGACCGCGGCTGCAACGGCCTCGAGCTGACGCTCGGTGAGACCACCGGTCAGCGGTGCGTGCCGGCGGTCGTACTCCCCGATCGCGCGGACGGTGACGTCGATCTCGTCGGGGAGCCCCTCGAGCATCGCCTGCAGGTCCTCGCCGGCGCCGACGACGGTCATGTAGAACGCGGCCTCGGAGTCGTAGATTACGGGCGGGACGACAACGAGATCGAGCGCGGCGAACGATTGCCGCCAGCGCACGTCTTCCTCGCGAGTCTCCTGGCAGATGTAGACGTAGAACGAGTCGTCGTCGATCGGCGTCAGGTCGTACCAGCGGACCGAATCGACGGCCTCGATGGCGTCGACGTACGCCTCGCGGTCGGCCTCGGCGTAGAACAGTTCGTACTCGCGGTCGCCCTCGGGGCCGAGGATGTTCCACGTGCGCAGTTCCTCGTAGCGGACCGCGTCTCCCTCGCGGATGAACAGCTGCATGGGATGGAGCATCCAGTCGGGCTGGCGGAGCCGAACGTCGAGGTACTTCATCGCGGTGTGTCGACGGCAGGACGGGGTAGCATATAAATCACCTAGTGTATCCGTGAGAAGCGACAGTGCGATCGATGGCCGACGTACGCGTATGAGGCGCTATCAAGCACGGCTGCCGACGGTCGATCCAGGACAGGGGCAGGTGTGGTCGCTCGAGTCGCTGACGGCGACGGCGGTGATGCACCGATGATCAACGCGCTGACGAGTGCCGTCTTCGTCGTGGGCGTTGGCCTCGCACTGGCGAACCTCACGGGAATCGTCGCCAGCGCGCTGGGCGTGCTCGAGTACTGGCCCCCTGGCGAACGAAACTGGACCTACTACGTTCACTGGGGGATTTCGCACTCGCTCAACGTCGTCATGCTCGCGCTCACCTACCTCAGCTGGAACAGTCTCGGCCTTCCCCGTGGCCCGTCGCTGGCCGCGGGCGCCGCGCTGTTCGTCGCCGGCTACGGCGTCGCCATCGCGGCCGGCCTGGACCTCGGCGTCGAGGAGACGAAGGGACTCGCCGGCGACCTGCGAACCGGCGGCTGGTACCGCTACTCGAGAAATCCCCAGTACGTCGGCTACATCGTCGCGACGGTCGGGTTCGCGCTACTGGCGAACTCGACGCTGGTGGCCGTCATCTGCGCGATCTACCTCGGTTGGTGGCTCTCGCTGCCGTTCGCCGAGGAGTCCTGGCTACGTGAGCAGTACGGCGAGGAGTACGAGCGCTACACCGAGCGCGTGCCGCGATTCGTGGGGAGGCGGACCGTTCGCGCACTCGTCGGGAATCGGGCAGACGAAACGGCGGTCAGCGACGGCGGGTGACCGCGATCAGTCCTGCAGGAAGTCCGGCTGGGTCCGCTGCTCCTCGATTTCGGCCTCGAGGTGCTGCTTGAAGTCCTCGATCTCGACGTCGTACTCCTGGTCCTCGAAGCGATCGCGGACGGAGATGTTGCCGTCGTCCTCCTCGTTGTCGCCGACGATGATCTGGTAGGGGACCCGATCGTCGTGGGCCGCGCGGATCTTCCGCTCCAAGGTGGAGTCGCGACCGTCGACCTCGACGCGGAAGTCGTCGAACTCGTTGGCGACGCGGTGAGCGTAACCGAGGTTGTCGTCCGAAATGGGTAGCACGCGGACCTGTTCGGGCGCGAGCCACAGCGGGAACCGACCCTCGTAGTGCTCGATGAGCATCATGAAGAACCGCTCGTAGCTGCCGTAGAGCGCGCGGTGGATCATGACCGGACGGTGTTCCTCGTTGTCCTCGCCGACGTAGTTCAGGTCGAACCGCTCGGGCATGTTGAAGTCGAGTTGGACCGTGGGGCCGTCCCACGAGCGGCCGATGGCGTCCTCGAACGCGAAGTCGATCTTCGGCCCGTAGAACGCGCCGTCGCCCTCCTCGACCTCGTAGTCGTGGGCGCGATTCTCGAGGACGTTCTCGAGTTGCTCCTCCGCGCGGTCCCAGATCTCGTCGGAGCCGACCGACTTCTCGGGCCGGGTGGCGAGAGCCATCTCGTACTCGAGGTCGAACGTCTCGAGGACGTCGGTGATCATGTCCATGATCTCCTCGACCTCCTGTCTGATCTGGTCGGGGCGGATGAACAGGTGGCCGTCGTCGATCGTAAAGGCCCAGACCCGCGAGAGGCCCGAGAGTTCGCCGCGCTGCTCCTTGCGGTAGACCTTCCCGTTCTCCGCGTAGCGAATGGGGAGGTCGCGGTAGCTCCAGGACTGATCCTGGAAGATGGCGGCGTGGCCGGGACAGTTCATCGGCTTCAGGCCGAACTCGTCGTCGCCGACGTCGAAGATGAACATGTCGTCCTGGTAGTTCTCGTAGTGACCCGAGCGGTGCCAGAGATCCGTTTTGAAGACGTGGGGCGTCTCGACGTAGTCGTAGCCCGCGTCCTTGTTGAGGTCCTCGACGAAGTCCTCGAGTTCCTTCAGGACGGTCTTCCCCGGCGGGTGATACAGCGGCAGTCCGGGGCCGGTGACGTCCTGAATCGAGAACAGGTTCATCTCGTTGCCGATCCGGCGGTGGTCGCGCTTCTCGGCTTCCTGCTTGCGCTCGAGGAAGTCTTCGAGATCGCTCTCGTCTTCGAAGGCCGTCCCGTAGATGCGCGTCTGCATCGTATTCTCCTCGTCGCCGCGCCAGTAGGCGCCGGCGATTTCCAACAGCTCGACGACGCCGATTTCGCCCGTCGAGTCGACGTGCGGACCGGCACAGAGGTCCTCCCACTCGCCCTGTTTGTAGAAGGTGACGGTGTCGTTCTCGTCGGCGAACTCCTCGAGCAGTTCGAGCTTGTAGGGCTCGCCGGCCAGCCGCTCCTCGGCCTCCTCGATCGAGACATCCTCGCGCTCGATCTCGTAGTCCTCGGCGATGATCGCCTCGATTTCGTCCTCGAGGGCCGCGAGATCCTCCTCGTCGACGTCGAGATTATCGAAGTCGTAGTAGAAGCCCTCGTCCGTCGGCGGCCCGATCGCGAGGTCGACGTCGTCGTAGTGCCGTTCGACGGCCTGGGCGAGGCAATGTGCCGCGGAGTGGCGCATGACCTCGAGGTACTCCTCGGAGCCGTCGGTGACGATCTCGAGCTCGACGCCGTCGTAGACGGGTTCTTCCTTGGCGACAAGTTCGCCGTCGAGTTTGCCGGCGACCGTGTCGCGGCCGAGACCGGGACCGATTTCGTAGGCGCAGTCCTCGACCGTCGCGTCGGATGCGACCTCGAGTTCGGATCCGTCGGGCAGTACGACCGTTATCTGTTCCTGTGACTGGGAATCTGGTTCTGACATGGGTGTTCGTGTGGGTGCGGCTGCGAGTAGTGCTGTGGCTGCTGCTGATCGGGGAACTTCGGTGAGAAGTTCGGCGGGTGGTCCGCTCGTCCCACCGTGCTGTGGATCGAATCGAACACAGCCAGCGGTAGATGTAGGTTAGAAGCGGGCGAGAGCCCCTGTAAAGCGGACACCTACCATCGTGGATACGCGTAGTCTCGAGCGGGATAAAAACATTGTGATGAACCGTCGAGATTCCGGTTCGTCAGACGGCCGTCGTCGCGACTCGCGACCGGCCGCGACGGACATCGGCGCTGGCTCCAGACGGTCTTCGTCGGGCGAACGGTTTTCCCGCCGAACGGGGTACGTCCGTTCGTGGGCCCCGACCCGTCAGACGACGACCCGTTCGACGATCCGTTCGGCGGCGATCCGCTCAGGGATCCGTTCGAGAACGACCCTCTCGAGGATCCGTTCGAGGACCCCGCCGGGGATAGTGAGAGCGACGAGGACCTCGAGCGCGCGTTCGCCGAACTCTCGTCCGAGACGTTGCTCGCGTTCATCGTCGTCGGGGTACTCGTCCACGTCGGGGTGTTCGCCGGTGCGCTCGGCCTGATGTTTCTCGGATTCCGCGGTCAGTGGCTCATCGGTGGCGGTCTCGTGATCGTCGGAACCGTCGCGCTCGGCCTCGCCGTCGCGACCTATCGCCGCTATCGCGCCCGTACGGAGAGCGAGACGTCCGCGTCTAGCGCCTCCGCCCGCGAGTGAGCCGACCGATACCGAGGCCGCTACCGCGCGGTTCCGCGACCGATACTCGTTTTGTCCCTCCCGGTGACGGGTCCGGTATGTCGATCGACGCGGCGCTGTTCGACCTCGACGATACGCTGTACCCGTATCCGCCGTGCAAGGAGGCGGGAAAGGAGGCCGCGTTCGAGGCCGCTCGCGAACTGGGGTACGATCTCGATCGCGCCGGGTTCGAGTCGCTCTATCGGGCCGGCCGTCGCGAAGTCAAACGCGAGGTCCCCGGCACGGCGGCGAGCCACGAACGGTTCCTCTACTTCAAGCGCGGGCTCGAACTGCACGCGGAAACGGCCAGACCGGGCGACGCGAAGGCCCTCGGCGAGGCGTTCTGGGACGCCTACCTCGCGGAGATGACGTGCTATCCGAAGGTCGAGGAGACGCTCGCAGACCTGCGGAACCGCGGTATCGACGTCGGGATCGTGACCAATCTGACGACGCGGATCCAGCTCGCGAAACTCGAGCGCTTGGGGCTCGCGGACGGGATCGATCTCCTCCTGACGTCCGAGGAGACGGGCCGCGAGAAGCCGGGGTCGGTCATGTTCACGCTCCCGCTCGCGCGCCTCGACCGGCGCGCCTCGGAGACCGTGATGGTGGGTGACAACGTCGACGCGGACGTCGTCGGCGCGAACGCGGTCGGCCTCGAGACGGTCCTGTTCGATCCTCGTGTCGAGGTAGACGGAGCGCTCGAGGGCGATCGGAAACCGGACTACCGGATCGACGCGTTCGACGAACTGTTGGAGGTGATCCGATGACCCTCGAGGACGAGCGCCGAGCAGTGGTCGAGCACGCGCCGGATCTCGCCGCGTTGACGCCGGGCCGGACGGGCAACCTGAGCGTTCGCGACGGCGAGACCGGCGACGCCTTCGCGATCACGCCGACCGGCGTCCCGTACGATGGGTTCGACGCCGCGGACGTCCCGGTCGTCGGCGTCGACGGCGACCGGCGCGACGGCGAGATGGCCCCGAGCAGCGAAGTGCCGATGCACGCCGCGATCTACCGGCGTGAGGACGTCGGCGCGATCGTCCACACTCACTCGCCGTGGTCGACGACGCTGGCGGTCGCCCGCGAGCCGCTGCCGCCGATCCACTACATGATCGTCGCGGTCGGCAAGCGCGTCCCCGTCGCCGAGTACGCGCCCTACGGCACCGACGAGTTGGCCGAACACATCGTCCGGGCGATGGACGAGGCCGAGGCGACCGCGACGCTCATCGAAAACCACGGCCTCGTCGTCACGGCGTCGGACGTAGAGACCGCACTCGAGAACACCCACCACGTCGAGAGCCTGGCTCGGCTGTACCTCCAGACCCGTGCCGCCGGCCTCGAGCCGCGGACGCTGTCGGACGAGCAGTTGGAGACGGTGCTCGAGAAGTTCGAGTCCTACGGGCAGTAGCCGCCGGCGCCGTCGGCGTCTTCGTCGGCCGCCGCGGAACTCACTGCGACTCGAGTAGGTCGCTCGCGGTCACCAGCGCCTCCATTTCGACGCCGGCGTCCTCGACGTTCTCGCGGCCGCCCTCCTCGCGGTCGACGACGACCAGCGCGCGCTCGACGGTCGCGCCCGCCTCTCGGAGCGCCTCGACGGCCTCGACGAGGCTCGTCCCCGTCGTCACGATGTCCTCGACGACGACGACCTCCTCGCCGTCCTCGAGTCGGCCCTCGATCAGGTTCCCGGTGCCGTACTCCTTGCGCTGCTTGCGCGCGATGACGTAGGGGACGCCGGCCGCGACGCTGGTCGCCGCGGCGAGGGGGACCCCGCCCAGCGCGACGCCGCCGAGTTTGTCGTCCGCATCGAGTCGCTCCGCGAAGGCCTCGGCGATGGCCTCGAGACAGTCGGGATCGGTCTCGAAGAGGTACTTGTCGACGTAGTACTCGCTGGTGCCGCCGTGGGAGAGTTTGAACTCGCCGAACTTGACCGCCTCCGCGTCCCGCAGGGCCGCGATGAGTTCCTCGTTTGGCATTGCTCGAAGGGCCGCGCCGAACCGAAATAAGCGGTGTGGAACGGATCGACGTCGCGTGTGCTCCCGACGTGCAGATGCGCATATCTTTTTGTTCCGCCGATGAGTGTCCCGTGATATGACACCAAGCCGTGCTCCAGAGCCCCATCCGGACCTCAAACCGCTCCTCGAGACCCTCGACTCGTCGGCGGCGCCGGCACTCCACGAACTGCCGGTCGACGAGGCGCGCGCAGTGCTCGACGACATGTTCGACGACGATGCCGACGGTCCGTCGATCGACCTCGAGTCGGTCGAGGATCGAACGATCGACGGGCCGGCCGGGGACCTCCCGATCCGCGTCTACCGGCCCGCGGGCGAGACGCCGCGGCCGACGATCCTCTTCTTCCACGGCGGCGGCTTCGTCGTCGGGAGCGTCGACGAACACGACGACACCTGCCGGAAACTCGCCGCCGAGACCGGATACACCGTCGCCAGCGTCGAGTATCGATTAGCGCCCGAACACCCGTTCCCCGCCGCACTCGAGGACTGTTACGCCGCGCTGGAGTGGGCTGGCGAGGAGATCGAGACGCTGGGCGGTGACCGGGACCGGATCGTCCTCGCGGGCGACAGCGCCGGCGGCAATCTCGCGACGGCGACGAGCCTGCTCTCGCGCGACCGCGGCGGCGTCGACCCCGCTCACCAGCTCCTGATCTACCCCATCACCGGCGACATCACCGAGACCGACGCCTACGCGGAGAACGGCGACGGCTACTTCCTCGAGCGGGACACCATGGAGTGGTTCGACGACTGCTACTTCGAGCGCGAGATCGATCGCGGGAACGTCTACGCCCGCCCGCGGCTGGCGGCCGACCTCTCTGACCTCCCGCCGGCGACGGTCGTCACCGCCGGCTTCGACCCGCTGCGCGACGACGGCGCGCGCTACGCCGAGCGCCTCGAGGCCGACGGCGTCCCGGTCACCCACTACCACTACGACGACATGATCCACGGGTTCTTCGGGATGTTCGCCGATCCGGTGAACCTCGGGCGCGCCCACGAGGCCTACGACGACGTCACGCGTGCTCTCGAGCGGGCGCTCGAGTGAGGGGTGAACTGATCGGTAGAACTTAGAACTGGACTCGAAACGAAGCGGTCTGCTATCGTTTGGAACGCTATCGGGCGGTTCACTATCGTGGCAACACGGAATTGCCGCCCCCCTCCCAGCCGATTCGCTCGCCTAGGTCGTCGAGAGCCCTCGCTATCGCTCAGACACCTGACAGCATGCCATCGCACGGCGGTCCCTCGGTCCGGAGCGGACCATTCCTGCGCAGACTGATCGATCGACCGTGTAAATCCAAAAGCATGTAACGACGGCCGATATTGCGATACAGCATGGACGTCTCTATCATCGGCAGCGGCTACGTCGGCACCACCATCGCCGCCTGCCTCGCCGATCTCGGTCACGACGTGCTGAACGTCGAGATCGACGAGGACATCGTCGCGACTATCAACGCCGGCGAGGCCCCGATCCACGAGTCGGGCCTCGAGGAGCGAATCGCCGAGCACGCGGGCACGAACCTCCGTGCGACGACGGACTACGACGAGATCCGGGAAACCGACGTCACTTTCCTCTGCCTCCCGACGCCCCAGACCGACGACGGCAGTCTCGATCTGGCGCCCATGCGGGCGGGCACCGAGTCTCTGGGGCGGACGCTCGCCGAGAAGGACGGCGACCACCTCGTGGTCGTCAAGAGCACGGTTCTCCCCGGAACCACGGAGGAGGTCGTCGGCCCGATCCTCGAGGAGGAGTCCGGCCGCCGAATCGGCGACGGGCTCGAGATCTCGATGAACCCCGAGTTCCTGCGGATGAGCACGGCCGTCGAGGACTTCCTCGAGCCCGATAAGGTCGTGCTCGGCGCCTCGAGCGAGGGCGCCGCCGCGACGCTGCGCGAACTCTACGCCCCAATTCTCGAGCGCGAGGAGACGGATCTCGTCGAGACCGACGTTCGGGAGGCGGAACTCATCAAGTACGCCAACAACGCCTTCCTCGCGTCGAAGGTCTCGCTGGTCAACGAACTGGGGAACGTCGCAAAGGAGTACGGCGCGGACGCCTACGAGGTCCTCGACGCGGTCGGGCTCGACGACCGTATCTCCGACCGCTTCATGCGCTCGGGGCTGGGCTGGGGCGGCTCCTGTTTCCCGAAGGACGTCAACGCCCTGCGGGCCGGTGCCCGCGAACAGGGGTACGACCCCGACCTGCTCGACGCCGTCGTCTCGGTCAACGACGAGCAACCCCGCCGGCTCGTCGCCCTGCTCGCCGAGCACGTCCCGTTCGAGGGAGCCCGCGTCGCGGTGCTAGGGCTGTCGTTCAAGCCCGGAACCGACGACGTGCGCAAGTCCCGCGCGCTCGACGTGATCGAGCACCTCCGCGAGCGCGGCGCCGAGGTCGTCGCCTACGACCCGGTCGCCGTCGAGAACGTCCGGCCGGACTACCCCGAGATCGAGTACGCCGACTCGGCCGACGAGGCGCTCGCGGGCGCCGACGGCGCGGTCGTCGCGACCGACTGGCCGGAGTTCGACGACCTCGCGTTCGACGGGATGGAACGCCGGGTGCTGGTCGACGGCCGCCGGATCGACGTCGACCGGGACGCCCTCGAGGTCTACGAGGGGCTCACCTGGTAACGCCGATGTCGGTGTCCCTCGAGTCGGCCCGGCGAACCGCGACGCGCGACGGGCCGTCTGCGGGCGCCGTTATAACACGCGTATTACGCAATCAGTATCCTTTTGCGGCAGCGCACGGGAATGATTGTCGATGGGAAATGACGCGGTTCGCGCGGACGCGAGGCTCTCGAGCGGCGATGGAGAGGTCATCGCTATGAGCGCCGAGACGCGGGAGATCTCTCCCGACGACGTTTGCGTTCTCATTCCGACCCTCGACGAGGCGGCGACGATCGGCGACGTCATCGACGGCTTTCACGAGCAGGGCTACACGAACGTGCTCGTCGCCGACGGCGGGAGCGACGACGGAACCCGGGAGATCGCCCGCGACCGCGGCGCCCACGTCTTCGTCCAGTCCGGCGAGGGGAAGGGCCAGGCCGTCCGCGAGGCAGTCGAGTACGTCAACGTCCCCTACGTGGTGATGTTAGACGGCGACGGGACCTACGATCCCGTCGATATCGACGCCATGATCGAGCCCCTCTCGCGGGGGTACGAGCACGTGATCGGCAATCGCTTTGCGGACATGGACGACGACGCGATGAAGGCGTTGAACGGCTTCGGCAACCGGATGATCAACCGCTCGTTCAGCGTCATTCACGGTGCCGACTACGAGGACATCCTCTCGGGGTACCGAGCGTTCACCGTCGACTCGTTCGACCGGCTCTCGATCGACTCGGACGGCTTCACTCTCGAGACGGAGCTCGCCGTCGAGTGCGTCAAGCACGGTATCGACACGACCGTCGTGCCGATCAGTTACGGCGCCCGCCCCGACGAGTCGGAGACGAACCTCCACCCGATCAGGGACGGCGGCACGATCATCCTCGCGCTGTACTCGCTGGCCAAGACCAACAACCCGCTGTTTTATTTCGGCAGTTTCGGCGTCGGCGGGATCCTCTTTGGCGGTGCGATCGCGTCGTACGTCCTCTGGGAGTGGATCCAGTACCAGATCGGCCACGAGATCATGGCGCTGGTCTCGGCGGCCGCGATTCTGTTGGGCGTCCAGTTACTCATCTTCGGCGTCCTCTCGGATATGCTCCTCTCTTTGCACCGCGAGCAGCGGCGCCGTCTCGAGCAGATCACTCGCAAGAGCCGCGAGCGAGACGACGACGGACGATAACGCGTTTCAAAAGGGCAGCATCGAACGGACCTGCTGGAAGACGCCGTTCGAGTTGTTCCGTCGATACTCCTCGAACGGGCCGTGCAGGTCGTTCAACAGTTCCTGGCGCGAGCGAAACTCCTCGGTGTCGACTTCCGCGAGCATCTCGCGCAGCGCGACGTCGTTTCCGTGGACGTTGTACGGAATGCGTTCGTGGCCGAGTTCGGCCGCGACGTCGTCTTTCGTCGCCGGAAACGATAGCTCCGCGTCCTTTAGGCGGGCGTCGACGGCGGCGATACCGAATTCGATGCTCTCGGGTTCGTCGTCGTCTCCGCTCGATGGTGGCCGGACTCCCATACGATCACGTAGCACGTCCGCCCGCAAAACCGCTACGAAGACGGCCGTGGGAAAGCCACGCTCTCGATCCGTGGGAAGGAGACACCGCTGGATCGACACGGACGTCCGCTCCCGACACGCATTTGTCGCCGGCGATGAAGACACCTGTATGACCGAATACACCACGGTCTCGATCCCGAAGGATCTGGCCGACCGCGTCGAGGAGACGATCGACGGCACCAGCTTCCAGAGCACGAGCGATCTCGTTCGGTTCCTGCTCCGGAGCATCGTCATCCAGCACCAGAAGGAGGGCGAACTCACCGAAGCCGAGTTCGAGGAGATCACCGAACAGCTTCGCGGGCTCGGCTACCTCGAGTAGCGCGGTCGTCGCTCTCGAGTCTCGAGTCAGTGCGCTCGAGTCGTCGGGCCGATGCTCGCCCGGGAGCGTTGCGAGACCGAGCGGTACGAGACGGGCCGTGACAGCACGATCGCCGCTACCTCGTCAGCACAGGCACGGCTATTATCCGTTTCGAGGCCCTAGTTCGCACTGGAGGTCGAAGACAGATGCCACACGTCCCGGACTTCCCATCGCCGTCGGACGACGCTGACGACGATCGTAAGCCGGAGCGTCGGAGCATCATCGATCGAATAATCGGTGACGGACACGGGCCGACGAGCGCCGCACCGCGACCGGAACCGGTTCCGGCCTCGTTCTGGTAGCGGTCGCGCGCTCGCAGCGCGTTCGGATTCGATATTTCTTCCCGCCGCCGCAGTCAGTCGGTCAGCGACTGGTCCGGCGGTCGCGCGTCCACGACCTCGAGGGGTTGCCGTCGACCGCGCCGGTCGAAGGCACCGAACGACTGTTCGTCGAGTTCCCACGGCGGAACGGCGACGAAGATCACTTGCGCGAGGTCGTCTCGCTTGGTCACCTCGAGTTCCCGGAGCGGGTGCGAGACGAACTGCCCCTGTGTCTGGCGGGCCGGGGTCGTGAGATCGACGCCGAAGACGGCGTTGAGGGCGTTGTCCGGGTCCGGGAGGAAGAAATCCGTAAAGACCGGTGTCTCGGGCGCTAACTCGGTTGTCCCCTCGAGTTCGCCGGCGGGCATCACCGAGACGCCGGTCGTCACGCGGTCCGGATCGGCGTCGCTGGCGAGATCGAGAAGGACGTCTACGAGCGCCCGCGTGATATAGACCACTATTCCCCGTAAGTACCGATCGTAGTTAGTTGTACCCCCACGATCATCGCTGTAACCGATGCCGGAACAGGATACGGGCGATACGATGACGCTCGAACAGGGTACGGGCGATCCGACGGTGCTGGAACGCGACACGAGCGCGTCGATCGTATCGGTACCGTCTTCGGCGGCGGTAGTAGCTAGATCGGCAGCAGCTGCCACGCCATCCCAGCGTATACCTGCGGCGCGCGCCGGCGAGCGTTCTCGAGGGCGTCCGCGAGCGCCGCCGGCGCGTCGGTCGTGATCCCCGGACCGTGCCCGACGAGGATCCGCTCGGGCGAGAAGCCGCCCAGTTCCTCGCGCGGCGGGACGGGTCGACGCATCGGGTGGACGCCGAGGCGTTCGCTTCCGGCCCGGAAGAACGCGGCCGTGCCGACCGATTCGGGGACGACGAGCGTTCCGTCCTCGCGGTCGTAGAGGGCGACCTCCTTCCAGAAGCGATTGTCGACGATCGTGTGGGCCTCGAGGCCGGTGTCGGAGAGTTCGTCCGAAAAGCGGGCGACCGGGGCGTCGAGGTCCTCGGTGACGCCCTCGAAGATCTGGGGGAGATAGACCGGCACGTTGTGCCGGTCGGCGATCGCTTCGGCGTCTCGCGTGTGGCGATCGAGCAGGACGACGACCCCCCGTACGTCGCCGAACTCGGCGACCAGTTCGTCGAGTCCCGCGGTGTCGACGGGATCGATGAGCCAGACGTCGCCGTCTACCTCGAGGGCGTGGCTCGCGCGTTGCATCTCCTCGTCGGGGTGGGCGATCCAGCCGACGCCGCCGTCGAAGCGGTCGATCTCTCGGAACTCGGTCGCACGCTCGTCGACGCGAAACGGCATACCTGCGACTACGGCGGCGGCGCGTAAAAGCGTAGGCGATGACACTATGTCGCCGCCCCGCGTACGTCCGACCATGCTCACCGGGTTGTCCTGGCTCGCTCTCGAGGCCAAATATCTCGAGCCGGCGCGGTCGTTCTACGAGGAGACGCTGGAGTTGGCCTGCACCGCGGAGCGCGAGACCGAACTCGTCTTCGCCGCCGGCGAGACGGACCTCGTGATTCGCCGGCCCGAGGCCGTCCCGCGAGGCGGGCTCCACACCCACTACGCGTTCTCGATTCCCGATGCCGAGTACGACGACTGGTGGGACCGCCTGAGCGCCGAGTACGACCTCGAGGAGGCTCGATTCGGCCCCGCGAAGTCGCTGTACCTCTACGACCCCGACGGCAACTGCGTCGAACTCGGCCAGCAGGGCGTGGAGGGCCCCGGCATCGACGGGATCTTCGAGGTCGTCCTCGAGGTCGAGGATCTCGAGCGCGCGGAGTCGTTCTACGCTGCGCTGGGGTTCGAGACGGTCGACGGCGGGGACGAACGCAAGCGGATCCGGATGAACGGCCCGATGGCCCTGGAACTCTGGGAGCCCCACCTCGGCATCGCTGACGCTCGCGGCGGCGTCCACGTCGATCTGGGCTTCGAGAGCACCGAACCGACCGCGGAACTCGAGGCGGTCAGCGACCGCGTCCAGCGCGTCGACCGCGTCGACGACGAGGAGGTCGTCGTCCGCGATCCGGACGGCCATTGCCTGACGTTCACGACGTAGGGGGAGCGAGTATCTCGGAGAAGAGTCGGCTGCCGACGAGCGCTACGCTCGACTGTCGCTGGGCTCTTCGCTGTCGGCTCGAGGCGGGCGGGTCCGTTCCGACTCCTGAGCCTCGGTGCGCGGCAGCGTGAAGTAGAACGTCGCGCCCTCGCCGGGTTCGGAGTCGACCCAGATCTTCCCGCCGTGGCGCTCGATGATTCGCTGGCACAGCGCCAGTCCGATGCCCGAGTCCGATCCCTCCTCGGACGTGTGCGCGGTTTCGAAGACGTCGAAGATCTGCTCGGACTGCTCGGGATCGAGCCCGATTCCCTGATCGGCGATCGCGAACCGCCACTCGTCGCCGTCCCGTTCGACGCCGACGTGCACCCGCGGCGGCTCGTCCCCACTGTATTTGAGCGCGTTCGAGAGGAGGTTGCGGAACACCTGTGCGAGCTGGTCGCCGTCAGCGATAACCGTTGGGAGTTCGTCGACGGTGATCGTCGCGTCGGTCTCCTCGATCCGCGGTTCGAGGTCGGTGAGCACGTTGTCGAGGACCGCTGCGGCGTCCGTCGGTTCCAGGGGCTCGCCGCGGGTGGTGACCCGGGAGTACTCGAGGAGGTTCTCGATCATCGCGCGCATCCGTTCGGCGCCGTCGACGGCGTAGTCGATGAACTCCTCGGCATCCTCGTCGAGCTCGTCCCGGTAACGATCCTCGAGTAACTGGAGGTAGCTCGAGACCATCCGCAGGGGTTCCTGCAGGTCGTGGGAGACGGCGTAGGCGAACTGCTCTAAGCGCTCGTTCGAGGCCTCGAGCTGGTCAACGCTCTCGGCCAGCTCCTGTTGGGTCCGTCTGAGCTCCGTCACGTCGGTGTAGAGCGCGAACGCCCGCTCGCCCTCCTTTCCGACCTCGTAGGGGATCACGCGAAGCTTGTAGTGACCGCGACCGTCGGGTCGGTCAACGGTGACCTCGTCTCGGTAGATCTCGTTGTCCGCGACGTGGGCCGCGACCGCCGCTTCCGTCTCTGTCTCCTGGAGGGGAACGACCTCGAACAGGTTCTTTCCCTGGGCGTCCGCGCTCGTGTGGTCGACGAGCTCCTCGAAGACGGTGTTGGCGCGATCGATCGTCGGCTCGCCGTCCGTGTACTGGATATCCGCGGCCGCGGACGGCGCGTTCTGGAACAGCGATTCGAACCGCTGCTTCTCGGTTCGGATCTCGTCCTCGATCGCCTCGAGTTCGCTCGTCGTCTCCTCGAGATCGGCGATAGATCGTTTCCGGCGGGCGGTCTCGAAGCCGACGAGAATGCCAGCCGTTCCCCCGACGAGCGCCACGAAGATCGCCTGAAACAGGATCACGTCGAAATCGATCGTCGCTTCCGGTGCCAGATACTGATGCGACGCGTATCCACCGGACGCCAGCCCTGCGAGTACGTATCCGATACCCGTATAGCGACCGATGATTCCAGGTCCGTTCGGTGTGTCAACGTTCGTGAGCGCGTAGTATCCAATGCAGCCGAACGTAACCGAGAGAACGACCAGTGACCACTGTCCAAGTAACGCCAACACCAACCGCGATTCGTGAACCCACACATGGTACACAGAGACGACCAGCGAGAAGACGAAAATCGCCACAACAATCGCGGTTCCGAGCCATCTCGGAAAACGCCAGTCCATACGATTGTTTGCTACCTGTCTCAGTTATAAATTGGGAGGAAAGCACCGCAGAGACTCTTTCACTCGCTGCCATGTACCAAACCGGCGTCGAATCGTTCGAACCCGTCTCCGACGACCGGAAACCTCCTGTGATGAGCATGCCCTGAGAGCCGTTTGCCGCCAGCCGAACGCTCCTGCAGACTGCAAGCCCGCTGTTTATCGAACCTAGCGCTGTCCCAACAAACGGATCGCCCATGAGCATCGACACAACCGAAGACCTCTTCGTATCCGGCCTCAAGCACGCGTATTACACCGAACAGCAACTCGTCGACGCCCTCGACGAACTCGAGCAGACCTCCTCGAACGAGGAACTCAAAAGCGGGTTCGCCGAGCACCGCGAAGAAACGAAGACGCACGTCGACCGTATCGAGCAGGTGTTCGAACAGCTCGACGCCGACGCCGAAGCGGCGGAAGACCCCGTCGTCGAGGGGATGATCCAGGCTCACGAGGAGTTCATGGATCAGGATCCGAGCGAGCAGGCCATCGATCGGTACAATATCGCCGCCGGCCAGAAGTCCGAACACTACGAGATTGCCACCTACGGCAACCTCATCCCGATGGCCGACCAGCTCGGGATGGACGACGTCGCCGACATGCTCGAGGAAACCCTCCGCGAGGAGCAGGACGAACTCGAGACGCTCTCGGAGATGGGCGAGCAGTTCGACTACGGCGAACTCGAAGCGTCGAACTGACGGCGTCGACCCGCGAGACCCTCGCTTTTTCTCGACCGCGAAACTACAGTCGATCCGTGTTCACGTCGACGCCTGGCGGCGTCACCAGCAAGAATCCGCGGAAGTGAACGAGGTTCCCACCCGACTCCCTGATGTCGCGAGCGAAACCGGCGGCCAGTTCGTTGACGTCGCCCTCGACGTTGAGGACGAGCACGTTCCCCTTCGAGATCGCCTCGAGCCACTCCTCGGCGGGCGTCTCCCCGTCGAGGACGCCGAGGACGATACTGCCATCGATCTCGAGTTCCTCATCGATGTGTTCCTCGACGGTTCGGAGGTCGAGGTCGAAATCGCTCATAGGGGGTGCGTCGAACCGGGACGAGAAAAACGTTCGCCATCAACCTTTTACGCTGCGTGCGGTCGCTTCGCGACCGCACTCGGCAAAAGGTTGATCAAAAGCACAGCGTCACCCCCTCAGCCGCGCCAAGGCGCGGCTTCGAGGGTTCCTCGGCCCGCTCACTCCCTTTGGTCGCTCGCGGTCTTCGACTGTTCGCGGCAGCTATCGAGTCGGACGGCTCAGTCCATCGGGAACTCCTTCTGGAACCCGCGGAACTCGGTCCGGTGGGCCTCCTCATCGGTGAGGATCGTCACCGCCACGTCCTCCGTGACGGGGTCGTTCGCGTCTTCGGCGGCCTCGATCAGTGATCGGTAGGTCTCGATCGCATCGTTCTCGGCCTCGAGGACGCCCTCGATGACCGACTGGACGTCGGTGGTGTCCTCGGGAGGCTGGAGGCTGTGTTGCTTGGCCTGGAACTGCTCGGAGCCCGGCGGCGACTCGTCGAGTTGCTTCAGGCGCTCGCCGAGTATCTGCGCGTGGTCGAGCTCCTCCTGGATGTCCTCCTCTAAGCTCGCCTTGACCTCCTCGGCGTGGATGCCATCGAGGACGATCGCGTTCGAGAGGTAGTTCATCACGGTCTCGAGTTCGTCGGTGTAGGCCTCCGTCAGGAGGTCCGTAATCTCGTCGGTCGTCATGCCGGCCGACCTACCACAGCGAGCGGTAAAGACCTGGTACGCGCGCCTGCATGACGCGTTTATGGACCCCGACCGTTCGTCGATCCCAACGGCGCACGTCATTCGCCCGCAGACGCAGCGCGGAGGCGAGTATTTGGGAGGTATATAGACGAATGGGCGCTAATGGACCGATATAATCGAAATGTTCGTTTCGATTCGGGTCAGGAGGAGAACTTCTACCCGACTGTCAACCGATGAGCGCGCGCCAGCGATTCTCGGATGTCGACGGCTCGCAATCAGGGTCGACTCGAGTCGATCGCGGTCTCGTTCGCTCTCGTTCGAAGTATGATAATAGGACATAATAGGACAGGAAAGGCCGTTGGTGTCTTGCGATTTTCGACCTTCATCGGAGATCGTGGGTTGTGACCACTTCCCACCCGAGACTCAGGACAGCGGTAGCTTTATATACCTCGTCGCCCGTCGGATTCAGATACAATGTCTTCACAAGACGATTCGTCCTCTGACACCAGTCAGGGGGGTCGAGTTCTTCCAGGGCACGTTAGATTCCACTGACGAAATAGAGTCAGCACGTGTCTTCGATACGACCCTCCGGGACGGCGAACAGTCGCCCGGAACTTCGTTCTCCTACGACGACAAACGGCAGATCGCGTCCATCCTGGACGAGATGGGTACCCACGTCATCGAGGCCGGGTTCCCCGTCAACTCGGACGCGGAGTTCGAGGCCGTTCGTGATATCGCGTCATCGACCTCGACGACGACCTGCGGGTTAGCCCGCGTCGTCGACGCGGACATCGAGGCCGCACTGGATTCCGGCGTCGAAATGGTGCACACGTTCGTCAGCACCAGCGACGTCCAGATCGAGGACTCGATGCACGCGACGCGAGACGAAGTCGTCGAACGCGCAGTCGAATCGGTCGAACGCGTCACTGAGACGGGAACCACCTGCATGTTCTCGCCGATGGACGCGACCCGAACTGACGAGCAGTTCCTGCTCGAGATCATCGAGGCCGTCAGCGAGGCCGGCGTCGACTGGATTAACATTCCGGACACCTGTGGCGTCGCCACGCCGACGCGGTTTCGGGCCATGATCGAGAAGGTCTGTGCCCATACGGACGCGCGGATCGACGTCCACACCCACGACGACTTCGGGCTGGCCACCGCCAACGCCCTGGCCGGCATCGAAGCGGGGGCCGATCAGGCGCAGGTCTCGGTCAACTCCATCGGCGAGCGCGCGGGCAACGCCGCCTACGAGGAGTTCGTGATGGCCGTCGAGTCCCTGTATCAGACCGACACGGGGATCGACACGACGCGCATCACCGAGCTCTCGAACGTCGTCGAGGAGAAAAGCGGGATGGCGACGCCGGGCAACAAGCCCGTCGTCGGCGACAACGCCTTCTCCCACGAGAGCGGCATCCACGCCGCCGGCGTCATCGAGAACTCCGACACCTTCGAGCCCGGCGTCATGACCCCGGAGATGGTCGGCGCCGAACGCCGCCTGATCCTGGGCAAGCACACCGGTACCCACTCGGTACGGGAGCGCCTGGCCGAACTGGGCTTCGAGCCCACCGACGATCAGGTCAGGGCGGTCACCCGCCGCGTCAAGGACTTCGGGGCCGAGAAGCGCCGGGTCACCGTCGACGACTTGGAGCGCTTCGCCGAAGAGGCTGGCATCGAACGCCAGTCCAAAGAGGAGGAGGAGGTGCGCGTCTAAGGGATGTCCTCCCCGTTTGCCACCGTTCGCGAGCCCCTGCTGTCGCGCTCGAGCGGACCGACCAGCAATACTTGCAGCGGCTTGAAAACTCGCAAGGGTTATGTCACTCGAGGGTCCTACGAGAACGATAATGACGGTCCGCGCTTCACTGTCGGCTCGCAGCCCGGTCGACACCAGCGCGCTCGCTCCGATTCGTATTGTAGGGGCGCCTACGCCCCGTATCTAGTACCTCGTAGCTTCGGACCCGAATTCGTCGCACCGTTCTCACAGCGACAGCAAATCCAGCAGATGACAGCATACCCGACATCCACAGCGATCGACAGCCGCCACGCGGCGGGAGGTAATCGATGAGCGAACGCGCAGCAAAGGTCACACAGGCAGACGAGGAGGCACAGGACGACGACCAGATCACCGACAGCGCGGCCCCGGACGCGGCTCAGGAGGCCGACGCCGGGTCGGAGACGACGCCGGCACCCGTCACCAGCGGTGCCGAAGCGGTCGTCCGCGCGCTAGAAAACGCGGGCGTCGAGCACGCCTTCGGCGTGCAGGGCGGGGCGATCATGCCCGTCTACGACGCCCTCTACGACTCGGAGATCTACCACGTGACGATGGCCCACGAGCAGGGCGCGGCCCACGCGGCCGACGCCTACGGCATCGTCTCGGGGAAGCCGGGCATCTGTCTGGCGACCTCCGGACCGGGCGCGACCAACCTCGTCACGGGGCTGGCCGACGCCGACATGGACTCGGATCCGATGGTGGCTCTGACGGGCCAGGTGCCGACGGAGCTCGTCGGCAACGACGCCTTCCAGGAGACCGACACGACGGGCGTCACGACGCCGGTCACGAAGGACAACACCTTCTCGAGCGACTCGGACACCGTCGGCAGCGACGTCAGCGAGGCGTTCGCCCTCGCCGGTGAGGGCCGACCGGGCCCGACGCTGGTCGATCTCCCCAAGGACATCACGAACGGCGAGACCGACCACGAGCCCGACGCGCCGTCGGTGCCCGAGACCTACGAGGTCCAGGAGCGGGCCGACGAGGAGATCGTCGCGGCCGCGGCAGAGCGCATCGAGAACTCGAACAGGCCCGCCATGCTGCTGGGCGGCGGCGTCATCAAGGGCGAGGCCAGCGAGGCCTGCCGCGAGTTCGCCATCGAACACGAGATCCCGGTCATCACCACGATGCCCGGCATCGGTGCCTTCCCCGAGGATCACGAGCTTTCCCTCGAGATGGCGGGGATGCACGGCACCGGCTACGCCAACATGGCGATCACCCACTGCGACACGCTGATCGGGATCGGAACGCGGTTCGACGACCGCCTGACCGGCGGCATCGAGACCTTCGCGCCCGATGCGGAGCTCATCCACGTCGACATCGATCCCGCGGAGATCTCGAAGAACATCCACGCGGACTACCCGCTGATCGGCGACGCCGCGACCGTCGTCGAACAGCTGGCCGAGGCGGTCGACGAGTCGCCCGAGGCCACGAAATGGCGCGCGCAGTGCCAGCAGTGGAAGTCCGACTACTCGATGGCCTACGACGCGCCCGAGGACGAGCCGCTCCAGCCGGAGTTCGTCGTCGAAGCCTTAGACGAGGCGACCGACGACGACACCATCGTGACGACCGGCGTCGGCCAACACCAGATGTGGGCCTGCCAGTACTGGACGTACACCGAACCCCGCACGTGGGTCTCGAGTCACGGGCTCGGGACGATGGGCTACGGGCTGCCGGCGGCGATCGGCGCCCGAATCGCGGCCGACGACGATCAGGACGTCGTCTGTTTCGACGGCGACGGCTCGTTCCTGATGACGTTGCAGGGTCTCTCGGTCGCGGTCCGCGAGAATCTGGACATCACGGTCGCCGTGCTCAACAACGAGTACATCGGGATGGTCCGACAGTGGCAGGACGCCTTCTTCGAGGGCCGCCACTCCGCGTCGGACTACCACTGGATGCCCGAGTTCGACAAGCTCGCCGAGGCCTTCGGCGCGGCCGGCTTCCGCATCGACGACTACGACGAGGTCGCCGACACCATCGAGGAGGCGCTTTCCTACGACGGCCCCTCGGTGATCGACGTCCACATCGATCCCGAGGCCAACGTCTTCCCGATGGTGCCAAGCGGCGGCGACAACGGACAGTTCGCACTGACGGAGGACCAACTATGAAACGAGGACTCGAGGGACCACCGCCGGAGGACCGACCGACCCCCGCGGGTCGACGCAACAAGCAGGGCATTCGCATCGACCCCGAGGTCGAAGCGACCCACGAGCCCCGGCGCACCGTGATCTCCGCGCTGGTCGCCCACGAGCCCGGCGTGCTCTCGGACGTCTCGGGACTGTTCTCGAGGCGCCAGTTCAACATCGAGAGCCTGACCGTCGGGCCGACGAAAGACGAGGACCGCGCGCGGATCACGGTCGTCGTCGAGGAGCCCGATCCGGGCATCGACCAGATCAAGAAACAGCTGCGCAAGCTCGTGCCGGTGATCTCGGTGCGCGAACTCGAGCCCGACGCGATGCAGCGGGAGCTGGCGTTGATCAAGGTCGACGCCGACGATCCCGCGCAGGTCAGCGCCGTCGCGGACATGTACGACGCGACGACCGTCGACTCGAGTCCGGAGACGGCGACCTTCGAGATCACGGGCGCGCGCCAGAAGATCGAGGCAGCGATCGACACGTTCGGCCAGTTCGGGATCCGGGAAATCTCCCGAACCGGGACGACGGCGCTCGCTCGCGGCACCGAGGAGACCGCGGCAGCCGTGAACGCGACTGAATCGACCGCCACCGAGGCGAACCACGACGAAACATACCAGACAGCAAACGATGACTGACGAATTCACCACCGACATCTACTACGACGACGACGCAGACGTATCGACGCTCGACGACGAGACCGTGGCCGTGCTGGGCTACGGGAGCCAGGGCCACGCCCACGCGCTGAACCTGAACGAAAGCGGCGTGGACGTGGTCGTCGGCCTCCGCGAGGAGTCGTCCTCGCGCTCGGCCGCCGAAGCCGACGGTCTCGAGGTCGCGACGCCGGCCGACGCCGTCGCCCAGGCCTCCTACGTCTCCGTGCTGGTGCCCGACACCGTCCAGTCGGACGTCTACGAGAACGCCATCGAACCCAACCTCGAGGCGGGGGACACGCTGCAGTTCGCCCACGGACTGAACATCCACTACAACCAGATCCAGCCCCCCGAGGGCGTCGACGTGACGATGGTCGCGCCGAAGAGCCCGGGCCACCTCGTCCGCCGGAACTACGAGAACGACGAGGGGACCCCCGGCCTGCTGGCGATCTACCAGGACACTACCGGCCATGCCGAGGAACGCGCACTCGCCTACGCGAAGGGGATCGGCTGCACTCGCGCCGGCGTCATCGAGACGACGTTCCAGGAGGAGGTCGAATCGGACCTCTTCGGCGAGCAGGCCGTCCTCTGTGGCGGCGTCACCTCGCTGGTCAAACACGGCTACGAGACGCTCGTCGACGCGGGCTACTCGCCGGAGATCGCCTACTTCGAGTGTCTCAACGAGCTCAAACTGATCGTCGACCTGATGTACGAAGGCGGGAACATGGAGATGTGGAACTCCGTCTCCGACACCGCCGAGTACGGCGGGCTCACCCGCGGCGACCGGATCGTCGACGAGTCGGTTCGTGAGAACATGGAAGAGGTCCTCGAGGAGGTCCAGAACGGCGAGTTCACGCGTGAGTGGATCGTCGAGAACCAGGCCGGCCGACCCAGCTACAGCCAGCTTCGACAGGCCGAGCAGGAACACGACATCGAGGAGGTCGGCGGTCGACTGCGCGACCTGTTCGCCTGGGCCGAGGAGGAAGAGCAAGCGGAAGACGAAGACGAGTCCGTCCAGGTGCAGGCGGACGACTGATCGATAACAACCAATGAGCAATAACGAATCGACGACAGACACGATGGCCGACGTCAGCCACGCGAACCCTTACACCGGGGAGACGGTTGGGCGGCTGTTCAGTCGCGGTCCGACGGTCGCCACTGACGGTGGCCGAGACGCGACGGAGTCCACCGAACGCACAGACGACGAACCGACCGACACGATGGCAGATGTGGATCACACGCCGCCACAGGACGCCGAGGACGCGAACCGCGTCTTCGAGCGCGGACGCAAACACCCAGTAGAGGACGAGGAATGAGCGAGGGCACACTGTACGACAAGGTCTGGGATCGACACAAAGTCACCACGCTGCCGACGGGACAGGATCAGCTGTTCGTCGGACTCCACCTCATCCACGAGGTGACGAGTCCGCAGGCGTTCGGGATGCTCCGCGAGCGCGACCTCGAGGTCGCCTATCCGAAGCTGACCCACGCGACGGTCGACCACATCGTCCCGACGGCCGATCAGTCCCGGCCCTACGAGGAGGACGCGGCCGAGGAGATGATGGCCGAACTCGAGGAGAACGTCCGCGAGGCGGGCATCGACTTTTCGGACCCGACGACGGGCGATCAGGGGATCGTCCACGTCATCGGACCGGAGCAGGGACTGACCCAGCCCGGTAAGACGATCGTCTGCGGCGACTCTCACACCTCCACCCACGGCGCCTTCGGCGCGCTCGCGTTCGGGATCGGCACCAGCCAGATCCGGGACGTGCTCGCGACGGGCACCGTCGCGATGGAGAAACAGAAGGTCCGCAAGATCCAGGTCGACGGCGAACTCGGCGAGGGCGTCGAGGCCAAGGACATCATCCTCGAGATCATCCGTCGTCTGGGAACCGAGGGCGGCGTCGGCTACGTCTACGAGTACGCCGGCGAAGCCATCGAATCGCTGGGCATGGAAGGTCGCATGTCGATCTGTAACATGTCCATCGAGGGCGGCGCCCGCGCGGGCTACGTCAACCCCGACGAGACCACCTACGAGTGGCTTGAGGAGACGGACTACTTCCAGGAGAACCCGGAGAAGTTCGAGGAACTCAAACCGTACTGGGAGTCCATTCGCTCCGACGAGGACGCCGAGTACGACGATGTCGTCCACATCGACGCGAACGAACTCGAGCCGGTCGTCACCTGGGGGACCACGCCCGGCCAGGGCGTCGGCGTCACCGAGCCGATTCCGGCCCCCGAGGACCTGCCCGAAGACAAACAGGATACGGCCCGACGCGCCCAGGAACACATGCGCGTCGAACCCGGCGACACGATGGAGGGCTACGACATCGACGTCGCCTTCCTGGGTTCCTGTACGAACGCGCGCCTGCCCGACCTGCGACGTGCCGCCGAGATCGTCGAGGGACGGCAGGTCGACGATGACGTCCGCGCACTGGTCGTCCCCGGCAGCCAGCGCGTCCAGGAAGCCGCTGCGGAGGAAGGGCTCAAAGACATCTTCGAGGAGGCCGGCTTCGAGTGGCGAAACGCCGGCTGTTCAATGTGTCTCGGCATGAACGAAGACCAACTCGAGGGTGACGAAGCCAGCGCCTCGTCCTCGAACCGGAACTTCGTCGGCCGACAGGGCTCGAAAGACGGTCGGACCGTCCTGATGAACCCGCAGATGGTCGCCGCGGCGGCGATCACCGGGGAAGTCTCTGACGTGCGCGAACTGAAGGAGGTGACCTCGGTATGAGTGACGAAGTCGAGATTCCCGAGGTCACCCACGTCTCCGGCTCGGGCGTCCCGATTCGGGGCAACGACATCGACACCGACCAGATCATCCCGGCGCGGTTCATGAAGGTCGTCACCTTCGACGGACTGGGCGAGTTCGCGTTCTTCGACGTCCGGTTCGACGACGACGACAACCCCAAGGACCACCCGATGAACGAGGACCGATTCCAGGACTCCTCGGTGATGGTCGTCAACAGCAACTTCGGCTGTGGCTCCTCGCGCGAGCACGCGCCTCAGGCGCTGATGCGCTGGGGAATCGACGCGATCATCGGCGAGAGCTTCGCCGAGATTTTCGCGGGCAACTGTCTGGCCCTCGGGATCCCGACCGTCACGGCCGACAGCGAGACGATCCAGGACCTCCAGGACTGGGTCGACGAGAACCCCGATGGTGAGATCGACATCGACGTCGAAGCGGAGGAAGTCACTTACGGCGACACCACGATCGACGTCACCGTCGACGACGCCCAGCGCAAGGCGCTCGTCGAGGGCGTCTGGGACACGACGGCGCTGATGAAGTCCAACGCCGGCGAAGTGCGGAAGAAGGCCGAGGGGCTTCCCTACGTCGACGACGCGGCGATTCCCGAAGCCGAGTAACTCGCTCGAGCCACTCTCGTTCGCCGTTTTCCGTTCACTGAAACCGTAGCTAGAGACATCGCGATCTCCCGTTCGCACGTCCGTGCGTTCGCCTTCGCTCGAGCGGTTCGCCACCTGTCCCGAGCGATTCGCTATCACACCGGAAGCGGCAGCCCCGTGCCGGCATCGCTACCGCTTTCGGCGCCAGTCCGCAACGTCAGGTATGTCTCGGAACCGCGACATCGCGATGTTTCTGTCCCTGGCCGTGCTGTGGGGGTTTTCCTTTCCGGCGATTTCGGTCGGCCTCGAGTCGCTCCCGCCGTTGCTCTTCGCCGCCGCCCGATACGATATCGCCGCCGTCCTGTTGCTGACGGCGGCCGCCGTCCGCGTCGAGAAGTGGCGGCCGACCGCCCGAAACGACCTCGCGGCGGTCGCGGGCGGCGGCGTCTTCCTCATCGCCGGGAACGGCCTGCTCTTCCTCGGCCAGCAGACGGTCCCCAGCGGCGTCGCCGCGATTCTGCAGGGGCTGGTGCCGATCCTGACCGCGCTGTGGGCGATCCCGCTGCTGGGCGAGCGGCTCTCGGGGCTCGGGGCCGTCGGCGCCGCGATCGGCTTCTTCGGCGTCGGTCTGGTCGTCCAACCCGATCCGGGGAACCTGCTGGCGGGCGACACCGGCGCGCGACTGCTCATCGTCGGGCAGGTCTGCAGCGTCGCGCTCGGCGGCGTCCTGATCCAGCGGGCCGGCCCGACCCTTGAGCAGCTACCGCTGGTTGGCTGGTCGATGCTCGTCGGCGGCCTCGTCCTCCACGCCGTCAGCCTCGGCCGGGGCGAGGGACCCGGCGCCGCCGCGATCGGTCCCGTCTCGCTGACCGCCCTGCTCTATCTCGGGGTCTTCGCGACCGCCGTCGCCTTCATGATTTACTTCACGATCCTCGAGGAACACGGCGCGTTCGAGGCGGCGCTGATCGGCTACCTGGTTCCGATCGTCGCGACCGTCGCGGGCGTCGTCCTGCTCGGCGAATCGATCGGCGCGCTGACGATCGCCGGCTTCGCGCTCGTCGCGGTCGGCTTCGCCCTGCTCAAGCGTCGAACCATCGCCGACGCGGTGGGGGTCTCGACGGGCGTCGGCAGTCCGTGATTCGAGGCGGTCACCGATCGCCGACGCGATGCCCGTATCGATACCCTCTTTTCGCCGCCGCAAAGAGGGGTGAGTATGACTCACGAGATCGCCGTCATCCCGGGCGACGGAATCGGACAGGAAGTCACCCCCGCCGCGGTCGACGTGCTCGAGTCCCTCGAGATCGACTTCGAGTTCGTCGAAGCGGACGCGGGCGATGCCGTAAAGGAGGAGACGGGCGAGGCGCTGCCCCAGGAGACCTACGACCTGGCGGCGTCGGCCGACGCGACGCTGTTCGGCGCGGCCGGCGAGACCGCGGCCGACGTCATCCTTCCGCTCCGGACCGCCGTCGACTCCTTCGTCAACATTCGACCCGCGAAATCCTACCCCGGAATCGACGCCGTCCGGCCCGAGACGGACCTAGTCTTCCTCCGCGAGAACACGGAGGGCGTCTACTCGGGAATCGAGGACCGACTGACCCAGGACGTCTCGACGCTGACCCGCGTCGTCACCGAATCGGCCTCGGAGCGACTGGCCGAGTTCGCCTGCGACTACGTCTCGGGCGACGAGCACGACGGCTTCACGATCGCCCACAAGGCAAACGTCATGCGCGAGACGGACGGCCTCTTCCGCGACACCATCAAATCCGTCGCCGACGAGAACGGCGTCGAGACCGACGAGGTGCTGATGGACGCCTTCGCGACGCGGGTCTGTCTCGACCCCGAGCAGTTCGACGTCGTCGTCTGCCCGAACCTCGCGGGCGACGTGCTCTCGGACCTCGCCGCGGGACTGGTCGGCGGGCTCGGTCTCCTGCCCTCGGCCAACGTCGGCCCCGAGCGCGGCCTGTTCGAACCCGTTCACGGTACCGCACCAGACATCGCCGGCGAGGGCGTCGCGAACCCGGCCGCGACGATCATCTCCGCCGCCATGCTCCTCGAGTACCTCGGTTACGACGAGGAGAGCGAGGCCGTCCACGCGGCTGTCGAGGACACCCTCGAGAACGGACCGCGCACGCCGGATCTGGGCGGCGACGCCTCGACCGAAGACGTGACCGAAGCGATCATCGAGCGACTGTAGCGCCGACGCGGACGGATCCGATCGCCCTGACCGGCAGATCGATCACATTCGATCAGAGCGTGGAATATTCTTACTCGAAACCGAATTAGTCGTTCTAAATTGGCGTCAGTTCGGGACGTTTCGGCCGCTAGCTCGAGCTATCGATCGCGTTCCGAGGCCGGAGACGATCCGAATTTCTATCTCCGAGTTAAAACGATTCTATCTGCCCAGAAACAAACGGTTATTGCAGCATAAACAAATAAAACCGTGCAGACCGCAGAGAGATTCGAAGACCACCCAGGCACATGTTACCCGAACAGCGCAAACGGACGATCGTCGAACTCGTGTCGGAGCGGGACGGCTGCTCCGTCGAGGAGCTGTCCGCCGAACTCGACGTCTCGAAGGCGACGATCCGGCGAGATCTGGACGACCTCGAGGAGGAGCGCCTCGTCGAGCGCTCCCACGGCGGCGCCGTCCCGGTGACGGCCGTCGGACGCGAGCAGACGTACGTCCAGAAGGAGGTCCAGAACCTCGAGGCGAAGGCCGCGATCGGCGAGCGCGCCGCGACGGAGATCCACGACGGGCAGGTCGCTTTCTTCGACTCGGGGACGACGACGATGCAGGTCGCAAAGCGGGCACCGACCGACACGACGTTCATCCCGGTGACGAACTCGCCGCTGCTGGCGCTCGAACTCGGGAAGAACGCCGACGACGTCAAGCTCACCGGAGGGACGCTCCGCCACCGGACGCGGGCGCTCGTCGGTCCGAGCGCGGAGGCGTTCATGGATCGGACGAACTTCGACCTGCTCTTTCTGGGGACGAACGGCATCGCCGGCGACGGGAGCCTGACGACGCCGAACGAGGACGAAGCGCGGATCAAGGAGCTGATGGTCGAGAGCGCCGAGCGGGTCGTCCTCGTCACCGACGAGACCAAATTCGGCGAGCGGAGTTTCGTCGAGTTCGCGTCGCTGTCCGACGTGGACGTGCTGGTGACCGACGCGGAACCGACCGGCGAGGTCGCGGAGGCCTGCGCCGCGGCCGACGTGACCGTCGGCGTGGAGGTGCCGGATGATCGCTAGCGTGACGCTCAACCCGGCGGTCGACTACACGGTCGAGCTCTCCGAACCGCTGACCGACGGAGCCGTCGCCCGCTCCGACGAGCACCGCTACGACGCGGGCGGCAAGGGGATCAACGTCTCGAAGTACCTGGCCGAACTCGGCGTCGAGACCGTCGCGACCGGCGTCGCCGGCGGCTTTCTCGGTCGCTCGCTCCTCGAGCGACTCTCCGCGACGTCGATCGACGCCGACTTCGTCGAAATCGACGGCGAGACGCGACTCAACACCACGCTCCTCGGTCCCGACGGCGAGTACAAGGTCAACCAGAACGGACCGCAGGTCGCCCCGTCTGCGATCGAGGAGATCGTCGACACGCTCCAGGGACACGATCCCGAGACGGTCGTGATCGCCGGGAGCCTGCCGCCGGGGACCGGTCCCGAGACGATCGACCGCGTGGCCGCGGCCGGCCCCTGGGAGACGGTCGTCGACGTCGGTGGAGCGACCCTCGCCGACCTCGAGGCCGAGTACGCGCTCTGTAAGCCCAATCACGAGGAACTCGCGGCGGCGACGGGGCGGCGAGTAGACGACGTGCAGTCGGCGATCGCGGCCGCCGAGGAGCTACAGGCCGCCGGGTTCGAGCGCGTCGTCGCGTCGCTGGGCGCCGACGGCGCGATCATGGCGACGCCCGACCGGACGCTACACGCGCCGGCGGCGGACGTCGACGTGGTCGACACCGTCGGAGCGGGCGACGCCCTCCTGTCGGGCGTGCTCGCCGCTCGGGCCCGCCAGGAATCGGACGCGGTCGCGCTCAGATCGGGCGTCGCCGTCGCCTCCCGGGTGGTCGCGGTGTCGGGGACGCGAGCGCCGTCGTTGACGGGACTGCGCGACGAGCGCGAGTCGATCAGCGTCTCCGCGTACTGACCGCGACCCCGAATATCCGATCGCAACTATATTTCGAATATATCCAATCTAAAACAAACATATTCGAAACCACTTTTGCAGCCGCTGTCGAAGGACTGCGGCAGAGATAGCATGGAAAACGATGTAGAATCACGACTCCGAGCCCACCTCCTCTCGGTCAAGGAAGATCTGATGACGGGCGTGTCATTCATGATCCCGTTCGTGACGATCGGCGGGATCTTCCTCGCGCTCGCGTTCATGGTCGCGGAATTACCGGGAACGGCCGGTAGTACCGAGACGGTGTTCGAGGAGACGGGCTCGCTCGCGTGGTACCTGGCCCAGATCGGCGACCTCGGGCTGACGATCATGATCCCCGTTCTGGGAGGGTATATCGCGTACGCGGTCGCGGACAAGCCCGGACTCGCGCCCGGATTCATCCTCTCGTGGGTGATCCAGCAGGAGGCGGTCATCGAGGCAGCCGGGCTGGTCATCGGCTTCGAGGCCGACGGGGCCGTCGCCGGCTTCCTCGGGGCGATCGTCGCCGGCCTGCTCGCGGGCTACGTCGCCCGCTGGATGAAGGGCTGGTCGGTGCCGTCGGTCGTCTCGCAGATGATGCCGATCCTCGTCATCCCCGTCTTCACGACGCTGCTGCTCGCCCCGGTCGTCATCCTCGGTCTCGGGGTTCCCATCGCCATCGTCGACGATGCGCTGACGTCCGCGCTCGAGGGCATGCAAGGGTCGAACGCGCTCCTGCTCGGGGCGATCCTCGGCGGGATGATGGCGGTCGACATGGGCGGTCCGATCAACAAGGTCGCGTACGTGTTCGGGACCGTCCTCGTCGCGGACCAGATCTTCGCGCCGATGGCCGCCGTGATGATCGGCGGGATGGTCCCGCCGCTTGGCCTCGCGCTCTCGAACTTCATCGCGCCCCAGAAGTACGCCGCGGAGATGTACGAGAACGCGAAGGCGGCCGTCCCGCTCGGCCTCGCCTTTATCACAGAGGGGGCGATACCCTACGCCGCCGCCGACCCGCTCCGGGTGATTCCGTCGGCGGTCCTCGGCAGCGCGACGGCCGGCGCGGCCGCCCTCTGGCTCGGCGTGACGATGCCGGCGCCCCACGGCGGCATCTTCGTCGTGTTCCTCTCGAGCAGCGCGCTGCTGTTCCTCGCCTGCATCGCGCTCGGCACGATCGTCACGGCGACGGTCGCCACGCTGATCAAGCCCGACTACCACGAGCGCGTCGCCGGCGCCGAACCCGCGAAGTCCGCGACCGACGCGAGCCAGACGAACGCAGGACAGACGAACGACTGACTATCCGACGCGACCCCACCGTTCAACACCATAGCGATCATACGATGACTGTGTCCGAACCCGAAATCGACGCCGTACTGACCCCCGAACTGATCACGCTCGAGGAACCGCCCGCAGAGAAGGCGGCCGCGATCGAGTTCCTGCTCGACCGCGCGGTCGACGCCGGCCGCGTCACCGACCGCGAGGCGGCCCTCGAGGCGCTGCTCGCCCGCGAGGAGGAGACGACGACCGGCGTCGGCATGGGAATCGGCATCCCGCACGCGAAGACCGACGCGGTCGCCGAGCCGACCATCGTCTTCGCCCGCTCCTCGGCCGGCATCGACTTCGACGCGATGGACGACCAGCCGGCGACGCTGCTGTTCCTACTGCTGGTCCCAGCCGAGGGCGGCGAGGAGCACCTCGAACTCCTGAGCTCGCTCTCGCGGGCTCTGATGCACGACGACGTCCGCGAGCGCCTCCACGAGGCCGACTCGAAGGCGGCGATCGAGGAGACGATCACGGAGGCGGTCGCGTGATGGAGCGCACCGTCACCGTGGTCCCCGAGGACGGGCTCCACGCGCGGCCGGCCGCGAAGTTCGTCGAGACCGCAACTGAGTTCGACGCCGACGTGCGGGTCGCCCCGGCCGACGGGGACGATCCGGTCGACGCGGCGAGCATGCTGGCCGTGACCAGCCTCGGCGTCGCCAGCGGCGAGGACGTTCGGCTGATCGCGGAGGGCGACGACGCCGAGGCGGCCCTCGACGACCTCGAGGAACTGCTCGCGACGCCCGAGACCGAGTCCGCGGCCGAATCGAGTTCGGGGACCTGAACCGATGGCCGCCAACGAGTCCGCACCGCGAGCGCACGAGGGAACCGGCGTCACGCCGCTGTCCGGCGTCGGAACCGCCGTCTGGTACGATCCGAACGCCGAGCTCGAGCTTGGCGAGCCGCCGGCGGCCGAAACGGTCGATCCGGACGCCGAACGCGAGCGGTTCGAGGACGCCCGCGACCGCGCCCGAGCGGAACTCGAGCGCGAGCGCGAACGAACCGCCGAGCGCGTCGGCGAGGACGAGGCGGCGGTGTTCGACGCTCACAAGCAGTTCGTCGACGATCCGCAGATCATCGACGGCGTCGAGGCGGCCGTCGACGACGGCCTGCCCGCCGAGCATGCGGTCGACGCAGCCTTCGAGGACCCCATCGCGCAGTTCGAGGGGATGGACGGCCGGATGGCCGAGCGCGCCGACGACCTCCGGGACGTGCGGGACCGACTGCTGCGACTGCTCACCGACGCGGATCGCGTCGACCTCGCCTCGCTATCGGACGGCTCGATCCTGCTGGCCGAGCGCTTGACGCCGAGCGACACCGCACAGCTCGACCCCGAGCGCGTCGCCGGCTTCGCGACGATCGAGGGCGGTCGGACCTCCCACGCCGCGATCTTCGCCCGCTCGCTGGGGATCCCCGCCGTCGTCGGCGTCGGCGACGGCCTTGAGTCGATCGACGACGGCGCGGACGTACTGATCGACGGCGAGGAGGGCACGGTGATCGCCAACCCGACGCCCGACCAGCGCGAGCGCGCGGCCGGCGGCCGCGACGTCGAGATTCGCGAGGACCCGGTCGAGACGGCCGACGGGCGCGCCGTCGAGGTCGCGGCCAACGTCGGTACTCTCGCGGAACTCGAGGGCGCCGTCGCGCAGGGCGCGGACGGGATCGGGCTCTTCCGGACCGAGTTCCTCTTTCTCGACCGCGAGGCGCCGCCCGACGAGGACGAGCAGTTCGAGGTCTACCGCGAGGCGCTCGCGGCGTTTCCCGAGGGGCGGGTCGTCGTGCGGACGCTGGACGTCGGCGGCGACAAGCCGATTCCCTACCTCGAGACGCCCGACGCGGACAACCCCTTCCTCGGCCAGCGGGGGATCCGGCGCTCGCTCGGTCCCGACGCTGACCTCTTCGAGACCCAGCTCCGGGCGCTGTTGCGAGCGGCCGCCGCCGAATCGGGGACGCTCTCGGTGATGTTCCCGATGGTGGCGACCGTGCCGGAGCTCGAGGCGGCCCTCGAGACCGTCGCGGACGTCGCGGCCGACCTCGAGTCCGAGGGGATCGAGCACGAGCGGCCGGAGCTGGGTGCGATGATCGAGACGCCCAGCGCCGCCTTCATCGCCGACGAGTTGGCCGAACGCGTCGACTTCCTCAGTATCGGCACGAACGACCTCACGCAGTACGTGATGGCCGCCGCCCGGGAGAACGAGCGTGTCGCCGACCTCCGAGATCCCTGCGAGCCGGCCGTCCTCCGCGCGATCGAGCGCACCGTCGCGGCCGCCGACGCCGGCGACGCCTGGGTCGGGATGTGCGGCGAGATGGCCGGCGACCCCGACCTGGCGCCGCTGCTCGTCGGGCTCGGGCTCGACGAACTCAGCATGAGCGCCGTCACGATCCCCGAGGTGAAGGCCGCGATCGCCAACATCGAGACCGACGCGGCCGAAGCGCTCGCGAACCGAGCGACCGATGCGGCTACCAGAACGACCGTGTACGAGCACGTCAACACCACCACAGACCAATGAAATTCGTCGCAGTAACGTCCTGTCCGACGGGTATCGCACACAGCCAGATGGCGGCCGAAAACCTAGAGCAGACCGCGACCGATCGTGGCCACGAGATCGACGTCGAGGTCCAGGGCGCCATGGGCCAGGAGAACGAACTCTCGAGCGACGCGATCGCCGAGGCGGACGCGGTGATCATCGCCGCGGACACGTCAGTGAATCAGGATCGCTTCGAAGGGAAACCGGTCGTCACGGCGCCGGTGAAAGACGCCGTTAACGACGTCGAGGACCTCCTCGAGCGAGCGATCGCGGCGGCCGATGGCGAGACGTCGACCGCCGACTCGGCGCAGTCTGAGGGGGCGGCTGACGCGAGCGCCTCCGACGCCGAAGCGGCCGATTCGGGCGCGCCGCGCCGCGGCGGCGACCCCTCGAAGGGACTGTTCGCCAGACTCAAGCGCCTCCTCTCCTGACCGATTCGACCGCGATCGGCGCAGCCCGTTCTCTCGACGGTCGCCGCTGTAACGGGGTTTGCAACACCGACAGCTATCACACATGACGTGATAGCCCCCGCCATGCCTCGAGACGACACCCTCGCCGGCATCGACTCGCGTACCGTCGACACCGACCGCCTCGAGACCCACTACCTCGAGTCGGGCACCCCGAACGGGGCCGATAAGACCGAGGGCACCGTCGTTTTCATTCACGGAAACGTCTCCTCGTCGCGCTTCTTCGAGGACGTCATGACGGACCTCCCAGCCGGGTATCGCGCGATCGCGCCCGATCTGCGGGGGTACGGCGACTCCGAGACGAAGCCAATCGATGCGACCAACGGCCTCCGAGACTTCGAGGCGGACCTCCGCGCGCTGTTTGCCGAACTCGACCTCGAGGAGCCCGTGACGCTGGTCGGCTGGTCGAACGGCGGCGGCGTCGCGATGCGGTATACGATCGACAATCCCGAAGCGGTCGCGAACCTCGTTCTGATCAACCCGCTCTCGCCGTACGGGTTCGGCGGGACGAAAGACGAGGAGGGAACGCCGTGTTTCGACGACTACGCCGGCTCCGGCGGCGGGTTGGGCAACGAGGAGTTCGTCGCGGGGCTCGCGGAACGAGACCGCGGCGAGGAGGGCCAATCCTCGCCCCGGAAGGTCCTGCGGACGTTCTACGTCGATCCGAGCTACGTGTTCGACGAGGAGCGCGAGGGGTCGTACCTGACGGGGATGCTCGATACCGCGACCGGCGACGAGAACTACCCCGGCGACGCGGTCGAGAGCGAAAATTGGCCCGGCGTCGCGCCCGGCGAGAACGGCGTGAACAACGCCATCTCACCGAAGTATTGCTCGCTCGAGGAGATCGTCGACGTCGATCCCGACGAGAAGCCGCCCGTCCTGTGGATCCGCGGCGACTCGGACCAGATCGTCTCCAACGAGTCCGTCTTCGACGTGGGCACGCTCGGCCGGATGGGGCAGGTCCCCGACTGGCCCGGCGAGGACGTCTTCCCGCCCCAGCCGATGGTCGACCAGACCCGCGCCGTCCTCGAGGACTACGCCAACGCGGGCGGCGAGTTCGAGGAGGTCGTCTTCGGGAACACCGGGCACGCGCCCCACGTCGAGGTGCCCGGAGACTTCCGCGACGAACTCGAGGGCGTGCTGGACGGCTAACAGTGGTGCGGTCGAGCGGTTTCGTCTAGGCGTTCGTTTTCGTCTCTGCTTCCGCTTCGTCCGCTTCCGCCTCGTCGCGTTCGCTGCGCATCGTTCGGAGCGTCGAGAGGCCTCGTTTCCGGGTGACGCCCTTCGAGAGGCGGACGCCGTCGAACGTCCCCTCCCAGGACTCCTCACTCACGCCGAGGTGGTCCATGTAGTAGGCGAAGGCACCGAGCCACGCCAGCACGGCCGAGAGGACGAGAAACGAGAGCACGGAAACGGCCATCGAGATGCCGGCGGCGCCGACCGCGATCCCGGCGGTGACGTAGACGAGCGAGGCAATCACCATGAGGACGGTGATCGTCGCGAACATGTCGTTGACGGCCGTCACCCGCGCGTTGTACTCGATCCAGCGGCCGTAGCTGCGCAGCAGGCGCTCCTCGAACTGCGCCGTCCCGGCTCGCGTCTCGGAGTCGACTCGAGCCGACGCGAGCGCGACCTCGACGGCGTCGGCGTCGATGCCGCCCCGGAGGTTCGACGCGGTGTAGGTCACTCCGGCGAGACCCGTCGAGACCAGCAGGAGAATCCCGCCCGCGATCGTAAAGAGGTTCGCGAAGGCCATAATGTGGATATCGGTCTGGAAGACGATCGAGCCGCCGGTGACGACCAGTCCGATCAGCAGGAGGTTCGCCTTCAGGATCTCGATGGCCTTGGCGTCGATCTCCTGGAGGCGCTCGACCTGATAGTCGAACGTTCGCTGGAGTTCCTCGCGGGCGACGGCGACCGTCTCCGCGTCGAGTTCGTTCGCTCCGTCGGGCGCGGTGCCGATCGCCTCGTCCCCGGCCGATTCGTCCGTGCGCTCCCGACCGCTCATGGATCAGGACAGCAACCGGGGCCCTAAATAGTCACGCGTTCGACGCGCTCGAGCCGTCGGCAGACAGGCCCGATCGCGCCTCGCGCCGGTGTGCCCGAGACGGACCGACGTGCGTCTCGAGTCAGTTCGTCTCGAGTGCGTCCCGATCCGCGCCGGCGAGTTCGACCAGCGCGTCGGCCTCGAGCGGATGACACTCGCCGGGAACAACGAGCAGGTGCAGCGGGTCGCCGAACTCTCGCTCGGCGAGTTCCGACATCGTTCCGGCCGCGACGAGCGGGTCGGGGCTGCCCGCGCGGGCGACGACGACGCCGACGAGGTCCGGATACTCCTCGGCGAGTAACTCGGCGCCGACGTCGGCGGTCATGTACTCGTCCTCGTCGGTGAGTTCGTGATCGACTTTGATGTCGAGGTAGACGACCGTGTGGAGGCCGTCCTCGCGGTTCGCGTCGATCGTGTCCGTCACGCTCGCCGGCAGGCCGTCGGCGCCGTGGGCGTAGGGGAACGGGAGCGTGGTCGCCTTCCCGAAGCGGTAGTTCTGAAGCCCGGTCAGGGAACTGGCCGCCGTCTGGGCCGTGACGCCGTGGATCACCCGCGTCTCGATCCCGCGGTCGCGGGCCCGCAGGCGGAGGTCGACGTGGGTCGTCGAGATCATCGTGTCGCCCGCGGTCAGGAAGACCACGTCCTCGCTCGTTGCGGCCTCGAGGATGTCGTCGGGGCGCTGTTCGACGCCCGCGCGGTCGCGGACCTCGATGTCGACGTCGTGGGCGGACTCGAGGTCCGCGGCGGTCGCGCCGAGTAGCTTGCTGGTGTAGAACTCGGCGTAGGCGCGGTCGGCGTTCCGGAGGGCGTCCCGGCCCTCGACGGTGATCGACTGCTCGTCGTAGAGTCCGAGGCCGATGAAGGTGAGCATGAGCGCTCGTAGTGCCAGCGCTCGGAATACGCTTTCGAGACGGCGGTCACCGATCGCGACGCCCTCTCAGCGGAGCCGTCGGTACGCCCGCAGGAGCAGCGACGCGGCCGTTCCGATGCCGGGGATCCGCGAGGAGAGCGCGGCCGCGACGAGGAGCACCAGGCCGCTTCCGCGGTGGCCCTTCGAGAACTCCCGTACCGCGTCTATCAGGGTTGTCACGACGCCGACCTTCTTCATCAGTCCCGATCGATCGCCTGTTGTCGACGACATGGTATCGGGCTGGACGACGCTCGCGACGGAGAAAATACGGCGGGTTGCGCCTGCCACGCAGCGGGCGGATCGCTCCTACTGACTGGGCTTCAAAAGCCGATGTGGGACGTCGAGGTGGGATCGTCGTCGCCGTCGCCCTCGTTGTCGTCGATCCCGCCCTCGCCGACGAACGTGAACTCGTCGTCGGTGAGTACGATCCTGCCGTCGTTTCGCACCGAGATGTCGACCGACGGGAGCGTCGTGTCGACGGCCTCGCCGTTGTCGCAGTAGCCCGAACAGGAATCGAACATCGAGCCGTGTTTCGGACAGATGATCTGACCCTCGCGCATCGGGACGCCCCGGCCCGTATCGAAGCGCTGGGCTTCGTGCGTACAGCGGTTGATCCACGCCTCGACACTGTCGTCGAGTGTCGCCTGACCGCTCGTCGAGCCGTGCTCGACACCGTCTTCACAGGGAACGAGGATGACTTCGTCCCGTTCGCCGTACTGGTCCCGCACCGTGAACAGCCACGACCCCTCGTCGTGGACCGTCTCCACGGTCGTCAGTTCGTGCATACGGACCCCTACCGTCGGCGGGCTGAAAACCTTCACTCCGGCGTTCGCTGCTCGAGTCACGGTTCGGTCGACGGCGTTCGGTGGCGCGGCGAAACGCCAGCGTTACGGCGACTCGTCGGCTTCGTCCGAGTATGGAAGTGCCGTGCGTCCGCGCGCCGCGCGAGGAGGGGGAAGCCACGCGTCAGCGACTCGCGGACGCGGACCTGATCGACGACGAGTACGAACTGACCGTCGACGACGGCAGCCTCTACATCCCGGTCACTGACCCCGACGCGGTCCCCGCAGCGTTCGACGTCGTCTCTCGGCCGCTCGAGGAGCGCGAGACACAGACGACGCCCGCGGACCTGCTCGGCTTCGAGCCGTCCTACGAGCGACTGGGCCGCGCGGCGCTGCTCGACGAGGACGACGACGAGCGCGCCCGCGAAATCGCCGACGCGATCGTCGCGTCGGATCTGCCCCTCGAGACGGTCCTCAACAAGGCTTCGAAGGTCAAAGGGGAAACTCGGGTCCGCGACTGGGAGGTGCTCGCGGGCGCGGACACGGAGGTCGTCCACCGCGAGTACGGCTGCGAATTCTTGCTGGATCTCGCCGAGGTGTACTTCTCGCCGCGACTCGCGACCGAGCGCAATCGAGTCGTCGAGCAAGTCACCGCGGATGAGCACGTCTTCGACATGTTCGCCGGCGTCGGCCCGTTCGTGATCCCGTTCGCGAAACGCGGCGCCGAGTGCGTCGGCGTCGACGTCAATCCAGAAGCGATCGACTACCTGCGGGAGAACGCGCGCCGCAACGGCGTCGAAGACAGGGTGACGGCGACCTGCGACGACGTTCGCGAGGTCGCGCCCGGGTACGAGGGCTGGGCCGACCGCATCGTGATGAACCTCCCCCACAGCGCCGACGAGTTCCTCGAGGCGGCCGTCACCGTCGCGGGCGACGACTGCGTGCTCCACTACTACGACATCCAGCACGAGGACGACCCGTTCGGCCCCGGCGAGCGGGCGATCCGCGAAGCCGCCGAACCGACGTACGACGTTTCGGTGGAGACGGAACGGGTCGTTCGCTCCTACGCGCCCCACGAACTGAACGTCTGCCTGGACGTCCGACTCGAGCGTTGACTCGAAGGTACGGGAGTCAGTCCCACGAGAAGATCGATTCGCAACCCTTATGGCTGGTATCGGCCCTACGAATAAACGCGCACTCCGAAGGTGTGCCGGTGTAGCTCAGACTGGCAGAGCGAATCCTTCGTAAGGATTAGGTCGAGGGTTCAAATCCCTCCACCGGCTTTTTGCTGCGAACAACACGTGAGCAGCAACCGCCGTCGAGGGATTTGAATCAGGGAGAGCTTCCTCTCCCAGTGGTTCACAATCCCCTCTACGGGCTTGTCTTCTGCAACGAGCGTCACGTGCGGAGCGATGCACGTCTTCTCCACTGGCATCTTCCTTCGGTTCAGTTCGGATTCCGATATCCACCACAGTCGAACCCTCGTCGGCGAACGTCTCGGCGCTGCCAGTTGCTCCCCTCGAGTGCGCGGTACGTCCCGCATGCTGCGATTTTGAGAATACGTTCAGCGAGTATCGCGACGAACGAACACGGACTGACGCCGGAGAGTACGGTGGTCAGGAACGGGAGTTCAGAGGACCCCAATGATGAACGCCAGTCCCATGCTCACCAGCACCGTCGCTGTCAGCAACGGCAGGTACGGCGTGTATCGGTCGACCGTTTCGCGATGGCGTTCATAGCCCGCGATCAAGAGGAGCGTCGGAACGAGGATCGCAACAATAACGACCAGCGAGTAAATCAGCATCAGTTCCAGGCAGTAGGCCGTCCCCGTACAGACTGCCAGAATTTGAATCGGCTCTTCGTGGGCGAATCCGAGAAGGAGGGCGGTCGTCCCGAGGGCCATCAAGCCTCGTTCAGCGTCTTCGTCACTCAAATGGCGATGGCCGCCGCTGAACAGTCGCTCCCGAATTCGAGTCAGGATCCCGCGCTGGGACGGGGCTCCCGAATGACTGTGTTCGTGTGAATGCTCGTGTTCGTGAGTGTGCGAATGGGCGTGGTCGTGGTGGGAGTCGTCGTGATCGTGTCCCGACCCGTGTCCGCCGTTCCGATATTCGTGAATTCCCAGTAAAACGAGGATGATACCCGCGATATATCTCATCCACGGGCCTTCGGCGAAGGCAGCGAAGCGACTGAACCAAAAGTACGCCAGTACCAGTACGACGCTACTAATCAGATGTCCGACCCCGAGGACGAGGCCCGCTATCGTCCCGTAGAGCCACGTCCGTGAGCGACTCAACCCGTAGGTCGCAGCAATCGGCCACCCGTGATCCGGGAGCACGCCGTGGATAAACCCGATCGTAACGACACCTGCAACGAGACCGATATCCATACGGGATTCTCGGGAGAGACGGCACAAAAACCCTGTTAGCACCGATTGGAGGGGATCGTAATACCCGTCAGCTCGAAAACCACAGCGCCCATTCGTTCACCCCGCTAGGTCCGGTGTAGACAGATGCGTACCAGTTTCAATATTCCGGATGAGTTACTCGCCGAGTTCGACCGGACGTGGCAGACTGAGGGGTTCGACTCTCGCTCGCGAGCAGTCCGGGAAGCGATGCAGGAGTATATCGAGTCCCACACCGAACTCGAGACGGTCTCGGGTGACGTGACGACTGCGCTTGCGTTCGATTACCAGCACGAGGACGTGATCCGCGAACTCCACGACGTACAACACGACTTTCAGGACGTGATTACGACGACGAGTCACACGCACGAAGGCGATTGGTGTCTGGAAACGATTTTCTGTCGCGGCGAGGCGGCCCGCGTTCGCAAACTCGTGTATCGACTCCGCGATTTCGACGCCGTGGGGCAGGTGAAGGTCCTGTTGCTTCGGTCTCGAAGGGACCTGTAGTTGGGTAGTGGCGGAATGGAACGTAGCCAGCAATCGAGTATCCAGACCATCGTACAGGAAATGGCGCTGGTCACGGCCATCGATCAGTTGGAGCTTCCGCCGCGGTATCGGACTCTCGAGTCGGACACCCTCGACGCAGCTATCCGCGGGATGAGTAAGGGGATGATCACTGTCGAAAGTGACAGTACTGTTCGAGTTTTCGAGAAGAATACTCGCGAAGCGGGTCGGACCGGGCCGGCGACGGACGACCGAGCTACGGTCGTACGAACACGTATATCGACTGCGACGAGTGCGGATTCGGTCTGCGCTCCGAAAGCGCTTCCAGCCCGCTCCCGAAGCGGGTCGATTCGCGTCTGGAACGTGGCGGAACGAAGGTTCGATTTCCTACGGAGTAAGCGGGTATTCGACGGCACTCGACGTCGAAATCGCAACGCGGTGCGGTTCGAGTACGCATAGCACATTCGTGCACCGCCGAACACTAAACACCAAACCTGTTTGGAAGTACAATCTTGTGTGTCTGGAACCTAGACGGGATCACAGGCGATCCGGATCGTCGGTCCGGGTTCGCTTGGCACGATGGCCGCCCTCAGCGGTCACTCGTGGACATCATCCACTTCTGGCCGATCCACAGCGCGATCCCTCCGTCGAGAGCGATCGCTCTCGACTGCGAGGCGCCGAACTAATTCCACCGTCCGTCTCTCGGTGCTCGTCAGAGATGGTTGCTACCGATTAGTCAGCACTTTGGTAAAGGGAGCTAGACGAGCGAAATCATGTCACTCTCGAGAGGTACCCAATTACCAACGAATAATCGCTAGGAATATCGCCGACTGCGGACGGTCTGTGGTGTATGAAAACACCTCTCAAACACCTTTAAGTATCGATTCGTTGCGGTCGTCTATGGATGATGTCCACGAGCGAACACCAGCCGACAGTGCCGAACGAACTCGACGCGCCACAGACCAAACTCGTCTATCTGTCCCTGCTGGTACTCGAAGAGGCGACGGTGTCCGAACTCCAGGAACTACTCGGATTATCGAAACTTACGCTCCTACCGATTCTACGATCGCTCGCCGCAGACGGTCGCGTTCGATCCACGGAGGTCGGCTATGCCTGCCGGTGAGTTCGAGTCCCAGTCTGCGTCCCCGTTCGCGCCGATCGTCGATACCGATCCGGATGCGAGTCTCCGGGTCGACTGTTACGTCCGGGCGACCGTTCCGCCGGCTATCACTGCGACCATCGACGACGTCATCGAGCGATTCCGAGAGCTCGACGAACACGACGTGATCGACGACCACCGGGTGACTCACTGGCCGCCCGAGTACCGCTCGGCCGCCGGATCGACCGGTGAAAACGGATCGAGCCGCGACGAACTCGTCGCCGAATTCGAACGCTGGGCCGCCCGGAACGGCCACTCGCTCGAGCCGGCGTTCCGTCGACAGGCGGTTCCGCCGTCGCCGCTCGACGCCGGCCTCGACGAGCCGCGCGAGCGAGTTCGGGTTCCGGTCGTCGCGCTGGCGATTTCCGAGGTCGAAGCGGATGCGGCGACCGCGGACGCCGTCGACGCGGACGCGGCGTCGCTTCGGGGCGTCGTCCCGTATACGGAACGACCGTCGTCGGAGCGATCGCGGACGTACACCGTCAACGATCTGCTCTCCATCGTCGAAGCGGCCGAGGAGAGCGCTCGTCCGGAGACGCGCCAGCCGGAAGGAGCGACGCCGCTGGAGGGGCGTCGATGAGCGCGGAGACGATCGACCGCTCGGCCGAACTCGAACGCCCGGCCCGCCAGCCGCTCGCGGGGCGAACGTGTCTGGTGACCGGCGGCTCGCGCGGGATCGGACGCGGCATCGCTCGAGAGCTCGGTCGGTACGGCGCGACCGTGATCGTCAACTACCGATCCTCTGAGGCCGACGCCCACGCGGTCGCCGACGCGATCACCGAGGCCGACACCGACGGGACGGCCCATCCGGTACGGGCCGACGTCACCGACCGCGACGCGGTCGACGCGATGCGCGAGTCGGTCGCCGACGCGTTCGGCCCGATCGACGTCCTCGTCAACAACGCGGGAATCACGGCCGACCGCACGTTCGCGAACATGACCGCCGAGGACTGGCACCGCGTCGTCGACGTCTCGCTCAACGGCGCATTTAACTGCACGAAGGCGTTCTACGACGACCTCGCCTCCGCCCCGAACGGCCGGATCATCAGCGTCTCGAGCGTGATCGGCAAGCAGGGGAACGTCGGTCAGGCCAACTACGCTGCGGCCAAGAGCGGCCTCTTCGGTTTTACCAGATCGCTCGCGCTCGAGTTGGCCGGAACGGGGACGACGGCCAACTGCATCGCCCCGGGGTTCACGCGGACGGAGATGATCGAGTCCATTCCCGAGACCGTTCGGGACGACCTACGCGAGGACATCCCGCTCGAGCGGTTCGCGACCGTCGAGGAGATCGCCGGGCTCGTCCGCTATCTCGCGAGCGAGCAGTCGGGGTACGTCACCGGCGAAGTGATCGACGTCAACGGCGGTATCGATCTCTGAACCCGCTGCATTCGAAGTAGGACTGGGAGTGGACATCCGAGTGACCGCGACGCTCGTCGCGGCGCCCGATCGCGGTCGTTTTCGAATCGCGAAGCTGGTGGGTCGCCTTCCGGTCGACGACCGCGACCTCGCGGTGACCGGAAGGCGGTCCCGCGGCCCGTGCCTCAATAACCGCGGGACGCTACCGCGGGTCGTCGAAGCGCAACGGCGACCCGCGTCGTCACCCCCCGCGACCGTAACGGTCGCACACCGGAGCTACCCGGTGCGGTCGATGGTAGTGCGGCCGCTCTCAAAGCGTTTGAGCGCGTGTGCACGATGACTGCACAATCGCGGGACGGCGGCGGGACGGGGCGTCCGAAATCCACCGCCGAAGTGCGCTATCCGGAGTCGGACCGATCCTCACGCGGATCGCCTCGGGGAGCGGAACGGAATCCGCCGACACCTCAGGGATTACAATGCGGGCGATCGACTACCAATCCATGACGGACACCTTCGTCATCGTCGGCGGCGACGCCGCCGGCATGGCCGCGGCGAGCAAGGCCAGACGCGAGGACCCGGACCTCGAGATCGTCGTCTTCGAGAAAGGCGAGTGGGTCTCCTACGGCGCCTGCGGCCTGCCCTACTACGTCAAAGGCGAGATTCAGTCGCTCGAGTCGCTGGTCTCGGTGACGCCCGAGGAGTTCCGCGAGGAGCGTGATATCGACCTGCGGACGGGCCACGAGGTTGTCGAGATCGATCCCGACGCACGGACGGTCACTGCCGAAGGCGACGGCGGTGAGGTCGTCCAGCCGTACGACCACCTGCTGCTCGCGACGGGCGCCGAGGCCGTCGCGCCGCCGATCGACGGCACCGAACTCGAGGGCGTCTACACGCTCGGCTCGATGAGCGACGGAAAGGAACTCCGCGAGTACGTGGCTCGAGCGCGGGACGGCGAGTCGTTCCAGCAGGCCGACCGCGGGCCGGCCTGCCGGTATCTCGAGGACTGTTCGGGTCCGGTCGGCGTCGTCGGCGGGGGGTACATCGGCCTCGAGATGGCGGAGGCGCTGGCCGCGAACGGGTTCGAGGTGCACCTGTTCCAGCGCAGCGACCGCGTTCTGACGGGATTCAGCGAGGCGACCAGCGAGGCGGTGGCCGATCACCTCCGGGAGCGGGACGTCGCGCTCTCTCTCGGAAGCGAGGTCCTGGAACTCGCCGGCAGCGAGGCCAGCGAGGCGTCCGACGGCGCCTCGAGCGATCGGACACAGTCCGATGACGCCGCCGAAGTCGAGGCGGTCGTCACCGCGGACGATCGGGTTCCGGTCGAGATGGTCCTGCTCGGGACCGGCGTGCGACCGCGGACGGGCCTCGCCGAGGACGCGGGGATCGAACTGGGGCCGACGGGCGCGATCGCGACCGACGCCTACCGCGAGACGAACCGGCCCGACGTCTACGCCGCCGGCGACTGCGCGGAGGCGACCCACGTCGTGACGGGCGAACCGACCCACGTCCCGCTGGCGCTGACCGCCAACCGACACGGCCGCGCGGTCGGACAGACCGTCACCGGGACGCCGGTGGAGGGCGGCGGCGTCGCCGGCACGGCGGCCGTCAAGGTCTTCGACGTCGAGGCGGCGCGGACCGGCATCCTCGACCACGACGAGGCCCGCGCGGCCGGCTTCGAGCCGGTCAGCGAGACGATCACGGCGAAATCCCGCGCGGGCTACTACCCCGAGGGCGGCGAGGTGACGATCACGCTGACCGCCGACCGCGACTCCGGCCGGGTCCTCGGCGCGAGTCTGGTCAGCGAGTACGGCGAGGGGGCGGTCCACCGCAGTCACGCGATCGTCGCCGCCCTCACGGAGGGAACCACCGTCTCCGAACTCGAGAACTACGATCTGGCGTACGCGCCGCCGTTCAACACTACGTGGGACCCGGTGCTCGTCGCCGCGAAGGTACTCGGCGGCGACCTGCGGGAGTAGCGTCGAATCTCGAGTCGGCGCCGACCTCGAGTCACGTCAGGACGACCCGTCTCGGTCGACGATCACCTGGCTGGGGTCGGTCCGGGCGGTCTCGTCCTCGACCAGCAGCGAGATCTTCTCCTCGCTGAGATCGTCGATCACCTCGACGGCCTCGAGCATCCAGACGTAGAGCCCGAGCTTGAACTGGCGGCGGACCGCGTCCACCGACCGATGCGAGTAGACGTTGACGCGTCCACCGTCGGAGAGGACGCGCGAGCGCTTTTCGACGATTCCGAGGCCGACCAGATGACTGAGGTGTCTGGTGACGACGCTCCGATCGCGCTCGACCATCTCCGCGAGTTCGTTGACCGTGATCTCGGGTTCGGCCATCAGACAGCGACAGACCTCGAGTTCGGTCTCGGAAATGTCGAAGACGGTTCGCATGAGCTCCGCTTCGTCGGGGGCGTCGATCGGAACGGCGCCGTCGTCGACTTCCGTCATCGCGTCGCCACAGCACGTCATCGCTGCGGTTCCCAGCTGGTAGTCGCCGCACGACTCGCAGCGGTACACCGCGAGTTCCACGTCGGAGGATGCCATCGGGGTCGGTACGTCGTCCCCGCAGTAAAGGCTTTCAGCCGCTGCAACGCCCGTCCGCCGCTCGTTGACGCGATCGATTCGATCGAGGCTGGCTGGAAGGCGCCGATCGAGAGGCCCCCGTCGCTGCCGGGATCGACTTTTTCTCCGCGGCCCGCGAACGATTCCCCGTTCGCCCATGTTCGTCGTTCGATCGCACCGCGTTTGGGTCGTTTCCCCGCGACGGTGATTCCAATGCGCGATGACGACTACCCGCCGATCGAGGCCTACGGCGTCGTCGGGAACCTCGAGACCTGTGCGCTCGTCGCCCCGGACGGCTCGGTCGACTGGTTCCCGTTTCCCCACCTCGAGTCGCCGAGCATTTTCGCCGCCGTCCTCGACGCCGAGCGGGGCGGGCGGTTCCGGATCGCCCCGACCGACTCGTTCGAGACCGACCGGCGGTACGTCGACGACACGAACGTCCTCGAGACGTCGTTCCGAACCGACGGCGGCACGGCGACGGTGACGGATTTCCTGCCGCCGGCCGGGCGCACCGACCATCCGAAGAAGGTGCTCTACCGCAAACTCGCCTGCGACGAGGGACGCGTCGACCTCGCGGTCGATCTCGAACCGCGGTTCGATTACGCCCGCGCGGAGACGACGGTGGAATCAGAACAGCGAGGAGCGCTCGCTGAGGGACGAGACGAGCGGACGCTGCTCGAGAGTCCGATCGACCTCGAGATCGAGGACGATCGAGTAACCGGTGAGCTCTCGCTCGAGACCGGCGACGAGGAGTGGTTTCTACTCCGGTGTACGGGCGCAGAGGACGCGAATACGGATCCCGAAGCCGCGCTCGAGGAGAGCCTCGAGTACTGGTCCGATTGGGCACACGACTGTGGTGCCGACGGCGACTGCGTGTTCGAGGGGGCGTGGCACGATCGGGTCGTCCGCTCCGAACTCGTCTTGAAACTCCTCACCCACGCCGAGTCCGGGGCGATCGCGGCCGCGCCGACCACCTCCTTACCCGAGGACATCGGCGGCGTTCGGAACTGGGACTACCGGTTCAACTGGCTCCGCGACGCCGGATTCACCGTTCAGGCGCTGATGAACCTCGGGACCGCCGACGAGGCGACCGCTTACTTCGAGTGGTTCATGGACCTCTGTCAGGCCGACGACCCGGCGGCGATCCAGCCGCTGTACGGCCTCCACGGCGAGTCGGACCTCGAGGAGCGAGAACTCGAGCACTTCGAGGGGTATCGCGGGTCCAGCCCGGTCCGGATCGGCAACGAGGCCGCCGACCAGCGTCAGCACGACACCTACGGCGAACTCCTGCTCGCCGTCGACGAGATGCACCGGCACGGTCGCGAACTGGACCCCGACGAGTGGGACCGAATCCGCGATATCGTCGACTACGTCCGCGAGATCTGGGACGAACCGGACGCGGGCATCTGGGAGGTTCGCGGCGGGGACGAACACTTCGTCTACTCGAAGGTCATGTGCTGGGTCGCTCTCGATCGCGGGATCGCGCTCGCGACCGACGGTGGCTACGACGCTCCGGTCGGGGAGTGGCGGGAGACCTGCGAGCGGATCAGGGCTGACGTCCTCGAGAACGGGTACGACGAGGACGTCGGCGCGTTCGTCCAGTCCTACGGGTCGAACGCGCTCGACGCGACCGGACTCCTGCTCCCGATCGTCGGCTTCCTGCCCTTCGGCGATGACCGCATTCGAGAAACGATCGACGCGATCGAGGAGACGTTAGTCGAGGACGGGGTGTTCGTCCAGCGGTACGACGGCGACGACGGCCTCCCGGGCGAGGAGGGCGCGTTCGTCCTCTGCTCGTGCTGGTTCGTCGACGCGCTCGCGCTCTCCGGGCGCGTCGCGGAGGCCCAATCCCGGTTCGAGACGCTGCTCGAGTACCTGAACCCGCTCGGACTGATCGCGGAAGAGATCGATCCCGAGAGCGGCGCCCATCTCGGGAACTTCCCGCAGGCGTTCAGCCACATCGGAATCGTCAACAGCGCCCTCTATCTCGGCTATCTGCGGGGCCACGAGGCGCCCGGCCCGGCGCCGATGGGGATTCGACTCGGCGAGCCGGTCGGGCTCCCAAGCGAGAGTTCCGATAGGAGATACTGAAACGAATCACACACTGATCGCAGTGCCGTTCTGCGATCAGGTGTGCATTGACTTTCAGCGGCTACTACGTCAGCCGCCGATCTCGATTCCGCCCCGCATGCTCTGGGGGTGGACCTGACAGTAGTACTCGCTCATCTCCTTGCTAGCGGTGAACGTGACCGTCTGCGTCGCCCCCTGATCGCCGACGAGTTCGGACGCGAGAAGGTCCTCGCCGTTCGCGTCCACGATCGCGAAGTTGTGCTGGAGGCCGTCGCCGTTCTCCCAGACGAGCGTGTATTCGGTGCCCGCCTCGAGTTGCAGCGTCGGGTTCTCCGCGCCCGCGATGGCCTCGGGCGCCGCGCCCTGCCAGGCCGACGCCTCGCCGACCAACTGGAAGTCAGCGTCTCCACCGGCCGACTCCTCGGCGTCCGACGCCTCCCCATCGGCCTGTCCGGGGAACTCCCAGTCGTCGAACGGCCCCTCGACGATCTCGTCCTGTTCCCACATCGCGTGGATGAACGGCTGGGTCTCGCCGTTCGGCAGTTCCATCGCGGTCGGCACCGGATCGTAGACGGGCCCCTCCGGAGTCGGCCTGATCGGCAGGACGACGCCGTGGGTGTGGTGGACCTGTCCCGCGATTGTGCCGTCGGGCGCGAGCGGCATCTCCTCGTCTACGGCCATCCGATAGCGCTCGTCGCGTACCGTCTGGGTCGTCATGAAGTGGATGACGCGGAATCCGTCCTCGGTGGCCACCTCGCCGTTGATTCGAACGTCCCCGACGCCCCACGACGCGCCGTAGGTGTACACTCGAGGGAACAGCGGCGAACCGGTCCCCGTGATCCCGTGCAGCCAGCTGCCCGACAACACGCCGCCACCCGTTTCGTAGCCCGGAATCGGCGGTTGCACGACGTGGTCGTGGTCGATTTCGTACTCGTTGCCCGCCGGATCGGTGAACTGCGCGTCGATGTCGACCGCGTCGGTCGTATCGCCCGGCTCACCCGGGAGGTCGTACGGCTGTCGATCCCCGTAGGTGACCTCGAACGAGCCGCTGGTCACCTCGGCCTCGTCGCTGTACAGCGTCGGTTCGGTGAATCGTTCCCGAGCGATTCCGCCCGACTCATCGTCTTCGATCGGCTCGCGGGCGTCCTCCGGTGCCGCGACTAGCGGCGGTAGATCCTCGAGCAATTGCGGAATCGCCTCGTCCAGCGGCTCGGGGAATCCCTTGGCCTGTTCGATGCGCGACTCGAGCAGATCGCTCCCCCGCCGCGGATCGTCCGGCGTTCCGAACACCTGCGGACTCAGCTGTCGCTCACCGGGAAGCACCCAGTAGAAGGCGTTTCCCGGCTCCTGTCTCACCGTGACGTCGCGGCTCGAGTCGGCGGTTTCGCCCCCCTCGTCCTGCCGGGTGACCGCCGATCCGTTCGCTGCTCCGACACCGCCCACGAGCACCCCGAGCGTCGTTGCGCCACCGGCCGCGAGCACCGATCGCCGCGCCACGCCGTCGTTCGAATCGTTTTTGTTTGACATCTGTTACCACGTGTGTTCCGTGGAGGTCGGAGCAAAGAATGAGACGAATCGTTGTGGCACGGCAAGCGCTCACTCCCGTAAGGCTTTAGACGGAGTTTCTCGCGAGCGGGCGACCTAAATCGCGATTAGGACGACTAATCCGATCTTATCGGTTCGAACGTCGACGGGACCGACGTTCCGGGAGACGGTTCGGAACGGGACGAACGGTGACGAGCGCGTCGAACGAACGTCGATACGCACCCGTCGCGCTCGGCCGAAGTACGCCCGAAAAGAACGCCTCGATGGCGGCGTCAGTACGTGATGATCTCGTAGTCGTCGTCGACGAGCGACCGCACGCTGGGATGGCCGTCGTTCTCGTCGATGCGGACGAGGCCCGCGTCCTCGACTGCGTCGTCGGCATCGAACGCGCCGGCGCAGTAGTCACAGACGGCCGCTTCGTCCCGGACGGACTGATAGAGGTCGTGGTAGTCGTGGTCCTCGTCCTCGAGTTCTTCGACCCACTGCGTGCCGGCTCCGTCGAAGATGAGTTCGAGTTCGTCCTCCTCGTTGTCGTCGAACTCCTTCGCCGCCTCGAGGCCGTTGACCAGTCGTCCGGTGTCGGAGTGCGATTCGGTGCCCGCGAGAATAACGATGGCTGCGTTTACCATTGCACGTGGATCCACGCGACTGACGGATAAGACGGCCCGGCGACCGTGTGCGTGCGATGCAACACCGCGACCGCGGCCGACAGTGGCGAACCGCGATGCTAGTGGTCGTGTCCGTGCTCGTGATCGTGGCCCCCGCGGGTGAACTGTCCCGAGAACGCCCGCTGGACGACCTCCGAGAGCGCGGGATGGATGTGAACTGATTCTCGGATATCCTGGACCGTTCCAGAGCCAGCCGTCATCGCGACGACGACCTCCTCGATCAGGTTTGACGCGTCCGGACCGACGATGTGACAGCCCAGAATCTCGCCCTCGAGTGAGATGAGCGGCTTGACCATCCCCTCGGCTTTCATCGCCGAGCCGCGGGCAGTGTCCTCGTACCGGTACGTTCGTTTGGCGTAGTCGCGACCCGCCGCCTGCAGTTCGCCCTCCGTGGCGCCGACGCCGGCGACCTCGGGCGAGGAGAAGACGGCGAAGGGCATCGCCGAGTAGTCGACCGGCTCGAGGTCGTCGCCGAAGAGGTTCCGAACGACGGCCTTCGCCTCGTGGTTCGCGTTGTGTTTCAGGAGGTACTCGCCGACGATGTCACCGAGCGCCCAGACGCCGTCGGCGGTCGTCTGCAGGTACTCGTCGGTCTCGACGAACCCCACGTCGTCGGTCTCGATTCCCGCCGCGTCGACGTTCAGCGTGTCTGTATTCGGCACGCGGCCGGCCGCGACGAGCAGTTCGTCGCCGGTGACCGTGACGGGCTCCGCCCCGTCCTCGGTTTCGGCTTCACCCATCGCCGTCGCCGCGTCCTCGTCGGGCTCCCGATACGGTCGCGCCTCGACGGTCACCTCGCCGTCCGATCCCGAGACCGCGGTCGCCTCGTACCCCGTATACACGTCGAACCGGTCGGCGAATCGGTCGGTGAATTCGGCGGCCACTTCCTCGTCGGCGTCGGGCAACAGGTGCGGCCGCCTGCCGAGCACCGTGACGTCGCTGCCGAACGTCCCGAAGAACTGGCCCAGTTCGGCCGCGATGTAGCCGCCGCCGATCACGACGAGGTGGTCCGGACGCTCCTCGAGTCGCAGCGCTTCCCGGCTCGTCAGGTAGTCGACGTCCTCGATGCCGTCGACCTGCGGGACGCCGGGACGGGTGCCGGCCGCGACGAGAACCGTTTCGGCGGTCAAGCGCTTCCCGTCGTGATCCCCGCCGGAGAGTTCGACCGTTCGCTCGTCGACGAACTTCCCCTCCGTCGGGTAGAGATCGTGCTGCGACGAGGACTCGAGCCCGCGACGGATCGATTCGGAACTCTCCCCCACGTCCTCGTTGACCTCGCGGACGATATCGGCGAAGGCGACGCCATCGACCGTCGCCTCGATCCCGAACTCCTCGGCGCGCTCGATCGTCTCGAGGACCTCAGCGCGGTACAACAGCTGCTTCGAGGGGATACAGCCGCGGTTCAGACAGGTTCCGCCGAGCCGTCCCTTCTCGACGACGGCGACCGACTGACCGCGCCGTGCGGCCGCGTTCGCGACGTCCAGTCCCGATCCCGACCCGATAACCAGGAAATCGTACTCCTCCATGCGCCGAATTCCGACGCCGGGCGTAATGAAGGACCGGCCGGACTGCACGGGAGATGCACACGCACCGTCAGCCTAACGCGCAATCGCGTCGCACGGCTCCCGTTCGGATAGCCAGCAACGGACTCGTCGCGGGGGTGTGAGGACGGTTCCGCGCTCGAGCACCGAGACGGGTCCGATCGGCTCGGCCCCGACTTCTTCACAGCGCCGCCGAGAGCGCGAGCACGGCGGCGACGACGAGAGCGGGATAGTCGAGCCGCGAGAGCGACAGCGCCGGCAGGGTGGGATTCCAGGCGAAACACCGCGCCTGCATTGCGAGCGCGAGTCGATCGGCTCGGTCGAACGCCCGCGAGAGGCCTAACAGCCCCAGCGTACTCGCGCGGTCGACAGCGCCGCGCTGGTCGCCCAGCCGCGCCGCCATCGCGTCGCTGATCGTCCGTAGATCGGCCTGCAGGACCGGCAGAAACCGGAAGACGAGCGCGACGCCGATTCCGAGGAGTTGGCCGGGCCTTCCGGGAATCGTTCGCTGGATCGCGGCTCGAGAGTCCCGGACCGGGGTCGACCGGACGTACGCCGCGCTGACGAGTAAGACGAGCAGGACGCGGTAGCTCGCCCGCGCGGAGGTGAGGCCGTCCGCGAGGTCGAGCCAGGGCGAACCGAACGTGAGCGCCGCGAGTACCGGTGCGAGCGAGAGGAAGAGCAGGGCGAAGCGATAGGCGTACAGCGTCTCGAGGAGCGGAACGCGAGCGGCGACCAAGAGTACGCCGGCGACGGCGGTGAGCGCGACCAGCGCCCGCGGGCTCGTGTGGGCCAGTGCGGTCGCGGCGAACCCGAGCTGGACGGCCAACTTCGAGCGGGGGTCGAGCCGGTGGGCGAGCGTGTCGTCGGGGTCGTAGGTGAGCATCGTCGGGATCGGTGGTCTGGCGGCGGCAGTGATCGTCGCGCCGCGTGCGGTCAGCGCTCTGGCACTCGAACCTCGAAATCCGACAGCGCCTCGAGCGCGCGGTCGGGCGAGTCATCGATGGCGACCGCGCCGTCCCGCATGGCGACGACGCGGTCAGCCAGGTCGAGCACGTCTCGGAGGTCGTGGGTCGCGAGCAGGATTCCGGTTCCGTCCTCCGAGAGCGCCTCGAGTCGCGAGAGGACGGATCGACGGGCCGGATCGTCGAGCCCGGTGAACGGTTCGTCGAGGACGAGGTGAGTGGGCGCCATCGCGAGCGCGCCGGCGATGGCCACGCGGGACTGCTCGCCGCCCGAGAGGTGGTCGATCCGCTCGTCCTCGCGACCGGCCATGTTGACGGCTTCGAGGGCGTCGGCCACCCGGCGGTCGATCTCGGCGCGCTCGAGGCCGAGGTTCTCCGGGCCGAAGGCGACGTCGGCGCCGACCGTCGCGGCGACGAACTGGTCGCGCGGGTGCTGGAAGACCATGCCGACGCTCGAGCGGGCGGCGACGAGGTCCTCGGTGACGGGAGTCCCGTCGACCAGCACTGTTCCCGAATCGGGCGTCACCAGTCCGTTGCAGTGGCGCAGCAGGGTCGTCTTGCCGCTCCCGTTGGCGCCCGCGAGGACGACGAACTCGCCGTCGCCGATGGTCAGCGAGACGTCCTCGAGGACGGGCACGTCGTCGAAAGCGTAGGTAACGGAGCGAAACTCGATCATCGCGTCCTCGCTGACGGGGTCAGCGGCGTCACTCGAGCGATCACGATCCGACCGGCTCGAGTCGCCCGCTCTCGACGATCGCGATCGCAGCGACCATCTTGACCAGCTCGGCGGGAACGAACGGGAGCGCGTAGCCGGCGATCGCCTCCCAGGGCTCGAGGGCCTGAAGCCAGGCCGCGTACGCCGTCCCCATGGCGTAGATGAGGATCGTCGCGGCGACGAGCGCGACGACGACGATCGGCAGGGGGACGTCGGCGGGATTTCGGAGGTCGGTGCCCCGGTGGACGATGGCGCCGATCAGCGCCGCCGCGAGCGGGTACGACCAGAGGTAGCCCGCGGTGTTTCCGACGAGGGGGCCGAATCCGGCCTCCATCCCCGAGAAGACCGGGAGGCCGGCTGCACCGGCGGTCAGATAGAGCAGCATCGAGATCGCCCCCCAGACCGGCCCCAGGACGAGGCCGGCGAGAAAGACGAACAGCACCTGCAGCGTGATCGGCGCCGGCGAGAACGGATACGGAATCGTCACGAATATCGACGCCCCCACCAGCGCCGCCAGCACCGCCGCGCGAGCGAACTGGCGGACGACGTCCCCATCGACGAGGTCGACCGACTCTCGGTTCGTTGCCATACCACACCGACTCTCGTAAACCGAGTTCAACACTTCGGTTTCCGAAGGGCGAGGAGAGACAAAAGTCTGTCATCTCCGCACGACGGGACGGATCCCGACCCGTCGGGAGGGATCGAAACAGCCCGCTTCCCCTCTGGAAACGGACAGTTCGCGGAGAATCCGACCCGATCGAGGCCCGAACGCGTCCGAAATCACCGCTCCCTCGAGAGCGCCGCTCCGTCGGGAGACGCCGCGCTCGAGTGGAGTAATGGGGAATTGTATCCGATTACTAACCGAAACGACCCGCTGGCCTTATGCGCTCTTTCGCTCCCGTGATAGAAAGCTGATGTCATCCGTACGTAGCCGGTTCGGACCGAGGAGCGATCGGGAACCGAGACGTAGCCAGCGGCCGACTCGCGGACGGTGGGAACGCGACGGTCTCAGAGGCCGTTGGAGCCGCGATCGCCGCTCTAACCGTGGGGAGCAAGCGAACCGATCGAGCGATCGAGCCGGCAGGGGCGTCGAGCCATGAATCGGTCTCGGGGCGCGGCCGTAGCGGTGCTCGCCGTCGCCGCGTTGATGGTCACGAGCGTAGTGGCACTTCCGCTGCTCAGCGGCGGTATCGTCCCGTTCGAGGGCGGCGAGAGCGATCCCGGCGAGGGAGTCGGCGAAACGACCGATATCGCCGCTACGGACAGTGTGGCCGCCAGCCAAGACGATGGCAGTGGGAGTGCGGACTCCATCGCGGCTGATGCGGCGGACCGAGAACCTGTGCGTGCGAGCCAGTCGGCCGGAGACGGCGAGTTAGTGTCGTTCGACTCCGCGGCCGAATCGGCCGCGACCGACGCAGAAGCGAAGGCCGACGCGGACGCGACCGCCTCGCTCGCACAGGAACAGACGGACGCCGTCGAGGCCGGCGTCGACGAGGGGATCGAACTGGCCCAGCAGCAGGGCGTCGAGGTGACCCAGGAACAGCGCGCGGCGGCCGTCGAGGCCGCCAGTCAGTCGGCGGCCCAGCACCAGGCGGCCGACGCCGAACAGATTCAGGCGGCGACGGCCGGCGCGGTCCACGGCTCGCTGATCCAGTCTCAGGACGCCGAGATCGAACAGATCCAGTCCGCGGTCGGCGGCGCGACCGACGGCGCGCTCGCCCAGTCTCAGACGGTCGCAGCGAGCCAGATGCAGAGCGCGACCTGGGGGGCGACCCACGGCGCCCTCGCACAGAAACAGCACGCCGACGTCGAACAGATCCAGGTCGCCACGCGCGGGGCCGCAGCGGGGGCGTGCCGGGAAGCGGGCGATAGCGACGTTCAGGACCACCCGAAGACCCAGGAGGCCGCGCAGGGGGCGGCCTACGGCGTCCTCGAGCAGTACCAGAAGATCACCGTCGAACAGCGCCAGCGGATCACGCTCGAGCACGTCCAGCACGCGGCGGCCGGCGCGTCCGCGGGCGCACTCGAGGGAAGCGTCCCAGTAGCCCTCGAGGGCGAACAGAGCCAGGAGATCGACGTCGAACAGCGCCAACGCGTGGACATCAAGCAGGTACAGAAGGCCGCTACGGGCGCCGCGAAAGGAGCGCTTGTCCAGCGACAGGAAGTCACCGTCGAGCAGACCCAGGCCGCGGCCCGCGGAGCCAGTCGGGGCTCGCTGACGCAGCTCCAGACCGTCAGCGTCGAACAGGTCCAGCGGATCTCGATCAGCCAGATTCAGGAGGCATCCTTCGGCGCGGCTAAGGGAGCGATCTATCAGAGCCAGTCGGCCACAATCGAGCAGATCCAGGCGGCGGCCGATGGGGCCGCGGGCGGCGTGCTGGTCCAGCACCAGGAGATCTCGATCACCCAGATCCAATACGCCGCGGTCGGTGCGTCTCAGGGAGCGATCGAGTCGGCGGTCCAGTACCAGATCGTCGACGTCGACCAGATTCAGGCCGCCGCGTTCGGCGCCGGCGAGGGATCTGTGCTCCAGCAGCAGGTCATCGATAGTACCCAAGTCCAGCGGCTGGCGTCCGGCGGTGCCAGCGGCGCGCTGAGTCAGTCTCAAGAGGCGACCGTCGAACAGATCCAGGTCGCCGCCAGCAGCGCCACGCAGGAGACGGCCCGCGTCGTCCAGTATCAGCGGATCAGCGTCACGCAACTGCAGGTCCTGACCCAGGAAACCGCGTCCAACGCCACCGCGTACGCGGTCCAACAGGAGATCGACGATATCACCGAAATCAGGCAGTACGTCGAGGACGCGGCCGAGGATCGCGCCGACGAGATCGACGAACTCGAGGGAACGGCGTCGATTACGTTCGCCGACCGGGAAAGTGACGGCGAGACGGTCAGCGTCGACGAGGTCAACCTCTCGGAGGGCGGCTTCGTCGCGATCTACGCGGCCGACGCCGTCGCCGATCCGGGCGCCGTGCTCGGGACGTCGAGCGCCCTCGAAGCCGGGAGCCACTCCGGCGTCGAGATCGACCTCGAGGAGCCGATCGAGGAGGACCAGCCCCTCACCGCGGTGGTCCACCACGATACGAACGACGACGGAACGTTCGAGTACGGCGACACCGACGGGGCGGAGGACGTCCCGTACGTCACCGACGCCGGCGTGCCGGTGCTCGATACGGCGTTCGTCTCGGTCGGCGACGAACCGCAGGAGCCCCAGGAACCACAGGAACCGGCCGAGCCGAACGCGACGCTCTCAGTGAGCGATCAGACCGGCGACGGCGAGAACCTGACCGTCGACGAAGCGAGCGCGACCGTCGACTACGCGGTGACGGCGTCGGCTAACGGAACCACGGCCGAGAGCCAGTCATTCGAGGCCAACGGGACGGTGACGGACCTCGAACTCGAGTTCGATTCGCCGCTCTCCGAGAACGCGACGGTCGACGTCGCCGTCACCGACGAGAACGGCACGGCGCTGGTGAACGAATCCGTCGAGTACACGGTCGACGACGCTCCGGACGAACCGGCTGAGCCGAACGAATCGGCGGCCACGCTCAACGTGTCGGACCAGACGGGCGACGGCGAGACGCTCGTCGTCGACGAGGCGAACGCGACCGTTGACTACCGACTCACCGCGACCGACGAGAACGGCACGCAACGCGGGGAGAGCGATCTCTTCGAGGCCAACGAGACCGCCGAGTTCGAGTCGCTCGATCTCGAGCCGCCACTCTCCGAGAACGCGACACTCGAGGTCGCCGTCACCGACGAGAACGGCACGGCACTGGCGAACGAGTCCGTCGAGTACACGGTCGACGGCGATCCGGCAACGTTCAACGCGACGTTCCTCAGTTGTTCGCGGGCCGAGGTGACTGGCTCCTTCGAAGCGGGCGACACGATCATCGTCGGGACCGCGTTCTACGAGAGCGGCGGCTTCGGCAACTCGATGGGCGAGTACGCTGTCACTGTCGGCGAGGACGTCCCGGCGCCGTTCGAGGGGACGCTCACCTACGAGACCGGTGACGACTTCACCATCGCCGAGACGGCCGACGGCGCGACCGTCATGATCCCCGAGGGCGATACGGGTGCCGTGATCACCGGCTTCGCGTCGCCCGACGCGACGCCGGGTTCGATCGACTACCCGAACCCCGACGCCAGCGAGTGTATCGAGGAGATCCGACCCGAACAGCCGAATATCTCCGTCGCGGAGACGGCGCCGACCGAGGACGGCATCGCGGTCACCTTCGAGTACGAGAACCCAAACAACGAATCGCTGCCGGTCGGTAGCGAGTTCGTCGAGGGGACGGCCGCCGACGAGCCGCCGTCGGAACTCGAGCCCGGCAACGACTCGTTCACCGTCGACTGGACCCCCGAAAACGACAGCGAACGACTCGTCTGGGAGGTCGACATGAGCAACTACGGCTACGAGGAGCCGCTGACCGCCGAAACGCTGCCGGCCGGCGAGATCGACTCGGGCGAGCCGACCGAACCTGCCGCGTTCAACGTCTCGATCACGGAGGCGAACGACTCGGTCGAAGCGGGTGATCCTCTCGAGGTCGACGCCGCGATCGAGAACACCGGCGGGGAGAACGGCACGCAGGACGTTCAGCTGGCGATCGACGGCTCGGTCGTCAACGAGACACCGGTCTCGCTCGAGCCCGGTGCGTCCGAATCGGTCACGTTGACCGCCGACACGGCCGACCTCGAGCCCGGCGAGTACCCGGTCACGGTCTCGACTGACAACGCGACCGCCGAGACGACCGTAACGATCGAGGAGCCCGGCGAGGCCGAGTTCGCCGTCGCCGACCTCGAGGCACCGGCGTCCGGCGAGCCGGGGTCGTCGGTGACGGTCGACGCGACGATCGAAAACGTCGGCGATGCCGAGGGCACCCAGACGGTGAGCTACGCCGTCGACGGCCAGACCGTCGCAGAGGAGAGCGTCGCGCTCGAGGCCGGCGGCGCGACGACCCTGTCGTTCTCGTTGACGCTGCCGGAGACCGACTCGACGCACACGGTCGCGACCGACGACGAGCAGGCGTCGGTGACCATCGCGGCGACGCAGCCGGCCGAGGAAGAACCGAGCGAAACGGGGCCGACTGAAACGGAACCGACCGATGAGGGGCCGCCCGAGCCGACGGAGCCGCCAGCGCCCGAGTCGCCCGGTGAACCGGAGGGACCCGCCGGAACGGAGACGGGTCCAGCAACGAACGGTTCTGACGTCGCCGCCGAGTGACGGACTCGAGACCGGGCGGTGCGCGACCGACTCGCTACCGACGGTCCGGACTCGACGCGCTCGAAAAATCTTCTCGAGTCGATCGGATCGGTCCGAACGGACTCGAGTGCGGTCGCGGTTAGTGCTGGTGGCCGGTCGCTTCGCCGTAGGTCACGCCGAAGCGTTCCTCGAACAGGTCCATGATGCGGGCTTCCTGGGCCTCGAGTTCCGCGTCGGCGTCCTGTCCGTGGTGGACGATGTGGTGGGCGCGGCTGGCGAAGGACAGCAGGGTGACGTCGCCGACCGTCTCGGCGTCGGTCTGGTCGCCTTCCGCGACGAGGTCGAGGAGTCCGGTGGGGACCGTGACTTCGTCGGTGGTACCGTCGTCGGCGCTGATCTCGAAGGTCGTCGTGTCGACTTCCTCGGTCATACCCCTACCGTAGTGAACTGTCCCTAAAGGTGCTGTGGCTTGCATCGGAGCGGGACGCGGTCTCGCGCTGCGATCCGACCGCCACCCACCCCATGGCGTTTTTGCTGATCGCCGTCGAAGCGTCGTATATGCCATCCGTGGAACTCGAGGAGGAGACGATCGAACGGCTGGAGGCGCTTCGCGTCGACGACGAGTCCTACGACGAACTCGTCAACGAACTGATCAACATCTACGAGACCAGCGAGTACACGCTCTTTCACGCCGGCGACTGAGCGGTCCGCGGTCTCGTTCGATCGGTCCCGACTAGCCCGCTGGCAGCACTAGTCGTCCGCGGCCGCGGCCTTCCGAACCGACTGCCAGCGTCCGTTCGACTCGAGGTGGGACTGAAGTTCCTCGGCGTACTCCTGCGTGAGCTGCTCGGCCGCGCGGAGCTTTTCGGCGTGATCGTCGCCGCCGTCGCCGCCCAGCCCGAGGGCACCCATAATCGAGTCGAAGACGCCGCCCGACGAACTGTTCCGGTTGCCCCCGCCCGCACCCGGGCCACCCATCGCGCCCATGCCGCCGCTGGGGACGTTCTCGAGTTCGGGGATGATTCCCTCGACCTGCTCGATGTCGGCGACGAGCCGCGCGCGGTCGGGATCGTCGGCGTCTTCGATCTCGAACTCCGTCGCGGTCATGATCAGGCTCCACTGCTGGTTGGAAAACCGCGAGTCGGCGATCCGCGAGGAGAACTCCTGATCGACGGTCATTCGGGCGCCGACGATCCGGTCCGTCCACGGTGAGTCGCTCATGGCTATCGCTTGGGACGGCGGCTGTATCAGCGTTTTCATCGGGTTCGCGCTCGAGTCGCCGAGAGACTCGGATACCACCGTTCGTCGACTGCGTCGCCCGTGTTCTCGCTCGCGGCGAGCGTCCGGTCCGGAGCAGCCGGACGGGTGGATAGAACTATGCCGTGAGAGCGGCCACGTCAGGCGAGGAGTACGCGGAATGGATCAGCTCACAGCCCATCGTCTCAAGTTGGCAGTCGGGATCGCGATTCTCGTCGGCGGAGTGCTCTGGATCGCCATCGGCGGCCGAACGACGAAGAACACCTTCGTGGTCATCTGCGGTGTGGGAACGCTCGTCGAGGAGCAGTACCGGTGGAACAAAACCGGCTCGTAGCCGACTCTCGGGACGAACGGTCCTCGAGTCCGACCCGCTCAGTCGAGTCGCTCGGACGTCTCGGCGTATTTCCGCGAGAGTTCGACGTACCGGTCGGCCGTCGCCTCGAGGTGGGGATCGTCGATCTCGGTTTTCGGCTCGGCGGGCGCGCCGGCGACGAGCGTCTGCGGCGGCACCTCGGTTCCCTCGGTGACCACGCTGCCGGCCGCGACGACGGCGCCCGCGCCGACGTGAGCGCCGTCGAGGACGGTCGCGTTCATCCCGACCAGCGCGCGCTCCCCGACGGTCGCGTCGTGGACGATCGCGCTGTGACCGACCGTCGAGTGGGGCTCGAGTGCGGCGTCCTCGTGGAGCACGGCGTTGTCCTGAACGTTGGCCCCCTCGCCGACGACGATCCGGCCGTGGTCGCCCCGCAGCGTCGTGTTCGGCCAGACGCTCGCCTCCGCCTCGACGACGACGTCGCCGATGACGACCGCGGCCTCGTCGACGTACGCCGAGTCGGCGACCTGCGGCTCCGTTCCGTCGAACGATCGTAGCATGGCTGCGTCTGCTCCGAGGAGCGTCTTGAACCTGACCATCGGCGAACGGAACCAGCCGGCTCGCGACCCGCGTCGGACGATGGCCGGCGCGACGACTGCCGACGCACTCGGCGTCGCGGACCACGTTCGTCTCGTTCGGACCGTTCGGTCCCAACGTATTTTGGCACCACTGCTATCTACAAACATGATGAAGATGCGACTGCAGCGGCATCCGTCTCTCCCGATCGAAGGCACTCCGCTGCTGTGTCATCCCACACATCCCGAACCACCATGGGGGTTTTCACCCCCGTCACCTGCCTTCGTTCCACCTCTCCACCTCGATTCCCCGTGAGCCGTGCGTTCGCCTACTCGTCGGAGAGCCGCTCGGAGAGGCGATCGAACCGATCCTGGGCCTCCTCCCGTCGATCCCGCTCGAGCGACGGGCGATAGTCCACCGACGTGAAGTCGTCGTCCTCGAGACCGTCGCCCGTCTCGAGGTCGTTGTCCGCCTCTAGACTGTCGTCCGCGAGTTCGACGTCGAAGAGGGCGCCCTCGTGTCGGCCGTCCTCGGGCAGTCGCTCGACGTCGAGGACGCGCTCGTCGACCACCGTCCCGTCGTCCTCGAGTAGGAGCACGGCCGTCTCGCCGTCGACGATGCGGTCGAGGACCGCGGTGTAGTGCTCGGTCATCGTGCCGAGAGACGCGGCGCGGCACTATCAACTACCGGTGCGGGCGCCCGCTCGAGCGACGCCGGGGACTGGACCGACGACGGCTGTTCGGGCGGCGATGACTGTTCGAGCGACGGCGACTGTTCGGGTGACGGGGCCGACAGCGATTCCGATTCCGACTGGGCCTGCTCCTTTCGCTCGAGCAGCGCCGCCGGATCGGTCGGGCCCTCGGTCTCGGGCGTCACCGCGACCTCCTCGCCGTCGGTCTCGAGGACGATGTCACCGTGAACGCCGGTCCAGTAGGTCTCGACGCCGCGATCGGCGAAGGCCTCGAGCACCTCGTCGTGGGGGTGGCCGTACTGGGAGTCGAGCGCGCTCGAGATCACCGCGATTTCGGGGTCAACGGCGTCGAGGAACGGCGCCGTCGACGAGGTCGAAGAACCGTGGTGACCGGCCTGATAGGCGTCGGCCGCGAGGGCGTCGCCGCGCTCGTCGACGAGTCGCCGCTCGGCTCCGTCCTCGATGTCGCCCGTCGTCAGATACGAGAACTCCCCGTACTCGACGCTGAGAACGGTGCTGTAGGCGTCGATACTGCCTCCGTCGTCGTCGCCGGGCGGATTCAGTACGGTCGCGTCGACCGACTCGTCCTCGAGGGGCAAGTGATCGCCCGCGGCGACCTTGAGGAGCCTGACCTCGTGCTCCTCGATCGCGTCGAGGTAGTTGTCGTAGGTGGCGCTGGTAGACGCGACGCCGGGGTCGTAGACCGCGCCGACGCCCTCGCCTCGCTCCTCGAAGTGTTCGATGACGGCCGCGTGACCGCCGATGTGGTCGGCGTGGCCGTGGGTCGTGACGAGGTGGTCGATTCGCTCGATGCCCTCGCCCTCGAGGTAGTCGATGACGCCCTGCCCGTCGGCCTGCCAGATCCCCGTATCGATTAACACCGTCTCGCCGTCAGGCGTGACCAGCAGCGTCGAATCGCCCTGTCCCACGTCGATGTGGTGGATCTCGAGGTCGCCAGCGGCGTCGTCGCTGTCGTCGCTGGCGCCCTCGGAACCGTCGCTCGGAACGAACCCGCCGAGACATCCCGACAGAACGAGCAGTCCAGCGACTGATACGACCACGAGACCGCGGTGGCGTCGCATACCCGATTCGATGACGCCGCGGCGTATGGTGGTTCGGATCGTTCAGTTGCCACTACTATCCGCTTCAGAAACATGTGCTGTAGAAAATGTGATACTCGGACCTCCCTCGATCGATTCGGGGGTGACCGTTCGAGCGGGCGAACGAATCACCCGCGCAACCGCGACCGTGACGGTCGTATATTCGACGCGAATCGCGCGCGGACCGCCCGTCGAGAACCGCGTTAGACCGCGTTCCCCTCGAAACTCGTCTCCGCGTGGAGGCTGTCCTTCAGCGCGTCGTGGACCTTACAGAGCTCGAAGGCGCGCTCGATGACCTCCTCGCCGGTGTCCTCGTCGACGTCGGCCTCGACGCGGACGTCGAACTGGACGGACTCGAGTTTGTCGTCGTCGTTCAGTTCGCCTGTGATGTCGATCTCGATCGTCCCGAGGTCGCCCGCGTCGCGCTGTTGCCCGCCGACGCGCAGCGCCGGGACGTAACAGGAGCCGTACGCGGCCAGCAGCGCCTCGAGCGTGTCCGGCGCGTCCTCGCCGTTGGCGTCGATCGTCGTCTCGAACTCGCGGATCTCGTTCGTCGCGCTGTAACCCTCCTCGGAGACGGTGGTGACCTGCTTCGCCATAGCACTCGAGTCGTCCACGGGCGGCGCTGTAAACGTTTGGTGGTGTACTGCCGATGCGAGCCAGCGAGCGCGAACCGCCTTCCGGGCGCGGTTCGCCGATCGGACAGCGGTAAGCCGACCACGTCGTCGGCGACCTGCGTTTGCAGCGTAATTCGATTTATCAGCCGACGTGAAACGTTCACGGACGAATGATGGCCAGTTCCGATAGGCGATCGGCGAGCGGATTCGACGTCGGCTCGCCGTTACGGGGCGGTGGGCGACGGCGCTCCGACGCGGGCAGCGAACGAAAGGGGTCCCGTCCCTCGGTGCGGCCGCGAGTTCGTCGCCGGTGCCGGAAATCGGGACGGCGGTCGTACCGTTTTCTCGAGTCACTCGACGGTTCCGTTCCCTCGAAGACCGATGGTTGACGTCACCGGTCACCTCGGCATGGCGCTGCTGTTCGCCGCACCGGCGTGGCTGGTCTGGGGACGGCGAGGTGCGCTCGCGTTCACGGCGTTTACCCTGGTGACGGCGATGCTCCCGGACACCGACCTCGTTCTACAGCAGTTCCTCCCGATCACCCACCACGGCGTGACGCACACCCTGGTGTTCGTCGTAGTGACGAGCATTCTCGTCGGGGCGGTCGCCGCCCGGTACCTCACCGACTGGTTCAACGACTATCGCCGAATTCGGAGCACCCGAATCGCGGCCGGAACGGTGTTCGTCTTCGCGACGGGGGGATTGATCACCGGCGGCGTCAGCCACCTGTTCGCGGACGTCCTCTCCGCTCCCGATATCGCGGCGCCGCTCTCGCCGTTCTGGCCGGTCTACTCCGAACCGGTAATCGTCGACGTCATCTACTACGCCTCGCCGGTCTGGAACTTCGGACTGCTCGCCGTCGCTGTCGGCCTCCATCTGGTGTTGGCCCGGCGCGAACGCTATCCGCTCGAGACGCGCTACCGGATCGGTGACCGCACCGAGAGCGATACCCGATATCGCTCGCGGGGTAACGACTGAGGTCTCGCGGTACCGCTCAGTATCTAGAAGAAAAGCCGATCCGCCGGTGATCGGCGGTCCGTCGTCGGTCGACGCGTCTGCTCAACTCACAGTTCGTAGGACTCGTCGCCCTCGAGGGCGACGACCTCGGCGTCACTGCCGGTGCCTGCGACCTCGCTTCCGAACTCCTCGGGGTCCTGCTCGATCGGCGGGAAGGTGTCGTAGTGTTGGGGGAAGGCGACGTCGACGTCGAGCCAGTCGACGGCGATAGCGGCCTGCTGGGGCCCCATCGTGAAGTGATCGCCCATCGGGACCGCGGCAGCGTCGGGCTCGAGATACGGGCCGATGACCTCGCGCATCTCGGTCATCAGCGAGGTGTCGCCGGCGTGATAGAACGTCGTCGACTCCTCGTCCGAGACCTGTGTCGGCTTCGTGTCTGAGACGACGAAGCCGGCGGGCATGCCGCCGCTCTTGTCGTTTTCAGTCATGATCCCGTTGGTGTGGTCGGCACGGACCATACTGACGTACGCGTCGCCGCACTCGACGGTGCCGCCTAAGTTCATCCCCATCCCGCCGACGGCGTCCTCGAAGCCGAACTCGTCCTCGCAGTAGGAAACGAGCTCCGGCGTCGCGACCAGCGTCGCCTCGGAGAACTCGCCGGCGTGGGCGATGTGGTCGGCGTGGCCGTGCGTCAGCAACACGTAATCGGGCTCGTCGACGTCCGCCGGCTCGAGGTCCGTCTTCGGATTGTCGAAGAACGGATCGATCAGCAGCTCCGTCTCCCCTACGGTGACGTGCCACGTCGAGTGGCCGTGCCAGGTGACTTGCATTGCGTGCGACCGATTGGGTCGAATGCAACTTAAAGGTGGTCGAGCCGGTTGGTTTCGGACCGCTAATCGACGCACCGAGCCACTCGCACGAGACGCCGCGACGGCCCGGTCGTCCGCCAATGCCGTGCGGTTTTTTAGCCGGGGCCCGTACGGCGCGTATGCTCTCACTGACGCTCGAGGACTTCATGGTAGAGCTGAACGACGGATCGATCAAGAACGTCGGCCCGGCGAACAAGTCGGCGACGGTCAAAATGTTCGACGTCGAGTCCGCCGAGGCCCGCGAATTCGGCGACAAGCGCGTCAAACTCGTCTTCGAGGACGACGACGGCAGCGAGGTCCAGGTCTCGCTGTTTCCGGAGGACGTCCGGAAGCTCGCCGACGACATCGAAACGCTCGAGGAGGACTCGCCGGTCTTCGAGTAACGCGATCGGCGAATCGCCGGCAACGACTCCTTCTGATCGGCTCCCGGTATAGGGACGTTTATACTTCCACTCGTAACACGCCAAGGACATGCGAGCTATTCGCGTTCCGGCGTACGGAGAGCCGGCGGTGTTAGAACCCGCCGACGTCTCGGAGCCGACGCCGGATGCGACGGCAGTCCGAATCGACGTCGCGGCCGCCGGGATCAACTTCGCCGATCTCGCGAAACGACGGGGCACCTATCCCGACGGGCCGACGCCGCCGTACGTGCCCGGCATCGAGGTCGCCGGCCGGATCGCCGAGGCGGGCGACCGAACCGACTTCGAACCGGGTGACGCGGTCGCGGCTTACGTCCCGCGAGGCGGCTACGCCGAGTCGGTCGTCGTCGCGGCCGACAGGGCGTTTCCCGTTTCCGACGGGCTCTCGCTGCGAGAGGCCACCGCCGTCCCAATCCAGTGGGTGACGGCCCACAACGCGCTCTTCGAGTGGGGCGGCCTCGAGACCCCCGGCTCCGACGTCGGGCCGGAGCGGGTGCTCGTCCACGCGGGCGCCGGCGGCGTCGGATCGGCCGCCGTCCAACTCGCCGCGGCGGCCGGCGCCGAGGTGTTCGCGACCGCGAGCACGGTGGCGAAACGCGAGTTCGCGGCCGATCTCGGCGCCGATCACGCGATCGCCTACGACGCGGTCCCCGCAGCGATCGAGGAACGTGGCGAAGGGGTCGATCTGGTACTCGACGGGGTCGGGGGCGACGCGTTCGACCGGAGCATGGAGGCGCTCGCGCCCGGCGGCCGGATCGTCGCGTACGGACTGGCCAGCGGCGAGGTACCGACGGTGTCGACCCCGGAACTCCTCTTCGGCAATCACAGTGTGATCGGCTATCACCTGGGAGAGGCCGCCGAAAACCGGCCCGAGCGAGTGTACGCGGCCCTCGAGCCGCTTGACTCGCTGCTGTCGTCGGGGGACGTCGAGGTCGTCGTCGACCGAACCTTCCCCCTTGAGGAGGCGGACGAGGCACACAGATACGTTCGGAACCGCCGGAGCCGCGGGAAAGTGCTCCTGCTACCGTGACTCGAATCGATTCGGCGTCCGCCACACCGGCCGGCGCTCCCGGACGGAACGTCGCCATCGCGGGCGCCGCGATGACGCCGTTCGGCCCGCGCGAGGCGTCGCTGCTCGAGCTGCTGGCCGAGGCCGGCACGGACTGTCTGGCGGACGCGCCTATCGGGACGGACGAGGTCGATCACCTCTTCGTCGCCCGCTCGGGCGGCGCGTACGAGGGACAGAGCGGACTGGCGGCCGCGCTCGCGGGTGAGCTCGGAATTCGGCCGGCCCACGCCGTGGCGATCGAGCAGACGTCGTCCTCGGGCGCGGCGGCCGTCTACGAGGCGTGGAAGGCGATCGCGTCGGGGACCTGCGAGGTAGCGCTCGCGGTCGGCGGCGAGCGGATGACCCATCTCTCGACGGCGACGGCGACCGACATCGTCTCCGGGATCACCCACCCCGCGGAATACAGACACGGGATCACGATCCCCTCGTTCGCGGGGTTGACCGCGCGCCGGTATCTCGAGCGATACGACGCGCCCCGGACGGCGCTGGCGAAGGTCGCGGTCAAGAACCACGCGCACGGCGTCGCCAACCCGAAGGCCCACTTCCGACGTGAGATCGACGTGGAGACGGTACTCGACTCGCCCGTGGTCGCCGATCCGCTCCGACTGTACGATTTCTGTCCGATTTCGGACGGGTCAGCGGCGCTGTTACTCGTCGCCGAGAGCGCGCTCGACGGCGGCGAACACGTCCACGTCGATGGGATCGCCGGCGCGACGGGAACGCACGTCGTCCACGAGCGAGACGACCTGACCGCCATGAGCGCGGTCGTCGACGCCGGCCGACGGGTCTACGACCGCGCCGGTCGGACCCCTGACGACATCGACGCCCTCGAGGTCCACGATATGTTCACGATCCTCGAGCTCCTCCAGCTCGAGGGACTGGGCGTCGCCGATCGCGGGGAGTCCTGGCGGCTGGTCGAGCGGAACGCGACCGAGCGCGGCGGCGAACTGCCGGTCAACACGTCCGGCGGGTTGAAATCCAAGGGACACCCGATCGCCGCGTCGGGAGTCGCACAACTCGTCGAGCTCTACGACCAGCTGATCGGACGGGCCGGCGATCGGCAGGTCGACGCCGACGTCGGAATGGCCTGTAACGTCGGTGGGTTCGGTAATTGCGCGATCGCGACGATTCTGTCCGCGCCGTGAGCGGCGGGGCGTTTCTCGCGGCCGCATTTCGACAACCGTTTTAGGACGAAACCGCTTGGTTCGAATAGATGGGTAACTGTATCATCTGTGGCACAACTGTCGACGGCGAAATCTGCGAGAGTCACGAGGAGGACGCGGTCTTCGAATTTCGTGGCACGTCCGCCTCGGAGCTCACCCCCGGTCGGTACTACCGGGGCGTCGTCGACGGCTACGCCGACTTCGGTGTCTTCGTCGACATCGGAGACCACGTAACCGGTCTGTTGCACAGGAGCGAACTCGACCGACGACTGGAGAGCCTCGACTGGGAGTCCGGCGACGAGGTCTTCGTCCAGGTTCTCGACGTTCGAGACAACGGCAACGTCGACCTCGGCTGGTCGATCCGCCAGCGCGAACGCGAGTTCCGCGGCCACCTGATCGACACGGGCGACGACGAGGTTCGTCCCGAGGATCTCGAGGACGACGCCGAAGCCGAGTCGGCCGCCGATTCCGGTTCCAGTTCCGGATCCGATTCCGACACCGACGCGGGAGCCGAGACCGCGACCGATACCGAATCGGAAGCGAGCGCCGACGAGGATCCCGCTGCCGGCGACCTGCAGGCGGCCGCCGACGATACGGGGCCGTCCGACGAGACCGGCGCGCCGAACGCGAGCGAAACCGTCGCCGCTGGTAGCGGCGGCGTCGCAACCGAGACGGCCGCGACCGGCTCGACGGCGGCCACCGACGACGCGGCCGACGCCGAACCCGAGGCCGAACCGGCGCTCAAGCGCACGACGATCGAGGCCATCGAGAACCAGGTCGGCAGCGTCGTTCGCCTCGAGGGCGAGATCACCGGCGTCCGCCAGACCAGCGGCCCGACCGTCTTCGAACTCCGCGACGAGACGGCCACCGTCGAGTGTGCCGCCTTCGAGGAGGCCGGCGTCCGCGCCTACCCCGACGTCGACGTCGACGACGTCGTTCGCCTCGAGGGCGAGGTCGAACGCCACCACGGCGACCTCCAGATCGAGACGGAGACCCTCGAGATCCTCGAGGGCGAGGACCGCGAGACCGTCCGCGACCGTCTCGAGGAATCGATCGAACGCGAGGCCCGACCGGCCGAGATCGACCTGCTGGCCGACCACGACGCCGTCGCCGCCGTCGAGGACGGACTCTCCGACGCCGCGACCGCGATCCGCCGCGCCGTCGTCGAGGCCCGACCGATCGTCGTCCGCCACGGCGCGACCGCCGACGGCTACGTCGCCGGCGCCGCCATCGAGCGGGCCGTCCTCCCGCTGATCCGCGAGAAACACACCCGCGAGGACGCGGAGTACCACTACTTCGAGCGACGCCCGCTCGACGGCCGCGTCTACGACATGGACGCCGCTACCAGCGACGTCACCTCGATGCTCGAAGCCCGCGACCGCCACGGCGAGCAACTGCCGCTGGTCGTCGTCGCCGACGCCGGCTCCACCGAGGAGTCGATCGACGGCTACGACCTGCTCTCGCTGTACGACGCCGAGACGGTCGTCATCGACGATAGCCGCGCCGACGAGGAGATCGCCGACGCCGTCTCGGTCGCCGTCGCACCGTCGCTGTCCGGCGCCGACGTCTCGGACGTCACGTCGACGGCGCTCGCCGCGAACGTCGCCGCCCACATCAACAGCGACGTCCGCGACGACCTCGTCCACCTCCCCGCGGTCAGCTACTGGGAGGACACCCCCGAGGCGTACGTCGATCTCGCGACCGAGGCCGGCTACGACGAGACCGCGGTCTCGGACCGGCGGGAAGCCGTCGCCCTCGAGGCCTTCTACCAGTCGTACAAGGACAAGCGCGAACTCGTCATCGACCTGCTGTTCGGCGACGAGGAGACGGGTCGAAACGGCGATCTGGCCGCCCACGTCTCCGAGCAGTTCCGGGCGAAACTCGACACCGAACTCGAGACGGCCCGGGAGAACTTAGAGACCGAGCGGGTCGACGGCGTCACCGTCGCCGTGCTCGACACCGACGCGTTCACCCACCGGTACAACTTCCCGACGACGAAGCTGCTGCTCGACGCGCTCCACCGTCGACAGCGCGACGAGGGCCCGTTCGTGACCCTCGGCGTCGGCGACGACGAACTGCACGTCCGCGCGACCGAGTCGCTGAACGTCCGCGAGCTCGGTGAGGCGATCGACGACGCGGTGCCCAACGGGGGCATCAGCGTCGTCGGCGGGCAGGACGGCCACGTGGAGTTCCTGCCCGGCGAACGCGACGCCGTTCGCGAGGCCGCACTCGAGGCGCTCGGCGAGACGCTCGCGTAACACGCGCACTTCTCCGCTGTCTCCGACGGTCGATAGCGACAGCGTCGTTTCGATTGCACAGCGGCTAAAGAGAGAACACGGCCGAAAACAGACGTCCTGCTACCGTGGCAACGGTGATTGCCACACCCTCCCCAGCCGATTTCTGCTCACGGGCGCTGCGGGACGGCTCTGCCGTCCCGACAATCGCGGCGCGTTGCGCCGCGCTCTGCCCGTTTGCATGGTTCGCGGAACCTCTGGTTCCGCGCTAACGCTCACTTCCTTCGGTTGTTCGATCATCCACTGGAAGACGCTTCGCGTCTTCCAAGCCGTTCGCCCATGCGATCTGCTCACGGTGCGAAGCACCGGTCGCATGGTATGCGGGACCGAAGGTCGCACTACTCGCGAAGACCTCACGCGGGTTTTCCGTCGCGTCCTCGCGGTGCTCGGACGCGTCGTCGGCGCGCGCCACCGCACGCCGAATGCTCGGTACGAGCGCGATAGATCGCGGCTGTGCGTCTCGCTGGTCCGTTCGACGATATCTCGGACCGTTAACGTATTTCCGGTGCCGGTCGAATAGAGACGTATGAACGGGAGCGAGGGGAACGCTCGAGGGCGGCGGACCGAAGACGATCCGGGAACTCGCCTCCGCGAGAACGCGACCGGAATCGCGTCGATGCTCGTGACCGGCCTGTGGCTCGGCGCAATGTTCACGGGACAGGGCTGGTGGCTCGCCGCCCTGTTGGTCGGCTACATCGTCGTCGTCCCGCTGGTCGCCCTCGTGTTCGGCGACGAGGCCGACCGGAAGGAGTGGCTAGACGACTGGACGACCGACTCGAGCGCGGACGTCGAGTCCGATTCCGACGGCGATCGAACGGACGCGCCGGCGGATCACCGCGACGCCCTCGAGACGCTCCGCGATCGCTACGCCGCGGGCGAGTTGACCGACGACCAGTTCGAGCGCAAACTCGAGCGATTGCTCGAGACGGAGACGCTCGAGGACGCCGACGAGTGGATCCGAGACCACGATCGCGAGCGAGGAACGGACGGCGAGCGCGACCTCGAGTACGAGCGCTGACGCGGCCCGAACGGTGGATAGCGGCACCACTTCTCCTGCAAGATAATTACTTTAAATTCTTCATGGATTTGAATGGAAGGATCGTAAACGATCACAAACCCGCATCTTCGATCATCGTCTACTTTCATTCGCGAAGCGCTTATAAACAGGAGCGTCGAAAGAACCGCTATGGGGAATCTCATCCAGCGTTCGCAAACTCAATTCGTTACCGAGATTGTGACGAGAGTGTCCGAGATGGAAGGGACCGACCCTCTGGACTTGCCACCGCTCTACGACAGCATCGATCCCGAGGCGCTCGATCGACTCGCCGATTCGAGTGAGATCCGATTCGAATACGCGGGATACAGCATCGCGATCGAGAACGGGACGATCACTATCGATCAATAAGCATACACAGTTACCGTTCGGTACAGGCAAACGATGGAACGCTGCGGGTTGGAACCTATCCAATCTCTATCGAGAACGGCGTGCTGAAGACAGAGCGAAATCCAGCACGGCGACGAGTGCTGGCGGAGACAACGCGGACTGGTAGAGACAGATGATCTAGCAACGAGACGGATTCTGCTTCCTCTAATACCTACTAAGAACGACGTTTGGGGCTATTCGTTTATTTCCGAGTGGAAGACGCGCCTTGACTCGCTTTTTTCGAGAGTAGTATCCCATGCCCAATAATCGCGTAGGCTACTCTATCGGGTAACCAAGATGATCCCAACAACTGCGAACGCTATCCCAGCAAATCTCGTTATCGTAACTTCGTCTCCGAGGATGACCATACCGATGAGAGCCGCGACGACGAAGTACATCGCACCGAGAGTAGAGATGACGGTTGTTGACCCTCCGGAAAGACCGATGTACATCGAAATCAGGCCTATTCCGGTGAACAATCCGGCCGTGCCAGCGAGCAGTCCTCCTCTCGCAGTAATGGCAAGCGATGCGTCTGAAACGAGGATGTATCCGAGTGCAAGAGGTCCCGCAACAAGATAGGTGATTGCAGCGGCCGTCCTCGGGTCAATAGACTCCGACGCAGCGTTGCCCAAGACTACCCAAATTCCCCAAGCTACCATTGTAATCGAACCAAAGAACAGAGCCGAATCTATCTCAGGGAAACTCATTATCGTGATTCAACGTAATGGTTGAATAGCGACGCCCAGAGACGCTCGAAGCGACTGGTATCGAACGGTGGGGTGACCCCGGCGAGGAGGTGGAATTTCGGTTCAGTGTCGCTGCCTCGGTCATCGGCATGATATCTCTGTGCCATACATACTGCATACCGACCGTTCCCGCATTGGTCTCTCTCTTAATCGAATAATCCATTTATATCGGGTCTAGGAGATTCCACGCATCCCCGACCGCTTTCGCGGGTCGTTCGATGGATGCAGTGAGGACGACGAGGGCAAGCAAAAAGGATGATTATCGCCCAGAGAACTCCACGAGAGATTTTCGATGCGCGGTCATCCTCGTTCCGAGTAGTGTACCACCAACTCCGCCGGACCGCTCTCTTATCTCGTCCCCCAGCAGCCTCCGTTTCACTGACCCATAGAACAGCGCCCGACTGCTGAACGCAGACTCTGTCTATAGCGTTTCGCTGACTCCGATTCGGAACGCACCGCCAATGCTTTTTATATCCTCTGTATGCAGCAAACCGGTTCTGATAGTTGCTAAGGGCTTCACCAGATATACATATTCATATATTACAGATACCTACCCTGTAGAACAGTGACCGATATCAAAGCAGTCGTCCGAGTCGAGCACCCTGACATAGTGCTCACAAAGACAGTCACTCACGACCAGAGTTCGAAAGTCGAGTCGGTGTTAGAGGCAGGAACTGACCCTACATCGGGGAAATTCTTCTATCGCATACAGTCATCTGATTTCCGCCAGTTCGAAGACGGATTGCGGAACGATCACACCATTGGCGAGTTTGAACGAGTTATTGAAACCAGAGACGAGAAGGCGATCTATAGTTTCGAGTATACAGACGAAGCGAAGATCATCTCACCAATTATTTCGACCGCGAATGGTATCATACTCGATATGAAGAACGACAGAAACGGTTGGATTCTAACAGTATGGATGCCCGACCGGACGAATCTGGCCCCTCTATGGGACTATGCAGAACAGAACGACATTGATATCGATTTACTGCGCGTGAACGAATACGCTAGTTTAGGGAATACGGACGCAGGATTGACCGATAGCCAACGAGAGGCACTCCTCGTCGCACTCGAGATAGGGTATTTCGAAGACCCACGGAACGCAACTCTCAGCGAAGTCGCCGCTAATCTGGATATCTCTCAACCTGCAGCCAGTGGTCTCCTTCGGCGTGGGACCAAACGACTCATCATTTCTTCCCTGATGGATGACAGTGAAAAGCCAGATTGATCAACGGCTACTCGGTGCAGTGGCGACGATATCATCATTAGGGCACGATGTGTCTTCGTCAGCGTCCCAGGGCGAGTGTCGTGACCGAAACGCGCCCTGTATTCAGTACGCCGCGAAGATCAGCTATCGAAGCTAGCAGATTCGTTGGCGGACAATACGTATCCGTGGTTATCGGATCGGACGGTTCGTTCTCACACCGAGTTCCGGATACAAAACCGTGTGATAAACGACTGTTAATCGTCGACTTCCTCAGTGCGCTGGGATCGATCGGATCGGTCGACAGCGCCGGGATCGGGCCAGGTGACACTGCCCTCGAAGGGGATGCCGATCTGCTCGGCGGCGCGGGCGATCATGTGGGCGCCGGTCGGGACCGTCAGGAAGAGGAAGACGATCCCGATGAGGGCGGTCAGTCCCTCGTGTCCGGGGCCGAAGTGGACGAAGCCGGCGAGGAAGATCGCCGCCGTCCCCAGCGTCGTGGGCTTGCTCGTCGCGTGCATTCGGTTGTAGACGTTCGGCAGGCGGAGCATGCCGATGGTGCCGACGGTCAGGAAGAAGACGCCGACGACGATCAGCGCGATCACTAGTCCGGTTCGGATCACGGTTCGTCGATCACCTCCCCGTCGGTGATGAACTTGGCGGCGGCGACCGTCGCGATGAAGCCGATGATCGCGAGCACCAGGCTCACCGTGACGAAGAGCCCGCGGTCGGTCTGGATGGCGAAGAGGACGGCGATGGCGACGACGTTCGTCGCGATGGCGTCCAGTGCGACGACCCGGTCGGGGTTCGTCGGCCCGGAGATAACGCGGTAGCTACAGAGCACACAGAGGCCGCTGACGAGGATCAGCGCCCCGCCAACGACGGCGTCGAGCAGCGCCGGATCCGCGGCTTCACTCATCGTTCTCACCTCGGCGTTCGCGGGCGGGACCCCTGTCTCTTTCCCCGCCGGAGACGACGATATCGGGCGCCGGATCGTCGGGTGAGGCCTCCTCGTCGAACATCTTGAGGGCGTAGTTCTCCCACGTCCGAATCGGCGCGACGATCGCCTCGGGGTCGCGGCCGTCGACGGCATGGACGTACAGCGAGTTGGTCTCCTCGTCGTGGTCCAGCGTGACCGTCCCGGGCGTGATCGTGATGCTGTTGGCGATGGTCGTGACTGCCAGATCCGTCTCGACCCGCAGCGGCACGAGAATTACCTCGGGCTCGATCGGCATTCCCGGCGAGAGCACCCGGTAGGCGACGTCGATGTTCGCGCGGACGATCTCCCACGAGAAGGTCGCGAGGTAGAGCCCGGCGGCGGGGAGCGCACGCGTACCCCGGGCGACGTCGACCCGCTCGATGTACAGCCGCCGGAAGACGAACGCCGTCGGGAGGCCGACGACCAGTCCGAAGAGGAACTGGCCGAGGACCGCCGACGGCGCCAGCGACGGCCCGCGGACGAAAATCCAGAGGACGGCGAAGACGGCGCCGGCCAGCGGCCAGGTCTTGACCCGCATCAGTGCTCACCTCCCTCGGTCTCGAGTTCGTCGGGTTCGAGCGGATCGACGGCGTCGACGTACGCCTCGCCGTCCAGCGCGGCCGACGCGGCGGCGTCGGCGAACTCGTAGACCGGTTCGAAGCCGATGCCGACCGCGACAATGGCCGTCGCGAGAACGAGGACGACGCCCACCTGCACGACGTCGACCGATGCCTCTTCGACGGCGTCGGTTCGGGCTCCCCAGAAGCTCCGGTTCCACGTCCGCGTCGTGTAGGCGATGGTCAGCAGGGAGCCGACCAGCAAGAGGACGAGCAGCGGCGCCGACTCGGCTCGAGCCGCCGCGTCGAAGACGAGGAACTTGCCGAAGAAGCCCGACAGCGGCGGGATGCCGACGAGGGCGAGCGAACCGACGAAGAAGCCGATCGCCAGCGGCGGCGATCGGCCCGCCAGTCCGCCGAGGTCGGAGAGTCGGCTCGTCCCGGTCGCCGACCGGATCGCCCCGACCGCTAAAAATAGCAGCCCCTTCGCCAGCGTGTGGTTGAGCGCGTACACCAGCGCGGCGACGACGGCGAAGTGGCGCAACTCGGCGCTCCCGGTCGTCGCCGCGATAGCGACCGGAACGGCGATGAAGCCGACCTGCCCGATGCTCGAGTAGGCGAGGACGCCCTCGATGGAGTCCCGGCCGACGGCGCCGATCCCGCCGACGAGAATGCTCGCGGCGGCCATGACGAACAGCGCCGCGCCGACGAACGCGAGCGGGGAGTCACCCGCGATGACGGTTCCGACGCCAGGAACGGCGAGTTCGACCGGGACGTCCGCATCCGCGAGGACGGTAAACGAGAGGCGGATGATCGCGTAGATACCGACCTTCTTGGTCGCGCCGGCCAGCAGGGCCGAGATCTGGGGCGGTGCGGCCCGGTAGGCCGTCGGAATCCAGAACTGGAAGGGGACGAGGCCGGACTTGATCGCGAACACCGACAACAGCAGGGCGAAGAGGCCGACGACCGGTGTCGGATCGAGCCCGTAGGCACCGGGGTCGGCGAGTCGCTGCGCGAGGTCGGCCATGTTGAGCGTCCCCGTCGTCGCGTAGATGCCGCCGACGCCCAGCAGGAAGACGGCGCTGGCCAGCAGGTTCAACGCGACGTACCAGAAGGCCGCGCGGGTGTGCTGGGGGCCGCCGTAGTAGGCGACGAAGATATAGCTGGCCATCAGCATCACCTCGAACCAGACGAACAGGTTGAACAGATCGCCGGTGAGGAAGGCGCCGGTGACGCCCAGCGCCAGGAAGTGAAACAGCGGGAAGTAGTAGCTGCGCCGGTCGATCTCGGGCAGCACGCGCGTCGAGAAGACCAGCGACGCGATCCCGAGGATCGCGACCATCGTCAGCATGAACGCGGAGAGGCCGTCGACGACGAGCGTGATTCCGAACGGCGCCGGCCAGTCGCCGACCTGGTAGGTCGCGACCCCCGGCGCGTCGGGCGCGAGGACGACGTACCAGTCGATCGCCGCGACGACGGCCGCATAGGCCGCGCCGCCCGCGAGGCTCACGCCGATTCGGAGCCGCGGCCACCGGCCGAGCAGGAGGCTCCCGACGGCCGCGACGAGCACGACGAGCATCGGCGCGATCACCAGTCCCGATTCGGAGCCACCTGGAACCGCAGCGAGCGGCGCCGTCGGCTCGATTCCCGCCGTCATCAGCGTCGACTCGAGTCGTGTCATCGTCGTCAGTAGCTGCGTCATCATCGGTCGCGATCACCCAGTTCGGAGACGTCCAGCGTGTCGTGTTCCTCGTAGACCCGATACGACAGCACGAGCGCGAAGGCGGTCATCCCGAAGCCGATGACGATCGCGGTCAGCACGAGCGCCTGCACCAGCGGATCGGCCGTCTGGGGAACGTGCTCACCGTGGCCCGCGAGGATCGGGACCGAGTCGGCGCTCGCGTCCGCGAGGCCGCCCATCGCCAGCAGGTAGACGTTGGCCGCCTGGCTGATGATCGCCAGTCCCCAGACGACCCGGATCAGATCCCGGCGGAGCAGCAGAAACGTGCCCAGGGCGAACAGCGCGCCGACCACGGCGGCGAGGATCACGGCCGTCATTCGGCACCCACCACCGAGAGGATCGTCAGGAGACCGCCGACGACCACGCAGTAGACCCCGAAGTCGAAGGCCAGCGCGCTGGCAATCTCGATCTCGCCGTAGATCGGGACGTGTTCGAAGATGACGAACGTCTGGGTCAGGAACGGCAGCCCGAACAGCAGCGGGACCAGCCCGCTTAGGACGGCGATCGCCAGCCCGTACTCGAAGAGCCGTCGGTAGGCCACGACGACGCGGTCTCTCGAGGGCTCCTTTCCGGGATCGACGTCGCGACCGAGCACCCCGCGTTCGAGGAAGTCCAGCCCGAACGCGAGGTAGATGACCGCGAATGCCGTCGTCGTGAGGACGCCGCCGATGAAGCCGCCGCCGGGGAGGTTGTGACCCTCGACGAACAGCGAGATCGAGACGACGAGGATGATCGGGACGACCACGCGAGCGGTCGTGCGCATGACGACGGTCGTCACTCGTCGTCACCTCCCGATCGCATCACGATCAGCGTCAGGATCGAGATCGCGGCCATCGCGACCACGACGAGTTCGCCCATCGTGTCGAACCCGCGGAAGTCCACGAGGGTCACGTTGACGATGTTCGTCCCGCCACCCTCCGGGACGGCCTGTTCGGCGTAGACGCGGGCGATATCCGTCGATCCCTCGGGGCGGGCGTCGGTCGTGACGAGAACCGTGATGAAGGCGGTCACGCCGACGGCCAGCGAGACGACGGCGTCGCGGGCGTACTTGCCGAGGCTGACCTCGTAGTACTCGGGGATCTCCTCGATGACCAGCAGGAAGATCAGTAGTACGAGCGTCTCGACGACCAGCTGAGTCAACGCGAGGTCGGGCGCGCTCGCGAGGATGTAGAAGATAGCGACCATGAAGCCGAGAATAGACAGCGTGAGGACGCCGGCGATGTGGGAGTCGGAGAGCGCGACCGCGAGCCCCGCGACGACCGCGACGAGCAGGACGAGCGCGACCGCGGGCGCGGCGTCGAAATCGATGAGCTCCGACGAGGCGACGGTGCCGGCCGCGACGAACCCCGCGAGCGCCAGCCCGCAGGTGCCCAGCAACGTCCACGTCGCGTACGTCCGGAGCAGCCCGTTGTGGATGCGGTCGCCGATCCGGGCGCCGCTGCCGGTGAGGCCGCCGACGATCGCGTCGTACCACCAGTTCGCGGCGATCGGTGGGGCCGCGGCCAGCGCCGCGTTGAGCCCGTCGTGGATCCGTCCGTAGAACGGGTAGGCGGCCAGTCCGAGCACAATGGTGATCGCGCTCATTCCGACCGGGGTGGAATAGCTGGTCGGAAGCCCGGCGTGCATCTCGTGGTGCTCGAGGGCGGTTGCATCGACGCCCGACTGGACGATCGCGTCGACGGCGAGTTGCGGCCGGATGCTGACGGCGGCCGCCAGAATCGCCAGCACGCCCGGCGCGACGACCAGCGTGGTCGACGGGCGGTGGACGTGCCCGAGGGCGTCGGGCCGGTCGCCGAAGAACAGCGAGAGAAAGCGCAGCGAGTAGAGGACGGTGAAGATACTCCCGAAGACGGCGACCGCGGGGTAGAGCCAGCCGAGCACGCCGATGTCGTGGTAGTGACTCGCCTCGACGGCCGCCTCGAACAGCAGTTCCTTCGAATAGAAGCCGTTGAACGGCGGAATGCCGGCCATACTGAGCGCGACGATCACCGTGATAAGCGCCGTGACCGGGAGGTCGTGACGGAGGCCGCTGAGGTCGTCGATATTGCGGGTGCCGGCTTCGTGGGCGACGATCCCGGCCACGAGGAAGAGCGCCGCCTTGAACAGGGCGTGGTTGAGCAGGTGGAAGACGCCGGTCTCGGCGCCGTAGATCGACGTGAAGCCGAAGCCGGCGACCATCAACCCGAGGTGGCTGGCCGTCGAATAGGCCAGCAGTTCCTTGATATCCGTCGCCGCGACGGCCATGATCGCACAGACGGTCATCGTCGTCAGGCCGAGCGTCGCGAACAGGAACAGCCACTCCTCGCCGACGAGGATGGGCCGCATCCGCCCGATGAAGTAGACGCCGACCTTCACCATCGTCGCGGAGTGGAGAAAGGCCGAGACGGGCGTCGGCGCCGCCATCGCGTTGGGCAGCCAGAAGTGCAGCGGAACCTGGGCCGACTTGGTCCCCGCGCCGATCGCGAGCAGGCCGAGCACCGGCAGGAACAGCCCCCGCTCGCGGAGGCCGTCGGCCATCGCCTCGGGGGTCTCGAGCATCGCGGCCAGATTGAAGGCGGCGTCGGGGCCGACGACGTCGCCGGCGACGATCGACAGCATGAGCAGGCCGACGAGCAGGAAGAGGCCGCCGCCGACGGTGATGAACATCGCCATCCGGGCGGCGTACTGCGAGGAGTCGTCGGCCGTGTAGTGGCCGATCAGGACGAACGAACAGAGGCTGGTGAGCTCCCAGAAGAGGAAGATCGCGATCAGGTCGGCCGCCAGCGCGACGCCGACGATCGAGCCCATGAACGCCAGTAACGCGGTGTAGAAGCGAGCGAGGTGGGGTTCGCCGTGCATGTACGCCGGCGAGTAGAGGAAGATGAGCGTCCCGATACCGCAGGCTAACATCGCGAACAGCAGTCCCCAGCCGTCGAGGTAGAAGCGCAGGGCGATATCGAGCGACGGGATCCACTCGAGGCCGACGGGGCCCTCGGTGCCGCGCTGGCTCGCCAGCAGGAGGAAACTCGCCAGCGCGACCGCTACGCCGGCGTAGCCGGTCCGTTCACCAAGCAGGCGGTACAGGACGGGCGTGCTCACAGCGGCGACGAAGGGGAGGGCGACAGCAGCCAGCACTACCGACAACTCTGGCGGCATCTAGTTTTGCTAATCTACCGAGACGGCGTACTTAAATCGTCGCCTTTCGGTTCCTATTCTGGTTGTCGGCGGTAGATTCGAGGGGCGACGCGGCTGGAATCGGCAGTTGGTCACTGTTACCGAGTCGATCGGAATCGCGAGTCGAGCGGCAGCGAGCGCTCGAGTTGGTCGACAGTTTTGTCGAGTCGAGCGACGATCGCGATCAGTGAGGGCCGTTCACCACCGTTCGATACGGTACGGCCCGTCGACCGTCTCGAACCGGTCGATGCCGAGCACTCGGTCCGCCTCACGGAGGGCCTGTCGTCCGGTCGCTTCGGCCGCGGTCGCGTCGTCGCCGTGGAGCGTCAGCCGACAGTCGATCGTCACCGCCAGCCCGTCATCGCCCGCGTCGACCGCGCCGAGTTCCCTGACGTCGGCGTATCGGACGATCGCGAGCGACTCGAGGGCTTCCTGTGCGGCGACGGCCAATTCGCCGCCGCGCTCGAGGGGAACGTCGACCCGGAGGGTCGCCGCCGCGATGCGTTCGATGACGGTGTCGCGCTCGCTCATGCGCGGCGATTGGGGCACCGTCGGTATGACCGCAACGGTCGTCCCGTCTCGATCGTGTCCACGGTCAGAGCTCCCAGCCCTCGCGGGTGTAGGCCATCTCCCAGAATCGGTACTCGAGTTTGGCGCTCGTCAGGAACGCCTCGCGCATCGCGTCGTGCTCGCCCGGATACCGCTCGCCGCAGTCGTCGACGAATTCTCGACACCAGGCGGTGGCTTCGCGGAAGTCCTCACCCGTGTACAGCTCGATGAAGGGCGTGTACCGGTGCTCCTCCTCGGCGAGGGTGGCCATGTGCTCCGCGACGTCGAGATACCCCTGCATGCAGGGGTACAGCGCTGCAGCGATCTCAGCGATCGATCCTTCGTACGCGGTCCGCACGAGGAAGTTCGTGTAGGCGTGACAGGTCGGCGCCTTCTCGACGGCCTCGAGGTCCGCCCGCGAGATACCGTAGTCGGCGGCGAACTCCCGGTGGAGGTCCATCTCGTGATCCAAGACCTCGTGGGCGACCCCCAGCAGGTGGGTCATCGTCGCCTCGTCGCGGGCCTTCGTGCCCGCGATCGAGAACACCCGCGCGTAATCGAGCAGGTACCGGTAGTCCTGTTTCACCCAGTGCTGAAAGGCGTCTTCGTCCAACGTGCCAGCCGCGAGTTCGTGCACGAACGGGTGCTCTTTCTGTGCCGCCCAGACGTCCGATCCCGCCTCGAGTAACTGGTCGCTGAAAGCCATCTCGAATCGACGCTGACGGTCGGTCGAATATTATAAGGCGCTGGTACGACCCGATGGTCCTCAGTGGGCGAAGCTCGACGTCGCGTCTGGCTCAGAGAACTGACTAGAGAATCGACTCGAGGGGGTATCGAAGGCACAGTGAGAGGATACACGCCGGGGGTGGATCGCTCGGTGGGGGACGAGCGGTTCGGGGAGCATCCCCGGCGTGCTGGGTGAGAGGCAACTCGGTGTGCCGCTGTCGGTCTGGGGAGTGTTGACAACGGTGCCGACGATTGTCGGCGTCGAATACTCCGTTCCGAATACTCATAAATTTTCTGTATACTATGGGTTATTTTATATGGGCGCGAGAGACGGGGCCGAGGGGGACTCGACACGCGCATCGTATATCGACAGGAAGAAAACCGCAAGCGAACCGCTCGTCGGACGCCTCAGAGCCGTTTACTGACGTACGGCCCGTCCTGATGATAGCCGAGTTTCTCCCGGTAGTACTCGCGGGCGCCGATGCCCGAGATGACGCTGACCTTGTCGTAGCCGGCGTCGGCGGCGAGTTCCTCGGCGCGGGCCATGAGTCGGCGGCCGTAGCCGCGGTGTTGATGCTGGTCCGTTGCTCCCTCGTCGCCGACTGTGACTTCGCTGCCGTAGACGTGGAGTTCGCGGACGAGCGCGGCGTTCTCGAGTTCCGGTCGGACGGGATCGTTCGGGAACCGCAGGCGGCAGAAGCCGACCAGCAGGTCCTGCTCGAAGTCCTCGAAGGAGATGAAGTGTTCCGTCCCGCCGCAGGCGTCGTAGGTCATCACGTCGAGTTCGACGTTCTCGGGCGTCTCGTCATTCATCCCGGCCTCGCGACAGCGGATACACTCACAGGTCCAGTCGTGGTCGTCCATCCGCTTGCGGGCGAGCTGTCGGAGGTTCGACTTCCAGACGCCGGCGTCGATGTAGTCCGCCGGGATGTCCCGCTGGACGCGCTGCAGGCGCGTGTAGCGGGGTATCATGTCTTTGATCTCGGCGACCAGTTCGGCGGCCTCGTCGTTGTCGAGCGGATCGAACTCGCCGTTGTGCCACCAGTCGTAGGTCGCCGTCCCGCGGACGATCAGCGTCGGGTAGATCTTCAGGTAGTCGGGCTTCCAGGCCTCCGCCTCGAAGATCCGGCGGAAGTCCTCGAGACACATCTCCTTGGACATTCCGGGCTGGCCGGGCATCATGTGGAAGCCGACCTTGAACGCCGAATCCCGCAGCCGCTGGTTGGCCTCCATCGACTCCTGGACGCCGTGGCCGCGGTGCATTTCCCGATTTATGCGCTCGTAGGTCGTCTGGACGCCGACCTCGACTTTGGTCCCGCCGAGATCGAGCATGCGATCGATCTGTTCGGGATCGCACCAGTCGGGTTTGGTCTCAAACGTGGTGCCGATGTTGCGGACGTCCGCGGTCTCGTTTTCCGTGATGACGTCCTCGACGTACTTCCAGTCGTACTCCTCGGGGTCCTGCGCGAAGCTCTCGCCCTCGGCCGGTTCGGGCTCCTTCTCGACATCGTAGTCGTTCATCGCCTCGAGGGCCCGCTTGACGAACCACTCTTGGTAGTCGTGGCTCCGGGCGGTCATCGTGCCGCCCATCAGGATCAGTTCGACCTTGTCGATGGGGTGGCCGATCTCGCGTAGCTGCTCGAGTCGGAGCGTCACCTGCCCGTAGGGGTCGTAATCGTTCTGGACCCCGCGGGCGGCCGCGGGCTCCTCGCCCGTGTAACTCTGGGAGGAGGAGAACTCCGAGTCGGGACCGCCGGGGCAGTAGAGACACTTCCCGTGGGGACACCGCTCGGGCGAGGTCATGATCGCGACCGGCGAGACGCCCGAGGCGGTACGGACGGGCTTACGCTGGAGGACCGCCTCGAGATCCTCGCGGTACTCCTGGGGCGCGTAATCGAGCAGTTCGGAGTTCTTCGGCACCTTCGGCGCCGAGTGTTCCGAACAGGCCTCGAGTTTGGCTTTCTCGACCTCGTCGCGCTCGATCTCGCCGTTGACGATCCGCTCGACGAGCGTCTCGCAGACCCGCTCGAACGCTTCGGTTTCGGTCGGTTCGGGCGTCTCGGTACTCACTGTACGTCTTTCGTCGCCGTTCGTGAATAAGCGTGTCGGACTCGCGAGTTCCCGCTCGAGCGATTCGGGACGGTGCGAATCGTCTCGACTCGAGACGGTCGGCGACGCGATCGGTCTCGGTCGATAGAAAAGCAGGGGAGTCGGCTACCGACCGAACAGCCGCCTGAAGAAACTCCGTCCGCTCGGTCGCTCCGCGAGCATCACCGAGCAGTCGACCTCGTTGACGACGTCTAAGTGCAGCGAGCTGGTCACGAGCCGCGAGAGCAGGCCGCGCTCGGTCGCGCCGAGCATGATCGTCGTGTGATCGTCCGCCGCGCGACAGATGGCCTCCTCGACGTTTCCGGAGTCGTCGACGAGGATCTCGGCGTCGTGGAGGTCGTGGTCGATGGCCCACTCCTCTAAGAACTCCTCGCCGGCGCGGCGGTCGTCGGGACCGTCGACGATGTGCAGCAGCGAGACCTCGGCACCGGTGGTGTCACTGAGCGTCTTCGCGACCTCGGCGCTCAGATCCGAGTCCGGACCGCCGGCCGTCGGCAGCAGGATCCGCGAGGTGTCCAGCCCGCGGTCCCTGACCACGAGGAAGTCACAGGGGAGCTGGCTGGTGAGTTCGCTGATGGGCCGTTCGGCGCGCGCGGCGTCCCACAGGTTGTTGCCGCCCCAGCCCATCACTACGAGGTCGGCGTGCTCGCGGACGGCGGTGTCGAAGATCTCCTCGAACGAGCGGTGGGTGACGACCGTCGACGTCTCGCTGTCGACGTTGCCGTAGTCGATCGACCCGGTGACGTCCTCGAGTAAGCTCTCGGATTCGTTGACGATTCGGGCGCGCTGTCTGTCGGTGCCGACCGCCGACGGCTGGTCGGGCGTCTGGACGACGTGGACGACGTGGACGATCGCCGACTCGCGGGTGCTCGCGAGCGTCGCGGCGAGTTCGACGAGCCGGGATTCGGTGCGCGGGTTCGCGATGGGGACGACCACCCGGTAGGTGTCGTCGTCGGCGGGAGCGGTCGTATCGGCCGTGTCGATTATGGGGACGTACGAGCGCCCGACGACGCTACCGAGGGTCCACTCTTGGATCGAGAGGCGCCGTTCGATCCCCTCGAACCGAGCCGACTCGAGGCGTCGTTCGCTGGTCTGGAACCAGTTGACGACGGTCACCAACAGGATGCCGCCAATGGTGTTGCCGAGCGCCACCGGGAGGACGAAGTGGACGACGCCCACGTAGAGGGAGAGTTCGCCGAGGAAGACGGCAAAGGCCATCTCAGTAAAGGAGGTGACGACGTGGAAGAGGTTCCCGATCGGGATCGCGAGGAACGCCATGTAGACGATCAGGATTCTGGCGACCGTCTCGCGGGCGGCGTACTCCACCCAGACGACGCCGGCGACGATCAGACCGGCGAAGGCCGCCTTGAAGAACAGGTCTAACCACGCGGTCTCCGGACCGTGGGTGCCGAGATACAGCGCCGCCTCGAACGCCTCGTCGGAGAAGACGCCGCCCCACGCGAGCACTGCGGCGCCGATCGCGCCGCCGGTGAAGTTGCCGGCGAGGACGATCGTCCAGTGGCGCAAGAGCGCGGGGATGCTCGCGAGACGCTCGAGGGTGAGCGCCACCGGCGGCAGCGTATTTTCGGTGTACAGTTGGTAGCCACCGATGATGATGTAGATAAACCCGAGCGGGTACAGCAGCGCGCTCAGGATCGGATGGCCGTCGGTCGCCCCGTACAGCGAGGCGTACAGCAGGACCGTGATCGTGATCGCGAAGCCGGCGGCGATGCCGCTGAAGAACAGTTCGCGGCTGCCAGAGGTGACCTCCTCGTCGGCCGCCGCGACGATCCGCTGAAAGACCTCGTCCGAAGAGAACCGGTCGCGGACGACCGATCCGGCCGCCGGCGCTCCGCTTCGGGAGCGGTCGACGGCCTCGCGGACTCGCTCCGCCTCCGCGTCGTGATCGGGCGGCGGCGCCTCCTCTTGGTCCCGGTCAGCGCGGTCTTCCTCCACGCTACCGGGCTGCTCGTGATCGCTCATAGTCGGGTTCGAATCACGGAACGAACTAAGCGTTTGGCTTTGAGGACGCCCCGAGTCAGCACGTACCAAACCAGAACCGGAGCGCGGACGGTCGCGAACGGGCGCTGACCGTCGGACCCTCGCCGCACGTGGCGGGGTCGACCCTACATGGGTATGACATACGCTTTTCACCGTGCCGACACTCACGTTCGGGTATGCAATCGCTGGCCGGTGAGTCGGTCGTCGTGATCGGCGCCGGAATCGGCGGCCTCGCGACGGCCTGTTACCTCGCCGACGCGGGCGCCGACGTGCGGGTTATCGAAAAGAACGAGCAGGTCGGCGGTCGAGCGAGCCGCCTCGAGAAAGACGGCTTCCGGTTCGACATGGGTCCCTCGTGGTACCTAATGCCGGACGTTTTCGAGCGCTTCTTCGGCGACTTCGATCGGACGCCGTCGGACTACTACGAACTGACGCACCTCGATCCGCACTACCGGCTGTTCTTCAAAGACGGGGATCAGGTCGACGTGACGCCCGACCTCGAGCGAACGAAGGCCGTCTTCGACGAGTACGAGGCGGGCGCCGGCGAGGCCTTGGAGCGCTACCTCGAGAAATCGAAGGAGAACTACGAGGTCGGGATGGAACACTTCGTCTACGAGGATCGCACCCGCCTGCGCGATTACGTCGATCCCGACGTGGCTCGACAGGCACGGGGCCTCTCGCTGCTGGGATCGATGCAGGGCCACGTCGAGGACTACTTCGACCACCCGAAGCTCCAGCAGATCATGCAGTACACGCTGGTGTTCCTCGGCGGCTCGCCGACGAACACGCCGGCGCTGTACAATCTGATGAGCCACGTCGATTTCAACCTCGGCGTCTGGTATCCCGACGGGGGGATCGCCGCCGTCGTCGACAGTATCGCGCAACTGGGTCGGGAACTGGGCGTCGAGTACGACACCGATCGGCCAGCGACGGCGATCAAGGGCCGCGAGGGCGCCTTTCTCGTCGAGACGCCCGACGGCCCGATCCGATCGGATCTGGTCGTCAGCAACGCCGACTACGCTCACACCGAACAGGAGCTCTTACAGCCCGAACAGCGCGGCTACGATGCCGACTACTGGGAGAAGCGAACCTACGCGCCCTCTGCGTTCCTGCTGTACCTCGGCGTCGAGGGGTCGGTCGACGAACTCGCCCACCACACGCTGGTCCTCCCCACGGACTGGCAGGACCACTTCGATCGGATCTTCGAAGACCCCGAGTGGCCCGAGGATCCCGCTTACTACCTCTGCGTGCCCTCGAAGACCGACGACGACGTCGCTCCTGACGGCCACAGCGCGCTGTTCGTCCTCGTTCCCATCGCGCCCGGCCTCGAGGACACCCCCGAAGTCCGCGAGGAGTACCGCGACAGGATCCTCGGGGACATCGCGGTCAACACCGGGACCGATCTGCGCGACCGGATCGTCCTCGAGGAGCGCTTCTGCGTCGAGGACTTCGCCGACCGGTACAACAGCTACGACGGGACGGCCCTCGGACTGGCCCACACGCTCCGGCAGACCGCGCTGTTCCGCCCGCCCCACCGCTCCAAGGGGGTCGACGGGCTCTACTTCGTCGGCGGCGACACGACGCCCGGGATCGGCGTTCCGATGTGTCTCATCAGCGGCGAGCTGACCGCCCAGACGGTCCTCGAGGACTACGGCCGACCGACCGGCCGATGATCGCTTCACTGCCATGACCGCGAACTCGACGGCTGCGGGCGAGGGCCGACACGGCGACCGGCTCCGGTACCTGCTGACCCTCTCTCGGCCCCGGTTCTGGCTCTATCTCGCCGGCCCGGTGCTCGTCGGCGTCGCCTACGCCGCCGATAGCGTCGGCGATGCGTTGGCTCCCGCGGCGATCGTCCTGTTCGCCTACTTCCTGCTTCCGGCGAACGTCTTCCTCTACGGGATCAACGACATCTACGATCGCGAGATCGACGCCGCGAATCCGAAGAAATCGGAGCGGGAGGCCCGGTACCGCGGCCAGCGGATCGTTCCCGTCGTCGTGGCCGTCTGCGCGCTCCTGGGGCTGGCGATCCTCCCTCTCGTCCCGTCCGCGGCGTGGCCGTGGCTCGCTGTCTTCCTCGTCCTCGGGGCGGCCTACAGCGCGCCGCCGGTCCGGTTCAAGACCACACCCGTGCTCGATTCGGTCTCGAACGGGCTCTACATCGCCCCCGGCGTGGCGGCCTACGCCGCCGTCGCGGGGAGCCAGCCCCCGATCCTCGCCGTCCTCGGCGGCTGGCTGTGGGCGATGGGGATGCACACGTTCTCCGCGGTTCCCGACATCGAACCAGACCGGGAGACCGGCATCCGGACGACCGCGACGGTGCTCGGCGAGCGCCGGACCTACGCCTACTGCGGCGCCTGCTGGCTCGCGAGCGCCGCCGCGTTCGCCGCGCTCGATCTCCGTCTCGGTGCGCTCATGCTCGTCTACCCCGGCCTCGTCGCCGCGATCGCGACCTCGAGCGTCGCGGTCGACCGCGCGTACTGGTGGTTCCCGGCGATCAACACGGTCGTCGGCGCGGTGCTGACGATGGGCGGCCTCTGGAGGGTGCTCTATGGCTGATCCGGGCGCCCCGACGGACGCCGATATCGATTCGGACGCCGTCGCCGGCTCCGACCCCGGGGCTGACGAACGCCGGGTAGCTCTCGAGCGCCGCCTCGAGGCGCTGATTCGGGAGAATCGATTCACGATCGCGGTCGTGTTTCCGGTCGTCGGCGCAGTGACGCTGGTCGCGAGCGCGGAAGGGCTACTGCCGAGGCCGCTCGCGTACAATCCGCTGTTGATCCTGTTCGGGACGTTGGTGATGCGCTCGCCGCTGGTCGTCGGCCTGCTTCCGCGGGTCGACCGCCGAGCGCTGGCCTATCTGGGGCTCGTGACGGCGTACACGTACGCGATCGAACTGGTCGGCGTGCGAACCGGCTGGCCCTACGGTGCCTTCGAGTACGGAATCCAACTGGGACCGATGCTGTTCGGCGAGATCCCGCTCGCGCTCCCGCTGTTTTTCCTCCCGTTGGTCCTGAACGCCTTCCTGCTGACGCTGCTGATCCTCGAGGGCTGGAGCGCGCGGCCGCTGGTCAGGATCCCGACCGCGATCGCCGTCGTCGTCGCCGTCGACCTCGTCCTCGATCCGGCCGCCGTCGCCATCGGCTTCTGGGCGTACGTCCCGCCAGGGAGTTACTACGGCGTTCCCGCCTCGAACTACGTCGGCTGGCTCCTCTCGGGAACCGTCGCGGTCCTCCTCGTCGACCGCGCGTTCGACCGCGCGGCACTGCTCGAGCGGGTCCGAACCTGCGAGTTCGTCCTCGACGATCTGGTGAGCTTCGTGGTGCTCTGGGGGGCGATCAACGTCCTCTACGGGAACTGGCTGGCCGCCGGCGTCGCTGGTCTGTTCTGTCTCGGCTTGTTCCGGACCGAGCGCTACGACCGCGAGTTGCTCCTGACGGCGCTTCCCGCGAGCGTCGGACGGAATCGCGACTCGTGATCGCGGCTCGCGGTGTTCGGCGGCGCATTCGTCGACGTGAGGTTACCGGAGCCGGCGGAAGGTCGACGCGCCGCAGGCGCAGTCGTCTTCGGTGCCAAGCGGCGCGAATCGGGGGGCGAGCCATGCTTGCTCGAGACTTTTGCTCGCGCGGCCGCTACTGATCGTATGGCGACCATAGCGCCGGTCGAGTGTCCGCTCTGTCACACCGAACTCGAGGGCGGCGGGACCCTCGAGGACCACCTCGTCGACGCTCACACCAAACGACGGTTAGCGCGGTTCGTCGTCGCCGAAACCGAGGCGCTGCACGCGAGAGACGTCTCGGAGTGAGCACCGACCGCAGCCGTTCGGCACCGGCGCAGGTCAGACAAACAGACCGGTGATAGAACTTCCGAACAGGAGCAACAGGAGCACCGCGGTCATCGTGAGCGTCAGCCAGATGCCGAGACCGACCGCGGCCCGGCGCGCGTTCTCTCGGTCGATGTCGACGGGGTCGTGTGAACCGGTAGTGGACATACACGGCGACCTACGCCCCGATAGATAACAACGGGAAATCCATTATATCGAGGGAGTTGAAAAGCGGCCGCCGAGTTCGGCGTCACTGCGTCGGGACGTGACCGCCGTGTCCGGCCTCGTGGCGGTCGCGGTCGCGATCGGGGATGGCCGAGACCCGCCGGAAGACGGCCTCCGGATCGCGGTTCCAGTGCCAGTGCCAGCGCGTCTTCGCGAGACATCGCAGCTTTCGCGTCGTGGAGAGCGACGGCTCCCGGCTCAGGACATCGTACTCCTGGGCTCGAATCACGGTGTGGTGTTCCGCGTAGAGGACGGCCGCTAGCAGGACGGGCAACTGGCAGTCCTCGGGGAGGTAGCGGATGCCGGCGACGCCCTCACGGTAGAGTTCCTCGGTTCGTTTGAGCTCCGCCGCCATCGCCGCCTCGAAGGAGTCGGAGTACTCGAGGCGCTCGATCTGGGCGTCCGAAACGCCGTGCGAGCGGAGCGTCTCCTGTGGCAGGTAGATCCGGTCGCGCTCGACGACGTCCTCACGGACGTCCCGCAGGAAGTTGGTCATCTGGAACGCCTCGCCGAGTTTGACGGCGTGGGGGAGTGCGGCCGCGCGCTCGTCGGGATCCATGATCGCCGTCATCATCACACCGACGGCGGCCGCCGAGCCGCGCATGTACGACTCGAGGTCGTCGTAGGTCTCGTACCGGTCGGTCTCGATGTCCGACTGCATCGCGTCGACGAACGAGTTAATTTCGCCGCCGGCGATGTCGTACTCCCGCCGGAGCTCCTCGAACGCCTCGAGGACGGGTCCCTCGGGCTCGGTTTCGCCGAGGGCCTGCGCTCGGAGCGACTCGAGTTCGGCGCGTTGCCGGTCCGGCGGAACGCCTTCGGCGTCGTCGACCACCTCGTCGGCGATCCGGAAGAACCCGTAGAGGACGTGCGTCGCGTGGCGAACCCGTTCCGGGAGGAACTTCGTCGCCAGGTAGAACGTCTTCCCGGTTCGCTGCTGGATCGTCTTGCCCGCGTCGATGTGTTTCTGCTGCATTCTCTGTTCGTGACCCTCCCCGCGGTGGGATGTAACACATACGACAGTTGCCTATAAAATAGCTGCCCCTACCTAGTGGGGTCCCCGGTGAACAGTTCGTCCAGCAGCTTCCGCTGTGCGGTCCGGAGGTGCTGGTGGAACGTCGATCGGGAGATGTCCATCGACTCGGCGAGTTCCTCGCCGGAGACGTTGCGGGGCCACTCGAAGTAATCGGCGTAGTAGGCCTTCCGCAGCGCCGTCTGCTGGCGATCGGTCAGCGACGACTCCAATCGCGCCATCACGTCCCCCGGCGTTCGTCTGGGGCGCTCAGTCTCGTGGTAGCTGATCAACTCGACCGCGTCGTACCGCCGGTCCAACCGGTCGTAGACCGAGCGTGCGGCCTGTCCGTTCGGGAGATCGACGGTGAGATCGACGATCCCGTCGCCGGCGGCGGTCCGGGAATCGGCCTGGGGCGTATCGCCTCTGGTCTCGAACCGCCGAACCGTCCCGCCGTGTTCGGAGATCGTCCGCACGATGTCGTCGTCGACGGCGGCCTCGAGGAGCGTTCCACCGTCGTACGTCGACAGGATTCGGACGTCGGCGACGCCGTCGATCGCCGCCGCGTCCGGGGCGCCGTCGACGGCACGGTCGGCGTGGAAGAACGCGATCGGCGTCCCGTCCTCGTCGTCGGTCAATCCCCGAAAGGTGACCGCCGCCTCGAGTTCGGTCGCCAGCGCCGCGACGAACAGGTCGGGATCCCCGATCGCGAGCTCGAGTTCGACGACGTCGTCGGTCGCGAGCATCCGCCGCGCCTCGATCGCGTTCATCGCGGTCGAGATCGTCCCGGCCAGCGAGTCGAGGACGAGCAGTTCGCGCTCCGAGAAGGCCGACGGCTCGTCGGCGAACACCGCGAGCACCCCGTACGCGACGTCGCCGTAGCGAAGCGGCAACGCGGCGACCGACCGAAACCGATCGCCGGCACCCTCGGGCCACCATCGCTCCGCGTCGTCGAACGAGTCGAGATCCTGTACCACCTGCGCGTCCCCGTCTGCGAGCGCCCGAACGGCGGGGTGACTCTCGTCCGACCCCAGGACGAGGTCGCCGTCCTCGAGGGGAACGTCGCCGGCGCTGGCCCACTCGCGCGGCGAGAGGCGGCGGTTCGTGACGTCGACGCGCCCGATCCAGGCGAGCACGTACGGTTCGGTGTCGGCGAGACGCGAACAGACCGCGCGTTCGATCTCTTCGCGGGTCGTCGCGCCGACGGCGGCGTCGGTGACGTCCCGGAGCAGGCCGTCGACGCGCTCGAGGACGTGCTCGAGCGTCCGGTGTTCCTCGCGGAGTTCCGCGGCGGTCTCCTCGGCGGTGATCTCGGCCAGTTTGCGTTCGGTGATATCGAGGTGGACCACCGAGACGCGGACCTCCCCACCGATGCGGAATCGCTTCGCCCACATCAGGAACCACTGCTTTCGCTCGGGCGAGTGACAGGGGTACTCCATCGTGAACGTCTCCCGCTCGCCGTCGATAACCGCCTCGATTCCTTCGACCGCCCGTCTGGCGTATTCGTCGGTGTCGGCGTCCATTTCCGCCGTCGCGATGTAGTTGACGCCGACGTGATCCGTTCGGTGGTCGTCGGGACCGAACGCCCGCCAGGACTTATTCGTCAGCAGAATCTCTCCGTTCTCGTCGACGACCGCGACGGTGATGGGGAGCGTCTCGAGGGCGACGTCGGCGAGTGTGTTCCCGGCGTCCATCGAGTAGTGGTTCGGGCTTGACCCCCATATGGACTCGGGCCCGAGAAGCCCTCCGAGCCCGCGACACCAGGTCGCTTTCGCACCCGTCTCCGAGTTTAAATACGATCACGAGCCAGCAGCGGCCATGGACTGGGAAACACCCGTCGACGCCTGGTACGTGTGGCTGGGCGCCAGTATCGTCAGTCTCGCTCTCGCCGGCGTCGTCCTCGCCCTGCCGACGGGACCGCCGCCCGACGCCGAGGGCGCGACGAACGCGATCGAGGAGACGACCGCGAGCAGCTACGAAGCGGCGTCGACCCTCGAGCACGACGCCGACGCGATCAGAATCGACGGGAAGACGGTCGCGCTGCGCAACGAGCACGGGATCAGTCGCTCGAGTCTCGCGTACGGGCAGGTCGTCGTCGTCAACGGCGACGAGCGACTCGAACGCCTCGTCTACGGCGAGTCGTTCACGACGGTGTTCGAATCGGAACTCGAGGACGCAGACGCGAACGCGGCGACCGCGTTCATGGACCGCGTCGCCGACGCCGACGAGAACAACGCCGGCGAGTGGCTGACCGCCTCGGACGAGCTAACCGTTCGACAGGTCGCCGTCGAACCCGACGAGATGCCGGAGTTACGAGTTCGGGGGACCGAACACGAAGACTCGATACTCGACGGCCGTCGTTCCCTCCCGAAGGAAGTGGCCGCCACGTACCGGGGCAACGAAACGCCGACGATCACGTATACCGTGACCGGTACTGCTCCCATCGAGCCCCATATCGTCGCGCCACACGAGTACGCGGCCGTCGGCTACGAGGCGACGTGGACGACGACCCACGCGGACTCCGATACCGTCCGAACCGATCTCGATTCGCACCTCGTCGACGGGGTGCGGATCGACGGGACCCGTTCGCCGGGTACTGATACCGAACGTCCCGACGAAGAGTTCTGGATCGGCGTCTATCCGCTCACCGTCACTGCGGAGTTCGATTCGGAAACGTGTGAAACGACCCTCGAGAGCGCGACGACCGTTGATTCCGTCTGTCCGACCGCTACCGCCACCGACGAGCGCGCGGCCGAACTGGACTGGATCGAACGAAACGACGAGACGGAGAACTACCATGTCACGCTCGTGGTCGTTTAGAGGGCAGACGGAGCCGGTAGCGGCGCTCGTTGCGATCGTCGTGATGGTGCTCGCGCTCGGCCTCTACAGCGGCTTCCTCGCCGACGTCCTCAGGGACCGCACCGACCGTTCGCCCGAGGCGTCCGCGATCGACCGAATCTGGGCCGACGCCTCTCACGGCGGCACCTTTGCAGCCCACCGACCGACCGGGCTGGACGACGTCGAACCGGATTCGCTCCCGCAGGGACGAAACGTCCACGTCGAAGTCACTGCGGTGACCGACGACGGCGATCGGGCGGTCGTCGCGACGGAACAGTTCGGGGCGGACGGAACGCCGGTCGACGACCCCGAGGGTCCGCCCGCCGACGGGTCCGGAATCGAGACCGGCGTGGCGGAACGGCCCGTCCCCGTCGAAGTCGCCCCCGGTGACGTCCGCGGCGGTACCCTTCGCGTGGAGGTGTGGTCGCCGTGAGATCGGAGCGCGCCGTCAGCACCGTCCTCGACGTCGCGTTCGCGCTGTTGCTGGTCAGCGCGAGCGTCCTGCTGCTCGGCCTCTATCTTACCGGTACCGAGGGCTCGCTCGAGGAAACGCGGGCGGACCGAACCGCCGAAACGCTCAGCGGGTCGACGGTCGCCGTCAGCTACGATCTCGAGGCGATCACGGAGAGCGACCGCTACGAGGAACCGGAGACCGTCGACGGCTACGAACGGACGACGTACGGCTCCGCGACCGACCTGCTCGCGGAGGCGGCAGTCGCGAACGCGACGATCGGTGACGACCGATTGATCCGGTACGCCGACTCGTTCGTCGAGAGCGTCGCCGCCAGCGTCGACGGCCGGTTCACCGGTTCGAACCGCAACGTCCACGTCGTCGCCAGCTGGCGCCCCTACGAGGACGCCTCGATCAGCGGCGAAGTGACCGCCGGCCAGCGGCCGCCGCCGACTGCAGATACGACCGCCGCGACGACGACCGCCTCGAGCGAACCCCCTGCTCTCAACAGTTCAGCATTGGCGGCGGCGTACGCCGACGAGGAAGAGATCGACGCGCTCGCCGAACCGATCGCTCGCTCGATCGTCCGCGGCTACTTCCCGCCCGAGCGAACGCAACTGACACTCGAGCGGCGCGGTCTCGATCGTGCCGTCACGACGACTCACTACCTCGAACTCGCCGATCGACTCGATCCGGATCACGACCTCGAGCGAGACGCCGGTCCGCTGCGGCGGTCGGACGCCCGGGCTGACGACGCCAACGAGGTGCTGATCGCGGGCCTCACTGAACTGATCGCCGACGACCTCGAGTCGGGGGCGATCGGGGAGGAACTCGACGCGATCGGCGACGACGAGGCCGAACTGGAAGCGTTCTTCGAGGAAACCATCGCCCCCAGCGACGTCGACATCACGACGTATACATGGGAATAATGACAGGAAAACGTTCACGAACGGCAACGGTATCGATCGACGATCGCGCTCGCGTCCCGTTCGCGATAATCGGAGTGTTGCTGCTGGTGACCAGCGTCACGGTCGTCGGCGTCCTCCAGATGCGCGGCGGACCCGAGACGGAGATCGACGAGACGCTCGCGATGGACCGGACGGAAACGGCCGTCCAGAGCGAACTCCGCGGTGCCGTCCTCGATGCGACCCACCGGGCCGCGGCCCAACCGGTAACGACGTCCGAACTCGACGCGCTCGGGGGCAACCAGACCGAGACGTTCGAGACGTATCTCGAGTTGTTGATCTACCTCGAGGCACAGGAGTCGCTGTCGGCCGCCGGCCAGACGACCGGCGACGTCGCGACGACGGTTTCCATCGGTGGGGACGTTCCCGATGACCCCGACCGCGCGATCAGGACCGCCGATGACCGAATCGATGTCGCGGAACGAGCGGGCGGCGACGGGCTGCTCGAGGTGACGCTCGATCGGGTGACGATCACGCTCGAGGAAGACGATCGGGTCATCAGCGAGCGGACGGTAGACGATCTCACCGTTACTGTCGGGACGCCGATCCTCGAGTTACAGGAGAAGACCCAGGAATTCGAGACGATGTTGAATGAGGACTTTCTCGAGGGCGAGGCCACCGAGTTCGAAAACATGGCCCAGAAGACGGCCATGCGGCTCTATCCGATGGCGTATTTCAAGTCGTTCATCAATCGGATGGACGAAGGGACAGGTGCTGGCCAGCAAGCATGGACCTTCGACGAAATTCTCGAGAACAATCACACGGAAGTGATGGCGAACGACGCTATTTTCGGCGTCCAAGACGAGGTCTTCGGCGAGGACGCTGTTGATCCGTACGCTGACAGGGTAATGCGTCCTGCATGGGCGTGTTTCACCGCGGACATGCTGGAGACGATGGCCGGGGAAGACGATGACGAGAACAGCGACGACGGCTATCAGGCGACGGTGTCCGTCACGGACGGGTTCGGAAACGGCGTTTACAACGCGACCGTTTTCGTCGACGGAGAAAAGCGAGGTACGACGGTCCCCGGTAACGAGGTTTCGTTCGAGCTCGCGGAGAACGGGACGCACTCAGTCGTCGTGATTGGAGATGATTACGAACGATTCGAGCAGCGCATCCGGTTTTCCGAACGGAATTCTCGAGAACGCGTCGAACTCCAGCCATCTACCGATCGAACGATCAACGTCTACGATCCGTCCGGAGAGCCTATCGACGGGGCCGACGTCAACGTCTGGGCGGACGACGGACTCGCGTACGCGACAACGGGCGCCGATGGAACGATCGACCTCGAGTCGCTCGCAATCGACGACCGGACGGAACTCACCGTCGAAATATTCGCGGACGGCTACGAGGACGCCTCGAGGACGATCGAGATCGACCGCTCGTATACTGCGATCCTCACGTCGGAAGGCGACGCCTCGCTCGACGATCTCGAGGGTAGTGCGGGACTGCACAGTTACTTCGAGGACGATCCGAGCCTCAAGGACGCGGCCTGCGAGGACTTCCGCGAGTATCTCTTCGGCGACAAAGACGGCGATCTCCCGGACGCACCCTCGACGGCCGAACTCGTCGACGGCATGTTCGGCGAGATGAATCCGCTGACGCAGAACGAAACGGTCGAACCGAACGATATGGCAGACATCGCCTACTACGAGATGATCGGCATCGGAGATCTCTCGACGGTACTGGGCGATCTCCCTAGCGCGATGAATCCCGAGGACATTGACGAACCAATCGGTTACACCGAGGGATTCAAATCGCAACTCGAGAACGGCGACTTCATCGACGATATCTACGACGTGGATGTCGATCGATCGGTCGATGTCTCGTACGGGTCACTTTCCGCAAACAGGAGCAATTCGTTTTCCGACTACGAGTACAGCCGTTCGAAGTTCGATTCGACCGGAGTCACCGACATCGACGTGTCGTTGTCGCAGGACTGGCGGGCTACTGAGGGAGCGTACACCAATCGTGATCTCCACAGTCTCACGATCGATGCCGACGTCGAAGTTCAGGAGCGATCGGTTTTCGAGAACACGACGGGGAACGGAACCGACACGAAAACCATCGATCGATCGCCCGAAACACTCCCGGTCACGATCGAGGTCGACATCGACGCTGATCTCGTCGACGATTTCGATATCGATCGAAGCGAGATCGAGGACGATTTCGAGGCCGGCACCGGATACGCGAGCCGAGGCGATATCACCGGCCTCTCGGATCCGGCCAACTTCGAGCACGTCGTAACTGACTCCCTCGAGGCGATGCTCGAGGTGAACGCGCTCGATTCGGACGGCGACCTTGAGTCCCAGATCGAAGCGGATCTCAGCGATTCGATCCGCATCTCGAGTATTCCGCCGACGAACGAGAGTACCAACGGGGCGATATCCGTCGCGCTGGATATTCGCTCCGAAGTTCTCGGAGCGGACTCTGCGAGTTACGGCTTTGAGGATCTCGAGGCCAGTTCAAATCTCGACAGAGCCGAACTCAAAGAATGGCTCGAGGACGACCTCTATCTGGTCAACGCGTACGTCAAGAAAGAGACGAACGCGATCGAGCAACCGCGAGTGGAGTTTCTGCGCAGTCCATCGCCCTTCAGAGAGCTAAACGACGAGATCCGAGACGTCGAAGCCGAACTCGTAGAGACGGAATCGTACGACAACGTTCCGGACCTCGTTCGAATGGAAGTGCGAAACGCCTACTTCGAGACGCTCACCGGTCGACTCGATGAGATGGCCGATTTCCACGAGGAAACGGTCAGCGAGGTCGATGACGCGATGTCCACGAGCGACGGCGCGCTCGACGACTCCCTCGATATCGTGCAGGCGGTTTTCGCCGGCGACGTCGAGACGGGAAGCGGCGAACTCGAGGGATCGGAGCTCATGGGCGACATGGAGTTCGACGTCTCCGGTTCGCCGACGTACATGGATCTCGAGACGGTCAACGACGACGAGGTACCGTCGGTTCGACCGCCGAACACCACGATCATGGACAACGATGTCGACGGCGAGCACGCGGCGCTCGGAGCCAAATACGGACAGCGGCTACCGACACCGGGGCTCCCGCTGGTACCGTGGCCGCCGATGCTGTACGTCCTGCAAGTCAACAGCTACAACGTCGATCTCCAGGGCGAGTACTCTCGCTTCGAAGTGAGTGCAACAGCGGGCGATCCGGTCGACGGTGAGGGAACGACGTACGTCCGCGATCGGATGGACGTCGAAGTCGACCTCGGCGGCGATACTCCACAGAAAATCGGTGAAGTCGAACCGATCACGTTCGATACGTCACTCGAGATTCTGATCGCTATGCCCGGCATGATGCCGATGAAATCGGGTACACCGCCAAATACAGGGGATCCTTCGTTCGGTGAGAAGATTGGACTCAGTAAGATGTTAAAATCTCTTGAAGAGTCCCTCAATGATGAGGAGACTGTAATATTGGGTCCCGAAAAATCGACTGATAAGTACGGTGATACCGGTCCTCAATAAGCCGATATATAGATAATGCTTCTCCCAATGACTATTCTGGTTCGAGTGTACTGATAGTACTACCACTCCCAGAGTTATATGTGAACACCACAGTATCGCTGAGGATTGCGTATCCTCTGATACGCCCACCGATTAAGTCAATGTGATCTGTTGTATGGGTTGTCCATTGTTGTTTTCCAGTTTTAGTATTAATAGCATCTAACTGAACATATCCTGGATCACGCCAAACGTAGAGTGTACCATCAGTAACGAACGGTTGGATGCCTGTTGGTCCGTTTTTAAGAGCACTCGAATCCCATATATCGGGTTCTTTACCAGTGCTTAAATTGACTGCTTGGACAGCAGGATACCTGCTCGGAGCCGGGGAATAGGCAATTCCGTCTGCGATTGTTGGTGCACGACCGGTTGTTGGGACAAGTTCGCTCGTTTGTTCGAATTCGGCGAGTATTTCGACATCACCAGTTACACCATCAATCATCAGTAGCTTTTCCATCTCGTTAAGATATACTGTTCCATCACGAACCAGTAATCCAAAACCGGAGGCTACGTTTCCCGGTGGAGAATACGTCCACTCTGTCCCCTTAGACGAAATGTCAATTCCCATTACCTCGTAATCATGGCCATTGTTTGTTCGCCGAACTACGTAGAACATGCCGTCATCTCCGATGGCTATATCCTGTGTGGAACTAGCTTCATCCTCCCAGACGATAGTTTGGTTATTAGAATCAATTGCGTATAGTTTTCCACCGTTGTGGACATATACGATCCCATCGTAGACACGAATGTCTCCAGAGTACAGGGACCCGAGTTCGATCGACCACAAGACATCACCGCTCTTGGGCTCGAGTGCATACAGGGTTTCAGTAAGAAAGTACACGGCGTCGTCAGTTACCGCGGGCGTCGTCGGTTCCCACTGCGGATTTGGAGGTGTCTCCGGTGGCAGTTCCGGTTCGTATGTCCACTCGACGTCGCCAGTCGTATGGTCGATCGCGTGGAGTGTCGACGTCTCATCCGCGACATAGACGAGGCCGTGACCGACAACAGGTCCTGAAACCGCTCCATCTTCTATTTCGACCGTCCACCGTTCCTCGAGCGGACCTTCAGGTCCGCTCCACTCATCAGTAACCATCCCGTTGTTCGCCGAGAACCGTGCCATCGGCCACGATTCGCCGATCGAGCCGTTGTGACTGCCGTTGGTCCCGTTTTCATCGGGTTTCTCACCGTCGCCGTCGGATTCAGAAGTACCGTTTTCGCCGTCCGAATCGTCACTACCCGTACAGCCGGAAAGACCGGCAATACCGACCGATGCGCCGCCGCAGGCTGCGAGCCACCGTCGGCGCGTCGGTGTCGGTGTTGATCGTCGATCCATCGTATGGTTCGGATACATAATTCAACTAACTAAGTCTATCGGAAATAGCCAATGGTATTGTCCAAAAGAAACCCCATTTGGCTAGAGGCTCTATCGCCAGAGTATCGTTCGAATCTGACCCAGCGGAAAACGAGAACGCAGTTCGATCGGCGGCAGTTACTCGAGCAGTTCCTCGGCGAGCATCGGGATGAAGGTCCCGATGTCGGTGACCATGCCGATGGCCTGGGCGCTGCCGCGGTCGAGCAGTTGGGTGACGGTGGCCGGGTTGATGTCGACGCAGACGGTCTTGGTTGTCGAGGGGAGGCAGTTGCCGACGGCGACCGAGTGGAGCAGCGTCGCGAGCATGAGCACGATGTCGGCCTCCTGGGCCTGCTCGCGGATCGCGTTCTGGGCCGCGATCGAGTCGGTAATCGTGTCCGGGAGCGGGCCGTCATCGCGGATCGAGCCCGCGAGGACGTAGGGGACGTCGTTGCGCACGCACTCGTACATCACGCCCTCGTCGACGACGCCCTCGTCGACGGCCTCTTCGATCCCGCCGAGGCGGGCGATCTCGCTGATCGTGTAGATGTGGTGTTTGTGCCCCTTTCGCGGGTGCTCGAGGCTCTCGGTGTCGACGCCCAGCGAGGTGCCGTAGAGGTCGCGCTCCAGGTCGTGGACGGCGAAGCCGTTGCCGGCCGAAAGCGCGTCGATGTAGTCCGCACGGACGAGGTCGGCGAGCGCGTCCCGGCCGCCGGAGTGGACGATCGCCGGGCCGCAGACGACGAGGACGTTCCCGTCGTTTTCCCGGACCTCGCGCATCTCGTCGGCGATCTCCTCGATCAGTGACGCCGAGGGCCGCTCGCTCGAGACGCCGCCCTGCATGAAGCCGAACGAACCACTGCCGTTGCGGGGGCGTTCCGGCGGTTCGACGCGGATCCCGGTCTCGCCGGTGACGACGAGATCGCCCTCCTCGACGGCGTTCAGGACCTTCGTGTAGACGCGCGGGTCCTCGCCGTCTTCGCCTCGGTCTACGACGAGAGTACAGTCCATCTCGACGTTCTCGACTTCGACCCACTCGCCGTCGACGCGGACGAACGTCGGGTGGTTGGTCGTCGAGTAGAAATCGACGGGGACGACCCCGTCCTCCGGCGCCGCCTCGAGCGTCGCATCGCGGGGGTCGGCGACGGTCGCGCCCTGCTGGTTGAGTTCGTGGAGGATCGCCCGCAGGTCGTCCTCGCTCTCGGCCATCACGCGCATCCGGCAGTACGTCTCCGCGTGTTTGTGGCGGCCGACCTCGAACTCCTCGACCTCGAACTCGCCGCCCATGTCCATCACGACCCCGAAACAGTGGCCCATCGTCCCCGAGTCGATGATGTGCCCCTCGAGTTCGACGGTTCGTGAAACGGTCATTGCTGAAGCGTTGGCGACCGGGGACCCTGAATGTGTGCGTTTCGGTGCTGGTCGCCAATAGGTGTCGGCAATCGCCAGTGTGGACCACCACGACCGATCAGTAGCGTTCGCACGCTCTCTGGTGGGCCCGCGACGCGGAAATCACCACGGCCGCCGCCAACCATTATTTCAATCCAAATTATGATTCAGACAACACTTTTGTACACATCTGTGGACGGCTCAGATACGTGTCGAACCCCACTACAACACCGACGTCAGTCGAACTGTGGATCCGATCGTTCGCCCCCGCGAGCGCCGGTCCGACGCAGGAACGCGCTCTCGAGCAGCTCTCCGATCTCGAGTCGCAGGCGCCGATCGAGTCGGTAGACGTGAGCGTCTGGGGCAAGGAAATCGAGGTCGATCGACCCGAGCGAGCGATGCAAATTCCCCAGCTCTGTCGGATCGAGCGCCGACTCGAGGCCTTCGAGAACTGGGCGGCTCGCACGGGGCGCCGGCTCGAGCCGTTCTTCCGAAACACGCACGTCGAGTCGTCGATCACGGGCGAGTCACACGACGTCTGGCGGCTCCCGACGATCGCGGTCGCGGAGTTCGACGGCGACGAACTCCTCCACGTCGCGCCCTGTCGCGATGGCGACCGGACGATCGATGTCTTCGATCGGCTCGAGACGCTCCTCGAGGACGCGGAGTCACCGCTGGCCGTCGACGAGGGATCGAGCGACGGGTTGACCGACCGATCATCGGATCGGGCGACCGATTACGGGCAGAGTCGCGCCGACGTGGAGTCGTCTCGATCCGACTGATGCTGTCGGCTGTCGAACCATCAGCTAGACGCCGAACCGTGTCGCAACACCGTCGCGCACGGCCCACGTTCGAATCCGGTGGGGTCGAACGAGACTGATAGTTTCATTCCGATCGGTGACTGTCAGCGCGACCGTGAACAACTTCTATGCGACCGTGTCGCATAGATCGATCTATGGCGAGTAACTCGACCAGCCTCGGCCTGTCCCGGTGTCGCAACTGCGGGTTCGAAGCGCCCGGCGGCGACGACGCGTGGCGTCGCATCGACGTCCCGAAACTGGGCCGTATGACACAGTGTCCCGACTGTGAGAGTACCGACGTTATCACGAGTCGATAGAACCGCGAACAACGGATTGCGACTCGATACCCCGTCGGAACGCACAGACTCTTAGGCGTCTCTCCCCTAGGGAACTCCATGGAACACGATACGAGCGATCAGCCCCGCGACGACGCTGACGGCGACCTTCCGGACAGCGACGCCGAGTGGCGCGATCGACTGAGCGAGGAGGAGTACCGCATCCTGCGCGAGGCCGGCACCGAACCGCCCTTTAGCGGCGAGTACGTCGATCACAAAGCGGACGGGACGTACGCCTGCGCCGGCTGCGGCGCCGAACTGTTCGACGGCGACACGAAATTCGAGTCCGGCTGCGGCTGGCCCAGTTTCTACGACGTCGACGACGACCGCGTCGAGACTCGGCAAGACAACAGCCACGGGATGCGCCGCACCGAGGTCCTGTGTGCCAACTGCGGCGGCCACCTCGGCCACGTCTTCGAGGACGGCCCCGACCCCACGGGCAAACGCTACTGCATTAACTCGGTGGCCCTCGAGTTCGACGACGAGTAACGCGGCGTCACGCTGAAACGTGCAGATGCGTTCGGTAGCGGGATTTTCGGCCGTCGTTCGAGACTAATCGTCGGACTTCGAGGGACGCTCGCGGTTCGTCTCAGTATCGGCCATCGGTCCGCTTCGGTAGACCGCATAGAGGACGAGCACGGCGATCGCGAAGTCGAACCCGTGTTCGACGAGGTGGTGGACCGTCATCGGAACCACGCCGAACACGGTACCGAGGCCGACGACAGACCGAACCACGAGCAGTCCGAGCACGGCCGTAATCAGTAGATACCGGGGCGAGCGCCGTCTCGAGTACGCGACGAGCCCGCAGCAAAAGAGGATCGTCGTGCCGACGGCGGCGAGGACGATCACGACTATCAACACCGGCGCCAGTTGCGGATCCAGCCACGGGATGTCGAGGGGACTCGTATGTTCCATCCGCGATACACTAGCTGGGCGGGAACGCTACCTATGCGCTTCGGTTGTTCACGAGTCGTCGTACCACGGTGATCATCCGTCTCACATCGAATCGATCGAAGACGGGCATCTCGAGCACTCGCTCGCGTCTGCGTCGATTTCATATTTCACCGATTATCCCATCAAGACGGGTCGTATGACCCGTTCCCAGCTGTCGGGAACGAGCAGAAGCCGTTATCCGGTCGTGGTCGCTATTCGATGATAGCAGCCCCGCTGGCGGGGCATCGATCACGACGACCACGTCCACAATGAGCGAGACACGACGACAGATCAGGGCACACGTTCGGGCCAACGCCGGAATCCACTTCAACGAACTCGTCCGCGAGTCGACGTACGCGCCGGGACAGATCCAGTATCACGTTCGTCGGCTGATCGACGCCGACGAACTCGTTCGCGAGGAACTCTACGGGCAGACCCACTACTATCCCCCGCAGTACGACGAGTGGGAGCGCGCCGCGCTGGCGCTGTTTCGCCGCGAGACGACCCGCGAGATCGTCCTCCTCTTGATCGAGCGCGGCTCTAGCCGACCGGCCGCGGTCGCGGACGAACTCGACATCGCCCGGAGCACCCTCGAGTACCACCTCGATAACCTGGTCGAGTGCGACATCGTCGAGAAGGAGTACGGAGAGCGCAATCGCGTCACACTCTCGCTGTCCCGACCCGACCGAACCGCGCCGCTGCTCTCGGAGATCTCACCGACGGTGCCGGACCGATTGGTCGATCGATTTACGCGGCTCGTCGACGGCCTGCTCGAGAACCCCGTCGATTCCGAGTAGGCAGCGCTCGGCCCAGTCGATCACGTTTGTTCTCCGATCTCGTCTCGAGACGGATACTGGTCATCCGCAGCGGAAGACTGCTATCTGATGATTCGCCGTCTGCATCCTGCGTCCCCAGTCGGTCGTCATCACGGCCGCATTTGAGTAAGATTCAACGGCAAGCAACGCCGCTCGGTTCGATTTTCGCACCCGAAACCGCGAACACTTAGTACGGTGGCTTGTAACACTCTCGATCATGGGATTCGACGAGATGGACGTCGACACGATCTGGATGGACGGCGAGTTCGTCGACTGGGACGAGGCGCAGGTCCACGTCCTCACGCACGGACTGCACTACGGCAGCGGCGTCTTCGAGGGCGCACGGTGTTACGACACCGCGGAGGGCCCCGCGATCTTCCGCTGGGAGGAACACTTAGAACGGCTCTTCCAGTCGGCCAAGCCCTACGAGATGGATATCGACTACACGAAGGAGGAGCTCACCGAGGCGACGAAGGAGCTCATCCAGCGCCAGGACTTAGAGTCCTGTTACATCCGGCCGGTCGCCTTCTACGGCTACAACTCGCTGGGTGTCAGTCCGAAGGACTGCCCGACGCGCACCGCGATCGCCGTCTGGCCGTGGGGCGCCTACCTCGGCGAGGAAGCCCTCGAAGAGGGGATCGAGGTCATGATCTCCTCGTGGCGGAAACACGCCTCGAGCCAGATTCCGACGAACGCGAAGACGACGGGACTGTACGTCAACAGCATGCTCGCCGGCGAGGAGGCGCGCCGGAACGGCTTCGCCGAGGCGATCGTCCTCAACAAGGAGGGCAACGTCGCCGAAGGCCCCGGCGAGAACATCTTCCTCGTTCGCGACGGCGAGCTCCACACGCCCGGCCTCTCCGAGTCCATCCTCGACGGCATCACCCGCGACACCGTGATCGAGATCGCCGAGGACCTCGGCTACACGGTCCACGACAACGTCTCGATCTCACGGGGCGAACTCAACACGGCCGACGAGCTGTTCTTCACCGGCTCCGCGGCCGAGGTCACGCCCATCCGGAAGGTCGACAACGTCGTCATCGGCGACGGCTCTCGCGGCCCGGTCACCGAGGAAATTCAGCAGAAGTTCTTCGAGGTCGTCGAGCGGGAGACCGACGAGTACGACGAGTGGTTCGAGTACGTCTAGACGTCCGAACCCGCTGATTTCCGTCTCTCTCGGTTCGCTGCTCTCGCGAGCAATCCTCGAGTCGTCCTCGCGCGCTTTCAAATCGGATCGTCCGATAGCGATGCGGACGAACGCGGCATTCGTTTCACTATGCGTACACGCCGACAGGCCGAGAAACTGTATATATATCGTCACTTCTGTGAATGAGCTCGCCAGTAACGCTTGAATCGGCCGAAATATTGCTATATAGTTCCTGATACGGCTACCAGAGAATCGAACCAGATTCTTTTCGAGATGAGATTACGTCCCATCTCGCATGCGCTGGCGCAAACCGCTCACTGCACTCGTCGTGATCACAGTACTGATGACCGTCGCCGTCGGACCCGTTGTAGCCCACGAGACCCAAGAGCTCGACGGCTACGACGTCACCTTCGGCGGAGCGGACGAACCGCTTGTCACCGGCGAGCGGATGTGGTTGGAGTTCGAAATCGTCGATAACGAGACAGGAGAGCCGGTCGACGGACAGGCCGAGACGCTAACCGTATCGATCGACGCCTCGGGAAGCGAGAAAACCCCGCTCGAGGTCAGCGAGAAACACGGCGAACCCGGCGTGTACGAGGCTCCGGTGATCTTCACGGAACCCGGCGAGTACGTCGTCCATCTGGAGGGGACCCTCGAAGGAACCGAGGTCCACACGCACTTCGAGAAGGAGGTCGGCGATCACACCGAACTCGAATACCCCGGCGACGACTCCGGAGCCGAAGACGCGGACAACGACTCTCGGACCGACACCGACGACCAGTCTGACGAGAGCGGTCTCGGATCCGTCGGCGCCGCCGTCGCCGCGATTGGTCTCCTCGGGGCCGTCGGTGCGTACCGGTCGCGGCGCTGATCCGACTCATCGGCCGGCCCGGTTCAGCGGTCCTCGACGCGAGACTCCTCGAGCGTCGGTCGTCGACGCGAACCGAACGCTCTTGGCGACGGCCCAACAGCACCGAGACATGCCCACGCCCGCGGATTCCGTTCGCTTCGAATCGGTCACGCCTCGGGACGTCGCGCTGATCGTCCTCGAGGAACTGTCGCTCTCGGACGCGTTTCGGTCGTGGCTGCTCGAGGCGATCGGTCTCGAGATCGATATCGGGACCGAGACCGAATCGGTGACGGACCTCGAAGCACGGGATTCGTTCGGCGACGTCGAGACCGCTAATTTCGATACCGCTCGCAGACGGTCCGCGTCCGTCCTCGAGGTGGTACTCGAACGCGGGGAGCAGAACGAACGAGTGGATCTCGTTTTGACGGTCGCAACCGATTTCGGCTCGAGCGCCGACGATGACGCGGACGCTCTCGAGGGGCGACGAGGAGACTGTCGGGTCGTCCTGCTCGCACCGGCAGACAGTCTCGAGGAGTCGGCGACGGACACCGACCCGACGATCGACGCGACGGTTCCGCTCGAGTGGCTCCGGGACCGACTCGCTGCCCGCGGCACGGATCGGGGAGCGTACCGGGCGGCGTTGCTGGCGTCCGCGATCGACGGCGACCGCGATTCCACAGGCGGACCGCCGTCGGTCGTCGACGCCTACCGGTCGCTCGCGACGGAGCGCGAACCCGCGTTCGAGTTCCGCGCCGGTTCCGACCTCGATCGCGACCTCGACCTCGAGTCCAGCGGCGAGATGACCTCCGAGGAATCGACGGTCGCGATCGACGCCCCGTCGCTGGCCGACGACCACCTGCTCGTTCACGCGCTGTCAGCGGGATCCGTCGAGCTCCGGATTCCCGGCGCTGCTGTGCATCTCCGGGCCTTCGCCGCACGCTACGCGACCGCGATTCCGCCGGCGACGGATTTGCTGACCGACGGCGATGCGCTCGTCCTCCGACTGTCAGTACCGGCGATCGGTTCCGACTCGAGTGAGGGCGACAAAGCGCTCGACGGCGACGCGACGACGATCGACGAGGCTGCGGTCGACGAGGCGCTGACGGCTATTCGAGACCTCCTGACGGTCTCCGAACGCGTCGACGAACGGTCGTCGTAAACGGGCCTCGTGAGGTTACTCGCGGTCGTTCTCCGCCAGGGGCCGTTTCGTAGCGTTTTTGCCGGTTGTCGGGAAACGACGCGGTATGACTGCCTGCCCCTGGGACGACTGGAACCATATTCTCAAGATCGACCCGGACAAGGAGCTCCCCGAGGGCGTCACCTACGGAGACCTCTGTGCGACCGGTACCGACGCTATCGAGGTCGGCGGCACCATGGGAATCACTGAGGAGAACATGGAGGCCGTCGTCGACGCCTGCGCCGAACACGACGTGCCGCTCTACCAGGAGCCCTCGAGTCCCGACGTCGTCATCGACAACCGGGCGCTCGAGGGGTATCTCATCCCCACCGTCTTCAACGCCGGCTCGCCGTTCTGGATCACGGGCGCCCACAAGGAGTGGGTGCGAACCGACGACGACATGGACTGGGACCGGACCTGGACGGAAGCCTACATCGTGATGAACCCCGAGGCCGACGTCGCGGAGTACACCGAAGCCGACTGCGACCTCGGGCCGGACGACGTCGCAGCCTACGCCGAGGTCGCCGAGCGGATGTTCGGCCAGGAGATCGTCTACCTCGAGTACTCCGGGACGTTCGGTGACGAGGAAATCGTCGAGGCGGCCGGCGAGGCGACCGACGAGACGACGCTGTTCTACGGCGGCGGCATCCACGACTACGATTCGGCCGCGACGATGGCCCAGCACGCCGACGTGATCGTCGTCGGCGACCTCGCTCACGAGGAGGGCGTCGAGGCCGTTCGCGAGACGGTCGAGGCGGCCCGCGACGCCTGATTCGGGTCGGATCCGACTCAAACCGATGCTATTCTGCGACGAGTTCGCGAAGCCGCGGCAGGACCTCGGTCACGTCCTCGCGACGGACCACGTCGGCCGCGTCGTCGACCGGCGTCGACTCGAGGTTGACGATACCGAGAGTGGCTCCCGTCGACGCCGCCTGTCGAGGCAGCGAGGCGGCCGGCTCGACGACCAACGAGGAGCCGACGGCGAGGAAGACGTCGCTCTCGCGGGCCAGCGACCGGGCGCGCTGGATGACCGTACCCGGAAGCTGTTGGCCGAAGAGAACGACATCGGGTTTGAAGACGCCGCCGCAGTCGCAGGTTGGGGGCAACTCGCCCTCGGCGGCCCGGTCGAAGACCGGATCGGCGTCTCTTCGCCGCCCACAGTCCGTACAGCGGACGCGCCGGGCGTTGCCGTGTAACTCGAGGAGCGTGGTGTTGTCATCGGCGGCGTCGCCGTTAGCGTCAGCACCGTCGGAATCGCCGCTCGAGTCCCCGGAAACCGCGTCGGCGGCCTGCGCGTGTAACCCGTCGGTGTTCTGCGTGAGAATCGCCTCGAGATGGCCGTCCCGGCCCATTGCGGCCAGTGCCTCGTGGGCCGCGTTCGGCTGGTACACTTCGGCGAACATCTCCCGCTGCAGGTCGACGCGGTCGTCCCAGAATCCCGCCGGATCGCTCCGGAAGCGACCGTAGGTGAACTGCCCTTCGTCGAACTTCTCCCAGACGCCGCCGTCGCCCCGGAACGTCGGTACGCCCGAGGGCGCGGAGATGCCCGCGCCGGTGAAGGCGACGACGGTGTCCGCGCTCCGGATCTCGTCGGCGAGTGACTCGAGGTCGTCCATACCAGACGGTCGGGGCGGATCGTGAAAACTCGTCGTGGTGCGAGCGACTGCGATCGCACGGCTCGAGGCCGATCGGAACCGCTCGGCCGCGCTTCGAGCGGCGTCGATGGTCCGCCCTCGGACGAACGGCCGAGCGTGAGCGGTCCGCGAACCGAACGGCCGCGAACGATTGCGCTTAAGTTGCGGCGACCGGAATCGAGGTGTATGCAGGACCGAACCTACACTGCTGACACCGAGCCGGGCGATGACGTCACCGTCGCCGGCTGGGTCCACGAGATCCGCGACCTCGGCGGAATTGCCTTCCTGATTCTTCGGGACACCTCCGGCAAGATCCAGATCAAGTTCGAGAAGGACGAGATGGACGACGATCTGGTCGAGACGGGACTCGACGCCTCCCGCGAGAGCGTCGTCAAAGTCTCCGGCGCCGTCGAGGAAGAGCCGCGCGCACCGACGGGCGTCGAGGTCACGCCCGAATCGGTCGAGGTCGTCGCGCCCGCGGACCCGGAACTGCCGCTGGACCCGTCGGGGAAGGTCGACGCTGACCTCTCGACGCGACTCGACAACCGGACGCTCGACCTCCGAAAGGAGGACGTCCAGTCCGTCTTCGAGATCCGCTCGGGCGTGCTGAACGCGGTCCGCGACCAGTTCCGCGAGTTCGACTGTACGGAGATCAACACGCCGAAGATCGTCGCCACGGGTACCGAGGGCGGTACCGAGCTCTTCCCGATCACCTACTTCGGTGAGGAGGCCTTCATGAACCAGTCGCCACAGCTGTTCAAGCAGCTGATCGCGGGCTCGAACGTCGAGCGCGTCTTCGAGATCGGCCCGATCTTCCGCGCCGAGGAACACAACACGCCCCGCCACCTCAACGAGGCGACTTCGATCGACTTCGAGGGCGCGTTCTGCGACCACCAGGACGCCATGGACGTCGCCGAAGGCATCGTCAAGGCCGCCTACGAGGCGGTCCAGGAGAACTTCGGCGACGAACTCGAGGCGATCGGCATCGCCGACGAGTTCGCGGTGCCGGAGGGCGACTTCCCGCGCATCAGCTACGAGGGGGCCATCGAGCGCATCAACGCGACGGGCGAACTCGACGAGCAGCTCGTCTGGGGCGACGACCTCTCGACGCCGGCCGAGGAGGCCCTCGGACAGGACGTCGGCGGCCACTACTTCATCACCGACTGGCCCAGCGAGATCAAGCCGTTCTACATCAAGGACCACGACGACGATCCGGAACTGTCGACCGGCTTCGACCTGATGCACCCGCGCATGGAACTGGTCTCGGGCGGCCAGCGCGAGCACCGCCACGAGAAGCTCATCGAAGGCTTCGAGCAGCAGGGTCTCGACCCCGATCAGTTCGAGTACTACACGAAGATGTTCAAGTACGGCATGCCGCCCCACGCCGGCTTCGGCCTCGGCGGCGAGCGCCTGATCATGACGCTTCTCGGACTGGACAACATCCGAGAAGCTGTGCTGTTCCCGCGAGACCGTCAGCGGCTGAGCCCGTAATCGGGCTCGCCGCTGACCGGCGAGGGGGAGCCAGAGAGGCGAACGGAGTGAGTCTCTCGTTGTTCCCGCGAGATCGTCAGCGTCTGTCGCCCTAAGCGACGGACCTGGGAGCCAACGAGACGAGCGGTGCGAGGCTGACCGAAGGGAGGCCTCGAGTAGCGAACGGGGAGCGATGACCCGTGAGCGAAGCGAAGTCTCGCCGGACCGGCGGCGGCTGAGCCCATCATTGGCTTGCCGCTGACCGGCGAGGGGGGGAGCACGTTGGACGAGCAGCGGAAGTCCAACGGTGTCCCCGCGGGATCGCCAGCGTTTGTTGCCGTAGACGATCGCATACCCCGGTAGTCGCGTCGCTAGTAAATCGTAAACGAGTGAGAGGGCTGCCGAGACGGGAACGACGGTACACTGCGAAAAAACGGGACGAGGACTTGGAATCGTAGTTCACAGCGGGTGCTATCGGACGTCAGAACCAGCCCCAGCTGTCGTCTCCGTCGTCGCCGTCGTTGTTGTCGTCACAGGATCCGCTGTTGATCGCACCGGCGAGGTCGCTCCCGACCATCGAGTCGCCCAGATACGAGAGATGGCTGCCGACGCTGGCGGTGACGTCGACGTCCGTGTAGTTCGGGGCGGGATCGCAGCCGGCCCCCTCGGTCCCGAGGGCCGTGTCACCGAAGCCGCCGTAGGCGCTGCCGACCGTCGAGTCGTTGTTCGAGTGGTAGTTGCGAACCTCGCAGGCGTTGTCCAGACCGGCGTTCCACGGACTGCCACAGACCTCCGACCCGTCGGCGGCCGCGCCCAGCGGGGCGACGGTCTCGATCTGGTAGCCGCTGCTGAGTTTGGTCGCGGCCCAGAGGACACAGCGGCCGCCCAGCGAGTGGCCGACCAGTCGGACGTTACCGCCGCCGCTATCGTAAAACTCCTCGATGAGACCGGCCGTAACCTCGCCGACGTTCTCGGTGTCGGCTTCCGCGCCGATGAAGTTGAAGTTGGTCGCGGGCCACTCGATGGCGACCGTCTCGTCGGGCGAATAGCCGCCCGACTCGAGGGAGCGCTCGACGTCCGAGGCCTGACTCGAGACGGTGGTGTCGCCGAACCAGCCGTGGATGAACACGAGCAGTTCGTCCGTGACCGGGAGGCTGCCGTCGGCGCTCCACCCGAGCAGGCCGTCGTCGATTTCGATGACGTCGGGGCCGAGGACCTGTGCCGACGCCGAACCGGACGCGGCGGCCAGTCCGGCGCCACCGACGACCGTCGTTCCGGCCGCCTTCAGTAGCGTCCGGCGACTCGTAGCGGTCCGTTCATCGGTCGATCGCGATCGTTCCAGAGTAGTGGTATCCGACATAATCCATTCAGTATATTTTTAGATTACATATTTAATTCTAACTTCTAGGATGAAACATAAAATGGTGGAGTTAGTGTATTAGAGTGCCCCGCTACTCGACGCGTTCGAGACGCCACGCGATAGCGGGACGGTTCGCTCTCGAGAACGGGCGACCACCGTGTCGAGGGGCAGTTCGACGGCGAACCCGCGAGCGGTGCGACGAGGGTCCGCCGTCGAGTGATCGAGGGTCCGGATCCGAGCGGGGCCGTGGAAACGATCGAATCTACAACGTTATATCGCCCGAGTCGTAATCGGGGGGCAATGCGCGAGGAGGCGACGGCGTTCGTACCGGGGCACATCACGGGCTTTTTCAGCGCTCACCCAGACGACGATCCGACCGAGGCGGGCTCTCGCGGCGCGGGAGTGACGCTTACGGACGGCGTCGAGGTGACGGTCGAACCGACCGACGAGCCGGCATCGACGATCGTCCTCGACGGGAGGACACTCGAGATCGACGCCGTCGAGACCGTCCTCGAGACGCTCGCGGTCACGGCCCGCGTCGAGGCCGAGTCAGACCTTCCGCTGGGAGCGGGCTTCGGCGTCTCGGGGGCGATGGCGCTGGGGACGGCGCTGGCGGCCAACCGCGTGTTCGAACGCGAACTCTCCTGGAACGAACTCGTGACGATCGCCCACGGGGCGGAAGTACAGGCCGGGACGGGACTGGGCGACGTGGTCGCCCAGGCCCGCGGCGGCGTGCCGATCCGACTCGAGCCGGGCGGACCGCAGGTGAACAAGCTGGACGCGATTCCCGCACGGGCGCGCGTCGAGTACGTGACGTTCGGGGAGCTCTCGACGGCCGACGTCCTCTCAGGCGAGACCGACCGGCTCTCGGCGGCCGGCAAGCAGGCGCTCTCTCGGGTGGTCGAAGAGCCGACGCTTCTCTCCTTTATGTACGCCTCGCGGCTGTTCGCCCGCGAAGCGGAGCTGTTGACCGAGCGGGTCGCGCGAACGATCGGCGACGTCACGGAGGTCGACGGCCAGGCCTCGATGGCTATGCTCGGCGAAACCGTCTTCGCGCTCGGGACGGGGCTCTCCGACGCCGGCTACGAGCCAACCGTCTGCGCGACACATCCCGCGGGTGCGATGCTGAAATGATCGCTGTCCGTTAACTATCGAACCGTTCTATCAGAAGGCGTATGATTGTTCGACGATCGCCGGCCCGCGGCGATAGCAACTCAAATCTGGATTCTTTCGTCGATTTACGCGTACATTCTTCAATTGCATCCGCTAATCAGGGGGTGAAAATAAGATCGCCCCCTCGTCCGCTTCGTATGGTAAACCGCCGAATTAGCGCCTAGCGAGAGCGTTCGACGGAATTGCTGAGCGAATAGTAGCTGTTGGGTAGACAACCTATCAGTCATCAGTCGAGTGGCCGGAGCTTTATTATGATGGGTTCCAGTTATCTGCTCAAGTTTACGAATGTCTTCATCAAGTGAAATTCACCAAAACTTGTTTCGGCTATACGAACACTACGTCGGTGAACCCGACTCGAGCAAGGACGTCTACGGCTACTGGGTGTTTATCGTGGGCTACCTGCTCGGGGCGGCCGGCATTTTCACCTACGTCGTCGGCTACGCCGGCAGCGCGGGATCCTATACCCTGATCAGGATCTCCGGCGTCACCGCGGCAACGGGGCTGGCGCTCTGTCTGTTCGGCATCGTCTTGATGCTCCCGGTGCGCAGGATCGGGATCTACGCGAGCGCGCTCGGACTGCTGGTTGCACTCGGCGGCGTCGTCTTTTTCGGCTGGGCCTATCCCAACAACTGGCGGGATCTGGGAACCGACTACAGCGTTCAGGTCATCTCTGTTTACACGCTCGGGATCGGACTGATCGCGGGCGTCACCGCTCTCGTTCCCATTCTGACGGGCCAGAAGGGGATGTTCGTCGAGGAAGAGGGTGCGACCGACGATCCGGAGATCATGACCGGCGACGCGATGGAGGGCGCCCAGTTCGCCGTCTTCCGCGACGAGGACGGCGACTGGAAGTGGAACGTTCTCCACCTCGAGGCGCTCGCGACGAGCAACGACAGCGCGGTCACACGACCCGAGGCGACCGAGAGCATCGAGCGCGTCCAATCCCAGATCAGTTCCGCGGGGCTGATGGAGTTGACCACCTCCGCGTTCCGGCTCTACGAGGATCGCGACGGGACCTGGCAGTGGACGCTGGCCCGCGACGACGGCAGCGTCGTCGGCGCCAGCACCGGTGAGTTCGAAGAGCGCGACGGCGCCGAGAACTCGGTCAGCTTCCTCAAGGACCGCGGCCCCGAGGCGGACGTTATCGAGATCGAGGGCGCGGCGTTCACCTACGAGGAACGGCGCGACCAGTGGTACTGGCAGTTGGTCGACGACGAGCGAACGCCGCTGGCCTCGACCGATACCGGCCACCGAACGCTGGAGGCCGCCGAGGGGGCGGCCCGGACGTTCGCCGAGCGGTTCGATCGGGCGCGGCTGCTCGACATCGAGCACGTCGGCGTCGAACTCGTCGAGCGCGCCGGCGACTGGACGTGGCGGTTCGTCGACGACCGCGACGAGGTCGTCGCCACCGCCTCCGACGACTACAACTCCCGCCGCGACGCCGAGGCGGCCGCCGAAGCGCTGCTCCCCGCGCTCGAGTCGGCCGCCGTCACGGTCGCCGGGGAGCCGACCTACGAATGCTACGAGTCGGGTTCGCAGTGGCGCTGGCGGCTCGTCGACGAGTCCGAACACGTCGTCGCCCGAAGTCCGACCGACGCGACGGCCCGCGGGGCCGTCGAGGAGACCGCCGATCGGTTCGGCGATCACGCTCGCGTCGCCGACGTCGTCGAGATCGACGACGCGGAGTACGAGGTCTACCCCGCGGAGAACGGGCCCTCGGCCGCCGCGGACGATGGGGACAACCTCCCGGCGGCGGTCGACGAGGCGATGACCGACGGCGGCACCGAACTCGAGTTCGAGGACGGGGCGGGCCAGACGCCGACCGGTCCCGACTGGAACTGGCGGCTCGTCACGGAGGACCGCGACGTCGTCGCCGCGAGCACTGAGCCTCATCCCGACGCCGAGTCGGCGACCGACGCCATCGAGCGCGTTCGCCAACAGGCCAGCGAGGCCGATCTCATCGAGTTCGAACACGCCGCGTTCCAGGTCTACGAGGCCGACGACAGCGAGTGGCGCTGGCGGCTCATCGACGAGGACGGCAACGTGCTGGCCGACAGCGGTGAGGAGCACACCTCCCGCGGCGAGGCCGCCGAGGCGATGATGACGCTCAAGGAACAGGCCCCCGAGGCCGAACTGCTCGAGATCGAGACCGCCGCCTTCGAGCTGTTCGTCAACGAGGACGACGAGTGGGGCTGGCGGCTCATCGACGAGGCCGGCAAACTCGTCGCCGAGGACCCCGCGACCCACCCCACCCGCGGCGCCGCCCGCCAGGCGATGAACCGCCTGCTCGAGCATCTCGATTCGGACGTCCGGACGATGGACGACGCGATCTTCCAGCCCTACGCGGACGAGGACTGGCAGTGGCGCTTCGTCCTGCCCTCGGGCGAGACCGTCGCGGAGGCCGGGGACACCCACGCCACCCGCGACGAGCTCGTCGCGGACTTAGACGACGTCCGCGAGTCGGCCGCGTCGGCCCGCACGCACGCGATCGGCGAGGTCGCCGTCCAGCTCTACGACAGCGGCGGCTGGCACTGGCGGCTGCTCGACCGCGACCGCGAGGAGGTCGCCGACTCGACGGTCACCTACGCCGACTGCGACGGCGCCGTCGGCGGCGTCGAAGCGCTGCAGACCCACGTCGCCGACGCGCCGATCTTCGCCATCGAGGACGCCGCGATCCGGCTGAACCGCGACGACGGCTGGTCGTGGGAGCTCGTCGACCGCGAGCGCGAGGTGATCGCGAGCGCGGTCGGTGCGGGGGCATCCAAGGCCGCCGTGCTCGACGATATCGAGGCCGTGCGCCAGCTGGCACCGATGGCCGGCCGCGTCGACTTCGACGTCGCCTCGTTCGAACTGGTCGCCGACGACGAGGGCCGCTGGCAGTGGCGGCTCATCGACGAGGACGGGCGCACCATCGCGAGCGGCACCGAAGCGCACGACTCGACCGAGGCCGTCCGCGCGGCCCTAGAGGACGTCCGCGAACTGATCGCCGACGCGAGCATCCTCGAGATCGACAGCGTCTCCTTCGAACTCCACACCGCCGAAGGCGGCGACGGCTGGGTCTGGCAGCTGATCGACGAGTACGGGACGACGATGGCCGAGAGCACTCAGACCTACGAGAACCGCACCGAGGCCCGCGAGGCGATGAACGACGTGAAGGCCCACGCGCCCAACGGCTGGATCACCTTCACGGAGTAACCGCGACGGCGGTTACGCCGGCCGCGGCCGTTCGAATCGCTCGCTGATCCACGCTCGTTTTTGTCGATTTCGCTCGGATCCGATACCGATCGGACGTTTATGTGGGCCGAGCGCCACGCTCGAGCCATGAAGTCGATGGGCATTCGGCTACAGTACGCCCCGGAGGCGGTGCCACCGCTCCACGCGGGGATCTGCGAGTCGCCCGACATCGACCGGGAGGTCATCGTCGGCGGGCAGGCGGTCGACGGCGTCGAGACGATCACATCGTTCGTCTACGGCGATCCCGAGGCCTACGAGGCGCTGCTGGTGGACCTCGAGAACGTCCGCGAGTACGATATCACGCCGGCCGAGGACGGATTTTTCCTCTACCTTCGGCGGGGGCTCGGTGCGGACGGACTGTCGCTACTGAACGCGCTCGCACAGGAGACCGTCGTTGTCGTGCCGCCAATCGAGGTCCGTTCCGATCGCTTCGGCTGACGGTCGTCGGTCACCCGTCCGCCCTCACGGCCGTGATGGACGAGGTGCCCGACGGGATGACCATGGACGTCCGCTGGGTGAGCGACGACGTGACGGTCTCCAATTCACCCGTTACCGACCGTCAACTGGCGGCGCTCCGGGCGGCCCGTGAGGTCGGCTACTACGAGATTCCGCGCGCGGCCGGCATCGAGGCGGTCGCCGACGAACTCGAGTGTGCCGTCTCGACGGCGTCGGAACTCGTCCGCCGCGGCGAGGCGAACGCGGTCGAGCGGCTGCTCGAGACGGACCTCTCGTAGGTCGGCTGGCTCGTCTACTGGAACCGACCGGCGAGCCAGATTAGGACTCCCGCCCCGATCAGTACGAGACCTGCGGTCGAGGTAACCGGTTCCGGGAAGAGAAAGAGGACGACTCCGGCGGCAACGAGTAGCGTACCGAGTCCGTACTTCGCTCTCGCCCGATCGAACCAGCTCCCCGAGTCGTCCGCCGTCGGTTCCGCTGAACTCCCTCGTACTCGATCCACCAGACTCCCGGAATCGTCCGTCGTGGATTCCTTCGAGCTCCCTCGTACTCGCTCTACCAGACTCCCGGAATCGTCCGTCGTGGATTCCTTCGACCTCCCTCGTACTCGCTCTACCAGGCTTCCGGAGTCGTCCGTCGTGGATTCCTTCGACCTCCCTCGTACTCGCTCTACCAGGCTTCCGGAGTCGTCCGTCGTGGATTCCTTCGACCTCCCTCTCGTTTTAGCCATCCAACCGTTCGATTCGTCCTCGGTTTCTTCAGCCGATCGTCTGAATCGCATGGGTGATTCTTATCTGCGAACTGGGAATAGCAGAATGCCTTCCAGTGCTGGCCGTTGAAATTCTCCCAAGTAGACACTCTTTCTCCCTGTACTGCGGTGCCACGCTCACCTACTGACGTTCCCGTATCCAAAACCTATTATCGATGACTTGACACTCCGTACGGCGCAGAAGCGTTTGGAAATTTTCCGTGTAATCCGCCGTTCAGCGTCTTATCATCCGGCGTCGCGCTTCTCGCAGACGACGGTGTATGAAGTGCCGGCCATGTGGGTGTCGACGACCTCGCACTCGTCGAAGACCGTCGCGAGCGCGTCCACGACGCCGCCGTCCGGATTCCAGTTCGCGTACCAGCGGAGGAACCGTCGGACGAGGGGATTCAGGACTCGAGCGGGGCCGCTCGGAAACGACCGGATGTCGACGACCGCGATGCGTCCGCCCGGGACGAGGGATCGGTAAACGGTCTCCGCGGCGCGGCGGATATCGGGCATGACGGAGAGGGAGAGCGTCGCGAGCGCCACGTCGAAGGGGTCGTCGAACTCGACGGTCGTCGCGTCGGCCCGGAGCACCCGGACGTTCTCCCAGCCGTGCGCCTCGATTCGCGCCCGCGCGTTCTCGAGCATGCCGGGGCTGTAGTCGACGGCGACGAGTTCGCCCTCCGCGCCGATGTCGCGTCGCACCCGCTCGAAGTTGACGCCGGGGCCGCAACCGATCTCGAGCACGCGGTCGCCCCGTTGCAGGTCGAGTCGATCGATGGCCGCCTCGCGAATCGGTTCGAAGTCCGACTCGCTCGTCCCGTACCAGTCGCTCCAGCGGTCCCAGACCCGCCGGCTGCGCTCGAGGTGGGCGGCGTGCTCGTCGTCCGTGGCGGGGGGATCGGCTGTCGGGGTTCGGTCTCGTCGGTCCGTAGCCATACGTGGAGATGCCTCGCCTCGAGTGAGTAGCTTTACGCGAAACCTATCGGGGCTTTCTGAGTTGGGATCGTAGCAGGATCGATTCGCCCGGTCTGGACGGGATCCTCGCGAGTGCGATCGGACCGGCACCGTTCGACGGGGCCGCGGGCAGTCGCCGGATCGGGCCGTTTTTTATCGATCGAATCCAGTGATCGATCGTGACCGATTACGACACCGTCTCCGCCGACGTCGAGCACGAGAAGGAGATTCCGGAGGACCACCCGAGATACCAGGACCTGCTCACCCGCCACCGGATCGAGAAGGGCGTCGAGAAGGGAATCACGCACCTGCAGGGGATGCACGCCGAGGGCCGGGGGAGCGCCTTCGACTACCTGCTCGGCGAGGAGACGATCCCCAGCGCCGACGAGGCCGAGCGGGCGGCCGCCGCGCACTTGCTGCTCGCCGAGCGGCCCGTGCTCTCGATCAACGGCAACGTCGCCGCGCTCGTCCCCGGCGAGATGGTCGAGTTGGCCGAGGCCACCGGCGCCGACCTCGAGGTCAACCTCTTCAACCGCACCCCCGAGCGAATCGAGGCGATCGCCGACCACCTCCGCGAGCACGGCGCCGCGGACGTCAAGGGCCTCGAGGCCGACGCGCGCATTCCCAATCTGGACCACCAGCGCGCGAAGGTCGACGAGGACGGCATCTACGCGGCCGACGTCGTGCTCGTCCCCTTAGAGGACGGCGACCGCGCCGAGGCGTTAGACGAGATGGCCAAGACCGAGATCGTGATCGACCTCAACCCGCTCTCGCGGTCGCCTCAGGTCGCCGACGTGCCGATCGTCGACAACATCATCCGCGCCGTGCCGAACGTGACCGCACACGCCCGGGAGCTGGCCGACGCCGACGAGTCGGAACTCGAGGCGATCGTCGAGGAATTCGACCGCGAGGCGGCCCTCGAGGAGGCCGAGGAACGGATTCGGTCGGGCGAGCTGTGAGGGTAGCTCAGAATTTGTCCGTGATCGCCGGTGAGACGGCATCGCGCGCGTCTTCGCGGTCGATAACGTAACTCCGTTCGGCGTCGATGCCGGGAAGTCGCGATTTCAGTTCGGCGATGCGTTCCTCGACGCGATAGTACGACAGCGAGAGGTACTCGCTGGCCGCCCGCGACAGCGAGTCGTCGATCTCGTACTCGATCCCGTCGGAGCCGTTGAGACACCGCTGTTCGTAGTCGACGAGCCACTTCCGCGCCATCGCGACGCCCATCTCGGCGTCGTAGCCCCGCGCGACGTAGTGTTTGTAGGGGTGGCGGATCCACGAACACTCCCAGTGGGCGTAGACGTCGACCTTCTCGGCGTCCTCGAGCGCGTGGAGCACGACGTGGAGTTGCTCGTCGGCCAGCGGTGACGGTCGCCAGACCCACGATCCTTCGGAGGTGTTGCCGTCGAATCGGACCTTCAGCGACGCGATAGGGTTTCGCGAGAAGCCCAGTTCGTCGAGGATCGACTCGAGGCGAGCCTCCGAACAGTGGGCCGTCAGTACGTACTCGTCGGCCGTGGTGTGGCTGATGGCGTAACCGCCGAACGTCCCCGCGAACAGGTAGTGGAGCTGCGGCAAGAGACTCCGGCGCACAGCGTTGACGGCGTCCTCTCTGTACGTCATGTGATCGGGCGGAGTACGCGAGCCAGCGGGAAGTGTATTCGGGACGGCAGCGTTCGCGGTCGGGCCTGCCACAGCCGGTAAAACGATTAGGGGGGTTCTCGTCAACGGTAGGACCGATGCCCGGGCCGACCGATCCGTTCGACGACGACGTCGTTACGCGCCGAACCCTCGACACCTCGCGAGACGCCCCGGCGATCGGGCTCGTCGAGATCGTCGCCGACGTCGAGGGAACCGACGCGATGGAGCTCGCACCGATCTACGATCGGGCCGACGATCTGGTCGCCGACCTCTTCGAGTCGCCGCCCGAAGCCGACGCCGACGCGGAACTCGAGTTTTCCTACCAGGGATACCGAATCACCGTTCGACAGGACGGCACCGTCGTGATTCGGGACCCGTCGGAGTAGTCGCCGTCTCCTGCCGGCGACCGCGGTCGTCCTCGGAGCGACGAGTTCGAGTGAGCGGAGAGTCGACGCTCGCGGAACGGTCGAATCGGATCGAGACGGTCCTGACACCGCCTTGAGATCGTCCGGTATACTACCACCGTTCAAGAAAGCATAAATCCGTCCGCTGATTCCACTCAGACAGCAATGGATACCTACGACCTGATCACCCGGAACGCCGAGGAGGTCGTCACCGACGAGGAGGTGCGCGAACTCGCCGACGATCCCGACGGCAAGCGCGCCTACGTCGGCTACGAGCCCTCCGGCGTGCTCCATCTCGGCCACCTGCTGACGGCGAACAAGCTCATCGATCTCCAGGAGGCCGGTATGGAGGTCGTCGTTCTGCTGGCCGACGTCCACGCCTACCTCAACGGGAAGGGGACCTTCGAGGAGATCCGCGAGACCGCCGAGCGAATGAAAGCCCAGTTCATCGCGTACGGACTCGACGAGGAGTCGACCGAGTTCGTCTACGGCTCCGAGTTCCAGCTCGACGAGGAGTACACGCTCGACCTCCACGAACTCGAGCTCTCGACGACGATGAACCGGGCCCAGCGTGCGATGGCAGAGATTCAGGGCGACGAGACGGCGAAGGTGAGCCACCTCGTCTACCCGCTGATGCAGACGCTCGACATCGAGTACCTCGATCTCGATCTGGCCGTCGGCGGGCTCGACCAGCGCAAGGTCCACATGCTCGCCCGCGAGAAGCTGCCCGAGGTCGACTACGAGGTTCGGCCCGCCCTCCACACCCCCATCGTCGCCGATCTCACCAGCGGCGAGGGGAAGATGTCCTCGAGCGAGGGGATCACCATCTCGATGGAGGACTCCACGGAGGACCTCGAGGAGAAGGTCAACTCGGCGTACTGCCCGCCGACCCGCGATCCGGAGCCGGACGACGACGGCAACGAGCGCGAGAACCCCGTCCTCGAACTGTTCGAGTACCACGTCTTCCCGCGGTTCGACGAGATCGTCGTCGAACGCCCCGAGAAGTACGGCGGGGATCTGACCTACGAGGCCTACAAGTCGCTGGCCGCGGACCTCGAGTCCGGGGAACTCCACCCCGCCGACGCGAAGGGGACGCTGGCGAGCTACCTCGACGAACTGATCGCGCCGGGTCGCGAGAAGCTCCACGAGCTTCGAGAGTAAACAGGGTCGGGTCGTCCGCACTTCGACTCACTCGACGAACACGCGCTCGTCGTCGGTATCGAGGAGCGAGCTGAAGATCTTCCCTTCTGCGGTTCGGAGGTGCTGTGAGAAGGTGGCCGGCGCGATTCCCAGTTTGGCGGCGAGTTCGCTGGCCTCGTGCTTTCGCGGCCAGTCGTAGAACCCGTTCATATAGGCCGTCAGGAACACTTCCCGCTGTCTGTCCGTCAGCGCGTCGATGAGAGTCTGCGAGAGGTCGTAGCGCGTGAAGAGCGGCGTCGATCGACGCCGGTCGCGACAGTCGGTGGCGGTCACCGTCGGATGCTCCCGCTGGACTCGGTCGACGAGTTTGACGGCGTCGGCTCGCGACGAGACCTCCGCGACGAGCCGCCCCTCTCCGCCGGCGGCCTCGACGGTCCGGGGAATCGCCCCGAAATCGACGACCGTCTTCGCGACGCAGTCGCCGCGGACGTGGAACCGCAGTCGCCCGCCGTCGGCGTGGCGGGCGACGGGGTCCGCGTCGACGTCCGCGGCGTCATCGATCGATTCGGGAATCCGCTCCGGCGGGACGCCTTCGACGGTAAAGTACTCGACGAACCCGCCGTCCGAATGGGGAAAGAGCACTTCGAGGTCGAGCAGGCAGCCTGCCGTCTCCGAGGCGTCGACGAACGGATACGACGGATCGTCGACGCGGAACTCGACTTCGACGACGGATTTCTCGCTCCGGCTTCCGCTCATCTCCTGTCGACGTTCGCGGGCTCGGCACTGTTCGCTTTCGCAGTCCATAGCAGGGGCTTCTTTCGTCCGTCGGCGCCGTATTCGAGAGTGCGCGCCGTCTCGCTCACCGGCGACCTGACGACCGTCGGCCTCGAGATCCGTGGAACGTCGTTTCACTCCACTTCGGATCGGGACGCCGTTCGCGAGGCCGGAACCGAAACGATCCGGCCGGTCGCCGCGGAATACGTAGAGGTCTCGGTGCCCGTCAGGGTTGCAGTAGCCGTCGGGGACCGAAAAATAGCGGTCAGAACTCCATCGCGCCGATCGCCGGCTCGTCCGCGCAGCGACTGCACTCGAAACTCGTTCGGTAGTCCTCGCACGGCTCGTGGACCTCCTGACCGCACGTCTCGCAGCGCACGAGTTCGTGCTCCTCGATTCGGCGTTCACAGGTGGTGCAGCGACGTCCGAGTTTCATGGGTTATGGTAGCGTATTACACGCTCGTTCGGAGCTTCGTGAACCGCCGATAAAAGCCTACGGATGGACCAGTAGATCGAACAGTCGCGGCGTTCGGCGACGACCCCGCCGATTGAAGTGCGAGCGCGCCCCTCTCGCGTCCATGAACGAGACGCGACGGGCGATCCTCGAGGCGCTGTCCGACGGGCCGGTCTCGGGGCCAGAGCTGGCCGAGTCGCTGGACGTCTCGCGGGCGGCCGTCTGGAAACAGATCGACGGCCTCCGCGACGCCGGCTTCGAGATCGAGAGCGGACCGACCGGCTACGAACTGGTCGCCGTCGAGGCGTACACCGGGCCGGCCGTCGAGTTCGGCCTCGAGGCGCCGTTTTCGGTCGACTACCACGAGACGATCGGGAGCACCAACAATCGCGCGCGCGAACTCGCCGCCAACGGAGCGGCGGATGTGGCCGTGTTAGCCGACGAACAGACTGGTAGCCGCGGCCGACTCGATCGCGAGTGGTCGTCACCCTCGGGCGGCGTCTGGGTGAGCATCGTCTCGCGGCCAACGATCACGCCCGCGCAAGCGCCGCTGTACACGCTCGCGGCCGCGGTCGCGATCGCTCGAGCGGCCCGCGAGGCCGGCGTCGACGCCCGGATCAAGTGGCCGAACGACGTGGTCGTCCCGGTGGGTGACGACGGCGACTACCGGAAGCTCGCGGGTATCCTCACCGAGATGGAAGGCGAGACGGATCGGGTCGACTGGATCATCCCCGGTATCGGTGTCAACGCCAACATAGACGTCGACGCGCTGCCGGAGGGGGCGACGAGTATCCGCGACGAGGCGGGCGACGTCGACCGACGCCTGTTCGTCCAGCGGTTGCTCGAGGAGTTCGACGACTACCGGAACGATCTCGAGACCGTCATACCGGCGTGGCGGGATCTGGCGCTGACGCTGGGCCAGCGCGTCAGGGTCGACCGGCCCGCGGGCGAGGTCGTCGGCGAGGCGGTCGATATCACCGACTCGGGAGCGCTCGTGATCGAGACGGACGACGGGCAGGAGACAGTCTCGGCGGGCGACTGCGAACACTTGCGGCCGGTCTGAGAACGGTCGATTTACTCGACGGCGACGCGTTTTCGATCCCGACGAGTCCCCTCGTCGTCGGTCGGGTCGACGTGGACCGCCAGCACCGGTACCGGCGCGCGGCGAACGACGCGTTCGGTGACGCTGCCGAGCAGGAGTCGGTCGATGCCGGCCCGGCCGTGCGTTCCCATGACGACGAGGTCGCACTCCTCCGGCTGAGCCTGATTGACGATGACGCGGCTCGGAGAGCCCTCGAGCACCGTCGTCTCGACGTCGATATCCTCCGGCGCGAGTTCCTCGACTCGACCGACCGCTCGCTCTCCGTCCTCGCGGAGGGCGCTGCCGACCCCTTCCAGTGCGGCTTCCATCGGGAGGTTTCCGTAGCCCGCGACGTCGACGACGTAAATCGCTCGCACCGTGGCGTCGTGACTCCGAGCCAGATCGAACGCGTACTCGAGAGCGTGTTCCACCTCCGGCGAGCCGTCGGTCGGAACGAGGATGCAATCGTACATACGGATTATGGTAACATACAACACACTACTATAATAGCGTTGTCGTGGTTCAGCCGGACGGTCGATCGAGTTGATAGCCGGGAGCGATGCCCGAAAACTGGAGGCAACTACGAGAGACGCGTGAAGCGGCGATTAGACGGTCATGGAACCGAGGACGACCTCACGGACGTCGTCGACGCCGGCCCGTCGGACCACGGCCCGGACGGGGTCGCGAGCGCCGGCGAGGTTGTGCGAGTCGCCGTCGAGGACGAGCAGTCGGGCCTCCCGTCCCGGTTCGACGAGGCCGTACTCGAGGTCGGCGATCTCGGCGCCGTTGATCGTGGCCATCCGAAGGATTTCGGTGGCCGGCAGTTCCGACAGCTTGGCGAGGAACTCCATCTCCCGGAACATCGACGGCGAGTTGAGCATCACGTTGTCCGTGCCGAGCGCGAGCGTCGTCCGCTCGCTGAGTTCCGCGTACGGCGACAGCCCGACGTCGGTCACGAGGTTCGATCGCGGACAGACGACAATCGGGACCTCCTGCTCGGCGACGCGCTCGAGGTGGTGCGGTTCGGGGTGAACCATGTGAACCAGAAACTCCGGCTCGAGGTCCAGCGCGGGATCGATGTCGCTCTCGTCGACCTCGCCGGCGTGGATTCCGAAGGGTTTGCCCGCCTCGCGGGTCGCCTCGCGCTCGGCGTCGAAATTGGCGTCGTTGGCGCCGCTGGCGCCGAAGCCGTCGCCCGCGTGCATCGCGTCGATCGAGCCGCGCGCGAAGGCGATCGGATCGATCTCGAGCCCCGCTACCGCGCGCTCGAGCGTCTCGACGCCCTCGACACCGCCCTCGCGGAACTCGAGGCAGGCCGCGGTGCCCGATTCCTGCATGAACTGCAGCGAGCGGCGCATTGCGGCGGCGAGTTCCGCCTGAGAGGCCTGTCGCAACAAGCGGTGTTTCAGCCCGTCCGGCGGCGCGACGAGTTCCTCGAGGGAGAGCCCGCCGCCCGCTTCCTTCGCGATCGAGTCGCCGATGTGCGTGTGGGCGTTGACGAACGCCGGCAGGATGATGTCCCCGCTCTCGACGGCGGCCTCTTCGATCGCCTCGATCCGGCCGTCGTCGCCGATCACGACGCGTCCCTCGACCGGTTCGAACTCGTGACCCCGGAGGATCGTCCCCGTTCGTTCCATAGACACGTGTTCGTACCGCGTGCCTTCAACGATTCGGGGTCGGTCGACTCGACCGCGAACGGCCACTGAACCCGACTGTCCGGTTCCGGGAACGTCCCATCTCCGCCGTTAGTACGGCCCGGGGAGTATTTTCCCTCTAAAGCAACCGTTACCCTGTCCCGAATTAAAATGTAAATAAGAAACTCAAAACATCACATGGGAAACAGTATTATGAGGATAGACTCGGTCCTGTTATGCTATGACCTGGTCCAACCAAGACTGGTGGCCGGATCTGCTGAGAGTAGACATCCTCGACGATAACACCGTGGACGCCAGTCCGTACGGCGAGGACTTCGACTACGCGGAGGCGTTCCAGCAACTCGATTACGAGGCGGTGAAAGCGGACATCGAGGACGTGATGACGACCTCTCAGGAGTGGTGGCCGGCCGACTACGGCCACTACGGGCCGCTTTTCATCCGGATGGCGTGGCACAGCGCGGGGACGTATCGCACGCTCGACGGCCGCGCTGGCGCGTCCGGCGGCCTCCAGCGCCTCCCGCCGGAGAGCAGTTGGCCGGACAACGTGAACCTCGACAAGGCCCGCCGCCTGCTCCAGCCGGTCAAGCGGAAGTACGGCCGCAAGCTCTCGTGGGCCGACCTGATGGTCCTCGCTGGGAACGTCGCCCTCGAGTCGATGGGCTTCGAGACGTTCGGCTTCGCCGGCGGGCGCGAGGACGCGTTCAAGTCCAACGAGGCCGTCGAGTGGGGGCCCGAGACGGAGTGGGAGACGACCTCGCCCGAGCGCTACCGCGACGGGGAGGTCGGCGACCTCAAGGACCCGCTCGCGAACACCGTGATGGGGCTCATCTACGTCAACCCCGAGGGGCCGTACGGCGAACCGGACCTCGAGGGCTCCGCGAAGAACATCCGCGAGGAGTTCTCTCGCATGGCGATGACCGACGAGGAGACCGTGGCGCTCATCGCCGGCGGCCACACCTTCGGGAAGGTCCACGGCGCCGACAACCCCGACACGAATCTCGGCCCCGAGCCCGAGGCGGCCCCCATCGACCAGCAGGGCCTCGGCTGGCAGCACGAAGGCAGCGAAGACAAGACCGGCGGACTTGACGTCATCACGAGCGGTATCGAAGGACCGTGGAACGCCTCGCCGATCCAGTGGGACACGGGCTACGTCGACAACCTGCTCGATCACGAGTGGGAACCCCACAAGGGGCCCGGCGACGCGTGGCAGTGGCGGGCGAAAGACGAAGCGGACCTCGAGTCCGCGCCGGACGCCCAGGACTCGTCGGAGACCCAACTGCCGATGATGCTGACGACGGACGTCGCCCTGAAGCACGACCCCGACTACCGAGAGGTCCTCGAGCGCTTCCGGGAGAACCCCAACCAGTTCCGGGAGGCGTTCGCGAAGGCGTGGTTCAAGCTCCTCCACCGCGACATGGGACCGCCCGAGCGGTACCTCGGCCCGGAGGTCCCCGACGAGACGTTGATCTGGCAGGATCCCGTCCCCGACGCCGACTACGAACTGGTCGGCGAAGCGGAAATCGACGAACTCGAGGCGGAGATTCTCGATTCGGACCTCTCCGTCCCGCAACTGGTCAAGACCGCGTGGGCGTCGGCGTCGACGTACCGCGATAGTGACAAACGCGGCGGCGCGAACGGCGCACGGATCCGCCTCGAACCACAGCGAAACTGGGAGGTAAACGAGCCCGAGGAACTGGAGACGGTCCTTTCGACCTACGAGGAGATTCGGGGCGAGTTCAACCGCACCCGCTCCGACGACGTGACGGTCTCGCTGGCCGACCTCATCGTGCTGGGGGGCAACGCGGCCGTCGAGCAGGCAGCGGCCGAGGCCGGCTACGACGTGGACATTCCCTTCGAACCGGGCCGCACGGACGCCTCACAGGAGCAAACCGACGTCGAGTCCTTCGAGGCGCTCGAGCCGAAGGCCGAGGGCTTCCGGAACTACCTCGGTGGCGAGTACGACGACCTGTACGACTCGCCCGAGGAGCGGCTGATAGACCACGCGCACCTCCTGACCCTGTCGGTACCCGAGATGACGGTGCTGGCCGGAGGCATGCGCGCGCTGGGTGCGACCTACGGGGATTCCGGTCGCGGCGCCTTTACCGACGAACCCGGCGTCCTGACGAACGATTTCTTCGCGAACCTGCTCGATATGGGCTACGATTGGGAGCCGGTCTCGGAGGACAGAGAACGCTTCGAAGTCCGCGACCGCGACACCGGCGACGTCGAGTGGGAAGCCACCCGCTTCGACCTCATCTTCGGCTCGAACGCTCGGCTTCGAGCGCTCGCGGACGCCTACGGTGCCGACGACGGCGAGGAAGAATTCGTCCGTGACTTCGCGGACGCCTGGAGCAAGGTGATGACGCTCGATCGCTTCGACCTCGAGTAATTCCGGGTGATTCGGACTCGTCATCCCAAGTGACCGGTGCTAACGATCCCAGATTCGTCGATTTCAGGAAATAGTCCATCCAGAAATTACCGAGGACGCCCGCCTCGAGGACCGCGCCCACTTCGAACTGGTCGCGCCGCGGATCTACGAACTCAGTGGCTCGCTGCCGAACGACAGCCGAGAGTTCGCCGACCGCGCGTCCTATCCGGACGCCGAACTGCCGGTACCCTACGAGACCGAGGGCCCGCAACTGGACGAGGTGACCGCCGAGAACGTCCTCGAGGTGCTGCTCGAGGCCGAGCGGTGGGCGATTCGCACGTGGTCGGAGATCTGCGACGTGACCCGCGGCGTCGATCCGCGCACCTACGACATGGCCCAGCGCATCCTCCAGGAGGAGATCGAACACGAGGCCCGGTTCGTCGAACTCCTCTCGAAGGAACGGAGCAACGAGATCAACCCGGCCGGCCACTTCGTCCGGGGCGAACCCGGCGGCGCGTCGTACTCGACGAACCGGCGGTTCAACGTCAGCGCCTAGACGGAGCGATTCGAACCCGTCGCGAGCGGTCTGTGCGGTCGCACTTTCCGCCGTTCGGAGCCGTCCGAGCGCGTCGACGACCCGGCCAGCGACGGCGGTACGGACATCTCCTCTCGAGTGGTGCTCGGTGGCATGAACCAGATCGAGGCGTTCGAGGAGATCGACGCCCCGCCCGACGTCGTCTGGGACGTCCTGCTCGAGTTCGACGGCTACCCGGCGTTGAACCCGTTCGCCCGCGCCGTCGGGGGGACGCTCCGGGGAGACGGCAGTCGGCGGCTGCGAACCGAACCGTCGGACCGTCACGAGACGGCGTTCGGACCCACGATCGTCCGCGCCGAACCCGAGCGGCGACTCGTCTGGCGCGACCGACTCGCCGTTCCCTTCGCCTTCGACGGCTACCGCGAGGTACGCCTCGAGCCGACCGAGGACGGTCAGACCCTGCTGCTCCACCGCGAGACGGACCGCGGCGCGCTCGTCCCGCTGCTGTTCGACCGGGACGCGCTCGAGCGGAGATTCGCCGCGACGAACGCCGCTGTCAGGGACCGCGCGGAGCGTCGGATCGCTGCTGTCGCGTAACGACCAGTGACCGTCTACGGAAACCGCCTACAGCAGGCGGGGGATCTCCTCGAGGCTCTCGATCTCGGTCGTCGGTTCCCGCGGGAGGCCGACGCCTTCGACGTGATCGCGGCGGAGGAAGGCGGCGTCGACCCCGGCGGCGTCGGCCGCCTCGACGTCGACCCAGCTGTCGCCGACGAACAGCGCGTCCTCGACGTCGAGTTCCTCGAGCGCGAGCTCGAGGTAGTACGGTGTCGGTTTCTTGCGATCGATCCCCTTCACCGTCGGCTCGCGGCCGTACCAGGTGTCGAGCCAGTCGAGATCGAAGTGAGAGACGATGTTGCCGATCGTCTCGTGCTGGTTGTTGCTGACGATCGCCGTCGCGACGCCGTCTAGGTTGGCGACCGCGCCGACGTCGTCGTAGAGCCGCTTCCGCCCGCCCTCGATCTCCTCCAGTTGGGCCGCGACGGCGGCGTGTTCGCGGGCCGTCCAGAGCTCGTGGGGGTCGACGTCGTGGGCGTCGGCGACCTCGCGCAGCGAGTCGACGCTCGGCCCCATCACGGTCCGGACGTGCTCGGACGGCGGGTCGACGACGCCGACGGCCGCGAAGGCGTCGTGCATCGCGTCGATGAGCACCTCGCGATCGGTCGGCGTCGTCAGCACGCCGTCGTTGTCGAAGAGGATTGCGTCGTAGGCTGCGTCCATTCGGGACCGTTCGCTACGGGCCGGAAGGATTTCGGTGTTGCGTCCGCGGGCTCGCCGCGGCGCGATCCGCCGCGGTCGCGAACGGGTTCAACGCACGACGTAGCGTGTGCATGCACGGCGCTAACCCCCGCCAGGCTCCTACACCCGTCTCCGATGGAATTTCTCGAGCGACTCAAGCGGACGCTACCCACCGACGACGCCGGCGTCGAGTACCAGTGCCCGTCGTGCGGGGCCGTCTTCGACACGGCACGCGAACGGTGTCCGGAGTGTGCGGAGTTGGACATCCGCGAGCGGGGGAGCTTCGAGTTTCGGCCGGAGTGACGACGCGGGGGTCGAAGCCGTCCGCTAGTTCTCTTCGTTTTCGAGTCGGCTCGAACCCGGACCGCAGGTTCAAGTACGGAGGGGCGACCAGCACCGGCGATGGACTCCCCGCTCAGCGTCGCCCGTCACTCGAGACGCACGGACAACCACTCGCCGCGCGGGCTCCCGGAGGCCGATGGGGCATAGAGCGCTCGTCGCCTACCGGCGACCGGACCAGCGGTACGACCTCCGATACAGCCACTGGGGCGGCGAGGACGTCGCCCTCGGCGACCGGATCAGCGCCGAGACCCCGCTGGGCGACGGCGACGTCGACGGCGACCTGCTCGCGGAAGCGATCGACCGGGACCGACTCCTGATCGAGTACCTCGACCCCTGCTGCTACGAGGCGCTGTACGTCGTCGAGCCCGGCGGCGACTATCACGTCACGGCCTACCGCGTCTGCTGGCTCGAGTGGCCCGACGGACGCGACGGGGGTCGCGGCGCGATCGTCGCCGTCGAGAACGACGCCGCGGACCGTCGGGTACGGACGTGGTTTCGCGCGACGAAGACGACGCTCGCCGACGTCGTCGAGATGGGCGTCCTCTCGTGGCGCGCGGCCCGGACCTATCTCGAGGCCCGGATCTGCGAGGACGAGGACGGCGCGGTCTACACGTACGGCGCATCGGATACCGACACCGTCGACTACACGCCGTCGTCCGACGAGTGGTTCGACGAGGACGGGCGGGACGGACGAGAACGAACCGAGCGCTGGGACCCGAACGAGGACGGCGAGGAGCGGAGCCGCTAGTCGCTCTTCGTCTCCGTCCAGCGGGCGTCGGCCAGCGTTCGCTGGACGACGTCGTTGCCGACCGCCTCCGCGAGCGTCTCGAAGCCCGCGCGCTCGCCGCGGTCGTCGGCGTTCGCGACGAGTCGCGAGACGATGAACTCCGGCGTCGACCGCCCGACCGTATCGAAGCGGGGCTGGTAGTCGACCAGCAACTCGAGGTCGGGGTTCAGCCCCTCCGCGAAGATGCCGTCGACCCGCGCTTCCGGCGGCAACGGCTCTAAGTCGTCCGCGAGGTGGGTGACGAACACGCCCAGCGCGTCGCGGTCGACGGACAGCGTCACCAGCCCGTGTAGGAGGTCGGCCGCGCTGCCGGGTTCGGTGATCGCCTCGAACTCGTCGACCAGCATCAGGGTGCGCCCGCCGGCCGACAGCGGCGGTACGATCGAGCGCAGCGTCGACTCGAGGACGCCCGCGTTGAAACTCGCGTGGCGACGGTGGAAGACCAGCGCGTCGACGGGCGTCACCTCGGCCCGATCGGCGGGGACGGGCAGCCCCATCATCGCCAGCAGGACCACTTGGCAGAGGGTCTCGAGCAGCGTCGTCTTCCCGCCGCTGTTGGCTCCGGTGAGCACGGAGACGCGCTCCTCGCCGGGAACCGCGTTCACATCTGTTGGTACCTCAGTCACCCCGTGGTCGCCGAGCGCGTAGGTGACCGGCTGAACGGACTCGTCGTCCACGGCGGCGAGGGTGAGGTTTCGGGCGTTGACGACGGAAACGGCGGCCTCGGGGGCCTCGATGAACGTCGGCCGGGTACAGTCGTACTCGAGGGCGAACCGCGCCAGCGAGAGGTGCAAGGCGATGTCGTCGACGGCGGACACGGCCCGCTCGACGGCATCGCTCGTCTCCTCGAGGGTCGCCTCGAGGTCGCTCGCGACGGTTTCCTCGTGCTCGTCGATCGCGTCGGTGAGGTCGCTCCGGAGGGTTCGCAGCGTGGCACCGACGAAGTCCGTCGCGTCGGTCGCGTCCGTCGGCATCGCGTCGCGAACCCGGTCGGCGGTCACCGCCGTCTCGGTCAGCAGGTGGTCCTCGAAGGCCTCGCGGAACTGGCCGACGTCGCGAACCCCGTCCGACCGCAACTCCTCGATCAACTCGAGGGCGTTGGCGTCCATGTCCTCGACCGCGCCGAGCGCCTCGCGCAAGCGGTCGAGGTCCTCGTCGGCGCCCTCCCGCACTCGCCCGCGGTCGCCGTCCAGCGCCGCGAGCGCCTCGGCGGCCTCCGCGAGTCGGTCCCGCTCGAGATCCGCGATGGCGGCGAACGGTCCCGAGTCGACGCCGGCCTCGAGCAGGGCGAGCGCGGCCTCGACGGCGGCGCGCTCGCTCCCCGCGCGCTCGTCGTAGCGGTCGTAGGCCGCGAGAACGGCCTCGCGGTCGTCGGTCTCGAGTGCGGCCCAGGCGTCCCGGGCCGCGAGGACGTCGTCCAACCGGTCCTCCATTGCCTCGCGGTCGGTCAGCGGCGTCAGCACGCGAATACGGTCGGCCGCGCGCTGCGTGACGGCGTGTTCGACCGCCAGATCGAGCAGTTCCTTGTACGCCGATCGGGCGTCACTCGTCGCCAGCACGTCCATCCCGTCGCCGCCCGTCGCTCGGCGCAGGATTCGCGTCGCCCGGCCGCGAGCGAGGCCGGCGTCCGCGAGCGCCCGCACGTCGCCGCTCTCGATCGCCTCGATCGCGCGGTCCCGTCCCAGTTCCTCGACCAGCGTCGCCCGCGTCTTCGGCCCGACGCCCCAGTACTCCTCGAGTCGCATACTCGTCGGATTCGAGGCAACCGTCTTGAACACTGTGCCTCGAGTCCTCTCGCCGGCCCGAACCGGCGGACCTTCGACGCGATTCGCCGACCCTCGTCGACAATCCTAGTAGAAGAGGCTGAAGAGCCCGAACTGGACGGGGAGCAAGAGCAGGATCGTCGCGGCCGAACAGGCGATCGTGGCGACGATCAACTCCCGCGTCCGGACGTCGCCCTCGTTCAGAATGACGATGAGGACCGCCGACTGGTAGGGGAAGAAGTACGAACTCAGCGCCATCGTTTCCGCGAGCAAGACGGGCGTGAACGGGAGCCCCGCCGCGTCGATGTAGGGAATGAGGATCGGCGTCAGCACGCTCGCGACGGCCAACCCCTCCATCAGAAAGGTCAGCGCGAACGTGATGAGGAAAACAGCGGCGAGAATGACTACGAGCGGCCCGTCAGACGGCACGAACGCGAGCAGTCGGGTCGCCGCGCGGTCGGTGAACCCGGTTCGGGTCAACCCGTCGCCGATCGCGAACACCGCGGCGATGAAAAAGAGGATCGTGAAGTCGACGTCGCTCCCGACGGTCTCGAAGTCGGCGACGCCGAGAGAGGGCAGGAACGCCAGAATGACGACGACGACCGCACCGACCACGGGGTGGAAGCCGTGGACGAAGTCCGTCGCCCAGATCAGCGTCCCGACGAGCAGGAACGCGAGCATCCGTCGCTGGGCCCCGGCGTCGGACGACCGTCCGTCTCCGGGTAGTTCGAAACTCGAGTCGGCCGCGGGCCGGAAGAGGGCGTAGACGATGCCGACGACCAGGAGGACGCGGAGGAACCCCATGACGGGGTACATGTGGAGCGACCACTCGGACCACGAGATGGTGTAGCCGCCGATCGACTCCGCGAAGCCGGAGATGATGATATTCGGCAGGTCCGCAGTCAGAATCCCTGCGGAGCCGTAAAACGTGGCGAACAGCGGGCCGAGATAGAGGCCGACCCGCGCCTGCCGAGAGTCGAACAGAGAGCCGAGTTCCCGAAGGATGGGCGCGAGCGCGAGGATGCGGACGAGCGCCGACGGAACGAGGAAGGCCAGGGCGTGAGCGCCGATCGAGAGCGCGAGCAGCAGACGACGGTACGCTCGGAGCGAGTCGCCGTCGACCGCGTCGCCGATGCCTCTGGTCGCGATCCACCGTCCGACGCCGTTCGCGAGGCCGCTCTGGCGCGTCGCCTCCCCCATCAGTAATCCGAAGCCGATGAGCCACGTCGCCGGCTTCTGGAATCCGGCGAGCGCAAGTTCCGTCGAGACGGCGACGGCGATCAGTCCGAGCGCGATCAGCCCCGTGTACGAGGGCGGTACCGGCGTCAGGACCCAGAGCACGATACAGAAGAGCGTGATCGAGAGCATCGTCGCCGCCGATCCCGCGGCGAGCATCCACGTCGCGACGGCGACGGCGGCAGCGAACGGGAACGCGATTGTCGGCGATCGAGCCACGTCGATCGCGTTCGATCGGTTCATTGAACAGTGTTCTCCGATGCAATAGCAAAATTGCCGTGATTTACCGGTCGTCCCTCAAACGGCTCGAAAGCCCTGAAGAGGCGCCGCGTCGTCCGACGACCGCAAAACGTCCCCATGTTCGTGGTGGCCGCCGTGATCGCGGATCGACCGACCGTATCGATCGGTCGAAAACGCCGTCGCTGACGGTCGGTTTTCGGCCACCGCCGCGGGTCGGGCTCGCGATGAGACGCCGCCGTCGCGTCGTTCCGATAGAAGTATGCATGATCGTGCTCATATTTTGTCCCTTCGGGAGCTGATGAGGCACAAACACGGGGATTTTTATCGACTCGGCTCCCTACTGACTTCCATGACTGATGGGCGGGGCGAGACTCCCCGGCGAACAGGAATGACCGAAAAGTGCGGCGTCGTCGGCGTCTCACTCGACGGTCGAGACGCGGCACGGCCGTTGTACTATGCGCTCTACGCACTCCAGCACCGCGGCCAGGAGTCTGCCGGAATCGTCACGCACGACGGCTTCCAGCAGCACAGCCACGTCGAAATGGGGCTCGTGGGGGACGTCTTCGACGAGGACGACCTCGACATGCTAAACGGCGCGGCAGGGATCGGCCACGTCCGGTATCCGACGGCCGGATCGGTCGACTCCTGCTGTGCCCAGCCGTTCTCCGTCTCCTTCAAGAGCGGGTCGCTCGGCCTCTCGCACAACGGCAACCTCGTCAACGCCGACGAGATCCGCGACGAACTCGCCGCCGCGGGCCACGCCTTCACCAGCGACGGCGACACCGAGGTCATCGCCCACGACCTCGCGCGCAACTTACTCGAGGAAGACCTCGTTCGCGCGGTCAAGCACACGATGCAGCGCATTCACGGCTCGTACTCGCTAACGATCAGCCACGACGACACCATTCTCGGCGTGCGCGACCCGCAGGGGAACCGGCCGCTCTGTATCGGGAAACTCGAGGACGGCTACATCCTCGCTTCAGAGTCGGCGGCGATCGACACGCTCGACGGTGAACTCGTCCGCGACGTGCGGCCGGGCGAACTCGTCGTCCTGCAGGACGACGGTCAGGGATTCGACTCCTACCAGCTCGTCGAGAAGGAGAACACTGCGCATTGCTTCTTCGAACACGTCTACTTCGCCCGCCCCGACAGCGTCATCGACGAGACGCTGGTCTACGAGGCCCGCCGAAACCTCGGCCGCAAGCTCTGGGAGGAAAGCGGTGTCGAGACCGACGTCGTCATGCCCGTTCCGGACTCCGGGCGCGCCTTCGCCTCGGGCTACGCGGACGCCGCGAGCGAGACGACCGCCGACGGCGAGCCTCGAGATTCCGAGGATATTGGCGTCGAGTTCGCCGAGGGGCTGATGAAGAACCGCTACGTCGGCCGGACGTTCATCATGCCGACCCAGGACGAGCGCGAACGCGCGGTGCGGCTGAAGCTCAACCCGATCAAATCGACGATCGAGGGGAAGACCGTCACGGTCATCGACGACTCGATCGTCCGCGGGACGACCTCCACGCAACTGGTCCAGCTGCTCAAGGACTGCGGCGCCGAGGAGGTCCACGTCCGCATCGGCGCCCCGGCGATCGTCGCGCCCTGCTACATGGGGATCGACATGGCCACACGTGAGGAATTAATCGCCTCCGACAGGTCGACCGACGAGATCCGCGACGAGATTCAGGCCGACAGCCTCGCCTACCTCTCGACCGACGCCGTCGCCGAGGTGCTCGGGAAAGAGCGACTCGACCTCTGTCTGGGTTGTGTCACCGGCGAATACCCCTACGACATCGAGGGCGAGGAAACCGACCGCGACGTCTCTCGCCCGGATGTCGGCGGGCAGCAGCTTCCGGCGGACGACTAACGACCTTTTACCGAGGGACATCGCGAGCGAGGCGCAACGCGCCTCGATCGCGATAGACTGCAGCGGAAAAGGTCGATCAAAAGCACTCCTCCTTCCCCTTCGCTCGTTTCACTCGCTTCGGGTCAGTCGTCGGCCCGCTCGCTCACTCCGTTCGCTCGCGGTTGCTATCGGTCGCGCTGAACCTAACCCCAACACGAAAACCGAGTTTGTCCTCGAGCGACCTCAGTAGACCACGTGCAACAGCACGTAGACGACGATCCCCAGCGAGAAGGAGATCAGCCACAGGCTCGCGGCGATCCGACCGACGCGGGCGTGGTTCGTCCGGTAGAGTTCGTCGATCGGATACGCGCCGGCGAGCAACAGCGCGTAGTAGACCAGCGGCACGCAGACGATCGCGAGGAAGATGTGAATCGCGAGGATCGGATAGTAAACGAACTGTTTGATCGTCTGGGGGCCGGGGAACGGCTGCGGTCCCCCGGTCGCGACCAGCCGGTAGAGGTAGAAGGTCAGGAAGGCCGCGAACAGGACGAACGAGGTGACCATCGCCAGCCGGTGACGGCCGACGTTCCCCCGACGGATCGCCCGCCAGCCGATCGAGATCGTCCCGATCGCCGCGGCGCTGATGATCACGTTGAGATGGGGGATCGACTCGAGGACCCAGTCGGGCGCGATCGGTACCGTCGAGGACGGGATCCGGCCGCCCGCGGCCGCGAAGACGATCGCGAGCGAGACGATACTCAGGACGGCCGTCAGGATATTGACGCGCTCTCGAGGGACGTACTCCATGTCTCGAGATTCGACTGTGCGGGGAAAGTGGTTACTGACTCTCGTCGGGGCAGTGGTTCTCGAGTGGGCGACGCCGTAGCTCCTCGCAAAGAGTTGCCCGTACACCCGCAGAACCGACGGACATCGCTCTCGCTGTCTGGTGTAGTGTCCGTCAGAAGTTATGCGTGGGTGATGTCCGCGAAGGGAAATCACCTGCATCGTTTCGCTCGGCGGCTACGCCGCCTCACGTTTGGTGGACATCGTCCACCCATGCGATGCGTGGGACCGGATTCGAACCGGCGGACCCCTACGGGACAGCGCCCTCAACGCTGCGCCGTTGGCCTGGCTTGGCTACCCACGCTCGCGGTGTCTTTGTCTTACTGCACTCAACCGTATCCATCGGTATTACAAAAGCCCTTTCTTTTTCTCCCGGCCTGCGCCGAGGTCACACGGGACTGAGGGAATTCGAGGCGGTGATTTGAAATGCTCGAGTTGCCAAAAGGTACCATGGCTAAGTATTCGACCGGTTCGTCCTCCGGCGGCGGCGGGACGAGCTGCGAGCTCTGCGGTGCCGAAAGCGACTCGCTTCGACTCGCCACGGTCGCCGGCGCCGAACTCGAGGTCTGTCCGGACTGTGCGCCCCACGACGACACCCAGCAGCGCTCGGGGTCCGGTCGCGGCTCTCGAGAGCAGGGGCAGGGACAGGGACGGAGCGATTCGAACGACGAACCGAGCCGCAAGCAGAAGGCCGCCCAGAACGTCGCCAAGGCGAACCCGGTCTGGGACGGCGACTCCAAACACTGGGAGCAGGAGGGGACGAACTACGACGACGATCCGTTACCGTATCTCGTCTCCGGCTACGGCGAGAAACTCGAGGCGGCGCGTCAGGACGCCGGCCTGCAGCGCGAGGAGCTCGCCGAGGAACTCGGCGCGCGCGAGAAGGATCTCCTCGCGGTCGAACAGGGCCGAGCGGCCCAGGACGGCGTCGGCGGCGGGCTGATCGAGGCCCTCGAGGAGCGACTGGATGTGACGCTGTCCGAGTAGGTCTCCGTCGGCGTGCGGACCCGCGACCCGACGAACGGTCTCGGCAAGCAGACTTTTCATAGCTGACGAGAGAGTGGACCCAATGACCGGACAACGGGCAGCCGGGGAGCCCTACACCACGCGATTCGAAACCGAGGTGACGTCCATCGACGGGCGCACGGTCTGGCTGGAGACGAGCTACTTCTACGGGACGAGCGACGGCCAGCCGGCCGACCGCGGAACCGTCGGCGACGCGGCGGTCACCGACGTGCGACTGGTCGACGGCGAACAGGCCCACGTGCTGGCCGCGGAGCCGTCGTTCAGGGCGGGCCATCGCGTGCTCTGTTCGATCGACTGGTCGTTTCGCATGTACTGCATGCGCGCGCACACGGCCGCCCACATCTGCTACGGCGCCGCCAGACGCTGCCTCGAGTCCCCGGAGTACGCCGGTCTCGAGATCGGCGAGGAGACGGTCGCGATCGACCTCGAGACAGCACCGCTCGACGACGAGGCGCTGATCGAACTCGACGAACTGATCAACCGGACCGTCTGGGAGTCGAGGCCGGTCTCCTGGGAGAGCGTTCCCGTCGCGACGGTGCGCGAACGCGACGACGTCGTCTTCGACGAGGAGCGATCCGAGACGGCCGTCGAAAAGGGTCGAGTCCGCGTCGTGACGATCGGTGACGAGAACGACACCGGCCATGGGATGGCGACTGCGGACGCGAGGGAGCCCTGGAACGTGGCAGCCTGCGGCGGAACCCATGTCCGGAACACCCGTGAGGTCGGCCCCGTCACGGTGCTCGGCTGCTCGAGTCCTGCTGAAGGAGTTCGCCGGATCGAGTTCGCCGTCGGTCCGCAGGCGATCGACCGTCGGACCGCCGAGAAGCGGGCCGCCTTCGCCGCGTCAGCGGCGCTTGACGTCGATCTCGAGGACGTCGGTGACGAACTCGAACGCGCCTGAGAGCCGACGACGCTCGCTCGAGAACGATCGTTGATCGTTGCAAGCACCGGATTCATGACTCCGAGTTCTAGATTGTCATTCAGTCGTAACTCGGCGGCTTTGCTCGCGGAAGGTAGAAACTATTACTATCTTCGAAGTGAATTTACAACCATGGGAGTCGATTACTCACAGCTGCACGACCCGAACGCCGAGTATACGATGCGCGACCTCTCGGCGGAGACGATGCAGGTCACCCGCGAACGCGGGGGCGGCCGCGACGTCGAGATCACGGACATCCAGACGACGATGATCGACGGGAACTTCCCGTGGACGCTGGTCCGGATCTACACCGACGCCGGCATCGTCGGCACCGGCGAAGCCTACTGGGGCGCCGGCGTCCCGGAACTGATCCAGCGGATGACGCCCTTCCTGCAGGGCGAGAACCCGCTCGACATCGATCGTCTGACCGAGCACCTCGTCCAGAAGATGTCCGGCGAGGGGTCGATCGCCGGCGTCACCGTCACCGCCATCGCGGGCATCGAGGTCGCGCTGCACGATCTGGCGGGCAAGATCCTCGAGGTGCCGGCCTACCAGCTGCTGGGTGGGAAGTACCGCGACGAGGTCCGGGTCTACTGTGACTGTCACACCGAGGACGAGGCCGACCCCGACGCCTGCGCCGACGAGGCCGAACGCGTCGTCGAGGAGCTGGGATACGACGCGCTGAAGTTCGACCTCGACGTCCCGTCGGGTCACGAGAAGGATCGGGCGAACCGCCACCTCCGCGAGCCCGAGATCGAACACAAGGCCGAAATCGTGGAGAAGGTCACCGAGCGCGTCGGCGACCGCGCCGACGTCGCCTTCGACTGCCACTGGACGTTCTCCGGCGGCAGCGCGAAGCGCCTCGCGAAGCGTCTCGAGGAGTACGACGTCTGGTGGCTCGAGGACCCCGTCCCGCCGGAGAACCACGACGTCCAGCAGGAGGTCACCCAGTCGACCGAGACGCCGATCACCGTCGGCGAGAACGTCTACCGGAAACACGGCCAGCGCCGCCTGCTCGAGGAGCAGGCCGTCGATATCATCGCGCCGGACATGCCCAAAGTCGGCGGGATGCGCGAGACCCGAAAGATCGCCGACCTCGCGGACATGTACTACGTTCCGGTCGCGATGCACAACGTCTCCTCGCCCGTGGCGACGGTCGCCAGCGCCCACGTCGGTGCGGCGATTCCGAACTCGCTCGCCGTTGAGTACCACTCCTACGAACTCGGCTGGTGGGAGGACCTCGTCGAGGAGGACGTCATCGAGGACGGCTACATCGAGATCCCCGAGGAACCGGGGCTCGGCGTGACGCTCGATATGGACGCCGTCGAGGAACACATGATCGAGGGCGAGGAGCTGTTTGACGCGGCGTAAGCCGCGTCAAGCTCGGAAAACGAGTATCACGAGTCTTCCGTTGTTCGACGAAGCTCACGCTTCGTCGGGTTCGCCGAGCGGGGCTCGGCGTTGTTCGACGAGGCGTAAGCCGAATCGAGCCGGCAACTCTCTGATTTGCGTTGTTCGACGCGGTATACCAGTAGTTGGTGCTACGATTTCTTTGTCCAGATTGGCCACGAAAATCGCGTTCAGTATAGGGAACGAACTTTTTCCGCCTCGGGTTCGCCTCAGCGAACCACTCGACGCAAAAACGTCGATGAAAAAGGCCGACGGTTCGGCCTTCGACCTCACCGTCGGTGAACCGCTCGCTTCGCTCGCGGATGCAGCAGTGTTCGATACGCATGTGATGTGACCGGATTGAGGAACCGCATCGTCAACAGCGACCGCAATTCCGCTACGTTCTAACTATGGTGTACTATCACACCACAAATTTATTCCCCGGGCCGAAAGGAAACCCATGGATCAGCGACGACTGTGCACGGACGGAGGCGAACCTGGGTCCGATCGCGCGCTCGAGAGTGACGACGGCTCGCACCATCCCGGGTCGCCGCGGTTCGTCGCCGTCGACGAGGGGATCGTCGACCCGAACGGAAACGAAATGGAGACGCGGGACGATCTCGCGCCGCGGAATCCGGACGGCGACGCGACGTACGCCTGGCGGGTGCTCGAGTCGCCCGAGGGCTCGAACGCGATCCCGACTGACGGCCCGATCGCCGAGTTCGAACCGGACGTACCGGGCGAGTACACGCTCGCACTCGAGGCGTCCGACGGACCCCACGAGTTGACCGTCCGCGTGTTTCCCGAGGCGGACGAGGACGCGCCGCGCCCGCAGGTCGAACTCGACGCGACGGTCGAGGGCGATCGGGTCCGTCTCTCGGCGACCGCGAGCGTCGTCAGCGACGGCGACTCGAGCGTCGAGTACTACGTCGACGACCGGAACGGAGACGTGCTCGAGTCGGACGGCACGATACCGATCGGTGCGATCGACGAACCCGTCCGCGTCTACGCCGTCGCTGTCGACGAACGCCACTCGGTTCCGGACGCGATCGAACTGGTCCCCGCCGACGATGCGGCGGACGAGCCGTCCGTCCGCGTCGAGCGTCCGTTCGAGTCGCCCGAGTGGGCCGTCGACGCGGTCGTCTACGAGGTCTTCACGCGTCGGTTCCCTGATCGGGACGAGCCCACGTTCGAGACGATCGCGGAGCGCCTCGATCACCTCGAGACCCTCGGAATCGACGTCCTCTGGTTGACGCCGTTTCTCGATGCGAAGAGCGGATTCGGGACACCCATGGAGAACGGCGGGCCACACGGCTACAACACGACGAACTACTTCGGCGTCGACCCGGACCTCGGGACGATGGCCGGCCTCGAGGCGCTGGTCGACGCCTGTCACGAGCGGGACATCCGAGTCGTCTTCGACCTCGTGATCAACCACACCGCGGACACGCACCCCTTCTACGAGGCCGCCGTCGACGAGACGCATCCCGACCACGAGCGCTATCGCGACTGGTACCGGTGGGCGGACTTCGACGAGCGCGCTCCGGACACCTACTTCGGCTGGGACGACATCCCGAATCTGAACTACGCCAACCCCGAGGTCCGCGAGTACCTGCTCTCGGTCGTCGACTTCTGGACCGAGCGCGTCGACGGCTTTCGCGCGGACGTCGCCTGGGGCGTCCCCCTGAGCTTCTGGACCGAGGTGTCCGACCGAGTGAGCGGCGCGGACAGCGACTTCTTCCTGTTAGACGAGACGCTGCCCTCCGACGTCGAGATGGGCGGCGGGCGGTTTCACACGCACCACGACGACGTCCTCCACGACACGCTCGAGGCGTTGGGGGCGTCGGTCGCGGGCGAGGCCGACAACGAGACTGCCGCCGAAGCCGACGAGGCAGAAGCGGAAGAGGACGCGGTCGCCGACGAGTTCACGGATTCCGCTGCCGGGATCGACACGACGAGCGCCGACGCGATCCTCGAGGCGGTCGAGGACCGGCAGCGCCGCGGCGCGCATCCGGACTCGGAGTGGCTGCTGTACGTCGAGAACCACGACACTGACCGGTATCTCGACGAATACGGCCGCGACGCGCAGCGGGCAGCGGGCGCGGCGACGTTCACCCTCCCGGGGTCGCCGATGCTCTACTACGGTCAGGAGACGGGCGTGACCGGACGGCGCGATCCGATGAACTGGGGCGCGTTCGACGAGGACCTGCTCGAGTACTACCGGCGGCTGATCGACCTTCGTAACTCGCATCCGGCGCTGCGGTCCGCGGCCGATCTCGAGTGCATCGAGTACGAGACGGACACCGACGCCGCGGTCGCGTTCGCCCGCGCGGACCCGGCGAGCGGTCGCCGCGTCGTCGTGGCGTTTCACTTCGGCGCGGGGACGGCGAGGGTCGAACTCGGCGAGTCCGTCACCGACGCCGAGCCCCTGCTCGGTGCCGACGCGCTCGAGTCCGGCGGAACCCTCGCAGTCGATTCGGTCGTGGTTCTCGAGGGAGACGAGTCGTGAGCGCGACGGCTCGAGGGGACTCGAGCGAGCAGCGAAAGAGGAAACGAGGGGACGGCGGTCGGCCGGTTAGCCTTCCATTCCGCCGAACGAGAGGCCGCTCTCGACGTGTTTCTGGGCGAGGAAGTAGATGATCGCGACCGGCAGGGCGAACAGGAGCGCGAACGCAGCGAAGTGGGGCCACGGCGTCCCGCGCCGGTCGTCGATGATCCCGTACAGTTCCACCGACAGCGGGTAGAGATCGGGATCGTGGATCAGCGTCTGCGCGACGATGAACTCGTTCCAGCCGGCGGTCCAGGCGAACACCAGTACGGCGGCGATCCCCGGCTTCGACAGCGGCAGGATGACCTCCCGGATGACCTGCCACTGACTGGCCCCGTCGACGATGGCCGCCTCCTCGTAGGAGACGGGGATGTTGTCCATGAAGGTCTTCAACAGCCACGTGTTGAATGGGATCGCGCCGGCCGCATAGAAGAGACCGAGAACGAGGAGGTTGTTCGTCAACCCGAAGTCCGAGAACAGCGCGTAGAGCGCGATGAGGACGGCGATCGAGAGCCCCGCGCCCATCTGCGTGAACAGGATATAGCCGTAGAGGATCTTCCGCCGACCGAGGAACTCCCGCCGCGAGAGCGCGTAGGCGCCGGGGATCGAGAACGCGAGCGTGACCGTGACGGTCACGCTGACGACGATTAGGCTATTCAGCAACCCCCGTCGGAAGGCCTCGTTCTCGAGGACCCACCTAAACGAGTTCAGGTTGTACGTGGCGGGGTCGCCGAACAGGCTGCCGGGGGACGACAGCGTCGTTCCGACGGACAGTGAGACGCTGACGATCCAGTAGACCGGAAACATCAGGACCAGGAGGAGTCCGAGGGCGACCCCAGTCGTGAGAACCGACTTGGCGACGTCTCTGGGGCTTCGCCGACCCGCTCGGACGTCCGCTATCGCATCGGTGATGGCTCCCATCCGATCACACCCCCTCCGCGAGATTGGTTTTCCTGACGGCGAGCCACATGAACAGCCCGATGAAGCCGATCGCGACGATCATGATCGCCGACGACAGCGCGTAATTGTCGAACGTGAGCGCCTCTCGATAGCCGTAGACTAAGAGCAGTTCGTTGCTCCGTCCCGGGCCGCCCTCGTTGAACACCCACGGGATCAGGAAGTTCTGGAACGACGTGGCCGCGGTGAGGATCGAGGCGAACACCAGCGGCCCTCTGATCGCGGGCAGCGTCACGTGACGGAATCGGGTCAGGTAGCCTGCGCCGTCGACCTTCGCCGCGTCGTGGAGTTCCATCGGCACGTCTTGGAGCGCGCTGACGGTGATGATCACCATGAACGGGTACGCGAGCCAGGTCTCGGTGGCGACGTAGCCGGAGAACGCGGCCCACCGACTGCCCGTCCAGTTTACCGGAACGGTAACGAGCAGGAACTCCGGAGCGTTGATTGTGACGAAGAATACGACGTCGTTGACGACTCCGGTAAGTCCGGTGACGATGTCGTTATACATCGAGAGGAACCTGTTGACCGGCCCGAACCTGGCGGGGCTGAACATGGCTCGCCAGACCGAAATCGCGAAGATCGGCGGAAACCCCATTGGGACGATGACGAGCGCCCGCATATACCGTTTCCCGGCCACTCGTCCGTGAGTGAGCAGCGTGGCGATACCGATCGTCAGCGCCAGCTTGAGCACGAGACTGACGCCGACGTAGAGCCAGGTCACCCCCAGCGAGTTCCAGAACGCCGGATCGGAGACGAGCTGGAGGTAGTTTTCGAACCAGACGAGCGACGAGTCGCCGCTGAGAACGTCTCCCGCCGATCGCACGTCGGTCAGCGAGAGATAGGCGAGAAACGCGATCGGGTAGATCATAAACAGCGAGAACAGGAGCAGCCCCGGTACGACGAGCGCCACCCCGATGTCTTTCGCGCCGGACGGGAGGCTGCGACGGACGCGATCCACGACGCCTTCGGATGTTCCTAGGGACATGTTGCTAATAGTGACGACGGGCTTACTCCCAGGAGCCTCGGATCTGCTCGGCGGCCGACTCCAGTTCCTCTCGGGCGTCGCCGCCCGAGCCGAGCACGACGTCGATCGCGGACTCGAGCGGGTCCCAGACGGCGTCCATCTTCTCGCTCGCGGGCATCGACATCCCCATGCCCACGCTCTGGCTGAACGCGTCGACGTCCGAACCGAGGTCGTCGCTCCCGACGACCGAGTCGAGGACGGGAATCATCGCGTGGTCCTGTGCGTTGGTCGTGGCGACGTCCTCGGTCGTGGTGTACCACTCCGCCCAGTCGAGCACCGCGTCGTGGACGTCGTCCTCCGCGTCCTCGAGGCGAGACGTGAAGTACCACATCTGAACGCCCGTAAACGGCGTCGGTTCTCCGCCCTCGGGCGCAGGCAGCGGCGCGACCCCGACGTCGATGCCCGCATCGCGGAGCCCGCCGAGGTTCCACGGGCCGGTCACGACGAACGGCGCGTTTCCGTTCTGGAAGACCGAGAGGTTCGGGTCCTTGTTCAGGTCGTTCGGACTGTACTCGTAGATGCTGTCCCGGACGAGTTCGAGCCCCTCGACGACCGCATCGTCGTCGATTCCCAGTTCGTCGGCGTCCTCGTCGTAGAGCACGCCGCCGAACCCTTGCAGGTAGGCGCTGAAGTGGTACGCGTCCCCCGGATAGCCGATGCCGTACTGGTCGTCGCCGTCGTACGACTCCATGATCTCGATCATCTCGGGGATCGTCTCCGGCGGTTCCTCGACCATATCCTTGTTGTACATCAGCGTCACCGTTTCCGCGGCGTAGGGGAGTCCGTACACGTTGTCCTTCCACTGAACCGCGTTGGCCGCCGCCTCCGAGTACGTTCCCTCGAGGTCGACGTCGATCGAGTCAGATGCGTCATAGAGGGTCTCGTCTTCATGCTGGGCGCCGATCCAGTCGTGTGCCCAGGTGAAACTCATCGGCCCGTCGCCCGCCGGGAGGGCGGTCTCTAACTGATCTTGCATGTTCGAGACGCCGGAGGCCTCGAGGTCGTGGTCGGTCTCCTCGGTGAACGTCTCGAGGTGACTCTCGAAGGTGCGCTCCTCAGAATCGGTGAACTCGTGCCACAGCGGCGACGTGTCGTCCCCGGTGAAGTAGCCCATGCAACCCGCGAGCGAGAGTCCCGCGACGGTACCGCCGATCCCCTTGAGTACTGGTCTGCGTTTCATTGGCATGCTGCAATCGATGATGAATTATGTATTCACGTATTTAATGATTTGGGATGGGAGAGAGGCGGCTGCGTGAACTCGTCTCGTCACAGGGTGCCCGAAGATCTGAGCTACCACGGCTATACCCGGCCGCTACTCGGCCGAGGACCGATCTGAACTCGACTCAGTCAGTCGGAACACGGATAGAGGACGACGCTCATCGACCGACGAGCTCCATCATTGTAGAATTTACGCTGAGATATTACTTCACAGATAGCGTATTTTGGAAAGGGTTTTATCGCGCCCCGAGAATGTGGGGGCATGGCACGGGTCACAGTCGACGCACTGCGGAAGGAATACGACACCGGATCAGTCGTCGCCGTCAACGACCTCTCCCTCGAGATCGAGGATGGCGAATTCGTGACCGTCGTCGGGCCGTCGGGCTGTGGCAAGACGACGACGCTGCGGATGCTGGCGGGCCTCGAGGAGCCCACCGCCGGACGCATTCTGATCGGCGGTGAGGACGTCACGGACGTCCACGCGAAAAACCGGGACGTCGCGATGGTGTTCCAAAACTACGCGCTGTATCCTCACAAGACCGTCTTCGAGAACATGGAATTCGGGCTCCGGATGAGCACCGATCTGAGCGAGTCCGAGCGCGAAGCGCGGGTCGTCGAGACGGCAGAGATGATGGACATCGCGGACCTCCTCGAGGACAAGCCCGACGAGCTCTCCGGCGGCCAGAAACAGCGCGTCGCCCTCGGACGCGCGATCGTCAGGGAGCCCGACCTGTTCCTGTTCGACGAACCGCTCAGCAACCTCGACGCCAAGCTCCGGACGAGCATGCGCGCGGAGATCCAGCGGCTCCAGAACGAACTCGGGATCACGGCCGTCTACGTCACGCACGACCAGCACGAGGCGATGACGATGGGCGATCGGATCGTCATCCTCGACGGCGGCGACCTCCAGCAACAGGGGAAGCCGACCGACGTCTACGAGCGGCCGGTCAACAGGTTCGTCGGCGGCTTCATCGGCTCGCCGTCAATGAACTTCGTCGACGTCGCCGTCGAACCCGACGGCGATCGACTGCACCTGACCGATCCCGACGGCGAGTTCGCGTACGACCTCTCGGCGGCGTACGTCGACCGTCACGCGGACGAGCTCGAGTCGAGTCGGTACACGCTCGGCGTCCGGCCGGAGAACGTCACCGTCGCCGACGAAAGCGCGGCCAACGCGATCGCGACCACCATCGACGTCGTCGAACCCGTCGGCTCCGACAACTTCCTGCACCTCGGTGTGAGCGACGAGTTCATCGCCCGCGTCGACTCGGACGTGCGCCTCGAGCCGGGCGATCAGGTGACGATCGCGTTCGACGAGTCGGACGTCCACCTGTTCGACGCCGAAACGGGTCGAAACGTCCTCACCCGCGAACGCGACGCGCCGACCGTCACGACCTGATTTTCGAGATCGTGCGTACCGCGGTCACGTTCCGTTTTCGGCTCGCCGTCACCACACTCCGTTTTTCGACTCGCAGCGCCGTCGCTGTGGGCGATCGATGTCGCGAAAATCGTGTCCCGGTGTCAGCGATTTAGTCCTGCAACGGCGCGCGATACTCGGCGTCAGCGCGCGCGGGCGACGCGGACTCCTCGAGGGCGCTGGCCGTCGCGAGTCGAATGGCGTGGGGCCAGCCCAGCGGCGTGGCGCTGTCGGGCGTGCCGTCGTCGAACACCTGCTCGGGGAGGTAGCCGCCGGGTCGTCGCAGCGACCCGCCGGGCTCGACCAGCGCGAGCAGGTTGCGGGCGCGCTCGTCGAACGCTTCGGCCTCCTCGCGGTCGCTCGCCGCCAGTAACTCGCGGAGTTCGACGGCGGCGTGTGCGCCCCACGCCGTCGTCACCGTCCAGATCTTCGCGGCGTCCTGGTCGCGGACTCGCCAGGGATCGCCCTCGAAGCGGGCGAGCCCCTCGACGGGGCCCTCGGGATCCCGGTAGAGCCCGTCGATCGTGGTTTCGACGTGGGAAGCGAGCCGGTCGAGTCGCTCGCCATCGATATCGACGTCCTCGAGCGCGGCGTACTCCCGGTGGGCCGAGGCGAGGGCGAGCGTGCTGCTGTCGAGTCGGTCGTCGACGTCGTCGCCGTCGGTCCGCATCGCGTAGATCCCGCGGTCGGGCACCCAGAGGTCGTCGAGCGCGTCGTACACGGTTCGCGCTCGTTCCCGCGCCCGCGCCGCGAGCGCGTCGTCGACGGGCGCTCTGGCGACCGCCGCGTAGGCCTCGAGGAACGTCGCCGCGGTGTGGGCAAAGCGTCCGGTCATGTTCTCCCAGGCGTTCTGGACTCGTTCGGGGAGGCCGTCGGCCGCGAGCGAGTCGTCCAGTCCGTCGAGCGCGGACGCGAGCGTCTCCCGGATCCGTTCGTCATCGGGGTCGACGTGCCGGAGGTACGTCGCGAGAAACGCCGCCACGCTCGCGGTCTGATCCGCCTGGTACTCCTCGGACTCGCCCCCCTCAAGGCGGCCGTGGGCCCAGCCGGGAGCGAGCGCGCCGTTGTGCGGCCACACCCGGTGGGGCCAGGTGCCGTCGGAGAGCTGCGTCTCGGCGTAGAACCGGGCGCTCTTCTCGTGCCACGCCTCGAGTCCGAGCGCCAGCCGCCGATCGGCCGCGAGCAGGAAGCGGGCGATCTCGGCGTCGTCCCGGAACCAGGTGTAGCCGTAGCCGCCGGAGTACCGGTAGAACGGGTCGAACTCGGGGCCGGCAATCCGGGCTCCCGTCGGCGCGCGCAATAGCGCGAGCGCCCGGAGATCCGAGAGCCCGCCGTCGCCGAGGCGGTCGGGGTCGGGCAACCGGTCGCAGGCCTGGCCGCGTCCCGCCTCGAGTACCGTCTCGCGGTCGGCGTGTTCGGCGACGGCGGTCCGGACGTGCTCGAGCGTGGCGGCGCGGTCGCCGCCGTCCGAGAGCAGCGTCGCGACGGTCGCGCTCGGAGTCGACCCGGTGAGTTCGAGTTCGCACATCGCGATCGGACTGAGGCGTGCCTCCTCGTAGCGGTCGTCCGTCGGCGATCGGGGAAAGTCGGCGGGCTCTGACGCGAGTAGTTCGGCGAACCGTGCCGGGACCTGCCCGGTCACCGACAGCTCGGTCGAGGCCGCGAGGAAGTCGCGTTCGGCGTCGTGGTGGACCTCGACGGCGTCGCCGTGCCAGAGCTGTCCGACCCGTCCCGCCCGTCCTTCCGGAGCGAAGCCGACACAGGCGTGGAGACTGACGTCCCCGGCGACGTCGCTTCCTCGCTCGAGTTCGAAGTGTGTCAGGTGGAGTCGATCGATCGTGACGTCGTACTGCACGCAGGTCGCGTCGCCGACGGCGTGGGTCGTCTCGACGACTGCGGTGTCGTCGACGTAGCGCTGGTCGGCGTCGTCGGCGTCGAACCACCGCACGTCGCCGTCCGTCTCGAGGCCGAACCGGGAGCGTTCGATGCCGGCCAGCCCCGAGAGCGGGTAGGAGTAGTCCCTGATCGATCCGTCGGGGGCGACGTGAACGAGCCGTTCGTCGAGCCCGGAGAAGAGTCCCCTCGTCGACCTGCGCTCGCCGGGGAACCGCCGCGGTTCCCCCTGCGATCGCTTGAAATCGTTGAGCGCGCCGTGTAGTTCCATCGTTCTCTCAGTTCGCAGCCGGAGCAATAAACTTTGTTGAAAAATGTATTCCTACTTTTCACGAGTCGGCGCGCAAGCGCGTTGCGCCCGAACAGTCGGATCCCGCGACACCGGTCGGACCGGTCGAAACGGTCGGGATGACCGGACCGAGCATATTTTACACTGACCGCGCAATCTGTGAGGTACTGAATACACATGGATGACGACGAGCTCGCCGACCTGCTCGAGCGATTCGGCCTCTCGGAGAAGGAGACCGACACCTACCTCGCGATCCTCGAACACGGGGAGTCGAAAGCGAGCACCATCGCCGACGCCGCCGACGTCTCCAAGCGCTACGTCTACAGCATCAGCGAAGAACTCGAGGAGCGCGGGTTCGTCGAGGTCGACGACCACGCGGTGCCGACGGTGATCCGGCCCGTCCAGCCCGAGACGGTCGTCGAGCGACTGACGCGCAGCGTCGAGGAGATCGAACCGGAGCTGGAGTCGCGGTTCACGGCGACGGAGCGCTCCGGCGAACAGTTCGAGGTGATCAAGTCCCGACAGACGGTGATCAAGCGGATCGAGAGCCTGCTGGCCAACGCGGAGACGGAGGTGACGCTCTCCCTGCCCGCGGAGGTGCTCCCGCGAATCCGCTCGACGCTCGAGGCGACGGTCGATCGAGGGGTGCTCGTCCTCCTCCTGCTGGGCGCGACCGAGGGCGACCAAGACATCGCGTCGCTGGCCGGGACGGCCAGTACGGTCCGCACATGGGACGCGCTCGTGCCGACGATGCTGACGGTCGACGGCCGTCACGGGCTGCTCGCGCCGAGCCAGATACTGACGACGTCCGCGAGCGACACGCGGGCGATCGCCATCTCGCAGGAACAGCTCGCTCCCGTCCTCGCCGGCTCGTTCCTGGCGAACTACTGGCCGACCGCGGAGGAGCGGTACGTCACGACGCCGAACGAACTCCCCTGTACGTACGAGGGGTTCCGGAGCGCCGTCTTCCAGATCGCGCTCCACCGCGCGACGGACACGCGCATCGAGGCGTCGGTCACCGGCTCCCCGGTCGGCGACCGGGACCTCCCCTCGTCGCTCTCCGGCGAGGTCGTCGAGGTCCGACAGAGCCTCGTCCGGCCCGTCAGTTCGACGCTCCCCATCGAGAACGCCTTCGAACTCGAGGTGGACGGTGACCGCTACACCGTCGGCGGCACCGGCGCGTTCCTCGAGGACTACGAGGCGGAGTCGGTCACCATTCGCGCGCTCGAGGAGTGACCGCCGCTCGAACCACCCTTATTTCGACCGTGAGTAAATTTCTTGCACCCGCGGCACGAAGCGTTCGCCGTGATGGAACGTCTCACTAGCGGACGGCTTTCGAGCACGTATCGAACGACGAACGCGACCGGAGGGCTGCGCGGATGACTGACCAGCGAACCGTCAGGGACCGGCTCGTCGAGAGCGGCGTCGTCGCGGTCCTCCGCGGCGTCGACGAGGAGCAGATCGTCCCGGTCGCGCGGGCGATGCATGACGCCGGCGTCGAGGCGCTCGAGATCACGGCGGACGGGACGCGCGCGGCCGAGAAGATCGCGGCCGTCGACCGGGAGCTCGCGGACACCGATGCGGTCGTCGGCGCGGGGACCGTCCTCGACGCGCCGACCGCCCAGTCCGCGATTGACGCGGGCGCGTCGTTCGTCGTCTCGCCGCACACCAACCCGGACGTGGTGCGGACCTGCAACCGGCGCGGCGTCCTCGTCGCCCCCGGCGTCATGACGCCGACGGAGGCCGTGACGGCGATGGAGGCCGGTGCGGACCTCCTCAAGATGTTCCCCGCGTCGACGGTCGGGCCGGGCCACATCGGCGCGCTCGCGGGGCCGCTGGGCGACGTCGACATCATTCCGACGGGCGGCGTCTCCCGGGACAACGTCGCGGACTTCTTCGACGCCGGCGCGGTGGCCGTCGGCGCCGGCGGCGCCATCGTCGACGACGACGCGATCGCCGACGGCGACATGGATCGGGTCCGCGAGACGGCCGCCTCGTTCGTCGAGGCGGTCGAGGCGGCGCGAAGCGAGTAGTCGACTGCCGGCGTTCTCGAAGGCGACCCGTCTCGAGAGCGCGAACGACGGCTGCTGCTGCTGGTTGCCGTTTTATGCCGCTCGTCGGGGTGACAATGGGCGTGACGCCAGATCCAGATCAGTGTACTCGCAGACGGATACTCGGCGCCGTCGGCGCAGCCGGGGCCGCAGCGGCGATCGGTCTCGGCGGTACCGGTGGCGGCAGTGCACAGAACGAAACCAACGGGTCGAACGCCACGGTCGGACAGGACGACGGTCCCGCCGTCGACAGTCCGTACACGGAGACGTATCGCAACACCATCGATTCCGTGGTTCTGGTCACCGTCTCCGGCACGGGTGGTCTCGAGGGCGGTGGCGGCGGACTCGGCACCGGGTTCGTCGTCGACGACCAGCACGTCGTGACCAACAACCACGTCGTCCAGAACGCGAGCGAGGGCGGGATCGAAATCCAGTTCAACAATCAGGAGTGGCGGACCGCGTCGGTCGTCGGGACCGACGGCTACAGCGATCTCGCCGTCCTGCGCGTCGACGACATGCCCGACATCGCCGCCGGGCTCTCGCTCTCGGAGTCCGAGCCCGTGATCGGGCAGGAGGTGCTCGCGATCGGCAATCCCCTCGGGTTCGACGCGTCGGTCTCGCAGGGAATCGTCAGCGGAATCGACCGCTCGCTCCCCAGCCCTACTGGCTTCTCGATTCCGGCCGCGATCCAGACCGACGCGCCGATCAACCCCGGCAACAGCGGCGGCCCGCTGGTGAGCCTCGAGGGAGAGGTGCTCGGCGTGGTCTTCGCCGGGGCCGGCCAGACCATCGGCTTCGCGATCTCCGCGCGCCTCGCGAACCGGGTCGTCCCCGCGCTCATCGAAGACGGAACGTACGAACACCCCTACATGGGCGTCGGGGTCCTCCCGGTCGGACCGGAGATCGCCGACGAGATCGGCCTCGAGGAAGCCAACGGCGTGCTGGTCGCCGAGGTCGTTCCGAACTCGCCGGCGGACGGCGTTCTCCAGTCGGCCAACCGCGTCCGGCCAGGCAGCGGCGACGTTATCGTCGCCATCAACGGAACGGAGATCCCGAATCAGGATCAGCTCTCAGCGTACCTCGCGCTCGAGACCTCGCCCGGCGACACGATCGAACTCGAAATCGTCCGGGACGGCGAGCAGCAAACCGTCGAGTTGACCCTCGAGGAGCGGCCGGGTATCGAACGACCCGGGACCAGGGTTCCGGGCGGCCCGGGCGAGCGACCGCCGGCGGCGGGGCCGTAATCGACCACTTTAGGCGATCCCGATCGCCGCGGACCGAGAGATCGCCACCACCTCGACGCAAATCGGGCAGCGGTCATCGATTTCTACAGGCGGTTCAAGGCGAGTGCCTCGGGGCTTGACCCCGAGGCGGTTCAAGGCGAGTGCCTCGGGGCTTGACCCCGAGGCGGTTCACAAAGATGTGGTGCTATCGGCGGTAGACCGATTGCTGCCTCGAGCACGGGCTGAGCGCAGTCCCGACTCGAGGCGTCTCGAAGTGACCCGCAGAACTCGAGTCGATCGAAGCCGGTCCGATCGCCGAATCGAGTCGGACCGACGGCGTGCTCAGGACTCTTCGGCTTCTTCCAGGTCCTCGAGGTCCTCCGCGTCCTCGCGGGGAGCGTTCTGCTTGCCGAGGTCGTCGTCGCCCTCGTCGACCTGATCTGGATCCTGATCGACGCGTTCCAGTTCGTCCTCGATTTCGGCCTCTCGTTCCGCCTCGTACTCGTTTTCGCGGTCGGAATCGTCTTCGGCCATGACAGTTGGAGTTCGCACTCGAGCGGTTTGGACGCCGGGCCGTCGAATGCAACCCGAGTAGATGTCATCGGATCGAACCGTCGGGAGACACGAAAGACAGATAAAAGGCGCCGCGCTGTGAACGAATAGATATGGACGTTCCGTACGACCTGACCTCGTACGTTCGGGTGTTGAAGATGGCGACGACACCCACGACTGAGGAATTCCTCCAGGTATCGAAGATCGCTGGCGCAGGTGTCCTACTCATCGGACTGATGGGCTTCATCATCGGTGGGATCATGCTGTTCCTGACCGGCGGCGGTGGTCTCTGATGGGCATCTACGCCGTCAAGACCACGGCCAGTCAGGAGCGAACCGTCGCGGACATGATCATCAACCGCGAGGAGCCCGAGATCCACGCCGCACTCGCGCCCGACTCGCTGACCTCCTACGTGATGGTCGAGTCCGAGGGCGACGCGGTGCTCAACCGCGTCCTCGAGGACATCCCGCACGCGCGCAGTATCGTCCCCGGCAAATCGGACATATCGGAAGTCGAACACTTCCTCTCACCGAAGCCGGACGTCGAGGGGATCGCCGAGGGCGACATCGTCGAACTCATTGCCGGCCCGTTCAAGGGCGAAAAGGCCCAAGTCCAGCGCATCGACGAGGGCAAGGATCAGGTTACGGTCGAACTGTACGAGGCGACGGTTCCGATTCCGGTCACGGTTCGGGGCGACCAGATTCGCGTGCTCGACAGCGACGAACGGTAGTTCGTCAGACCATGCGAACGGTGCGCGGTTCGGAGCCCCGACGGGGCGAGAACCGCGATGTGAACGGGGAACGAAGTGACCCGTGAACGGCCACGAAGTGGCCGTGAGCAGACAGAGACGAGCGCTAAGGCGCTCGCCAAGCAGTTAGCGCGGCGAAGCCGCGCTGAATAGAGCGACGAACGGTAGGTCGTCGACGACCGCGACCGATCGTCGCGTCGCTCGCTGCGGTTCACGCTCGCGACGAACGCGTTTCTCCGCGGTTTCACGCTCTCGGCCACCGGTGCGTCTGACCGTTGGCGTCGCGGACACTGGATGCGGCCGCGTCGTCGCTCGAGCGCCCACTGTCCCTGACGGCCCGGCTATTTATTGCATAATAGCTATATAAAAATAAATATTATATATGAATCCGTAAAACCATCTTCCGTTCGCATCGCAGTGCGAACGATCAACGATGCCATCGAAGGGACACTCGAATTCGACGGCGAGGCACAGCGTCCCGACGAGCGACGGTTCGGTCTCGCGGCGGCGGCTCCTCGGGACCGCGGCGACGGCTATTGTCGCAGGTGCCGGAGTGAGCGCCGCGTCGGGATCGGTCGCGGCCGACACCGGCGGAATCGCGGAGCTTGACTTTCGAGACGGCGTTCCGGACGTCACCGATGCGCCTCAAGACGAAGCCGAGATCGTGTTCAAGATCCACGGCTACACGAGCTCGTCGGCCAGCGTCGAGCGGGCCGCGACGTTCCGGGACACGGCTAGGGCCGTCGGCTACGACGAGCCCGTCGCGGCGGTCACCTGGGACGACGGCGGCCTGCCGACGACGGCGATCCAGAGCGCGAGGGATACCGGCGACCTGTTCGCCGCCTGGCTGGCCGACTACGTCGACGCGAACCCGTCGACGACGATCCGGATCCTCGGCCACTCCATGGGCGGGATCGTCCAGATGGAAACGCTCGCGGCCATCAACGGCGAGTTCACGGTCGCGACGGCCGACAGCATCGGTTCGTACGAGGCGTCCGACGCGCCCTGCGAGGACGGCGACTTCTTCGACGCCATCCGGACCTCGGCCGAAGCGGTCCACAACTACTACTCGACGAACGACGCCGTCGCCAGGCTGGGGAGCGGCCCGGCAGACTGCGGCGGCTGGTTCAGCGACGGCACCACGCCGGACAACTACGCCGACGTCGACGTGAGTGATTCGGTCTCGGACCACTCCGCCTACAGGGAGGCGACCGGCTGCGTGGCGGCGATCGTCGACAACTACTGACTGCGCGCTGCCCGGTCGCTAACGGCGATTCGTCCCGGATACCACTATTCCGAGATTTCCGAACCGCCCGGAGGAGACGAATTTCGGAAGCGACGAGACGGTGCTCGGAGGAGAGGAGGCGAAAATCCCCGGCGATACGGCCGCCTACCGTTTCAGCTCCGTGGCGATCGCCTGCATGTCCGCAACGTCTTCGATCTCCGCTAAGAGTTCCTCGCGTTTGCGGACGTCTTCGGAACTCGCGCCGTAGGCGCGGACGTACTCGGCCCGGCTGTGTTCGGTGAAGGCGTGTCGGATCGCGAGATAGCCGTCGGGGACGACGGTGCCACAGACCTTACACTCCCGTCGCTCGTGTTCCGTCGCCTGATGGACGACGGTCGACTCGACGTCCTCGAACACCGCACCGCAGCCGTCGATTCCGCATTCCCAGGCCATTCACTATCACTGATGTATCGAGTGGGGGGCCTAATGATCCTTTCGCAGCTACCGCTTCGAGTCGCGACTCGAGGCGTGTGCCGTCCGACAGGGATTCACCGCTGGGCGCCGAGGATCGGCTATGCCCGCGACGAACCGCTCGCAGCTGTGCTCGTTCGACGCCGACCGCGTTCGGCAGGTCGTCCAGAACACGGTTTCCGGGCCCCTCTACGCGTTTTGCGAGTACGATACGGAGTCGTTTCGCCCGCTGTACATCGCCGACGAGACGATCGCGATGTACGAGAGCAAGGACGCGATGCTCGAGCACTTCGAGCGGATCCACACGAACGTCCACATGGACTTCATGCAGATCGAACTCTTTCGCAACACGCTGTTTCCGGACGCCGACCGCGTCGAGTACATCGCGACGGCGATGGACTTCCTGAAGATCCTCCGCGTCTACGTCGGCGACGACGGGTTGTTCGTCTCGCTCGAACCCGACGAGCCGGTCGAGCCGATCGTCGATGCGATCAAGGAGACCGTCACGTGGCCGGAAAATCAGAATTCATAACTCTCCCGTCTCGAAAGAGGGTGACGTGAGCGAGCGAGCGCCAGCGGAGACGCGAATCGACTGCCACGTGAAGGTGCTCGACGACCGGGTCGTCGAGCGAGCCATCGACGCCGGACTCGACGCGATCGTGTACGCGCCCCACTTCACGCGAGTTCCCGAGATCCGTCGCGAGGCGGCCACCTACTCCACCGAGGAGCTGCGCGTCATCCCCGGCCGTGAGGTGTTCACCGGGTCGTGGCACGAGCGTAAACACGTGCTGGCGATCGGTCTCGAGGAGCCGGTGCCGGACTTCATCCCGCTCGAGACGGCGATGGACGAGTTCGAGCGCCAAGACGCCGCCGTGCTGGCGCCCCACCCCGAGTTCGCGACCGTGGGCCTGACCGAGGAGGACCTGCGACGGTACCGGGATATCGTCGACGCCGTCGAAATCTTCAATCCGAAACACTTCCCGTCGCACAATCGACGCGCCCGAGAACTCGCCGAGACGCTCGATATTGCGCCGTTTGCGTCGTCGTACGCACACCTCACGGGATCGGTCGGCGTCGCCTACACTACGTTCGACGCGGCGATCGACTCCGAGGCCGATCTCGTCGACGCGCTCGAGGGCGACGTCTCGAGGCGGGTCGTCTACCGGAACGGCGGTCGGCGGTGGAAAACGATGGCCGCCGAACTCGCCCATCTCGGGTACGAGAACACCTGGGAGAAGGTCGACCGACTCTTCCTCTCGGGGACGGAGCCGACCCACCCTCATCACATCGCCTACGACGGGCGATTCGACGACGTCTCCGTCTACTGAGCGGCCGAGCGCGGACCGCTGACTGCGAGTACTGTGACGTGGTAGCATTCTCACGCCGAACCACTACGCCGTTGGACGAGGTTTTCTCCGACGACCATGGGAGAGACAGTCAAGGTTATCCAGCTGACCGGAAACTCGACCGAATCGTGGGAAGACGCCGCACAGAACGCCCTCGACGACGCCGACGAGACCCTCGAGAACATCAGCGGGATCGAGATCGAATCGCAGACGGCGGAGGTCGAGGACGGTACGATCGAGCGGTACCGGACGACCCTCGACGTGGCCTTCGTCCTCGAGGGACGATAGGAGCAAATCAGCTGGACCCAGCTAGGAGAGCGGAACCGGATCGAAATCCGAGGCGGACTCGAGACCCGGCGCGGTCGGACTACCCGTCTTCGTCCGGGTTGTCGCCGTTCCCCCCGACTTTCGAGAGCGTTCGCGCGACGCGGTCCCAGTGACTGCCCCGCCAGAAGTGCTGGCCACAGTCCCGACAGCGCCAGACGTCGGTCTCGGCGGGATCAGGCGCGTACTCGGGCGTCGTCGCCGCCGAGTCGACGCGCTCGAGGCGGCCGTTACAGCGCCCGCAGAATCGTGGTTCGGCGGCGAGCGTCAAGTCGACCCCCGCGGCGGCGAGCTCCGACAACTGCTCCTCGACGTCGCGGGACTCGAGCAGGATCGCGTTTTCGGCGCGATTCGAGAGGGTGACGTCCCGCGTGACCAGCGTTCGGTCTTCGGCTCGAGCGAGCGCGAGCAGCGCGTCGTCGCCCTCGAGTCCGCGGTCGCCGGCGTAGACGGTGTCGTGGTCGCACATCCGGAGATAGGAATCGAGACCGCCGCACATGACGTCGAGGAGCAGTTGCATCTGGTATCCGTAGAGAGCGCAGTGAGCGGCGGGCGGTCAGTGCAGAAACTCGCGCAGTTCCTCGAGCTCCCAGGTGTTGATCACGTCCGCGGGCTCGGCCCAGCCGCGCCGGGCGGTGTGGACGCCCCAGCGCATGTACTCGAGCGTCGACGGCTGGTGGGCGTCGGTGTTAATGGCGATCGGGGCGCCCTCCTCGAGGGCGGCCTGCACGGCGCTCCCCCAGAGATCGAGCCGGCGCGGGTTCGCGTTGACCTCGAGTGCGGTGCCGTGTTCGGCCGCCGCCGCTCCGAGCGCGGTCGCGTCGAAGTCCAGCCCCGAGCGCTCGTTGAGCAGGCGGCCGCTGGGGTGGCCGAGCACGTCGATCGCCGGGTTCTCGGCGGCGCGGACGAGCCGCTCGGTGGCCGTCTCCGCGTCCTGTCCGAGTGCGCTGTGGGTCGAGGCGACGATCACGTCCAGCGCGTCGATCACTTCCTCCGAGAGGTCGATTTCTCCGTCGGCGTCGACGTTAGCCTCGATGCCCGCGAAGACGGCGATATCTCTGGCGGCGGCGACCTCGCGGATCGCCTCGACCTGTTCGAGGATTTCGGTGTCCGAGAGCCCCATGCCGCCGACGATGCCGGGCCCCTCGGCGTGGTCGGCGACGGCGTAGTAGTCGTACCCCATCTCGGCGGCGGCGTCGACCATCGCCTCGATGGTAGTGTTCCCGTCGGACCACTCGGTGTGGGTGTGGAGGTCGCCGCGGATATCGTCGCGCTCGAGTAAGTCTGGCAACTCGCCGTTCTCGGCGGCGGCGATCTCCCCGCGATCCTCGCGGAGTTCCGGCGGGATCCACGGGAGGCCCAGCGCCTCGTACATCCCGTCTTCGGTCTCGCCGGCGACGCGTTCCCCGACGCGCTGCCCTGCCTCGTGGTCCTCGACATCGCTGACGTCGAAGGCGCCGTACTCGTTTAGCTTCATCCCGCGGTCGATCGCGTAGTTGCGAAGCGCGACGTTGTGATCCTTGCTGCCCGTGAAGTACTGCAGCGCGGAGCCGAACTCTTCCGGGACGACCACGCGCAGATCGACCCGGATCTCGCCGACGCGGATACTCGCCTTCTCCGGGCCGGACTCGATCTCGCTGTCGACCGAGTCCCAGTCGACGAACGCCTCGACCACGGCCTCGCCGTCCTCGGTCGCGACGAGGGCGTCCACGTCGCCGATCGTCTCGCGCCAGCGCCGGATCGAGCCGGCGACCTCGCAGCGCTCGACCGCCTTGAGGCCATCGAGGAACGCGAGCACGTCGTCGGCGAGGGGCCGGGCCTCGCCCAGCAACTGCCGCTGGCCGACCTCCCGCGCGAAGTCGATGTTCTCGCGGATGTTCTGTTCGGTCTTCGGGCCGAAGCCCTTGACTTCCTGAATTTCGTTGTTTTCAGCGGCTTCCTCGAGGTCGTCCAGCGTTTCGATCCCCAGTTCGCGGTAGAGTTTCCCCGCGGTCTTGGGGCCGACACCCTCGATGCGCGTGATGTCAGCGATGTCGATCGGAAGTTCCGCGCGAAGCTCCTCGAGTTCCTCGATTTCGCCGGTTTCGACGTATTCGATGACCTTCGAGGAGATGGCGTCGCCGACGCCGTCGATCTCCTCCAGTATCTCCTCGTCGCCGGCCTCGACGCGGTCGGCGATCGGGACGGGATGAGCGCCGATGTTCTCGGCCGCGCGCCGGTAGGCGCGGGGCTTGTACTCGACGTCGTTGGCCTCGAGCAGGTCGGCGAACTCCTCGAACCGGCCGGCGATCTCGGCGTTGGTCGCCATCTACCGACCCCTCCGCGAGGCGCCGTCGTCGTCTTTCCCCAGCGCCTTCTTCAGGAACGACATCCAGCGCTTTCGGTCCTGGGCCTTCTGGGCCTGCTGTTCGCGCTCTAAGTTCGTCGGGCCGAGACTCTCGAGGGCGTTCAACGCGCGATCGATGCCGATGATGCTCCCCGCGAGTTCCTCGCCCTCCTCGCGGGTGATGTCGCCTTCTTCGATGGCCTCGAGGCGCTCGATGCGCTCGCGCCGCAGGTTCCGTTTGGCCTGCTCGACGCGGTCGCGCTCGCCTTGCGGGACCGTCTCGCGGCGCTTGATCTCGAAGACGAATGTTCGGAGGTCGATCTCCTCGCCCTGGATCGTGATCGTCTCCGGGATGTCCGCGCCGACGGTCGCCCCCTCGCGCTCGACCCGCTCGAGCAGCTGCTTGCGCTCGTACTCTTGCACGCCTCGATATGGGGGTTCCGGGAGCAAAAATGTACAGTCCGACGCCGGACGCGATCGGCGTGGATGAGCGGTCGGCGGGAGCGATCAGCAGTCCTCGATAGGTGGTCGACGCACGCACTCGGTGGAATATCATCGATCGAAACGGTGTGTACGGTGTGACTACCACGCCACAACGACTCGTCAACTGATCGAAGTCCCAGCGCGGGGAGGTGAAATCACGAGACGGCTAGCGGCGTCCGGTGCGAGGAACGAACCCCAAATCCCTTAGCGGTGCCACACATACCCCCGGTCAATGGCCAAGTGCGACGTGTGTGGGAAAGACGAAAGCATGCCCTACAACTGTCGGCACTGCGGGGGGACCTTCTGTGCCGACCACCGGCTGCCGGAAAACCACGACTGTACCGGACTCCAGGACTGGAACGATCCTCAGGGAGTCTTCGACAGCGGGTTCGACAATAGCGTCAACGGCGGTGGGAGTACGTCACGGGCCTCGAGTCTCGTCGACAAGCTCCCGATAAACACGGGCGCTGGCGGGCCGTTAGCCTACTTCCGCGGGAACGCGACCTACACGTTCCTCGCGCTGATGTGGCTCACGTTCCTCGCACAGTTGATCGTTCAACTGACGCTCACGGCCAACGTGTACCGCGCGTTGTTCGTCTTGACGCCACAGAACCCGGAGTACATCTGGACGTGGTTCACGTCGATTTTCGCTCACGGCGGCTTCATGCACATCGTCTTCAACAGCATCGTGATATTCTTCTTCGGGCCGCTCGTCGAGCGCTACGTTGGCTCGAGGAACTTCGCGATCCTCTTCCTCGTGAGCGGGGCGCTCGCCGGTCTCGGGCAGATCGCCATTCAATACGTACAAGGACCCATCACACCGCTCACGCCCGGCGTTCTCGGCGCCAGCGGCGCCGCGCTCGCGATCATGGGCGTTCTGACGGTTCTGAATCCGAACCTCACCGTGTACGTGTACTTCATTATCCCCGCCCCGATCTGGGCGCTGACGGGATTGACAGCGCTCGCTAGCGTGTTCTTCATCGGTACCGGTGGCGGCGGTGATATCGCCCACATGGCACACCTCGTCGGCCTCTTGATCGGGCTGGGATACGGCGAGTACGTCAAGCGGACGCAGAACGTCCGCACGCCGAGTCAGTTTCAACTCGGCGGCGGCGGCGGTGGCCCCGGCGGTCCGGGCGGTCCCGGCGGTCGCCGTCGGTTCTGACCACAGACCGCTCGCTTCGCTCGCCGATCCATCTCGCGTCGTGCAACCCGGACACTGATTTTCGCCCGCTGCCAACGTCCGCGTATCGATGCCCACGGCCCGGCCAGACCTCGTTCCCGACGCCTCGCTCGAGCGCGACGACATGGAAGCCATGCAGCGCGAAATCGCCGACGCGGCGGTGTTCGAAGACGACTTCGACTTCGATCCCGCGACGCTCGGCGATCCGCTCGCGGCGGCCTCGAGCGGCGCGGACCCGCCGACCGTCGTCGGCGTCGACCAGTCGTTTCTCACGAACGAGGCGGGCGATCAGGACCGGGCGCTTTCCGCCGTCGTCGCCATGCGCGGCGGCGAGGTGATCGAACGCGTCCATGCGGTGACGCCCCTCGAGATCCCCTACATTCCGGGCCTGCTCTCCTTCCGCGAGGGGCGGCCGATCCTCGCAGCGCTCGAGGAGCTCTCCGTCGACCCCGATCTGATCCTCTTCGACGGCAGCGGCCGCATCCACTTCCGGCAGGCGGGTATCGCGACCCACATGGGCGTCGTCCGCGACGTGCCCAGCATCGGCGTCGCGAAGAGCCTGCTCTGTGGCACCCCGACGGAAGACACCGAGAACCTCCCCGAAGGAGTTCGCGTTCCGATCGAGTCGAACTCGCGGGTCGACGCGCCCGACGGTACGCTGCTGGGCTATGCGGTCCAGACGCGCCAGTACGACTCGCCGAACCGGTACATCAACCCGCTGTACGTCAGCCCCGGTCACCGCGTCGGCCCCGAGACCGCAGCCGATGTGGCGCTTGCGCTCGCCTCGTCGTACAAGCTCCCCGAACCCGTCCGTCTAGCCGACAGCTACGCCGACGAGGCGAAGCGAGGACTCGACGGAGACGCCTGACGGACCGGCGAGAGCGCACACGGGCGCCGGTCCGCGTCACTACGCCGTCGGTAGGAACCGCCGAATCCGTCGGCGAACCGGACCGCCGATGGTCTCGCCGTCGCGAGCGAGGATCACCGTTCGATCGGTTCGACGCGTTACCGTCTGTGGGATCGAGCCGACGAGTCGGCGGTGAATCGCCCCTTCCCGCGTCGCCCCGAACACGAGGACGTCGTGATCCGGCGCGACCTCGAGCAGTCGTTCGGCGACGTCGTCGCCCTCGTCGAGCAGCGACTCCGTTCGGACGCTCGGGCCTGGCGCCGCCTCGAGGGACGCCGCCGCGTCCTCGAGGAACTCTCGCGCCGCGGCCTCGTCGGTGTCGGGATCGACGACCGACCGGAGAACCACGGTCGCGTCGTTGCGCGCGGCGATCGCTTTCGCCACGCCGACCGCTGGACCGACGTGTGGACCACCCGCGACCGGCACTAAGATCGAGTCGACAGCGCCCGCCTCGTGACCGATGCGCTCGACGTAGAGGTCACACGGGGCTCGCTCTATGAGGCGATCGATCGTCGTCCCGATGACGGTGTCCGCGCGGTGCGTTCGATCCTCCCAGCCGACGACGAGCGCGCGCGGCTCGGTCTGCTCGACCGCCGAGAGGATGCCGTCGGAGACGGATCGACTGACGACCAGCGTCCCGGAGACCGCGACGTCGTCGGGCGCGACGTCGACCGCGCGGTCGACGATCTCCTGACTGTTCCCCGAGTACCGTTCGATGATCGCTTCGTCCGAGTAGACGGCGAAGGGCGAGTCGCGGGACTTGACGACGACCGAGACGATCCGAACCGCACTGTCGCTCGCTCGAGCGAGGTCACCGGCCGTCCGGACGAGTTGGGGTGTGTGGTCGGGGTTTGCGACCGCGACCAGTATCGGTCGCTCTGTCGGTGTGTTCGCCATATGTGTTACATAGTGACAAGGTAACGAATAGCTCTCGGACAGTTCCCGTGAACGTCCGGATCGGTGATCGGTGCGGGCGTTCAGCGGCGGCCGGACGGCGTCGTCCGCCGCTCGCAGCGGCGGTCAGTTCTCGGTGCGCCCGGACAGTCCGTTCAGCGCGACAAACCGTCGATACTTAGGTATCGTCTCTCGAACCGGTCACGTATGGCCACCGCTGAGGACGTCGAGGGAACCGACGACGACGGGCCGGAGGGCACCGTTGTTGAGGAGGATCGAGAGACGGCACGGGACGGCGGCGAACCCGTCGGCGACGAGGACGACCGTTACACCCGCAAGAAGTCCGTCCTGATCACCGGCTGTTCGTCCGGCATCGGGCGCGCCACTGCAGCCGCGTTCTTGCGCGAAGACTGGCAGGTGTTCGCGACCGCGCGCGATCCCGAGGACATCACGGCCCTCGAGGATGCGGGCTGTACAACGTTCGCACTGGACGTCACCGACCCCGATCAGGTCGCGCGGGCAGTCGAGCGGGTCGTCGACGTCGCCGGCGCGATCGACTGCGTCGTCAACAACGCCGGCTACGCCCAGATGGGACCGATGGAGGACGTCGCGACGTCGGATCTCCACCGCCAGTTCGACGTCAACGTCTACGGCCCTCACCGGCTCACTCGCGCCGCTCTCCCTCACATGCGCGCCCAGGGCGCCGGCCGAATCATCAACGTCTCGAGCGTTGTCGGCCGGGTCTCGTTCCCCGGCTCGGGCGCCTACTCGGGGTCGAAACACGCCCTCGAGGCGATGAGCGACTCCCTGCGCGCGGAAGTCGAGGAGTTCGGCATCGACGTCACCGTGATCGAGCCCGGCCCGGTCGACACGAACTTCAGCGACCGCGTCGACGAGGAACTGCCCGAATCGGAGCGGACGCCCGCCTACGAGTCGCTGTACGAGATCTATAGCGAGATGCAACTGATCGGCGGCGGCAACGGGGGCCCCTTCGCCTCCAGCGCCGAAGACGTCGCCGCGGCGATCCTGGAGTCCGCCACGACGCCCGAACCGCCCGCGCGGTATCCGGTCGGGCCGCTGGCCCAGTACGGCGTCTACGCGCGATTCCTGCCGGATCCGCTTCGCGACGCGGGCTACAAACTCCTCCGAAAACTGGTTTGAAAAATCCGGTACTCGAGTTCAGCTGTGACGGTGTCCGTGCGATTGCCGGAGACTCCCTCCCCTTCGGGAACGGCGAGAGCGTTGCTCTCCCGTTGCAACTGGACAGCCGTGCGTTTTGCGGACAGGGATGAATCTGCCAGATGGCGATACAACCTCATTCAGAGTGGGAAACGGATTCACGCAATATCACATTACGTGAATAACTATCCGAGGCACAGTCAGTGGCTATCCGACGGGTAGCGACAACTCTACCCCACTCAACGTGGGTAGCCTTGCGCTTCAGCGCGACAAGGATGTCAACAGAAGACTTATACAGTCCTTCTGATCACAAGGCAGTATGGTTCGGTATCCTGATGGTAGCTGTTCTGTATGTGGGGAGCGGAAATTCGCTCAAATAGATGGCTCCGCTCGGTGCCCTAACTGTGAACAACTCCGGAGTATGGGGGACGGGAGTCTATAGGGAAATCGAACCGACGACGCTAGCAGGCAGCGTGCCGCGGGCCACCGTGTCCGCAGTAGTCACACGTTGTGATATTCTCCTCGACGTAAACGGCGGGACGCTCTCGTTCAAAGATAGCGTTCGCGACAGTCGTCACAGATCAGTCTGTTGAACCGCTTTCGCTCCCCGCAGGCGTGACAGAGTCGCCGCCACTCGAAGACCAGATCGATAGCTCTGGTCGCGTCGGTCGTATCTGAGTGCCCCACTCCAGTGCTCCCTCATGCGGCCCCATCACGTCATAAGTGTTAAATGTAATTACTATCAATAATTCCCGAAACTGAGGCCTTCAATTTGCCGACAACGGTGTTGACATTCGAACGATCGTGATGAAAACGATCAGTCGTACTAAATCCGTGCGTGCGAGTCGGGAAGAATCGGAGTATCGAATGAGCCGGCAGCCAGTGAGGACGAGCGGGACCTCGACCGCGCGACAGACGCCCGTTCGAGCGGCGAGACGGGATCGAGTACGGTCGGTGAGCGACTGGATGCCACGGGGTGGTTCGATGAGCTATGGGATGTCGCTCGCCGCTCGAGGGCGTCGATCAGTCGGCGGGGTTCGTCGAACGCTGTTGGCCGACGGCCGCGTCGTCGGGCGTCGGCGCGCTCGAGCCGAGATCGGTCTCGACGAGCGCGTATGCGCCGCCCGGACAGCGGCGGACGTGTCCGGCCCGCTGGAGCGCCCGGCAGTGGCGCTCGACGGTTATCGGGTGTGCCTCGAGGGCCGTCGCTAGTTCGGTGGTCGTCGCTTGACTCGTCTCTGCGAGCGCCTCGAGGATCACTCGGGCCCGCTCCTGCTGTGTGAACTCGCCGTCTGGCATACCGTCTCACACGAACGAACTGCCGCAGACCGTATGAACCTCACACCCGGTTCCCAGCCGCTCGGAATCCGATTACCAATGGAAATAATGCGTGTCGGTTAGGCCTCCCAGGCCTCGACGAACTCGGTCGGCAGCGTCGTGATGTCGATCCCCCAGGCGAGGGGGAGCCACGCGAAGGCGATGAGCGTGATCAACGCGATGCCGATGACGTTGAGTCCAAACCCGATGCGAGCCATCTGGGGCAGCGAGATGTAGCCGCTACCGAAGACGATCGCGTTCGGCGGGGTCGCGACGGGTAGCATGAACGCGAACGACGCCGCGGTCGCCCCCGCGATCATCAGTCCGAACGGATGGACGCCGATACCGACCGCGACGCCGGCCAAGATAGGCATCAGCATCGCCGTCGTCGCCGTGTTCGAGGTGACCTCCGTCAGGAAGATCGTCATGAAGACGACGGCGAACAGGACGAGGATCATCGAGACCCCCTCGAGGGCTTGGAGCTGTTCGCCGATCCAAGCCGCGAGACCGGTGTCGCCGAAACCGGAGGCGATGGCGAGGCCGCCACCGAACAGGAGGATGACCCCCCACGGGATGTCGACGGCGTTCGTCCAGTCGAGCAGGAAGGTGTGATCGCCGTCCGGCGTCGACGTCGGCAGCGTAAAGAGGACCATCGCGCCGCCGATCGCGACGATAGTGTCGGCGTCCTCCGGCGGCGCGATCCCGAGGAGCGGATCGATCAGGCTGCCGCCGATCCAGCTGACGGCCATGCCGGCGAAGACGACGGCGACCAGCTTCTCCTGTCTGTCCATCGGCCCGAGTCGCTCGAGTTCGCGATCGATCGTGTCCGCGCCGGCGGGGAGTTCGTCGAACTGCGGCGACACCGCGCGGGTGACGTAGGTGTAGACGGCGACGAGGCCGACCGCCGAGATGGGGACGCCGTAGAGCATCCACTCGGCGAAGGAGACCGACTGATCGAAGAGCGCGTCGGCCTGTCCCGCGAAGAGGACGTTCGGCGGCGTGCCGATCAGCGTCGAGACGCCGCCGACCGAGGCGCCGTAGGCGATACAGAGCATCAGGGCGATGCCGAAGGAGAAGTTCCCCTCGCTCGTGTCGACCTCGAGGCCGGTCTCGTCGACCAGATCGGCGGTCTGGTAGATGACTGCCAGCGCGATGGGGACCATCATCATGACGGTCGCGCTGTTCGAGACCCACATCGAGAGGAACGCGGTCGCGAGCATGAACCCGAGGATGAGCCGCGAGGGCTCGGTGCCGACGGCCTTGATCGTCCGCAGGGCGATCCGGCGGTGGAGCCCCCACCGCTGCATCGCCATCGCGAGGAAGAACCCGCCCATGAAGAGGAAGATCAGCGGGTGGCCGTACGACGGCGTCGTGTCCGCGACCGGGAGCGCGCCGGTCAGCGGAAAGAGGACGATCGGCAACAGCGACGTGGCGGGGATCGGAATCGCCTCGGACATCCACCAGACGGCGACCCACGCGGTGACGGCGGCGACGGCCTTCCCCGCCGCCGAGAGACCGTCGGGCGTCGGCGAGAGGAAGATCAGCGCGAACAGGAGCGGCCCGAGGACGAAGCCGATCCGCTGGCGCAGATCGTACGTCCCGCCGACGTCGAAGGGTGACCCGTCGTCGCCTCGGTCGCCGCGGTCGCCGGGACCATCACCGCCCCCGGACCCATCCGCGGCGGTCCGGGCGTCGGCTGCAGTGTCGTCGCCCGAATCGCGGCCGCCGTCCGGGAAGACCCGTCGCGCGAGGCGTTTCTCCTCCTCGGAGACGCCGTCCATGTCCTCGAGGATCATCGGTGCGTCGAGCGTGAGGTATGCTTTCGTCTGGGCGTTGAGTTTCCACAGCGACGCCCAGAGGGCTCGGGTGAACTTTTGAAGCGTTTTCCGAGAGTTGCGCACCATTTTTCTAGCGCTTCCAGATTGAGGGTGTAAACGGTACCGATTTCACCACATTCCAGAGACAATCACGAATGCCATACACTATGGATTAGAGGCATACAACACGAATTGAGTTGTATTCCTGTAGTCGCCGCGCCACCGCTCGGCTATCGCTCGTCGCTTCCGAGGGAGCGGCGAAATCGCCAACTGTCCGGGCGCTCTACTCGAGGTATGCCGCTCTTACAGTTCGATACGACGCTGTCGCCGTCGTCCGAGGAAAAGACGGCGCTGGCCGACCGGGTGACGGACCTCTACACGACGGAGATGGAGACGACGGCGGGCCACGTCGCGGTGACGATCCGCGAGCGCGACCCGGCCGACCTCCACCTCGGGCGCGCGGTCGACGGGCCGATCGTTTTCCTCGACGCCGAGATCCGGCGCGGCCGACCGTTCGAGCGCAAGCGCGCCTTCGCGCTCGAGACGATGGCGTACGTCTGCGAGACGTTTGGCGTCCCGGAGGAAAACGCGAAGGTCGTCTTCACCGAACACCCCGGAGAGCACATGATGGGCGTCGACCGCGTGGGCGGCGAGTGGGACGGCGACGAGGAAGGCGAGTAACGACACGTAACGCGAGTAGTGCCGGCGACGAGCGCGCGGTTGGTGTGACCCGGAACCCGTCTCCGCTACCGGGACAGTCAAGCGCGTCCTCGAGGAAGGCCGCAACGTCCGATGGACCGGTCGTACTGGCGGACGGTCTCGCTCGTGACGCTGTGGCAGGTGTCGGCGAGCATCTGTTATTACACGGTCTTCGCGGCGACGCCGTTCTTCCGCGACGAGTTCGGCCTCTCGCGGTTCGGCGTCGGTCTCGTCGTGACGGCGCTCACCCTGGGCTACGCGGTCTGGCTCCTGCCGGTCGGAGCTGTCATCGACCGCTTCGGCGAGGGACGAACGCTGGTCGTCGGCCTCGTCGGTCTCGGAGTCGGCGCCGCGCTGGTCGCCGGCGCGCCAACGTACCCCCTCCTACTCGCGGCGGCGTTCGGCCTCGGGTCGACGTACGCGACGGCGATTCCGGGGACGAACAAGGCGATCTACGACGCCATCGCGGCGGGCCGCCAGAACCTCGCGCTAGGGATCAAACAGGTCGGCGTCACCGCCGGCAGCGGTATCAGCGCCCTCCTCGTGACCGGGTTGGCGGGCGCGCTCTTCTGGCAGGCGGGCTTCCTGATCGCCGCCGGGTCCGCTCTCGTCGTCGCCATCATCTTCGCCGTCTGCTACCGCAGCGCGGGCGAAGGCGGGCGAGCGGAGTATCCGGACTTCCGGGCACTGTCGCACAATCGCCCCTACCGCGTGCTCGTCGCGGCCGGCTTCTTCCTCGGCGCGGCGCTGTTCACCACGACGGGCTACACGGTGTTGTACCTCGAGGAATCGATCGGCGCCTCGATCGCCGGCGGCGGCGTCGTCCTCGCGCTGGTCCAACTGTTCGGCAGCGTCGGCCGCCTCGCCGGCGGCTGGCTGAGCGATAATCTACCGGGTGAACCCCACGTTCGGATCGGCGCGATCCTGATCGTCCAGGCGCTCGCGGGCGCCCTCCTGTTCGTCGTCGTCGCCGCGACCGCGACGCCCGTGGCGGCCGCCGTCGCCTTCTCGGCGCTGGGGTTCTTCGTTCTCGGGAACACGGGCGTCTACTACTCCTACATGGCGACGCTGGTCACCGCCGACGAGATGGGGGGTGCGACCGCCGGCGGCCAGCTCTCCCTGGTCGCCGGCTCCGTCGTCGCGCCGCCCGCGTTCGGCTACCTCGCCGATTCCGTCGGCTACCGCGCCTCGTGGTGGCTGCTCGCCGCCGGCACCGCCCTCGCCGCCGGCCTGTTAGTCTACGCCGTGCGCCTCGAGCCCCCGGTCGACGAACCGGCGATGCGGGAGTGACGGGTCGGCGCTCGGCTGCGAACCGGAGGACGACTTTAGAACCCGCACGACGTACGGTAGCACATGTATCGCGTCCTGCTCCCGGTCGACGAACACGAATCGCGAGCCCGCGCCCAGGCCGAGGCGGTCGGCGACCTGCCGGCGGCCGCCGCGGAGATCCGCGTCGACGTCCTCCACGTCCACGAGGAGGTGACGGCACCCGACGCCGAGTGGGCGGCCGGTGGCTTCTCCGACGAGTACGCCGAGGAGATGGCCGAAAACGTCAGGAACGTCCAGCGGCTCCCGGCGTCCGTCGAAACTGCGGCCGACGTCCTCGAGGCGGTCGGCGTCGAGTACGCGATCCACGAGACGACGGGCGAAGCGCCCGAGATGATCCTCGAGGCCGCCGCGGAACTCGACAGCGACGCGATCGTGCTCGGCGTCGGCGAGCGCTCGCCCGTTGGGAAGGTGCTGTTCGGCAGCGTCGTCCAGGCGGTGATCCTCGAGAGCGACCGGCCGGTGACGGTCGTCTCCGCCGGAGACGAGGGCGACGGTGAGGCAGGATAACGCCGGTGAATCTGCTTCAATATCAATTGAGAACGGTATAGGTTCGGTGTTCGGGGCGAACGCTGAAACTCGCGTTCAGTACAGACGAAATCGCGACAGCGCTGAGGTGTCGGATTTGAAGCGGCGTACCACTCTTATCCTGGTCCGAAGGCCGCGATATCGGCATCCACCGTCACCAGCGCGTTGGCGGGGTTCGGATCGCTGTCGGCCAGATGCGTGTTCGGCCGGAAGGGGTCGTCGGTCACGTCGCTTTCATCTTCGGGGTTCGGGTTCTGACACTTACACCATCGCTTCCAGACGGTCTCGTGGGTTGGTCGCACCACTGTATATCGGTTCTCGGTGGTCGAGCGGGATAATCTATTAGGTGGCGCTGGTGGCAGACCGTTGCCTATGAAAAGAAACGCTACGGTCGTAGCACTCGCCGTACGACACCGGGGCGCAACAGCGTAGTGACGGACCGCTCCAGCCTGAATACGCGGTAGAACGCATCCGTGAGTTCACCGTCCGTGTGGGCGCTCCGGATCAGTCGGTTCACATACCGGTTGAAGAGATCCGTTCCCCGGGGTTTGGGTCCGGTCGTCTGCGGAAACTCGAAATCGGCACCCACGGCTAACTGCCACGCCTCGTCTATCAGATCAGCGACGCTCGAGAAGAACTCACGCGCGAGACCGTTGCGTTCGGTCTCTGCAAGCGTGTGGTGTAACAGGAGGGCATCCAGAGCGCCGACCGACATTCCCTGTCCGTACACCGGGTTGAAGCTGGCGATCGCGTCGCCGGTCACGACGAGTCCATCAGGGAATTCCGCGAGGCCGTCATAGTGGCGTCGAATGCTCGACGGGAACGGATAGTGATGGATCCCCTCGGAGGCCCACTCGCGTTCCGTCGGGAGTCTCCCTACTTCGGGCACCGGAAAGCTGTTTGCGACCTCGAGGAACGCATCGCGCTCAACCGGGGCGTCGTCGCCGTGGATTCCCTGTATGATGAACTCTGCTTGCTCGTCTTCGATTGGGATCGCCGCCGCCCCTCGAGTTCGTGGTGGGGACGGCGGAACGAACAAGACCGTTCGTTCGTCCGGTGGGCGATCAAGCCGGATTGTGCTGTACGTCACATCAACGCGTACCTCGTCTACGTCCGGCGCTTCGAATCCATTCTTTTCGAGCCAATCGGGCGTGCGGCTGGTCCGGCCGGTCGCATCGACGACGAGAGTTGCTGAAAGCGTTCTTTCCGTTCCGTTCTCGTCGCGGTACCTGACACCCGTCACACCGTCTCCCGGCGTAAACGTGTAGTTGATGAACCGGCAGCCGTCGGAAAGGGCGACGTTCGGGAGTCCGCGAACGCGTTCGCGGACGACGTGCTCAAAGAGCGCTCTGCTGGCACAGAGCATCGGGAGTTGGTTCGGTCCGTCCGCAAAGAAGCCGCCGTTCTCGTAGTACTTCATTTCCGTTGCAGCATCGATCATGAGCCCGCCGCTCCGGATGACGTCTTCGCTGAATCCGGGGAAGTAGTCCTCCAGCGTCGTTCGTCCCGCCTCCAGCAACACGTGAGGATGGCTGGTCTGTGGCGCACCATCCCGCATCGCAGGGGTATCAGGTAGCGGATCTTGTTCGAGGACGGTGACCTCATCGAATACGTCGGAAACGACTCTAGCAGCAGCGAGCCCGGCGATACTCCCACCGAGTATCACGGCTCGTCCAGTTATTCGTGGAACGTTCGATGGATCATACCGTTCTGTGCTGGCTAGTACCATGATCGCGACAGATGGGACTACGGTACGTGATTGCTAATTTTTTGGCGCAATCAAACAACCTCTCAACCAGATGTATTAATATCATAACTAGAGCTAGAACTCGGAAGAGACGCCCCTCGTATTCAGCACGAGGTGGTGTCAATATTCTCGGAAGATAATACACGTTTCGCGCTACCTTCGTACAGACACTTAACGAGGTGCGACGGCTCGAGACGTCGATTTGAGCGAGCCTCGTGGAACGATCACCGCAGACAGGCCGCGACGACCTCGAGCATCCCCTCGCCGCGGACTTCGTCGGCGAACAGCGGGACGCGTCGCACCTCGGTCCCGCGGAACAGTTCCTGGGCCTCGGCGAGGGCGCCCTGCTGGACGTCCCACCGCCGTTGGCAGAATTCGCAGTCGTCCAGATTCGGCTGGAGGAACTCGCCCCGAACGTCGTCGGTGACGTCCGAGAGGGGCTCCATGACGCGGTTGACGACGACCGTGCCGACCGGAATCTGGAACTCCTCGAGTTGCTGGCGCAAGCGTTTGGATTCGAAGACGCTCATCTCCTCGGGGACCATGACGATTCGGAAGTCAGTCCGCGCGGGGTCCTGCAGGGCCGCCCGCAGGCGCTCGATGCGCTCCCGGAGTTCGTCCAGGTCCTCGAGGTCGTCCTCCTCGGGCGCCTCCTGACCGGGGAACATCCCCTTCATCCCCTCGAGCATGCCGCTAATGCGCTGGCGGACCTTCATCATCCGACCCATCATGGTGTCCATCAGTTCCGGGAGCTTCAGCAGCCGGAGGGTGTGGCCCGTCGGGGCGGTGTCGATGACGACGCGCTCGAACCGGGGGTCGTCCATGTACTCGAGCAGCAGTTGCATCGCGGCGGCCTCGTCGGCGCCGGGCATCGCGCCGCCGAACAGCGCCTCCATCGGCGATCCGTCCCCACCGCCGAGAAGGTCGCCGAGCCCGCCCATGCCGCCCATCTCGCCCGCGCCGCCGTCGCTCCCGCCGAAGGGGCCCGCGCCGCTGTCTGCTCCGCCGCCGAACGGCCCCGCGGTTCCGTCGTCCGCGTTCGCCGCATCGTCGGGACCACCGGCGCCGGGGAAGGCGACCTCGCCCGCCTCCATCGCGGACTCGGGGTCGATCTCGGCCGCGTAGAGGGGGATATCGTCGCGGATCCGGCCCGGTTCGGCCGGCACGTCGGTCTCGAAGGTGTCCGACAGCGAGTGAGCCGGGTCCGTCGAGACGACCAGCGTCGACGTGCCGCCGCGGGCGCTGTCTAACGCGGTCGCGGCGGCCATCGTCGTCTTGCCGACGCCGCCCTTCCCGCCGTAGAGCACGTAGTCCGGGCCATCGACGGGCTCGTCGGACGGCTCCACGTCAATGGTTTCCCGTTCGTCGTCCTCGAGAGAGTCCGTCGGCGTCACCTCGATGGTATGGGCGTCGTCGGTCTCGTCCGCCGTCTCGGCCTCCTCGTCGACCCGCTCGACGTCGATTCCGCTCATAGCGATCGATTCGTCACCCCGTCACGAGTATTCGTCGGTCTCGAGCGATCCGGTTCCGGTCGAGATCGAGATCGGTCGCCAGCGGAGCCTGGGAGCCCTATCCGACGACTCGAGGGTCACGCGTCGCCGCGAGCGAGGTCGACGAGCCCCAGACAGATCGGAACCGCCCACAGCGTCGCGTACAGCGCCTGCGAGAGCGGATTGGCGAGGACCGAGTACGCGATCTTGTGGGGCCGCGACCGGAACGGGACCGCGTCCCAGGCCGCCCGATAGGCCCGCAGACAGTAGTACGTCCAGACGAGGACGTTGAAGCCGACGAGCAGTCGCACCAGCGGTGGAAACGGGACCGACGACGCCCCGCTCGCGGACAGTACCGTGACGAGCGCCGCGGCGGGCACCCCGATGACGGAGAGCAGCGCCAGCGACTGCAACAGCAGCGTTCCGGACCAACACCGGAGATCGTCGACGCCGTTCCAGCCGCGCGCGAAGAGCCGGTGATACAGGTCGCGTGTCCACGCTCGCTTTCGAGCGAGCCACGCCTCGAGCCCCGGGGGACAGTCCAGTCGGACGTATCGATCGACGACGCCGAGCCTGTTGCCCCGATGGGAGGCGGCCAGCCCGAGCGGGACGTCGTCGCCCGTCCTCCGTCGCCACGCCGTGACCTCCGCGAGCACGCGCCCCTCCGTGAGGTAGCCCGATCCGAGCAAGTGATAGGGGCCCGCACTCGAGCGGTGGCCCAGATCCGACCACGCCGCCGTCGCCATCGAATCGAGCAGCGGGAGGATCCCGGCGTCGACGTCGCGCACCGTGTGCTTGGTCTGGACGACATCGTACTCCTCGAGGCCGGCGACGGCGAGTTCGAACGTATCGACCGGCAGCCAGCTACCGGCCTCGAAGACGGCGACGAGGTCGTCGGCCGCGACCGAGCGGGACTCGAACGCGGCGGTTAGCATGGTCGCCGCCGTCGGTGAGGTCCCCGTCCCGGTGGCCCACCACACGCCGGTATCGTTCGATTGGTCGGTCGCACGGGCCGCAGCGTCGAGTGCGAGGGTCTCGACCTCGAGGCCCGGCGGCCGCTCGGCGTCGATCGCGCCCTCGAGTTCGATCGCATCCGTCTCGCGGCGCTCGTAGACGACGGTAACCGAAATCAGCGACGTCGGATAGCTCTGGGCGGCGATACTCGCGAGCGTCGACTCGAGGCCGCGCCAGTGGCCGTGAACCAGCGGCACGAAGACGTGGATCCGCCGGCGGAGGGCGGACGGCAGTCGACAGTCGGGGCCGAGATCCCGTTCGCGATCGGGGGAGCCGCGTTCGCGCTCTGGTGAACCACCGTCGGTCCGGGCGGTAACTCGGCTGGACTGTCGGCGGTCGCGGTCGATCCGGCCACCGGTAGCCTCGAGAACTCCTCCGAGCGTCCGCTCGTCGACGACGTTCGCGGGTCGGCGCAGGAACAGCGCCAGCAGGCCGCAGTTGACGGCGGCGTACCCGAGTTGCGTCAGGACGAACGCGACGACGAGGACCTCGAGGGCCATTACTCACTACACAACTCGCGTCGCCCCGTATCTGTATTGCGGCCGGCAGCGGTCGGCGGTCGCCGGCGACGGCGACCGTCGGCAGTCGACGCGCCCCTCACTCGAAGTACGCCGCCAGTCGCCGGGCCGCTTCCTCGACACGGGGCGTGACGAGCGCGAAGCGGAGCCAGTCGGACCGCGAGTCGCCGAAGGCCTCGCCGGGCATCCCCGCGACGCCGGCCTCGTCGATCAGCCGCTCGACGTTCTCGAGCGTTCCCGGATAGCCGTCGAAGCGGGCCATGACGTAGAACGACCCCCGCGGAGTGGTGTACTCGGCGCCCGCGGTGTCCAGGGCGTCGGTGAACGTGTCGACGCGCTCGCGGAGCAACTCGCGGTTGGCCTCGTAGTAGTCGGGCCCCGTTTCGCGCAGCGCCCGCAGGACCGCGTACTGCCCGGGCCGAGTCGTCGCGACGTTGACCAGCATGTGGCGGCTCTTGGCGTTCTCGACGAGTTCCGGCGGGAAGATCGCGTAACCGACCCGAACGCCCGTGATCGCCATCGACTTCGAGAAGGCGTTAGTGACGATCCGGTGGCTCGAGTCGACCCCCAGCGCGGACGCGAACTCGCCCGAGAGGTCGTAGTGGTCGTACACCTCGTCGCTGATCAAGATCGCGTCGTACTCCTCGGCGACGTCGACGAGGGCCGCCATCGTCGACTCGGGGTAGACCGCGCCGGTCGGGTTGTTCGGCGTGGCGACCACGATTGCGGCCGTCTCCTCGCTCGCCGCCTCGCGGACGTCGGCCGGGTCGAGCCGTCCCTTGTCGTCCGTCGCGACGAACCGCTGCGTTCCGTCGAGCATCGTCGTTTTTCCCGGGTAGTAGGGGTAAACGGGGTCCGTTAACACGATCTCGTCACCGCGGTCGCGCTCGAGCGCGCGGGCCATCGCGAGGTAGTTGGCCTCGCCCGCGCCGTTCGTGACGACGACCTGGTCGGCGTCGACGCCCCGCCGGGCCGCGATCTCCTCGCGGAGCTCGAGCAGGCCCTCGCTGGGGGCGTACTGGAACCGGTCGGGCTCGAGGTCGGCGTACTCCCGCAGCCCCTCGCGGAGCGCCTCGGGGGGCTCCCAGTCGGGGTTGCCGCTGACCATATCGATGACGTCGCCCTCCGCCCGATTCGCGTACTCCATGACGTGGAAGAACAGCGGCGTCTCGTACTCCATGGTAGGGAACGGGCAGGCCCGGGTCGTGATTCTTTCGTTGGGGCTCGAGACCGACGGCGGCCCGCACCGTGGCGCGGGTCCGCATCCGACACGCAAATCGCATACGCTCGCGGCGTCTCGGTCCGCGTGTGTCAGTCGATCGGGATCCGCGGGCCGTGCTGGAATCGTACTACGAACACGTCGACGCCGGCGACACCGAGGCCCTCCTCGAACTGTTCGCCGACGACATCCGGTACGAACGGCCGGGACAGAGCGATATCGAGGGAATCGAGGAACTGCGCGAGTTCTACGAGCGCGACCGTCCGCTCGACGACGGGACCCACGAGGTCGACCTGATGGTCGTCGACGACGGCCACGTAGCCGTCCGCGGCCGGTTCTCCGGTGTCCAGAGCGGCGACGACGTTACGTTCGGATTCGCGGATCATCACGAGTTCGACGACGGGCTGATCGTCAATCGGTGGACGTACACCGACCGCGACACGGTCTGAGTTCGATCGGCCGGTCTCCGTCGCTTCCGATCGCCCGTGCAGCGGGCGGTTTGACAAGGCGCCGCGCGTAGGATCACAGTATGAACGACGACATCGACCGCGAGTTGCCGATGGCGGTCGCCGACGCGCTCCGGGACCGCGAGGAGACGATGGCCGTCGCCGAGTCCTGTACCGGCGGACTGATCGGCGCCGCGATCACCGCCGTGCCGGGCGCCAGCGACTACTTCGATTCGGGGCTGACGACCTACGCCTACGACGCCAAGCGCCGCCATCTGGGCGTCAGCCGCGAGGCGTTAGACGAGCACGGCGCCGTCTCGGAACCCGTCGCCCGACAGATGGCCCAGGGGGTCCGCGATGTCGCCGATGTCACGTGGGGAATCGCGACGACCGGTATCGCCGGCCCGACCGGCGGTACCGAGGAGAACCCCGTCGGCACCGTCTATATCGGGATTTCCTACGCCGGCCCGTGGGGCAGCGAGTCCTCGTTCGCCTCGGTCTCGCGGTACGTCTTCGACGGCGACCGCGCGGACGTGCGGGCCAAAACGGTCGATCGAGCGCTCGAGGACCTGCTCGAGGCGCTCGAGACTCGCGACGCCTGACGGCTGTGCGGTTCACCCGTCGTGCTGTCGAGAATCCGACCAGTCACGACCGTCGAGCCTGCGTCCGAATCCGATAGCTACGGGCGAAAGACAGTCGTCGAGAGTAAACTATTCGGCGGTCGCTTCCCCAGTGGCCGGTAGATGAACAAGAAGGGACACGTTCTCAACGCGATACTTCTGAGTCTGGGGCTGGGGTACATCCTCGAGCCGGTGGGGGACCTCGAGACGTTCCGAACGATGATCGAGATCGGCGTGCCGGTGACGCTGGGAGCGCTGTTTCCGGACGTCGACACCGCGTTCGGCAAACACCGGAAGACGCTGCACAACCTGCCGGTGCTGATCGGGTTCCTCGCCTTCCCGTACGTCTTCGGGAACCTCGAGTACGTCTGGCTCGGCGTCCTGACCCACTACGTGCTCGACGTCGCGGGCAGCAAGCGCGGCATCGCGTTGTTCTACCCGCTCTGGAAGGAGGAGTTCGGCCTGCCCGTCGGCGTCGCGGTCAGCAGCAAGCACGCGGACGGAATGACCGTCGCTGTCACCGTCCTCGAACTGGCGCTGGTCGCGGTTCTCGTCTTCCAGTTCCCGCAGTGGGGCCTCGAGATGGGCCAGCAGCTGTTCGGACTCTAGCGCGTCCCGCGTCGGGTTTCTGACTCCGAGTCTGCCGCCCACTCGGAGTCGCTGCCGACCGGGTCGGCGGCGTCGTCGGTGGTCGCGTTGACGTACGCGCGGGTAAGGAGGGCCAGAACGAACACCTGACTGACAGCAGTGATGAGGTCGGCAGCGATCGCACCCGGAACGCCCGGGAGGACGCCGGCGAAAATCGTCCCGACGAACCGGAAGACGACGAACGCGACGATACTGAGCACGACGATCGCGAGCGTGCCGAGGAGATTGCTGCGGACGACGCTGTACGACGACCCGAACGCGCTGATGAACGACTCGTCGTCGATCACGATCGCGGCCGTGAAGAACACGAGGAGAAACGCCACCAGCGGCCCCGGGACCACAAGCAGGAGGAACCCGATCGCGACCAAAATACTGTACGCGATCCAGCCGAGCAACAGGTGGAGGGTCTTCCGTCCGAGACCCTCGGTCGAGATGCCGTCGAGGCTGTCCCGCTCGTTCCCGAAGGCGTCGATCGCGATTGCGACGATCACCAGTGAGACCACGAACGCGGCCAGCCAGAGAACCGCCGCGGCGCCGGGGCTCACGCCCAGCGCGAGCGGCAGTTCGCTGATATACGCGTTGATCTGTTCTTCAGCCGTTTCGATCTCCGACGCGGTCAGTTCCGCGCTGACTTCGGGGTCGTTCAGCATCTCCAGCGTCCACTCGAGAAACCCGCGAAGGATATCCTGCAGTGCGGCCGTCTGTGCGACGCCGACGACCGTCAGCGCGGCGATCAGTACCGCAGCCGCGCTCGTCGTCACCCGCTCGACTGCCTCGGTTACCGTGTCACTTACGTTGAACGTCATCGATTAAATATAGCCGTAGGCAGCAATAAAATATGTGGTCCGTCCGAGGAATCGCCACGGCCCGACGGCGAGCGGTCGTCAGCGGTTCGGTTCCCACTCCTCGCAGGCGTCCATGTCGTCCATCGCGGTCTCGTGGCGCGCGCAGTAGGGCGTCATCCCCTCCGAGGAGCGGACGTACTCGAAGTGCTCGCAGTTCCCGCAGTAACGGTCCGTCGGCGCCTCGGGCTGGCTCTGTGGCATCGACGACTCGACGATCTCCGCATCGTAGCCGTCGCCGTCCATCGGCGAGGTGATGTCCGAGGCGGCCGTGCCGCCGTCGCTGGTCGCGGTGCCGGCTGCCCGCGCTCGAGCGGTCCCACCCGACCCTGATCCGGTGCTCGACGACTGTCGAGTCGATCCGGTCGTGGCTGCGGTCTCATCGAACGAGAGCGTGTCTCCGTCCTCGCCCTCGCTCGCGTTCGTCTGCGTTTCGACCTCGCCGTCGGGGGTCCCCCCGAGGAAGCCGATGCCGCCGAGTCCGCCCGACTCGTCGGACTCAGTGACCTCGACGACCGTCTTGTTCTGGCGGGTGACGTTCATCTCGAGGGCGCCGCCGGGGTCGTTGCGCGTCTTGAAGTTGACGACGGCGGTGAACAGGCTCCAGACGGCCAAGAGGAGTCCGAACAGGTAGACGGCGGAGACGCGCAGCGTGTAGTCGTTGCCGTAGTTCCGCCAGTCGTAGGGATAGGCGCCCCAGAAGAGGACGACCCCGAGCAGGCAGAGGCTGACGCTGATCGCTGCGGCGGCGTAGACACGCCGGCCGGCGGGCAACACGAGGAAGACGCCGACCAGCGCGGTCGGGATGCCGAGGCCGGCGAGCACGCCCGCGAGGCGGATGGACGCGTAGTGCGTCTCCATCCCCGGCGACAGCACGGCTGCGTATCCGCCCAAGAGGTCGGTCGTCGCCATAATCACGGCCACGACGGCCAGGAGCGCGCCGATCAGGACGAGCGCCGTCCCCGCGTACAACCGGTGGGGACTGGCCACCTCCCGCGCGGTCCCGTCGTAGACCTCCGTCAGGCTTGTCATAACCGATGGGTTCGGCCTCCCACCACAAAACGCTACGTCAGACACATCTCGCAAGACGGAGAGGTCGACTCGCGCGAGCGGTCGTCGACCCCCGGAAACGAAAGCTTGAATCGACGGGCGCGCAAACGGCCGCCCATGAGCGACGAGGACGAGGAGGAGCCGGCAGTCGAACTCGGCGACCGAACGCCCGTCGAGGGCGCCCCGCTCGCCCGCGTTACCTCCCGGCTGACCTGGCCGAAGGAAAAGAGCGAGATCGACCGTCTCGAGGGCGATAGCGTCATTCGAACACCTGAGGGTCCCCAGGAGCTGTCGACCGTCCTCGAGGCGATCGACGAGACGTACTTCCAGCGCCATCAGGAGTTCGAAACCCACGTTCGGGCGGTCGTCGGCACCGGCCCGGTCCCGACGGCGGACGAGTAACGACCTGTGGCGACGGAACGGGCTCGAAGCGGCGGTCGCTGGCTTCGCGATCAGTTCGATCGCCTCTCGTGGGTCCAGAAGTCGCTGCTGGCCGGTGCGCTGCTGACGCTGGTGTGGATGCACCTCGTGCCGTCCGACCTCTCCCGGCGGTTCGTCGTCGACACCGTCGTGCTCGTCGGCGGCCCGCTGGCGCTGGGGCTGACCCACGGAAGACACCTCGGCTGGCACGTCGATCGCGTCGCGGTCCGGAACGCCGTCCTGCTCTCGCTGTTCGTGCTTCCCTTTTATCTGGTCGGCTCGACGCTGCCGACGATCCGCGACTTCTACCCGATGTGGGAGACGTCCGCGGCGCTCGGCGAGTTCGTCCCGCACGCAATCCAACTGTTCGGCCTCGCGCTGGCCGCCGAGACCTACTACCGCGGCCTCCTCTGTGTCGGCGTCAGAGAGATCGGCCGCAAGGCGGTGTTCATCAGCCCCATCGTCTACATGCTCCACCACGCCGGCAAACCGCCGCTCGAGTTCCTGCTGTCGGGGCCGACGGACGTCCTCTTCGGCGCCGTCGACTACGAGTCGAACTCGATCTTGCCGTCCGTGATCGCCCACGGCGCGGGTCTCGTCCTGCTCGACTGGCTCGTCCTGCACGACCCGCTGTTCGATCCGGCGCCGGTGATAGCGGTCCTCGAGTGGCTCCCAGTGCCGATCTGAACGCCGCGGGAGCGTCGGCGACTCCCGCGACGGGATCCTTTTGTGGCGGCCGATCGATAGCTCGCGTATGAGTCTCCCGATCGACCCCGAGACGATCGATCCCGACGAATTCGGCGAGAAGCAGGCCGTCCTCGAGATGGACCACGAGGAGGCGATCGAACACGTCCGCGAGGTCTGTACGGACGTCGGCTTCGGCATCCCCGTCGAGTTCTCTCCCTCGGAACTGCTCAACGAGAAGGTCGATGCGGATCGCGACCCCTACTACGTTCTCGGGGCCTGCAACCCCGAGATCGCGGATCGAGCGCTCGACGAGACCCCGCGGATCGGCGGCCTCTTTCCCTGTAACATGATCATCTGGGAGGAGGAACCTGGTCGCCAGCGGGTCTATCACGCCTCGATCATGAAGATCGCCCGACTGCTCGGGATGGCCCCGGACAACGACGAGTGGGCCGATATCGTCGACACCACCGGCGACCTCACCGCGGAGGCGTTCGAGCGGTTCGACTCGGTCGAGACCGACGTCACCGACTGACGCGTCGTCTCGCGTCGCTGCTCCTTCCGCGTCGACGTCGTCCGGTACCGTCGGCAACTGCTTCGGCGATCGTTCTCTCGCCATTGTCCCCTCTATACGACTATATAATTGTCCGTAATAGGTGTCAACAACATTTACGTACGTGACGATTGATGTTTGCGTATGGACCTCCGCACCGCGTTTTTCGCCCTCCTGCTCGTGGTTCTCGGGGTGCTCTCGGCCCTGGTCATCGCCCCGCTGTTGCAGTACGTGCTGGCCGCCGGGCTCCTCGCGTTCGTCCTCCGTCCCGCCCACGAGCGCCTCGAGCCGAAGCTCGGTCCGCGACCGTCGGCGATCCTGTTGACCGGGGTCGCCGTCGTGGCCGCTGTCATCCCGCTGTTGCTCATCTCGGCCGTCGTTTTGGGCACTGCCGTCTCTTTTCTCAACGAGTTCGACGAAGCGAGCGTCGTCGAAAGCGCCCGTGGAGTCGCGGAAAACGATCTCGGCCTCGAGGCCCAGCAGATCGACGCGATCGAGGCGGCGATTCACACCGAGATCGAATCCTCGCTCTCGAGCGCGGTCGAACTCGCGCTGGGTGAACTGATCCGGCTGGTCAACGCCGGTCTCGAGCTGGCGATCGGACTGGCCGTCTGCGTCTTCCTGCTCTACTACCTGCTCGTCGACGGGGACGACCTCGTCGCCTGGCTCGGCGACGTCGCCCCGCTCGAACCCCACGTCCGCGACGAACTATTCGGTGAGGTTCGCGTCGTCACCTGGGCCGTAATCCACAGTCACGTCCTCGTCGCCGTCGTCCAGGGACTCCTCGGCGGGATCGGGCTCGCCGTGGTCGGCATCCCGAACGCGGCCTTCTGGACGGTGATCATGATACTGCTCTCGTTCCTGCCGGCGATCGGCGTCTGGCTGGTCTGGGGGCCCGCCGCGGGGTATCTCGCGACGGCCGGCGACCCGCTCGCCGCCGTCGCTCTCCTCGCCTACGGCCTCACGATCCTCGGGCTGGTCGACAACTATCTGCGGGCGATCTTCGTCGATCGGGGCTCCGGGCTCCACCCGGCCGCCGTCATCGTCGGCGTCATCGGCGGGATCTACCTGCTCGGTGTCATGGGACTGTTCCTCGGCCCCGTCCTGCTCGCGGTGTTCAAAGCCGGCGTGAACGTCTTCACCAGAGTCTCCGTCGAGGACGGCAACCAGTGGACGGATCCCGAACCCGACGCGAGCCCCGGACCCGCCCCGTCCGGGGCCGAGAAACCGCTTCCGGAGTCCGATGGCGCGGACTGATCTCACGGGATCGATCGGCCGTCGATCGCAGAAAACGAGCGAAAACAGTCTTCAGTCGGCGGTCTGGACGTGTTCGGATCGGCGGGTCGTCGGAATGCCGAACCCGGTCAGGGCCATCCCGAACAACACGAGCGGCGACAGGAACCCGAACAGGTAGAACGGCGCGTACTCGAGGGTCGCGACGCCGGTCGCGGAGGCCATAAAGACGCCGCCGGCGTGCCACGGGAGGAGCGCGCCGGTCGGCGTCCCGGCGGCCTCGACGGCCCGCGAGAGTTCGTCGCTGTCCAGTCCGAACTCCTCGTAGAGGTTCCGCAGCGTCATTCCGGGGAGGACGATGCTCATGTACTGCTGGGCGGTCAGGACGTTGATGGCGATCGCGGAGAAACCGGTCCCGGCGATCAGGGCGCCCGAACTCCGGAGGCCCTGCGAGAGGCGATGGGCCAGCACCGCGAGCACGCCGGTCTTCTCGAGCAGGCCCCCGAGCGAGAGCGCCGCGACGACGACCGTGATCGTCCAGGCCGAGCCGGTGAGCCCGCCGGTCGCGAGCAGGCCGTCGACCAGTTCCGACCCCGTTTCGGGGGCGGTGCCGCCCATGAAGATCTCCCACGCGGGGACGAAGCCGGTCCCCTGGACGAGGATCGACGTGAGGACGCCGGCGATGGTCCCGCCGACGAGCGTCGGCAGGGCCGGATACCCCCGCAGCGCGAGTCCGAAGGTGACCACGAGCGGGACGAACGCCAGCGGCGTGACGGAGTAGGCCCCGGCCAGTGCGGTCTGTATCTCGGCGACGCGGCCGGTCGGGACGTTCCCGCTGGCCTGCAGGCCGAGGACGGCAAAGATCGCGACGGCGATCCCGAAGGCGATGACCGTCCCGGTTCGCATCCGGCGAATGTGGTCGTACAGCGGCGTGTTCGTCACGCCGGCCGCGAGGTTCGTCGTGTCCGACAGCGGCGACTGCTTGTCGCCGGCGTAGGCCCCCGAGAGGACCGCACCGACGGTCATCGCTGCGGGGACGCCCAGCCCCTCGCCGATGCCGACGAAGGCGACGCCCAGCGTCCCGACCGTCGTCCACGAGGAGCCGATCGAGAAGGCGACGACCGCCGCCAGCACCGCGGCGACGGGCAGGAACACCGACGGCGAGAGCAACTCGAGGCCGTAGTACATCATCGCCGGAATCGTCCCGGCGTCGACCCAGGTCGCGATCAGCGCGTAGATCGTGAAGATGATCAACAGCGCCTGCAGTCCCATCAGGAGGCTGTTGGCGACGCCCTCGTAGAGGTCCTCCCACGAGTAGCCCAGATAGTAACCGAAGGCGCCCGTGAAGACGATACTCCACAGCAGGGGGACGTGGGGATCCAGTCCGAGTACGGCGGATCCCACGCCGAGGAAGAGGACGACGGCCAGCACTGGGACGAGCGCGAGCGCGACGGAGGGCCGACGCTCCGGCTCGAGGTCCTCGACCGTCGTCGGAGTGAAGTCCAGTGACATCAGCCGTCGTATGCGCCTTGGGAATAAAAGATGCGTGTCTTATTATCAATGATAATTCATCGGAGAATGTCGACGGGGATTTTACAGGTTTGGCGAATGACGTTTACGGAGGGTACAGCTTCGAACACCGGTGAATATCAGTGGCTGCAGATGAGCAAAAACGTCCAATGTCAGTCAGTGGGAACGGGGGCCGGTCGGTGGCCGGTACCGCTCGGGGATGAACGAAACTCGAGTTTCGGCAGAAAGCGAATGGGTCGTTCGATGGGACTCGAGACGATGCGATACGACTCGAGCGAGTCGATACCGATCGGCGAATCGTCCCCGTTAGCGGTGGTCGTCAGCTAACTCACCGTCTTCGGCGACCTCGGCCGACTCGAGTTCCTCAAGATACCGTTCGGCGTCGTACTGGATGTACCCCGTGACGAGGGCGATGACCCCGAGAACGAACAGCGGGACGCCGACGAGGACGACCATCAGTCCCATCGCGGTGAGGAATTCGGTGCTGACGAGCGCCAGAGCCATACCGATCGGAGGCGCTCGAGCGATTTAGGGACTCGGGTTCGCTTACTAGTCACGGTTCGGCGAGTGGTGTGCGCGAGGGAGAGCGTACTGACACGAAGCGTTCTGCTATCGTGGCAACGGGGAGCTGCCACTTCCTCCCCAGCCGATTCGTTCCCTCCGGTCACTCATCCCTCGCACGGGTTCAGACTGCGGTTCGTCAGTGGCTCACGGGTCGCTTCGCTCCCCGTTCGCTTTTCCGAGACCGTCACTCCGTTCCGGTCTCGCCCTTCTCACCGCAGTCCAGCGCGCGCCACCACATGGCGAGCAGTCGAGCGAGGAACGACAACGACCCATCCGGTAGAACATGCGCTCCGTAGTCGACTAGTCTCGAGCGGAAAAGGCGCTGAGATTCGACTGCAGCCCCGCCGCGAGTTCGGATTTCCGCCGGAGGCGAGCGTGGGAGACCGGCAGCTGCGTCGCGACCTCGGCGACGGCGTCGTGGAAGGTCTCGGCCTCGCCGTAGTCGCCGTCGAAGGCGTTGCGCACGCTCTCACGGACCTGCCAGACGCCGACGGGCGCCCAGTAGTCGTCGCTGACCTCACGGAGGACGAGACACTTCGCCTGCCGGCCGATCGACTCGAGGTGCTCTAAGGCGGCCAGTCGGGCGGCGTAGTAGGCCCCAGCGGTCTCCTCGACGTAGCTCGAGCGCCCGTCGAATCCCTCGCTGGCGCTGGCCATCCAGGTGTCGCCTTCGGGGTCGGGGTTCCAGATGCTGCCGGGCGCCTTCATCTCGACGAGTTCGAACTCCCAGTTGCCCGGCGCGAGGACGATCCAGTAGCGGTTACCCATGTACTCGTTGGCCCAGACCTGGACCTCGTCGACGCTGGGCGCGTTGCGGATGCGGCCCCGGAGGAACTGGCCGACGGTGTCGTCGACGGCGGTGATCGACCACCGCGTCGGGACGAGCCGTCGCTGGTCGGTCTCGCCGAGCGCGCCCGCCGAGAGGATCGAGTTGATGTCGTAGACGTCGAACCCCCGACGATAGAGGTAGGTCATCGCGCCCTGGGCCTGCCAGTCGTCGTCCTCTAAGGTCTTCTTGATCGGCTTCGGGACGTAGGGGTTCTCCCGCAACTCGGCGTTGCGGGCGTTGGCGCGGGGGCCGCGGGGTGTCGCGACGTCCGTCCCGGTGTCGAGGCCGAGGTCGGGCGTGTCGTCGAGGCCGATCTCGAGGTCGACCGGGCGATCCGCGATGGCGACCTCGCGCTGGACGCCGACGAAGCCGTCCCAGGCGTCGTGGACGTTCGGCGTCAGTCGACTCGCGATCGACGGCGAGTCGACGTTCGCGCGCTTGTTGGAGTTCAGCAGGCCCGTTCGACGCTGGAGGACGTCCGGAATGTCGTACCCCTGCTGGTACCAGTTCCCGTCGGTGACATAGTCCTCGGCGGCGTTCTCGTCGCCGACCGGCGAGAGCACCCCCACGGGGATGTCCGGATAGTTCGATCGCCCGACGAAGATCGAGGGGGCCGTCGAGCCCACGAGGGTGTCGCCGGACAGCGCCTGCTCGAAGTTCTGTTCGAACTCCTCGAGGTGGTCCGTGATCTCGTAGGACTTCTCCTTGGCGAGGCGCCGTCGCTTCGCCTCCTCGTCGGGCTCTAACTCCTCGATGTAGTCGTCGAGGCGCATTCACTGGCCGTAGGGGCCGAGTCCGCTTGAATGTTGCATCTCGAGGGCGAATTGGCGGCAGAATGTCAGAGGCAGAGGTCCGGCCTGGCTTGGCACCCACCGAACCTCATCCGCTTCTTTTGCGGGGACGGTAAAGTATCTAGCAGTGGATTTTCTGACTGTGAAAACACCCGGTCACACCGCGGCGGCGCCGCCCGTATTCCTCCCCCGTTCCAGTGCGTTCCGCGAGAGCCCTCGAAAGACAACCGTTAAAAACGCCGGGCGGAAAGGAAGGGGTATGAGTACGACCGACGAAAGCCAGAGGCGCTCGTGCGTCTCCTGTGGGCTCAACATCGCCGGCACCAACGCCGCCGCGTTCAAGTGTCCCGACTGTGGCACCCAGATCTACCGCTGTGCCAAGTGCCGCAAGCAGAGCAACCTCTACGAGTGTCCCGACTGCGGGTTCACCGGTCCGTAATACAGCCATGGGAAAGGTAGCTGCGAAAATCAAGGTCATGCCGAACAGCCCCGAAATCGACCTGGACGCGCTCCAGGAGCGCCTCGAGAGCACCCTCCCCGAGGGCGCGAAGATCAACGGCGTCGAACGCGAGGAAGTCGCGTTCGGTCTCGTCGCGCTCTACCCGACCGTGATCGTCCCCGACGGCGCGGGCGGCACGGAAGCCGTCGAGGAAGGCTTCTCGGACGTCGAAGGCGTCGAGAGCGTCGGCGTCGAGAACGTCGGCCGTATCTGAACCACTGAATCGACGCTCGATCGAGTTCGGTTTCTCGGAGCGGAACGTCCCTCGAGCCGCTGGTCCGTCGGTTTGACGGTCCACGTCTGGCGGGACACAATTCTTACCACACCGTCCGTGAAACGTGCAGGCGTGAGTGCGCTGTCGGATCCCGCTAAACGGCGGTGGCTCGCGTGGGCCGCGCTGGCGACCGTCTTCCTGCTCGTCAATCTCCACCGGTTGTCGACGGCCGTCCTGTCGGACCGGCTGACCGACGCGTTCGGCACGACGGCGGCCCAGCTCGGCACGCTCCACGCCTCGTTTTTCCTCATCTACGCGGTCGTCCAGATTCCGACCGGCGTGGTCGCCGACCGGTTCGGACCCCGGTACGTCGGCTCGATCGGCGGCCTCGTCCTGAGCCTCGGCGCCGTCGGCTTCGCGGTCAGCGGGAGCTATCTCGCGGCCTTCGCCTCGCGGGCGCTGATCGGCCTGGGCAGCGGCGTCATCTTCGTTTCGATCCTCCGATTTTGCGCTAACTGGTACCGCGCCGACGAGTTCGCGACGATGACCGGGCTGACCGGCAGCGTCGCCGGACTCGGCGCGATCCTCGCGACCACACCGTTGGCGGTCACCGTCGACGCGCTGGGCTGGCGAGCCACGCTGATCGGTCTGGCCACCGTCGGCGTCGTCGCCGCCGGTGCCGTCTTCGTCGTCGCGCGACAGTCGCCGGCCGCGGCCGGCCTCGAGCCCATCGCGGGCGTCCCGGAGCAGCCGTCGGTCACGCTCGCGGAGACCGCCGGCCACCTGCGGACGCTCGCTCGCGACCCCGACCAGTGGCTGCTGTCGGTTGTCTTCTTCGCCGGCAACGGCGCGATACTGACACTGATCGGACTATGGGGAGTCCCCTACCTCGCGATCGTCTACGGCCTCGACGTGACGACCGCGTCCTCGTTTACCCTCCTCGGATCGATCGGCCTCCTGGTCGGTCCGCCGGCGATCGGCTGGATCTCCGATCGACTCGAGCGGCGCGTGCTGCCGATGACGGCGGGCGTCGGCCTGTTGACGATCGCGTTCAGCGTGATTCCCGTCTTCGGGCGCCCCCCGCTGGCGATCATCGCCGTCTCGTATCTGGCCTGTGGCGTCCTCTTCGGCGCCGCGATGCTGTCGCTGTCGACCGTCAAGGACCGGTATCCGCCCGCGGCCAGCGGCGTCGCGACGGCTACCGTAAACACGGCGGGGTTCGTCGGCGCGACGATTCTCCCGACGCTGATGGGGCTGGTGTTGGATGCCTACCGGACCGGCGAGACCGTCGGCGGCACCGTCGCCTACACCCAGTACGGGTATCGGCTCGCCTTCGGCATCCTCGCGGTGACCGTCGCCGTCGCCTTCTGCTGTTCGTGCTGGCTGCTCGTCCGCGACCGCGACGCTTCCTCGCCGTCGGCGCGCGAGGGCTCGAGCGAACGATAAGCGACACGAGGAACAAAGTGGGGTCGTCGGTCGGGAGACGGACCGGTTCGGTGGCGATTCGTTGGGCTACCCGACGGGACGGTCAGTGGGACGTCTCGTTACTGGCCGGGGCCAGGGCCGGGGCCCGGACCGGGGCCGGCGTCGGGACCGGGCTGATCGTCCGGGTCGGCACCGAGACCGGCCTCGGAGACGATCCGCGCGCCCGTCTCGGAGAGGTCGACCGTCACGTCGCCGGGAACGGCCTTGCTGATCTCGTCGACGTTGCCCGCGAGCACCGTCAGAATGTCGTCGGGGTTCGCGTACAGCAGCATGGTGCCGTCCTGGCCCTCCGCGACGAGTTGCGTGTCGTTGAGGACGATCTGGTCGTTCTGGATCGTCGCCGCGACGACCGGCAGTGCCTCGGGTTTCCCCTGCTCGTCGTCGCGGACCCGCCGGATGTGGACGTCCTCGAGGTCGATGACGTCCTTGTACTCCTGGATCACTTCGGCGCAGGCGACCATGTCCTGCAGCAGTTCGGCCTTCTGTTTCCCCCCGTGGCCGTCGTCGCGGTTGAGACAGTGCTGACAGACGCGAAGTTCGAGTCGCATTGGCGGCTCTTATCGCTGGAGCCCGATGAGAATTCCGTTTCGGCTTCCGACACCGAGCCGAGTCCGTTCGAGCCGCTCGAGTCACCCTCCGGCGGGGGACTGCCACGGCGAGAGCCGCGGACAGATATCAGTCGCCGGTCGGTTTCAGCGAGACGAACTCGAGGCCGTGGTCCCCGAGCAACCGATCGGCTCGGTCGGTCACTGACGGGGCGACCAGAACCCCGCGGACGTCGGCGTCGGCGTGGAGATCACGCTCGAGGGCGTCGACGTACCGGCGGAGCTGGCCGACCGCGTCCGGCCCGACGCGGCGGCGCTTGAGTTCGACGACGACCGTCCGGCCCGCCGAATCCTCGCCATAGATGTCGACGGCGCCGGCCGGCGTCGCGCGCTCGGTCGCCAGCGGCGTGAACCCGGCCTCGAGCAGGTCGGGCTCCTCGAGAATGCGCTGGCGGAGGTCCTCCTCGGTCCCGGAGAGGGCGAGGTCGTTCTCGTCGGTTCCCGAAAAGGCCGAGACCTGCAGGACTCGCTGGAATCGCACCAGCAGCCGCTCGTCGGGGTTCGACCGCAGGCTCTCGAGGACGAGCGCGTCGGGTTCGGCGTCCGCCTCGACGCCGCTCCCGTCCGAGTCCCCGCCGTCGCAGTAGACGTCGTGCTCACAGCCCGGCGGCTGCCAGTTGACCGGCTGCTGGCCCTCGTCGGTGTGGACCAGCGCCGCGCCGTCCGGTTTGAGCATGACGTGTCGGTCGCCCGCCTCGAGCGTGCTCGAGGCGCGGCCCTCGTAGTCGACGGTACAGCGGCCGAAGACGGTGACGAGCGCCTCGCGCTCGATGCCGTCGGCGACGGCCTCGCGGGCGGCCGACAGCGACGGCTGCTCGAGGGTCACTGCTCGCGACGACCGCGCAGTCGATGGCTCTGACGTCACTGGAACGTCATAGCCGTCGGGCGAATAAAAGGAGCCCGGACCGCGTACGGACGGCTCGCGTCGTTCCGTGACGGTCGTGACCGATCATGTTGCGCCCGATCGCTGCCGTTCGAAGCCGGCCATCGCCGACGAGAGTTCGCCGCGCTTTCAAAAACCCTTATCTCCGCCCGTCGATGGTCTCGAATTGAATGACAGACGGCCATCCCCGCCGCGCATTTCTCGGAATCGCCGGCACCGGCGTCGCCGCATCGCTCGCCGGTTGTTCCCAACTCGAAGCGTTGACCCAATCCGACGACGACTCGAGCGACGCGGTCACGGTCGCGGTGTCGCCGGACCGGGAGGAGCTCGAGCGCCTCAACGAGGAGATCCAGACGGCCGTTCAGAGCGGCAATATGACCCAGCAGGAGGCCCAACAGCGAGCGCTGGAGGAACAGCGGAACCTGACCGAGGAGGCCGCGACCGAGTTCGAAGACTCGGCCGACGACAGCAATATCTCGGTCGAGGAGTCTGCACCCGAATACGGACTCCTCCGGGTCACCGGATCCGACGAAGCGATCATGAGCGCGCTTCGGAACGGCGAGATCAACGGTATCTATCCCGGCGACCAGTACGACGCGTTCGTCCAGCAACAGCAGCAACAGGCCCAACAACGGGAGATGCTCCGGCGACAGCAAGAAGAGCAACAGGGCGACGGCGCCGGAAACGAGTCCGACGCTGGCAACGAAACGGACGCCGGAACCGACACGGACGGGTCCGACGACGGGAACCAGACCGCCGAAAACGAGTCGGACGCCGGAAACGAAACCGACGAGTAACTCGAGGCCTCGTTCTGATGACGGTTTGGCCGCCGATCACGGTTCACAACGGTTCGGCGGCTGCTTACCGGTCCACGGCGGGCGGGCCGCCGGTCACCGCTCGACACTGAACGGACTCGAGCGCTCGGTCCAGTTCCAGCCCGGCAGCCGCTCCTGGAACCCGGCGGCCAGCGCCGCCTCGCAGTCGTCGACGCCCGCGTTCTCGTCGGCCTCGCCGTGGACCTGCAGGTCGGCGTAGTGGAACGTCGCCTCGCCGAGGGTCCGCAGCGGCTGGCGGCCGGCGACGGTCGCGGCCAGTTCCCGGCCGAGGATCTCGTCGACGACGAAGCCGGGATAGTCGCCCTCGACGTCGAGTTCGCGGAGGATCGCCACCATGGCGGCGACGTTGACCCCCAGATCGCCGTCAGCGAAGACGTCGTCGACGGCCTCGAGATACTGCGCCTCGGTGACGTGATCGACGTCGGTGTCGAAGACGTCCCCGAGGTCGTCACGGACGTCGTTGATGAGCGGAACGACGGTTTCGGCCCGGTCTGCGACCCAGTTTCGCTCCGTTACGACGCGGTCGGCTGTCAGGTACATACCCCCGATACGTGACGGATGGCCCTGGTTTTTGCGAAGGCTTTTATACTACGCAAAGAATAGCGTCGGATAAGCGGGTTCTCCCTGGAATCTTCCCGCAGCCCAGGACGACCGACCTGGGAGCGTGTTCGTCACGGCAGGTGTCAAACGGATGATCCGGGATACGAGACGTACTGCATCGTCCGACGTGGACGGTGTGGCACAACGGTATCGCCGGTACGATACGATACGGTGTGGACGGTCGGTAGACCGTCGTCTCATCCCGAAATCCGACAGCATCGACCTGAGCGGTTCGCTCCCCGGCGGCGAGTTCACGCAAGCCACAATCGGCGACCTATGAGTACTGTAGAGCAGCAACTCGACGATCTGAAAGCAGAGATCACGAGCGAGTTACCGAGCGATATCTCGGTCTCCTCGGTGAAATACGAAGGCCCCGAAGTGGTGGTCTATACGCGCGATCCGAAGAAGTTCGCCCAACAGGGCGACCTCATTCGGCAACTCGCGAGCAAACTTCGCAAGCGAATCACCGTCCGCCCCGACCCGAGCGTTCTCTCGCGACCCGAAGAGGCCCGCGAGGAGATCATGAGCGTCATCCCCGAAGAGGCCGGCGTCACGGACCTGGACTTCCACGCTGACACCGGCGAGGTCGTCATCGAGGCCGAAAAGCCGGGCATGGTCATCGGCCGCCACGGCTCGACGCTCCGCGAAATCACCAAAAACGTCGGCTGGACGCCCGAAGTCGTCCGCACGCCGCCGATCGAGTCCTCGACGGTTTCGAACGTCCGTAGCTTCCTCAAGCAGGAACGCGACGAGCGACGGGACATTCTCGAGAAGGTCGGTCGACAGATCCACCGCGAGGAGATGTCCGACGACGAGTACGTCCGCATCACGACGCTGGGATGCTGTCGTGAGGTCGGTCGAGCGTCCTTCATCCTCTCGACGCCCGAGACCCGGATCCTCATCGACTGCGGCGACAAACCCGGCGCCGAGGGCGAAGTGCCCTACCTCCACGCGCCCGAGGCGCTCGGCGCCGGTCCGCAGACGATCGACGCCGTCGTCCTCACCCACGCCCACCTCGACCACTCCGCGCTGATCCCGCTGCTGTTTAAGTACGGCTACGACGGACCGATCTACTGCACCGAGCCCACTCGTGATCTGATGGGCCTGCTGACGCTGGACTACCTCGACGTCGCCGCCAAGGAGGGACGCGCACCACCGTATGAGAGCGAACAGGTCCGCGAGGCGATCAAACACTGCATCCCGCTCGAGTACGGCGACGTCACGGACATCGCGCCGGACGTCAAACTCACCTTCCACAACGCCGGTCACATCCTCGGCTCGGCCGTCTCGCACTTCCACATCGGCGACGGCCTCTACAACGTCGCGTTCTCCGGCGACATTCACTACGAGGACACCCGGCTGTTCAACGGCGCGGTCAACGACTTCCCGCGCGTCGAGACGCTGGTGATGGAGTCGACCTACGGCGGTCGCAACGACTACCAGACCGACCAGGAGGACTCCGAGCGAAACCTCAAGGAGATCATCAACGACACCTACGACGAGGGCGGCAAGGTGCTCATTCCGGCGTTCGCCGTCGGGCGATCCCAAGAGATCATGCTCGTTCTGGAGGAGGCGATGCGCAACGGGGACATTCCCTCGATGCCAGTCCACCTAGACGGGATGATCTGGGAGGCGACAGCCATCCACACCACCTACCCCGAGTACCTCCGGGACGACCTCCGGGATCGCATCTTCCACGACGACGAGAACCCCTTCCTCGCCGACGAGTTCAACCACATCGACGGCGGCGAGGAGGAGCGCCAGGACGTCGCCGACGGCGAGCCCTGTATCATCCTCTCGACGTCCGGGATGGTCACCGGCGGTCCGATCATGTCGTGGCTGTCCCACATCGGCCCCGATCCGGACTCGACGCTGGTCTTCGTCGGCTACCAGGCACAGGGAACCCTTGGACGGCGTATCCAGAACGGCTGGGACGAGATTCCGACCAGCGAGGTCGGCGCCATGGGCGGGAACAACGGTCGCGGCACTCTCGATCTGAACGTCGACGTCGAAACCGTCGACGGCTTCTCCGGCCACGCCGACCGCGCCGGCCTCGAGAACTTCGTCAAGACGATGAACCCGCGCCCCGAGAAAGTCCTCTGTGTCCACGGCGACGAGCGGTCGACGCAGGACCTCTCCTCGGCGCTGTACCACAACTACGACATGCGTACCTTCGCGCCGAAGAACCTCGAGACCTTCAGGTTCTTGTAAATCCCTCAACGAGCCCTTTTAGTCCGCCTGGGACTATGAATCCGGAGAGTCGAATTCTGACGTACCTTTCGAGGCAAACGCCACATCCGTACGGACGGGGATAAAGCCGATTAGAAATCCCGTTGTCCGACTTCCGACAGCTGAGGCTGATTCGAGTACGATATTCGAGTCCAAACGATACGGACGCTAATCGCACCGAGCGAGGTGATGATCAAGAGCGAACAGAAGTACCACGGTTGGGATTGAACCACGAAAAGCCCTCTCGCGGACGCAGGCACGATACCGAGCGCCAGCAGATAGAACGCAGTGAGGAGAGCGAGCGAAGGCCGACGGAGCCCGTGCCAATAGAGGAGGCCGACGAGAACACCCGATAGCAATCCGAGTTGTCCGGAATGGAGTTCAGGGACGGTGCTGAAAATCGACGAAAGAATAGTTTCGACGGTAGCCATGACTACAGTACCCTGTTCGAGGACCATTGTACGATTTGACCTGCAATTGTGCGTCTATTACGGCGATCAGTTACCCGTCTGCAAGTAGGGGTGAAGAATGCGGCCTCGGCCACGTGTGAGGGGCGATTCACACCACGTGAACGGGTATCCGTCGGTGACCGGATCGAGTCCGTGGCGGGAATCAGTGAACACTCCGTCGTCGAACCGCCTCAGTTGTGAGTCGACCCGCTCGAGGTACCGAGTCCCTAGCCGCGATCGATACGATTCGGCCATCCGCCACATCGCTCTGCGTCCAGCCGGTCGTCGGTCATCGCGATCCACCGCACTTCGGTCCAGCTTAACCGGTAGTGACACGTCTCCGGCTTCAGCTGCTCCCAGTAAATGGTCCGCATCGACGGGCTGTCCGCATCGTCCGGCGAAATCGGGAGGTGCTCGTCCGGCTCGGCCTCCCGTTCCATCGTCTCGAGCGTCGGCTTCGGAGGCGGCGAGTTGACGTTCCAGGCCAGCCCCGAGAGGACGATCAGCCCGGCGACGACAGCGACGACGACCGGCCACCGGTAGCGGTTCGTCCGGGTCGCATCGCCACTGAGTCGGTCCGTCGTGACGGACCGCCACGCGGTCGCGCGTTCGACAGTGACGGCCACGCCGAGCGCGACGAAGGCGAGCCAGAGGAACGTGTCCGTCGAGCCGTCCAGATCGACGACCAGCACCTGGAGGCCGAGTATCACCCCGCCAGCCGGAACCCACCATCGCGTCCGGAGGTCGCGGACGGCGGTGGAGGCCCATCCGTAGAGCGCCACCGGGAGGAGCACCGATCCGTAGCCGAACACCAGCAGTATCGAGAAGCCGCGTTCGGCCAGCGTGTACGGTGAGCCGGCGACCAGCGGCACGATCACAGTCTGTACGAACATCGGAACGAGCGCACCTGCGGCCGCGAACACGAGGACGACGACGCCGGTCACGACGCCACCGCCCGCGATGGCCCGGAGCACGTCCTTCCCGCCGGTTCGCTGGTACGTCATCCCGACGACCAATGGAGCGAAGGCGATCCCGGACTGCCAGGAGCCAGCGCTCAGTGCCGCGGCGACCCCGGCCAGAAACGGCCGGTCGCGGAGGGCCAGCGCGAGTGAAAGGACACCGAAGAACAGCGCGTAGAACTGCGCCCAGACTCCGGCCAGAGGGAGGAGAAAGAGCTCCGGAACGACGAGCATCGTGAGGCCGGCGGCGACCGCTGCGGCGTCTTCTCCGGTCACGAGGAAGGCGACCCACCCGACGAGCAGGATGTTCGCGGCGGCGACGAGAAGGGTGAGTATCACACTGAGGCCGTGTAGGACGTACATGTTTCCGCCCGAGAGGACGGCGAGCGCGGCCGTAATTGCGAACGGAACGGGCGGGTTCACGTCCCAGACGTCGACGTACGGAACACCGCCCTCGAGGACGTACCAGCCCGTATGCTGGAAGAACGCGGGATCGATCGCGATCGTCGGCCACTCGGTCAGGAGATACGCGGCGAATTCGATAGCGAACAGGACGGCGACGATCGAACCGAGGACGGCGATCCAATCGGATCGACTCTCAGTGAGTGATCGGGTGGACATGATAGAGGAACTCACCGACCGTACGAGTACGGACGACCAAGAGCCACCTCGTTCTATCGGTCGATTCGCCGACGTCCGGTCGTACGTCGCCGCTGGGGTTCCGTCGGTTCCGATTCTCCGGGGGGAGAACGTCGATGTGAATCCGTTCGCCGAGAGCGCTCTTCCTTTCGGTCCGCCGTGTGATCTCCTTCGCGACGGCGAGGGTGCCTCGATCCCACGCGACGCAGTGGTCGAAGCGGGTTTCGTCGGTCAGATCGTTACTCGAGCGTCGCCGCGGGATCGACGACCTCGCCCGTCGCGGGGTAGACGCCGACCTGCTCGCACACGTCGGCCATCGGGCAGGCGTCGGGATCCTCGAGGCAGGCCGGCTTGCGCGCCGTGCAGTACTCGCGACCGAACTGGATCGTCGCGGTGTGACCGAATCCGCACTTGGCGGCGGGCACCTCGCGCTCGAGCACCGCGCGAACGCCCTCGTGGTCGGCGGCGGCCGGCGCGATGCCCATACGGCGGTAGATCCGGTGGACGTGGGTATCGACGGGGAAGACGCCGCCGCGACCGCCCGCGAACAGCAGGACACAGTCGGCGGTCTTCGGGCCGATGCCGCGGATCGAGAGGAGCGTCTCGCGGACCGCGGCGGGATCCTCGTCCTTGACGAACGCGTCGAACGCCGCGGCGGAGCCGAACTCCTCGAGGACCCACTCGGCGGTTCGGATCAGCACCTCCGACTTCTGGTTGTAGAGGCCCGCGGAACTGATCGTCTCCGCGAGGCGCGACTGCTCGGCGTCTGCGAGCGATGCCGCGAGGTCGACATCCGGGCCACCGTACCTGTCGATCAGCGCGTCGTGGGCCGGCTGGCTCGCCTTGTCACTGGTGTTCTGGCTCAGGACCGTGCGGACGAGGCAGGTGAAGGCGTCCTGTCCGCCGTACGTTTTCTGCCAGTACAGTTCCCCGAGTCGGTCGACGACCTCCTCGGCGCGGGTGTCGGCCGTCGCGGGATCGAACTCGGCCGCGGCGCCGCCGCCATCGACGCCGCCGCTGATGTTGACCGCGGGTTCGTCGTCGCTCATACGCGCGGCTACGTCTCGGCGATACGTGTGTATACCGGATTTGCACCCATCGAAACGCTCGTACCGCTATCGGAGAAGCGTCTGCCGATTTTCGGGACGCCATACCGCGAGTACACGACCGACGGTACTCTTTTCATCGTCGTCCTCTTCGACTCGAGTAATGAACAGACCCCGGATAGTAACAGACGTCCGCGAGTATATCGATTTCACGGACGAGCTAACGCGTTCCGGGCGACCACGAGACTCCCTATGAGTAACCAGCTATCAGATCAGACCGATCAGCGCACCGCGCCCGATCTCGGGGGCAGGTTCACCCCCTCGAAATCGCGTTCCGCGCTCCGGGGCCCCGTTGAACCGCTCGATGGACACGAGGACACCGACCACCTCGCTCTCCTCTACGAGGATCGGGCCGAACAGTTCGAGGCGGTCGTCCCGTTCATCCGAGACGGTCTCGAGCGCGGCGAACGGTGTGTTTACGTCGCCGACGACAACACCACGGACGAGGTGCTCGATGCGATGCGAGCCCGCGACGTCGACGTCGACGCCGCGCTCGAGTCAGGGGCGCTGTCGGTGCACACGGAGGCGGAGACCTATCGACGGACCGGCGAGTTCGACCGCGAAGCGATGCTGTCGTTCTGGGAGGAGACGCTCGCGGACGCGACGGCGGACGAGTTCACGGGGCTCAGAGCCGCCGCGGAAATGACGTGGGCGCTCGAAACCGACGCCGACTTCGACGGACTCTGCGAGTACGAAGCGTTGCTCAACCCGCACTACGAGGGCGAGGACTACACGGTCCTCTGCCAGTACAATCGCGACCGGTTTCCGGCAGACGTCGTCCACGACGTCCTCAAGACCCATCCCTATCTCGTCTACGATGGCACTATATGTCAGAACCTCTACTACACACCACCTGAGGAATACTTCGGCCCCGACCGAGTATCGCGCGAGATCGACCGGAAGTTAGAGACATTGGTCGATCGGACCGACGCGCGGTTGACGATCGAGACCAGCGAGCATTACCAGCGCGAGGTGTACGAAATTATGTCGGACGCCAACCGCTCGTTCGACGAGAAACTCGACGCGCTATTCGAGGTCGGGTGCGAACGGTTCGATCTCGACCTCGGCGGGCTGGCCCGGGTCGATCCGGAGAGCGATCTGTTCGAGGTCGAGGCAGTTAGCGGCGAACACGACCACCTCGTTCCCGGGGCGCGACTCGACCTCTCGGAGACCTATTGCCGAGTCGTCGCCGACAGTGACGCGGGATCGGACGACGACATTCCGGACCCGGTCGAGATCACCGATCCCGTCGATAGCGGCTTCGAGAACGCGGCCTGTTTCGCCGAGTTCGACGTACGCACCTATCTCGGTACCCGTATCCCCGTCGATGGTGACCACGATCGAACGTTCTTTTTCGTCACCGAGGAATCCCGCGACGCCTCGATCTCCGAGGAGGAGCGCACGTTCCATCGACTGATGGGGCAGTGGGTGAAATACGAACTCGAGCGCCAACAGCGCGAGCGGGAGCTGCGCGAGCGAACGGAGCATCTGAACGCGCTCATCGAAACCACGCCCGAATGCATCAAGACCGTCGCTCCCGACGGGACCCTGCTTCAGATGAACCCCGCCGGACTCGACATGGTGGAAGCAGACGCCGCGTCGGATGTCGTCGGCGAGTGCGTCTACGACCTGATCGCCCCCGAGGACCGCGAGCGGTTCCGCGAGTTCAACGAGCGGATCTGTCGGGGCGAACGCGGGACGCTAGAGTTCGATATCATCGGACTGGAGGGTACGCGTCGACAGATGGAATCGCACGCGGAGTCGCTCCAGCGCCCCGACGGGACGACCGTTCACGTGGCGCTGACGCGCGATATCACCGAGCAAAAGGAACGCCAGCAGGCGCTTCAAGAGAGCAAAAACCAACTCCAGGCGCTCATCGATGTGCTCCCGGTCGCCGTATTCGTCGCCGAAGGCGACGGGCAGATCGTCGAGTGGAATGAGGCCGCCGAAGAGATCTGGGGCGGTGAAGTCGCCGAATCCGACTCGGTCGCCGAGTACGAGGCGTACGACGGGTGGTGGGCGGACACGGGTGAACCAGTCGATCCCGATGAGTGGGCGCTCGCCCGAGCGCTCCGAGGCGAGGAGGTGGTCGATCCGGACGAGATCGAGATCGAAGGATTTGACGGGGAGCGGCGGACGGTCCTCAATCACGGGATGCCGGTCCGAGACGAGGCCGGCGAGGTGCGTCGTGCAGTCGTCACTCTCGTCGACATCACCGAGCGCAAGGAGCGCGAGGCGGAACTCCGACAGACGAAGGATCGCTTCGAGACGGTGTTCGAGCAGAGCGACGACGGCATCTTCGTCATCGACCCCGAAACGGACGCATACGTTGACGCGAACTCGGCCGCCTGCGAGATGACCGGGTATACGCGCGATGAACTGTCGTCGATCGCCCCATCAGACCTGCATCCCGACGAACTGGAGCAGTTCCGCGCGTTCCTCGATGAGGTCCGCGAGACCGGATCTGCATGGACCGAGGATCTCCACTGTCGTCGCAAAAACGGTCACGATATTTCGGCAGAAATCGCAGCCTCGTCAATCACACTGGACGGACGTGAACTCGTTCTCGCGAGCGTACGGAATATCGAACAGCGCAAGAAACACGAGCGATACCAGCGAGACCTCTACGAGATCACCGCCGATCCCGACCTCTCGTTCGACGAGAAACTCGAACGGCTGCTCGAGTTGGGTCGCGACCGATTCGGCCTCGAGATGGGCGGCCTGAACCACCTGCCGTCGTGGGACGGCGCGTTCCGACTCGAGAAGGGCGTCGGTCTCGGCCTCGACCCCGACGAGGAGTTGTGGACCGATCCCGATAGCAATTGTTTCTGCCGTCGAACCATCTCCGAGGAGGACCCCGTCGAAATGGCCGACGTACGGGGTACCCACTGGACCGAGGATACGATCTACCGAGAGTTCGGGATGACGAGTTATCTCGGGACGAAGGTCACGAGCGGCTCGACGCCGTACGGCACGCTGTGGTTCGGGAGCACCGATCCGCGTGATAACCCGTTCTCGGCGGCCGAGCGTTCGTTCATCGAGTTGATGGGGCAGTGGGTGAGCTACGAGATCGAGCGCCGCGAGCACAACGAATCGCAGCGGGAACTGTACGACATCACCGCCAATGTGGATCTCGCCGCCGACGAGAAGATCGACCGCCTGCTCAAGGTGGGCTGTGACCGACTCAACCTCCCCGTGGGAATGCTGACCCGCGAACGCACGAACGCGTTCGAGATCGAACACATGCACGGTTCTCACCCCGATCTCGACGAGGGAACGCTCACGCCGCCGCTGACGGACAACTACTCCCGTCGGGTCGTCGACACCGGTGACTCGATCAGCGTCGCCGACGCCGGAGCGGCCGGCTGGGACGGCGACGCGCTCTACCACGAGTTCGACCTCCGGTGTTACGCCGGGACGCAGGTGATCGTCGACGACGACGTCTACGGCACCGTCTGCTTCACTGATACCGTGCCGCGAGAGGAGTTCACCGAGACCGAGCGGTCGTTCCTCGATCTCCTGGGGCAGTGCATCGGCTACGAACTCGAGCGCCAGCAGTACGAGCGGGAGCTAGAGGAGACGGTCGACCGGCTCCAGCAGTCGAACGAGCGCCTCGAACACTTCGCGTACGCCGCCTCCCACGACTTACAGGAACCGCTTCGGATGGTGACGAGCTACCTCCAGCTGCTCGAAAGTCGGTACGGCGACGCCTTCGACGAGGACGGCGAAGAGTTCCTCGAGTTCGCCGTCGACGGGGCCGACCGCATGCGCGAGATGATCGACGGCCTGCTCGCGTACTCGCGGGTCGAAACGCGGGGCGATCCGTTCGAACCGGTCGAATTGGACACGGTTCTGGACGAGGTGCTCACGGATCTCCAGATCGAAATCGAGGAGACCGACGCCGAGATCACGACGGCCGAACTCCCTCGCGTGGAGGGCGACGAGAGCCAACTCCGCCAACTCCTCCAGAACCTGCTGGACAACGCGCTCACGTACAGCGGCGACGAGCCGCCGCGGATCCACATAGATGCGGAACCACGGCGGCAGAAGTACGTGATTTCGGTCCGCGATGACGGGATCGGCATCGAACCGGGCGATCAAGACCGGATATTCACCGTCTTCGATCGGCTTCACAGTCGCGACGAGTACGACGGCACGGGACTCGGACTGGCGCTCTGCCAGCGGATCGTCGAGCGCCACGGCGGCGACATCTGGGTCGACTCCGAACCCAGCGAGGGGTCGACCTTCTCGTTCACGCTCCCCGCTGCGTGATCGAAGGAAGACTCTCCCCCGCGGAGATACCCATCTTTCCGACGCTTTCTGTCAGTCCCGTCGATACGTGTGTATGCCGATTCGTGGGCGAGAACGAGCGGCTGGACGAGCGACAGATACGACAGCACGAGGAGAGTCGAAAACGCGATCGCTCCGACCACTCGTCGTACGCGACTGGTAGTTCTGACGAGAGAGCGTTCCGGCTCCGCCGGGGGTCACCTCCCGGTCCGGTCACTCGACGCTGATCGTCACCGTCGCCTCGGCGCCGTCGGCCAGCGCGTCGACGAGGTCGCGGTCGAATCCCTCGGCCGCGAACTCGGCGCCGTTCATGATCGTCCGGTCGTCGACGTAGTCGCTCGTCCGACCGACCGCGCTGCGCTCGTTAGTGAACTCGAGGTCGGGATCCCCCCGTCCCTCGACGGTCTCCGTATAACCGCCTGCTTCGATCGTGAACGCGATCGTCGCCTCGCGGTCCCGACAGGCCTCGACGAACTCGGGATCGAAGTCGGCGGGCGCACGGTCGGCCTCGACGGCGAGGATGCAGTCCCCGGCGGGAGTGAGATAGTCGTCAGTCGTTACCTCGAACGTGCTCGCGTGCTCGGCGGAGACGTTCTCGTGGCCTCGAGCGCGGATGATCTCTTCCATACCCGCCGGTTCGTTGCCGGGCGGAAAACGGGCTCGAATTGGGTTCGGGACGCGGACGGACTCGAGAGCGACGCCGCGGGCCTAGAGCAGGCTCGCGCCGTCGAACTCGCCGCGGCTGTACTCGACCTCGAGCAGGTCGAGGATGGTCGGCGTGATGTCGAAGAGGTCGGCGTCACCGATCGTGGCTTCGGGAGTGTCGATGTACAGCGACGTGTTGTCGAAGCTGTGCATGCCGTTTCGTGGCCCGGTCGTGAAGATGTCCGAATCGGCCTTGAAGCCGGACTTGAGGTCGAAGCCCTTGTTCGGGATCGCGACCAGATCGGGCGCGATGTCGTCGTGGTCGCCGCGGAAGGCTTCTTCCTTCTCGACGACGCGCTCGACGACCTTGTTGCCGTCGGGCCCTTCGAGGGCCTCGAGATCGGCCTTGAGCTGGTCGCGAACCTCGTCGTACTCGTCCTCGGGGACGGAGCCGCGCGGTTCCCGGCCCTCGAGGTTGATGTAGAACCGACCCGGGATGAACGAGTAGGCCTTAGTGTCGTCGGCGATGTCGCCGAGTTCCTCGGGGTCGTCGGTCCCGAAGGAGAGCCAGCCCTCCTCTCGGAGCCACTCGTTGAAGTGAACCTCGTAGTCGAGACTCGTAAAGCCGTGGTCGGAGGCGACGATCATGGTGACGTCCTCCGGGAGCGCGTCCCGCAGGCGGCCGATGTACTGATCGACCTTCTGGTAGAACTCGATGAACTCGTCCTTGTACTCGCCGTCGCGCTCGTAGTCCTTAAAGAGGAAGTGGTTGACCCGGTCGGTCGTCATGAAGACGCCGAAGAAGAGGTCCCAGTCGTCCTCCTCGATGTAGTGTTTGAACGCCTCAAAGCGCGCGTCGACGGTGGCGTGGGCGTCCTCGATGAACTCCGATTTGTCCTCCTGATGGCCGAGTTTCGGATTGACGTCGATCCGGTAGTCCAGCGTCTCGAGGTAGTCGCGAACGTCGTCGGGGTAGGCCGCCTTCTCCAGCCCCGGCGAGAGGAACCCGGAGACCATCCGCTGGACGTTGCGCTGGGGCGGGAAAGTGACGGGAACGTTCAGCACCGTCGCCTTGCGGCCGTCCTCCTGGACGCGGTCCCAGACGCGGTCGGCCTGGACCTCCCGGCCCATCGGAACGTACGTGTCGTAGGTTCCGACCTCGCGGTCCTGAAAGCCGTAGACGCCGGTCTCGCCGGGGTTGACCCCGGTCGTCAGCGACGGCCAGCAGGCGCTGGACTCGGGCGGAACGATGCTCGAGATCTCGCCGGCCGTACCCTCTTCGGCGATCGCGGCGAAGTTCGGGAACAGTTCTTCGTTCTCCGAGAGGAGACTATACGGCACGCCATCGACCCCAATAAATGCGACACGGGGGGTGTCGTCGCCCCGCAGTCGATCGAACAGACCCATGGACGTGCGTAGTTCGACCGCATACAAGAACCTTCGTTTCGAGACACTGTATTGAGAAGATCTGACATTGATTCACGTGGAGGCTCGAACGGTGCCGGCGTGGGGTGGCAACCGAAACCGGAAACGGCGGCCGAGCCCGGACAGCGATGCGATGACCGCTCGAACGACTGACTCGAGGACCGCGACGGGCGCAGTGAACTTACTCGTCCTCGTCGCCCTCGGTCGGATCGAAGTTTTCGGGAACGACCGTCAGATGGGCCATACCGACGCCGGACTCGGGGACGTCGGCGTCGTCGTCGGGCGTTCGTGCGGACGGGTTGGTGGCTGCCATGACGAATAGACGTACCACTGCGAGGGGGATAAAATTACCCATGCTCATAATGCATGAGTCGCGCGGACGAACATAACTCGCGCGTATTCAGTGACGACTGACGGAGCGAACGCATCGACGGACGTGGCGAAAAAAACGGCGTAGCGGTGTGGCGAGCCGCGGGAACGGAGGTCTAGAAGTTCTCCTCGTAGAGCTCCTGTGCGTGTTCGATCGCGTCGTAGGCGGCCTGCTTGTCCTCCCAGCCCTGCGTCTCGACTTCCTTGCCCTCCTCTAAGTTCTTGTAGGTCGCGAAGAACTCGTCGATCTCGTCGAGTTGCTGCTGGGGGATGTCGTCGAGATCTTCGATGTGGTCGTAGCGCGGGTCTTCGCTCGGAACCGCGATGACCTTGTCGTCCTGCTCGCCGTCGTCGTCCATCTTCATCAGCGCGACGGGACGGGCTTCGATGACACAGCCGGGGAACGTCTGGTCCTCGACGAGGACGAGCACGTCGAAGGGGTCCTCGTCGTCGTAGTACGACTGCGGGATGAAGCCGTAGTCGCTCGGATAGTGGACGTTGCTGTGGAGCACGCGGTCTAAGACGACGCCCGGGATGTCCTTCTCGTACTCGTACTTGTTTCGCTCGCCCTTGAGACACTCCACGACGGCGTAGATCTCTTCTGGCGGATTCGGTCCGGTCTCGAGGTCTTCCCAGAGGTTGACCATGTACCGGAGACTCCATCGGTGGATCAAAAAGTACTTTCGTAATCGAGTGTCACATTATAGACGACGGTTGCCAGATACACGACATGAGATCCGGACAAGACCCACCAGTGTCCGGCGGTCGCAGAGCCGATCGGCTCGTCGCCGATCGCGTATACGAGGGATTAGTTGACAAGTCTTAAATAGTCTGGTGACATTTGCACAAGTATGTCAGAGGCACAATCAATCACCGGCGAACAGAGTATTGCACGCGAACTCACCGCGTTCCAGACCAACATCCTCACGATCCTGGCCAAAGAGCCGATGTACGGCCTGGCGATCAAGCGCGAACTTGAGGACTACTACGGGACGGAGGTCAACCACGGGCGTCTCTACCCGAACCTCGACGAACTCGTCGACCTCGGGCTGGTCGAGAAGAGCGAACTCGACAAGCGAACCAACCAGTACTCGCTGACCGACGACGGCTACGACGCCGTCCTCGACGGCATCCAGTGGTCGCTCTCGAAGATCGTCACCGACGACGAGCGCGCCGACGAGATCCGCGACATCGTCGAGAACAGCTACTAACGACCACGGCTGCGATTCCACCAGAACCGCTCATTGCGGTTATCGGCCCCGACGATCGGGGACCGAGCGATCGGCCGTCTCGGAGATCAGCTCGATCGATTCCGCGATCGCCTCCCGCTGTTCGGCGGACGGCCACGCGTTTCTCACGAAGTACTCGGTACGGAACTCCCGGAGCTCCGCGTCCGTGAGCTCCTCGATCCGCTTCGCGTAGTGATTGCTCGCGAAATCGGCGAGCGCCGCGGCGTTGTCGCCGTGGACGTCGCCGTGGTCCTCACGGACGCGCTCGACGAGCGCTCGGTTGTGCGCCGCGACGTCGTTCCAGTCGTCCGGATCGCCCGTCCCCTCGAGGGGAATCTCGATCGCGCGCGAGAGGTCGGCGATCCGATCGGTCCGGATGACGCCCTGCTCGGTGTCGTGCCATTCCGCGGGATGGAGGACAAGCACGTCGGTGCCGTCGTCGTCGCGAACCCGCGCGGTGAAGTCGTACTCGGAGAGGAGCGTCGCGCGCCGCTCTCTGCGCGCTTCGGCCTCGTTCTCGTCGGGCGTCTCGCGCGCGATCCGCGTGAGCCGCTCGACCTCGTCGACGACGTCCGCGGGGAGTTCCGTGGTCTCGAGGTCGTCGTTTCCGTCGTCGGAGTCGGGGCCGGTTTCGGCGAGCGATTCGTTCGAGTCAGTCATACCGATCCGTACGGACTCGAGGACTTTTTCCCTTGCCGGTCCGCGTCGGCCGACGGGCGATCCGGATCAGGCGGCGTCGAGGGCCTCGTTCACGAGGCCGTCCGCGCGCTCGTTGACCTCGCGGGGGACGTACTCGAGGGTCCACTCGTCGAACGCCCCGAGCAGTTCGTGGACGGTGACGCGCTTCTCCCGGAGTTCGGGATTGTTGGTGTCGTACTCGCCGCGGACCTGTTTGACGATCAGTTCGGAGTCGCCGCGGATGTGGACCTCGTCGTAGCCGTAGTCGCGGGCGGCCTTGAGGCCCGCGATCAGCGCCTCGTACTCGGCCTGATTGTTGGTCGCCGTGCCGATCGTCTCGCCGTCTTCGGCGACGATCCCGTCGCCGGTGACGATCACCCAACCGATCGCGGCCGGGCCGGGGTTCCCGCGCGAGCCGCCGTCGAAGTAGACGTGCGCGCGACCGCCGCTCTCGCGCAACAGCGCCTCGAGGTCCTGCGGGTTCGATCCCTGGATGACGACCTTGTCGTCGTAGGCGACGGCCGTCGCAGAGCCGCGGCTCACCCGCCAACGCTCGTGATCCGTGTTTCCGGACTCGACCGACACCCCTGCTTCCTCGAGTCGTGCTCGAGCCGTCTCGACGTCGCACTCGATGACCGGCATTCGTTGCCGATGTCCGCCGGAATCGGATAAAGTCTTTCCGGTATCAAATCGTAAACCCTGCTCCTGAAGCGCTGTAAACCTCGATATCGGCCGATATTCCTCAGTGGCGAAAAACGCCGACCAAGGATTTATATGCGATGGTGATACTACTATAAAAGTGCGATGACACGGTCCACCCGCCAGCGGGAGCGAACGCGTGAGACGGACGAGACCGAGGATCAGGAAGGGGTACGCGCTTGCCCCGAGTGTGAATCGGACAATCTCGTAAAGGACTCCGACCGGGGTGAGCTCATCTGTGAAGACTGTGGGCTCGTCGTGGAGGAAGAAAAAATTGATCCCGGCCCGGAGTGGCGGGCGTTCAATCATCAGGAGCGACAGGAGAAGTCCCGCGTCGGCGCGCCGACGACCCAGACGATGCACGACAAGGGGCTGACGACGACCATCGACTGGAAGGACAAAGACGCCTACGGTCGCTCCATCTCCTCGAAGAAACGCAGTCAGATGCACCGACTGCGCAAGTGGCAGGAACGCATCCGTACCAAAGACGCCGGGGAGCGGAATCTGCAGTTCGCGTTGAGCGAGATTGACCGAATGGCCTCCGCGCTCGGGGTCCCTCGGTCCGTCCGCGAGGTCGCCTCAGTCATCTATCGCCGTGCACTGAAAGAAGACCTCATCCGTGGCCGCTCGATTGAAGGCGTGGCCACCTCCGCACTGTACGCCGCCTGTCGGAAGGAAGGCATCCCGCGCTCCCTTGAGGAAATCTCGGAAGTCTCTCGCGTCGAACGCAAAGAGATCGGTCGCACGTATCGGTACATCTCGCAGGAACTCGGTCTCGAGATGCGCCCCGTCGACCCGAAAAAGTACGTCCCCCGCTTCTGTTCCGAACTCGAACTCTCCGAGGAAGTCCAGACCAAGGCCAACGAAATCATCGAGAAGACGGCCGAGGAAGGACTCCTCTCGGGCAAGTCGCCCACCGGCTACGCCGCCGCCGCGATCTACGCCGCCTCGCTGCTCTGCAACGAGAAGAAGACCCAGCGAGAGGTCGCCGACGTCGCGCAGGTCACGGAAGTGACCATCCGGAACCGGTACCAGGAACAGATCGAAGCGATGGGAATCCACGGCTAACTCGTCCGCTACCGATCCGTCTTTTTATCAGCGCTAGCAGCCGTCAGCGACTGTACTGTGGCCAGAAGATCGGGGCTAACACGCGATCAGTCGTCGCTCGAATTGCCGCCCTCGGATTCGTTCCCGGTTCCGTTCTCGGAGTCCGTTTCGTTCCCGTCCCCGCTTTCGCTCCCGCTCTCGGTCGCGTTCCCCCCGCCCTCGCCCCCGGTGACCGTGATCGTGATCTCGTCGGTCATGTCGTAGGCGTTGTGTATGTCGTCGCCCGCCTGCGCACAGAGGTCGTGCTGTCCCGGCTCGAGTTCGATTTCGATCTCGCGTCCGCCGTCTGAGAGGTGGTAATAGCCGTCCTCCAGGGGGATCACGTATCCCGGCTCGACGCAGCCCTCGTCGACGAGGACGTGGAGGTGTCCGGTTCCGCTCTCGGGGACCGTATCCTCGCCCGGCGGACGCAGTTCGAAGTTCTCGACTTCCATTTCGACCGCGACGGGGTTCGATACCTCGGCCCCGTCTTCCGGTCTGACGAACGCGAGTTCACCGTTCGGGCTCGTGTAATCGATGTTTTCGACCCGTTCGTCGTCGGTTTCGTTCTCGTCGGGCTCGTCGGCCCCGTCGGAGTTATCGATACAGCCGGCGAAGGCGGCGATGCCGGTCACGGCGCTCGCGGTCAGATACTGTCGTCGCGTCGGTGTTCGTGTCATGTTCGGTCGGTAATACGGGTGGAGTGTTCGGATCCGTGCGATCATCGACGTCCTCGACATCCGCTCGGGGCCGACCGTCAGACGGGGACGGCGATGGGCCACACGGAGACGGTGATCTGTATACCAGTTGACGCCCTCGCGGCGAAAAGTCCACGCCCTGCGTTCGCTACGGAGTCGTGTGCGTCCGATTCGAGAACGGTCGCTCGCACTGCGGTCGTCACGCCCGCTTCCGAGGGCGGCGAAGCGTCGTTTCCGCCTCCCTGTGACGGGACGGGACAGCTACGGGAAGGCGTTATCCGTCGGTCTCGTTCCCGCTATCAGTCTCGTTTCTGTCGGTCTCGTTCCCGCTATCAGTCTCGTTTCTGTCGGTCTCGTTCCCGCCATCAGTCTCGTTTCTGTCGGTCTCGTTCTCGACGTCCTGAAACGCGCCTTCGGAATCGTTGGCGTCGTCGTTAGGCGTTTCCGACTCCTCGTTTTCCGGCGCCTGCGGTCCCGGTCCCTCGTCGACGCTGTCGTCGCCACACCCCGCCAACGTCGCGAGGCCGACCGTACCGCTCAGTGCGATCAACCGTCTGCGAGTGAGTCGTGTCATCGTGAGTCCTCACTCAAGTGCGGAGGACTGACCGCCAAGAGAATGCAGCACCTAGCCACAGCGCGAGGGCGGCAACGATCGGTTACGAAGACATCCGCGACGAGGAATTATCTCGAGCGCGTTCGATCTGCCGATTCCGAACGTCTGCGAGCGACGGAATCAGTTCGAGCGGAATCGGCGACGCCCCTCGCGCCGTCGGGTCGGAAAATAATCAGTTACCGGCCCGGCGGCCGGTTCCGGCCGCGGACGTGACGGGTATCCGGCGGCCCGTCACTCCTCCTTGCCAACGCTGATGACCTGCAACAGCGAGTAGACGGGGACGCCCTCGATCTCCTCGAGCCCCTGCTTGTCCGCGAGGACGATGCAGGCCAGCGGGTCGCCGCCCTCCGCGCGGATGGCCTCGATGGTCTCGCGCATCGTCGTACCGCTGGTGATCGTGTCGTCAACGATGTAGCACTCGCGGTCGCGGATGCCCGCGAAGTTCCGGCTGAACGTGCCGCCGAGGTCCTCGATATCGCCTTCCTCCCACTGGTGTTTCGCGGGGGTGTACGTTCCCAGATCGGTCTCGAGTTCCCGGGCGACCAGCGTCGCGATGGGGCCGCCGGCCTTCTCGATGCCGATCGTCAGGTCGACGTCCTCGCCGTGTTTGGCGAGCATGTCGGCCATCGCCTCCGCGATCGCGCTCATGCGTTTGCTGTCCCGGCCGATCGCCGACCAATCGACGTGGATGTCCTGGGGGCCACCGGGGCTCGCGGGACCGTTCTGCGGTCGGTCGCTGGGTTGGGTCGTTGCGTCGCTGCGCTCGACGAGCCAACTCGCCGTCTCTCGGGAGACGTTCAGTTCGTCCGCGATCTCTCCCTTCGAGAGACCCCGGGCTGCGAGCTCGGCCGCGCTCTCGATGAGGTCGTCGACGTTTTTCATATATTACTGAATTCGACGGCCGTTTTTATAGTCGTGTCGTCGTCGGCAGTCGCGTCGTCGGTCGGGTCCGAAAACGCCCGTTCGTACTCCTCGAGGCCGTAGACGCCGCTCACGACGTCTTCGATGACCCACGACGGCAGGCCGGCGAGCGTGTCGACGGCCGACGCGAATTGGTCGCGGTTCGAGTTGACGCTGCCGACGATGGCCTTGTTGTGCAGGACCATCTCGCGGTGGAGGCGGCCGCCGTCGACCTCGAAGGACCAGTCGTTGGGGACGCCCAGCAAGGCCGCGACGCCGTTGGGTGCGAGCGCTTCGATCGATTCGAAGGCGTGTTTCGCGTATCCGGTGGCCTCGTAGACGAGGTCCATCGGCTCGTAGACCTCGGGAACCTCCGGAACCGGCGTCTCGCGGGAGTCGATGTAGGTCACGCCGAGCTCGTCTAAGATGTCGATCGACGGGTGCGGTCGGTCGCGCCGGCCCAGACAGTAGACGCGATCGTAGCCCATCGTCGTCCGGAACATCGCCGCCGTCAACAGGCCCAGCGAGCCGTTCCCGAGCACGAAGACGGACTCGGGGCGCCAATCGAACGCCGACCGCGTCGCGGCGGCGTGTTCGATGGCCTTCTCGGTGATGCTGATCGGTTCGACGAGGAAGCCGACCGGTGCGAGGTCGGCGGAGATTGGCACGAGACAGTCCGCGGGGCTCGTGAAGTATTCGGCCATGAAGCCGTGAGCGCCGACGATCCCGCGCTCGACGTACTCCCCCTCGGGAGCCATGTCGGGCTCGCCGCGCTCGAAGTAGACGTTCGTCTCGACACCTGGCGGCGGTCGTCGCACCGTCGGGACGACGTACTGGCCCTCCTCGAGGTCGGTTCCGTTGGCATCTTCGACGACGCCGACGGCCTCGTGACCGAGAACAAGTCGATCGTCGCCGTCGGGGACGCCGCCGTGGGCGCCGGCGATGACCTCGTCGTCGGTGCCGTCGACGCCGACACGGAGCGTCCGAACGAGCGCTTCGCCGGGGGCTGGTTCGGGGACGGGAAGGTCAATCAACGTCGGCGTCCCCGCCCCGGGCTCGACTGCGATAGCCTTCATGTGAACTGCCTACGCACCGCAGGACTAAGTATTTATTCCTATTCGAGTAAAAACACAGTGTGCTGTTCCGGGCGTCGTCGCTGGCGCTGAAAACGATTCTCTAGTCGCACCTCACTGAAAACGATTATCTGACTGCTCCTGCCAGTAACTCCCATGGAGCGATACGATCTCGTCTATCGACTCTACGACGAGTACGACACGGACCGGCTGCGGGAGTACCAGGCGTTCGTCGACGTCTTCCCGGCGATCGACTCCCGGGTCGCACTCGAGCACTGGCAGAGCGCCAACGAGGAACTCGAGCGGCGGAAGGACGAGATCCGCGGCGACTTTGCGGCCGGCGAGACGTTCGCGGAGGTCGCCGCCCGCGCCGACCGCGATCAGGCCTTCACCGCGCTGGACCTCGAGGCCAAGTACGGCCGCGCGGTGAACGTCCTCGTGTTAGACGTTGACGAGACGTTGCGCTCTGCGGGGGGAACGGACAACGAGATCCCCCGCGACACGCTCCACGTCCTGACGGAGTTCCACGAGGCGGGCGTTCCCATCGTCATCTGTACGGGCCAGACCCTGGAAAACGTCAAGGGGTTCGCCATTCAAGGGCTGGGCAGCGAAATCGTCCACTCGGGGAACCTCTCGATCGTCTACGAGGCCGGGACGGGCGTGTTCACCCCGGGCCACGGCGCCGACACGAAGCAACTGCTCTACGAGGAGTTGGACGCCGAGATCCGAGACGTCTTCGACGACGTTCGGGCGCGGGTCCTTCCCGAGGCCCCCGAGGAGCTCCGGCGGGGTTGTCACCTGCAGGGCAACGAGTTCAACGTCACGATGAAGCCAAACTACGAGACCGGCTCCGCGAAGGCCCGGGAGACCATCGACACGGCGCTGGTCTACCTGATCGACCTGCTGGCCGACGCCGTCGGCACCGCTCTCGAGGCGTCGCGGGACGACGGAGCGATCGAACTCGAGGGCGAGACGGTCACCGACTGGACCCGCGCCTTCTACGCCGATCAGGACCCCGAGATCAGGGCCGTCCTCGAGAGCGAGGGCGGCTATCCCGACCTCGAGGCCGACGCCGTCCCCGAGCCGCTGACGGACATCCTCGACCGGATCGACGTCGCCTACTACGAGGCCGACGCGGCCGAGATTGGCAGCCTCGAACTGAACAAGGTCGTCGGCGTCGAGCGCGCGCTGGACGTGTTGGGCGTCGACGACCCGTTCTCGCTCGTGATGGGCGACTCGAAGAGCGACCTGCGCGTGATGAGGTGGGCCGACGAGCACGACGCGGGGATCGCCGCCGCGCCCGAACATGCCTCCCAGGACACCTTAGAGCACGTCCTCGAGACCGACGAACTCGTCTTCGACCGCGGGAAGAGCGTGGACGTTCTGCGGACGGTGTACGCGATGAACAGACTGGCGCGACTCGACTGAGCAAGATCCGTCGTCGGGTCGTCCGCGAGTCGTCCGCGCGCTCGAGCGTCGATCCGCTCGGATCGAGCTGACTATCATCGCGTCCTGACCGTTACCGGCAGTGAGGGACTGTCTTAAACGGCTGGAAGAGAAAAGCCTGCTCATCAACCGATCGGGAGCGCTATCGAGTGATAGCACGATCCGAGCGGGTGTGGCGCCGACGATCGCGCCGGCACCGACGAGTGCCGACAGGCGCTCTCGCCACCCCTGACGTGGATCGGCGAGACAATTATGAGACGATTCGGGTCCCCACAGACGTACGCCAGCGGCATCGTTCAGCGACCGGACTCGAGCCCTACCGACGGGGTGATCGACCGATGACGACGATCGCAGAACTCACGCTTTCGACCGACGAATTCGCGCTCGCGGAGACGTTCCAGCAACTGCCGGAGATGGAGGTTCGCGTCGAAAGCGTCGTCGCCGAGGGCCCGGCTCGGACGATGCCTCTCGTCTGGTTCTCGAACGTCGACCCCGACGCGATCGACGAGGCCCTCGAGGCCGATCCCACCGTCGCCGACTCCCAGCAACTCCTCGAGAACACCGACGACGACGAGTGGTTCTACCGCCTCCAGTACGGCGAGGACGTCGGCTCCGTCTGTAGCGCGGTCTACACCAACGGCGGCACGCTGCTCGACGCCCAGGTCACCGAGGGCCAGTGGACGCTTCGCCTGCTCTTTCCCGAGCGCGAGGAGCTCTCCGACGCCGTCTCGGCCATCGAGGAACAGGGCGCTCGCGTCGACGTCCGCCGGATGGTCGAAGCCGGCCAGGACGAGGACCTCGAGACGACGGCGGCGCTGACCGAACCGCAGCAGGAAGCGATCGCCGAGGCCTACCGCCAGGGCTACTACGACGTCCCGCGGGAGATCTCGCTCGAGGAACTGGCCAACGAACTCGATATCTCCCATCAGGCGCTCTCCGAGCGACTCCGCCGGGCCAACCGCGTGCTCGCCAGCGAGCAACTCGACGAGCCGACGGGCGAACTGGCGACCGAGTGACCGAATTCCCGTGGTCCAGTGACTACGGCGTAGCGGTTCTCCAGACGGCGTACCGCGCAGCCGACGGCTGTCTTTTATAGCCGTTCGTCTCGGAAGACCAGTCATGTCCTTCCACGATCCCGGCGCCGACGATCCGCTGGGCCTCCACGGCGTCGTTCCGCCGACGATCACCGCGTTCCACGAAGACGAATCGGTCGATTACGAGACGACGGCCGAACACGCCCGCTTCGTCGTCGATCGGGGCGTCCACGGCGTCTTCCCGCTGGGCACCAACGGCGAGTTCCCGCTGCTGACCGGCGAGGAACGGCAGGGCGTCGTCGAGGCCGTCGTCGACGAAGTGGGCGGCGAGGTCCCCGTCATCACCGGCGTCGGCGCGCCGAGCACTTACGAGACCATCACCCACGCCGAACACGCCGAATCCGTCGGCGCCGACGGCGTCGTCGTCGTCACGCCCTACTACTACCCGGTCGACCACGAGGCCGCCCTCACCCACTACCGACGCGTGGCCGAGGCCGTCTCCCTGCCGGTCTACGTCTATCACATCCCCAGCAAGACCGGCAACGAACTCTCCCTCGAGACGCTCGCGGAACTCGCCGAGATCGACAACATCGTCGGGGTGAAGGACTCGAGCAAGAACGTCCCCTGGCTGGCTCAGGCGATCGACGCCCACCCCGACCTGACCTTCCTCGCGGGGTCGGACTCGCTGCTGTTTACGGGGCTGGAGATCGGCTGTTCCGGCCTCGTCAGCGCCGTCGCGAACGTCTTCCCGGAACTCGTCGTCGACGTCTACGAGGCCTACGACGACGGCGACGAGGAGCGCGCCCGCGAGCTGCAGAGTCGAGTGTTCGACGTTCGTGACGCGTTCAAACACGGCGGCGGATACATGTCCGGCGTCAAGACGGCGCTCCGGGCTCGCGAGTTCGACGCGGGTCCGCTCCGGAGTCCCCTCCGGCTGAAAGACGAGTCCTCGACGGACGAGATGCGCGAGATGCTCACGGAACTCGACGTGCTCTAACGCCGGAGCGGTCCGATCCCGAACGGGACAGCAACCGACCTCGAACGGGGTCGACTCTAAACGATCGAGTTCGCTATCGGTCGGAGTCGGAGAAGGATTCCGCCCGCGCACGAACATCGCCAGTGAGGATCAGCGCGCGACCCTCCTCGCTAATCGAGTAGTCCTCGAGGGTGTCCCAGTTCTCGTTGTAGTCGCGGTTGGCCTCGACGTGCTTGAGGAGCGCGTCGCTGTCCGTGTCACCTTCGGTTTCGTACAGGAAGACCTGGTGGAGTTCGATGGTGTCGCCGTCGAGGCTCCGCGAGCGCGTCGTGCCGACGAGTCCGGACTCCCAGTCCTCGATCTGCTCCTCGTAGTTCTCTTCGATCTCCTCGCGGTTCTCGTCGTCGAGGTTGTCGCGTTGCCCCTCGTCGTAGTCCCGCTCGAGTTTTGCCTCGACGGTCTCGGGCCGGTGGAGTTCGCCGAACACGTAGTCGCCCTCGTCGTACTCCGCGAGGAGTTCCCCGCCGTGGTCGTCGTCCGTCCAGAGATTCGTTTCGTTCTCGTGGGTGGCGATCGCTTCCTCGACGACGGCGACCGGGTCGACGGGGTAGTCTCCTCGAGACTGAATCAGGAGGTCCTCGCTGACGCCGAACGCGAACTCCTCGACCTCGTAGAGTTCGAAACCGGGTTCGGAGCCGGCGCTCTCGAAGGCTTCCTCGTTGTCCTCGTCGTCGTAGTTGTCCCCGTACTGGTCTTCGGCCCACTTCTCGAGGTTGTCCACGACGGTTCCGGTATCGAACTCGCCGACGACCATCTGGACGTCTACGGTCGCGGTTCGGCGTCGGTAGGAGGTGCTCAGTTCGTAGTACCACTCGGCCTCCTGCTCGAGGGCCCAGTCGGTGTCCAGCGCGGCGACACCGGCTCGCCCCCGGAGGTCGGATGCTCTGCGAACCGGATAGTCCGTGCCGAGATCGTCCACGTTGTCGTAGATCCCCTCGGGAACCACGTGCCGGAACGCCATGTGCTCCCGTTCCGCCTCCTCGAGTTCGTTGTCGTCCTCGAGTTCGTCCTCGTCGAGGAGGGCGTCGAACGACGGCTCGAAGAGGTAGCTGTCCAGTCCCACGTCACCGCCGCCGCCGATAAACGGGAGACTGCTCGTACAGCCAGCGAGGCCGGCGAGACCGACCGTCACGGCGGTTGCACTGCTATTGCGGATGAAGTTCCGTCGGGAAAGCTCATTAGACATTATCCCGTTAGTGACAGTAACGTCAAATAATATCTTCGGTTTGATTGTATTTACATTCGAATGACTCCTGATAACTTCAGCGCCGCGTCGGCCGTAATCAGTCCGTTGACGGCGGACTGGGCCGTTGTGACCCGAGTGAGCGCCTGAACACGGTAGCGGCGGAACCGAACAGACGCTGTTCGTCCGTTTCGTTTCCCGCCCTTTCAGTGTGAGCGCCTCTCAGAGTCACCCGTTCGCACGGCCGCTACGGGTCGTCACGGGACGGCCGCCAATGGCTTTGAGACGGTGTCGAACCGGTCAGCCCGGCCGGTAACGGCGGTTGGCGCGGTTGCCGCTGAAGACGCACCCCCGCTTTGGGGTTTTCGCCATCGCGATCGCCGATGAACGATATATCGAAAAAGGACAACGTACCTCTACTCCTCGAGAAAGTGACACGACGAGCGGGGGCGCTATCCGAATTCGCGACGCCACCGGCATCAGCGGTGCAATCGGACGCGTCGACCGCGACGCCGATGCTATCGGCGACCTCGAGCGCGACCGAACGCAACGCCGGACGGGCGGACGGTAAACAACGACGTACCGGTCGTGGTCACAGGATCGACTGCGTCTGAACCTCGCCGGTGAGGATCAGCGCGCGACCCTCCTCGCTGATCGAGTAGTCCTCGAGGGTATCCCAGCTTTCGTCGTAGTCGCGGTTGGCCTCGACGTGTTCGAGGAGCGCGTCGCTGTCCACGTCGCTTTCGCTCTCGTACAGGAAGAGTTGGTGTAGATCGCTGGTGTCGCCGTCGAGCGTCCACGAACTCCCGTTTCCGACGAGACCGTACTCCCAGTCGTCGATGTCGTCTTCGATCGCTTCGCGCTCCTCCTCGGTGGCCTCGTCGGGATCGTCGTACCGATCTTCCAGTTCGGTCTCGACCGTTTCCGGCCGCTGGAGCGCGCCGACTCCGAAGTCGCCCCAGTCGAACTCCGCCAGGAGTTCCCCGCCGTCGTCGTCTTCGGTCCAGCGACCCGTTTCGTTCTCGTGGGCGTCGATCGCCGCCTCGACGACGGCGACCGGGTCCACGGGGTGGTTCGCCTCGACCTGGATCAGGTGCTCCTCGCTGACGCCGAACGCGGAGCCCTCGACCTCGTAGAGTTCGAAGCCGGGTTGGGAGCCGGCGCTCTCGAGGACCTCCTCGTCGTCCTTGTCGTTTCCGTACTGGTCCTCGGCCCACTTCTCGAGGTTGTCCACGACGGTTCCGGTATCGAACTCGCCGGCGACGATCTCGGCGGAGACGTCCGCGGTTCCGGGCCCCGACGTGCTCAGTTCGTACTCCCACTCGACGTTCTGGTGGAGGGCCCAGTCGGTGTCCACCGCTGCCGCGCCGCTCCGCCCGCGAATATTCGATCCGATAGAGACGAACCTATGCGTCTCGAGGTCGTCTTCGTTCTCGTAGACCGCCTCCGGAACGATGGAGACAAACGATCGGTCCGTCGTTACGAGATCTTCGACCTCGGCGTCGTCGTTGTCGAGAACGTCGTCGAAGGATGGAGTGAAAACCCAGTCGGAGAGGTCCGCACCGTCGCCGCCGATAAACGGGAGGCTGCTCGTACAGCCGGCGAGGCCGGCGAGACCGACCGTCACGGCGGTTGCACTGCTATTGCGGATGAAGCTCCGCCGGGAAAGTTCGTCAGACATTATCCAGTCAGTGACAGTAACGCTAAATAATATCTTCGGTTGAAATGTATGTGTTGTGTCACATACTCTGCCGGACCGTTCGGGGGAATTGTCAACTATGTGTCTTCAATTGATGTGAGCGCCTTTGTGCCCCGCCGTCGTACGGGGCGTATGGAACGGACCGACGAGCGAGCGGCGATCAGGGACGTCGTCCGCGAGTTCGCCACCGAGGAGATCCGACCCGTCGCGGCGGCCGCCGACGAGAGCCAGTCGTTTCCCGAGGAGATCTGGGACGGCCTCGCCGAACTGGACCTGACCGGACTCACGGTCCCCGAGGCGTACGGCGGCTACGACGCCGATCCGATCACCGCCGCGATCGTTAACGAGGAAGTCGCCTACGGCGCCCTGGCGGTAGCGACGGCGCTGTCGGTCCACTCGCTGGCGACCTCCTGTATCGCGGAGTTCGGCAACGACGCACAGCGGGAGCGCTGGCTGCCCGAAATGGCCGCGGGGCGCCCGGTCGGCGCGTTCGCGCTCTCGGAACCCCACGCGGGGTCGAATCCGGCCGAGATGGCCACTGAAGCTTCTCGAGAGGGCGACGAGTACGTTATCAACGGCGAGAAACAGTGGATCACGAACGGGCAACGCGCTGGCGTCTACATCCTTTTCGCGAAGACCGACCGCGACGATCCGAACTCGGTCACGCAGTTCCTCGTCCCCGGCGACGTCGACGGCCTCTCGGTCGGCGAGAAGGAGGACAAACTCGGTCTCCGCGCGAGCGACACCACGAGTCTGACCTTCGACGACGTCCGGATCCCGGTCGAAAACCGGCTCACCGAGGAGGGGAAGGGTCTCTCTGCCGCCTTCCACATCCTCACCGGCGGGCGGATCGCCATCGCCGCCCAATCGGTCGGCCTCGCCCAGTGCGCCCTCGACGAGGCGCTGGCGTACAGTCAGGAGCGCGAACAGTTCGGCGACCCGATCGCGGAGATCCAGTCGATCCGACACAAACTTGCCGAGATGGCCACCCGAACCAAGGCCGCGCGCTCGCTGACCCGCCACGCCGCGCGAACGCGCCACGAAACCGACGCCGACGGCACGGGCGCGCTCGAGGCCAGCATGGCCAAGTACTTCGCCAGCGAGACGGCGATGTTCGTCACGAACGAGGCCGTCCAGATCCACGGCGGCTACGGCTACGTCACCGAAGGCGAGGTCGAGCGCCTCTACCGCGACGCCAAGATCACCGAGATCTACGAGGGGACCACGGAGATCCAGAAGACCGTGATCGCTCGAGAGCTACTCGACTAGAATCGACGGCTCGTGGCATTGGTACGCGCTTCTGTGGTGTCTCGCGGCGTCTCGTTATGGCCCTCGTACTCGCTCGAGGCGACTGTACACTGGGGACGGTCTCTGGAACGTTCCAACCCCAGATTTGGTCTGCGGTGGCGCGGTTCCGAGTTCGCCGTTCTCAGTTGTAGTAAGTGCGAGCGGAAAGACGCGTCTCAGCACCGCGTGTCGGTTCCGGAGACCGAAGTCACTATTCACCTCCCGAACCTATCCGCGGACGTGACAGCCTACGACGCCGTCGTCTACGATCTCGATGGAACGCTCGCCGATCTCGACGTCGACTGGGACGCCGTCGCCGCTGACGTCCTCGAGGTCTACGAGACTGCGGATATCGAGCCGCCGAGCCGGGAGCTGTGGGACCTGCTCGACGCCGCGAGCGACGCCGGCCTCGAGTCCGAGGTTGAGTCGACGATCGCCGCTCACGAGCGCGCGGGCGCCGAGACGGCTCCGCGGCTGGCCCACGCCGACGAACTCCTCGAACGGACGGTCCCCGTCGGGGTCTGTTCGCTGAACTGCGAGGCGGCCTGTCGGATCGCCCTCGAGGAACACGGCCTCGCCGAGGCGGTCGACGCGGTGGTCGGCCGGGACACGGTCGCGACCCGGAAACCGGATCCGAAACCGCTGCTCGAGGCGGTCGGCGAACTCGGTGTCGAGCCCGGGCGGGCGCTGTTCGTGGGCGATTCCGACCGAGATCGACTGACCGCCGAGCGGGCGGGCGTCGCCTTCGAATTCGTCGGTGACGGGCCTTCAGGGTTCTGAGGCGAGTCCGACGGAATTAGGCCTGGTTGCGCTTCGCGTACGCGAAGACGACGAGAGCGGTACAGAACCAGATCGGCGCGCCGACGCGGACCGCGAACTCCGCGCGGGCGCCCCAGGACGGCAGGTCGGCGTTGACGGAGAGGAAGGCGACGATCGGCGCGCCGATGAGGATCGTGGCGACGAAGGTGACCTGCATCACCCAGCCGTAGTCGACTCCCTCCGGATTCGTCGTTTCGACACGTTCGGGCACGGCAGACAGTGGCGGCCCGGCCCTCTTAATAACCGCGTATTTTCTCGCTGTTGCGGTCGCTGACCGCCGTCGGCTATCCAGACCCGCCGCGAGTGCGTCGGAAACGGAGCCATTTAATCGTCGGCGACGAACCCGTGCGTATGCCAACCGTACGGGACGTCAGGGAGCAGGCGGGCGAGGAACCGATCACGATGCTGACGGCCTACGACGCGCCGACGGCCGAGATCGTCGACGACGCGGGCGTCGATATCATTCTCGTCGGCGACAGCGTCGGAAACGTGGTGCTGGGCCACGAGACGACGGTTCCCGTTACCGTCGACGGAATCGCCCATCACGTCGGCGCGGTCTCGCGGGCGACCGAGGACGCGCTGGTCGTCGCCGACATGCCCTTCCTCTCCTTCGGCGTCGACGAGAGCGAGAGCATCGAGAACGCCGGTCGGATGCTCAAAGAGGAGGGCGCGCAGGCGGTCAAACTCGAGAGCGGTCCCCACACCGTCGACCTCACCGAGAAGATGGTCCAACTCGGGATTCCGGTGATGGCTCACCTCGGGCTGACGCCCCAGCACGTCAACCAGTACGGCGGCTACCCCCGACAGGGGACCGATCAGGCGGCCGCCGAGCGGATGCTCGAGCTCGCGATCGAACACGAGGAAGCCGGCGCGTTCTCGCTGGTACTCGAGCACGTGCCGTCGAACGTCGCGGCCGAGATCACCGAGGCGCTCGAGATCCCGACCATCGGCATCGGTGCCGGCCCGGACTGCGACGGGCAGGTGCTCGTGTTCGACGACGCCGTCGGCATCAGCGAGTGGACGCCCTCCTTCTCCGAGCAGTTCGGAAACGTCCGCGCGGAGATGAAGTCGGCCGTCGACGACTACGTCGACGCCGTCGAGTCCGGCGCGTTCCCGGCCGCAGAACACAGCCACGAGGAGAGCGACCTCGAGGACCTCTACTGACCGGCTGTCGCTCGGTTTCGATCGCGAACTCGACTCTGCTCGCGTTCATTGCCCCCGTTTCGTGCGATAGCGATCGCCGTCTCACGCCGCGTCGTCGCGCTCGTAGACGATGTCCAGAAACTCGGTGAGGGCGGCGTTGAACGCGGTCGGTTGTTCGACCATCGCCAGGTGGGCCGCATCCTCGAGTTCCGCGATCCAGGCGTCGTCGATCTCCTCGGCGAGGTACTCGTGGTACCACGGCGGCGTCAGCTGATCGTGCTCGCCGTAGACCGCCAGCGCGGGGACGTCGATCGCCCCGAGATTGTCCCGCACGTCGAACTCGTGGCAGGTCAGGAAGTCCCGATGAGTGACGGCCTGTCCGGTCTCGCGGAGCTGTTTTCTCGACTCCTCGTCTACCTCCGGCTCGGGGTCGTGAAAGAGCCGATCCGAGCCGTGGAGGAACTCGACGGCGCGCTCGAAGTCGTTCGCCAGCCAGTCGAGTAAGTCTTCCAAGACGCCGAGTCGGGCACCGGTGCCGACGAGCACCGCCGCGTCGAGATCGGTGTCGCGTTCGATCAGGAGCTGCAAGGCGACCGCGCCGCCCAGCGAGTTGCCGACCAGCACGCGACTGTCGGTCGCCTCGAGGACGGCCAGTACGTCGTCGACGTACGCCGAGAGCGCCGCGTAGCCGGCGCGCGCGTCGATATCGTCGGAGTCGCCGTGGCCGCTCAGATCGAGCGTGACGACCGGGTTGCGATCGGCGAGGCGGTGCTGGGCGGACCAGACGTCGCGCGAGCCGCCGCTCCCGTGAACGAAGCAGATCGGCGGCCCGTCCCCGCCGCGGTCGGCGACCTCGTAGGCCGTCTCTCGGCCGTGGTGTGATACCGTCTCCATACGTAGTCGAACGACCGGAACAGGGATAAAGACTCGAGGCGGGTCGGCGACAGTGTATCGTTGTGAACCGCGAACAGTGATCTCTAACATGACCACCGAGCCGTCATCGGGTTAACCGGCGAAAGGTATATATACCTCTAGAGCTTACTTTGGGTTAGTTGAAAGATGACACTCGAACAATTCACCCGCGAAGAGGGGCAGGTAGCCCGCCGGTACGAGTACGACGACGAGACGGTGCTGGCCGTCGACTTCGGTACCGAGAACGCCGACGCGACGGTCGATCTCGTCGATGACACGGTCATCGTCGTCCTCGGCGACGAGCAGTACGACCTTGAGCTACCGGACGGTGCAGACGACGCGCACACGTTTATCAAAAACGGGGTCCTGACTGTCGAACTGGAGGGCGATCTATGAAACTCACCGTTAAACCACTGAAACAGAAGGACGCCGGCCGCGGACTCGCCGCGATCGATCGCGTCTCGATGCGCGAACTCGATCTCGAGAACGGCGACTACATCGTAATCGAGGGCACGGGCGACAGCCAGGCCGTCGCGCGCGTCTGGCCCGGATACCCCGAAGACGAGGGGCGAGGGATCATCCGAATCGACGGCCGCCTCCGCCAGGAGGCCGACGTCGGGATCGACGACAACGTCAGCGTCGAGCCCGCCGACGTCAACCCCGCCAAGTCGGTCACGGTCGCGCTGCCCCAGAACCTCCGCATTCGCGGAGACATCGGGCCGCTCGTCCGCGATAAGCTGAGCGGACAGGCCGTCACCGAGGGCCAGACGGTGCCGTTCTCGCTCTCGTTCGGTCCGATGGCCAGCTCCGGCCAGTCGGTGCCGCTGAAGATCGCGAGCACCTCGCCGTCGGGCACGGTCGTCATCACGGACTCGACGAACATCGAGATCTCCGAGACGCCCGCCGAGCAGGTCAGCTCGGGTAGCGGCGCCTCCGCCGAGGGCGTCCCGAACGTCACCTACGAGGACATTGGCGGCTTAGACGACGAACTCGACCAGGTCCGCGAGATGATCGAGCTGCCGATGCGCCACCCCGAGCTGTTCCAGCAGCTCGGCATCGAGCCGCCGAAGGGCGTCTTGCTGCACGGCCCGCCGGGCACCGGGAAGACCCTGATGGCCAAGGCCGTCGCCAACGAGATCGACGCCCACTTCGAGACGATCTCCGGTCCGGAGATCATGTCGAAGTACTACGGTGAGAGCGAGGAGCAACTCCGCGAGGTCTTCGAAGAGGCCGAGGAGAACGCCCCCGCGATCATCTTCATCGACGAGCTCGACTCGATCGCCGCCAAGCGCGAAGACGCCGGCGGCGACGTCGAACGACGCGTGGTCGCCCAGCTCCTCAGCCTGATGGACGGCCTCGAGGAACGCGGTCGCGTCACCGTCATCGCGGCGACCAACCGCGTCGACGACATCGATCCCGCGCTCCGCCGCGGCGGTCGCTTCGACCGCGAGATCGAGATCGGCGTCCCGGACAAGGACGGCCGCAAGGAGATCCTGCAGGTCCACACCCGCGGGATGCCGCTCCAGGAGTCGATCGACCTCGACCAGTACGCCGAGAACACCCACGGCTTCGTCGGGGCCGACTTAGAGAGCCTCGTCCGCGAGGGCGCGATGAACGCCCTGCGTCGCATCCGTCCCGACCTCGACCTCGAGGAGGACGAGATCGACGCCGAGATCCTCGAGACCCTCGAGGTCACCGAGGACGACTTCAAGGACGCGATCAAGGGCATCCAGCCCTCGGCGATGCGGGAGGTCTTCGTCGAGATCCCCGACGTCACCTGGGACGACGTCGGCGGCCTCGAAGACACCAAGGAGCGCCTCCGCGAGAACGTCCAGTGGCCGCTGGACTACCCCGAGGTGTTCGACGAACTCGACATGCAGGCCGCCAAGGGCGTCCTCATGTACGGCCCGCCGGGTACGGGGAAGACCCTGCTCGCGAAGGCCGTCGCCAACGAGGCCCAGTCGAACTTCATCTCGATCAAGGGCCCCGAACTGCTGAACAAGTACGTCGGGGAGTCCGAGAAGGGCGTCCGTGAGGTCTTCGAGAAGGCGCGGTCGAACGCACCGACCGTGATCTTCTTCGACGAGATCGACTCGATCGCGGGCCAGCGCGGCCGCCAGCAGAGCGACTCCGGCGTCGGCGAACGCGTCGTCAGCCAGCTGCTGACCGAACTCGACGGCCTCGAGGAACTCGAGGACGTCGTCGTGATCGCCACGACCAACCGGCCGGACCTGATCGACAACGCCCTGCTCCGTCCCGGACGGCTGGATCGCCACGTCCACGTGCCCGTCCCCGACGAGGAGGGTCGTCGGAAGATCTTCGAGGTCCACACCCGGGGCAAGCCCCTGGCCGACTCGGTCGACCTCGACTGGCTCGCCGCGGAGACGGAGGGCTACGTCGGCGCCGACATCGAAGCCGTCACGCGCGAGGCCTCGATGGCCGCCAGCCGCGAGTTCATCAACTCGGTCGACCCCGAGGAGATGGCCGACACCATCGGCAACGTCCGCATCAGCAAGGAGCACTTCGAGCACGCCCTCGAGGAGGTCAACCCGAGCGTGACCCCCGAGACCCGCGAGCAGTACGAGGAGATCGAAGAGCAGTTCGACACCGCCGAACCGGCTCAGGAAGAGGACCAGCTCGGTCGCACCTTCCAGTAAGGTCGACCTCGTAGCGGTCTTCAGTCGCGGTTTTTCGTTTTTAGGTGAAGGGGACTCTCGTCCGATAGCGGAGCGTATCGTACGGTGTACTCGAGATGAACTGGGATGTTCCGAAGCGCTCTGGTCGTCCTGTATCGCTTACTTCGTCCGCGCAAGTACCTTTTTCCGCCTCGGGTTCGCTCGCTGCGCGCACTCACCTCTCGTCTGCTTACGGTCGCTTCGCGACCGTTCGCACGGCTCGCGGGGCCTTCTGGCCCCGCGCTCAAAGCGCCACACTTTCGGTCGCTCGCGGGTGCAGCGCTTGCGTCTCGATCGCAGCGATAACGTCTCCGTCTGTACGTAACGCAGTGCGTCGCCCCGAGATAGTCCACGGCGAGGAGTTGTCGTTCGTCACCCGCAGGTGCGAATCGGTTGGTGGGAATCGTACCGAAAACCTGCGTGAGAGTCATGACCGCGGGAGAGTTCGAGACACTTGCACAGCTAAAAAGTCATATTAACTACTAGATAGGCCTATAATTATTCTTGTTTGAGACGATTGTGTGAGTAAAAAACACGCTAATTGCTCCATACGGTTATGACTGGTATTCGTACTGACTCGTACACGTATGTGGAAACGTCGATCTGTGCTGGCGACTGGTGCAGCGCTGTCGATCGGGACCGGCCTCTCTTCAGTGGGAGCCGGAGCCTCCGAGGCTGACGTCGACGAGCTTCCGGATCCGGATCGCAATCCAGGACCGAACGAGGACTGGCCGTCACACCGAGGCGGCCCCGGTCACGCCAGATACATCGCTGACGGCCACGAGTTCGAGGGAGGAGAACTCGAGGCCGCGTGGTCCGTCGAGGGTGCGGGCGCAGGTACCGTCGCCGTCGCCGACGAGACGGTCTATACGCCGACCGACGACGGCGTCGTCGCCCTCGATGCGACGGACGGCACCGTCCGCTGGGAGAATACGGATATCGACGCGGGAATGCCGTCGGTCGCCGGCGAGACCGTCTATCTCAGTGGGAACGAGGTTATCGCGCTCGACCGGTCCGACGGGACCGTCCGCTGGGAAACCGAGTTCGATTCCGAGGAGGAGATCGTCTGGCAGACGGTCGCTTACGGAGGCGTGTACGCCGTCGCCGACGGTACGCTATACGCACTCGAGGCCGACGACGGCTCGGTTCGGTGGAAGAAAGAATCGGTCGGCAGCGACGACGATGACGAGTACGAGTTCTTTACGGCGCCCGCCGCGGCAAACGGCGTGATCTACAGCGTCACGGGCGCCGGTCTGATCGCTCTCGATCCCGAGACCGGTGCCGAAGTCTGGCAAAAGGGCACTATCGGCTCCCAACCCGATACCGTCTATGCGACGTCGGAAGCGGTCGCTTACGCCGCCGATGGCTCCGCGGAGTGGCCGTTGCGTGATGCCCAGACAGGCGAGTTTGTAGCCGTAGGTTACGGGTTCCGCGAAATAGCGTTCGGCGAGGAAATCCACGTCGGCGGCGGCAGCGACCACGGGTACGGCGGCGGTTCGATCCGCGGTGACGAATACAGTTGGAGACTCGACGTTCTGTACACCTACGGGCAAGCCGTCATCAGCAGAGAAACCGTGTTCGCGTATCTCACTCGGAACGCGGGGCCCCCAAATCCCGAGTGGCGGGACTACGACGAGCACCTCGTCGCCCTGAACAAGTACGACGGGTCCGTGAAGTGGGCGCTCTCGAAGGACGATGCGCCGGTCGGATCGGTCCGTGCGATCAGCGGCGAGACGATCTACGTCGATCACGACGGCGATCTCGTGGCGCTTCGCGAAGAAACCGACACGGACGACCAGCCCGACGAGAGCGACGAGAACGCCGATACGGACGGGGAAAACGACGAGGGAGACGACCAGCGGGACGGCGAGGACGACAGCGACGCGGGTGAAGACGACAGCGACAACGATCCGACTGACAACGACGGCGGAACCGATAGCGACGACGGAGAGTCTGTCGATGACGATGACGGCGATGTCGTGAACGGAACCGCCGGAAATGGGGACGCTGGAAACGAGACGAACGCCGGAAACGAGACGAACGCCGAGAACGACACTGACGCCGACAACGTGCCCGGCTTCACGACCGGTGGCGGACTTCTCGGCGGGGCGCTCGGCCTCGAGTGGCTGCGCCGGAAGGCCGGCGTCGACGAATCGACCGGCGTGAACGAACCGTCTGAGTAAAGGGACCTCGGATCGGGCAAATCGGAACGAGATCACTGAACAACGTATCGGAATCCTCGCCTTGCCGATTACGTTTTCACCGTGTCAGCCGGCCCAGATTCCCTGTACTGGGCGTTTACTGGACTTCGAGCGAAGATGAAACAATTCGGCCACTGGCTCGAGCCGAGCCGACCACGACGGCCTCGATCGGACGCCTAGTCAGTCGTCGGCAGCGGCCGTCGATTCCGTCGACGCCGACTCGCTGCCGGGCGCCGGTCCGACCAACAGCTTCAACGCGATCCCAGCGCCGAGTAGCGCGATCGCCGCGAGCGTCGCGAACAGCGCTGCCATCGTGGCGTGGTCCAGCAGGAACCCGCCGAGGGCGATGCTGAGTGAGCCGAGCCCGAACATCCCGAGGTAGGTGTAGCCGTAGGAGAGCCCGCGGCCGTCCGGAGGCGTGTAGACCGCGACGGCCTCCTGGTAGAACGGTTCGATCGCGAACAGCGCGAAGCCCAGGACGGTACAGTACAGTAGGATCGACGCGATCCCCATCGCGGACACCGGGACGAACGCGACGGCGATGATCGCGAGGCCGACGAAGACCACCACCAGCCCACGGGCGACGGAGACGCGGCTGGTCAGTTTCCCCGCGACGTACTGGCCCGCCATCCCCGCGACGAGCAGCGCGACGTAGAAATAATCGCCCAGCGAGAGCTCCTCGAGCGCGGCCGGCGGTTCGATCACCGCCAGCGCCGGGAGCCCGTTCAGGAGTTCCGGCAGGTAGGTGAGGACGCCGCGGTAGTAGAGGCCGACGACCGTGACGACGGCGAAGACCAGCAGGAAGGGGCCCGCGAACAGGGTGCGGGAGTTCGAAACGAACTCGCCCGCGGAGAGCGCGTCGCTCGACCCGTCGGTGGCCGACCCGTCGTCGTCCGCGACGGCCGCGGTCGGATCGAACCGGGCTCGGAGCCCGTACAGCGTGGCGAGTGCGCCGGGTATCGCCAACGCGACGGCGACGACCCGCCAATCGAGGGCGAGCAACAGCGTCGCGGCCGCGAACGGGCCGAGCGCGATGCCGAGGTTGCCGGCGATGCCGTGCCAGGCGAAGACCGTCCCGCGCTCCTCGACGCCGGTGCTGATGAGCGCCAGGCCCGCGGGGTGATAGACGCTCGCGGTGATTCCCCATAGGATCAGACTGACCGCGATGGCGTAGATCGAGGTCGCGAGCGCCAGCGTGGCGAACGAGAGGCTCATGCCGACGAGACAGGCTAGAACGAGGCGCTTCGGACCGTACCGATCGGCGAGCAGTCCGGCCGGTAACGCGCCGACGCCGAACAGCAGGTAGCCGGCGGCGACGACCACGCCGGCAGCGGCGATGGAGATCTCGAACGTCTCGAGCCAGACGACCAGAAAGATCGGAATGGCCAGTTCGAACCAGTGGACGGTCGCGTGGGCGAGCATCGCGAAGGCCGCGATCGATCGGTCGTTGTCGTTCAGCGTCATCTCGTCGATCAGTCGATACCGACCGGTTCGCGTCCGGCTACTTCAGGACTCGGAAACGGGACGCGGGTGTGTTAGGATATCGATAGAAACTCGGACTTCAGCAATCGATCGGTCGATCGAACCGAGACGGAGACCGTCGTCTCAGGGCGCGAGTTCGGTCGACGACTCCTCGAGGTCCGCGAGGATTTCCTCGGCGTGGCCCTCGGGCGTCACGTCCTCGTAGACCGCCTCGACGCGGCCGTCGGGGCCGACGACGTAGGTGTTGCGGAAGACGCCGTCGAACGTGTTGCCGAACATCTGCTTCTCGCCATAGGAGTCGTACAGCGTCGCGACCTCGCCCAGTTCGTCCGAGAGGAGGTCGAACGCGAGGTCGTACTCGTCGGCGAAGGACTCGAGGTCCGCGACGGGGTCGTCGCTGATGCCAACGATGTTGACGCCGCGGTCGTCGAAGTCGGGCTTCGCGTCGTCGAACGCGCAGGCTTCGGTGGTGCAGCCGTCGGTGTTCGCCCGCGGATAGAAGTAGATGACGAGCCGTTCGCCCTCGAAATCGGAGCGCCGAACGGTCTCACCGTGCTGGTTGGGCAGTTCGAACTCGGGTGCTTCGTCGCCGACGTCGAGCATGGGGGTGGGTTAGCGACGGCAGATGTATGCGTTGTGGTTTCAGTCGGGCCTGATTTCGGACACGGTATCGGTAGTAGAGTCTCGCTAAGTTCGGATACGTACGGGATCAGTTCTCACTCAGGTCTTTCACTACGGTCGCGGGGTTACCCTGTACGACGACCTCGTCGGGAACGTCTTCGGTCACGACCGCGCCGGAGGCGACAACGCTCTCATCTCCGACGGTCACACCGGGATTGATAACAGCCCGTCCACCGATCCAGACGTCGTCGCCGACCGTGACCGGTTTCGCGTACTCCGGCCCCTCGATTCGCTCGCTCGCGTCGAGCGGGTGGGTCGCCGTGTAGATGTGGACGCCCGGCGCGATCATGCAGTTCCGACCGATCTCCACTCGGCCCGCGTCCAGAACGACGCAGTCGAAGTTCGCGTAGAAGTTCTCGCCGACGTGGATATTGTACCCGTAGTCACAGCGAAACGGCGGCTCTATCTGACACTCATCGCCGACCGATCCGAGAAGTTCGTCTAGCAGTTCTCGCCGTTCAGACTGTTCGTCCGGCGTCGTGGTATTGTATCGTCTCGTGAGGTCGCGCACGCGGTTCCGATCAGCCACGAGTTCGGGATCGGTCGGATCGTACAGCTCTCCGTCCAGCATCGTTTCCCTTTCACTTCCCATGACAGACACTGACTACCGACCACAATAGGGGTTTCCGATAGCGCTTCGCAGTGTTCAGTTCGAAGTTCGAACGAGCGCTTTAGGCGAGTGATCTGACCGCAGCCGTACTGACAACCTCTGCAGAACGCGGCTCACTCGAGCGGTTCGGCGGCGTCCTGCTCGAGCAGCGGGTCGGCGTTCTGTTCGGGGAGGGTGACGATGTCGTCGGTCGAAAGGGCGTACTCGCGGTCGTCGACGCCGAGAATCGAGCCGACATCGCGAGTGATCCGAACGGTAACGCGCTCGACATCAGTGTCGGCGGCGGCGTCGCCCGTCACGTCGGGTTCGGAACCGTCCGGCGCCGCTGACGACGCGTCCGACGGGGTCTCGTCCGGTACCGGCGGCGACTCCCCGGCGGCTTCGTCGCCGAGATCCGGTCCGTCCCCGCCCATGACGTCCGCGGGGGTCACGCCGCTCGAGTCGCCGGACCCGGATTCAGGTCCGGATTCGGGAGCGGGACCGAGATCGCCGTCCGGGCCGCCGTCGGCGTCCGCAGGCGGTTCCTGTGGCGGAACCGGTGGCGCGTCGTCGTCGGCTGTATCGGTCGGTGGCGAGTCGCGTGAGTCGCGATTGCCCGCAGTCCCGGGATCGGCCATCGGATCGGCGGCCGTCGGATCCGTTCCGGGTGCGGGACTCGAGTCCCCTCGCGTCGGATCGGCGGCGTCCCGCGGGTCGGCTGGTCCGGCGCCGGCCCCCTCACTCCCTACCGGGGCTTCGGTATCGCCCGCGGCGGCCTCGGTCTCGACGCCCTCGAGGACGTCGAGGACGCGGGATTTGTTCGAGCTAATGCGATCGATGAGATCGTCGAAGAGGTCGGCCTCCTCGGCCGTGAGGCCGTCGTCGTCGGCCGGCATCCCGGCCGCGGCGAGGCTGGCCTGTTTGACGAGTTTGCCCATCCGGCGCTCGTAGATCGCCTCGACGACGTCCTTGGCGGTCTCGATTTCGTCGGTCAGCCGACCGACCTCGGGCGAGGAGAAGGGATCGTCGCTCTCCTCGGCGACGCGGTCGCGTTCGTCCTCCAGATCGGCGATGTACTCGCCGACCTCCTGGTAGAACGAGGGGCGCAGATTCTGGAGGCTGTCCTTCTGGCGCTCCTTGCTCTGGACGGACCGTAACTCATCGAGATTCATTTGTTGTGGGTCATTCCTTCTCCTTCTCCGCACGGCCGCGTGCCATCAGAAACACGGCGACGTACTCGGGTAGTGATTGGTCACCTTCCGTGACCGTAAAGCTATCTCCTCCGAGTTCGACCTCGCCGGGAGCGGTCACGTCGACGGTTATCTCGTGGCCCCGGAACGTGTCGGGGACGGCGTCGACCAGCGGATCGAACGCGTCGATCTCGTCGCGTGCGAGGCGCACCGTTTTCAGGCCGCTGCCGCCGTGGAGGCTGCCCGGCAGGCGGATCAGCCGGTTCGTGTCGGTCGTGACGGGTTCGTCGATCGGCGCGTTGTCGTCGTCGACCGCGCGGGCGGCGAACCGCTCGGCAAGCTGCGAGACCGCCGTGTGGACGGTGACGTTGCCCGCCGCCAGCTGTTCGCGGTTGTTGCGCGCGGCGTTGAGCGTCGCCTCGGCCTTCCCCTCGCCGATCCCGTCGAACTCCTGTAAGCGCTCGAGGGCGTCGTCCTCGTCCATCTCGAGGAGGCCGTCGACGAACGTCATCAAGCGGGCGTGCGTGCGTTTTCCCCAGCCGCCCTCGATTTCCAGCGTGCGGCGCTCGGTCGGCGTCTTCCGGCCGAGCCCCGCGACGGTCTCGGTCTCGATCAGGTGCTCGTACTCGAGGCCGATGCCGCGGACGTAGTCGACGATTTCCCGGCGGTGTTCCCGGTCTAAGTGCAGGACGTTCTCGTCTCGCACGTGGACGTGATAGCCGCGGCCGCCGGAGAAGACGATCTCGAGGTCCTCGAAGCCGAAATCGTCCTCGAGAAAGCCGAGCAGCCGAAACAGGGCGTCCTTACACTTCGCGAGCATCTCCGCGTAGGAGTCCTCGCCGAGGGTGACGCTCGGCAGGTGGTCGGCGTCTAAGTCGAAGACGAGGTCCGCGGACTGCCAGTCCTTGGCGCTCATCGAACTCGCGCCGGGGTCGCGAAAGCGGCCCGCCGAGAAGTAGACGTGTCGCGGGCGCTTCCGGACGAGAAACTCCGAGAGATCACCTAACTCGAGCAGCGAACGGTGGCGAACCATCGTGGTATCGGGGCCCTCCGTCCACGGGATGAAGCCCCACTCGCGCTCGTTGGCCGCGGGCGGCGGCGTGATCTCCGTGCGTCGATAGTGGTCGCGAAATCGCCCCCGCAGATACGCCCTCGTTCGCTCCTCCATACGACTCGAGTAGTCGTGGGTGGGACCGTATAATCTTGCCGAATGTTCGACCCGATGGGAGGGAGTCTCGAGACCGGACGGCATGCGACTCAACTGATGATTGAGATCACGGTGCGTTCTCAGCGGTGGGAAATCGAGCGTTACTGGACGTTCCTCGAGGAGACGTTCGAAGCTGCCGCTGGCGGTTCTTCGGCGTGTGTTCGTTGCGACCGTCGTCCGGGGAGACGACGGGACGAGATCAGAGCGGAGTATCGATCGACCGCGGTCAGCGCCGCATCAGTTCCGAGATCTTGTCGGCGATGCCGACGTCGGAGCCGAGTTTCAGGTAGTAGGCGTCGCCGCCGTCCTCGTAGTAGTCGTCGATGCGTCGTTTGATCTCGAACCCGAGGTGTTCGTAGAACTGGAGGGCGTTCTCGTTGCTCGTCCGGGCGTGACACGTGATCGTGTCGTGGTCCTCAGCGACGCGCGCGATCAGTTGTTTACCAATCCCCTGCCCCCGCAGGTCGGGTGAGACCGCCAGAAAGAGGATGTAACCGTCACGGCGAACGGCCGCGAAGCCGACCAGTTCGTCCTCCTGGACGTAACAGTGAACCTTGGAACGACGATACGCGTCGGTAAAGAAGTCGTATCGCTGTTTGAGCACGCCTTCCTGACGGTTGATCTCCTCCTTCAGTTGCCAGGCTTCGTCGACGAAGTCGTCGCTCCCCGGCGCGACGACTCGACTGTCGATATTGACGCTCACTACCAGGGTCTACCAGCGTCGCCAATATAATTCCACCGGCAGTCACCGATCCGTAACGTCAGACGTCCGTACTGTCCGTCGGCGATTCGCGCTCCCGATCTCGCCCGCCTCCGTCGGTCGCATGCGGACCGAACGCAGGCACGCGTTCTGACAGAACGCGGTCGGCGTCGCCGCGGTCGCGAAGTCTACCCACTCGCGGTCGAAATCGTCCACCTAATTCGCAACCGAAACCGACGAGCATACCACACCGCCCGTCCAATCCCGAGAAGCGATGACCAGCCAGCAGGGCGGACGGTTCGAACTGCGGAATCACACGGCCGACGTCGCGGTCGCGGCCAGCGGCGACGCGCTCGAGTCGGTCTTCGCCGCGGTCGCCGACGGGCTGGCGGCCGCCTCCTGTGACGAGATTCCCGACGGGTCGGGTGATCGATTCTCGCTGTCCGTGACCGCGGAGAGCCGCGAAGCCCTGCTGTTCGACTATCTGGACGAACTGATCTACCTCCGGGACGTCCGCGCGGAACTCCCCGTCGATCACCGCGTCGAGACGATTGCGGGCCCGGAACGCGACGGCGAGGGCGCCGAAAGCGGCGACTGGAGCCTCGAGGCCAGCGCTCGAGGCATTCCGCTGGCCGAGGTCGACGCCCGCGAGATCAAGGCCGTGACCTACTCGGAGATGCGCCTCGAGCGCCGTGGGGACGAAACTGCGGACGATGAGGGCTGGGAGGCCTACGTCGTCTTCGACGTCTGATTGCTCGCCGATCGGCACCGAACGATCAGAGACGGGAATCGAGGGGAACCGACTCGGCAACGAATCTGCCGGGCAACGCATTTTGACCGTGGCAGTCGTCGGTTCAGTGATGGACGCTCCCCTGCGTCGACTCCCGGCCGGTCGGGTCGTCGGTCAGGCGGCGCTCGTCGCGGCGCTCCTGTTCAGTGCAAGCGAGACGGCACGCGCACACGAGGAGTACGTCGTCGACGAGGAGCGCGAGGTCGCCGTCGCCGAGTTCCTCCGGGAGTCGCTGACGGACCCGCTCGTCGTCGGACCGCTGCTTGCGGGCGCGTTCGTCGTCCTCGCGGTGGTCGGAGTCTACCTCGTCGTTCGCCCCGCGCAGCGAGACGTCGCGGCGTTCCGGGCTGCCATGCGGGAGTATACCGCGTACGTGCCCTGGCTGCTGCGGATCTCGATCGGCATCCCGCTGATCGGGGCCGGCTTCGGCGGCTACCTCATCAGTCCCGCATTCGGCATCGAGGCGCGACTCCTACAGGTCGCACTCGGCTTCCTGTTGCTGTTCGGGCTGGTGACGCGGCTCGTCGCCGTGCTCACGCTCGCCGTCTACCTCGTCGGCCTCGCGATCGACTCGATCCTGCTGTTGCAACTCGAGTTCGTGCCCGGAACGCTGGCGATCGCACTGCTCGGCGGCGGGCGACCGAGCGGAGATCACGTTCTCCAGCGGATCGCCGGCACACCGGGGACGGTCTACGGTCGATTCGACCCGATCTACGACTACGCGCGCGAGTTTCAGACGCGGATCGATCCGTACCGCAGGTTCTTGCCGACGATCGTCCGCGCGGGTCTCGGCTGCACGTTCGTCTCGCTGGGCCTGGGCCAGAAGCTCCTGCGCCCTGGCATCGCGCTCGCGGTCGTCGACCGGTACGATCTGACCGCGGTCGTCCCCGCTGGTCCCGAACTGTGGGTCCTCGGCGCGGGCCTGTCCGAAGTCGGTCTCGGACTCGCACTTTTATTCGGGTTCTTTACGCGGGCGAGCGCGGCGACGGCGATCGGCGTCTTCACGCTCACGCTCTTCGCGCTGCCCGACGATCCGGTGCTCGCGCACGTCAGCCTCTTCGGACTGGCGTCGGTGTTGCTCATCACCGGGAGCGGCCCCTACGCTGTCGACGGGTGGCTCGGGGCGTACGGGACAGACAAGGAGGCCGACGTGTCGGATGCGGACGTTCCGGGCGCGGTGTGACCGGGTAGTCGCATAACGGATCCCGGCAGGAACGATCCGACGACGGCGGTGGGAACGGCTAGCAACGCCGACCGAAGAGACGAACACCTTTCATCGATGGAGGTCGATACTCGAGTATGACCACGTTCGACGCCGACGGCATCACGCTCGAGAAAGTGCGTGAGTACGTCTGGGAGATTCCACAGGAGGGCGACATGCGCGCGCCGGCGCGGGTGCTCGCCAGCGAAGCGCTGCTCGAGGAGATTAAAGAGGACAAGACGCTCGAACAGATCACGAACACGACTCACCTCCCCGGCATCACCAACTACGCGATCTGTATGCCCGACGGCCACCAAGGCTACGGCTTCCCGGTCGGAGGCGTGGGTGCACTCGACGCGGAAAACGGCTGTATTTCGCCGGGAGCGGTCGGCTACGACATCAACTGCGGAGTCCGGATGATGCGGACGAACCTGACCTACGACGAGCTACAGGGCCGCGAGGAGGAACTCGTCGACTCGCTGTTTACGAACGTTCCGTCAGGTCTCGGTGGCGGCGGCATCGTCGAGGCCGGCGTCGACACCGTCGAGGAGATCCTCGAGCGCGGCGTCGACTGGGCGCTCGAGCACGGCCACGCCGTCGAGGAGGACTTGCTCCACTGCGAGGACGAGGGGATGCGCGAGGGCGCCGACGCCGACAAGGTCAGCCAGAAGGCCAAAGACCGCGGGAAGAACCAGATCGGCTCGCTGGGCTCGGGCAACCACTTCCTCGAGGTCCAGCGCGTCACGGACGTCTTCGACGGCGACGTGGGCGAGGCCTACGGCCTCGAGGAAGACCAGATCGTCGTCCTGATCCACTGTGGCTCCCGCGGGCTGGGCCACCAGACGTGCAACGACTACCTGCGCAAGATCGAGAAGCAACATCAGGGGCTGCTGAACCAGCTGCCCGACAAGGAACTCGCGGCCGCGCCCGCGGGCTCGCAGCTCGCCGAGGACTACTACGCGGCGATGAACGCGGCGATCAACTTCGCGTGGGTCAACCGCCAGCTGATCATGCACCGCACGCGGCAGGTCTTCGAGCGCGTCTTCGACCGCTCGTGGGAGGAGATGGACATGCACCTGCTGTACGACGTGGCGCACAACATCGCGAAGAAGGAAACGCACACCGTGAACGATGACGGCGAGCAGCGCGAACTCTACGTCCACCGCAAGGGCGCTACGCGGGCGTTCCCCGCCGGCCACCCCGAGGTTCCGAAAGCTTACCGCGACGTTGGCCAGCCGGTCATCATCCCCGGCAGCATGGGCGCCGGCAGCTACGTCCTCCGGGGCGGCGAGAACTCGATGGACCTCACCTTCGGCTCGACGGCCCACGGCGCGGGTCGCCTGATGAGCCGCACCCAGGCCAAAAACGAGTACTGGGGCGGCGACGTCCAGCAGGAACTCGAGGAGCAGGACCAGATCTATGTCAAGGCCCAGTCGGGCGCGACGGTCGCCGAGGAGGCTCCCGGCGTCTACAAGGACGTCGACGAAGTCGTCCGCGTCTCCGACGAACTCGGGATCGGCGACAAGGTGGCGCGGACGTTCCCCGTCTGTAACATCAAGGGGTAAACACGGCGCCGAACCGGTTCTGACGCCGAATCGCTTTTTCGGTCGATTTCGCTATCGAATCACGAGTCGCGGAGCGATTGCCGGGCGATCGAGCGGGCGGTCGACACGTCGAGTTCGTCGAACGTGTCGTCTTCCTCGAGCGTCTCGATGACGGCCTCGACGGGTTCCGTGAACGTGAACATGAGGTGGACACCGCTCTTGAACCCGCCGCTCGTCCGCTCGCTCTCGAGCACGCCGTACGTGCCCGCCTTGTTGATGTGGCTGTTGACGGTCTCCTGAGTATAGACGTCGCGGTCGGTGCGCTGGCAGATCTCTCGGTACAGCGCGTAGACCGCCGGGCTCGGGGCGGCCCCGTCGTTCACGTCCGCGACGACTGCCGCGGCGTACAGCGAGAGCTTCTTCTGGAGCGTCATCCCGCCGACCATCTCGAGCACGCGGTTCTTCACGACCGAATCGTTGGCCGCGTGGACGTGCTGTTCCGTAACGACCGTCTCCCCGTTCCGGTTCGCGATTTCGCCCGCGTCGCGAAGCAGGTCGATCGCTCGCCGGGCGTCGCCCTCGTTTTTCGCCCCGTAGGCGGCGACCAGTTCGATGACGCCGTCGTCGAGCGCTCCCTCTTTGAACGCGTCACGTCGACGGTTGAGAATCTCGATGAGTTCGGTGGCGTCGTAATCGGAGAAGTGAATGCCGGTCGGATTGTACGAGCTATCGGTCCTGCTGTCGAGGTTCTCGCGGAATTTGGGATGGTTGGTGATGACGACCGTCGAGACGAGGGTATCGACGTGTTGTTCGGCCATCACGCGGCTCAGACTATAGAGCAGTCGTGAATACGCCGGCTCGTCTTCGCCGACGCGACCGGTGAGCGCATCGATCTCGTCGAGGATGAACACGAGCGCGTCGAAGTGGCGGTCGACGATCTCGTAGAGACGAACGTACTTCGCGTCGGTGGAGACGCCCTTCCGCGGGATGTCCCACGCGACGCCGGCCTTTTTGGCGGTCTGGTGCCCGAGCTTCCAGACGGCGCGATCCAGCGAGTGCGGCTCCATCGTCTTGAAGTTCACGGCGACGAAGTCGAACGTGATCTCGTTCTGCGTGGCGCGTCCTTTCACCTTCTCGGCGACCGCCTTCACGGTGAGACTCTTCCCGGTACCGCTCGGACCGTAAAGCAGGAGATCCGGGGGCCGTTCGCCGTCGAGCGTGTCGCGAAACGCGCGCGCTTCGGCCGCGAGCTGTTCGTCGCGGCCGTAGATCCGGTTGTGATCGACGATCGTATTCGAGTCGACGAGTTGCTTGTTCTCGAAGACGGTTTTCCGTTCGCCGTCGAGGATACTATCCACGATAGAGGACTCGGGAGACTGAGCCGGGCCATCGTCGCCTCCGTCTTCTCGAGTGTTCGATGGCTCGTTGTTCATTATCTGCACTGTTCACTACGCTGTAATACCGTTTTCGAAATGAAGGGGCTACAGTCGAAATGAAGACGGTGTGGTCGAAGTGAAGAGTCCGCAGTCGAAATGAAGCCGAGATATCGCCGGTATCGGAGTGAGACGGCCACCAGCGAAATGAAGGCACCGTTTTCGAAATGAAGATCGGATGCCGACCGTCGCCGAAATGAAGACACCGTGACCGAAATGAAGCGGAAACAAGACCGTTGTCGAAATGAAGGGACTGTTTTCGAAATGAAGTCGATCCATCGAGTTGGAGGAGCGGCCGGACCGGACCGTTCCCACACCGTAATCGAAATGAAACCGCGAAACGGAGTGCTCGCTGGCCGAGAACCGAGGACCGTGATCGAAATGAAATCTCGGAAACCGTGTTTGGAACTAGTGATTTCGACACATATACCGAATATGGAGCCAGTATCCGGATTCGACCACCGAATTTCATTTCGACAACGGTGTGTGAGGGTACCTCTTCTAGACTCTCTTCTCTAGCTACTCAATAGAGAGATTTCATTTCGAATACAGTGTGAGAGACGACCGAAACAGACAAACAGATTTCTCTGAGACGTGTCCATGACTCGAGGAAGCTATCCGAGAACAGCGACGCGTGACTCGGACGGAACGGGCCGGGACGGAACAGGTCGGGACGGAGCCGTTCCGTTCGCGTCGACGCTACTTTAGCCGATACGGGTTATCATCGTCGCCGTCGTCCTCACCCTCGCTCTCGTAGGGCTTCCGGGCCGTGATCGTCACCGTCGCCTCGGGGTCGTCCTCGTCGGCCCACGGGCTGTCGTAGGCCGAAATCTCGAGATCCGTCACGTCCCACCCCTCCTCCTCGATGAGTTCGACCAGCCGGCGCTGGTCCTCGAGCATGTCCTCGTCCATGCGTCCCCGTTGGTCCGTGGGCCGGGTAGTTCTTCCGCCGCGGTGTCGCAATCGGTCGCGGGCCGCAGTCGGCCGACACCGCAACCGAAAATGGTTACGGAAGGGCGGAAATACCCGGCGCACTTAAGCGGATCCGACTGCAACTCGGTAGCATGCTCACCGACGACTTTGGACGGGAGGTAACTGGGGTTCGGGTCTCTCTCACCGATCGGTGTAACTTCGACTGCGTCTACTGCCACAACGAGGGGCTGGGTGACACCCGCGGACCGATGGATCCCCAGGACGACGAGATGTCGACCGACGACGTCGTCCGGTTTCTCGAGGTCGCCGCCGAGTTCGACGTCGACGCAGTCAAGTTCACCGGCGGCGAGCCGATGCTCCGCCAGGATCTAGAAGAGATCATCGAACGCACACCCGATTCGATGGAGGTCTCGCTGACGACCAACGGCACGTTCCTTCCCGGTCGCGCACCGGACCTCGTCGACGCCGGACTCGAGCGGGTCAACGTCTCCCAGGACGCGCTGGACCCGCAGGACTTCGCCGAAATCACGAAAAGCGGCGCTTACGAGAAGGTTCTCGAGGGGGTCGAGGCCGCCCTCGAGGCGGGACTGGACCCGGTCAAGCTCAACATGGTCGTCTTCGAACACACCGCGGGCTACGTGCCCGAGATGGTCGACCACGTCGCGGAAAACGACGGCCTCCGACTGCAGTTGATCGAGTACATGCCCGAACTGACGGGGAAGCCGGAGTGGAACATCGACATCCAGCGGGTCCACGACTGGCTGGCCGAGCAGGCCGACGAGATCGAACACCGCGAGATGCACGACCGCAAGCGCTACTGGGTCGGCGGCACGTCAGACGACGACGGCGGAATGGTCGAGATCGTCGACCCCGTCGAGAACCCCACCTTCTGCGCGAACTGCCACCGCGTCCGGGTCACCCACGAGGGCTACCTGAAGGGCTGTCTGAACCGCAACGACGACCTGAAGTCGATGGGCGAGATGTCCAAACCCGAGATCCGCGAGGCGTTCCGCGAGGTCGTCGAAAACCGGGTGCCCTACTACGGCGAGTACATGATTCAAAACGGCGACGGCGAGTGGGAACTCAACGACGAGTACCTCGAGGTAGAACCGCCGGCGGACTGATCGCTACGCGAGCCGATCGTTCGCGAGCGGAATCGCTCAGTCCGAACCCGCTCCGGCGTCGTCCTCGGTGTAGATGTCTTCGACGAGGTGCTCGTAGCGGTCGGCGATCTTCGACCGTCGCTTCTTCATCGTCGGCGTCACGAGATCGTTCTCCTCGGTAAAGCCCTCGGGGACCAGCCGGAACTCCTTGATCGTCTCGTAGGACTCGAAGCCCTCGTTGACGTCGTCGACGGCCGCCTGGACCTGCTCGAGCACCCACTCGTCCTCGACCAGCGCTTCGATATCGTTGGGCAGCGAGACGCCCTCGTCCTCGGCCCGACCGGCGAGTCCCTCGACGTTGGGAACCAGCAGGGCGCCGACGAACTTCTCGCCGTCGCCGACGACCATCGCCTGCTCGACGACGTCGACGGACGCGAAGGCGTCCTCGAGCGGGCCCGGCGCGACGTTCTTGCCCGTCGAGAGCACGAGCAGCTGTTTCGTACGCTCGCGGAACTCGAGGTAGCCGTCGAGCCGTTCGTGGACGATGTCACCGGTTCGGAGCCATCCCGCATCCGTGAACGCGCGGTCCGTCGCGCCGGGCTTCTCCCAGTAGCCCTCGGTGACGTTCGGGCCCCTGACGAGGAGTTCGCCGACCGTTCCCTCGTCGTCGAAGGCCTCGTCCCTGACGACCGAGGTGTCAAGTTCGGTCTCGACGCCCGCGAGCGCGGGCCCGACGGTTCCGACGCGCGGATCACTCGGCTGGTTCGTCGCGATGACCGGCGAGGTCTCGGTCATCCCGTAGCCCTCGACGATGGGCAGCCCCATCGTATGGAAGAGCCGACAGAGGTCCGGCGAGAGGCTCCCACCGCCGCTGACGAGGAACTCTATGTTGCCGCCCAGCTTCTCGCGGATCGTCGCGAAGACGAGTTCGTCGGCGTCCGCCAGTTCGGACTCGAGTTCCTCGCCGGGATCGTCGGCCGCGTTGTACCGGCGCGCGACGTCGAGGGCCCACTCGAGGGCCTCCTTCCTGTCCTCGTCTGCGGCCGCGCTCTCGCGGATCCCGTCGTAGAGCTTCTCGTAGACCCGCGGGACGGCCGTCGTGCTGGTGGCGCCGACCGCGCCGAGGTCCTCAGCGAAGGTCTCCGGGCTCTCGCCGTAGGCGATGCAGGCCCCGGCCGCGAACAGCATGAAGTGGCCCGCCGTCCGCTCGAAGACGTGGGCCAGCGGCAGGAACGAGAGCGCTCGCGATTCGGGCGTGATCGACGGATCGTCCGCGCCCTTGTCGTCGCGCGGGCCGTACCGCCGGTAGAGTTGGTTGACGTTCGATCGGAGGTTCCGATGGGTCAGTTTCACGCCCTTCGGCTTGCCCGTCGTGCCGCTGGTGTAGATCAGGCTCGCCAGGTCGTCGACGTCGCGGGCTGCGAGCCACGACTCGTACTCACTGCGGTCGAACGCCTCGTCGCCGCGCCGGTAGAGATCGGCGAGCGTGAGTACGTCCTCGCGGTCCGCGTACGCGTCGGTCTCGAGAGCGTCGAAGACGACGAAAAAGTCGAGATCCAGTTCGTCTTCGACCTCGAGGACGCGCTCGAGGAGCGTCTCGTTCTCGACGACGACACCGGCGGCGTCGGGGTCGTCGAGGAGGTACTGGATCTGGTCCGGCGAGGAGCTCTTGTAGACGGTGGTCACGACCCCGCCGGCGGCGAGGATCCCGAAGTCGGAGAGAGCCCACTCCATGCGCGTGTCCGCGAAGATTCCCACGCGTTCGCCGTCAGCGATCCCCAGGTCGCGGACGCCGGCCGCGATCCGGCGGACGAGGTGGGCCATGTCGTCGTACGTGATCGACGCGTACTCGCCCGCCGGCGCGGGCTCGAGGGGGGCGTCGTCACCGTTGCCGGCGAGCGACCGGTCGTAGACGCCGCCCTTGTACCGCTGGGCGTCGGTGTCGGCGTTTCGCTCGACGCTCCGTTCGAACATCTCGGCCAGCGTCTCGAGTTCCAGTACGGGATGGTCGAACGCGGCCTCGGCCTCGGACAAACTCATGAATAGTTGCTAGTTTATGGTAGCTCACCTTAAAAGATAAGAATTCCGCCCGAACCGGTGGTCGATCGGACCGATTTGCGACTATTCGATCTCGAGCGTCCAGTCGGCGTCGGCCTGAACGTCGATCCAGCCGAGTCCGTCGAAATCGAACGATACCGAGTCATCGTACTCATCCTGTTCGAGGACCACCAACTCAGGACGCGTTCCCGTTTCCGGGAAGACGCGGATCTGAAAGACGCCGTCTCCGTCGTGCGTCGCGTGCGCAGTGTGGCCCCCGTCGAACGCAATCGGGCCGGCAACCACCGGGTCGGTACCGCTGAGCGTCTGCGGGAGTCCGTCGGCCGCTTCGGCGGTCGCTCGCGGTTGGCGCACTGTGAGGTGCCACGCGCCGTCGGCGGAGACGTCGACTGTGTAGTTTCCGGCCTCGAGGAGGCCCGCCTTCTCACCCTCGTACGGCCCGGTGTTGTCGGCGAAGATCGCCCTGGCCCCGTCGTCCGCCGCGACTTCTACGCGGAATGACTCCGTCCCCTCGTGGTTGCTCTCGACGACGGTCAGTCCGCCCTCGATACCGATCGGTTCCGACGCATCGCCGGTACCGGAGAGCGTCTGTGGGGTCGGTCGTGTGGCGTCGTCGTCTTCAGTTTCGGCTCCGCTCGTTTCGTCGTCGGGCTGTGGGCTGTCGGCGTCGGAACTCTCGGCCGGTTCGGAATCGGTTTCGTCGCCGTTCCCGTCACCGCCGCCGTCTGCTTCGTCATCTCCGTCGTCCGAGCCGCCGGTACAGCCGGCCAGTGCGCTCGAAACTGTCACGCCGCTCGCGAGGAGCAGGGTTCTTCTGTTCATATAAGGACACTATATAGTTATATGATAAATATGCCGATTGCCGTGGGAAGGAGTCGAACGGACGCCGGTCTCGAGAGACGAACTGACGTCTTCTCGAGACGAAACTATCGACGTCGGTGACTGTTATTCGGTACCGGGGCCGGGGCCTTTCGTTGCGCTTAAGTACCCGTCGCCGGTAGGTCCGGGTGCGATACGTGTAGGGGACGCGGTCCCCGAGTCCAGACGGGCGACGATAGAGACACGGTGTTGTGGTAGCCAAGCGGCCCAAGGCGCATGGTTGCTAACCATGTGGCGTCAAGCCTCCGGGGTTCGAATCCCCGCCACAACGTCGGATTCGCTGGCGACTCCTCGTCAGTAGCATTCCCTGGCGTTCTTTCGCCAGTCGTTTGAACCGCGCGCACACCAGACACAGATACACGACACATGAGTGAGGAAGCACCTCAAGAACAAGAGGACGACGAAGACCTCCAGTACTTCGTCCGCATCGGGCAGACGGACCTCGATGGGACGAAGACTGTCGAGCGTTCGCTGTCGGAGCTGAACGGTGTCGGTCGACGGACCGCCCGACTCATCGCCGACGAAGCGGACGTCGATCGAACAGCTACGTTCGGTCGACTCGATGACGACATCATCGACGAGGTCGTCGAAACCGTAGAGAACTACGCCGAGGAAGTGCCGGACTGGCTCAACAACCGCCAGTCGGACTTCTACACCGGCGAAACCACCCACGAGATCGGGAACGATCTCCAGCTGACCCGTCAGCACGACATCAACCGGATGAAGATGATCGACTCCTACAAGGGGACGCGCCACAAGCGCGGCCAGAAGGTTCGCGGTCAGCGAACCAAGTCCACCGGTCGTACGGAGGGCACCATCGGAGTCAACGTCGAAGAGATCCGCGAAGAACAGGCCGAAGAGGCCGCCGCCGAAGAGGACGAGGGTGAATAATGCCACTCGGCACTGACACCAAACAATACGAGACGCCGAACCACCCATACCAGGGCGAACGCATCGCCACCGAGCACTCGCTGGTCGACCGCTACGGGCTCTCGAACAAGGAAGAGCTCTGGCGCGCCCAGTCCGAGCTTCGCTCCTACCGGCGCGAGGCCCGCGAACTCCTCGGTCAGGCCCAGGACGACGAGATCGTCCAGCGCCGCTCCGAGGAGTTCCTCGGTCGCCTCAAGCGCGTCGGCATCCTCGACGAGACCGACGAACTCGGCGACATCCTGTCGCTCGAGATCGAGGATATCCTCGAGCGCCGTCTCCAGACGGTCGTCTACCGAAACGGGCTGGCCAACACGACCCAGCAGGCCCGACAGTACATCATCCACGGGCACATCGTGATCGGCGACCAGCGCCACCGGGTTCCGTCGTACGTCGTCGACGTCGACGAGGAGGACCTCGTCGATTTCGACGAGAACAGTCCCCTCGCGGACGAACTTCATCCCGAACGAGCGGAGGGTCAGTAAACCATGAGCCAGGACGACGAAAAGTGGGGCGTTGCCCACGTGCACGCATCGTTCAACAACACCGTCATGACCGTGACCGACCTCACGGGCGCGGAGACGATCGCCAAGTCCTCCGGCGGGACGGCGGTCAAGCAGAACCGCGACGAGGCGTCGCCGTACGCGGCCATGCAGATGGCCGAGTCCGTCGCTGAAGAGGTCAAGGCCGCGGGCATCACCGGACTCCACGTGCGAGTCCGTGGCCCCGGCGGGAACCTCCAGAAGTCCCCCGGTCCCGGCGCGCAGGCGACGATCCGCGCGCTCGCTCGCTCCGGTATCGAGATCGGTCGCATCGAAGACGTCACGCCGATCCCGCACGACGGATCGCGCGCACCGAAGGGTAAGGGCGGCTACTAGATCCATGACTGAAGAGTACGACGTCGAGTTCGTCGAACGCGAGGAACGCGAGGCGCGGTTCCTCGTTCGGGGCGTGACCCCCGGGTTCGCCAACGGCATCCGGCGAGCGATGCTCGCCGACGTGCCGACGATGGCGATCGACACCGTCCGGTTCGTCGAGAACTCGTCGGTCATGTTCGACGAGCAGCTCGCGCTCCGGCTCGGGCTCGTCCCGCTGACGACGCCGCCGGAAGGCGAGTTCGGCGAGGACGAGACCGTCACGCTCTCGATCGACGTCGAAGGGCCGGCCACGGCCTACTCGGGCGATCTCGTCTCGAGTGACGATCTCGTCCAACCGGCGGACGAGAACGTCCCGATCATCGACCTCAAAGACGACCAGCGTCTCGAGGCCGAGGCCGACGCCGTCCTCGACTACGGCAAGGACCACGCCAAACATCAGGGCGGCGTGGCCGTCGGCTACCGACACCTCCAGCGCGTGGAGGTCGTCGGTGACCTCCCCGAGTTCGAAGAGGAGGAGTCCCGGATCGTTCGGGGCGTTATCGAGGACGACGGCGAACTCGTTCCCACGAGCGAGTTCGATCACGATCTCTCGAACCGGTATCCGGGGAAGGAGGTCGAGATCGAGGACGTGCCCAACGCCTTCGTCTTCCACGTGGAGACGGACGGCTCCTTCAGCGTCGAGGAACTGGTCACGCGAGCCGCCGACTCGATCGAGTCGCGAGCGACCGACCTCGAAGACGCAGTACAGCTATAGCAACAGATGTTCCGCCCCAACTCCCGACACCGAGAGTCCGCGTTCGCCGGCGCCGTTAGCAACGAGACCGGCACGGACTCGTCCGATGGAATCGAAAGGGGTTTGAAGGGGCGGCGGATACACAGAAGTGCGAGCAGGGATAGCCAAGTCAGGCCAACGGCGCAGCGTTCAGGGCGCTGTCTCGTAGGAGTCCGCAGGTTCAAATCCTGCTCCCTGCATCCACTTCTCACTCGTCGAACGTCCACGACCGAACAGCCGACCGTCCGTACCGGACGCCGGGCTGGGCGCGTTCCGGACCGTTCGACACGACAGCGATTCCATACCCGACGAGACGGTTCCTCGTCCCGTCGGTTCCGTATCTTTGGAGGAAACCAATGAGTAGCAAAACTAATCCGAGGCTCAACGATCTCATCGCCGAGCTGAAGTCGACGTCCCGCGAGACGGACGCCGACGTCTGGCGAGATGTCGCGGATCGACTCGAGAAGCCCCGGCGCACCCACGCAGAGGTGAACCTGGGCCGTATCGAGCGATACGCACGCGAAGAAGAGACCGTCGTCGTTCCCGGCAAAGTGCTGGGCTCCGGCGCACTACAGAAATCGGTTACCGTCGCGGCCGTCAACTTCAGTTCCTCGGCCGAGACGAAAATCGAACAGGTCGGCGAATCAGTACCGCTCGAGCAGGCGCTCGAAGCAAACCCCGAAGGATCCAACGTCCGGGTGATTCGATGAGTATCGCGGAATTCGACGCAGACGTCGTCGTCGACGCCCGAGACTGCATCCTCGGTCGCGTCGCCAGCGAAGTCGCACAGCGCGCCCTCGACGGCGAGCGCATCGCCGTCGTCAACGCCGAGGAGGCGATCATCACCGGCGACGAGGAGGACGTCTTCGGCACCTACCGCAAGCGACTGCAGCTGCAGTCCGACAGCGGACCCTACTACCCGAAGCGACCGGACACGATCTTCAAGCGCTCCGTTCGCGGCATGCTTCCGTACAAGAAGCCCCGTGGCCGCGAAGCGCTCGACAGCGTCCGCATCTACGTCGGCAACCCCTACGAGCACGACGACGACAGCGAGGCCGAAGTGCTTGAGGGGACGTCGCTCGATCGGCTTTCGAACATCCGCTTCGTCCAGTTGGGCGAAGTCTCCGAACAGTTAGGTGCTAACGTCACATGGTAACCAACACGAGTGGAAAGAAAAAGACCGCCGTCGCCCGCGCGACCGTTCGCGAGGGCGAGGGTCGCGTCCGAATCAACTCCAAGCCAGTCGAACTGGTCGAACCGGAGATGTCCCGGCTCAAGATGCTCGAGCCGTTCCGCATCGCCGGCGAGGACCTGCGCAGTGAGATGGACATCGACATTCGCGTCGAAGGCGGCGGCATTAGCGGACAGGCAGACGCCGTCCGCACCGCCATCGCACGCGGCATCGTCCAGTACACTAACGACGCCGAACTCCGCGACGCCTACATGGAGTTCGACCGGTCGCTGCTGGTCAACGACGTTCGTCAGTCCGAACCGAAGAAGTGGGGCGGCCCCGGTGCACGGGCCCGCTACCAGAAGTCCTACCGCTAAGGTGATTCAAGCATGATGGTACCGGTCCGGTGTTTCACCTGTGGCAACGTCGTCGCCGAACACTGGGAGGAGTTCGACGAACGAGCCAACGAGGGCGACGAGGACCCCGAGAAGGTCCTCGACGAACTCGGCGTCGAGCGCTACTGCTGTCGGCGCATGCTCGTCAGTCACCGCGACCTCGTCGACGTCGTCTCCCCGTACCAGTAACAATGCAACAACAACAGCACAACCGCTACGAGAAAGCACGCATCCTCGGCGCTCGAGCGCTGCAGATCTCCTACGGCGCGCCGGTGCTGGTCGACACCGACCAGTCGGAGCCGATCCTCATCGCCGCCGAGGAGTACGACGCCGGTGCGCTTCCGTTCACAGTTAAACGGGGGTACGATCGGAAATGACGCTCATCACTGACGTGCGACTGCGTCGGATCCTCGACTCGCGGGGCAATCCGACCGTCGAGGCCGACGTAGTGACCGAAAGCGGCGGCTTCGGCCGCGCAGCAGCACCGAGCGGTGCCAGTACCGGCGAGTACGAGGCCGTCGAGCGACCGCCCAGCGAGGCGATCGCCGCGGCCCGCGAGGAGGCCGTCCCGCGACTCGTCGGCGAAGCCTACGCCGGCAACCAGCGCGAGGTCGACGCCGCCCTGCACGCCGCCGACGGAACCGACGACTTCTCGGAGATCGGCGCCAACAGCGCGGTCGCCATCTCGATGGCCGCCGCGAAGGCCGGTGCCGACGTGCTCGGCGCGCCGCTGTTCCAGCACTTAGGCGGCGCGTTCCGCGGCCAGAACTTCCCGATCCCGCTCGGTAACGTCGTCGGCGGCGGCGAACACGCCGCCGACGCGACCGATATTCAGGAGTTCCTCGTCGCGCCCGTCGGCGCGCCCAGCGTCGAGGACGCCGTCTTCGCCAACGCCACCGTCCACGGCACCGTCGCCGACCTGCTCGAGGAACGCGACGTTCCCTGTGGCAAGGGCGACGAAGGCGCGTGGGCGCCGTCGATCGACGACAGCGAGGCCTTCGAGATCGTCGACGAAGCGGTCTCGATCGTTCAGGACGAGGTCGGCTTCAACATCGGCTTCGGACTGGACGTCGCCGGCGCGGAGCTGTACGACAGCGAGACCGGCACCTACGAGTACAGCGACCGGAGTCGCGACACCGACGAGCAGATCGAGTACATCGCGGAGCTCGTCCGCGAGTACGATCTGGTCTACGTCGAGGACCCCCTCGACGAGGACGACTACGACGCCTTTGCCGACCTCACCGACGAGGTCGGCGACCAGACGCTGATCTGCGGCGACGACCTGTTCGTCACGAACACGGATCGACTCGTCGAGGGTATCGATCGCGGTGCGGCCAACAGCATCCTGATCAAGCCGAACCAGATTGGGACGCTGACCGACGCCTTCGACGCGATCGAACTCGCGACCCAGAACGGCTACGATCCGGTCATCTCCCACCGTTCGGGCGAGACCGAAGACACGACGATCGCACACCTCGCCGTTGCGACCGACGCACCGTTCATCAAGACCGGTGCCGTCGGCGGCGAGCGAACCGCCAAACTCAACGAGCTCATCAGAATCGCAGACGACGCGACATGACAGATAACGACGCAACCCAAGAAGGGCTCGACGCCGCCGAGGAGGAAATCGACGAGGAGCCGGCCGAGGGGCCGGGTCCCGCCGCCAAGGAGGACGTCGAGCCTGTAGACGAACAGCCAGCCGACGCCGAGGCCACGGAGGCCGACGCCGACGCCGAACCAGCCGCCGAGGAGGAAGAGGAAGACGCCGGACCCTCGCTCGACGACGACGTTATGAGCGACGAGGAGGCCGACCTCCTCATCCCCGTCGAGGACTACCTGGGCGCCGGTGTCCACATCGGGACCCAGCAGAAGACCTCGGACATGGAGCGGTTCATCCACCGCGTCCGGACCGACGGTCTCTACGTGCTGGACGTCTCGAAGACCGACGGCCGCATCCGCACGGCCGCGGACTTCCTCGCTAACTACGACCCCGAGCAGATCCTGGTCACCTCGAGTCGCCAGTACGGTCGGTTCCCGGCGGAGAAGTTCGCCGAGGCCGTGGGCGCCCGCGCCCGCACCGGCCGCTTCATCCCGGGCACGCTGACCAACCCCAAGTACGACGGCTACATCGAGCCCGACGTGCTGGTCGTCACCGACCCGATCGGCGACGCCCAGGCCGTCAAGGAGGCCATCACGGTCGGCATCCCGGTCATCGCGATGTGTGACTCGAACAACCAGGTCAGCAACGTCGACCTGGTCGTCCCGACGAACAACAAGGGTCGCAAGGCCCTCTCGGTCGTCTACTGGCTGCTCGCCAACGAAGTCCTCGATCGACGCGGCGCCGAGCCGTCCTACTCGCTCGACGACTTCGAGAGCGGCGTCTAATCCGTTCGAACCGGAATCGATACTGATCCGTTTTCGTTATCGCTCCACGTTCCGCCGAGCGGCCGCACTGCTCGTGTCGTGCTCGAGTCACACTCGATGAGCAAAGGAGTTACATGAGCACCCGAACAACGGGCGGCTATGATCGATTCGCTGTTTCACTTCGAGGAGGACGTCATCCCGCTACCAGTCATGCTGGCCGCGGCGGCACTGATCGTGATTTTCGCCGTCGGCATCCCGTACCGCGCTCTCGTCGGCTTCTGAGCCGAGTGAAATCCGGTTTCGGCTACGTCGTCGCTTCCTCGAGGAGCGTCGCGACCAGTTCGGCCGCGTCGACGGCCGTTTCCCCGAAGACGTAGGTGATCGGTTCGATACCGAACGCGCCCTGATGGTAGACCACCCGCGGGACGCTCCCGCGCTCGGCGAACCGGTCCCGGAGGTGTTCGCCACGGTCCTCGTAGTCGGCGTCGAACTCGAGGGGGTCGTACCCGAGCGCGCGGGCGGCCTCGAGGAGCGCCTCGTCGGTCGCGACGTTGACCGCACCGCGGACCTCGGGATCGATCGAGCGGGCGGCGAGGACGGCCGTCGCGACGTGTTTCGAGGCGCCGAATTCGGGGTTGGCGGGGATCTCGATTCGGCGGCCGATCTCGTAGATCCGGCCGGGAACCGCAGCGATGTCGGTCTCGTCGCGCGCGTCGGGGAGGGCCATCCCGACGTTGGTGCCGACGTTCGGGACGGCCGCGGCCATCTCGGGGATCGATGCGAGGGTCCGCGCGGCCGTCCTGACGTTCGCGAGCACGTCGCGTTCGGCGCGGACGTCGGGGTCGAGGCCGCGGACGCAGAGGTCACATCCCAGTCCTCGCAACGCTGGCATCTCCTCCTCGTGGAGTTCGCAGATCGGCCCGCGGTCCTCGAGATCGCGGATCAGCGCCAGGAGTTCCGACAGCGCGTCGTAGCCGTCCATCTCGCCGCCGGCGAGGCCGTCGGCGATGCGGTCGACGGTCGCGACGGTCTCGGGGTGGTCGCGAAAGCGGTCGTCGCCGCCGCTCTCGCCGCTGACGTACTTGCTGACGGCGGCCTGCGTGACGCCGAGCTTCGTTGCGATTTCCTGTTGGGTCATGCCGCGGTCGGCCAGACGTGTCGCCAGCATCGCCCGCACGGTGGGGAGAAAGCGGTCGACGACGAGTTCGCTCGGCAAGACAAGAGCCATTACGACCGCGTTGCGGCGACACGGGCTTAAATCCGACTCCCCCGACATCCCCGACGCCGCTGTCGACGGCGGGCCGCCGGGTCGCGGTCGAACGCGGCGAGACGAATAGCTATTAACCGTCGTCGCCCGAACGGCCGGGCATGGCAGTCTCGAGCGCTCCCGGGAAGGTATACTTGTTCGGGGAGCACGCAGTGGTCTACGGCGAGCCCGCGGTTCCGTGTGCGATCGAGTTACGGGCGCGGGTCGACGTCGAGCAACGGACGGACAGCAAACTCCGGGTTCACGCCGAGGACCTGAGCCTGGACGGCTTCACGGTCGAGTACGCCGGCGAGCCCGAGGGGCGACCCGACGTCGACGTCTCGGAGTCGCTGCTCAACGCCGCGATGGGGTACGTCGACAGCGCGATCGAGCAGGTCCGAGACGTCACTGGCGAGGACGACGTCGGCTTCGATGTCACCATCGAGAGCGACATCCCGCTGGGCGCGGGGCTGGGCTCCTCGGCGGCGGTCGCCGTCGCCGCCATCGACGCCGGCACCCGCGAACTCGGCACGACCCTCGAGATCGACGAACTGGCCGAGCGCGCCTACCGAACGGAACACGAGGTTCAGGGCGGGCAGGCCTCCCGAGCCGACACGTTCTGTTCGGCGACCGGCGGCGCCGTCCGCGTCGAGGGCGACGACTGCCGCTCGCTCGAGGCACCGGAGCTCCCGATCGTGATCGGCTTCGACGGCGGCGCGGGCGACACGGGCGAACTCGTTGCCGGCGTCCGCGACCTCCGCGAGGAGTACGAGTTCGCGGCCGACACGGTCGAAGCCATCGGCGACATCGTCCGGCGCGGCGAGGACGCCCTCGCTGCGGGAGATATCGAGGAACTCGGCCGGCTGATGAACTTCAATCACGGACTCCTCTCGGCGCTCGGGGTCTCCTCCCGGACGCTCGACTCGATGGTCTGGGCGGCCCGCGACGCCGGCGCCCTGGGTGCGAAACTGACGGGCGCCGGCGGCGGCGGCTGTATCGTCGGCCTCGACGACACCAATGAGACCGAGACGGCGTTGTCGTACACGCTGGGCTGCGAGGACGCCTTCCGCGCCGAACTCGCCGAGACGGGGGTGGAGCGACTCGAATGATCGTCCTGAAACTTGGCGGCAGCGTCATCACCGACAAGGACCGTCCCGAGACGCTCGACGGGGAGGCCCTCGAGCGGGCCGCCGACGCGGTCGCCGCGGCGCTCGACGGCGACATCGACGACCTCGTGGTCGTCCACGGCGGCGGCAGCTTCGGCCACCACAACGCCAGTGAGCACGGCGTCACGACCACCGAGGGGACCCGCGACGCCGGCGCCGCCCTCGACATCCACGGAGCGATGACGACCCTGAACCGGTTCGTCCTGGGCCGACTGCTCGAGCGCGGCGTCGAGGCGGTGCCGGTCCACCCGTTCTCGGCGGCCCACCGAGACGCGGAGAGCGACCTCGAGTTACCGACCGGGCAGGTCGCGACGCTGCTCGCGGAGGGATTCGTCCCCGTACTCCACGGCGATCTAGTCGCCCACGCGGGTGCGGGCGCGACCGTCGTCAGCGGCGACGAACTCGTGGCGGCACTGGCCCGCGACCTCGAGGCCGAGCGGATCGGCCTTTGCTCGACGGTGCCGGGCGTACTGGACGACGAGGATCGGGTGATCGACCGGATTTCGGACTACGACGACGTCGAAGCCGTGCTGGGCGAGAGCGAGGCGACCGATGTCACCGGCGGCATGGCCGCGAAGGTGCAGGCGCTGCTGGCCCTCGAGGCCGAGGCCTCGATCTTCGGCCTCGAGGAGCTGGACGCGTTCCTCGCCGGCGATGAATCGGGGACGACGATCGACTCGTCGGAGACGTAGTCGGTGATCGACGACGCACACGAGTCACCGCTTTTTGCTCCGCTTCGCGCCGCGTTCGACGTTCCGGAGGTGGCGCTCGAGCGGGATACCCAACCCACTGCGTTTTTAACACCCCGGCGTGTAGTGGCCAGTAGCGAAACCCGCGGGCAAGTGCGCTCGGGGTCGACGGTGTGACACCGTGGGCCGATCGGAGGCGATTGCCTCCCCGTGCGCATAGCGGGATGGCCGACGCGCTGTAAGACGCCGGGGCCGCACAACCGGGAGTCCGCGGACCGTTTCGATGAGAGTCGATCGCGGCTTTCAGTACAACGAACTATGGAAATCGAAATCGCAACAATCGGCGGCTATGAGGAAGTCGGACGGCAGATGACTGCCGTTCGCGCCGGAGACGACGTCGTCATCTTCGACATGGGTCTGAACCTCTCGCAGGTACTGATCCACGACAACGTCGAAACCGAGCGGATGCACAGCCTGGATCTGATCGACATGGGAGCGATCCCCGACGACCGAGTGATGTCGGATCTCGAGGGCGACGTGAAAGCGATCGTCCCGACCCACGGCCACCTAGACCACATCGGTGCCATCTCGAAGCTGGCCCACCGGTACAACGCGCCGATCGTCGCCACGCCGTTTACGATCGAACTGGTCAAACAGCAGATCGAGGGCGAGCAGAAGTTCGGCGTCGAGAACGACCTGATCAAGATGGACGCCGGCGAGACGATGTCCATCGGCGACTCCGGCAAGGTCGAACTCGAGTTCGTCAACGTCACGCACTCGATCATCGACGCGATCAACCCGGTCCTTCACACGCCCGAAGGCGCAGTCGTCTACGGGCTGGACAAGCGCATGGACCACACGCCGGTCATCGGCGACCCGATCGACATGGAGCGGTTCCGCGAGATCGGCCGCGAAGGCAACGGCGTGCTGTGTTACATCGAGGACTGTACCAACGCCAACAAGAAGGGCCGCACGCCCTCGGAAAACGTCGCCCGGGAGCACCTCCGGGACGTCCTCTACAGTATCGAGGACTACGACGGCGGCATCGTCGCGACGACGTTCTCGAGTCACATCTCGCGGGTGACGTCGCTGGTCGAGTTCGCGAAGGACATCGGCCGCCAGCCCGTCCTACTGGGCCGTTCGATGGAGAAGTACTCCGGAACGGCGGAACGACTGGACTTCGTCGACTTCCCCGACGACCTCGGGATGTTCGGCCACCGCAAGTCCGTCGACCGCACCTTCAAGCGGATCATGAACGAAGGCAAGGAGAACTACCTCCCCATCGTCACCGGCCACCAGGGCGAGCCCCGCGCGATGCTCACGCGAATGGCTCGCGGCGAAACGCCGTACGAACTGGACGACGGCGACAAGGTCGTCTTCTCGGCCCGAGTTATTCCGGAGCCGACCAACGAGGGTCAGCGTTACCAGGCCGAGAAACTGCTCGGCATGCAGGGCGCCCGCGTCTACGACGACATCCACGTCTCGGGCCACCTCAACCAGGAGGGCCACTACGAGATGCTCGACGCCCTCCAGCCCCAGCACATCATCCCCGCTCACCAGGATATGAGCGGCTACTCCAGCTACGTCAACCTCTGTGAGAGCGAGGGGTACCAGCTCGGACGTGATCTCCACGTCACGCGCAACGGCAACCTCATCCAACTCGTCGACTGATATGACCAGTCCCGAGGCACGAGAGGAGGCGGTGCTCGAGGCCGTCCGCGAGCGCCGCGAGCGGGTCAACGAGGCCATTCCGGAGGAGCTACCGATTCAGCGTCCCGAACGGCTCTACGAGGCGTCGCGCTACTTACTCGACGCCGGCGGCAAGCGACTGCGCCCGACCGTCCTGCTGACGGTGGCCGAGTCGCTGCTGGACGTCGAGCCGCTGAGTACCGACTACCGCGAGTTTCCGACGCTAAACGGGAACCGCATCGACATCATGGACGCGGCGGTCAGCGTCGAAGTCATCCAGTCGTTTACCCTCATCCACGACGACATCATGGACGACGACGATCTCCGCCGCGGCGTCCCCGCCGTCCACAAAGAGTACGATCTCGAGACCGCCATTTTGGCGGGCGACACGCTCTACTCGAAGGCGTTCGAGATCATGCTCGAGACCGGCGCGAAACCCGACCGGTCGGTCGAAGCGCTCAACGTGCTCGCGACGACCTGCACCAAGATCTGCGAGGGCCAGTCCCTGGACGTCACCTTCGAGGAACGCGCGGACGTCTCGCCCGAGGAGTACCTCGAGATGGTCGAGCAGAAGACCGCGGTGTTGTACGCTGCCTCGGCGTGTCTCCCGGCGATCTTGCTGGGTGCCGACGAGGAGACGATCGACGCCCTCTACGGCTACGGGCTCGACATCGGCCGGGCGTTCCAGATTCAGGACGACGTCCTCGACCTGACGGTCCCGAGCGAGCAGCTCGGCAAACAGCGGGGCAGCGACCTCGTCGAGAACAAACAGACGCTGATCACGGTCCACGCCCGCGATCAGGGCGTCGACGTCGACAATCTGGTCGACACGAACGACGTCGAGGCCGTCACCGAAGCCGAGATCGACGACGCCGTCGCCGAACTCCAGGCCGCCGGCTCGATCGAGTACGCGAACACTACGGCACAAGACCTCGTCGCCCAAGGCAAGGAGCGACTCGAGGTCCTGCCGGACAACGAGGCCCGCGAGTTGCTTCGGGACATCGCGGACTACCTGATCGAACGCGGCTACTGAGACGCTCGGTACCGTCGTTCGGTCGCGCTTTTCGACGATGTTTTTCCGGTCGTGCGAGTGCGATCGCTCGAGTAGCGGCTGAGCCTCGAGGAATACAGAGGGACTGTCGGCAATGATGTGTTCTGCTCGCGCTGGCAATGGGGAGGACCACGCCCTCCCCAGCCGATTCGCTCACTCACTGCGTTCGTTTACTCATCCCTCGCACGACGTCATCGGCTCCCCTCGCAGTCGCTCGGATAGCCAACAGCGCGCGCCACTGCACGTCAACTCCCGTCCCGGAACGGATAGGACTCGAAATGAATCCAACGAACCGATAACGACCCGACATCGCGGACGTTTTGGTCCGGGCACGACTATCGGGGCGTAATGAACGACGAGTTGCGCGAGCGCATCGAGCGCGAGGCCGAGAAGCACGCGCTGTTGAACGCCGTCAAACACGAGAGCGACGCCGACGTCGGCGCGATCATGGGGCCGTTGATGGGCGACAACCCCGACTTCCGCGAGCACGGCGACGAGATCCCGGGGATCGCCGGCGGCGTCATCGGCCGAGTCAACGACCTCTCGTACGAGGAGAAACGCGAGCGACTCGAGGACCTCGCCCCGGAGGAACTCGCCGAAATCGAGGCCGAGGACGAGGAAGACGAACACGACCTCCCCGACCTCCCCAACGCGAAGGAGTACGACGAGATTCGGATGCGCGTCGCGCCCAACCCCAACGGGCCGTGGCACGTCGGCCACGCCCGGATGCCCGCCGTCATCGGCACGTACAAGGAGCGCTACGACGGCTGGTTCTGCGTTCGGTTCGACGACACCGATCCCGAGACGAAACGGCCCGATATGGAGGCCTACGACGCCATCCTCGAGGATCTCGACTATCTCGGCTTCGAGCCCGACGCGACCTACAAAGCGAGCGACCGCCTCGAGACCTACTACGAGCACGCCCGCGAACTGATCGAGCTCGGCGGAGCCTACACCTGCTCGTGTTCGGGCGAGGAGTTCTCGGAGCTGAAGAACAGCGGCGAGCCCTGTCCCCACCGCGAGAAGGACGTCGAGACGGTCAGCGAGGAGTTCGAGGCCATGGTCGACGGCGAGTACAGCAGCGGCGAGATGGTCCTGCGGATCAAGACCGATATCGAGCACAAGAACCCCGCGCTCCGCGACTGGGTCGGCTTCCGGATGATCGACACGCCCCATCCCCGCGAGGAGGCCAGCGACTACCGCTGCTGGCCGATGCTCGACTTCCAGTCGGGGGTCGACGACCACTTACTCGAGATCAGCCACATCATCCGCGGGATCGACCTGCAGGACTCCGCGAAGCGCCAGCAGTTCGTCTACGACTACTTCGACTGGGACTACCCCGAAGTCGTCCACTGGGGCCACGTCCAGATCGACGCCTACGACGTGAAGATGAGCACGTCGACCATCGCCGAATTGATCGAGGAGGGCGAACTCGACGGCTGGGACGACCCGCGCGCGCCGACGCTCAAGAGCCTCCGGCGACGGGGCATCCGCGGCGAAGCCATCGTCGAGGCGATGGCCGGCCTCGGCACCTCGACCAGCGACGTCGACCTCGCGATGAGTTCGATCTACGCGAACAACCGCGACCTGATCGACGAGGAGACCGATCGCCGCTTCTTCGTCCGCGAGGGCAACCAGCTCCCGATTTCCGGCGATCCGCCCGCGGAGGCGAACCCGCCGCTCCATCCCAACCACGAGGAGCGAGGCGTTCGCGAGATTCCCGTCAGCGACTCCGTGATGCTCGAGCCCGAGGACGTCCCCGAAGACGGCGAACGCATCTGGCTCAAGGGATTCGGCTGTTTCCGGTACGCCGAGGGCGCACTCGAGTACACGGCCGACGACATCGACGTGGTCCGGGAGGGCGAGGTCGACGTCGTCCACTGGGCCCCGGCGAGCGAGAGCGTCGCCGTCCGGATGCGCACGCCCGACGGCGACGTGCGCGGCCACGCGGAACCCGGCGTCGGCGACCTCGAGAGCGACGAGATGGTGCAGTTCGAACGGGTTGGTTTCGCGCGAATTGACCGACACGACGACGAGGAAGAGGAGACCGTCGTCTACTACGCGCATCCCTAATTCGGATCGCACTGATCGTCGATCAACAGTCGCTCGGCCACTGACGGCAGTACGTCACTCCGTTTTCGTTCCCGTCTCCGACCCTGCTTCCGTTCGGGTGTTCGTCTCTGACTCCGCGTTTGTGTCCGGTTCCGCACTTTCGTCTGGATCCGCGTTCATCTCCACGTCCGATTCGGTCGCCCCGGAAACTCGCTCGACCTCACCGCTTCCACACTCCGGACACGTCTCCCGCTCGCTGTGGAATCGGGTCTCACAGTCGCGACAGCGGTACGCGGCGCTGTCCTCGCGTGCGGCCACGGCTTCCTGTTTGAAGCGCTCGACTTTCTCGCCGAGCCGTTCGAACATGCTCATAGACGGAGTACGGTCCGTGGCCGGATAAGTTGCAGTCACGGCGGCTCGAATACGAATCGGAGCGCTATCGTCCCGACCGACGCGAGAGCGTCAGCGCGCGAACGCGGCGATCAGAAGAGGAAGATCGCGACGAGAAATCCGAGCAGGATCGTCACCGTCAGTAGGACCTGAATCGCCGTCGACGCGAGCATGCCGCCGGTCGCGTACGCCGCCGACCGAACGCTGCCGCCGGCGTCGCCGCCCTGAACGAACTCGACGAGGAAGACCGTCCCGAACAGCCCGACGAGCAGCCCCAGCGGTCCGGTGACGATCATCAGAACGATGGCGACGACGGTGGCGATCGTGGTAGTCGTCCACGAGGCCCCGCCCGCTCGAGCGGCGATCGAGCCGCCGAAGAGCTCCGCGACCATCGTCATGACGGCGAGGAGCGCGAGGACGGCGACCGTGAGGGTCCCGGGCTCACTGAAGCCGGAACTCCACCAGTAGAGAGCGAGCCCCGACAGCGAGAGCAGCCCGCCGGGGACCAGCGGCGCGACCGTTCCGACGACGCCGCCGACGAGCAGGGCGACCGCGAGGATCGTGACTGCATCGACCATACGGGGACCGACGACGGGCCGGCCCAAAGGCGTACGGCCTTCGTTCGTGGTCCGGTCGCTTCTGACCGACAGCGACCGCTCGGAGACCGCCTCGCCGTCGACTGCCGGTCACCAGTATCGTTACGGTTTGACGGCCGAATCCATCCGTATGAGCGAGACGCGCGGAGCGATCATCGTCGGCGGCTCCTCGGGCATCGGCGAAGCGCTGGCTCGAGCGCTCGCCGACGAGGGGTACGAGATCGGGCTGGCGGCCCGCCGGACGGAACGCATGCAAGAGATCGGCGCCGGGTTGTCGACCCAATCGTACGTCGCGACGATGGACGTCACCGATACCGAAGACGCCCGAGAGGGCTTTTTCGAACTCGCCGCGGCGATGCCGTCGGTCGACGTAGTCGTCATCAGCGCCGGGATGGCGGCGCTGAACCCGAACCTCGAGTGGGAGACCGAACGGGAGACGATCGACGTCAACGTCCGCGGCTTTACCGCGATCGCGACCGCCGCGATGGAGTACTTCGAGACCACGCCCGACCACGCGCGAGCCGGCGACGGCCACCTCGTGGGCATCTCCTCGGTCGCCGCCCACTTCGGGGTCGGCGGCGTGCAGGCGTACAACGCCTCGAAGGCGTACGTCTCGACGTACCTCGAGGGGCTGCGGGCGCGACAGGCCGATCGGGACGCGGACGTGACGATCACGACCGTCGAGCCGGGCTATGTCGACACCGAGCTCTCGATGGGCGGCTTCTGGGAGTGTGCGCCCGAGACGGCCGCCGCGCAGATCACCCGCGCGATCCACAAGCAACGGAACCACGTCTACGTCACCCGCCGATGGCGACTCGTCGCGTGGTTCCTGAAGGCGATGCCCGAGTTCGTGCTCCGACGGCTGGTCTCGTAACCGATCTGCGGTTCTCGTCACCGCTCGCGGTGACTCGTTCTCCGCCACCGAAATCGGCTAAGGGACGCGGACCCGATAGCGACCATGAAGTTCACGCCAGGACCGACGGCGGTGCCGCCGGCGGTCAGGGAAGCGATGGCCGCGGAACAGCCGAACCCGGACCTCGAGCCCGAATTCGCGGAGCGCTACGAGGCGCTCTGTGCGGACCTCGCGACCGTCTACGACACCGACCACGATGTCGTCGTCCCCGGCGGCGAGGGAATTCTGGGCCTCGAGGCGGCGATCGCCTCGCTGGTCGAACCCGGCGACCGCGTCCTCTGCATTTCCAACGGGCTCTACGGCGACGGCTTCGCGGACTTCGTCGAATCCTACGACGGCGAGGCCGAACTCGTCTCCGCGGCGTACGACGAGAGTCTCGACCTCGAGGCCATCGAGCGCGCGCTCGAGGACGCCGCGGACGCCGGCGAGCCGTTCGCACTGGCGACGATGGTTCACTGCGAGACCCCCACGGGGACGCTGAACGATCTCGGCCCCGTGCTTGACCTGCTCGAGGACCACGACGTCTTGAGCGTCGTCGACGCCGTCTCCTCGCTGGGCGGCACGCCGGTACCGACCGACCGAATCAACGTCTGTCTCGGGGCGTCCCAGAAGTGCTTCAGCGCGCCGCCGGGGCTGACCACCGCCGCGATCAGCGACCGAGCGTGGGAGCGCATGGAAGAACGCGATCCCTCCTCGCTGTACACGAACTTCCTCCCGTGGCGCGACGTCTCCGACGGCTTCCCCTACACCCACCTGAGCGCGAACGTGGCCGCGCTCGAGACTGCGGTCGAGATGATCCTCGATGAGGGCCTCGAGAGCGTTTATCGGCGTCACGAGGAAGCCGCCGAGCGCTGTCGCGAGCGCGGCGCCGAACTGGGGCTCGAGGTCTATCCCGATCAGGAGCGGAGTTCGCCGACCGTGACGGCGTTCCGCTTGCCCGGCGAGGTAGTGGAAATCCAGCAACGGGTCGCCGAAGAGGAGGACGTCGTGCTGGCGACCGGACTGGGCGACCTTGAGAACGACATCCTCCGATTCGGTCACATGGGGTACAACGCCGAAGTCGAAAAGGTCGATCGAGCGATGGACGCGCTCGAGGCCGTTCTGGAATGACGAATCACGGAGTGAGTTGGAATCGGCTCACAGTTGTTCCGCACCGATCCGCTTGAGACTACCACGAAAGGGGCTGTCAGTATCCGGAATGACGGACGACGTAAGCACGCGACCGGTGGGAGCGCGCAGCGAGTGCATCGACCGGATGCCGACAGGGGCTTTCGTGGTATTCAAACGATCAAAAGGGTGGAAACGATCCGCTATTCCTCAAGGAACCGTTCTCGAACATCTAACGCCGCGTCCGACCCGTAGCGATCGACCAGCGGACAGAACGCCCCGCCGAGCGCGCGCATACACTGGCCCGTAGAGTGGTACTCGAGGCGGTCGGCAACGGACTCCCAGTCCCGGCCCTGCAGGGCGCGCAGGACGAGCAAGCGCTCCTCGCGGGCGGTCAGGTCGACGTCGTCGGGGTTCTCGACGAAGTATCGGACGACGAGGTCGCGGAACGGGCCGGGATCGGCGTCGAACAGACCGGGACCGTAGGCCGCGCCGGCGACGACGCGCCAGTCGTGAGCCGAGAGCGCGAGTTCCGGGGCCGCGTCGGCGTCGACCGAGCGAAGCACCGCGCGGGCGACGTCCGGCTCGAGGTCCGAGAGGGCGTCCGTACAGAGCGCGGGGAACCGACGGGCGAACCAGTCGGCGTGACGGTCGTGCAGCGCTCGTCCGGCGTCGCTCGTCGGGGCGAGCATGAGCGCCGAGTACTCGCCGCTGGCGTCGTTGCGCGTCGTCGAGACGTGGACGGTCCGGTAACCGTTCTCGCGCCAGAACTCGAGCAGGCCGGGCGTGGCGCCGAAACCGGTGCCGAGCCAGTCTATCTCGTCGCCGTTGTCGTCCGCCTCGAGGCCGTCGGTAAACTCCTCGCGAACGCGCTCGAGCAGGTGCGAACCCAGCCCTCGAGAGCGGGCCGCGTGATGGGTCGCGATCCGGACGACGCGCAGCCCGGCCGGCTTGCCGGCGTCCTCATCGCGCAACTGGCTCGTGAGGACGTCCGGGAGCATGTTCCCCCGAACCCGGCCGCCCTCGTACATCATCGCGCGCGTCTCGGGCGGGAGATTCCCCTCGCGGGCCAGCAGGGCGACGCTGACGACGTGGCCGTCTCCGCGACCGTCACCCGGCTCCCCGTCCGCCCCGTCCGGGCGGTGGACCAGCGCGCGGGCCTCGAGGTTGGGCGCGTCGAGCAGCCTCGCGAGGTCGTTGGGCTCGGTACGGTAGTGGGCGAGCACGAGTAAGCCGAAGGCCTCCCGCAGGAGGCGGTCGTCCGCGAGGAGGTCGTCGGGCTCGAGGCTGTGGTACGCGACAGTCTCGGGTCTCGCGTCGGCGACCAGCGGCTCGACCGGCGGGCGCGCGTCGAGCAACAGCGCGCGGAAGGCCCAGACCTCGACGGGGTCGCCGGCGGCGTACCGAATGGGTTCGACGAGCGTGCGGTCGACCACCTCGTGATCGCTCTCGGCGAGCCGGTCCCGGAACCGGACCGAGAACCCCCGGCCCGCCCCCTCGTAGCCGTGGATCGTCGTCGCGAAGGCGACGCGGTCGGCCGCCAGCAGCGACTCGAGGACCGAGACCGGGAGCGCGGCGGCCTCGTCGACGACGACGATATCGGCGGGGCCGGTGCCGTCGCCATCGGCCGCCGATTCGATCCGCTCGACGGCCGTCGACGGCTCGAGGAACCGAACGCGACCGCCGGAACCCGTCTCGATCGTCCGACCGTCGATCGTCGCGTCGGCCTCGAGCGTCTCCAGGAGTTCGCCGGCGCGGTCGAACAGTTCCGCCGCGTTCCGCGACCGAGGTGCAGTGACGAGCACGTCCAACCCTTCGGCGGCGAACGCACCCGCGGCCAGTCCCGCGGCGCTGGACTTGCCCCGTCCGCGGTCGGCCTCGAGGACGATGGCTCGCTGTTGCCCCTCACTATCATCGGGATTATCGCTCTCGAGCAGCGACTCGAACGCCGCGACGGCGTCCCGCTGGTCGCCAGTCAGACACGCCTCGTAGGCGTCGGCGGGGAACCGAGCGTTCGGCGGTGCCCCGAGCGAGGTCGCGTCCGAGCCGTCGACTCGCTTCGGCGCCGGCTCCGTCAGCCCGTCGTCGACGATCCGCTCGGTCTCGAGGTCGACGATTCCGATTCCCCGGTGGGCTCGGAGCGTCTCGACGAGCCGTGCCCTGAAGCGACCGGTGACGTCGTCCAGCGAGAACGGCGGGACGGCCAGCGACTCGTCGAACGCGCCGCGGCGATTCGGCCAGTCCTCGAGCGGCGGCGTCAGCAGGACGAGCAGGCCGCCGCCGTCGACCGCGCCGACGACTTTTCCGAGGGCGTTCGGCCGCAACCCCTCGTGGGCGTCGAGCGCGATCGCGGTCCGCGTCGTCCCGAGGAGTTCGCTCGCGTTGGCCTGGGACAGGTGTTCGCAGCGAAGCCGGTCCTCGGGACCGACGAGCGTGGTTTCCGTGATCGGCACGGGAAGCGCCTCGAGGACCGACTCGAGGGTGTCGTACCCCCGGTCGCGGTCACCGGCCAGAACGAGGACGCGTCGCTCGTCGACCGCCGTCGCCTCCTCGAATAGGGCCGTCGCGCCCGTCTCGACGATCATGGGATCTCGTTGGAACGCAGACCGTAATAGTATCCGGGATCCGTCGAGGACGGCGTTGCCGCGTCCAGCCCGGCGATTCGGTGGCGTGGCCGAGAAGCGTTACCGTTCCGTTGCAATCAGTGCAACCATCGACGCCGTACCCGGTCGGACGCGACCGAACTGCGGTTCCATACCGTAAGCGACAGCCTGCGGCACCCACACCGTAAGCGACAGCCGGCGCCTCGGTTGAGCGTCCAGAAACAATCCCAAAATTCGAACGGTCGCGTCTCAATTTATATTCACCGATTACCTTTACCAAGTATCGTCGACGTGGCGCCCATGGAGCGACGAAAACTCCTCCTTGGTAGCGGCGTCGGACTGGCAACCGTCCTCGCGGGCTGCAGCGGCGGGGACCTCATGAGCGGTAATGAGAACGATCCCGACGGAAACGGGAACGAAACGTCGAACGATTCGGACAAGAACGGCAAAAAGGGCAAAAACAGCAAAAAGGACAAAAACGACAAAAACGGCGAGAACGGCGAGAACGGCGAGAACGGCGAGAACGGCGAGAACGGCGACGAGAAAGGCGGTGACAAGAAGGGGAAACGGGACGTTCCCGGCCTCGACGTCGATGCGTTCGAGTCCCTGCTGGAGCAACGGGGTATCACTATCGAGACGCTCCGCCGAAGCGGGCCGAATCTCACCCTCGAGGTGTCGGTCTCGGACATGAACACGGACGACCTGTCGGCCTCGGCCGACAGTGCCGCGGTGCAACAGCGGCTCTCGGACATCGTTAGCGCCGCGGCCGACGCGGTCACCGATCCGCAGGCGTTTATCGCTGAAATCGAGACCATCACCGTGTCCATTCTGGACGAGACCCACGGGAAGAACAAGAAAGGAAAGTCGGGCCTCACGGTGAAGGTTCGGGTCTCCTGGCTGGTCGAGTTCGTCCGCAACCAGCGCTCGGAAGAAGAACTCCTCGATCGGGTCACCGAAACCGCTTCCGAAGGCGAGTAGCGTCGGTCGTCGACGCGAGTCGGCTCGACCGTTCGCGTTTCGGGAGTCAATTCTCTGATAGTTCAGACGGTACGTCCACTACCGCACTCGACCGAGCGACGGCTCGAGGAATCGAACGCGACTGCCGTTGCCCTCGAACAGCCACTCGGCGAGACTGACGACGTCTGCGTTCAGACGTCCGCCCTGAGGACTCGAGAGTAATAGGAATCGAAACGCTATCGCGGGCTCACTCTCATCGAGACGCTCGATCACAGACGCAGAAGCCGTTCCCCTCGGGATCCTTCATCACGGTCCATTCCTCGGTTCGTTCGTGGAATCGCTCGCGTTTCGTCTCGACTGTGCTCGCGCCGAGATCCTCGAGTCGTTCGACCGTGGCCGCCCTCTCTTTGGTCGCCAAATCGAGGTGAATCGGAATGTCCTCGGTGGACCCCTTAGGCAGCCGCTTGAACAGGAGCGGCGGTGATCGACCATCGGGATCCGCGAGGAGAACGTGATCCGGATCGTCCGTCTCGTCGGCTAGTTCAGATGGGAGTGGTACCCGGTCGCGCTCGAGCGCCTGTTCCCAAAACGTCGCGAGTCGGTCCGGTGAATTACAAGCGTAAGTAATCTTTTCTATCGAAGCCATGCTTATGGTGCATACTATTGTTAGCACATAATCACATGAATGGTGGTCACGTCGGAGATAGTTGTCACTACTATCGGCCGCGGTCCGAACGGTCGGACTATCCTCGATCCGGCGATCGGGTAGGCGGGAGGGACAGGCAGTCCTACTCGAGTCGAGACAGTGCGGTCTCTTTCGCGGTGTCGGCGTCCGAAAACGGCGTTTCACCGATGCGAATCTCTGAAACCCACTTGACGCTCGTCCAGCAGTCGCGGTCGGGACCGGTCGGGACGAGTCGCGCCGGCCCGCCGTGGTCGACCGGCAAGGGCTCGCCGTCGAGTTCGACCGCGAGTATCGCGTCCGAAAGGGCCTCGAGCGGGAACGAACAGGCGTAGTCGCCGTCCATCGCGCGGACGAGGGCGTACTCGGCCTCGGCCGACGGCCCGGCGCGCTCGAGGATATCCCCGACGCGAATTCCGCGCCACGCGAGTCCGTCGGCGACCCACCCCTCGGCACAGGCGAAGTCGTCGGTCACCGTCTCGAGCGGGAACGACTCGAGGGCCGCCGCGGAGAGGCGAAGCGATCGGTCGACGGCGCCGGTCACGCGGAGCGCCCAAGCCTCGGCGTCGACCGCGTCCGGGACCGGGTGCGTTCTGAGATCGGTCACGGGAGCCGGTACGCCGCCGACCGAGAAACCTGTCGGGGCGCACATGTGCGGGACCACCTTCTCGAGCGCTCGAGCGAAACGGACGCCCGATATGAGCGACGAGACCGAGTACGACGATCTGCCGCTGGTCTACTCCTGTTCGGGCTGTTCGAGCGCCGCGCAGTTGGCGAACGAGCTGGCCGTCTCCCTCGACCGGGACGGCGTCGCCGAGATGTCGTGTATCGCCGGCGTCGGCGGCGGCGTGGCGCCGCTGGTCGACACCGCGACCTCTGGCCGGCCGATCGTCGCGATCGACGGCTGCCCGCTCGAGTGTACGAAACAGTGTCTCGACCGCCACGACGTCACGCCAGACCGCCACTACATGCTCGCGGAACACGGCGTGGCGAAGGAGTACCACACCGACTACAACGACGAGGACGCCGAACGACTGCGTCAGATGCTGGTCGAGGAGATCGGGGACCTCCAACTCGAGACCGAGGGCGCGACCTGAGTATCGGTAGAATTATCGAGTTATTGACGTTAGGGTGAGAGAACGACGTGGGACTTCCTGTGCGGACACGTCGCACGGCTCCGTGCGTTTGAACACGCTTTTAAGGGGGGCAACGCTACAGACGTAGTACACCCTACGCGGGGTTGATGATGCTCCTAGCCTCACAGGACTTCCGCCGAAGCTACTTCGGCCAGGGGTGCCCAGTGCCCCGAATGGCAGGGGAGCGCGAGCCCACGTGTAGGAGAGGTGAACAACCAATGTCAGTCTACGTCAACACCGACATCCCAGCCGACCTCGCAGAGGACGCCCTCGAGGCCCTCGAGGTCGCACGAGACACCGGACGCGTAAAGAAAGGAACGAACGAAACCACGAAGGCGATCGAGCGCGGCAACGCCGAGCTCGTCTACGTCGCCGAGGACGTCTCCCCCGAGGAGATCGTCATGCACCTGCCCGACCTCGCCGAGGAGAAGGGCATCCCCGTCATCTTCGTCGAGACTCAGGACGACGTCGGCCACGCAGCCGGCCTCGAGGTCGGCTCGGCCGCCGCGGCGATCGTCGACGCCGGCGAGGCTTCCGACGACGTCGAAGATATCGCCGACAAGGTCGAGGACCTCGACTGAGGTGATCAGAGATGAGTGCTGAAGAGGAAGAAACTGGATCCACGCCCGCCGAGGTCATCGAGATCGTCGGCAAGACCGGCATGCACGGCGAGGCCATGCAGGTCAAATGCCGTATTCAGGAGGGCGAGAACCAGGGACGTATCATCACCCGGAACTGCCTCGGGCCGGTCCGCGAAGGGGACGTACTCCAGCTTCGCGAGACCGCCCGCGAGGCGGACTCCATCGGAGGACAATAACCAATGGTCGAGAAACGAACGTGCGACTACACGGGCGAAGAGATCGAGCCCGGCACGGGCATCATGTACGTCAAGAACGACGGCAGCGTGCTCCACTTCGTCGACTCGAAGGCCGAGAAGAACTACAAGCTCGGTCGCGAGCCTCGCGATCTCGAGTGGACCGAGGAAGGTCGCCGCGGCAAGGGCCCCACCCGGGCCGAGACGGCCGCCGCCGAGGACGCCGAGCAGACCGAGGAGGTCGAAGCCGACGAAGACGAGGATCTCGAGACCGAAGCGGACGCCGTCGACGAGGGTGAAGACGACGTGTCCGCCGGCGACGAAGCGGTCGACGAGACCGAGGAAGCCGAGGCCGAGGAGAGTGAGGCCTAATGAGTGACCACGAGCGGACCTTCGTGATGGTCAAGCCCGACGCCTTCGCGCGCGGGCTCGTGGGCGAGGTCGTCTCCCGACTCGAGGACCGCGGGCTCAAGCTCGTCGGAATCAAGGTCGAGAACATGCCCCGCGAACGGGCCGAGGAACACTACAGCGAACACGAGGACAAACCGTTCTACGACGACCTCGTGAACTTCATCACCTCGGGGCCAGTCGTCCCGATGGTCTGGGAGGGCCAGGACGCGACGCGGCAGGTTCGCCAGATGATCGGCGAGACCGACCCCCTCGAGGCCGAACCCGGAACGATCCGGGGCGACTACGCGCTCGATCTCGGTCGGAACGTCGTCCACGCCGCCGACCACGAGGACGAGGGCGCTAACGAACGCGAGATCGGAATCCACTTCAACGACGACGAGCTGATCGACTACGATCAGCACGACGCCGAGTGGCTCTACGAGTAACGGACTCACTCCGGTCATCCATTCATCATTTGTAGCGATAATTACCAGCCCCGGATAGCGGCTGATTCCGCGCTAACGGGCCCAAATAGAGGTTCTACTGCCGATATGGTCCGGAATCGAATACATGTATTTTTCTAGGTAGACGTAACATCTAATGTGACGGCTGCAGTAGAGGCGGGTGGTGGTTTCGAATGGTAACACACGGTAGGTGGTTCGTGGATGCGTGAAACGGAGGGAGAGTCGACGGAGCTCACGGCTCAGGTGACGCCGTCGCTGGATCTCATCTTTGAACTACTTTCGAACCGTCGTCGCCGATACGCGCTGTACCATCTTTACGACCAGCCCGACGGCGTCGCGACGATGGACGAACTGACGGATGCCGTCGTCACGCACCAGTATCTCGAGTCGAACGCGGACCGCGAGACGGACGACCGGACCGACGCCGACGGCGCTCTCGAGGGCCGCCGCCAACAGGTTCGCATGGACCTCCAGCATACGCACCTGCCGAAACTCGAGGATGCGGGCGTTCTCGAACACGACCATCGCAGCGAGATGGTCCGCTACTGGAATCAGCCGTCGCTCGAGGAGTGGCTCGAGCACGCCCGTCACAAGGAACTCGCCTGAGGGACCGACGACAGCCGGACGAGGGGCGACGAACTGGGGAGTGCGCGTCTCGATAGCTCGGCGTCTAGAGTGCAAATCGCGTGCGGGCGTCGGGTTGTGCTCCGTGGTAGCGTTTCTTTCCTCAAAGCTTAACACGCGAGATGCAGATACAAACTGTAGGTGAGCGCCAATGACTGACCACGAACTTCCACCACTTCCGTACGACTACGACGCGCTTGAACCGGCACTTTCCGAGCAGGTCCTGACCTGGCACCACGACACCCACCATCAGGGCTACGTGAACGGCCTGAACTCGGCCGAGGAGACCCTCGCGGAGAACCGCGAGGAGGGCGACTACAGTTCGACGCCCGGTGCCCTCTCGGACGTCACCCACAACGGCTGTGGCCACTATCTCCACACGCTGTTCTGGGAGAACATGTCCCCTAACGGCGGCGGCGAGCCCGAGGGCGACCTCGCCGACCGCATCGAGGAGGACTTCGGCTCCTACGAGGGCTGGAAGGGCGAGTTCCAGAAGGCCGCCGGCGCCGCCGGTGGCTGGGCCCTGCTGGTCTACGACCCGGTCGCCAAGCAGCTGCGCAACCTCGCGGTCGACAAGCACGACCAGGGCGCGCTCTGGGGCGCCCATCCCGTGCTCGCGCTGGACGTCTGGGAACACTCCTACTACTACGACTACGGTCCGGACCGTGGCGAGTTCATCGACGCCTTCTTCGACGTCGTCAACTGGGAGAAGGCCGAAGAGGAGTACCAGACCTGCCTCGACCACTTCGAGTAAGTCGCCGACCGCGACAGCGACGAGCCAGTCAATCCCGAATTTTTCTCGCAGATCGGTCCGCCGATAGCGGCGCACCTGTGACTGTCAGTCGAGGAGCGGATAGTGCGGAGACCGCAATTACGAGTCGTCCTCGACGCCGGTCGCTCGCAGGTACTCCTCGAGGAGCGTCGGGAACTGCCCGCCGCGAACGTACCGAAGACCGAACTCGTCGGCCCAGGAGATAATGCCCCGATCCTCGGTGACCACGCCGGCGTCGAGTTCGCGGGCGAGGATCAGCAGGTCGAAGTCCTCGCGGGAGTCGAGCACGCCCTGTCGGAGCGCCCCTCGATACTTATCGCGCATGTTAGAGAGGATCCGGTCGGCGTCGGTCATGTACTCCTCGCGCCCGTCGTCGGTCGGATCGCTCGCGAGCGCGTCGGGATCGAGCTGTTCGACCTCGCGGATCGCCTGTTCGGAGACGCGGAGGCCGCGGTCGACCCGATCGCTCATCTCGTCGATGAAGTTGTAGACGATGTTGGCCGGAATCGTCACGCCGTACCGATCGGGGCTCTTGCGGACGACCCACGTGTCGAGCCGCGAGAACACCGCCTCGTCGACGTCGCGCTCGCGCAACATCGTCGCGAGTTCGTCGTGGATCGACGGCGGCACGTAACAGGAGATGTTGAGCTCGAGTCGCGCGGTCGCGACGAGATCGAGCAGGCGGATGACGGCCGGCTCGAGCGATTCGTCGCCCCGACGGATCTCTTCGGTGATGAACAGCGACGTGTCGAGAACGAACTGTTGGCGCGGCAGTTCGCCGGGCATAGTCGGTACTTCGACGGTGTGCTACAAAGGTCTCCCCCCGCGTTCGATCGGTCGGGCGCAGTCGATCGGTCGACGATCCGCGGACCGCTGATCGCCGGCCGCTGACCTACCGGGTGTTTTTCACGAGGAATGGTGACAAACAACGCATGGAACGCGACGAGTACCTCGAGCGGCTCGAGGCGACCGCGGAAACGCCCGACGACCTCTTCGAGCACGTCGAGGAACGGTCGACGGCGGGGCGGACCCACCACGTCCTCACGGCCGCTCGTCACGGGGTCGAGCGGGGGACGGTCATCGTCGAGGAGACGGAGACCATCGTTCGCGGCTATCCGAGCATCCCCCGAGTTCTCGTGCTCGACCCCGGAGTTCCGTCGTTTTTCGATGACGGCGAGAACGTCGTCATCGAGGAGAAACTCGACGGCTTCAACGTCCGAATCGCGGCCGTCGACGGCGAGCCTCTCGCCTTCACCAGAAGCGGCTACGTCTGCCCGTACACGACGGGCCGGGCCCGCGATCGCCTCCCGCTCGAGGACTTTTTCGTGACCCACCCGGAGAAGACCCTCTGTGCCGAACTCATCGGCCCGGAGACGCCCTACTCGACTCACGACTACGAGGAGATCGACACCCACGAGTTCCGGGTCTTCGACGTCCGCGACCGGGAGTCCGGAGAACCGCTCTCCGTCGTCGACCGGCGACGGCTCTGCGAGGAGTACGAGTTCGCCCAGCCGCGACTCTTCGGACGAGCGACGCCGTCCGACGCCGTCGGACCGACTCGAGCGGCGATCGAGGAACTCGACGCGGCCGGCCGGGAAGGGGTCGTCCTGAAATCGGGGGACGGGGAGCGACTGGTCAAGTACACGACGGAGACCCAACACCACGAGGAACTCGCCTACGCGTTCTCGCTGCCCTTCGATCACGGCCGCGACTTCGTCTTTTCGCGGATCGTCCGGGACGCGTTTCAGGCGGCCGAGTTCGACGCGGACGACGATCGGCTCGAGGAACGGGCGCACGACCTCGGCGAGTCGATCCTCCGGCCGATGGTCTCGGCCATTCGGGCCGTTGAAGCCGGCGAGACGATCGGCGAGCGACACACGGTCAGGGGCGATCCGGAGACGATCGGCGCGCTCCTCGAGCACCTTCGCGAGCAGTCGCTGACGATCGACCTCGAGTCGGACCGCCGCGCGGACGGCGAGCGCGTCCTCGAGTTCGTGAAGGTGGCCGAGTCGAGCCGGGATCGGATCCGGTACTACCTGGACGGTGGCACGCGGGACGAATGAGGGCAGCGCTCGCGTTCGGACCGCTCGCCGACTCGGCGAGCGGCTCAGGGTTGAGACGGGTCGGACCTAAGCGGTGACTCGGTCGATTCGATCTCGGCGTCCGCGGGAGTCGCGTCGCCGGCTGGTTCGACGCCGCGGAACTCGAACCTGGCGCCGCCGGCGTCGCTCTCCGCGACGGCGCTGGTCCAGTCGTGAGCCGTCGCGATCTCGGCGACGATCGCGAGTCCGAACCCGGTTCCGTCCTCGTCGGTCGTGTAGCCGCCCTCGAAGACCCGACCGCGCTGGGACGACGGGATTCCGTCGCCGTCGTCCGCGACGTAAAACCCCGCGGCGGAGCCGTCGCCGGAGTTACCGAGCGTACCCACCGCGACCTCGAGGTCGGCGCCGTCCGCGCGCTCGGCACCGTGCTCGAGGGAATTGCGAAACAGGTTCTCGAGCAGTCGCGTGATCCGCTCCGGATCGGCGAGGATCGAGGCGTCGGTATCGATCGCGAGCGACGCCGCGCCCGTATCGACGCCGTTCCACGCCCGTTCGGTGACATCTTCGAGCGCGACCGGCTCCGGATCGGTCACGTCCGCCCCCTCGCGGGCGAGCGCGAGGACGTCGTCGATGATCGTCGCCATCCGATCGTGGGACCGCTCGATCTCGTCGAGGTATTCCTCGTCGTCGGTCTCGCGGGCGAGCTCGAGGTAGCCGTCCGCGACGTTCAACGGATTGCGAAGATCGTGGGAGACGAGATCGGCGAACCGCTCGAGGCGTTCGTTCTGGCGCTGTAACTCGGCTTCCCGGCGCTTGCGTTCGGTGATATCCCGGACGACGAACAGCCAGCCGACGTGACGGTCGCGCCCGTCTTCGATCGGCGTCGTCCGGACGTGAAAGTGCCCGTCGCGCAGTGCCAGTTCGCGTTCGGTCTCGACGGGACGATCCCTGAGACCGCGGAATTCGTCCCGTAACTCGGGGCGATCGGCGAACAGCGAACCGAGATCCGTACCGATCGGCGACTCGTCGAACTCCTCGAGCAGCGCTCGGCCGGCGGGATTAACGTCGATGAGGCGATTCTCAGTATCGACGACGAAAACGCCGTCGGTGACGGTATCGAGGACCCGATCGCGGGCGATCGGAGCGATATCGACCAGCCGGTAGCGGACGATCGCGACCGAATACAGCGCACCCGCGACGATGAAGCCGATCGGTGTCGTATCGATGTCGATCGACCCGAGGACGTCGAGGGTGTAGACCACGTTCGTCAGTAGCGGGGACGTGGACGCGCCGACCAGCATCGCGGCTTGGCCCCGGTATAGCGACCGGGAGTTGTGCAGGAACTCGAGGATTAGTATCGTTCCGGCGAGGGAGAGACAGTACGAGTAGACGAGGTGGACGTCGAACGCGGGGCCCCACTGAAAGCCGATACCGCCGACGACCGTCGGATCGCGGAAGATCGATTCGAAAAACAGGTTGCCGGGATTCGCGAACGCGAACGCCACGAGGAGCACTGGCTCGATCGAGAGGAGCGCGATCGTCCGTCGCGTGAGGAGGTGCTCGCGGCCGGTGTACGCGAGGACGAACAGGAACGAGCCGAGGACGCTGGCTCCGACACCGACGTAGAGAAATCGGAGGAAGAACACCGACAGCGAGACGTGATCGACCGCGGAGCGCGCGAACAGCGATCCCGCCCAGATCACTGCGCCGGCCATCGCCACCACCAGCGGCACGGCCCCGGTTTTCTCCCGATGGCGCCAGATGACACCGCCGAGAACGGCGGCGATCACCGTCGCAACTGCGTAGATGATCGGGACCAGGACATCGGTAGATTCCACTCGAGTTCGTCTCTCGCCGAAATTATAAAGATTTGCGGCTAATAGCTAGCGTATGCGCTATATATTGCGAGATTATCCCCATCCAACTTTGGATTTTACTACTCGCAACGGCACATCGAGCGGTAGACGTGTCTGACGGTCGGATACGTCTCGGTAGTCGTCTCGTCTCTCGAGTGCCGTCGTCCCTCGAACAGTCGCTGCGGCGGCTGGATCGAGGGGCGAAATCGAGAGCCGGGATCGGTGCGGTCTTGTGGCGCGCACGCGTACGGACGGGTATGCCGGTTCCGAAATCCGAATTCGATCAGCTTCCACCGTGTGACTTCTACACGCCCGACGAGTTGCTCGAGGACGACCAGATGTACACCGTCTACGAGATCGCCCGCCTCCTGCAGGGGATCGAGGCCGACGCCGAGATCGACGAAGGTACCGAGAGCGTCCTGCTGGACTGGGCGATCCCCTGGGTGATGACAAACGCGGACGATCTCGTCGTCGCCGAGCCCCGATCCGACGACGAGCCCGGCTACTA